>DASRDA010000001.1:0-52948 GCA_035652835.1 Gaiellaceae bacterium
TTCGAGATCCGGCGGGTGATCGCCGGCCAGGAGGAGATGCTCGAGCGGGTGCTGGTGTGCCTGCTCGCGGGGGGCCACGTGCTGATCGAAGGTGTGCCGGGGCTCGCGAAGACCCTGACGATCAAGACGACCGCCGCAGTGCTCGGCGGGTCGTTCAACCGCGTCCAGTTCACGCCGGACCTCGTGCCCTCCGATCTCGTCGGCACGCGCGTCTACCGGCCCGACCGCGCCGACTTCGACACGGAGCTCGGGCCCGTCTTCTGCAACTTCCTGCTCGCCGACGAGATCAACCGTGCGCCGGCGAAGGTGCAGTCGGCGCTGCTCGAGGTGATGCAGGAGCGCCAGGTGACGATCGGCGCGCGCACGTTCCCCGTCCCCGACCCGTTCCTCGTCCTCGCCACGCAGAACCCGATCGAGTCGGAGGGGACGTATCCGCTGCCGGAGGCGCAGATCGACCGCTTCATGCTGAAGGTGCTCGTCGACTACCCCGCGCACGACGAGGAGCTGACGGTCGTCGCGCGGTCGCTCGAGGCCCCGCCCGAGCTCCAGCGCGTGCTCTCGATCGAGGAGCTGCAGGACCTGCAGCGGCGCGCGGCGCAGGTCTTCGTCGATCCCGCGCTGATCAGCTGGACGGTCGACGTCGCCACGGCGACCCGCGCGCCGCGCGAGCACGGGCTGCACGGCATCGCCGACTACGTCGCCTTCGGCGCCAGCCCGCGCGGCCCGATCAGCCTCGTCGCCGCCGGCCGGGCGCTCGCGCTGATCCGCGGGCGCGACTACGTCGTCCCGGCCGACCTCGAGGCGCTCGTGCGCGACGCGTTCCGCCACCGCCTCGTGCTGTCGTACCGCGCGCTGGCGGAGGAGGTGCCGCCGGACACGATCCTCGACGCGGTGCTCGACGCCGTTCCGGCGCCGCAGATCGACCTGAGGCGCGCGACGACGGCGGCATGACTCAGGCGGCGGACCCGTTCGCTCCGCAGCGGTCGCCCGCGCGGCCGGGCCCGGGACCGCTGCCGCTGACGTCGCTCCGCTCGCTCGAACTGATCGTCGGGCGGCGGGTGGACGGGCTGCTCGCGGGCGACTACCGGTCCGCGTTCGCCGGGATCGGCAGCGAGCTGTGGCAGGTGCGCCCCTACGAGGCGGGCGACGACGTCCGCCGCATCGAGTGGAACGTCACCGCCCGCACCGGCGAGACGCACGTGCGCGTCGAGCTGGCCGAGCGCGTGCTGGTGACGTGGCTCGTGCTCGACACGTCCGCCTCGATGGCGTTCGGCACCGCCGACCGGCGGAAGGCGGACGTCGCCGAGGGCGTCGCGGTCGCCGTCGGCTACGCCGCGACGCGCCGCGGGAACCGCCTCGGCACCGTCGTCTTCGGCGACCAGCCGGCGTTCGAGCGTCCGCGGCAGGGCCGCGTCGCGCTGCTCGAGACGCTCCGCCTCCTGCGGGAGCTGGCGGCCACCGGCGCCGGCTCGCTGCGCGAGGCGCTCGAGCTGACCGACCGCGTCGCACGCCAGCGTGCGCTCGTCGTGCTCGTCTCGGACTTTCGCGGCCCCCTCGACTGGCAGGCGCCGCTGCTGCGCCTCGCCGGCCGCCACCAGGTGCTCGCGATCGAGGTTCGCGACCCGCGCGAGCAGGAGCTGGCCGACGTCGGCGAGCTCCGGCTCGTCGACCCGGAGACGGGACGGCAGCTGCGCGTCGACACCCACGACGCCGACCTGCGGCGCCGGTTCGCGGCGGCGGCAGAGGAGGAACGGCGTGCGCTCGTCGCGCTGCTCGCCTCCGCCGGCGTGCAGCACGTCGCCCTCTCGACGGACGGCGACTGGCTGCGGCCGCTGGCCGGCTTCCTGCGCCGACGGGAGCGGGGCAGGTGAGCTTCGGGTCGCCGGCGTTGCTGGTGCTGCTGGTGCTGGTGCCGGTGGCTGCGCTCGCGCACGTCTGGTACGAGCGCCGCCGCGACGCGCGGGCCGTCGCGTGGGCGCGGCCGGCGCTCCTGCCGAACATGCTGCAGCGGCCGCCGTCGTGGCGGCGCCACCTGCCGACGGCGCTGCTCCTGGTCGGGCTGGCGCTGCTCCTCGTGGGGTTCGCGCGGCCGAAGGTGAAGGAGACGGTCGGACGGCAGGACGCGACGATGATCCTCGTGCTCGACGTGTCCGGCTCGATGGCGGCCAAGGACTCGCTGCCGACGCGGATCGCCGCGGCGCGCGCGGCGGCCGATCGCTTCGTCGACGCGCTCCCGCACGGCTACCGGATGTCGGTGATCGTCTTCTCCGACCACGCCGCCGTCGTCGCGCCGCCGACGCAGGATCTCGCGCGCGTCCGGCGGGTGATCGCCGCCGCGCGCACCGGCCCGCAGGGCACGGCGCTCTCGGAGGCGGTCTGGCACGCGGTGGACGTGGCGCGGACGGTGCCGCGCGAGACCGACGGCACGAAGCCGCCCGCCTCGATCGTCGTCTTCTCTGACGGAGGACAGACCGCCGGCCGGATCACGCTGCAGCAGGCGATCGCGAAGGCGCGCAGGGCGCGGGTACCGGTCTCCGCGGTCGCGATCGGGACGCCCTCCGGGATCGTCGACCAGCCGCTGCAGGGCGGGTTGCAGGAGCGGATCCAGGTGCCGGTCGAGCCGCAGCTCCTGCAGCAGCTCGTCCGCTCCACCGGCGGCCGTTTCTTCTCGGGTGCGCGGGCGGTGAACGTCGAGGCCGTGTACCGCGCGCTCGGCTCCCGCGTCGGCCACCGCCGCAAGACGGTCGAGGTGACGGCGGCCGCGGCCGCGGGCGGGCTCGGGTTCATGCTCGCCGGCGCGGCCCTGTCCGGTCTCTGGTTCAGGAGGCTCGCATGAAGCGATTCGTCCTCGTCCTCGCCGTGGCGCTCGCGGCGCTCGCGGCCACTGCCGCGCCGAGCGGCGCCGTCGACGAGTGCCACGGGCTCACCGCCTGCATCCCGATCGGCGGCCCGTGGGTCGTCGTGCAGAAGGGTGCGGAGTCCCACTTCCTGCTCTCGTGCGGGAAGCGCGGCGTCGTCGGCGGCGTGGACGCCGCCGCGACCGCCACCGCGGTGCGCCTCGCGTTCGACGGACGGCTCGGCGCGCCCGTCTCGCCGGGCGTCACGACCACGCGCAGCGTCTACTTCCGCGGCCTGCTCGTGAAGGGGCGCGTCGCCGCCTTCCAGCCGTGGCTCGGCTGCATCCCCGCGAGCGGGGGCGGGGGCCGCTCGACGGTCTCGGCCCGCGTCGCACCCGGCGCCGCCCTCGACCGCATCGCGCGGATCGTCGTCGTCTCGCCGGGCGAGGTGAAGTTCGGCTCGGTCGCCTGCCCGGCGGGCGAGCGCCTCGTCGGCGGCTGGCACGCGGTCGCGTTCCGCACGAAGAAGCCGCCGGATCTCCGCGATGCGGCGCTCGTCCACGCAACGCATGCGATCGCGGGCCGGAAGGTCGTGGTGACCGTCGCCGCGACGGATGCGCTGTCCATCGACGACCACGCCGTCGTCCAGGTCGGAGCCGCCTGCGCGCCGTGACGTTCGGGTCGCCCTACCTCCTGCTCGCGCTGCTGCTCGTGCCGGCGGTGCTCGCGGCCGCGCTGTGGCTCGACCGGCGCCGGACGCGCTACGCCGTGGCGTTCACGAACCTCGACCTGCTCGCGTCGGTCGCGCGGCGGCGCCGCTCGCTGCGAGGCTGGGTGCCCCTCGCGTTGTTCCTGCTCGCGCTCGCGCTGGCCGGCGTGGCGCTCGCGCGTCCGAACGCGACGGTCCACACGCCGAGGCAGCGCGCGACGATCGTGCTGCTCGTCGACGTCTCCGGCTCGATGCGCGCCACCGACGTGAAGCCGAGCCGGCTCGGCGCGGCTCAGGCGGCGATGGTGACGTTCCTCGACAAGGTTCCGGCGTCGGTGAAGGTCGGGCTCGTGTCATTCTCGACGGAGCCGAACGTGCTCGTGCCGCCGACGACCGACCGCGAGATGATGCGGGAGGGGATCGGCCTCCTCGTTCCGGAGGCGGGAACCGCGATCGGCGACGGGATCGCCGTCGCGGTCCGGGTCGTGCAGTCGTCGCTCGGCAACGCGCCGCGCGGGCCGAACGGCAAGGTGCCGGGCGCGATCGTGCTCCTCTCGGACGGCGCGCAGACGCGCGGCGTCCTGCAGCCGCTCCAGGGCGCCGACCGCGCGAAGGCCGCGGGCATCCCGATCTACACGATCGCGCTCGGCACCAACCACGGGACGCTGAACGGCTTCGGCTTCCCCGGCTTCGGCGGCGGCGGCGGAGGAGGAGGCGGCGGGTTCGGCGGCGGCCGCTTCCCCGTGCGGCCCGACCCGGCGATCCTGCGCGCGATCTCGAACGACACCGGCGGCATCGCCTACCGGGCGCAGACCGCGTCGAAGGTGACCGAGGTCTACCGGCGGCTCGGCTCGAGCGTGATCAGCCGTCCCGCGAAGCGCGAGATCTCGTCGTGGTTCGTCGGCGCGGCGGCGTTCCTGCTGCTCGGCTCGCTGGCGGCGGGTCGCGTCGTCGGGGAACGCTTGCCTTGAAAACTCCCGTCCTTAGTTCACTTCGTGAACTAAGGACGCGGGTCTCGCCTAGAGGTCCAGGTTCAATTCGCGGAGCGCGAGGAACACGCCCTCGTTGAAGGTGGGGTAGGGCGGGATGACGTCCAGGAGGACCTCGATCGGCGTCTCGGCGCGGATCGCGAGCGTGAGCTGCTGCAGCCACTCGCCCGCTTCCGGGCCGACGGCGACCGCGCCCGTGAGCACGCGCCGCCCGGGATCGGCGACCACCTTGACGAACCCGTCGCGCTTCGGCCGCTCGTAGGTGGAGAGGCGCGGGACCGAGGTGAGCGGCCACGTCGCGCTGAGCCCGCCGCTCGTGTCGCCGACGGTCGCCACCTGGGGATCGGTGAAGATCGTCGCGGGAACCGCGCGGTGATCGGCGCGCACGTCGCGCCCCGCCATGTCGTAGGCGACGACGCGCGCGTGGTACTTGCCGACGTGCGTGAACGGCGCGATGCCGGTGACGTCGCCGATCGCCCACACGTTCTCCGCGGCGCGCAGACGCTCGTCGACGGCGATCCCGCGCGGGCCGACCTCGAGCCCGAGCGGGTCGAGCCCGTCGACGTTCGGACGCCGGCCGGTGGCGACCAGCAGCCGGTCGAACGGGAGCTCCTCGCCGTCCGCGAGCACGACGCTGGCCGGCGTGACCCGCTCGGCCCGCGCATCGAGCCGGACCTCCACGCCGTCGTCGCGCAGGGACGCCTCGACGAGCGCGGCGGCATCGGCGTCGACGCGTGAGAGGAGGCGCCCGTCGCCCTGCACGAGCGTGACGTGCGAGCCGACCCGCTGGAAGAACTGCGCCAGCTCGCAGCCGACCGGCCCGCCGCCGAGCACGACGAGGCGGTCCGGCACCTCGACGGCCACGGTCGCCTCCACGTTCGTCCAGTAGTCGACCTCGGCGAGGCCGCCGACCGGCGGGACGGCGGGGCGCGAGCCCGTGGCGATCACGAGCCGGTCGTAGTGCAGCTCGCGGTCGCCGACGACGACCGTGCCCGGCTCGGCGACCACCCCGTCGCCGCGCACGAGCTCGGCGTCCACGGACGCGAGCCAGTCGACCTGCGACGAGTCGTCGCGCTCCGCGACCCAGTCGCGCCACGCGAAGACGCGCTGCGGGTCGAGCGTGGCTCCCTCGACCGCGCCGTCGGAGTGACGCGCCGCGGCGACGAGCTCCGGCGCCCGCAGCATCGTCTTCGTCGGCATGCAGGCGTAGTACGAGCACTCGCCACCGACGAGCCGCCGCTCGACGACGGTGATGCGCGACTCCCGGTCGAGCCGGCGGAGGGCGCCGACGAAATGCTCGCCGGACGACCCTCCACCGAGAACGACCGTGTGCATCAGATCAGGTGGTTCGCCTTCAGGAACGCGTGCGCGACCTTGGCCGAGCTCGCCTTGTCGACGATCACCGCCTTGTTCATCGCGATGATCGCCGGCAGCGTCAGCTTCGCCGACACCGCGTTCACGGTCTTCGCGAACGTCGGGCCGAGCGCGGACGCGAGCGACGACTTCACGATCGGCGCCACGTTCTGGAACCCGGTCACGTGCTTCGGGTCGGCGAGCACCGTGTACTTCGACGGCTTCGCGAGCGGCGGATCGGTCGAGAAGACGTCGGCCGCCTGCACCTTGCCGGCGTCGAGCGCCGCGTACGCGGAGATGCCCGCGAGCGGCACGAACGACGCCTTCGACAGGCCGTACTGCTTCGTGTAGCCGAGGAAGCACGTGTTGCGCGTCTTGCACTCGGGGAAGCCGCCGAGCTTGAACGCGCCGACCTTCTGCAGGTCGGAGATCTTCTTCAGGCCGAACTTCTTCGCGGTGGCGTTCGTCACCGCGAGCACGTCCGTGTCGTAGAAGGGAGTCGGCGCGAGCAGCGTGAAGCCCTTCGAGTGCTCGAGCTGCTTCGCGAGCTGGTAGGTGGCCTTGGCGGACTTCGGCGAGAACGTGCGGTGGAAGACGTCCTGCACGATGACGCCGGTGTACTCGGGATACATGTTGATCTTGCCGCTCTTGAGCGCGGCCTGCATCAGCTCGGTGGAGCCGATGTTCGACTTGTAGTTGACGCTGAACCCCTTCGCCTCGAGGGCCTGCGAGTAGAGCTGGCCGAGGATGTCCTCCTCCGGGAAGTTCTTCGAGCCGAGCACGATCGTCGGCTTCGCCGCCGAGCGGGCGTGCGCGGCGGCGGCCACGGCCGCCGCGGTAAGGCCGATCACGATCGCGACCCCGAACGAGATCGCGAACGCCGCCTTCGCGGCGCGGCGGTTGTGCTTGCGGATCACGGAAGCTCCTTTCGTCGTGGGGGGCCGATCCCGACCCTAGTACGCCGGATGCCCCTGGGGGTCACGGCTGCCTGCAGCGCGAGCAGCAGGATGAAGACGCCGGCCGAGAGGACCATGACGCAGAGCGACGCGCCGATGACCCCCGAGAGCCGGTAGCTGGCCTGGTTCACGATCACGTCGCCGAGCCCGCCGCCGCCCGCGATCGCGGCGATCGGCGCCGTGGCGACCACGGTGACGGCCGCCACGCGCAGGCCGGTGAAGAGGAGCGGCAGCGCGAGCGGCAGCTCGACGCGGCGCAGGATCTGCACGCCGGTCATGCCCATGCCCCGGGCCGCTTCGACGGCGTCGCGGTCGACTCGGTCGACGCCGTCGAAGGTGTTGGTCAGGATCGGCCCGGTCGCGAGCACGGCGAGCGCGACCATGTTGTTGACGAAGCCGATCCCGAGGACGGTCAGGAAGACGCCGATCAGCACGAGGCTCGGCAGCGCGCGTCCGACGATCGACGCGCCGATCGCGAGCCCCGAGCCGCGATGCAGATGGCCGAGCGCGACGCCGAGCGGGAGCGCGACCGCGAGCCCGATCCCGAGCGCCGCGGCCGACAGCTCGATCTGCTCGAGCGCCTTGTGCGCGAGCAGGCCCGGGTTGTCGCCGATGAAGCGCAGCCCGTCGACGAAGGCGCCCGCGAGGATCATCGGCTGCCTCGCCGGGACAGACCCGCGAACCCGGTTCGCCTCCGGCGAACCAGGTTCGGGAGTTTCTGCGGCCCGGCCACTACGCGAGCCCCCGGCCGGCCCACGGGACGAGCACGCGTCGGAGCAGGACCAGCGTCGCGTCGCACGCGAGCGCGAGCGCGACCGCGAGGGCGCCGGCGGCGTAGATCTCCGTCTTGAACGGCGTGGGGTCCTTCAGCGCGGCGAAGATCGGGTAGCCGAGGCCGTACCGGCCGAGGAACGAGGCGATCGTGCCGATCGAGATCGTCGACACGACGGCGATCCGGAGCCCGCCGATGATCGCAGGGACGGCGAGCGGCAGCTCGACGCGCCAGAGCACCTGGCGGCGCGTGAGTCCCATCCCGCGCGCCGCCTCGAGCACGTCCGGCGACGCGGCGCGCAGGCCGGCGACGACGTTCGGGAACAGGATCACGAGCGTGTAGCCGACGAGCGCGATCTCGATCGTCGTCCACGTGAGGCCCGTGAGCGGCACGAGCAGCTGGAAGAGCGCGAGGCTCGGGATCGTGTAGAGGAGGGCGGCCGCGATCCCGACCGGATGCTCGATCGGCCGCAGCCGGTGCGCGGCGAGGCCGAGCGCGAACGCGAGCGCGAAGCCGATCCCGACCGCGATCGCCGTCAGCTCGACGTGCTGCACGAGCGCCGGGCCGAGGGTGTCGTTCCAGTGGTCGCGAACCCAGCCGGCGCAGAAGACGTGGTCGCCGGTCACGCAGGCGCTGCCGTGCCCGAAGTTCGGGATGACGGGCCCGCCGCCGGATGCGTGATGCGTCAGAGAAGCTCTCCGGCGTCGCGCAGGCGGAAGACGCCGAGCTCGGCGCCCCGGTCGTCGACGACGACGACCTGCTCGTCGCCCGTCTCGAGCATGCGGCTCACGGCCGTCCGCACGGTGGTTGTTCGAACGACGCGCGCCCCCGGTTCGTTCCCCTCTGCGCGTTCGAGCGGCACGTCGGCCAGCGTCCGCAGCGCCAGGCGCCGGAGCGCGCGGTCCTCGCCGACGAACTGCGCGACGAACTCGTCGGCCGGGTGGGCGAGGATCGCGTCGGGAGTGTCGTACTGCGCGAGCACGCCGCCCTGGCGGAGGATCGCGATGCGATCGCCCATCGAGATCGCCTCGTCGACGTCGTGCGTCACGAACAGCACCGTCTTGCCGACCTCGCGGTGCAGCCGCCTGAGCTCGGTCTGCAGCCGCAGCCGCGTGATCGGGTCGAGCGCGCCGAACGGCTCGTCCATCAGCAGGAGCGGGGGGTCGGCGGCGAGGGCGCGGGCGAGGCCGACGCGCTGGCGCTGGCCGCCGGAGAGCTCGGCCGGGTACCGCCGCCCGTCCGCCGCCTCGAGCCCGACGAGCTCGAGCAGCTCGAGCGTCCGCTCCCGGATCCGCGTCCGGCTCCAGCCGAGCAGCCGCGGCACCGTGGCGACGTTGTCGCCGACCGACATGTGCGGGAACAGCCCGACCTGCTGGATCACGTAGCCGATCCCGCGCCGCAGCTCGACCGGCGCGAGCTCGCGCACGCTGCGGCCGTCGATCCGGATGTCGCCGGAGTCGAACGGGACGAGCCGGTTCACCATCTTCAGCGCTGTCGTCTTGCCGCCGCCGGACGGGCCGACGAGCACGCAGAACGCCCCGGCCGGCACGACGAACGACAGCTCGTGCACCGCGTCGCCCTCCCGCCCGGGATAGCGCTTGGACACACGATCGAACTCGATCTCCGCCGCCGAGCTCACGAGGGGCCGTTCCTGATCCCTGCGAGCCCGATCGCGCCGCCGCAGGCGACGAGCCCTGCGGTGATCGCCATCGCGAGCCGGAAGCCCCGCAGGTCGAGCCGGTTGTCGGCTCCCGCGACCGACACGCCGACGACGGCGATGCCGAGCAGGCCGGCCACGCGTGCGACCGCGTTGTTGACGCCGCTCGCGATGCCGCTGTCCCGCTCGCCCGCGTCGGCCAGCACCGTCGCCGTCAACGGCGCGACGATCATCGAGAGCCCGACCGAGAACACGACCAGCGGAGGCAGCAGCTCGAGCCAGTAGGAGAAGCCGGGGCGGAGGCGCACGAGCGCGACGAGCCCGGCGGCCGCCACGAGCGGGCCGACGCCCATGAACAGCCGCGGGCCGTAGCGCATCGACAGCCGGCCGACGCGCGGCGAGAGCACGAACATGACGATCGTCGTCGGCAGGAGCGCCAGCCCGCTCTGCAGCGCCGAGTAGCCGGCGAGCTGCTGCACGAAGAGCACGAGGAAGAACGTCAGCGTCGACAGGCCCGCGTAGACGGTCAGCGTCTCGAGGTTCGCGAACGAGAAGTTGCGGCGCGCGAACAGGCGCAGCGGCAGCATCGGCTGCGGCACGCGGCGCTCCCACCAGACGAACAGCGCGAGGATCGCGAGCCCGCCGACGAGCGTCGCCGGCACGAGCGGATCGCCCCAGCCTCGCCGCGGCTCCTCGATCAACGCGAACACCGGGCCGCCGAGGCCGAGGACGCACATCGCCCCTCCCAGGACGTCCACCCGAGCGCGCGCCTCCGTCTCCTCGCGGCGCGGCACCGCGTAGAGGACGAGCGCCGCGGTGGCGGCCGCGATCGGGACGTTGATGACGAAGATCCAGCGCCACGACGCATTCGTGACGAGCCAGCCGCCGACGATCGGGCCGATCACGAACGCGACGCCGGTCCACGCCGTCCACGTGCCGATCGCCGCGCCGCGCTCCTCGCCGGAGAACGTGCGGGCGATCACCGCCAGCCCCGCCGGCGTGAGCACCGCGCCGGCGATCCCCTGCAGGCCCCGCGCCAGGATGAGCACGGTTCCGTCGGGCGCGGCCGCGCAGAGCACCGAGGTCGCCCCGAAGGAGACGATCCCGAGCAGGAACAGCCGCCGCGCGCCGAAGACGTCGCCCAGCGATCCGCCGACGAGCAGCAGCGAGCCGAGCGTCAGCAGGTACGCGTCGACCACCCATTGCTGCAGCGCGAGCCCGCCGCCGAGGCCGCGCTGGATCGCCGGCAACGCGACGTTCACGACCGTGGAGTCGACGAACACGATCACCGATCCGAGGATGCAGGCGACGAGCACCAGCCGGTTGCGTGACGTCCGCGGCAGGTGTTCGATACTCGCAGACAGGAGGCGACTGCCGATGGCGGACTACCGGATCGTGAGGCTCGACGAGGTCGAGGACTGGCTCGGCGACTACCCGGGCGAGATGCGCGGCATCACGTACCCGATCGGCGCGGAGCAGGTCGCGTTCACCTACCGCAGGATGCCGCGCCACACGGGCAGCAAGGGCTCGTACGGGCACAGGCACCGCGAGCAGGAGGAGCTGTACTTCGTCGTCTCCGGGACGCTGCAGTTCAAGCTCGGCGACGACCTCGTCGACGTGCCGAAGGGGACTGCGGTGCGCGTGCCGCCGCACGTGTGGCGCGGCGTGTGGAACGAAGGCCCCGAGGATGCGGAGGTGGTGATCGTCTCGACGCGGATCGAGGATCCGCGGGGCGACGTCGAGACGCTCGACGGCTTCTGGCCCGAGTAGGTCAGTTCGTGCGGGGCGTGCGGCGCGTCGCGGGGCGGGGCCGGCTGCCGCGCAGGATCTCCACGTGCGCGTCGGTCAGGATCTTCGTCAGCTCGGGGATCGGCGGCCTCATCATCGTCGGCTCTCCTGTTCTCTTGACGTCAAAACTCTTGATGTCGAGATACTAGACGTCGAACAGCTTGACGTCAAGAGAAATCTCGGCCATCATGAGGCCGTGAAGGCGGAGCGCGACCACATCGACAGGTTCCTCGACGACCTGGAGCTCTTCGAGGGCCTGGACCTCGAGGTCGAGGGGATCGTCGACCGGATCGGCGGCATCCACCGCCGGATCCACCGCGCGATGGAGGCGACGCTCGCCGAGTTCGGCCTGAGCCACGCCGACTTCAAGACGCTGGGCGCGCTGCGCAGGTCGGGGCCGCGGACGCCGGGCGCGCTGGGGCGCTACCTCGAGCTGTCGAGCGGGGCGATGACGAGCCGGCTGGATGCGCTCGAGCGGTCGGGCTACCTGCGGCGCGTGCCCGATCCGCACGACCGCCGCAGCGTGCTGGTCGAGCTCACGGACGAGGGCCGCAGGGCCTGGGAGAGCGCGGCGAGCATCCAGGCGCGCAAGGAGGCGTTCTTCGCGAGCGCGCTGACGAAGGCGGAGCAGCGGCGGCTCAACGCCCTCCTGCGGAAGCTGATGCTGGCACTCGAGGCGGTCGAGCGCAACGGCTCGTCCCCGTCCTAGAGGAGGTGTCTGACACCTCTGGTGTCAGACACCGTTTTGTCGCGTCTGGGCACGAAGACGTACGAACGAGGTGTCTGACACCTCTGGTGTCAGACACCGTTTGTCGCGCCTCGGTAGGAAGACGCACGAACATGTGTCTGACACCTCTGGTGTCAGACACCGTTTGTCGCGCCTCGGGACGAAGACGTACTAGCCGCGCGCGGCCGAGCGCAGACCCGCGTCGCCGGTGCGGGGGCCGAGCGCGTGGAACGGCTCCGGCTCGCGGCCGCCCTCGACGCAGTCGGCGACGTACTCGCCGAGCGCCGGCCCGTGCTTGAAGCCGTGGCCGGAGCCGCCGCCAAGGAGCCACCAGCGCTCGCGCTCCGGATGCCGCGCCACGACGAAATGGGTATCGGCGGTGAGCGCGTACTGGCAGACGCGCGCGCCGACGATCGGCGCGTCGGCGAGCGCCGGGAAGCGGTGGGCGGCGTAGGCGCGCGCGGCGGCCTCGCGGTCGGGGGAGGGCAGGCGCTCGAGCGTGTCGGGGTCGACGCTGTCCCCGGGCGAGTCGGGGGCGATCTTCACGCCCAGCCCGCCGATCTCCCCGTGGCCGTAGTACGGCCCGTCGTAGTCGCAGAACCCGGGCGTCCCGCGCCAGGCGCCGTCGGCGCCGAAGAAGAAGACGTCGCGGCGCGACAGCGTCAGCTCGACCGCGCGCGGGAACAGCGCGCCGAGCCAGGCGCCGCACGCCCAGACGACGGCGTCCGCCTCGGGCGCGTCGGCCGGCGTCAGGCGGCGCGTCTCCAGGCGCACGCCGAGCCGCTCCGCGTCCTCGACGAGCAGCTGCGTGGCGCGGCGGGCGCGCAGGACGCCGGCCTCCGGCTCGTAGAGCACCGCGTGCAGGTCGTCGACGTGCAGCGACGGGTACAGGCCGCGCGCGTCCTCCGGCGACAACCAGTCGTAGGGGACGCCGAGCCGGTCGAAGGCGAGGCGGCTGCGGAACTCGAAGCCGTCGTCGGTGCGCGCGAACCAGGCAAGCCCGACCGGCTCCCAGATCCTCGTCCCCGTGCGCTCCTGCAGCTCGAGCCAGCTCTCGCGCGCCGAGCGGGCGAGCTGCGCGTACCAGTCGACGTCGCCGTGCGCCGCCCGCAGCAGCCGTGTGTCGCCGCCCGAGGCGGAGCGCACCGTTCCCGGGACGTACTGCTCGACGAGCGTGACGCTCCAGCCGCGCTGCGCGAGCGCGCGGGCGGTCGCCGCCCCGAACACCCCGGCGCCGACGACGATCGCCTCGCTCACGCGTTGACAGTCAGCCGCAGGACGTCGGGCCGGTGGTAGTGCCCGGCGGGGTCGAAGCGCTGCCGCTCCTGCCAGAGGCGGTCGGGCTCGAGGTCGGCGTAGAGGATCGTCTCCACGTCGTAGACCGGGCCACCCAGGTAGGCGCCGTCCGGCGCAAGGATCGCCGAGCCGCCGCGTCCGATCACGTCGAGCCCGGCGATCAGCTCGCGCAGCGGGAAGTCCTCCGGGTAGGCCGCCGCGCGCTGGAAGTGCGACGGGGACACGACGAAGCACCTCGACTCGCGCGCGACGTGCACGAGCGTGTGCTGCCACGCATCGCCGTCGTCGGCCGTCGAGGCGACGTAGATCTCGACGCCGGACTCGTACAGGGCAAAGCGGGCGAGCGGCATGTAGTTCTCCCAGCAGATGAGCCCGCCGATCCGCCCGAGCTCCGTCGGCAGGGCGCGCAGGCCGCTGCCGTCTCCCTGGCCCCACACGAGGCGCTCGTGGTTCGTCGGCACGAGCTTGCGGTGCTTCTGCGCGAGCGAGCCGTCGGGAGCGTGGTAGAGCAACGTGTTGTAGATCGTGGCCGGGCGCTCGGGATCGACCTCGTTGACGCCGGTGACGAGCCAGACGCCGTGGCGCCGCGCGGCGTCCGCGATGCGGTCGGCGGCCGGACCGGGGATCTCGACCGACTCGCGCGCGAGCAGGGCGAACGCCTCCTTCGCGCCCGGCACCGCCCAGCCGGAGAGCGCCCGCGCCCACGCGGACGACGGGTACGCCGGCACGAACGTCTCCGGGAACACCACGAGCTGCGCGCCGTTCGCCGCCGCCTCGGCGGTCAGACGCTCGAGCTTGTCGATCGTCGCCTCCCGGTCGAGCACGACCGGCTCCGCCTGCACGCAGGCGACGCGCACCGGCGCGTTCATGGCCGCGACCCTACACGGCGACGGGCGCGTCGAGCGCGGCGCGGAGCGACGCGACGTAGGTCGCGAGCGCGCGCGGTCCGTCCTCGGCCGCCTCGACGGCGCGCGAGCCGACGACGACGCCGTCGACGAGCTCGGCGGCGGCGCGCGCGTGCTCGGGCGTCGAGATGCCGAAGCCGGCGCGCAGCGGCAGGTCGGTCACGGCGCGGGCGCGGCGCGCGAGCGGCTCGAGCGTGGGGGCGAGGCGGTCGCGCGCGCCGGTCGTCCCCGTCACCGTCACGAGGTACAGCCAGCCGTCGGTGGTTCCGGCCGCGAGCCGCAGCCGCTCGTCGGTCGACGTCGGCGCGACGAGCTGCACGCGTCGCAGATCCGGCCGCTCGTCCGCGGGCAGGTCGGCGACGATCAGGGAGGTCGCGCCCGCGTCGCGCGCCTCGCGCTCGAACCGCTCCCAGCCGTACGCCTCGAGAAGCGACGCGTAGGTCATCGGCACGAGCGGGACGTCGACCAGCTCGCGCGTACGCGCGAGGCACTCCAGGCAGCGCCTCGTGCGCATGCCCTGCGCGAGCGCGCGCTCGGCGGCGCGCCGGATCACGGGGCCGTCCGCGAGCGGGTCGGAGAACGGGAAGCCGAGCTCGACGACGTCCGCCCCCGCCTCGACGGCGGCGCGCGCGAGCTCGGGCGTCCCCGGCCCCGCCATCAGGTAGATCACGAGCGTCTTCACGCGCTCGAAACCGTTTCGTCGCTCCGCGACGAAACGGTTTCCAGGTCCTTGTCGCCGCGGCCCGAGAGGCAGACGAGGATCAGCTCCGCGTCGAGGTCGAGCGCACGTGCGAGCGCGTGCGACGACTCGAGCGCCGGCACGATCCCCTCGGTCTCGCACAGGCGGTGGAACGCGGCGAGCGCCTCGTCGTCGGTCGCGGCGACGTACTGCGCGCGCCCCGAGTCGCGCAGGAACGCGTGCTCCGGGCCGACGCCGGGGTAGTCGAGCCCGGCGGAGATGGAGTGCGCGTCGAGGATCTGGCCGTCGTCGTCCGCGAGCAGCGACGAGCGCGCACCGTGCAGCACGCCCGCGCGCCCGGCGCCCAGCGAGGCCGCGCCGGCGGCCTCGACGCCGACGAGCCGCACGCCCTCGTCGTCGACGAACTCGCTGAAGATGCCGATCGCGTTCGAGCCGCCGCCGACACAGGCGACGACGGCGTCGGGCAGCCGATCCTCGGCGGCGAGGATCTGCTCGCGCGCCTCGCGCCCGATCACCCGCTGCAGCTCACGCACCAGCTCCGGGTACGGCGCCGGGCCGACGCAGGAGCCGATCAGGTAGTACGTCGACTCGACGTTCGCGATCCAGTCGCGGATCGCCTCGCTCGTCGCCTCCTTGAGCGTCCGCGTGCCGAACTCGACGGGCCGCACCTCGGCGCCGAGCAGGCGCATCCGGTCGACGTTCGGCGCCTGGCGCCGCATGTCCTCGCTGCCCATGTAGACGACGCACTCGAGCCCGAAGCGCGCGCACACGGTGGCCGTCGCGACGCCGTGCTGGCCCGCGCCGGTCTCCGCCACGACGCGGCGCTTGCCGAGCCGCCGCGCGAGGACCGCCTGGCCGAGCGCGTTGTTGAGCTTGTGCGCGCCGGTGTGGAGCAGGTCCTCGCGCTTGAGGTAGACGCGCCGGTCGGGTGCGAAGCGCTCCGCGCGCGTGAGCGGCGTCGGCCGGCCGGCGTACGTCGTCAGGAGCTCGTGGAGCTCGGCGCGGAAGCCGTCGTCGTCGCGCAGCTCGCCCCACGCCCGCTCCAGCTCGTCGAGCGCAGGGACCAGCGTCTCGGGCACGTAGCGCCCGCCGTACGCGCCGAAGGTGCGCGTCATCGGGCCGCCTCCACCCACGCGCGCACCTTCGCGTGGTCCTTGACGCCCGGCGCCGACTCGGTCGACCGCGCCGAGTCGACCGCCCACGGCCGTACGCGCTCGATCGCGGCGCGCACGTTCTCCGGCCCGAGGCCGCCCGCGAGCATCACCCGGCCGGCCGCCCGGGCCGCCCGCTCGAGGTGCGCCGGGTCGTCCTCGCCCCACGGCAGGTCGACGACCCTGCCGACCTGCTCCTCGCCGCGCAGCAGCACCGCGTCCCGCGAGCGATGGCCGTTCTCGCGCGCGTAGTGCTGCACGAGGTCGGCGTCCGTCTCCTCCCGCTCGCCGACGAACACCGCTACGCGCAGCACCGAGTCGGGGGCGTCGAGCAGCTCGTCGGTCCGGCGCGGGCTCTCGCGCGCGAGGATGAAGCCCACCAGGTCGGCGCCGGCCTCGACGGCCGCGTCGACGTCCTCCTGCCGCGTCAGCCCGCACACCTTCACGAGCGGCCGCCGCAGCAGCTCGCGCAGCTTCGCTCCCGCGTCGGGCGCCCGCATGAGCGCCGAGCCGACGAGCACCGCGTGCGCGCCGGCGAGCTCGGCGGCGGCGGCCTGCGCGCGCGTCTCGATCCCCGACTCGGCGATCACCAGCGGCCCGCGCAGCCGGGCGACCAGCTCGAGCTGCGCTGCTCTGTCGACTGCGAAGGTCGAGAGGTCGCGCGCGTTGACGCCGACGATCGACGCGTCGAGCGCGAGCGCCCGCTCCACCTCCGAGGCGTCGTGCGCCTCGACGAGCGCGTCGAGGCCGAGCCGGGCCGCCTCGCGCATCAGCGCGGCGCACGCGGCGTCGTCGAGGTCGCGCAGGAGGAGCAGCGCCGCGTCGGCGCCGGCCTCACGCGCGGTGCGGAGGTGCTCGGGCGTGGAGAAGAAGCCCTTCGCGAGCAGCGGCAGCGCCGTCGCCGCGCGCGCCGCGCGCAGGTCGTCCCAGGAGCCGCCGAACCGTTCGTCGACGAGCACCGACATCGCGCGCGCGCCGGCCGCCTCGTAGGCGCGTGCGACGGCGGCCACGTCGCCGTCCGGCCGCAGGTCGCCTGCCGACGGCGAGCGCCGCTTGAACTCGGCGACCGCCCCGAAGCCGCCGCGGAGGGCATCGGCGAAGCGGCTCACACCGGCACCGCCTGCGAGAAGGCGATCAGCTCGTCGAGACGGGTCGCGGCGGCGCCCGAGTCGAGGGCCTCGCGCGCGAGCTCGAGCCCCCCCGCGAGGTCGCGGGCGTGCCCGCCCGCCGCGATCGCGCCCGCCGCGTTGAGGAGGATCGCCGAGCGGCGGCCGCCGTTCGCTCCCGCGAACACCTCGCGGATGCAGCGCGCGTTCTCGGCGGGGCTGCCGCCGCGGAGCTCCTCGGGGCCGCAGCGTGGGACGCCGAGCTCGAGCGGGTCGATCTCGCGGCGCACGACCGTCCCGTCGACGACCTCGCAGACGAGGTTCGGCCCCGCCGGCGACAGCTCGTCGATGCCGAACGCGCCGTGCACGACGAACGCGCGGCGCGCGCCGAGCAGCGCGAGCACGTCCGCGATCACCGGCACGAGCAGCGGCGAGTAGACGCCCACCACCTGCGCGCGCGCGCCCGCCGGGTTCGTGAGCGGACCGAGCACGTTGAAGACGGTGCGCGCGGCGAGCTCGTGCCGCACGGGCGCCGCGTGCTTCATCGCCGGATGGTGCGTCGGCGCGAACATGAACCCGAACCCCAGCTCGTCGATCGAGCGCGCGATCGTCGCGGGCGGCAGGTCGAGGTTGAACCCGAGCGCCTCGAGGACGTCGGCCGACCCCGACTCGGACGAGACCGACCGGTTGCCGTGCTTCGCGACCCCGGCGCCGGCGGCCGCGGCCACGAGCGCGGCGGCGGTGGAGATGTTGAACGTCCGGCCGCCGTCGCCGCCGGTGCCGGCGGTGTCGACCAGGTCGTCGCGCTCCGGGGTCACGGGGATCACGTGCGCGCGCATCGCCTCGGCCGCGCCCGCGATCTCGTCCGGCGTCTCGCCCTTGAGCCGCAGCGCGACGAGGAAGCCGCCGATCTGCGCGGGGGTCGCCTCGCCGGCCATGATCGTCCCCATCACCTCGCGGGCCTCGGCGCGCGTGAGGTCGCGGCCGTCGAGCAGGCGGGCGAGCGCGTCCTGGATCACCGTGGCGCCTCGAGGAAGTTGCGCGCGAGGTCGCGGCCGAGCGGCGTCAGCACCGACTCCGGGTGGAACTGGACGCCGTCGACCGGCAGCTCGCGGTGCCGCACCGCCATCACCTCGCCGTCCGCCGCGCGGGCGGAGATCTCGAAGCACGGTGGCACGTCCGTTGCGGCGAGCGAGTGGTAGCGGCCGGCCGGGAAGTCCTCGGGTAGCCCGGCGAAGATGCCGCGCCCGTCGTGCGCGACGATCGTCGCCTTGCCGTGCACGATGCTCCGCGCCGGCCCGACCGTGCCGCCGAACGCCTGCACGATCGCCTGGTGGCCGAGGCAGACGCCGAGCGTCGGCGTCCGCGGCGCGAGCCGCTCGATCACCGCGGTCGTCGCACCCGCATCCTCGGGCCGGCCGGGGCCGGGGGAGACGACGAGGTGCGACGGCGCGAGCCGCTCCGCCTCGTCCGCGTCGATCGCGTCGTTTCGCCGCACGATCACCTCCGCGCCCAGCTCGCCGAACAGATGCGCCAGGTTGTACGTGAACGAGTCGTAGTTGTCGATCAACAGAATCACCCGCCCGCCTCCGCGAGCTCGATCGCCGTCTCGAGCGCGGCGAGCTTGCGCAGGCACTCCTCGTGCTCGGCGGCCGGGCCGCTGTCGACGACGATGCCCGCCCCGGCCTGCAGGAGCGCCCGGCCGTCGTGCAGGACGACGGTGCGGATCGCGATGCACGCGTCGAGCGGCCCGTCCGGCAGCGCATAGAGCACCGCTCCGGCGTACGGCCCGCGCCGGTAGCCCTCGAGCTCCGACACGATCTGCATCGCCCGCACCTTCGGGGCGCCCGACACCGTCCCGGCCGGGAAGCACGCCCGCAGGAGGTCGAAGGCCGACACCTCCGGCCGGAGCTCGCCGACGACCTCCGACACGAGATGCGTGATGTGCGAGAAGCGCTCCGCCTCGAGGAAGCGCTGCACGGTCACGCTGCCGGGGAGGCACACCCGGGAAAGGTCGTTGCGGCCGAGGTCGACGAGCATCACGTGCTCGGCGCGGTCCTTCTCGGACGCGAGCAGCCGCTCGGCGTCGCCCTCGCCCGGCTGCGTCGAGCCGGCGATCGGGTTGACCGAGGCGCGCGACCCCTCGCGCTTCACGAGCGTCTCCGGCGACG
This sequence comes from Gaiellaceae bacterium, assembly GCA_035652835.1. Classification (GTDB taxonomy): domain Bacteria; phylum Actinomycetota; class Thermoleophilia; order Gaiellales; family Gaiellaceae; genus PALSA-600. The sequence goes on from DASRDA010000001.1 coordinate 19,118, forward strand.
AGCCGACGAGCGAAATACCGTCGAGCTCGAGCAGGAAGAGGTACGGCGACGGGTTCACGCGCCGAAGCGCGCGATAGAGCGCGAGCGGCGAGACGTCCGTTCGCCGCTCGGCACGCTGCGACAGCACGATCTGGAACGCGTCGCCGCGGCGGATGTGCTCGCGGCAGCGCTCGACGCCGCGCTCGTAGGCCGCCCGGCCGGGGTGGCGGCGTGTCGGCCCGCCCTCGGCGCGCCCCCTCGGAAGCGGCGGGGCGGGGGCGTCGAGCTGCGCGGCGACTGCGCCCGCGTCGCCGGCGAGCACCTCGGCTGTCCCGTGGGCGTGGTCGAAGCGGACGAGGATCTTCGCCGCGACGAAGCGGCTCTCCGGGAGATCGGGGCCCGCCTCCGGGAGCGGCACGGTCGGCTCGAGCGTCGCGACGTGGTCGTAGCCGAGGTAGCCGACGACGGGCGCGCCCGCCCGTTCCGCCTCCTCGAAGGAGAGCAGCCGGTCGCCGCAGCCGACGAGCGAGTAGCGGCCGAGGCGGCCCCGCTCGACCGACTCGAGCAGGAACGACGCGCGCCCGGCCTCGCGCAGCCCCAGGTAGGCGGCGAGCGGCGTCAGGAGGTCGAGGTCGAGTGCGGTGGTCGTCATCGGAAACGAAAGAAGACCCTCGCGGGTCTCCGGGTCGAGCGGCACGGGATCGACGGCGCGTCTACGCGGCCGGGCTCCCGCCCCGCTCGTGGCGCCAGGCCCACCAGGTGCGGTGCGGGAAGGTCATCGGCCGTCAGGGTATGCACCGCTGCTTCAATCCGCAAGCCGTGCCCATCCCCGACCTGCTCAACGAGCTGCTCACGGCGCCCGGCCCGTCGGGTCGCGAGAGTGCCGCCGCCGAGGTGTGGCGGCGCGCGGCGTCGGCGTTCGCCGAGGTGTCGACCGACGCGATGGGCTCGTCCTACGCGCGGGTGGCGGGGAAACGCGACGGGCCGACCGTGGCGCTGATGGGCCATGTCGACGAGATCGGGCTCGTGGTCACGCACGTCGACGAGCAGGGGCTGGTCGCGTTCGCGGTCGTCGGCGGCTACAACCCGGAGGTCCTCGTCGCGCAGCGCGTCGTGGTGCTCGGTCGGGATGGACCGGTGCAGGGGGTGATCGGGCGGAGGGGCGTCCGGCCGAGCGACCAGAAGGAGGGCGAGCGGGTCGAAGTCTCGGACCTGCACGTCGACGTCGGCGCGGCCGATGCCGAGGAGGCACGTTCGCTGGTCTCCGTCGGCGACGTCGCGGTGCTCGTCGGGGAGCCGGTCGAGCTCGCGCACGGGCGCATCGCCTCCAAGGCGATGGACAACCGCATCGGCGCCTTCGTCGTGCTCGAGACGGCGCGGCGGGTCGCCGAGGCCGGCGGCGCGCCCGGGGAGCTCGTCGCGGTCGCGTCGGTGCAGGAGGAGTTCGGGAGCTTCGGCGCGCGGGCGAGCGCGTTCGGGCTCGCGCCCGACCTCGCGATCGCGGTCGACATCACACCCGCCTCCGACGTCCCCGGCGGCGACCCCCGGACGGGCGGCGAGGTCTCGCTCGGCGCCGGCCCCGCGATCGACCGCGCGCCGTCCCTGAACCCGAAGCTCGTGGAGCTGCTGCTCGACACGGCTCGCGAGGAGGGCATCGGCGTCTGCTTCGAGGTGTCGACGCGGCTGACCCACACCGACGCGGACGAGCTCCACGTGAGCCGCGCGGGCTTGCCCACCGCGCTGATCTCCGTGCCTCTTCGCTACACGCACACGCCGGTCGAGACGGCGCAGCTCTCGGACGTCGAGGACACGATCCGGCTGCTCACCGCATCCCTCCTGCGGATCGACGGCGCCGCGTCCTTCGCCCGCTAGTCTCGATTCGTGTCCCGCAGCGTCATCGTCAGCGCCGTGCGCACGCCGTTCGGCCGCCTCGGCGGCGGCCTCGCGTCCTATCGCGCGACAGAGCTGGGCGCGATCGCGATCCGCGCGGCGCTCGACCGGATCGGGCTCGAGCCGGAGGAGCCGCAATACGTTGTCATGGGGCAGGTGCTGCAGGGCGGCGCCGGCCAGGCGCCCGCGCGGCAGGCGGCCGTCGGCGCGGGATTGCCGAAGGAGACGCCGGCGGACACGATCAACAAGGTCTGCGCGTCGTCGATCCGCGCGATCGAGATCGCCGACTCGATGATCCGCGCCGGGGACGTCGAGGCCGTCGTCACGGGCGGCATGGAGTCGATGTCGAACGCGCCCTACCTGCTGCAGAAGGCGCGTTTCGGCTATCGCCTCGGGAACGGCGAGCTGATCGACTCGATGGTCTTCGACGGCCTGACGTCGACGTTCGACCGGCTGCACATGGTGCAGCAGAACTCGCGCGTGTCGGCCGAGCTCGGGATCAGCCGCGAGCAGCAGGACGCGTGGGCGGTGCGGTCGCACGAGCGCGCCGCGGCCGCGCAGGACGCCGGACGCTTCGACGACGAGATCGTCCCGGTCGGCGACGTGACGGCGGACGAGGGCATCCGGCGCGACACGACGCTCGAGAAGCTCGCCGCGCTCGAGCCCGTGTTCGACCCGGCCGGGACGACGACCGCCGGCAACGCGCCAGGCGTGAACGACGGCGCGAGCTGCGTCGTCGTCTGCTCCGAGGCGTGGGCGCGGAAGCGCGGCCTCGAGCCGCTCGCGACGATCGTCTCGCAGGGCTACGTCGCCGACGACTTCGCCTACCTCGCGCGCACGCCCGCGAAGGCCGGGGCGATCGCGCTCGAGCGCGCGGGGAAGACGATCGAAGACGTGAAGCGCGTCGAGATCAACGAGGCGTTCGCGTCGGTCGCGTCGAACTCGACGCGGCTGCTCGGCGCGGACGAGGCGGTCGTGAACGTGAACGGCGGCGCCGTCGCGCTCGGCCATCCGATCGGTGCGAGCGGCGGCCGCATCGTGGCGACGATGGTGCACGAGCTGCGGCGGAACGGGGGCGGGCTCGGGCTGGCGGCGATCTGCTCGGGCGGCGGGCAGGGCGACGCGCTGCTCGTCGAGGTGTAGGGGCTGATCCGCTCGGCCGGCGGGATCGTCGTGCGCGACGGGCGCGTCCTCCTCGTGCACCGGCCGCGCTACGACGACTGGACGCTGCCGAAGGGCAAGCTCGAGACGGGGGAGACGTGGGAGCAGGCCGCGCTGCGCGAGGTCGAGGAGGAGGCGGGCGTCCGCTGCGACCTCGGCGGCTTCGTCGGCGCCACACGCTACGACCACCGCGGCGAGCCGAAGGAGGTGCGGTGGTGGGCGATGGCGACCGCCGACGAGCCCCGGCCGGGCCACGAGGTCGATGCGGTTCGCTGGGCGGATGCCGGCGAGGCGGAGGCCGTGCTCACCTACGCGCGAGACCTGGAGCTCGTGCGGCGCGCGCTCGCCGGCGAGGCGACACCGGCTCCGCAGCCCCTCTCCGCGCACGTCCTCACACGGCGCTCCGAGGTCGAGGCGCTGTCGCCGGAATGGGACGAGCTCTGCCGTTCGCTCTCCGCGTCCCCGTTCGTGGGCGCGACGCTCTTCACCGCGTGGCTCGACGAGCGCGGCGGCCGGACGTACGAGCCGTTCGTCGTCGCGGTCCGCGACCCACAGGGCCGCCTTCGCGCCGTCGCGCCGTGGGCGCGCCGAGGGCCGCTCGTCGTCAGCGTTCCGGGCCGCGTCAAGGTCGCCGGCGAGCTGCTCGTCGCCGAGCGGGACGGGGAAGCCGCCTGGGGCGCCGTCCTCGAGGCCACGATGCGGACGCGGGGCGTGGTGCTCGTCGACGTGCCGCACGCGACCGACGACGCGCGGGGCGAGGCGGGGGCGCGCACGGCGAGCAGCCACCTCGGCTTGCCGTTCGCCGCGCTTCCTCGCTACAAGCGGTACCTCCTCACGACCGCGGGCGGAACCTACGACGCCTACATCGCGTCCCTCCATCGGAAGCAGCGCGCCGACCTGCGCGGCGCGCGGAACAAGCTCGCGCGTCTCGGAGACGTGAGCTTCCGTGCCGTTCCCGCGCTCGAGGGCTACGAGGCGCTCCGCGAGCTCCACAGGAAGCAGTGGCCGCCCGGACGCACGATCAGCTGGGTGCACACCGAGTGGGGTGCGAGGATCGACCGCAGGCTTCTCCGGGCGTTCCCGTCCACGGTCCTTCTGCTCGAGCTCGACGGCCGCGCGATCGGCGCCGCTCTCTGGCTCGACAACGGCGAGCGCAGGACGGGTCTCTACCTCACGCGGGACGTCTCGATCGAGATCGGCTCCCCGGGCGAGCTACTGCACGCCGAGCAGGTGCGGCGTGCCTACGACGGTGGCGTGGGCCTCTTCGACTTCATGGGCGAGGGAGGTCGCAAGGACCTGAAGCGGCTGGAGCCGCACGCCGGCTTCGAGCTCGTGGTCGGCCGGCGCGGCACGCTCGGCCGCTCCGCGGTCCGGGCGAGGCGCGCGCTGGTGCGGAGCCCGCTCACCCTGGCCGCCCTCAGGCGCGCTCTCCGTGCCGTCGCGCCGGGTGCGTGAGCCGCGCGGTGCAGCCTCCCACCCCGAACGAGTGGCGAAGTTCCCCCGTTCGTGTGTTGCCGCCCGGCCGCAGGGCGACGAACGTTGGCGACGCGCGGCGGGGCACCGGTTGCCGTCAGTCCCGAGCCACGCGCCGCCAGCGGTTGCATCGGCAGCGGCCGCGGGCGGCTTGAGCAAGCGTCAGCCGAGCCGCTTCCGGTAGCGGACCTCCGGCGCCCGGATGCCGAAGCGCTCCTCGGCCTTGCACCCGCCGTCGGGCGCCCAGCCCGCACGCTCGTAGAAGCGTCGGGCGCGGTCGTTGTCCTCGAGCACCCACAGCGTCGCCTCCGCGTACCGCGCGCGCAACACCGCCTCGGCGCGCTCGAGGAGCGCGCGGCCGGCGCCGGTCGACCAGCGGGCGGGGTCGACGTAGATCGCGTACAGCTCGCCGATTCCGTCCTCGTCGCGGCTCGGCCCGGTCGTGGCGAAGCCGACGACGCGCTCGTCCTCGTCCGCGACGACGATCGCCCAGCCGGGCGGCGGGTCGACGATGCGGCGCCTCCAGCGCGTCTCGTCGATCGGCAGCGCGTCGAGCGCCTCGGCGGGGAGGATGTGCCGGTAGGCGGCGCGCCAGCCGTGCACGCGGATCGTCTCGATCGCGAGCGCGTCGTCGGGCGTGGCGACGCGTACCTGCATCGCGCGACGATACGCTCACGCACGTAGCGCCGATGGGAACGCGGTTCCAGCACGTGCTGGTCGTCGGGGCGGGGCAGATGGGCGCGGGCATCGCGCAGGTCGTCGCCGCGTCCGGCCGGCGCGTGTCGCTGCACGATCCGTTCCCCGGCGCCGTCGAGCGCGGGCTCGACGCGATGCGGACGAGCCTCGAGCGGCTCGTGGCGAAGGGCGGCGCGGACCCCGACGAGACGCTGGCGCGGGTCTCGCCCGTCGACGAGCTTGCGCCCGCCGACCTGATGATCGAGGCGATCGTCGAGGAAGCCGCGGCGAAGGAGGAGCTCTTCCGCCGCGCCGACTCGGCGCTGCCGGACGACGCGGTGCTCGCCTCCAACACGAGCTCGATCCCGATCACGTCGCTGGCGGCCGTCACGCAGCGGCCCGACCGCGTGATCGGCATGCACTTCTTCAACCCCGTCCCGGTGCTCCGCCTCGTCGAGGTGATCCGCGCCGAGCAGACCTCGGACGAGACCGCCGCGGCGGTGGTGGAGCTCGCGCGCGACCTGGGCAAGGAACCGGCGGAGGCGCGCGACTACCCGGGCTTCGTCTCGAACCGCATCCTGATGCCGTTCGTCAACGAGGCGGCCTACGCGGTGATGGAGGGCGTCGCGGAGCCGGAGGCGGTCGACACGATCGCGAAGCTCGGCTTCGCGCACCCGATGGGGCCGCTCGCGCTCGCCGATCTGATCGGACTCGACACGTGCGTCGCGATCATGGAGGTGCTGCAGCGCGGCCTCGGCGACCAGAAGTACGCGCCGTGCCCGCTGCTCCGCCGCTACGTGCAGGCGGGGCGGCTCGGCCGCAAGAGCGGCCGCGGGTTCTACGACTACTAGAAATCCGCGGCGCGGCGGCTACGCTTGGACGGCATGGACTGGCGCGCCTACCACGCCGTCAACACGTTCGTCGTTCACCACTCGTGGCTCGGGCGTCTCTTCCACGGCATCGAGACGTACGGGACGTACGCGATCGGGGTCGCGGCCGTCTGCCTGTGGCTGCTCGCGCGGCCCGGCGGCAGCCGGAAGTGGAAGCTCGCCGCCGGCTCGGCGCTCGGCGCGGCCGCGCTCGGGCTGCTCGTGAACCGGATCATCTCGTCGGCATGGCACCGCGACCGGCCGTTCCAGGCACACCACGTCGCGCACGTCTGGGGGCCGCGCAAGACCGACGCCTCGTTCCCGAGCGACCACGCGAGCGCTGCGTTCGGGATCGCGGTCGCCGTCGCATTGCTCGACCCGATCGCGGGCGCGGCGTTCCTCGTGCTCGCAGTGCTGATCGCGGCCGGCCGCGTGCTGATCGGCGAGCACTACCCGGGCGACGTGATCGCCGGCGCGCTGATCGGCACCGCCTGCGCCGTGGTCGTGGTGCGGCTCGCGCGGCCGGTGATCATGCTGTGCGTGCGCGTCGTCGAGCGAGCGACGGACCCGCTGCTCGCGCTCGTCTGGCGGCGGCGCGCGGCCGCCTGATAGAACCGCGCAGCCCGTGCGCCTGACCCCCCAGAAGCGGGAGTTCTTCGACCTGTTCACGCGTTCGTCCGGGAACGCGCGCGACATCGCGCGCGTGCTCGTCGACCTTCTCGAGCGCTGGCCGGAGAGCAGGCCGCTGCTGCGCGACATCAAGGAGCTCGAGCACGAGGGCGACCGCCTCACGTACGAGGTGGTCATGCTGCTCAACCGGACGTTCGTGACGCCGTTCGACCGCGACGACATGTACCGGCTCGCGTCGGCGATCGACGACGTCTGCGACCACGTCGACGAGGCGGCCGACAACATCGACCTGTACGAGGTGCACCACGTGCCCGACCGCGCGCGGCAGCAGGCCGAGGTGATCCACCGCGCGGCCTCGCGCCTGCACGAGGCGGTGGAGCGGCTCGAGGGGTTCCGCGACTCGCGGCGGCAGCTCGTCGCCCTGCGTGAGCTGGAGGACGAGGGCGACCGGCTCGTGCGCGAGGCGGTCGCCGACCTCTTCCGCGCGGAGCCCGACCCGCTTGCGATCATCCGCTGGAAGGACATCCACGAGCAGCTCGAGGAAGCCGTGGACGCCTGCGAGAACGCCGCCGACGTGCTCGAGGCGATCCTCGTCAAGAACCGGTGACGGGCGGGTCGGTTCTCCTCGTCGTCATCGTCGTGATCGCGGTCTCGTTCGACTTCACGAACGGGTTCCAGGACACGGCGAACGCGGTGGCGCTCACGGTGTCGACGCGCGCGCTGCCGCCGCGGCTCGCGGTGCTCGTCGCCGCGGCGGCGAACCTCGGCGGCGCGTTCACGACCGTCGCCGTCGCGAAGACCGTCGGCAAGGGCATCATCGACACCCACCTCGCGACCGAGGTGACGGTGCTGGCGGCGCTGGTCGGGGCGATCCTCTGGAACCTGATCGTGTGGCGGCTCGGCCTCCCGTCGTCGTCGTCGCACGCGCTGATCGGCGGCCTGATCGGCGCCGCGCTCGTCCAGTCCGGGTCGAAGGGCGTGGAGTGGCACGGGCTCGCGCACAAGGTGCTGATCCCCGCCGTCTTCTCGCCCCTCTTCGGCTTTGTCGCCGCGTTCGCGGTGCTGCTCGCGATCTACTGGCTGTTCGTGCGCGCGACACCGGGCAGCGTCAACCACGGCTTCCGGATCGGGCAGATCGCATCGGGAACCTGGGTCGCGTACGTCCACGGGGCCAACGACGCCCAGAAGACGATGGGCGTGATCGCGCTCGCGCTCTACGAGCACGGCTCGATCTCGCACTTCTACATCCCGACCTGGGTGAAGGTGGCTGCTGGCCTCGCGATCGGCGCCGGCACCTACGCGGGCGGCTGGCGCGTCATGCGCACGCTCGGGCAGCGGGTGTTCAAGATCGATCCGCCGAGCGGCTTCGCCGCGCAGGCGGCGGGCGGCACGATCCTGTACATCGCCACGCGGCTCGGCTTCCCGGTCTCGACGACGCACACGATCTCCGGCGCGGTGATGGGCGCGGGCGCGACGAAGCGGTTCTCCGCCGTCCGCTGGGGCGTCGCCGGGAACATCGTCCGCGCGTGGCTTCTCACGATCCCGGCGACCGCGGCGGTCGCGGCCGCCGTCTACTGGCCGCTGCACGGGATCTTCAGCTGATGGTCGGGCCGCGCACCGGCGAGATCTACGCGCTGCTCACGCGTGCCGGCGAGAACGCGCACGAGCTGGCGAAGCTCGTCGAGCGCCGCGTGCTCGAGTGGCCCGACGGGCCGTCGCAGGACGAGGTGAAGGAGCTCGAGCACGAGGGCGACCGCATCGTCTCTGAGCTCCTCTCGCGCACGAACTCGATGTTCGGGATGGCGCTCGACCGCGACGACCTCGTCGCGCTCGCGTACGCCGTCGACGACGTCGCCGACGCGATGGACAACGCGTCCGAGCTCTTCGGCCTCTACAGCGTGCAGACGCCGACGAAGCAGGCGTTCGCCCTCTGCAAGCTGCTCGTCCGGGCGACCGAGCAGCTCGCGGCGCTCCTGCGCGACCTGCGTCGGCACCAGGGCTCGGCGCCGGAGATCCGCGCCATCAAGGAGCTGGAGGACGAGGGCGACGCGGTCGCGCGCGCCGCGCGCGCGAGCCTCTTCAAGGACGAGCGCATCGACCCGGTCGTCGTCATCCGCTGGAAGGACATCTACGAGGCGCTCGAGGAGGCGGTCGACGCCTGCGAGACCGCCGCCAGCCGCGTCGGCAACATCCTCGTCAAGAACGCGTAGCACGCTCCTGGCCGGCCCCCTGGAAACTGTTTCGCACCGAAGGTGCGAAACAGTTTCAATGCGAGGCGTCGCCGCGTCACGCTCTCGTGACGGTGCCTGACACCGTGAGGTGTCAGGCACCGTCACAAGATTCACGACGGATGCGAGGCGTCGCTGAACTCGCGGAACTCGCCGGTGACGAGGAAGGCGACCTGCTCGCCGATGTCGACGGCGTGGTCGCCGATCCGCTCGACGCAGCGCGAGACGACGAGCATCCGGAGGCCGTACTCGCGCTCCTCCGGCGACGAGCCGAGCGAGAGGACGTCCTCGATCGCGCCCCGGTTCGCGCGGTCGATCAGCTCGTCCAGTTCGACGAGCGTCTGCGCCCGATCGAGGTCGCGCGCCGCGAACGCGTCCATCGCCACGCGGATCATCTGCTCCGCGCGCCGGCCCATGTCCTCGATCGAGGCCGCGATCCCGTCGGCCGACACGTCCAGGCCGCCCATCAGCTTCGTCAGCTTCGCGACGGTGACGCAGTAGTCGGCCATGCGCTCGAGGTGCAGGTTCACGCGCAGCACGGCGAGGACGAGCCGGAGGTCGGCCGCGACGGGCGTCTGCCGCGCGAGCAGCGACTGGACGCCCTCGTCGATCGCCGCGTACCGCTGGTCGACGGAGTCGTCGAAGCGGATGACCTCGTCGGCGAGCTCGTCGTCGCCGCGCGCGAGCGCGTTCAGCGAGGCGCGGAGCGCGCGCAGGACGAGGTCGCCCTCCTCCTGCAGCGACGCCTCGAGCTGCGCGAGCTCCTCGGAGAACGAGAGCCTCATCCGAACCGGCCGGTCACGTAGCCCTCGGTCCGCGGGTCGCGCGGCTGCGTGAAGATCCGGTCGGTCGAGTCGTGCTCGACCAGGACGCCGTGGCGCGACCCGTCGTCGCGAACCTCGAGGCTGAAGAACGCCGTCGTCTCGGCGACGCGCGCGGCCTGCTGCATGTTGTGCGTGACGATCACGAGGGTGTAGTCGCGCTTGAGCTCGTGCATCAGGTCCTCGATCGCCGAGGTCGAGATCGGATCGAGCGCGGAGGCGGGCTCGTCGAGCAGCACGACGTCCGGCTCGACGGCGATCGCACGGGCGATGCAGAGCCGCTGCTGCTGGCCGCCCGACAGCCCCAGCGCGGACTTCTTCAGGCGGTCCTTCACCTCGTCCCAGAGCGCGGCGCCGCGTAGCGCGCGCTCGACGCGGCCGTCGAGGTCGTCCTTCATGCCGAGGACGCGCAGGCCGTAGGCGACGTTGTCGTAGATCGACTTCGGGAACGGGTTCGGCCGCTGGAACACCATGCCGATCCGGCGGCGCACCTCGATCGGGTCGACGCGCGGCCCGTAGAGGTCGACGCCGTGGTAGAGCACGTCGCCTTCCACCCGTGCGCCGGGGACGAGGTCGTTCAGGCGGTTCAGGCAGCGCAGCACCGTCGACTTGCCGCACCCCGAGGGCCCGATCAACGCGGTGATCGAGCGTTCGCGGATCGCGAGCGAGACGTCCGCGACCGCCGTCGCGTTGCCGTAGCGGACGGTGACCCCGCGCAGGTCGAACACCGCGTCGTCGTGCGGCGCCGGAGCCGGCGGCGCGGGAGCCGAGACCATGCTCGCAGCGGTCACTCCGCCAGTGTTCCGGCGCGCCCGCTCGTCCTGGGTGCACGCGATGTGAACGTCGTGTGACGAGGTGGTGACCGGGTGCCTCGCGCGCCCGTGACGCTGGAACGATGCGGGCGTGAACGCCGGCTCGCTCACCGCACGCGCCGCACTGCCGCGCAGCCGCGGGCTCGGCGACCGCCTCGGCGACCGGCTCCTGCACGGGCTCACCGCGCTCGCCACGCTGCTCGCGCTGCTCGTCGTCGCCGCGATCGTCTGGCGGGTCGCGGACGGCGCCTGGCCCGCGATTCGCCTCTTCAAGCTCGGCTTCCTCTGGCACGACGTCTGGAACGCGCCGCTCGACCGGTTCGGCGCGCGCGACCTGATCGTCGGCACGCTCGTCACGTCGTTCGGCGCGATGCTGCTCTCCGCGCCGCTCTCGATCGCGATCGGCCTCTTCCTCAGCGAGCTCGCGCCGCCGGCGATCCGCACCTCCGTGGGGACGCTGATCGACATGCTCGCGGCGGTGCCGAGCGTCGTGGTCGGCCTGTGGGGGATCTACGTGCTCGCGCCGTTCGACGCGCGGCACGTGCAGCCGCTCCTCGGCTCGATCCTCGGCTGGATCCCGGTCTTCGCGCACGGCGGCGACCACGTCGAGTCGACGGTGTTCACGGCGATGGTCGTGCTGACGATCATGACCGTCCCGATCACCTCCTCGATCTGCCGCGAGCTCTTCCTGGGCGTTCCGTCCGAGCTCGAGCAGGGCGCGATCGCGCTCGGCGCGACGCGCTGGGAGATGGTGCGCACCGTCGTCGTCCCGAGCGTGCGCGGCGGCGTCGTCGCAGCGGTCATCCTCGGTCTCGGCCGGTCGCTCGGCGAGGCGATCGCGGTGACGCAGGTGATCGGCAACTTCATCCCGCTCCGCGCGTCGATCTTCGAGCCGGGCGACACGATCGCGAGCCGTCTGGCGAACCAGTACCAGGGCGCGGTCAGCTCGACGCAGATCGCGGCGCTCGTGTACCTCGCCCTGATCCTGCTCGCGATCACGTTCGTCACCAACCTCGCCGCGCGCCGCGTCGTGGAGCGGTTCGAGCGATGACGCCGGCTCCGCTCTCGCTCGAGGCGACGGGCCGGACGCGGCGGCGCCTGCTCGTGAGCCGCGCCGCCGAGGCCGCCGCGGTCGGCGCGGCCGCCGTCGCCCTCGGCGCGCTCGGCGTGCTGATCTGGTCGGTGGGCAGCCGCGGCGCGGGCGCCCTCGGGTGGTCGTTCTTCACGAAGGGCCCCGCACTCTTCGGCCAGGCGGGCGGGGGCATCGCGCCGGCGCTCGTCGGCACGCTGCTCCTCGTCGGGGTCGCGACGGCGTTCGCCCTCCCGGTCGGCGTCCTGACGGCGCTCTACGCGAACGAGCTCGCGCCGCGCCGCGTCGCGCGCCAGGTGCGGTTGTGGCTCGACGTGCTGAACGGCTTCCCGTCGATCGTGATCGGGATCTTCGTGTTCGCGCTGTGCGTGCAGACGTCGCTGCCCGTGATCGGGTGGGGGCGGCACCAGAGCGCGATCGCGGGCGGCTTCGCCCTGTCGATCATCATGCTCCCGCTCGTCTCCCGCGCGACGATGGAGGTGCTGTCGCTCGTCCCGCACGACCTGCGCGAGGCGAGCTACGCGCTCGGCGTGTCGCGCTGGCAGACCGTCGTGCGCGTCGTCGTGCCGGCGTCGCTGGGCGGCATCCTCACGGGCACGACGCTCGCCGTCGCCCGCGCGGCCGGCGAGACGGCGCCGCTCCTCTTCACCTGCGCGCTCGCGGGGCAGGCCGTCGACTGGAACCCGACGCACTCGGTGCAGTCGATCCCGCTCACGATCTTCCAGTACTCGGAGTCGGCCGACTCGAACCTGCACCGCCAGGCGTGGGGAGCGGCCTTCGTCCTGATCGTCGCCGTCCTCCTCACGAGCCTGGGCGCGCGGCTGCTGCTCGACCGCTCGCGCCGGAAGCTCGGGACGTGAGCCCGGAGGCCACGTTCACCACACCGTCACCCCGCCGTCACCCCGCGTCAGCCCACGGACGGCAGCGCGAACGGCAAGGTCGAGTCATGACGAGACGACTGATCATCCTCACTGCGGCAGCGGCCCTCGCTGCCACGGGCGCGGCCACCGCCGCGACCACGGACACCACGATCACCGGCGCCGGGAGCACGTTCGTGGCGCCGCTCGTGTCGGCGTGGACGCCCGCGCTCGGAAAGGCGTTCGGCTACACGATCCAGTACAGCCCGGTGGGATCGGGCGCCGGCATCGCGGCGATCACGAACCACCAAGTCGACTTCGGCGCCTCGGACGCGCCGCTCACCCCCGACCAGCGGGCCGCCTGCGGCGACTGCGTCCAGATCCCCTGGGCCCTGTCGGCGACCGCCGTCGCGTACGACGTGCCCGGGGCTCCCGCGCACCTCCGGCTCGACGGGCCGACGATCGCCCGCATCTTCCTCGGGCAGATCACGAAGTGGAACGACCCGGCGATCCGGAAGCTGAACCCGGGCGCGAGCATGCCGGCGCTCGGCATCACGCCCGTCTTCCGATCGGACGGATCGGGCACGAGCTACAACTTCACCGACTACCTCGCGAGCGTCTCGCCCGCGTGGAAGGCGAAGGTCGGCGTCTCGACGCAGCCCGCGTTCCCGGCCGGCCAGGGGGCGAAGGGGTCGAGCGGCGTCGCCGGGCTGATCTCGCGCACCCCCGGCGCGATCGGCTACGTGGACGTCGCCTACGCGACCGCCAACCACATCCGCTTCGCCGCGGTGCGCAACGCGGCGGGCAAGTTCCTCTACCCCTCGCTGCGCCGCATCGAGGCCGCGGCGGCCGCCTTCCCGAAGGTGCCGGCCGGCAACGAGATGCACATCGTGAACGCGCCGAAGTCCGCGGCGCTCGCCTACCCGATCAGCACGTACACGTACGTGATCGTGCACCGGTCGAGCACGCACGCCGCGCAGCTCCGCAAGCTGATCTTCTGGGCGCTCACGCAGGGCCAGCAGCCGCAGTACACGGCGAAGCTGACGTTCGCTCCGCTGTCGACGGTGAGGTCGGTGCTCGTGGCGGCGGAGAAGACGCTGAAGACGGTGCGCCCGGCGGCGTGATGGCGTCAGGCCGGGAAGACGCAGCGGATCCGGAGCCCGCGACCGCGGGCTCCGGTCGCCTGGATCTCGCCGCCGGCCGCGGTGACGACGTGCTTCACGATGGCGAGGCCGAGCCCGGTGCCGCGCGTCGAGCGCGCGCCGTCGCCGCGGTAGAAGCGCTCGAAGATCCGCTCGAGCGCGTCCTCGCGGACGCCGACGCCGTCGTCTGTGCCGGCGAGCACGACGGAGCCGTCCTCCCGCTCCACCGACAGCGTGAAGCGGGCGCCGTGGCCGGCGTAGCGGATCGCATTCTCCGCCAGGTTCTCGGCGACGATGCGCAGCATGCGCGGGCGCAGCGGCAGCTCGATCGTCGCGTCGCCCTCGCTCCGCAGCTCGACGCCGGCGCGCGCGGCGGCGGGCGCGAGCTCCGCCACGACCTCGCCGAGCACCGGCAGCGCGACCGCGCTGCCGAGCGAGACGACCTCATCGCCGCTCTCGAGCTCGGACAGGAACATGATCTCGTCGATCAGCGCGCCCGCGTTCTCGACCTCCGCGCGCGCCTGCTCGAGCAGCGACGGCACGTCGGCGCCGGGCAGCTCCGCCGACTCGAGCAGCGCGAGGATGCGCGCGAGCGGCGTGCGCAGCTCGTGCGAGACGGCCGCCGTGAAGCCGGTGCGCAGCGCGTCGAAGTCGCGGTCGTCGTCCACCGAACTATCGTAAGGGGGTCGTGACGCGGGTCCTCATCGTCGAGGACGACGCGGTGATCGCGGACGGCATGGCGCGGCACCTGGTCGCCGCCGGCTTCGACGCCGTCGTCGTCGGGCGCGGCGAGCTCGGCCTCGCCCGGCTGCGCTACGAGAACCCGGACGTGTGCGTCCTCGACCTGATGCTGCCGGAGGTCGACGGCTGGAAGCTGATCGAGACCGCGCGCGCCGAGGGGATCGGCACGCCGATCGTCGTCGTGTCCGCCCGCGGCACCGAGCACGACCGCGTGCACGCGCTCGAGATCGGCGCCGACGACTACCTCGTGAAGCCGTTCTCGATGCGCGAGCTCGTCGCGCGCGTCGGCGCGGCCGCGCGGCGCGGCGTGCGGCCGGCCGAGGACCGCCGGGGCGAGCCGATCGAGATCGAGGAGCTGCGCGTCGACCCGCGCGAGGTGCAGGCATTCGTCGACGGCCGCAGCGCCGACCTGACCCCGACCGAGTTCAAGCTCCTCTACACGCTCGCGCTCGACCGCGGACGCGTCGTCACGCGCGACGAGCTGCTGCAGAAGGTCTGGGGGCGGCGGGAGACGCACCGCGACCGCACCGTCGACGTCTTCGTGCGCCGCCTGCGGCAGAAGGTGGACGCGGTCGCTCCGCGTCACTCCTTCATCCACACCCGCTTCGGCGTCGGCTACAAGCTCGAGCCCGAGCCGAAATGACGCTCGTAGACTGCCGCCGTGGACTTCGCCCTCACGGCCGAGCAGCGCGAGATCCAGGCGCTGGCGCGCGAGCTCGCCGACGCCGAGATCGCGCCGCACGCCGCCGAGTGGGACCGGGCGCACGGCTTCCCGCGCGACCTCCTCGCGAAGCTCGGCGACGTCGGCCTCCTCGGCGTGTGCGTCCCGGAGGAGTACGGCGGGGCCGGCGCCGACTTCCTCTCGTACGTGCTCGTGCTCGAGGAGCTTTCGCGTGCGGACGCGGGCGTCGGCGTGACCGTCGCGGTTCACACCTCCGCGTGCACGCTGCCGATCCTGCGGTTCGGGACCGACGAGCAGCGCGCGCGCTTCGTGCCGCCGCTCGCGCGCGGCGAGGCGATCGGCTGCTTCGCCCTCACCGAGTCGGGCTCGGGCTCGGATGCGGGCGCGCTCACGACGAAGGCCGAGGCGGCCGGCGGCGGCTGGCACGTGCGAGGCGCGAAGCAGTGGATCACGAACGCGGCGTTCGGGGGCACCGTGCTGCTCTTCGCGCGCACCGATCCGGGCACGCGCTCGGCGCGCGGCGTCTCCGCGTTCGTCGTCGACTCGGCCGACGTCACGGTGACGCGGACGGAGGAGAAGCTCGGGCTCAACTCGTCGGTCACGAACGACATCGCGATCGACGCGTTCGTCGAGGCGGACAGGCTGCTCGGCGAGGAGAACCACGGCTTCCGCATCGCGATGGCGACGCTCGACGGCGGCCGCATCGGCATCGGCGCCCAGGCGGTGGGCATCGCGCAGGCGGCGTACGAGGTCGCGCGCGCGTACGCGCAGGAGCGCGAGGCGTTCGGCCACCGGATCGCCGACTTCCAGGCGATCCAGCACAAGCTCGCGAACATGTCGATGGAGATCGACGCGGCGCGCCTGCTCGTCCACCGCGCCGCGTGGCTGAAGGACCAGGGGCGCCCGGTGACGGAGGCGGGCGCGAAGGCGAAGCTCTTCGCGTCCGAGGTGGCGCGCCGGCAGACGGCGGAGGCGATCCAGGTGCTCGGCGGCTACGGGTACACGAAGGAGTTCCCGGTCGAGCGGTACTACCGCGACGCGAAGATCACCGAGATCTACGAGGGGACGAGCGAGATCCAGCGCCTCGTGATCGCGCGCGAAATTCTCGGAAAGCACGCGCGTGCCGCGGCGACCTGACGAGCCGGTCCGCCTGACGCGCATCTACACGCGCGGCGGCGATCGCGGCGAGACGTCGCTCGGCGACGGCTCGCGCGTCTCGAAGCTCGACCCGCTCGTCCGGGCCTACGGCGCGGTCGACGAGCTGAACTCCGCGATCGGGTGGGCGCAGGTCGAGACGCGGGACGAGCGGCTCGCGCGGATCCAGAACGAGCTCTTCGACCTCGGCGCCGATCTCTCCGTGCCGTTCGCGGAGGGCGACGGCCGTCTGCGCCTCGGCGGCGAGGCGGTCGTGCGGCTCGAGGCGGACTGCGACGCGGTCAACGCGGGGCTCTCCGAGCTGCGCAGCTTCGTGCTGCCCGGCGGCAGCGAGGCCGCGGCCCGGCTCCACCTCGCCCGCGCCGTCTGCCGCCGCGTCGAGCGCGAGGTGCTCGCGGTGGCGCAGGAACGGCCGCTGAACCCGAACGCCGTGATCTACCTGAACAGGCTCGGCGACCTGCTGTTCATCCTCGCGCGCGCGGCGAACGCCGGCGGGGCCGAGCCGCTCTGGAAGCCGGGGGGCTAACCTCCGGGCATGGCGGCGACGCGCGAGCCCGGCCAGGCCGAGCAGCTCCACTCGACCATCTCGGGGATCGAGAACGAGCCGCTCTACTCGCCGGAGAATGTCGAGGTCGACTACGACCGCGATCTCGGACGCCCCGGCGAGTTTCCGTTCACGCGCGGCGTCTATCCGACGATGTACCGCGGGCGCCTGTGGACGATGCGGCAGTTCGCGGGCTTCGGCACGGCCGAGGAGACGAACGAGCGCTTCCACTACCTGCTCGAGCACGGGCAGACGGGGCTGTCGACGGCGTTCGACATGCCGACGCTGATGGGCTACGACTCCGACCATCCGCGCGCGCTCGGCGAGGTCGGCCGCGAGGGCGTCGCGATCGACTCGCTCGAGGACATGGAGACGCTGTTCGCCGGCATCCCGCTCGGCGAGGTGTCGACGTCGATGACGATCAACTCGCCCGCGGCGATGCTGCTCGCGTTCTACGCGTGCGTCGGCGAGGAGCAGGGCGTGCCGCGGAGCGAGCTGCGCGGCACGATCCAGACGGACATCCTCAAGGAGTACATCGCCCAGAAGGAGTACATCTTCCCGCCGGAGCCGTCGATGCGGCTCGTCACCGACATGGTCGAGTTCTGCGCGCGCGAGATGCCGCGCTGGCACCCGATCTCGATCTCGGGCTACCACATCCGCGAGGCTGGCTCGACCGCCGCCCAGGAGCTCGCGTTCACGCTCGCCAACGGGTTCACCTACGTCGAGTGGGCGCTCGAGCGCGGCCTCGACGTCGACGACTTCGCGCCGCGCCTCTCCTTCTTCTTCAACGCGCACCTCGACTTCTTCGAGGAGATCGCGAAGTACCGGGCCGCGCGGCGCATCTGGGCGCGCGAGCTGCGCGACCGCTACGGAGCGAAGAACCCGCGCTCGCTGCTGATGCGGTTCCACTCGCAGACGGCCGGTGTATCGCTGACCGCGCAGCAGCCGGAGGTGAACATCGTCCGCACGGCGATCGAGGCGCTCGCCGCCGTGCTCGGCGGCACGCAGTCGTTGCACACGAACTCGTTCGACGAGGCGCTCGCCCTGCCGACGGAGCAGGCGGTGCGGATCGCGCTGCGCACGCAGCAGGTGATCGCGCACGAGACGGGCGTCGTCAACACCGTCGACCCGCTCGGCGGCTCGTACTACGTCGAGCATCTGACGAGCGAGCTGGAGCGGCAGGCCGAGGAGTACTTCGCGCGCATCCGCGAGCTCGGCGGCGTCGTGGCGGCGATCAAGGAGAACTTCTTCCAGCGCGAGATCGCCGAGGCGTCGTTCCGCTACCAGTCGGAGGTGGAGGCTGGGCAGCGGATCGTGGTCGGCGTCAACCGGTACGAGGTCGAGGACGAGCGGGAGCTGGAGATCCTCCGGATCGACCCGGCGCTCGAGCGCAAGCAGGTGGGGCGGGTGCAGGCGCTCCGGGCCCGCCGCGACGGGACGGCGGTCGAGGCCGCGCTGGGGCGCCTCCGGGACGACGCGGCGCGCGCCGACCGGAACCTGATGCCGGCGATCGTCGACGCCTCCCGCGCCTACGCCACCATGGGGGAGATGTGCGACGCCCTCCGCGAGGTGTGGGGCGTCTGGCGTGAGACCCCCGTGTTTTGACGCGCCGCTAACAACGTGACGGGGAGGTCGTCTAACCTGTCGTGGCGATGAGCGCACACACGGCCAGCGTTGCGCAGAAGCCGCTCTGGCGCCGCCAGCAGTTCTGGCGCGTCGTCCTGCCGGTGACGGCCGTCCTGTCGGCGATCGTGGCGGGGATCCTCGTCTACAACGCGATCTACGGCTCGAACGGGCAGCCCGAGTCGCACACCGGCTGGGGCGTCACCTACCCGACCGCGAAGCCGCCGGCGACCGTGAAGCTCGACCCGGCCGTCCGGCCGCTCGTGCGCCAGTTCGTCGCCACCGCCGTCGCCCGCAAGAACCTCGCCGCCGCGTACGCCATCTCGGGGCCGGAGATCCGCCAGGAGCAGACGCTGAAGCAGTTCCTCAAGGGCAACATCGCGGTCGTCCCCTTCGACGTCGACGCGCGGACGAAGGTCAGGTTCATGACGGTGGACGAGTCGTACGCCTCGAGCGCGAAGCTGCAGGTGTTCCTCGTCACCCCGGGCCGGCGGGTGACGAACAGCCCGCACACGTTCTTCGTGAACCTGATCAAGCGGCAGGGGCGCTGGTACGTGAACGGCTGGACGCCGCGCTGGACGCCGCCGATTCCGACGCTCCCGGGCCGCTAGCCGCTACACCTCGAGCTCGAGCCCGTCGCGGGCGACCTCGCAGCCGTCCGGCGGCGGCAGCTCGACCGGCCGGTGCGTGAGGAGGGTCCGGCGCGCTCCGGCCGCGCTCGCCGCCGCGAGCGCCTCGGCAGCCGTCAGGTGCCCGCGCGGCTCCTTCTCCGCCTCCGCCAGCGTGGCCTCGCAGAGGAAGACGTCGGCGCCGCGGGCGACCTCGACGAGCGCCGGCGCCGGGGCGGTGTCCCCCGAGTAGACGAGCGTGCGGCCGTCGTGCTCCACGCGCAGGCCGAACGACGGCCGCTCGTAGTGGACGACCGGCACGGCCGTGACCCGGAAGCCGGCGGCCTCGAACGGCTCGCGCGGCGCGTACTCGCGCAGCTCGAATGCGATGTGCGCGCGGTGGAGCAGCGACTCGAGCTCCTGCGACGAGGCCGAGCCCGGCGGCAGCCAGAGCGGAACCGGCCGCGAGCTCCATCCGGGCCCCATCAGGTGCGCCCACTGCCAGCCGACGAGATCCGCGATGTGGTCGAGATGGAGGTGTGTCACCACGATCGCGTCCGCCGGCGGCCACGCGTGCGCCCGTTCACGGAGGCGGGCGAGCACGCCGGGCCCGCAGTCGAGGAGCAGCCGCCCCGGCCCCTCGACGAGGTAGCCCGACTGCGCCGAGCCGGGGTTCGGCCAGGCCGGTGACGAGCCGAGGACGGTGAGGCGCACGTTCCTATACTGACCGCCCGTGGCGCGCAAGATCAGGGTGGTGATCGCGAAGGCCGGGCTCGACGGCCACGACCGCGGCGCGAAGATCATCGCGCGGGCGCTTCGCGACGCTGGGATGGAGGTGATCTACACCGGGCTGCACCAGACGCCGGAGCAGATCGTCGAGACCGCGATCCAGGAGGACGCCGACGCGGTGGGGATCTCGATCCTCTCCGGCGCGCACATGACGCTCGTGCCGCGCGTTCTCGAGCTGCTGCGCGAGCGGGGGGCGGACGACGTGCTCGTCGTGGTCGGCGGGACGATCCCGGGCGACGACGTCGCGGCGCTGAAGGAGCGGGGCGTGGCGGAGGTGTTCACGCCCGGCGCGCCGACCGGAGAGATCGTGGACTTCCTGCAGGCACGCGTGGCCGCGTAGCCGCGTCGATAGGGTCCCGCACGATGAAGATCGTGGTGTGCGTGAAGGCGGTGCCCGACGCTGCGGGAGGCCGGCGGATCGATCCGTCGACCAAGCGGCTCGACCGGAGCGGCGAGCTGACGCTGTCGGAGTTCGACGCCTACGCGGTGGAAGAGGCGCTGCAGCTCGGCGAGGGCGGCGACGGCGAGGTGGTCGCGGTGACGATGGGGCCGGCGGGCGCCGCGGACGCCCTGCGCAAGGCGCTCGCGATGGGCGTCGACCGCGCCGTCCACGTCTGCGACGACGCGCTCGCCGGCTCGGACCTGGTGGGCACCGCGCGCGCGCTCGCCGCCGTGCTCGAGCGCGAATCGCCGGACCTCGTGCTCTTCGGGCAGCAGTCGGCGGACGGCGGCGGCGCGTGCCTGTGGGCGGCCGTGGCGGAGCTGCTGCGGCGGCCGGCGATCTCGCAGGCGAGCGAGCTGACGGTGGACGGCGGGTCGGTCACGGGCAAGCGGCAGACCGAGTTCGGCTACGACACCATCCGGGCGCCGCTGCCGGCGATCGTCGCGGTCTCGGACGCGATCAACACGCCCCGCTACCCGTCGCTCAAGGGGATCATGGGCGCGAAGCGCAAGCCGCAGGAGAGCCTCTCCTCGGGCGACGTCGGCGGCGCCGTTGCGCCCGCGACGACGGTGCTCGAGCTCGAGCCGCCGCCCGCGCGCGGTGAGGCCCGCACGATCGAGGACGACGGCAACGCGGCCAAGCAGATCGTCGAGTTCCTCGCGGAGAAGAGGGTGCTGTAGCGATGGCGGGCACGCTCGTCTTCCTCGAACACCACGACGGCGCGCTCACGAAGGGCTCGCTCGGCGTCCTGTCGAAGGCCGCGCAGCTGGGTGGCGACGTGCACGGCGTCGTCGTCGGAAGCGGAGTGCGCGAGCTCGCGGGCGCGGCCGGAGAGCACGGTGCGAGCGTGCTCTGGGCCGCCGACGAGGAGGGGCTGGCGGCGCCGCTCCCGCAGCCGCGGGTCGACGTCCTCGCGCGGCTCGTGCGCGACGAGGGGTACGAGGCGGTGCTGTTCGCTCAGTCGGTGCTCGCCGCCGATGTGGCGGCCGGCTTCGCGGCGCGGCTCGGCGCCGGATTGAACTGGGACCTCGTCGATCTCTCGGCCGACGGCGTCGGCGTCAGCCCCGCGCTCGCCGACAGCGTCTACGTTCGGGTCGGCTGGACCGGCGAGCCGCGGATCGCGGTCTTCCGCTCGGGCACGTTCGACCCGGCGCCCGGCGGCGGCGGGCGGGCGGAGGTGCGCGACGCCCCGGTCGAGCTCGAGGACTTCTCGACCCTCGCGGAGATGGTCGAGCAGGCGCATGCGGAGCAGCAGGGGCCGTCGATCGAGGACGCCGACGTGATCGTCGCCGGCGGCCGCGGGCTCGGCGGGCCGGAGGGCTTCTCGCTGTGCGAGGAGCTCGCGCGTGCGCTCGGCGGCGCCGTCGGGGCGACCCGGGCGGTCGTCGACGCGGGGTGGTACCCGTACGCGGCGCAGGTCGGGCAGACGGGGAAGACCGTGTCGCCGAAGCTCTACGTCGCGCTCGGCATCTCCGGCGCGATCCAGCACAAGGTGGGCATGCAGGGATCGAACGTGATCGTCGCCGTCAACAAGGACCGGAACGCGCCGATCTTCGAGTTCGCCGATCTCGGCGTCGTCGGCGATCTGCACGCGATCGTGCCGAGGCTGACGGAGCTCGTGCGGGCGCGGCGCGGCTCGTGAGCGTCCGGCCTGCCGACTTTCCGCCGCCGTGGTCGCCGGCGGAGGCGCTCGCCGCGCCCGTCGACGCGCCGGACGAGCGGATCGAGGTGGGCGTCGCGATCGTCGGCGCCGGGCCGGCCGGGCTCGCCGCCGCGATCCGGCTCGGGCAGCTCATGGAAGAGGATCCGGCGACCGCGGAGCGGCTCGGCGAGGTGCCGGTGGCGGTGCTCGAGAAGGGCAAGGCGCCCGGCTCGCACCTCCTCTCGGGCGCGGTCGTCAACCCACGCGGGCTGCAGCGGCTCTTCCGCGGGCGCAAGCGGCTCGACGAGATGCCCTTCGCGGGGCCCGTCGAGGCGGAGTCGGTGCTCTTCCTCACGCGGCGGCACGCCTACCGGATCCCGACGCCGCCGACGATGGTCAACCATCACAACCAGATCGCGTCGCTGTCGCGGCTCGGGCGCTGGCTCGCGGAGGAGGCCGAAGCGGCCGGCGCGACCGTCCTGCCGGAGACGCCGGCGGTCTCGCTGCTCGTCGACGGCGGCCGCGTCGTCGGGGTGCGGACCGGCGACCGCGGCCGCGGCCGTCGCGGCGAGCGGCTCGGCAACTTCGAGGCCGGCTCGGACGTGACGGCGCGCGTGACGATCCTCGCGGAGGGCACGCAGGGCCATCTCACCGGCGCGGCGCTCTCGGCGTTCGGCCTCGAGGGCGAGAACCCCCAGGTGTGGGCGCTGGCGGTGAAGGAGGTGTGGCGCGTCCCGCGGCCGCTGACGCGGGTGATCCACACCATGGGGTGGCCGCTGCGGCCCGGTCGCCGGTACCGCGAGTTCGGCGGCTCGTTCGTCTACCCCCTCGGCGAGGACATGGTCACGATCGGGATGGTCGTCGGGCTCGACTACCGCGACACCGCGCTGTCGGTGCACGACCTCCTGCAGGAGCTGAAGACGCACCCGCGCATCCGGCGGATCCTCGACGGCGGCGAGCGGCTGCAGTGGGGGGCGAAGACGATCCCGGAGGGAGGCTTCGTCGCGCTGCCGCGGCGGTTCCACGCGCCGGGGCTGCTCCTGTGCGGCGACGGCGCCGGGTTCGTCAACGTGCCGGCGCTGAAGGGCATCCATTACGCGGTCGAGTCGGGTCGGCTCGCGGCGGAGGCGGCGTGGCGCGTGTTCGCGCCGGGCGCGTCGGCGCGGTCGGCTCTGAGGTCGTACGACGAGGCCGTGCGGGAGTCGTTCATCTGGTCGGAGCTGCGCGAGGTGCGCAACATGCGGCAGGCCTTCGGCCGCGGCTTCTGGCTCGGCGGCGCGCTGGCGGGCGCGATGACGGCGACGAAGGGGCGGTTCCCCGCGGGCGACCTTCGCACGGAGCGCGACTCGGAGCAGACGCTGATCACGACGCGTCGCGCGTCGCGCTACCCGGCGCCGGACGGGAAGCTGACCTTCGACAAGCTCTCGAGCGTGTTCGCGTCGGGGAACCGGACGCGGGACGACCAGCCGAACCACATCCGCGTACAGAGGCGCGTCCCGCGTCAGGTCGCGGAGCTCTGGGTCAACATGTGCCCCGCGCAGGTGTACGAGGTGGACGGGCTCGACGGCGGGCGCGCGGGGGGTGGCTCGGGTGCCGTGGGCTCGGGTGGCGGCGGGGCGCGTGCGGGTGCGCTGCGTGTGGGCGGCCCGAGTGGCGGTGGGGCGCGTCCGGGTGCGGGAAGCGGCGGCGCGCCTGCGGTTGGTGGCGGCGGTGCTGTTGGAGCGCGTTCGGGTGCCGGCGCCGGGGGACACGGCGCACGCCCGGGTGGCGGCTCGACGCGGAGCGCGGGTGCTGCCGCGAGCGGCGCGGAGCGCGGGCGAGGCCACGGTCATGCGGGCGGCGTAGGAGGCGGCGGGGACCGCGAGGAGTGGGTCGAGGTACGGGTCGTGCCCTCGAACTGCGTCCAGTGTGGCGCGATCAGTGCCCGCGGCGGCCGCCTGACGCCCCCAGAAGGCGGCAGCGGCCCCGAGTACACGCTCACGTAACGCGGGCGTGCGCGTTCCGTCACGGCGGCTGCCGCGGGACATGGCCCCCCGGGGGATCGCTGCGCGGGGCGCAGAACTCGACGAACCGCGCGACCGCAGACGCTGGATCGGCCCCGAAGAGCGCGAGCACCTCATCGCGCGCGAACCTCGCGAACGCGAGGGCCAACCCGATCGTCGCCCGATAGCTCGTCCACACGTGCGCTTCCAGCGGACCGTGCAGCCCCGCACGGCGCGGATTCTCCACCACGTAGCGGATCGTGTTCAGCAGCCGGCTCTCGTGCGCAAGGTGCTCGCTCCAATACCGCCGCCCGAAGACGTGGTTGGTCCGACCGTACGTCGCGTTGAACGTGAGCGCGTACGAGCCGTTCAGCTCGCACATGCCGCGCGCCAGGCCGCTGTCGTCGATGCGGATGACCAGGTGGTAGTGATTCCGCATCAGGCAGTAGGCGAGCACTTCCCAGCGATGTTTCTTCGCGATTCGGTCGAGTGTGCTCAAGAAACGGCTGCGGTCTTCGTCCGCGAGGAAGATCGGCTGCTTGTTGTTGCCGCGAGTCACGACGTGGTGACAGCCGGGATGTTCGTCGCGCGCACGGTGCGCCATGGTCAGACGGTAGGGCTGACAGCCGCGCGCGGCGAGCCTCCGCCACGCATTCGGCGCGGACTCGTTGCGGTTCCGTTACGGCGGCTGCCGCCGGACATGTCGGCACCGGGCAACGCCGGCGCGCGCGCGTGATCACGTCGACCGACAATCCGCGCGTGAAGGAGGTGCGGCGGCTGCGCCGCGCGCGTGAACGGCGCGCGACCGGGACGTTCGTCGCCGAAGGCCCGCGCGAGGTCGAGCGCGCACTCGCGGCGGGTCTCACCTTGCGCGCCGCGTACGTCGCGCCCGCGCTGCTCCCGGACTGGCCGCACCCGCACACCGAGGTGAGCGAGCGCGTGCTCGCGGCGATGAGCTACCGAGCGCAGCCCGAAGGCGTCCTCGCGGTCGTCGAGGCGCCCACGCACGAGCTCCCCCCGAGCCCGACGCTGCTGCTCGTCGCCGTCGGCATCGAGAAGCCGGGCAACCTCGGCGCGATGGCGCGGTCCGCGGACGCTGCCGGCGCCGACGGGCTCCTCGTCGCCGACGTGGTCTGCGATCCCTGGAATCCGAACGCGATCCGTGCTTCCACGGGCGCGGTCTTCACGCTGCCGATCGTCGAGACGACGGCGGACGAGGTTGCCGCGCTCGCGCTCCGCAAGGTCGCCGCGGTCGTCGGGGCGCCGACGCCCTACACCGCCGCCGATCTGACGCCGCCGACCGCACTCGTCGTGGGCGCCGAGGACGAGGGCCTCGACAGACGCTGGCGCGAGCTCGCCGACGAATCCGTCTCCATCCCCGTCCGCGGCCGCACCGCCGACAGCCTCAACGCCTCCACCGCCGCTGCGCTCTTGCTGTATGAGACCCTGCGGCAGCGTGGCTGACACCCACACGACCTCTCGCGCCGCGCTGCAGCTCCCGACGCGCCGCGACGTCGAGCGCGCCGCCGCGACGATCGCGCCGACCCTGCAACCCACGCCGCTGCTCCAGAGCCGAACGCTCGGCGCGCGACTCAAGTGCGAGCTGTTCCAGCGCACCGGTTCGTTCAAGGTGCGCGGCGCGCTCAACCGCATCGCGAGCCTCACCGAGGAGGAACGCGCTCGCGGGGTGATCACGATCAGCGCGGGCAACCACGCGCAGGCGGTTGCCTACGCCGCCGCGCAGCAGGGAGTCGACGCCCTGGTCGTCATGTGGTGCGACGCCTCGGTGCAGAAGGTCGCCGCGACGCGAGGCTACGGCGCGACGGTCGACCTCGAGGCGCGCGATCCGGCCGACGCGTTCGGGCGGCTCGAGAAGCTCCACGCCGAGAGTGGACGCACGCTCATTCATCCGTTCGACGATCCCCTCGTCGTCGCGGGCGCGGGGACGGTCGGCCTCGAGATCGATGAGCAGGCGCCCGACGCGGACGCCGTCGTCGTCGCGGTCGGCGGCGGGGGCCTCGTCTCCGGGATCCGCACGGCTCTCCGCGACACGAGCACTCGGGTGATCGCCGTCGAGCCGGAGCTCAGCCCCGCGCTGCATGCGGCGCTCGAGCGCGGCGAGCCCACGCCGGTCGAGCCGCGCTCGATCGCGGACGGCCTCAGCGCGCCTTTCGCCGGCCGTCTGGCGATCGAGATTTGCCGCGACATCGAGCGCGTCCTCGTCACGGAGGACGAGATCCGCCATGCGTTCCGCTTCCTCTACGAGCGCGCGAAGCTCGCGTGCGAGCCCGCCGGCGCCGCGGCCACGGCCGCCTGGCTCGCGGGCAAGGTCGACGCGCGCAGACCCGTGCTTGTCGTCTCGGGGGGCAATGTGGCCGCGGAAACGGCCGCTGCTATCCTGGCCGCTCGATGAAGGCCGACATCCACCCCGAGTACGTCCTCGCGACCGTGCACTGCGGCTGCGGGAACACGTTCGTGACCCGCTCGACGAAGCCTGAGCTGCACGTCGAGATCTGCTCGAACTGCCACCCGTTCTACACGGGCAAGCAGAAGCTGGTGGACACCGGCGGCCGGGTCGAGCGCTTCCAGCGGCGGCTCGAGAAGGCCGAGCGCGCGGCGCGCGCATAACGCCGTGGCCGAAGCCGTCGGAGGACAGGCCGTCCTCGAGGGCGTGATGATGCGCGGCCCGCGCAACTGGGCCGTGGCCGTTCGCAAGCCCGACGGGGCGATCGCACATCTCGCGCGGCCGATCGAGCCGCTGATGGCGCGCCATTGGGCGCTGCGGCTGCCCGTGATCCGCGGCGTCGTCGCGCTCGGCGAGAGCCTCTCCGTCGGCTTCCGCGCGCTGAGCGTGAGCGCGCGCTACGCGGCGGCCGAGGAGGGCGCCGACGACGAGCCGGTGGAGATCGGCCGCTGGGCGATCGCGTTCGCGTTCCTCGTCGCGATCGGCTTTGCCGTCATGCTGTTCAAGGTCGGGCCGGCGCTCCTCGCCGACCTGCTGCCGATCTCGAGCGGCGGGTGGTTCGTGCTCGTGGAAGGGCTCATCCGCGTCACCGTCTTCGTCGCGTACCTGACGATCCTCTCGTTCATCCCCTCGCTGCGGCGCGTCTTCCAGTACCACGCGGCCGAGCACAAGGCGATCAACGCCTACGAGGCGGGCGAGGAGCTGACGCCCGAGGTAGCCCAGCGGTATTCGCTCATCCACCCGCGCTGCGGCACGGCGTTCCTGCTGTGGGTCATGGTGATCGGCGTGTTCGTGTTCGCCCTCTTCGGGCGGCCCGCGTGGTACTGGCTGATCGTCACGCGCATCGGGCTGCTGCCCGTGATCGCGGGAATCGCCTACGAGCTGATCCGCTTCGCGGGCAAGCACACGTCGAACCGCGCGCTGATGACGGTGCTCGCGCCGGGACTGTGGCTCCAGCGACTGACGACGCGCGAGCCGACGCTCGACCAGCTCGAGGTGTCCATCCGCGCGCTGCGGGAAGTCCTCGAGCTCGAGGGCCGGCTACAGCCGGCCGACCGACGTGTGGAGGTGATGGCCTAGATGGCGACCGAACGGAGAGCGGAAGTCGTGTGGCAGGGCGACCTGATGAACGGCAGCGGCACGATCGAGTCGGCGACGAGCGGCGCCATCGGCCCGCTCGACGTGTCGTGGCCGTCGCGGTCCGAAGAGCCGAACGGGAAGACGAGCCCGGAGGAGCTGATCGCCGCCGCGTGGGCGTCGTGCTACTCGATGGCGCTGGCGCACGGCCTCGCGCAGGGTGGGCACGCGCCCGAGCGGCTCGAGACCTCGGCGACCGTCACGTTCCAGCCCGGGGAGGGGATCGTCAAGGGCGCGCTCACCGTCCGCGGAACCGTGCCCGATCTCGACGCGGCGGCGTTCTCGCAGGCCGCGGAGGACGCGAAGCAGAACTGCCCGGTGTCGAAGGCGCTCGCGGGGATTCCCGAGGTGGCGCTCGACGCCGGTCTCGCGACCTGACCGGCCGGCGTGTCGGCGCTCGAGGATCTCGTCGGCGAGCTCGAACGGACCTACGCCGACACGCAGGAGCGGATGGCCGACCCGGCCGTCTACAACGACCGCCGCGAGGCGGCCGAGGTCGGGCGGCGGCTGAAGGAGCTCGAGGGGCCGTACCGGCTCGCCCAGTCGTGGCGGCAGGCGCGCGCCGACCTCGACGCCGCGCGCGCGGATCCGGAGCTCGTCGAGATGGCTCCCGGTTACGAGGACGAGATCGCGCGGCTGGAGGAGGAGCTGCGCCTGTCGCTCGCCGAGCGCGACCCGGCGGACGAGAAGGACGTGATCGTGGAGGTCCGCGGCGGCGAGGGCGGCGAGGAGGGGAAGCTGTGGGCCGGCGACCTGGCCCGGATCCTGCAGCGCTACGCCGAGCGCCGCGGCTTCGCCTGGGAGGAGCTCGAGGTGGCGCCGAGCGACGCGGGCGGTCTCAAGGAGGCGACCTTCGCGGTGAAGGGCCACGGCGCGTACTCGGTGTTCAAGTTCGAGGGCGGCACGCACCGCGTTCAGCGCGTTCCCGAGACGGAGTCCCAGGGCCGCATCCACACCTCGACCGCGACGGTCGCGGTGATGCCGGAGGCCGAGGACCTCGACGTGCAGGTCGACGACAACGACCTGAAGATCGACGTCTTCCGTTCCTCGGGCCCGGGCGGCCAGTCCGTGAACACGACCGACTCCGCCGTGCGCATCACGCATCTGCCTTCGGGCATCGTCGTCGCGATGCAGGACGAGCGTTCGCAGCTGCAGAACCGCGAGAAGGCGATGCGCGTCCTGCGCGCCCGCCTGTACGAGGCGGAGCGGGAGCGGCAGGCGGCGGCGCAGGCGGCGGCCCGCAGCGCGCAGGTGGGGCGCGGCGAGCGCGCCGAGAAGATCCGCACGTACAACTTCCCGCAGAACCGCGTCACCGACCACCGGGTGAAAGTGAACGTGCCGCTCGAGCAGGTGCTCTCGGGCGCGCTCGACGACTTCACCGAAGCGCTCACCGCGGAGGAGCGGCGCCGGGCGCTCGAGACCGCGACGGTGTGACCGGGCGGCGTCCCCCGTCGCGCCGATATGCACTGCAGATCGGCGCTTCCTGCGTCCTTGCCTGGCTTGCGTTTCGCTCGCCGGAACCGGCACCGGAATCCTCGAGGGTCGTCCTCGCGGACGTCCTCCGTGGTGCGACCGAGTACCTCGCCGGCCGTGGGGTGGCGAGCCCGCGGGTGGACGCCGAGCTGCTGCTCGCGCGGGCGCTCGGCCTGACGCGGATCGAGCTCTACACGCACCACGACCGGCCGCTGACGGAGGGCGAGCGGAGCGCGGTGCGCGAGCTCGTACGTCGTCGGGGGCGCCGCGAGCCGCTCGCCTACGTGCTCGGCGAGTGGGGGTTTCGCAGGCTCGTCCTCGTGACCGACCGGCGTGCGCTCGTGCCGCGGCCGGAGACGGAGATCGTGGTCGAGCGGTGCCTCGCCTTGCTCGCAGAGGTCCGGGCGCCGCGCGTCCTCGATGTGGGCGTCGGCAGCGGCGCGATCGCGCTTGCGCTCGCGCAGGAGGTTCCAGGCGCGCGCGTGACTGCGACGGACGCGTCGGCCGCTGCGCTCGCCCTCGCCCGCGAGAACGCCGATCGGCTCGGAGCGACTGTCGAACTCGTCGAGGGCGACCTCTTCGCCGGTGTCCCCGGCCCCTTCGATCTCGTCGTCTCGAACCCGCCCTACGTCGACGAGGCGGAGCTCGATTCCCTCGAGCCCGAGGTGCGGGACTGGGAGCCGCGCGGAGCGGTCGTCGACGCGGGTCAGACCGAGCGGATCGCCGAGGCGGCGCGCGACGTGCTCGCCGGCTGGCTCGTGCTCGAGACGCACGCGGCGCGGGCCGACGCGGCCGCGAAGATGCTGAAGGGGCTCGGGTACGCGGACGTCGGCGTCACGCCCGACCTCGCCGGGCGGCCGCGGGTCGTCGAAGGTCGCTACAGCGGATAACTGTTATCAGTAGATAACTGTTATCTACCAGATACTATTACCAAGGAGTAACTGTTATCGGATCGGCCGCAGAGGTTCAGCGCGTGATCTCGGCCCTCCGTGCCTCGCTCCCGGTGCTGCTGCCGACGGACACGGTCTACGGGCTCGCCGCCAGCGCAGACGAGCCGGCCGGGGCCGAGGCGGTCTACCGGCTGAAGGGCCGCGAGGCGCGGCAACCGACGGCGCTGCTCGCCGCGTCGTCCGCCGACCTGCTCGCGTGGGTGCCCGAGCTGCCGGAGTCGACGCTGGCGCGGTTGCTGCCCGGCCCGTACACGCTCGTCCTGCCGAACCCGGCGCGCCGCTTCCCCTGGCTCTGCGGCGACACGCCCGAGGCGATCGGCGTGCGCGTGCCGAACCTGCCGCCCGGAGCGCGTGAGGCCGTCGTCGCGGTCGGCGCGGTGCTCGCGACGAGCGCGAACGAGCCGGGGGGGCCGAACCCCGCCGCCCTCGACGAGGTTCCCGCCCGGATCCGCGCGGGCTGCGGCGCGGAGCTCGACGCCGGCCGGCTGCCGGGGACGGCGTCGACGGTGCTCGACCTGACGGGCGACGAACCGCGCGTTCTCCGCGAGGGCGCCGTGCCCGCGGCGGAGGCACTCGCGCGCCTGCGCCCTTAGGGGCGGCCCTCGCACGATCAACGTCGAGTCGCCCGGCCGCGCTCGACGGCACGATCCGGCGTTCTCGGTCGCGCCCACACGCACTGCGTATGGGCGCTCCCTGCGTCCTTGCCTCGTGCTCGCCGATCGCACCCGATCGAGGAACATCATCGTGTGAGGGCCTCCTAGTACCATCACGCTCGTGGCCGTCGCGCAGCAGACGTTCGAGCAGCTCAAGGCCGCCGGGCTGGCCGACGTCGACCCCGAGATTGCCACCCTCCTGGGCCAGGAGCTCGAGCGTCAGCGGGGCCAGATCGAGCTGATCGCGTCGGAGAACTTCACCTGGCCGAGCGTGCTCGAGGCGGTCGGCTCGGTGCCGACGAACAAGTACGCCGAGGGCTATCCCGGCAGGCGCTACTACGGCGGCTGCGAGGTCGTGGACGAGATCGAGGAGCTCGCCCGCACGCGCGCGAAGGAGCTGTTCGGCGCCGAGCACGCGAACGTGCAGCCCCACGCGGGCGCGCAGACGAACATGGCCGTCTACTTCGCGGTCCTGGGACGCGGCGACACGATGCTCGCCCTCAGCCTCGACGAGGGCGGGCACCTGACGCACGGGCACGACGTGAACTTCTCCGGGCAGCTCTACCACGTCGTCCATTACGGGGTCTCGCGGGAGACGATGACCGTCGACTACGACGACGTGCTGCGGCTCGCCAAGGAGCACCGGCCGAAGCTGATCGTCTGCGGCGGCTCCGCCTACCCGCGCACGGTCGAGACGGACAGGTTCCGCGAGATCGCCGACGAGGTCGGCGCGCTGCTCCTCTGCGACATGGCCCACTTCGCCGGCCTCGTCGCTGCCGGCATCCATCCGAATCCCGTCGAGCACTGCGACTTCGTCACCTCGACCACGCACAAGACGCTGGCCGGGCCTCGCGCCGGCTTCATCCTCTGCCGCGAGGAGCACGCGAAGGCAATCGACAAGGCGGTGATGCCGGGCATGCAGGGCGGGCCGCTCGAGCACACGATCGCGGCGAAGGCGACGTGCTTCAAGCTCGCGATGACGGATGCCTTCCGCGACTACCAGCGGCAGATCCGCGCGAATGCGGACGCGCTCGCGCAGTCGTTGCTCGACGGCGGCCTCGAGCTGGTCACGGGCGGCACCGACACGCACCTCCTCCTGATCGACCTTCGCCGGTCGGAGTGGACCGGAAAGGCCGCCGAGGAGCGGCTGGCCGAGGTCTCGGTCACCGTCAACCGCAACAAGATCCCCTTCGACGAGCGGTCGCCGTTCGTGACGTCGGGCGTGCGCCTCGGGACGCCGGCGATGACCATGCGCGGCTTCGACGAGGACGACTTCCGCGAGACGGGCCGCATCATCGTCGACGCGCTCAAGCCGGATCCCGACATCGAGGCGTTGCGCCGCCGCGTGGCGGCGCTCTGCGACGCGCACCCGCTCTACCCGGGCTTCCGCGGCTATACGCACTACGACGCGTGAGCGTCACCGAGGTCCGGCATCCGCTGGTCCAGCACAAGCTGTCGTACCTCCGGGACCGGAGCACGCCGACGGTGCACTTCCGGTCGCTCGTCGAGGAGGTGACGCTCCTCCTCACGTACGAGGCCACGAAGGACCTGCCGACGGAGGAGGTGGAGATCGCGACCCCGCTCGAGACGGCGCCGTTCCCGCGCATCTCGGGCAAGAAGGTCGCCGTCTGCCCGATCCTCCGGGCCGGGCTCGGCATGCTCGACGGCGTGCTTTCGCTCATCTCCGGCGCGCGCGTCGGCTTCATCGGCCTCTACCGCGACGAGGAGACGCTGATGCCGGTCGAGTACTACGTGAAGCTGCCCGCGGACGTCGCCGAGCGCGACGTGATCCTGCTCGACCCGATGCTCGCGACCGGCAACTCGACCGCGCACGCCGTGCGCCTGGTGAAGGAGGCGGGCGCGACGAGCGTGCGCCTGATCTCGATCATCGCGGCGCCCGAAGGCATCGAGAACGTCCAGCGGCAGAATCCCGACGTGCAGATCGTCGTCGCGGCGATCGACCGCGGCCTGAACGAGAGCGGCTTCATCGTGCCGGGCCTCGGCGACGCGGGAGACCGCTTGTACGGAACGAAGTAAGGGTGGTCGTGCGACTCGGCATAGTCGATCGGAGGCGCTGTCCGGAGGAGGTGTCTGACGCCCGTAGTGTCAGAAACCCATCTCGGCTCCCGCGACTGCCGTGGATTCCGGCGTGCCGTCACTAGCGATGGTGTGGGACCAGCTCACCGATCACCTGCAGGTCCTCTGGGCCGCGCTGACCGCGCTCGCGATCGTGCTCGTGCTCACGCCGGCGGTCGGGTCTGCGGCGCGCTACCTCCGGCTGGTCGAGCGCCGCTCCGAGGGCGAGCGGTCACGGCGGAGCATTCCGCGCTTCGGCGGGCTCGCGCTCTTCCTCGGCATGTTCGTCCCCGGTCTCGCCTTCCTGCCGCTCGGCGGCGAGCTGCGCGGGGTGCTCCTCGGCGCGGCGGTCGCGACCACGGTGGGCGCGGTCGACGACTTCCGCGGCCTCAGGTGGTGGCAGAAGCTCGGCGGCCAGGTCGCCGCGGCGGCGATCCCGACCGGCTTCGGCGTGTACCTGCACACGTTCACGTTCTTCTCAGGCCGCCAGGTCGTGCCGGCGTGGATCGGCGTGACGGTGACGGTGATCGGGATCGTCGCGGTGATGAACATGGTCAACTTCCTGGACGGGCTGGACGGTCTCGCCGCCGGCGTGTGCGCCATCTCGGGCGGCACGTTCTGCGTGATCGAGCTCTCGCTCGGGCGGATCGGGGCGGCCGTGCTCGCGGCGATCGTCTGCGGCTCGTGCGTCGGCTTCCTGCGGCACAACTTCTATCCGGCGCGGATCTTCATGGGCGACTCCGGCGCGCTCCTCCTCGGCTACACGCTCGCCGCGGTCTCCGTCGACGGGCTCCTGAAGACGGCGGCGTTGGCGACGCTCGTCCTGCCGCTGCTCGTGCTCGCCGTGCCGGTGCTCGACACGTCGTTCGTCGTCGCGAAGCGTCTGAAGAGCGGGCAGCCGATCTACGTCGCCGACGCGCGTCACCTGCACCACCGCTTCATGCGGATCGGCTTCTCGGAGCGGCGCGCGGTGATCTACCTCTGGACGTGGTGTGCGACGCTCGCGTTCGCGGCGCTCGCCACCCGGTTCGCCCCGCCGCACCACCACGGCGACTGGAGCCCGGTGAACGTGGCGATCGACGCCGTCGCCGGCGTGCTGGCGATCGCCTTCTCGCTCTACGTGGTCTACCTGCTCGAGATCGTGAAGCTCGCCACGCCGCGGAGCCGCCGCCGCGAGGCGGAGCGCAACGCCGCCTGAGCCGCGATCCATCCCGGCGCGCCGTGGACGGCGCCGCCGGGGTGC
>DASRDA010000002.1:0-103481 GCA_035652835.1 Gaiellaceae bacterium
CCTCCACCTTGAACGCCTTCGAGCGCGAGCCCGGGGTGACGAGCTGGCGCAGCCGCCGCTCGACCTCGACCGCCGCGGTGTCCTCCGCGACGATGATCCCGTCGCCGCCGCAGGTCGGGCACTTGCGCGTCATGACCTCGCGCGGGCCGTCGGTGACGTTCTGCCGCGTCATCTCGACGAGACCGAGCGGCGAGATCTCGACGACATACGTCTTCGTCCGGTCGCGCTCGAGCTCGGCCTTCAGCTCCTCCTCGACCTGCTGGCGGTTCTTCGGGTTCGCCATGTCGATGAAGTCGATGACGATGATCCCGCCGATGTCGCGGAGGCGAAGCTGGCGGACGACCTCCTTCACCGCCTCGAGGTTGTTCTTCGTGATCGTGTCCTCGAGGCGCTGGCTCGACGTCTTCGAGCGGGAGCCGACGAAGCGCCCCGTGTTCACGTCGATGACGGTGAACGCTTCCGCGTAGTCGAAGACGAGGTAGCCCCCGGAGGGCAGGTCGACCCGGCGGTTGAGCGTGGAGCGAATCTCGGCGTCGACGCCGTACGCCTCGAACAGCGGCTCCTTCTCCCGGTAGCGGTGCACGCGCTCGGCCATGTGCGGGGAGGTCTTCTTCAGGTAGCCGGTGATGCGCTTGAAGGTGGCGTCGTCGTCGACCAGGGCGCGCTCGAAGTCGCCGGTGAACAGGTCGCGGACGACCCGCAGCGGCAGCTCCGCCTCGCTGTAGACGAGCGACGGCGCGTCGACTGCCTTCGCGCGCGCCTGGATCTCCCTCCACAGCTTCTCGAGGAAGCGGATGTCGCGCTCCACGTCCTCGGCGGAGGCACCCTCCGCGGCCGTGCGGACGATGATGCCGCCGCCCGGCAGGTCGAGCTGGCGGAGGATGTCGCGCAGGCGGCTCCGCTCGTCGTCGTCGAGCCGCCGCGAGACGCCGACGCCCTCGCCCTGCGGCACGTAGACGACGAACCGTCCCGGCAGCGAGATCTCCGTCGTCAGCCGCGCGCCTTTCGTCTTCATCGGGTCCTTCACCGCCTGGACGAGGATCTCCTGGCCGCGGCTGAGCAGGTCCTGGATGCGCCGGCCGTGGCGACGCCCCTCGAGCTCGGGCGTGACGATCTCGTCCACGTACAGGAACCCGTTCTTCTCGAGGCCGATCTCGACGAACGCGGCCTCCATGCCGGGCAGCACGTTGTCGACGACGCCGAGGTAGATGTTGCCGGCGATCGAGCGGCGCTCCGGCCGCTCCAGGTAGACCTCGGCGACGCGGTCGTCCTCCAGCACGGCCACCCGCTTCTCGCCCGCGTCGACGGAGACGAGCAGCTCGCGCTTCGCCTTCGGCAGCGGCGCGCGCTTCGGCGCCTGGCGCCGCCGCGGCTGGGACCGCGTCGACCCCTTGCGCTCGGCCTTCTCCGGCTTGCGGTCCTCGGCGTCGGCCGGGGCGCCGTCTGCGGCTGCGTCCGCGGCCGCCGGCTCGGCCTTCTTGCGGCGGTTGCGCCCGCCGCGTGTGCCGCGGCGTCGCTTGCGCGCCGTCGTGCCCGAGGTGGTGTCTGTCGTCTCGTCCCCGGCGGCCGGCTCGGGCGCGGCCTCGGGGATGTCGTCGGTCTCAGGTGCGGGGACGGAAGCGGCGGCCGTCGACGGCGCCTGCTTCTGATCCCTCCTGCGTCGGAACCAGGGAAGCGGCAAGCGAATTCTCCTCGCTGGGGCGAGCGCGCAGCCTCGCGGCGCCGGAGGGCACCGGCGGGCGCGCGTCACGGATGGTCGGGAAAAGCCTTGGCATAGGCCTCGGGTCAGGGTAGCAGCGGGCCCCTCAGGCGGCCTCGGCGGCGGCGGGCCGCAGCCGCGCGCGCCGGGCGCCGATCGCGCGCAGCCGCTGCTGCAGGCGCGCCCAGGCCCAGGGCTCGATCTCCGCGTAGCGCGTCTCGGTCTGGCCGTGCGTCGCCTCGTGGTACTCGAACCACGCGTCGGCCTCCTCGATCTGAAGCAGCTCGTGAGCCTCCTGGTTGCCGGTCAGCGCCATCGGAATCACCTCCACTCGGATGCACCGAGGGTAGGACCCCGGGCGGACAGACCGATCGACGGAAACTGTTTCGTGGACATGTCCACGAAACAGTTTCGACGTTCGAGTCTTCAGGTCGCCGCGCGCGCGGCGAAGTAGCGCACCGCCGCCTCGCCGATCGCGCGCGTGCCGGCGTACGCGACGGCGCCCTTCAGCGCCCAGCCCGCGACGGGCACCGTGTCGAGAAGCTCGCGCGCCGCGGCGCGGAAGCCGAAGCCCGCGCCGAGCACGCCGAGCAGCTCCGGCAGGCGCGCGGCGTCGACCGTCTGGCCGTGCGCGAGCGCGATGCGCAGCACCAGCCGCGCCTGGTTCAGCGTCAGCACCGGCATGTCGACCCCCGGGATGAAGACGGCGGCGGCGACGAGCGCGTTTCGCCTCGCAGCGGAGGCGATCAGCGCGTCGCAGACGGGCGGCCGCAGGACCGGCAGCCGCGCGGCGAGCGCGACGCCGCTCTCGCCCAGCCGCCGCGCGACCGCGGCGCCGATCTCGTCGAGCGGGAAGCCGCGGCCCCGCGGCACGCGCACGATGTCGCTCTCGAGCACGTACGGCAGCGTCTCGTCGTCGCTGACCGCGACGACCGGCGTGCCCGCGCGCGCCGCCCGGCGCAGCGCCTGCTCGTCGGCCTTGCCGACCCACACGACGGCCGCGGCGCCGTCGACGGTGTCCTCGACGACCGCCGAGGGATCGCCTCCCGCGCGCAGGTCGCGCGCGAGGAGCGGCACCAGCTCGCGCGCGCCGGCGACCGCGAGCGGCCGCCGGTCGCCCGCGCCCGTTCGCGCCTCGCGCAGGAGTCCGAGCACCGCCAGCGGCCCGAGCTTGGCCTTGCGCTTCGCCAATTAACGCCGCCGGAATCCGCGCCGCATGTGGATCGCCTGGAGGATCCCCATCGCGAGGAAGTTGGTGATCATCGACGAACCGCCGACCGAGACGAACGGGAGCGGGATGCCCGTGATGGGCGCGATGCCCATCGTCATCGCGCTGTTCACGAAGACCTGGAACAGGAACATGAACGCGATCCCGCCGGCGACCACCGCGCAGTAGAGGTCGCGCGCACCGGCGACGATCTTCAGCGCTCGCCAGACGACGAGCAGGTACAGCAGGAGCAGAATCGAGACGCCGAAGAAGCCGCGTTCCTCGGCGAGCGAGGCGAACGCGAAGTCGGTCGCGTGCTCGGGCAGGTAGTCGAGCCGCGTCTGCGTCGCGCCGAGAATGCCGCGACCGCGCAACCCGCCGGCGCCGACCGCTGTGATCGACTGGCGCAGGTTGTACGTCGCGCCGCGCGGGTCGCTCGAGGGATGCGTGAAGCCGGTGAGCCGCTGCGCCTGGTACGGCTTCAGCACGTTGACGCCGGCCGCCGGGAGCAGCCAGAGCACGGCGAGGACGGCGGCGATCGCGACCGTTCCGAGCACCGCGAGGTGCGACCACCGCACACCGGCGACGAAGAGCACCGCGGCGAGGCCGGCGGTGTAGACGAGCGCGGTGCCGATGTCGGGCTGCAGGAAGACGAGCGCGATCGGGATCGCGCCGTACCCGATCGCCCGCAGCGCCGTCCGCGGGTCGCTCGCGGCGCGCGTGCGGTCGGCGAGCACCGCCGCGAGCACGAGGATGAACAGCACCTTGCCGAACTCGGACGGCTGGAAGGTGAAGAAGCCGACGTCGATCCAGCGCTTCGACCCGCGGCTGGCGGCGCCCGCGGCGAGGACGAACAGCATCACGCCGGTCGTGCCGACGTAGATCGGGCGGCGCAGCCGCCGGTAGACATCGGGATCGACGAACAGCGCGCCGACGAACACGACCGCGCCCGCGATCGCATACAGCAGCTGGCGACTCAGCGCCGATCCGCCGCTGTCGTGCAGCGTGATCCCGTTGATCGCCCACAGCCCGTACGCGGCGGTCGCGAGAACGGCGACGAGCAGCACCCAGTCGAGCCGCCGCAGCAGGCCGACCCTCGTCGCCTCCGCCTCGCGCGCCGGCCGCAGCCCGCGCCTGGTGTCGACTGCCTCGATCGCCATCAGTCGCTCGCGTGCACCGTCGTCGGCGCCGTCTCGTGGAAGTACTGCTCGAACACCTTCAAGGCCGCCGGGGCCGCCGCGACGCCGCCGTGACCGCCGTTCTCGATCACGGCGCAGACGACGATCGTCGGCGCGTCGAACGGACCGTAGCCGCACCACCACGACTGCGTCAGGTTGAGCGGGTTCGGGTAGCCGGGCATCGAGACGAGCTTCTCCGCGCTTCCCGTCTTGCCGGCGATCGGCACCGGAAAGCTGCCGAAGACGCCCGAGGAGGTGCCGAGCGTCGAGTGCGTCGCCTGGTAGAGGCCCTGCTGCACGTAGCGGAGCGCGGTCGGGTCGACGCCCGTGGACTCCGGCAGCTGTCCGCCGAAGCGGCGCAGCACCCGCTCGGGCTGCCCGTTCGAGCCCGTCTGCTCGACGTCCTCGGCGACGTGCGGCGTGACGAGCTTGCCGCCGTTCGCGATCATCGCGTACAGCCTCGCCATCTGCAGCGGCGTCACCGTCACCTGGCCCTGCCCGATCGCGAGCTGGATCGAGTAGCCCGGCTTCCACGTGCGGTCGATCTCGGTCTTGTAGTTCCGGCGCCGCCACTCGGGGGTCGGGATGAGCCCGTCCGACTCGGGCGAGAGGTCGATGCCCGTCGGCTCGCCGAGCCCGAAGCGGTTCGCCCACAGCTGCAGCGGGTGGCCGCGGTCGGGCGGCAGGACGTAGAAGCGGCGGCCGAGCTCGTAGAAGTACGTGTCGCACGACTCGGCGAGCGCCGACTCGAGATCCATGCGCGTGTCGATCAGCGGCGTCCAGTTGTGGAACACCTGCTTGTAGGCCGTGAAGGTGGGCGTGCACGGGATCTCCTCGTCCGGCGACAGCAGGTGCTCCTGCATCGCGGCCAGCGCGGTCACCGGCTTGAACGTCGAGCCGGGCGGGTAGGCCGCGTCGATCGCGCGGTTGAGGCCCGGGTGGTTGTCGTGCTCGGCGACCTTCTCGTTCAGGAGCGGCGCGAGCTTCTTCGCGTTCGGGCGGCCGACGAAGATCGACGGCTGGTACGTCGGGTACGACGCCATCGCGAGCACCGACCCGTCGCGCGGGTCGAGCGCGACGATCGCGCCGCCGTCCGCGTACGCCTCGCCGTCGAGCCGTGCCAGCTGGACGCCGTACCGCAGCGCATGCTCGGCCGCGCGCTGCAGGCCGAGGTCGAGCGTGAGCCGCAACGCGTCGCCCGACCGGGGTAGCACCTCCATCTTCGCGGCGCTCTTCGGCCGGCCGCGCGAGTCGACCGTCAGCTGCGCCGTCCCGTCGTGACCGCGGAGATAGCTGTCGTAGTTCAGCTCGACCCCCGCCTGCCCGATCGAGTCGGTCGGCTGGTAGCCCTGCGACTCGAGCCGCTTGTACTCCGATGGGGAGATCTGCCCGACGTAGCCGAGCACCTGCGCCGCGAGGGAGCGGTGCGGATAGCTCCGCAGCCAGCTCTTCGCCAGCTGCACGCCCGGGAACTCTGCGCGGCGCTCCGAGAGGTAGAAGACCTGGTCCGGGTGCAGGCCGGTCTGGATGACGACCGGCGTCAGCGGGTCGTCGCCGTGCTGGTTCATCCACCTGAGCATGTCCCGCACCGGGACGCCCGTGACGTGCTGGAGCGCGCGCAGCTCGCGCAGCTCCGCCGGCCACGTCTTCGGCAGGTCGGCGGGCCACAGCTCCACCCGCTCGCCGACGACGTTGCTGACGAGCACGTGCCCGCTGCGGTCGAGGATCGCGCCGCGCGGCGCGTCGATGCGCAGCGTGCGGACGCGGTTGTCGTTCGCCTGCGCGAGGTAGCGCTGCCCCGAGAGGATCTGCAGGGCCCACAGCCGCACGAACAGCACCGCGAAGATCGCGAGCGCGAGGAAGGCGAGGATCGCGACGCGCAGCGCGAGCTGCGGCGTGAGCAGGTACGGCTCTTCGACGCGCGGGTCCGGCGGCAGGAAGCGCCGCGGCGCGCCGGGGGTGCCGGAGTGGCTAACCAAGCAGCCGCACCTCGCGCACGCGCTCCGCGAGCTCGGCCGGCGCGAACAGCCGCCGCACGAGCGCGTACACCGGCAGCGTCAGCACCAGGTTCAGCACGAGCCCGAGCGGCAGCTCGCGGGCCACGAGCCCGGCCGGCGCCGGCTCGCCGAGCACGAACTGCAGCACGAGCTGGCCGAACGCGTAGAGCACGGTGACGACCGCGACCGACAGGAACGGCGCGTGGATGCGGTCGCGCGCGGTCGTCTCGCCGTAGCGGCCGATCCAGAAGCCGGAGAGCGTGAGCAGGAGCGACGTGACGCCGAGCGTGCCGAGCGTCGCCACGTCGATCAACAGGCCCGCGCCGAACCCCGCGACGGCGCCGAACACCGAGCCACGCAGCAGCGCGAGCGCGAGCAGGACGACGAGCACGACGCTCCCGGTCCTGAACGGCGGGTACTCGGTGAGGATCGACAGCTGCAGCAGCGCGGCGACGAAGAGGACGATCGCTGCCTTCAGGCTCTCCATCAGCGGCGCGGCACGAGGACGGTGACGGACTGCAGCGACGAGAAGTCGACGGCCGGCTGCACCTGGATCGTCTTGAACGGGTTCACGTCGGTGTCGCTCTCGCTCGTCACCGTGCCGACGAGGATCCCGCCCGGGAAGATCGACGGCAGCGCGCCCTTGCCGAGGGTGCCGGCGGTGATGATCGTGTCGCCGACGCCGACGTACTTCGACTTCGGCACCTGGTCGAGCACGAGCACGCCGCCTCCCCCGCCCGGGTGCACCTCGCCGATCGCGGTCGGCGTGGACAGGTCCTTCGCGGTCACCGAGCTCGACTCGTCGGTGAGCAGCGTGACGCGCGACTGGTCGCGCTGCGCCTTGTCGACGATGCCGACGAGCGCGCCCGACGGCGAGAGGACGACGTCGTTCGCGCCGATCCCGCTCGACGACCCGGCGGCGATCGTGACGCTCTGGTCGATCGGGCTCTGCGGGTTCGTCAGCACCTCGGTCGAGATGCGGTCGAAGTCGGCGATCGACGGCGGGCCCTTGAAGTGCAGCTGGCGCTTCAGCTGGGCGTTCTCGCTGACGGCGAGCTGGTCGTGAATCGCCTGCTGGCGGAGCTCCGCGTTC
The DNA here is from genome assembly GCA_035652835.1 of Gaiellaceae bacterium. Taxonomy (GTDB): domain Bacteria; phylum Actinomycetota; class Thermoleophilia; order Gaiellales; family Gaiellaceae; genus PALSA-600. The sequence goes on from DASRDA010000002.1 coordinate 7,175, forward strand.
TGCCGGCGCAGCCTCGCGTTCTCCGACTTCGCGTTCACGAGGCCGTGGACCCAGCCGATCGTGTCGCGGAACGGGCGCGCCACGCGGTCGGCGGCGATCTCGAAGGGCCGGAGCACCGACGCCCCCGCTCCCTGGACGCCGTCGAGCGCGCTCGAGCGGAAGGAGACCGTGATCAGGACGAGCGAGAGCAGCACGAGACCGCCCACGACGATCCGGCGCCGCAACGCGCTGGAGCGACTCGAGGGATATCCGGAGGCCGCGGCCTTCTGGACGGAGGAGCCCAGGACCGCGAGGCGGACGGTCCGGTTGCGAGGCACAGGCGGAAGAGAGTTTAGCGGCACCCCCGGAAATGCCCGTCCTTGGTTCGTCGCTCCGCGACGAACCAAGGACGCGAGTCTCGCTCCCTCGGACGGGCCGCTGAGAAGATGGTGACGGTGGAACGGCTCGTCGCATTCGTGCCGATCGCGGCTCTGGTGATCGTCACGCCCGGACCGGATACGGCGCTGACGATTCGCAACAGCCTCGTGCGCGGCCGCCGCGGAGGTTTCTGCACTGCCGCGGGCGTGGCGAGCGGTCAGGCCGTGTGGGCGCTCTGCACCGCGGCGGGTGTCGCCGCTGCGCTCCGCTCCTCGCACGACGCGTTCGTCGCGCTCCGGTTCGCGGGTGCGGCGTACCTCGTGTACCTCGGGGCGAGAGCGCTCGTGTCACGGGGTAGCGGCGGCATGCAGCCCCTTCGCCTTCCGGCCCCTCTTTGCGCTCCCTACCTCCAGGGTCTCGTGAGCAACCTGGCGAATCCCAAGATGCTGGTCTTCTTTCTCGGCCTGCTCCCGCAGTTCGGCCGGTCGTTCGCGGCCGCGGCCGGCCTGGGCGCGATCTTCTGCGTGATGACCTTCGGATGGCTGAGTGTCTACGCCGTGACGGTGTCGAGGCTGCGCCGCGTATTGGCCCGCGACGGCGTGCGGCGGGCTCTCGACCGCGTCACCGGGGCCGTCCTCCTGGCACTCGGCGTGCGGCTCGCGACCGAGCACGCCTGAACTGCTTTCCGATCGCTACCGCGGGCGGCCGTTGCGCGAGCGGGCGCGGGCGCTTCTGTGGATCGCGTCGAACTCCTCGAGGCTGCGGCCGGAGCCGACGGCGACGCACGTCAGCGGCGACTCGGCGAGGTGCACCGGCATGTGCGTCTCGCGGCGGAGGCGCTCGTCGAGCCCCTGCAGGAGCGCGCCGCCGCCGGCGAGCACGATGCCGCGGTCCATGATGTCGGCGGCAAGCTCGGGCGGCGTCTTGTCGAGCGTCGACTTGATCGCGTCGACGATCTGGTTCACCGGCTCCTCGAGCGCGTGCCGCACCTCCTCGCTCGAGAGGATGACCGTCTTCGGCAGGCCGGTGAGCATGTCGCGGCCGCGCACCTCGGCCTGCACCTCTTCCTTCATCGCGTGCGCCGACCCGACCTCGAGCTTGATCTCCTCGGCCGTCTGCTGACCGATCAGCAGCTTGTACTCGCGCTTGATGTGGTTGATGATCGCCTCGTCCATCTCGTCGCCGCCGACGCGCAGCGACTGCGAGACGACGATGCCGCCGAGCGAGATGATCGCGACCTCGGTCGTGCCGCCGCCGATGTCCACGATCATGTTTCCGGTCGGCTCGGCGACGGGCAGCCCCGCGCCGATCGCGGCCGCCATGGGTTCCTCGATCAGGTAGGCCTTGCGCGCGCCGGCGGAGAGCGTCGCCTCCTCGACCGCGCGCTTCTCGACGCCCGTGACGCCCGACGGAACGCACACGACGACGCGCGGGTGGGCGAACCGGTGCTGGTGCACCTTCTGGATGAAGTGGCGCAGCATCTGCTCCGTCACGTCGAAGTCGGCGATGACGCCGTCCTTGAGCGGCCGGATCGCGCTGATCGTGCCGGGCGTGCGGCCGAGCATCCGCTTGGCCTCGAGGCCGACGGCGTGCACCTCGCCCGAGCGCTGGTCGATCGCGACCACCGAAGGCTCGGAGAGGACGATCCCGCGGCCGCGGACGTACACGAGCGTGTTGGCCGTGCCGAGATCGACGGCCATGTCGCGGCCGCCGAAGCCTGTGAGGTAATTGAAGACGCCCATGGTCCCGACCGGCGGCTCACTCTAGCGTGGCGCTGGAAGCGCTTGCACTCGCGCTGGGGTCAGCCGTGCTCCACGCCGTCTGGAACCTCCTCCTCGGGCGGGCCCGCGACGTGCAGGCGGCGACGGCGGCGACCTTCCTCGTCTCGGTCGCGCTCGCGCTGCCGTTCGCGCTCGCGTTCTGGCACGCGGACGCCTCGGTGTGGCCGTGGGCGCTCGCCTCGACGCTGCTCGAGGTCGTCTACGTCGTCGCCCTGGCGCTCGCCTACCGCGTCGGCGAGGTGTCGTTCGTGTACCCGCTCACGCGCGGCCTCGCGCCGGTGCTGACGCTCGGCTTCGCGGTCGTCGCGCTCGGGCACGGCGTCTCCGCCGCCGAGGTCGGCGGCGTCGTCCTCGTCGCGGTCGGCGTGGTCGCGGTGCGCGGCGTCGGCGCGAGCGGCGACGCCCTGACGCTGCTCCTGACCGCGACGATCGCCGTCACGATCGCCGCCTACACGCTCGTCGACCGCGTCGGCGTGCACCGGGCCGGCGCGCTGCCGTACTTCGTGCTGACGCTCGCCGGGCCGTGCCTCGTCTACCCGCCGCTCGTCGGCGCGCGGGCGATCCGCCGCGAGCTCGGCCGGCCCGTGCTCGCGGCCGGGGTCGCGAACCTCGGCTCGTTCGTCCTCGGCCTGCTCGCGCTCCGGCACGGCTCGGCGGCGGCGGTGCTCGCAGTCCGGTCGTCGTCCGTCGTGCTCGCGACGGCGCTCGCCGGGCGCCTGCTCGCCGAGCGCGTCTCCCGCACACGCGTCGCCGGCTCGGTGCTCGTCTTCGGCGGGATCGTGCTGCTGGCGCTCGGCTGATGCGTGACTCCCGAACCTGGTTCGTCGAAGACGAACCAGGTTCGCGGGTTTCGTCGGCTGATGCGTGACTCCCGAACCTGGTTCGTCGAAGACGAACCAGGTTCGCGGGTTTCGCCCCTAATCGGCCGCGACCGGCTCGCGCTCCGGCAGGACGGAGCTCGCACGCTCGAGCCACGGCGCCGCGCCGAGCCGGCCGAACGTCTCGCTCGCTTCGGCGAGCAGGGGCGCCGCGTCGTCGCCGCGGCCGCGCGCCGCCAGCCACTCGGCATGCTCGAGCAGGCAGACGGCGAGGTGGAACGGCAGCTCGAGCGCCCGGAGCTGCGACGCAGCCGCCGCAAACAGCGCGTCCGCCGACGTGTCGTCGCCGGCAAGCCTGGCCCGGAAGCGCGTTCCGAGCGCCGAGAGGTACGGCGGACGCAGGCCGGGCGGAGCAGCGTCGACGACCGCGATCATGTCCTCGACCCGGTCGCGCCGTCCGAGCCCGAGCGCGGCCTCGGACGCGTGCAGGAAGCCCTGCTTGATGTCCTGGCCGTCGACCCCGACCAGCTCGCGCAGCGCGAAGGCGCGCTCGCCGCTCGCGAGCGCCTCGGGCAGGTTGCCCTCGACGAAGCGAACCGCGGATGCGCCGGCCGCATAGCTCCCCTGGGCCTGCATATCGTCCGAGCGGCCGATCTCCTCGTGGCGCGCGAGCAGGGCGCGCGCCGCGTCGAGCTCGCCCCGGTGCAGCAGGATCTCGAGCGGCCCGGTGAGGACGCTCCCGAGCTGCGCGTCGAGACCGATCCGATCCTCGGGGAGCTCGGCGAGCACGGCGAGCGACTCGTCCCAGCGGCCGAGCATGAAGAGCGCGTAGGTCATCTCCGCCTGCGCATACCACTCGTGCCTGCGGATCCCGAGCCTCCGGGCGAACACGAGCGCCTGCTCGAGGTAGGCGAGGGATTCCGCATAGCGGTCGCGCCGGAAGCAGAGATCGGACAGGTTTCCCGCCGCCCTCGCCGCATGCTCGTGCGAGCCGTGCTCGCGCGCCCGGTCGATGACGAGCTGCAGCAGGCCGCGCGCCTCCTCCGGCCGCCCCTGCGAGACGACCATCGCCTTCGTGATCCAGCCGGGCATGAGGACCTCGAAGAGCGCGAGCGACTCGGCGATGTCCAGCCCGCGTTCGGTCCAGGCCGCGGCCTCCGCCAGGTTGCCCGCGAAGAAATGCGCAGTGCCGAGCCGCGAGAGCAGGAACGCGAGGTCGGGGTCGGGCTCGTCGTCCTCGATCACACGATAGGCGCGCTCCATCCGCTCGATCGCCTCGGCGAGGCGCCCCGCGACCTGATCGCCCGCCGCGAGCCAGACGGAGGCGCGGGCGGCGACGTGGGTGTCGCCGGCCTGTTCCGCGAGCGCCAGCGCCCGTTCGAAGAGCGAGCGCGCCTCGCCGACGGCGCCCTCCCTCGTTGCCATCTCGCCCGCGCGGACGAGCGCCTCGGCTCGATCCGCCGGCTGCGTCGCCAGCTCGGCGGCCTGCTCGAACGACCGCCCCGCCTCGGCGGAGGCGCCGAGCGACGCCGCACGTTCGGCCGCCCGCAGAAGCGCCGAGTACGCCCGCGCCCGCAGCTCCTCTCCGTCCGCGGCGTCCGGGTCGAGCCGGTACGCGTCGAGCAGGTGCGCGGCGACGACCTCGGCGCCCTCCTCCTCGGCGAGCGCCGCGCCCAGGTGCTCGGCGGCCGCGAGGTGGCGCGCACGCCGTTCGCGCTTCGACAGCGTCTCGTACGCGACGTGGCGGACGATGTCCTGCAGGAAGCCGTACTGGCCGCGCTCCGGCGAGCGCGGATCGCTCTGCTGCCCGAGCACCTCCTTGCGCGCCAAACCCTCGAGCAGCGGCTCGAGCTCCCCCACGTCCCTGCCGGTCACGGCGGCGAGCGCGGCGGGGCTGAACGTCTTCCCCAGCACGGCCGCGTCCTGCAGCAGCCTCCGCTCCTCCGCCGAGAGGCCGTCGAGGCGCGCCGCGACGAGCGCCTGCAGCGTCTCGGGCACCTCGAGCTCGCCGATCTCGCCGCGCACGCGGTACGCCGACTCCTCCTCCACGAGCACGCCGCGGTCGAGCAGCATCCGCACCGTCTCGACCGCGTACAGCGGCACACCCTCCGCGCGGGCGAGGATCTGCGCGCGCAGCCGCTCCGGCAGGTCGGGCACGAGCCCGCCGAGGAGCTGCTCCATCGCCGGCTGCGCGAGCGGCTCGAGGTAGAGCGAGGTGAAGCTGCGATGACCCGCGCCCCAGGTCGGCCGCCGCTCGGCGAGCTCGGGGCGGGCCAGCGTGATCACGAAGATCGGCCGGCTGCGCGACCATTCGAGCAGGTGCTCGACGAAGTCGAGCAGCGCCGCATCGGCCCACTGCATGTCCTCGAACACGAGCACGGTCGGGTAGACGTCGCTGAGCCGCTCGAAGAAGAGACGCCACGCCGCGTGCAGCTCCTGCCGGTCGGAGGTCGCGGATTCGCCGGCGCCGAGCAGCTGGGCGAGCCGCGGCTCGACGAAGCGCCGCTCGTCGTCGTCCGGCACGTGCTCGGCGAGCGCCGCCTTCAGCTTCGTCCGCACGGCCGCGGGATCGTCGTCCTCGCCGATCCGGCAGCGCATCCGCACCATGTCGGCCAGCGCCCAGTACGCGACACCCTCGCCGTAGGCGAGGCAGCGGCCGCGGTGCCAGTAGACGCTCTGCGTGATCCCGTCGAAGTACTTGTAGAACTCCCACGCCAGCCGCGACTTGCCGATGCCCGCGATGCCGGTGACCGAGACGAGCTGCGCGCGGCCCTCGTCGGCCGAGACGTGGAAGAGCTCCTTGATCAGCCGCAGCTCGCGGTCGCGTCCGACGAAGGGCGCTTCGAGCCCCTGGGACTTGAGCGAGCCGCGCACGCCGGAGACGACGCGGCGCGCGCGCCAGAGCCGCGTCTCGCCCTCCTTCCCCTTGAGCGCGAACGAGCCGGCGTCCTCGTAGACGACCGTCTCGCCGGTGGCGCGCCGCGTCGCCTCGCCGACGAAGACGCTGCCCGGCTCGGCGACCGACTGGATCCGCGACGCCGTATTGACGATGTCGCCCGCGACCATGCCCTGGCCCTGCGCGCCGAGGGTCACGGCTGCCTCCCCGGTGAGCACGCCCGCACGTGCACGGAGGTCGTCCGCGCCCGCCTCCTCGCCGAGCGCCGAGACCGCGGCGACGAGATCGAGCGCGGCGCGCACGGCCCGCTCGGCGTCGTCCTCGGTCGCGGCCGGCGCGCCCCAGACGGCCATCACGGCGTCGCCGATGAACTTCTCGACCGTGCCGCCGTACAGCTCGATCAGGCGGCGGCAGGTGTCGAAGTAGCGCGAGAGGAGCTCGCGGACGTCTTCGGCGTCGCGGGCCTCGGAGAGCGTCGTGAAGCCGACGAGATCGGCGAAGAGCACGGAGACGAGCCGGCGCTCGGCCGCGGACGCGGCGGGCTGCGCCGCGGCGCCCGCGTCGCCGAGCGCGGCGCCGCACTCGCCGCAGAACGCGTCGTCGGGATCGTTCGCTGCGCCGCACGCGGCGCACATGCGCGCGAGCGACGCACCGCAGCGCGAGCAGAACTTCCGCCCCGGCCTGTTCTCCGCCCCGCAGCTGGCGCAGGCAGCCACCTCTGGAGCCTATTGGGGAGGCGGCGACGGCGCTAGCCTCCGGGTGTGGCTGACCTTCAGACGTCGGTGGTCGAGCGGGACGACGTCGCCGTGCTCTGCCTGCGCGTCGGCGACGAGCTGCCGGAGATCCAGCGCGCCTGGCCGGAGCTCGAGCGGCGGGTCGGCTCGCTGCGCGGGCGCCGGTTCTACGGCGCCGCCGACGCGGACGAGGGCTGGTACCGCGCCTGCGTGGCGATGCGCGAGGGCGACGACCCGGACGAGCTCGGCCTCGAGCTCTGGACGCTTCCGGGCGGGAGCTACCTGCGGACGCGGCTACGCGGCGAGCCGCCGGCGGTGTACGAGCGAATCGGGCCGACGTTCGAGCAGATGGCGGCGCTCGCCGACGCGGACGAGGCGCGGCCGTGGATCGAGGACTACCGGCGGCACAACCTGATCGACCTGCTGATGCCGCTGGCGGCGTGAGCGCTCACTCGGCGAGCTCGACGAGGACCTGCTCCAGCCAGCTCTCGGCCTCGCGGTAGAGCTCCGGGTTGTTCTCGGGCGTGTAGTAGCCGAGGATCATCGCCGCCTGCACGACGACCCAGCCGCGGGCGCGCGTCCAGGTGTCGTCGTCGACGACGAGCGCGTCGCGGAAGGACTCGCGCGCCTCCGGGGAGTGGAGCTTCCAAGCGACCATGACGTCGGCCGCGGGGTCGCCGGCGCCGGGCGAGCCCCAGTCGATCACGCCCGAGATGCGGCCGTCGCGCACGAGCCAGTTGCGACAGTCGAGGTCGCCGTGCTGCCAGACCGGCGGCTTCTCCCAGGAGGGCGCGGCGAGCGCGCGCTCCCACGCGGCGAGGGCAACCGCGCCCAGCCGCGCGACGTGCTCGCGCGTGCGCGCGTCGCGCTCGGCCAGCCTGTCGCGACCCGCCGTGACCCCGTCGGCGTCGGCCTGTTGAAGCGCCGCGACGAAGGCTGCGAGGTCGTGCGCCGCCTCGACCGGGACGAGCTCGGTGACGGGCGCCGTCTCGCCGGCCAGCCAGGTGACGACCAGCCAGCGGCAGGGGTAGCCGGCGCCGGGCTCGCCGAGGGCGAGCGGGCGCGGAATCTCGAGCGGCAGGAGCGGCGCGAGGCGCGGCAGCAGCCGCAGCTCCCCGTCGTCGGCCGACCACTCGGCGAGGCGCGGCAGGCGCACCGCGAGCTCGTCCCCGAGGCGGAAGATCGCGTTGACGGTTCCCTGCGGCTCGACGCGCGAGAGCGGCAGCTCCGCCCACCGGGGGAACTGCTCGGCGAGCAGCCGCCGGACGAGCGCCTCGTCGATCTCGAGCTCGTCCGCGTGCATGCGCGCCGGCGCCATCAGCCGAAGCCGTAGACGCCGGCGAAGCGGGCCGCGAGCAGCCGGACGAGGAGCGCCACGGGCAGACCGACCACGTTCGCGTAGTCGCCCTCGATCCGCTCGACGAGCGCCGTGCCGAGGCCCTGGATCGCGTAGCCGCCCGCGCGCCCCTCCCACTCGCCGTGCGCGACGTAGTGCGCGAGATCGCGCGGCGTCAGCGGCCGGAACGTGACCAGCGTCGTCTCGGCGTGCAGCTCCTCCCACGCGCGCGTGCGGAGGCAGAGGCCCGAGACCACCTCGTGCGTCCGGCCGCCGAGCGCCTCGAGCATCGCCTCGGCCGCGGTCGCGTGGGCCGGCTTGCCGAGGAGCTCGCCGTCGAGCACCACCTCGGTGTCGACGCCGAGGACCGGCCTTTCGTCGACGACGACGGACCGCGCCTTCCCAGCCGCGCGCTCGAGCGGGCCCGTTCCCGGCTGCTCGTCGTAGTCGGGCTCGACGACCTCGAACGGGATGCGCAGCTGCTCGAGGAGCGCACGTCGCTGAGGCGAGCGCGAGGCGAGGACGAGCGGCGGGGCGGGCGGCGCGCTCACGAGCGCGCTTCCCGAAGGGCGTCGACGACGTCAGTCACGAAGACCCTCGAAGCTGTTCGCGACTCCGTCGCGAAACAGCTTCCAACGCCGACTCGCGTCGAAGAGCTCCCGGTTTCGCTCGGCCTCGCGCGCGGCGCGGACGCTACGCGAGCCCATCCGGGAACCAGAGGGCGATCTCCCGCTCGGCCGACTCGGGCGAGTCGCTCGCGTGCACGAGGTTGTCGGGCATCGCAAGCGCGAGCTGGCCCCGCAGCGATCCCGGATCCGCCTCGGCCGGGTTCGTGGCGCCGATCGTCCGGCGGCTCGTCGCGATCGCGCCCTCGCCCTCGACGACGAACGCGAGCGTCGGCCCGGACGTGATGAAGTCCACGAGCTCTCCGAAGAACGGCTTCTCGCGATGCTCGGCGTAGTGCGTCTCGCCGAGCTCGCGCGACGCGGTGACGAGGCGCGCCGCGCGCAGCTTCATCCCGCGGCGCTCGAAGCGCGCGAGGATCTCGCCCGCGAGGCTGCGCGCGACGGCGTCCGGCTTCGCGAGGATCAGCGTCCGCTCGACGGCCATGCGGCCGCGTAGCCTAGACGACCCGACCGCTCAGGTTCCCGCGCGCGGCGCGCGCGAGCGAGTCGTGCGGCGGCGCGGCTTCGGCGCCTCGAGCGGGATCGCGCCGGGCTCGGCGACGATCGGCGTCTCGCAGAACGGGCAGACCTGCCACGCCGACTCGAGGGGCTTGCCGCACGTCGTGCACGCCTGGCGCAGCCGTGTCGTGCACACGGGGCACACGAGGAAGTCGTCGTCGACCGTGGCGCGACAGACCGGACAGCGGTGCGTCGACCCGCCGAGCCGCTCCTCCATCGCGCGGATCTCGAGCTGGCGCTCGCGGACGTCCTCGAGGTACTCGGGCGGGCGGAAGAGCATGTAGATGAGCGGCCCGATGAACGGCACGACGCCGAGCAGGGTCGCGACTGCGACGAGCAGCTTGTCCCCGATCCGCCGCCGCGCGTCCTTGAACACCCAGTAGACGGTCGCGACCCAGAAGACGATCACGAACAGGATCGCGAGGTTGCGGATCACGTACCACGTCGACGAGTGGAAGAAGTCGTGGACGCTCGAGAAGGCGCTCCCGGTCACAGCAGGATTCTTCCTAGCGCGTACCCGGCGGCAAACGTGAGCACGACGAACAGCGCGAGGAGCGCGAGGGCGAACAGGAAGACGCTGACACGCTCACCGGGCCGGGTCATCGTATGCATTTTCAGTCGGCGTCCGAGAGGTCGGCAAGGAGGTAGAGCGAGCCGGTGACGAGGACACGGGGCCCGAGCCGGCGGGCCCGGTCGAGCGCGGCCCGCGGGTCGGCAGCCTCCTCGACCCGCTCGAAGCGGCCGCGGGCGCGGCGGGCGAGCTCGTCCGGAGGCAGGGCGCGCAGGCTCGTCGAACGCGTGGCGACGAAGGTACGCCCCGCCCGGGCGAGCCGGTCGAGGATGCCGTCGACGGCCTTGTCCGCGAGGATCGACGCGACGACGACGTAGTCGTGCGGCGGCGGCAGCCGTTCGAGGAGCCACTCGACCGCCTCAGGGGTGTGCGCGCCGTCGCGCACCTCGCCGTCCCGAATCTCGAGCCGCCCGGGCAGGGACGCCTCCGCCAGCTCGACCTCCGTGCCGAGGAACGCGGACGCCGCCTCGCGCGCGCCGCCGACGAGCACCTCGCGGCCGGGGACGAGGTGCGCGAACTCGCGGTCGGGGAGCACGACCGTCGCGTTCGGTCCGGCGACGGCGAGCTTCTCGGCCGCGATCGCCTCGCGCGTCGAGCCGAGGACGTCGGTGTGCTCGAGGCCGACGTTCGTCAGAAGCACGACGCGCGCGCCGAGCACGTTCGTCGCGTCGAGCCTGCCGCCGAGGCCTGCCTCGACGGCGACGCGCTCGACGCCGCGGACCGCGAAGTCGGCAAACGCCGCGGCCGTCAGCGTCTCGAACTGCGTCGCGCCGACCGCCTCGGCGTCGGCGCGCACGCGCGCGAGCGCGCGTTCGAAGCCGTCGGGATCCGTGTGGAGCCGTTCGTGCCAGCCGGCGACGTGCGGCGAGGTGTACGCGAGACCGCCGATCGTCGCCGCGATCCGCCGCGCCGCGGTCGACTTGCCCTTCGTGCCGACGACGTGAAGCGCGTCGAGCCCGCGCTCGGGGTTGCCGAGCCGCTCGAGCAGCGCGCGCATCCGCTCGAGCCCGAACCCCTCGGTCGGCCACGGCGACAGCGACTCGAGCCACGCGACCGGGTCGAGGGCGGCAGCCGCCGTCACGAAACCCTCCCAAGCCGTCCACACGACCGCGAAAGCGCCCGCACCGAGGCGTTCTCGGCGAAACGGACAGGGGTGGCAGCCGCCGTCACAGAAGTGTCACGCGGCCGTCAGCCGCCGATGGCGTCCAGCTCGCGGCGGTAGCGCTCGAGCTTCGCGCGCTCCGCCTCCACCACCTCGGCCGGCGCACGCTCCACGAAGCGCGCGTTCCCGAGCATCTTCTCGGCGCGCTCGATCTCGGCCCGCAGCCGCGCCCGCTCCGCCTCGACGTTCCCGTCCGCGCCGCCGCCTGACCGCTCCGGCTTGACGACCGCGTCGAAGATGCGCTTCTCGTCGCCCTCGAGCGGCGGCAGCACACCCGAGCGGCGGAACATCTGCGCCAGCTCCTGCACGCGCGTCAGCGCGTCGGCGCCCTCCTCGGAGCCCGCCTCGGGCCACGGCGCGACGATCAGCCGCGAGCGGCGATCCGGCAGGAACGACCAGATCTCCTCGGTCACGTGGGGCATCGCGGGGTGCAGCAGCGCGAGCAGCCGCTCGAGCGCGGCGGTCGCCGTCGCCCGCGCGTCGGCGTCGCCGTCGTAGAGCCGCCCCTTCACCGCCTCGAGGTACCAGTCGCAGAAGTCGTCGAAGGTGAGGTGGTAGAGCTCGTCCATCGTGTGCGCGAAGTCGAACTCGGCGAGCAGCGACTCGACGCGCCGCTGCGTCTGCGAGAGCCGCGCGAGGATCCAGCGCTCCTCGAGCGAGGCGGGGCGCTCGGCGGGCGCCGCGCCTTCGCTCGCCGTGATCACGAGCCGTGCCGCGTTCCAGAGCTTGTTCGCGAGCTTCGCCCCCTCCTCGAGCGCCGAGTACGAGAAACGCACGTCCTGCGTGAGCGAGTTCTTCATCAGCCCGTAGCGCGTCGCGTCGGTGCCGTAGCGGTCGATCAGCTCGAGCGGGTCGATGCCCGTGCCGAGCGACTTCGACATGCGGCGCCCGTCGGGCGCCAGCACCGTGGAGTGGATGATCACGTCGCGGAACGGGACCTCGCCGAGCAGCTCGACGCCGGAGAAGATCATCCGGTTCTCCCAGAGGCGGATGATCTCGCGCGCGGTCGTCTGCAGGTCGCCCGGGTAGAAGTACGCGAGGTCCTCGGTCTCCTCGGGCCAGCCCAGCGTGGCGAACGGCCACAGCGCCGACGAGAACCACGTGTCGAGCACGTCGGTCTCCCGCGTCAGGTCTCGGGAGCCGCACTCGGCGCACGCGTCCGGCTCCGTCTCCTCCACCGTCACGTGTCCCTCCGGGCAGTACCACGCCGGGATCTGGTGGCCCCACCAGATCTGGCGCGAGATGCACCAGTCGGGCGCGTTCTCGAGCGAGTCGATCGCGAAGCGGTGCTGGCTCTCGGGATGGAACCGCACCTCGCGCCGGTGCAGGGCCTCGAGCGGGCGCTGCTTGATCTCGTCCATCGAGCACCACCACTGCAGCGAGATCCGTGGCTCGATCCGCGAATGGCAGCGCTCGCAGACCGCGACGCTGTGACGGTAGGGCTCGCGCGACTCCAGCAGCCCGCGTTCGCGACACCAGTCGAGGATCCGGCGAGCTGCCTCGTCCTGCGTCAGTCCCTCGAGCCCCTCGGCGGTGACGCGGCCGTCCGGTCCGATGCACGACGGCTCGTCGAGCCCGTGTGCACGGCCGATCTCGAAGTCCAGCGGATCGTGCGCAGGCGTCACCTTCAGCGCACCGGTGCCGAAGTCGCGCTCGACGCGCTCGTCGGCGATGACGGGCACGCGCCGCTCTGTCCACGGGACGATCACCTCGCGACCCACGAGGTGCGCGTAGCGCTCGTCGTCCGGGTGCACGGCGACCGCGACGTCGGCCGGGATCGTCGCGGGACGCACGGTCGCGATCGCGACGTGACCGTCGCCGTCGGCGAGCGGGTAGCGGATCGTCGACAGCGTGTCGTCGACGTCCTCGTGCTCGAGCTCGAGGTCGGACAGCGACGTCTCGTGGTAGGGGCACCAGTTGATGATCCGGTTCGCGCGGTAGATCCAGCCGCGCCGGTACAGGTGGACGAAGAAGCGCATGACGGCGCGCACGTACGCCTCGTCCATCGTGAAGCGCGTCCGCCGGTAGTCGAGCGACGCGCCCATGCGACGGAACTGCTCGAGGATCTTGCCGCCGTACTCCTCGAGCCACGCCCACACGCGCTCCTCGAAGCGTTCGCGGCCCAGCTCCTGCCGCGACGTGCCCTCGGCGAGCAGCGCCTTCTCGACCACGTTCTGCGTCGAGATGCCGGCGTGGTCGTAGCCGGGCTGGAAGAGGACGTTGTAGCCCTGCATCCGCTTCATGCGCACGATCGTGTCGCCGAGCGCGAGCTGCAGCGCGTGCCCGGTGTGCAGCTCGCCGGTCACGTTCGGCGGCGGGTGCGCGTCCACGAACGGCGTGCGCGCCGGGTCCGGATCGGCCGCGTACAGGCCCTCGGCCTCCCACGTCCGCTGCCAGCGCTCCTCGACCCCGTGGGGCTCGTACCGCGGCTGCATGCTCTGCCCTGCGCGCATCCCGGAGCGCCATCGTAGTGCGGGAACCCGCGTCCTTAGTTCACGAAGTGAACTAAGGACGGGAGTTTCAGCGGCAGATCGCGTAGCCCTGCATCGCGCGCGCGTTCGCGGCCGCGTGCAGGAAGTCGCCCTCGCGGGCAACGGCGCTCACGCGGCCGAGCGACCAGGGCGGCGCGACCGTCACCTCGTGCCCCCGCCGCCGGAGGTCGGCGATCACCTCGTCGCCGAACCTCGACTCGACCGCGAGCGACCGCAGCGCGACGTCGCGCGGCCAGAACGACGCGATCAGGTGGTCGGTGTGCCACTCCGGCGCGTCGATCGCCGCCTGCAGGTCGAGGCCGCGGTCGACGTGGCGGACGAGCACGTGCAGCGCCCACTGCTCCTGCTGGTCGCCGCCCGGCGTGCCGTAGGCCAGCCACGGCTCGCCATCGCGCAGCACGAGGCCCGGCGACAGCGTGGTGCGCGGCCGCACGCCGGGCGCGAGCGACGACGGCAGGCCCTCCTCGAGCCAGAGCATCTGCGCGCGCGTGCCGAGCGGCCAGCCGAGCGCCGGGATCGTCGGCGAGCTGTGCAGCCAGCCGCCGCTCGGCGTCGCCGAGACCAGGTTGCCGAAGCGGTCGGCGACGTCCAGGTGGACGGTGTCGCCGCGCGTCGGCTCCCCGGCGCCGAGCGCCGCCTCGACGGCGACGGCGCGGGACGGCAGCCGGCCGAGCCCCGGCCGCAGCTCGCCGCTCGCCTCGTCGCCGATCAACGCGCGGCGCTCGTCCGCGTACTCGCGCGACAAGAGCCGCTCGAGCGGCACCTCGGCCGTGTCGCCGTAGCAGGCATCGCGGTCGGCGAACGCGAGCTTCGCGCATTCCGTGAAGACGTGGACGAATTCCGCCTCGTCGAGCTCCGCGACGTCGAAGCCCTCGAGCAGCCGGAGCTGCTGCAGGCCGGACGGCCCCTGACCCCACGGCCCCGTCTTGCAGACGGTCAGGCCGCGGTAGTCGGCCGCGGCCGGCGCCTCGAACGTCGCACGCCACCGCGCGAGGTCGTCGCCGTCGAGCAATCCGCCCTCGGCGGCGCAGAAGCGCGCGATCTCCTCGGCGACGAAGCCCTCGTAGAAGACGTCGCGCGCGCGCTCGATCTCCGCCTCGCGTGTCCCCCCGCGCGACTCGTCGACGATGCGGCGGTACGTGGCCGCGAGCGCGCGGTTGCGGAAGGTCGAGCCCGGCCGCGGCGCGGGCAGGTAGAGCTCGGCCGACGCCGGCCATCCGCGCAGCAGCTCCTCGACGCGCTCGATCGTCGCGGTCATCCCCGGCACCACGGGGTAGCCGTCCTCGGCGTAGCCGATCGCGAACGCGAGCACGTCGGCGAGCCGCCACGTGCCGAGCTCGGCGAGCAGGCGCAGCCAGCCGCCGAAGGCGCCCGGCACGCACGCGGCGAGGAGGCCGGTGCCGGGGACGAGGTCGCAGCCGAGCTCGCGAAAGCGCTCGATCGTCGCCGCCCGCGGCGTCACGCCCTGCGCGCAGAGCACGAGCGGCTCGCCGCGGTCGGCCGCCCAGAAGACTGCCGGCAGGTCGCCCCCCGGCCCGTTCAGGTGCGGCTCCACCACCTGCAGGACGAAACCCGTGGCGCAGGCGGCGTCGAACGCGTTCCCGCCGCGCTCGAGCACCGCCATCCCCGCGGCCGTGGCGAGCCAGTGCGTCGACGCGACGGCGCCGAAGGTGCCGCGCAGCTCGGGACGGGTGGTAAACGTCACGACGCCGCCTCGACCGCCTCGACCGGCCGCGGTCCCTCCCCGCCGAGCCGGACGAGGTGGCACGCGACGTGGTGGCCGGGCGTCACCTCGAGCAGCGGCGGCTCCTGCTCGTGCGACGCGGGCGCCGAGCGCGGCTCGAACGGGCAGCGCGTGCGGAAGCGGCACCCCGACGGCGGCTCGACCGGGCTCGGCACGTCCCCCTCGAGCACGATCCGCACCCGGGCGCGCTGCGCGACCGGATCCGGGACGACCGCGGCCGAGAGCAGCGCCTGCGTGTACGGGTGCTTCGGCGAGGCGAACAGCTCGGCCGTGGGCGCCAGCTCGACGATCTGGCCGAGGTACATCACCGCGACACGGTCGCACAGGTACTCGACGGTGGCGAGGTCGTGCGTGATGAAGAGGCACGAGAAGCCGAGGTCCTCCTGGAGCTCCCGCAGCAGGTTGAGGATCGACGCCTGCACCGAGACGTCGAGCGCCGACACCGGCTCGTCGGCGACGAGCAGCTTCGGCGACACCGCGAGCGCCCGCGCCAGGCCGATCCGCTGGCGCTGCCCGCCCGACAGCTCGTGCGGGTACCGGTGCCGCAGCTCCGCCCGCAGCCCGACGCGGTCGAACAGCTCGTCGACGCGACGGTCGACGCCGCGGCCGTCGAGCAGCCGCTGCACGACGAGCGGCTCCGCCACGATCTGGCCGCAGGTCATCCGCGGGTCGAGCGAGGAGTAGGGGTCCTGGAACACCATGTGCATGTTCCGGCGGAGCGGGCGCAGCTCCCGCCGGGAGAGATGCGTGATGTCCTCGCCGAGCAGACGGATCGACCCTTCTGTCGGCTCGAGGAGCCGCATGATGCAGGCGGCGACGGTGCTCTTGCCGCTGCCCGACTCGCCGACCAGTCCGAGCATCTCGCCCGGCGCGATCGAGAACGAGACGCCGTCGACCGCGTGCACCACGCCGCGCGCCCCGAGGCCCCGCAGCGGGAAGTGCTTCACGAGGCTCTCGACCTCGACGACGGGCGCGCCGTTCACGACGGCCCCGGATGGAAGCACGCGACGAGATGGCCCGGCGCGACCTCGCGCAGCTCCGGGACGTTCGTCCGGGTCAGCTCGTCGGCGCGCGGGCAGCGCGGCGCGAACGCGCAGGCCGACGGCAGCTCCGCGAGCGACGGGACGCGTCCCGGGATCTCTTGCAGCCGCCGCGACGCGCCCGGCCGCGGCACCGCGCCGAGCAGGCCGATCGTGTACGGATGCTGCGGACGCGCGAACAGCTCGTGCACCGGCGCCTCCTCCGCCTTGCGGCCGGCGTACATGACGATGACGCGGTCGGCGATGTCGGCGACGACGCCGAGGTTGTGCGTGATGAGCACGATCGCCGTGCCGAGCCGCTCGCGGATGTCGCGCATCAGGTCGAGGATGCCCGCCTGGATCGTCACGTCGAGCGCGGTCGTCGGCTCGTCCGCGATCAGCACCTTCGGGTCGCAGGCCAGCGCCATCGCGATCATCACGCGCTGCCGCATCCCTCCGGACAGCTGGTGCGGGTACTCGTCGAGGCGGCGTGCGGGCGCCGGGATCCGCACCAGGTCGAGCAGCTCCCGGGCGCGCCCACGCGCCTCGCGCCGACCGAGGCCGAGGTGACGTCGCAGCACCTCGCCGATCTGGTTGCCGACGGTGAACGCGGGGTTGAGCGACGTCATCGGCTCCTGGAAGACGAACGCGATCTCCTTGCCGCGGATGCGCCGCAGCCTCGGGGTCGGCGCCGCGAGCAGGTCGACGCCGCCGAACGTCGCGCGACCGCTCACGACCGCCGTCTCCGGGAGGAGCCGGAGCAGCGACATGAACGTGACGCTCTTGCCGCAGCCCGACTCCCCGACCACGCCCAGCACCTCGCGCTCCTCGAGCGCGAAGGAGAGGCGGTCGACCGCGTGCACGTTCCCGTCGTCGGTCTCGAACCGGACCGAGAGCTCGTCGACCTGCAGCAGGCTCATCGCGTCGTCCTCGGGTCGAGGATGTCGCGCAGGCCGTCGCCCAGCAGGTTGAACGAGAGCGAGCAGAGGAAGATCGCGAGGCCCGGGTAGACCGCGAGCCGCGGCGCCTGCGTCAGGTACGACTGGGCGTCGGAGAGCATCACGCCCCACGACGGCGTCGGCGGCTGGACGCCGAGGCCGAGGTACGAGAGCACCGCCTCGCCGATGATCGCGGTCGGGATGAGCACCGTCCCCTGCACGATCAGCGTCGAGAGCATGTTCGGCAGCACGTGCCGGGCGATGATCCGCAGCTCGCCGGCGCCGTTCGCGACCGCGGCGCGCACGTAGTCCTCCTCGCGCAGCGCGAGCGCCTCGCCGCGGGCGATCCGGATCAGCGCCGGGACCGCGCCGATCCCGAGCGCGAGCGTCGCGTTGGAGAGCGACGGCCCGAGAATCGCCGCGAGGCCGACGGCGAGGATCAGGAACGGGAACGCGAGCAGCACGTCGGTCAGCCGCGCGATCACCGTGTCGATCCAGCCGCGGAAGTAGCCGGCGGCGAGGCCGATCGGCACGGCGACGACCATCGCGAGCAGCACCGACAGCACTCCGGCTTCGATCGAGGCACGCGATCCCCAGACGATCCGGGAGAAGACGTCCCGCCCCAGCTCGTCGGTGCCGAGCAGGTGGTTCGACGACGGCGGGCCGAGCACGCTCGAGAAGTCGGTCGCGGACGCGGAGTACGGTGCGACCACTGGCGCCAGGATCGCGCCGAGCACGAACACGAGCGCCACGACGAGCCCGACGACCGCCAGCGGCCGCCGCAGGAAGCGCCGCCGCAGGATCCGCCGCCGCCGCGCGCGCGGGCTCAGCGCAGGCGCGACGTCCACGTAGCTCACGTCGAACCTCCCGTCCTTAGTTCACTCCGTGAACTAAGGACGCGGGTTTTTGCTCCGGCGCTCACGCCGAGCCTCCCGAGACGCGGATGCGCGGGTTGAGCAGCGAGTAGACGACGTCGACCAGCAGGTTGACGAGCACGTAGCCGGTCGCGGTGACGAGCACGACGCCCTGGATGGTCGTGTAGTCGCGCGCGGTGATCGCGTCGATCGTCAGATGGCCGAAGCCGGGGATGACGAAGATCACCTCGGTGATCACCACGCCGGAGATGAGCGCGCCGAGCTGCAGGCCGACGACCGTGGTAACCGTGATCAGGCTGTTCCGGAACGCGTGCTTGCAGACGACCGACCATTCCGAGAGCCCCTTGGCGCGCGCGGTGCGCACGTAGTCGGCGCCGAGCGACGTCAGCATCGACGAACGCATCTGCCGCATCAGCACCGCCGACAGGCCGGTCCCGAGCACAATCGCCGGCATCGCCATGTGCTCGAGGTTCGAGATCGGGTGCGCGCCGAACGAGACGTAGCCGCCCGAGGGCAGCCAGTGCAGGTCGACCGCGAACACGATGATCATCAGCAGCCCGAGCCAGAAGTGCGGCAGGGACAGCCCGACCAGCGCGAACGTCGTCGCGGCGTGGTCGGAGGGCTTGCCGCGCCGCACCGCGGCGATCACCCCCGCGGGGATGCCGATCACCATCCCGACGAGCACCGAGAGGAGCGCGAGCTCGAGCGAGATCGGGATCCGGCTGACGATCGTGTGGGCGACCGGCAGCCGCCGGTCGTCGAGGCCGAGGTTGCCCTGCAGCGCCCGCCACACCCACTTCGCGTACTGCACAGGGAGCGGACGGTCGAGCCCGTACTCGTGCCGCACCGCCGCCAGCACGGCGGGGTCGTTGCTCTCGCCGCTGAGCGCGATCGCCGGATCGCCGGGCAGCGCGCGCACGCCGACGAAGACGAGGACGCTCGCGCAGAAGACGACGACGAGGGCGGCTCCCGCCTTGCGGAGGAGGAAGCCGCCCATTTACACCTACTTCACGTAGCCCGCGAACTGCGCGCGGATCAGCCCGTCGCCGTAGGCCTGCACGCCGGTCACCTTCTTCGAGACGCCGAAGTAGTCGACCGGGTAGTACAGGTAGATCAGCGGCTTGTCGGTCGAGATCACCTGCAGCGCCGCGTGGTAGAGCGTGTCGCGCGACTTCGTCGTCAGCGACTTGCGGGCGCCGTTCAGGATGTAGTCGAGCCTCGGGTTCGAGTAGCCCGAGTAGTTGAGCGTCCCGGGCGTCGCGACGAAGCTGTAGATGTTGCCGTCCGGGTCGACGCGGCCCGACCAGCCGACGGCGTAGGTGTCGAACTGGCCCGACGTGCCGCGGTTCAGCGACGTCGTGAAGTCGGTCGCCTCGATCGACACGTTGATGCCGACCTGCTTCTCCATCGCCTGGATCACCTGGCCGAGCCGGGCGTTGACCGGATCGGTGCCGCCGAGCAGCAGGTGCACCGTGATCGGCGTCGGGATGCCGGACGCCTTGATCAGCTGCTTCGCCGCCGCGTCGTTCGCGTGCAGGTTGCACGGCAGGCCCTTCGTCACGGCCGAGAACCACGCGCTCGAAGGCGCGATCGGGAAGCACCCGGGCTGGTTCAGGCCGCCGAAGACGACCTTGTTGATCGTCGTCCGGTCGAGCGCGTCCTCGAACGCGGCGCGGACGTCGCGCGACTTCGCGATCGGCGTGCCGACGTTCGAGTACGGCTTGCCGACGCCGCTCTTGTTGCCGATGTTCAGCGTCAGGCCCTGGTAACCGATCGTCACCGACTTGATCGTCTGGAAGTTCTTGTCCTTCTGGATGGAGGGCACGTCCGTCGCCTGGATCCGGTCCTCGACCTGGATGTCACCGGCCTTCAGCGCCTGCGTCCGCGCGCTCGGGTCGGTCATGATCTTGTAGACGATCGAGGCGAAGTGCACCTTGTTCTTCGCGTAGTAGTACGGCGACTTGACGAGCGTGATGTGGTCGCCCGCCACGCGGTCCTTGAACATGAACGGGCCGACGCAGACCGGGTGCTGCGCGAAGTTCGTGCCCTCGGCGGCGAGCGCCTTGGGCGACATCACCATCCCCGACCGGTCGGCGAGCTGCGCGGTGAGCGGCGAGTACGGCGACGACAAGTGCAGCACCACCGTGTTCGAGCCCTGCGTCGAGACGGACTTGATCGGCGAGATCTCGCTCGCACGCACCGAGCCCTTCAGCGTCAGATCGCGCTCGAGCGACTCCTTCACGGCGGCCGCGTTGAACGGCGTGCCGTCGTTGAACTTGATCCCGCTGCGGAGCTTGATCGTGTACGTGAGCTTGTCCTTCGACACCGTCGGCAGGCTCGCCGCGAGCTGCGGGACGATGTTCAGGTGCGAGTCGAGGTCGTACAGCTTCTCGCACGTCGCGAGGAAGACCATCCGCCCGACGAACGTGCGGGCGAGCGTCGGGTCGAGCGCGTCGGGCTCTTCCGCGAGCCCGATCGTCAGCGTTCCGCCGTTGCGGATCGCCGGCGCTGACGGAGCGTTGGCGCGCGCGGCGGCGACGGCGGTCGCGACGAGCGCGGCGAGGGCGACGAGCGCCAGGACGAGCGGCGTCCTGCGCCCCAGTGAGCGAGTCATGGCGTCTCTCCCTGCGTCATGGAACGGGCCTGCACGGCGTCGAGGCATCGCTTCCCGCCGAGAGAACGGGAGCCTAGATTGGATCCCGTTTGTTGTCAACTGGATCCAAAGCCGCTATCGTCGGGCGGCTATCGGATCGCCCGCTGAGCCCCCCACGACCGCCGTCCAGCGCGGGGCCCGTCTGCTCGGGCTCGACGCGCGTCTCGCCGTGATCGGCGTCGGCGGCGGCCTGCTCTCCGGCCTGCTCGGGGTGGGCGGCGGGATCGTGATGGTGCCGCTCCTCGTCCTCTGGGCCGGCTACGCCCAGCGGGACGCGCACGCCGCCTCGCTCGGCGCGATCATCCCGATCAGCCTCGCGAGCGTCGCCACGTACGGGGTGGCGGGCCGCGTGCACCCGTGGGAGGCGATCGCGCTCGCGGCCGGCTCGATCGGCGGCGCACGCATCGGCGCCGGCGCGCTGGCGCGGCTCGACGACCGCCGGCTGAAGCTGGTCTTCGGCCTCTTCCTCGGCGCGGTCGCCGTCCTGATGCTGGTGCGCC
Organism: Gaiellaceae bacterium; assembly: GCA_035652835.1. Taxonomy (GTDB): domain Bacteria; phylum Actinomycetota; class Thermoleophilia; order Gaiellales; family Gaiellaceae; genus PALSA-600. The sequence continues at coordinate 28,235 of DASRDA010000002.1, forward strand.
GGTGACGGGCGTCGGTCTGTACGCAGTGCTGGTCGCGTTCGGCGTCGTCACCGGCGCCGCCGCGGGGCTGCTCGGCGTCGGCGGCGGGACGCTGATGGTGCCGTTCCTGACGCTCGCCGTCGGCCTGTCGCAGCACGCGGCGGAGGCGACGTCGCTGCTCGTCGTCCTGCCGACCGCAATCGTCGCGAGCATCGTGTTGCACCGGCGGGGCGTCGGCAACCTGCCGGTCGCGCTCCGCTTCGGCGCGGTCGGCGCGGCGGGCGGCGTGCTCGGCGCGCTCGCTGCGCTGGCGCTTCCCGGACCGACGCTGCGCCTGATCTTCGCCGCGTTCCTCCTGCTCGTCTCGGCCCGGATGGTGCGGGACGCGCTCGTCTCGCGGTGAGCCGAGCCCTCGCCTCCGCGCGTTCCTCGGGCGCCGCTGGCAAGCGAGCCAAGCGAGCGGCGCGCAGGGCAGTGCACGAAGCACGGCCAAGCGCCGCGAGCGCCGGATCGCGCGGCCAGCGGCGCCAGCCGTCGGCGGAGGGCGGCTCTGCCGCCCGGGAGCCGGCGGCGACGAGGGGCGCGCGGTGAGCGTGGCGACCGACCAGGGCCTGGTCGACCGGCTCGCGGCGGCGATCCAGGCGCGCGTCTTGAGCGGCGAGATCGCGAGCGGCACCCGGCTGCGACAGGAGACGCTCGCGACCGAGTTCGGCGTCTCGCGGACGCCGGTGCGCGAGGCGCTGCGCAAGCTGCAGTCGGCGGGCATCGTCGAGGTCGCGCCGCATCGCGGCGCGGTGGTGCGCGCCCCGACCCCGCGGGACGTGCGCGAGGCGTATGAGGTGCGGGCCGAGCTCGAGGGGCTGGCGGCGCAGCTCGCCGTCGCGGCGATTGGCGACGACCAGCTCGAGCGGCTGCGCGGCGCCGAACGCCACTTCCGCCACGCGATCGGCGACGTGATCGACGGACGCCGCAGCGGCCGGCCGCCGGAGCCGTGGTCCGCGGAGAGCGAGTGGGAGCAGGCGAACGACGTCTTCCACCTCGTGATCCAGGAGGCGGCGGGGAACCGCCACCTGCTCGGCGCGATCGCGCACCTGCACCAGACCTTCCCGCGCCACCTCACCTGGGCCGCCCTCAGCACCAGCTCGCACCGGCTGACCGAGAACGTCGAGCAGCACCATCGGATCCTCGCCGCGATCGAGCGGCGCGACCCCGCAGGGGCGCGGGCCGAGATGGCGGCGCACGTCCGCTCCGCCGGCGAGCTCGTCGCGCGGCTGCTCGAGCGCGGCTGAGCGCTACGCGCCCCGGCGCGCGGTCTTCGCGGCGCCGACGTGCTTCAGGATCGTCTGCAGCAGCACGAAGGAGTGCATGACGTGCTCGCGCGCAAGCTCGCGCGCGCCGCGCACCGAGTGCGCCGCGAGCGCCTGCCGGATCGCCGCGTGCTCGGCCTGGTTGCGGTCGTAGAGACGGTCGAGCTCCTCGTCGACGGGCGCCCACACGGCCGGGCCGGAGAGCGTGCGGCGCGCCGCCTTCGCGACCGCCTCGACGTATGGCACGCCGGCGGCCTCGTAGAGCACGTCGTGGAAGGCGTGGTTCGCCCGCATCCACTCCGCCATCAGCGAGCGGCGGTCGCCGCCCGGCTCGCGCGAGCGGAGCTCCTTCGTCAGCCGCGCGAAGCGCCGCTCGCACTCCTCGAGCCGGCGGAGGTCGTCGGCGGTGAGCTTCTTCGCCGCGATCTCCGTCACGAGGCCCTCCAGCTCCGCGCGGACGAGGAACGCCTCGCGCAGCTCCTCGTGCGACAGCGTCCGTACGCGCACGCCGCGGTTGGGGACGAACGAGACGAGACCGAGCGCCGCGAGGCGCCGCAGCGCCTCCCGGACGGGCGTCCTCGAGACGCCGAAGCGCTCCGAGAGCTGCTCCTGACGCAGCACCGTGCCGGGCGCGAGCTCGCCGGAGACGATCGCCTCCTCGATCAGGACGGCGATGTCGTCGGCCTTGGTGGTCTCGATGCTCACGACGAGATTCCCGTCCTAAGGTCGCCTGCGGCGACCTTAGGACGCGCATTCGGCCTCTCCAGCGTCACGGCAGGCGCTCGTACGCCGTCGGCGTCAGGAACTCCTTGAACGGCACGGAGAGCGCGACGTCGGCGAAGACCTCCTTCGCCTCGTCGGAGGCCTCGACGCGGGAGATCTCCTCGCGCACGCGCGTCTCGTCGAACCGGCCGGCCTGCACCCACGACCAGACCTGCGCGCGCGAGATCTCGGCGGTCGCGGCGTCCTCCATCAGGTTGTCGATCGCGGCGGCGCCGACGCCGTGCAGCCACGAGTCGAGGTAGCGGACGCCGACGCTGACGTTCACGCGCAGCCCCTCCTCGGTGATCTCACCGCCGGGAACCTCGAAGTCGAGCAGGTCGTCCTCGCTCACCGAGACGTCCGGCCGCTTGCGCCCGACCTGGTTCGGCCGGTCGCCGAGAACGGCGTCGAACTCGGCCGTCGCGGTCGGCACCAGGTCGGGGTGCGCGACCCACGTGCCGTCGAAGCCGTCGCCGGCCTCGCGCCGCTTGTCCTCCGCGACCTTGGCGAGCGCCACCGCGTTCACCTCCGGATCGCGCCGCGACGGGATGAACGCGGCCATGCCGCCGATCGCGTGCGCCTCGCGGTCGTGGCAGGTCTTCACGAGCAGCTCGGTGTACGCGCGCATGAACGGCACCGTCATCGTCACCTGCGCGCGGTCCGGCAGGAGCGCACCCGTCTTCTTGATGCAGCTGAAGATGTAGTCCCAGCGGCCCGCGTTCAGCGCGCACGAATGGTCGCGCAACTCGTAGAGGATCGTGTCCATCTCGAAGGCGGCGAGGATCGTCTCGATCAGCACCGTGCACTTGATCGCGCCGTGCGGCAGCGCGAGCTCGTCCTCGGCGATCGTGAACGCCTGCGCCCACAGCCGCGCCTCCTCGTGCGACTCCAGCTTCGGCAGGTAGAAGTAGGGGCCGGTTCCGCGCTCGAGCTGCTCGCGCGCGTTGTGGAACACGGTCAGCCCGAAGTCGAACAGCGAGCCGCTCACCGGCTCGCCGTCCACCGTGTGGTGCCGCTCGAGGAGATGCCAGCCGCGCGGCCGGATCAGCAGCGTCGCGACCTCGTCGTTCAGGCGGTAGCTCTTCTCCGCCGTGTCGAGCGCGATCGTGCGCCGCACCGCGTCGTGGACGTTGCGCTGCCCGTCGACCACGTTCTGCCAGGTCGGCGAGTTGGCGTCCTCGAAGTCCGCCATGAAGACCTTCGCGCCCGAGTTGAGCGCGTTGATCATCATCTTGCGGTCGACGGGCCCGGTGATCTCGACGCGCCGGTCCTGGAGATCGGGCGGCGCGGGCGCGACCGTGAACTCCTCGGGGGCCGCGACGAACGTCGGCCGCATCCCCTCCCGCTCGTGCCGCCGGGCGAGCAGCCGCTCCCGCTCCGGGTTCAGCTCCCGGTGCAGCCGCTCGACGAATGCGAGCGCCTCGCGCGAGAGCGGGTCCAGGGCGGTGCTCTCAGTCGTAATGGCGGAACACGACCTCCGCGACGCAGACCGGCTTCTCGCCGCCCTCCCGCTCGACCGTCGCCTTCATCGTCACCTGCGCCGAGCCCTCCAGCTCCTCGACCGACATCACCTCGAAGGTCGCGCGCACACGCGAGTCGACGGGCACCGGGGCCGGGAAGCGCACGCGGTTCAGGCCGTAGTTGATGCCCATCCGCCCGCGGCGCGGCACGACCTCGTACGAGGCGGCCGGCAGCAGCGAGAGCGTCAGGTAGCCGTGCGCGATCGTGGTCTTGAACGGCCCCTCGGCGGCCTTCTCGGGGTCGACGTGGATCCACTGGTGGTCGCCGGTCGCGTCCGCGAACGCGTCGATCCGCTCCTGCGTGATCTCGACCCACTCCGACGGCCCGTAGGTGTCGCCCGGCTTCACGTCGAAACTCCCCGTCCTTAGTTCGTCTTCGACGAACTAAGGACGCGCGTCATGCCGACTCTTCTGCAAGCTCGTCGAACTCGACGTCGTTGCCGGCGCTCGTGACGAGCGTCGGCTTGAGGCCCTTCTCGATCGTCTCCTTCGTGATCACGCACTTGGAGACGTCCTTGCGCGAGGGCAGCTCGAACATGACGTCGAGCAGGGCGTTCTCGATGATCGAGCGGAGGCCGCGCGCGCCGGTCTCGCGCGCAAGCGCGCGGTCGGCGATCGACCACAGCGCGTCCTCGGTGAACACGAGGTCGATCGAGTCGTAGTTGAAGAAGCGCTGGTACTGCTTGACGAGCGCGTTCTTCGGCTCCGTGAGGATCTGGACGAGGTCTTCGCGCTTGAGCTGGTGGACGGCGCTGACGACGGGGAGGCGCCCGATGAACTCGGGGATGAGCCCGAAGTTGAGGAGGTCCTCGGGCATCACGTCCGCGAGCAGCTCGGCGCTCTCGGCGTCGCGCTTCGCGGAGATCTGCCGGCCGAAGCCGACCGCGTTCTTGCCGACGCGCTTGGCGATGATCTTGTCGAGGCCCGCGAACGCGCCGCCGCAGATGAAGAGGATGTTCGTCGTGTCGATCGACAGGAACTCCTGGTGCGGATGCTTCCGTCCGCCCTGCGGCGGCACCGACGCCACGGTTCCCTCGAGGATCTTCAGCAGCGCCTGCTGCACGCCCTCACCCGACACGTCGCGCGTGATCGACGGGTTGTCCGCCTTGCGCGCGATCTTGTCGACCTCGTCGATGTAGATGATCCCCGTCTCGGCCTTCTTGATGTCGAAGTCGGCGGCCTGGATCAGCTTCAGCAGGATGTTCTCGACGTCCTCGCCGACGTAGCCGGCCTCCGTGAGCGCGGTCGCGTCCGCGATCGCGAACGGGACGTTGAGGATGCGCGCGAGCGTCTGCGCGAGGTGCGTCTTGCCGCAGCCGGTCGGCCCGAGCAGCAGGATGTTCGACTTCTGCAGCTCGACGTCGCCGTCGTCGTTGCCCATCTGGACGCGCTTGTAGTGGTTGTAGACGGCGACCGAGAGGGTGCGCTTGGCCTCCTCCTGCGAGACGACGTAGTCGTTGAGCGCGCCGTAGATCTCCTTCGGGCGCGGGAGGTTGTCGAGGTCGAGCGTGCTGGGAGTCGTCAGCTCCTCGTCGATGATCTCGTTGCAGAGATCGATGCACTCGTCGCAGATGTAGACGCCCGGGCCGGCGATCAGCTTCTTGACCTGGCGCTGCGACTTGCCGCAGAAGCTGCAGAGAAGCTGCTCGTTTCCTTCGCTCGCCCGCGCCATCCTCGACTCCTTTTACCCCGATTCCGGGCCCTTGCCTAGACCGCGGCTAGGCCGCGACCTCCGTGCGCGCTGCTTCGCGGTGGGTGATGACGGTGTCGATGATGCCGTAGTCCACCGCCTCCTGCGGGCTCATGAAGAAGTCTCTCTCCATGTCGCGCGAAATCTCCTCCTGGGCCTTTCCGGTGTGGTTCGCGTAGATCTCCTCCAGGCGCCGCTTGAGGCCGATCACCTCGCGGGCCTGGATCTCGATGTCGGTGCCCTGTCCCTGGAACCCGCCGGACACCTGGTGGATCAGGATCCTGGAGTTCGGCAGCGCCATCCGCTTCCCTTTCGCGCCGCCCGCGAGGAGCAGCGACCCCATGCTCATCGCGATGCCGACGCAGGTGGTGTTCACGTCGGGCTTGATGTACTGCATCGTGTCGTAGACGGCGAGACCCGCGTAGACCGAGCCGCCCGGCGAGTTGATGTACATGTAGACGTCCTTGTCCGGGTCCTCGGACTCGAGGTGGATGAGCTGGGCGATCACGAGGTTCGCGATCTGGTCGTCGATCGGCGTGCCGAGGAAGATGATGCGCTCGGCCAGCAGCCGCGAATAGATGTCGAATGCGCGCTCGCCGCGCGACGTCTGCTCAACCACCATCGGGATCAACGGGCTCATCTGATGCTCCTTACCTCGCGCTGCCGGGTGTCCAGATCATCTTCTGCTCCGCCGCCGCTTCCTGCTGCGGGGTCCAGATGCTCTCACGTGCCTCGTGAAGCTCGGGGGCGATCGGCTTCACCTCCGCCGCGACGCGGTCGAGCGCCTTCTTCAGGCGCAGGTCGTCGCGGATGCGGTCGGCGCCGCCGGCGGCGACGAACTCCTCGATGTCCTCGTCGCTCTCGCCCGCCGCGCGCAGCTCCTCGCGGATCTCGTCGTCGGTCACCTCGATGCCGAGCTGGTCTGCGACGGCCTCGAGCACCAGCTCGCGCGCGACCGACTGCGTCGCCTCCGCGCGCAGGCGTCCCTCCAGCGTCTCCGGCGTCAGGCCTGTCAGCTGGAAGTAGGAGCCCGCGTCGACGCCGCGCGCCTCGAGCGACCGCGCCAGCCCGTTGAGCAGCTCGCGCGTGCGTGCCTCGACGAGCGGCCCGCGAGGCGTGAACCGCGTCGCCTTCACGAGCGCGTCGGCGGCCGCGGCGCGGAACCGCCCTTCGAGCTCGTCCTCGATCTGCTCGCGCAGGCCGTCCTCGACGTCGGCGCGCAGCTCCGCGAGCGTGTCGAACTCCGACGCCCTGCGGGCGAGCTCGTCGTCGAGCGGCGGCAGCACCTTCTCGCGGAGCTCCTTCAGCACGACAGTGACGCGGCGCGTGCCGCCCTCCGCGAGCTCGTACGCGATGTCGCGCTGCTCGCCGGCGCGGAGGCCGAGGACGCCGTTCTCGAGCTCCTCGACCAGGCGGCCGCCGCCGAGCTCGACGACGAAGTCGCGCTGCGCGGCGCCATCGGGCGCGAGGAGGTCGACGACCGCGACGTCGCCCTCCGCCGCCGGCCGCCCGTCGACTGACGCGAGCTCGGCGACCGTCAACTGCAGCGCCTGCAGCTCGGCCTGGACCGCCTCCTCGGGCACCTCGGCCTCCTGCTTCGGCACCTCGAGCGCCGTCCAGTCGGCGGGCGTCGGCTTCGGCTGCACCTCGACCGTCGCGGAGAAGCTCCAGTCCTGTGAGTCGCTCGTCGGCAGGTCGTACTCGTAGTCCGGCTGCGCGACCGGGTTCACGCGCGCGCGCGCCGCCGCGTTCCAGAACCAGCTGCCGATGTGGCTGGAGACGGCCTCGCTGTAGAGACGCTCCTTGCCGAGCCGCTTCACCAGCACCGGCCGCGGCACCTTGCCGCGGCGGAAGCCGGGGATGCGGACCGACTCGGCGAGGTCGGATGCGGCGTGCTCGACCGCGTGGTGCACGTCGTGGGCGGGAACGTCGACCGTGAGGCGGACGCGGTCCGGCGACAGCTGCTCGATCACGGGCTGCGACGGCACGGTCGGGCCATTAGAGCAGACGGGTAGCGTGCCGCGGGTGGACCTGGCGACCGCCATTCGAGCGCGTCGGACGCACAAGCAGTTCGGCGCGGAACCGCTCGACGAAGCGACCGTGCGCGAGCTGCTCGACCTCGCTCGATGCGCGCCGAACCACCATTTGACGCAGCCCTGGCGCTTCCGCCTGCTCGGCCCGGCGACCCGCGCGCGGCTGGAGGCGGCGGTCGGCGGCAGGGAGGCGACGAAGCTGCAGCGCGCGCCGACGCTCCTGCTCGCGACGGCAAAGCTCTCCGGCGATCCGCTGACGGACGAGGAGGACCTGCACGCGGTCGCGTGCGCGGTGTACGCGGTGCTGCTCGCGGCGACCGCGCGCGGCCTCGCCTCCTACTGGCGCACGCCGGCCGCGCTGCGCGAGCCGGAGCCGCGGCACCTGCTCGGCCTGGGCGAGGACGAGCATGTCGTGTCGCTGATCCATCTCGGCCCGCGGGTCACCGAGCCGCCCGCGAAGGACCGGCGGCCGCTCGACGAGGTGCTCACGGTCTTGCCGTGAATGCCCGAACCTGGTTCGTCGAAGACGAACCAGGTTCGCGGGTGTCCGCGGGATCGGCTACGGCCCTGCATGCCCGAACCTGGTTCGCGGGTTTCGGCGGAATCGGCTATGGCGTTGCATGCCGAACCTGGTTCGCGACGGAGTCGCGAACCAGGTTCGCGAGTTTCTCCGTGCCGCCTTGCCTACCCGAGCTTGGTCAGTGACCGAGTCACGAACCAGGTTCGCGGGTGTCCGCGGGATCGGCTGCGGCCTTGCATGCCCGAACCTGGTTCGCGGGTTTCGGCGGAATCGGCTATGGCGTTGCATGCCGAACCTGGTTCGTGACTGAGTCGCGAACCAGGTTCGCGAGTTTCTCCGTGCCGCCGGACCCTGCGACGTTCGCCTCCATCCGGAGAACCGCATGACGTTCGCGATAGCTCGCGAGCGCGAGGCGGGACGCGACCCGCGGCGACCCCGCGCCGGAGAAGACGTCCAGCGGGCAGCCGTCGAAGATGGGGCGATCGTAGGCCAAGCGAGTGGTGTCCGACACCCTCGGTGTCGGACACCTTTCCGGCCATGCGGGCGGAGGGACTCGAACCCCCACGCTCTCTCGAGCACCGGCTCCTAAGGCCGGCGCGTCTACCGGTTCCGCCACGCCCGCACGGAGGACGAAGCGTATCCGGGGCTAAAGTCAGTGCATGAGCGGAGAGCTCGCCGAGCTGCTGGCGTCGCGCACGATCGACGCGCTCGACGGCTTCTCCGAGTACGTCAACCCGCAGATGGTGCGCGTGCTGCGCACGATCGGCTTCGACCGCCGCTGGGCGCGGGCCGAGGGCGCATACCTGTTCGACGACGAGGGGAACCGGTACCTCGACTGGCTCGGCGGCTTCGGCATGTTCAACGTGGGCCGCAACAACGCCCGCGTGCGCGAGTGGCTGGTCGAGGCGATGGAGCTCGAGACGCCGAGCGCGCCGCAGATGGGCGTCTCCCCGCTCACGCCGCTGCTCGCGGAAGAGCTGGTGCGGCGTGCGCCCGCCTCGATCGGCAAGGCGCTCTTCACCTCGAGCGGCACCGAGTCGGTCGAGGCGGCGCTGAAGCTCGGCCGCGCCGCGACGCGCCGGCAGCGGATCGTCTGCGTCGAGCACGCGTTCCACGGGCTCACGCTCGGCTCACTGTCCGTCAACGGCGAAGCGGCGTTCACCGACCGCTTCGGCCCGTACCTCCCCGGCATCGCGCGGGTCCCGTTCAACGACCTGGGCGCGCTCGAGGCGGAGCTCGCACGTGAGGACGTCGCGGTCTTCATCGTCGAGCCGATCCTCGGCAAAGGCGTCCACCTGCCGGAGGCCGGCTATCTCGAGGGCGCGCAGGAGCTGTGCCGCCGCTACGGGACGCTGTTCTGCGTCGACGAGGTGCAGACCGGTTTCGGGCGCACCGGCCGCCTCTTCGCCGGCGAGCACTGGGGCCTCGAGCCCGACCTGATGCCGGTCGCGAAGTCGCTCTCCGGCGGCTACGTGCCGGTGGGCGCGCTGCTGATGAGCGACCGCGTGTACGAGGCGGTCTTCGACTCGCTCGAGAACGCGTTCAGCCACGGCTCGACGTTCGCCCCGAACGACCTGGCGTGCGTCGCCGGCCTCGCGACGCTGCGCGAGCTCGACGAGCGCAGGCTGCTCGACCGGTCCGCCCGGCTCGGCGAGCTGCTGCTCGACCGGACACGCGTCCTCGGCGAGCGCTACCCCGTGGTGAAGGACGTGCGCGGGCTCGGGCTGATGTGGGCGATCGAGTTCGGCGAGCCGGCCGCCCGCTCGGCGACCTGGCGCATGCTCGAGCGCGTGCAGCCGGGGATCTTCGCGCAGCTGATCGTCGTGCCCCTGTTCACCGAGCACCGCATCCTCAGCCAGGTGGCGGGCCACCGCGTCAACATCGTGAAGGGCCTGCCGCCGCTGACGATCGGCGAGGACGACCTCGACTGGTTCGCGAACGCGCTCGACGCCGTCGTGCGCGACGCGCAGAAGCTCGGGCGCTCGATGACGAGCTTCGCGCTCCGTGCCGCGCGCGCGGGCAGGCGCTCGCGGGCTGCGGCGCCCGTCGGCTGACAGCCGCGGAGCCGCGAGTGGCCCGGCAGCAATCGAACCTGCGAAGGACTCCCGCCAGGAATCGCTCGTCTGCGGGGGGAAAAGGAATTGTTCCTTCGAGGTGCAGCGCGACCCGCCGTGATCGTCAGCGTCAGGGGGAGAACGGCCCCGCTCCGATGCCGAACCAGCGCTCGGGCTGACGCCGGCGTTCCGCGGGCGCGCTGATACCGATCTCGCGTTGAGCTGCCGCGATAAGGGCGTGCTTGTGCTCCGCAGGCTCGCGCCAATGGATGCGGGTGACTTCTTCGCAGGCGGCCAGGTCGTGACCGCCGAGCGAGACCCAGGCGCTCAGGTCCTTGCTGAGGGTTTTCGTCGTGATGTACCAGGCCTCCGGCGGTAGGCGGCCCGCCTTGCTCTCGCGCGACCAGTGCGCGTAGTCCTCGTCGGTCGGGTGGACGAGAGACTCGCCGGGCTTGAGCCCCTGCATCGAAGGCGTCGGCGTGTGCAGACGATCGACCATCTCCTCCGCGTCGGCGAGCAGTTCGGCGATCAGTTCCAGGCGTGCGCGTCTCTCAGCTTCCGAGTGGTCTGCGCGTGCTCGGGTGCGCGCCGTTTGCCAGTCGCGCTCGAGCCGCTCTCGGGCACGTGCAACGGTCTCTTCCCAGCCCTGCGCCGCTGGTGACCACTGCTCAGTGTCAGTCAGACCGACCAGCTCGAGGAGTTCTCCCGTCTCCCACTCCGTGTCGCCGTAGACAAGATGCTCGGTCGCTGCCGCGAAGCCGTCGCTTGCCGCTCTCTCCATCAAGCTCGGCACGAGCTCGAAGGTCGCGTCCGTCGCGTGCATCCGCAATGCACCGTCAGTGAGGAGCCGCCGATAAGCCGCAAGCACGTCAACAGTCCGATCGCCCTTCATCCTCTTCTCTCAATCCCAGGGATCGAGCGGGTGTGTCCCGCTCATCTCCTTCAAGAGTGAACATAGGACCGGCGGCACGCGGCTCCTTCACCCGTTCGGGGAAGGTTCCGCCTGCGTTAGCGTCAGCGCTCGTGCCGAAGCGCCAGTCGAAGCTCGCGCAGATTCGCCCCTGGCGCGGGTCGTAGAAACGTTCGGATAAACGACCGAGTGGCCCCGGCAGGAATCGAACCTGCGCACGGAGCTTCGAAGGCTCCCGCTCTGTCCTCTGAGCTACGGGGCCGCAGCGGCGGAAAGCGTAGCGCGGGCACCCGCGGGATCAATACCTGTCGAGCTCGAGCAGGCGCTCGTCGCTGATCCCGAAGTGGTGCGCGACCTCGTGCAGGACGACGCGACGCACCTCGCCTCGCAGCCGCGCCGCGTCGCCGCGGGCGAGCCGCTCGAGGGGGCCGCGGTAGAGCGTGATCTTGTCCGGCAGGACGCCCGCGTAGCCGCTGCCGCGGCTCGTCAGCGGCACGCCCTCGTAGAGCCCGAGCAGCCGCTCCCCCGGCGGCGGCTCGTCCTCCACGACGATCGCGACGTTCGAGATCGCGCCCCGCAGCTCGGCCGGCAGCGACGCCAGCGCCTCGTGCACCGCCTGCTCGTAGTCGAACCCCTCGGTCAGGGGTGGCAGATGGGACTCGAACCCACGACCACCGGGACCACAACCCGGGGCTCTACCAACTGAGCTACTGCCACCGTGCGGCGGTCATCGTAGCGGCGTCGAGTCGAGGCACTCGCGCAGCTCGACGAGCGAGTCGAACACCGCGACGGCGCCGTGGTCGCGCAGCTCCTGCTCCGACCAGCCGCCGGTGATCACGCAGACCGTCTGCAGGCCCGCGTTCGCGGCCGCCTCGACGTCCCAGCGCGAGTCGCCGACCATCACGGCATCCCGCGTCCCCGCCTTCTCGAGCGCGGCGTGCACCACGTCGGGATGCGGCTTCGTGCGCTCGACGTCGTCGCTCGTCGTCCAGCCGTCGACCGTGTCGCGGACGCCGAGCAGGTCGACGAAGTGCTCGAGGTCGTCGCTGTTCGACGACGAGGCGAGGACGACGCGGTGGCCGCGGCGTGAAAGCTCCTCCACGAGCTCGCGCGCCCCCTCCAGCGGCACGCACTCGTCGCGCAGCCGCGCGAACTCCTCGCGCGACGCGTCGCGGAGGCGGTCGCCGAGGCGCCGCTCGACGTCCTCGCCGGCGACCGCCGTGACGAGCTGGTCGCCGCCCATGCCGATGTGGCGGTGCACCCGCCACATCGGCACGACGATGTCGAAACGCCGGAACGCGCGGTACCAGGCGAACGCGTGCTGGTAGTTCGCGTCGACGAGCGTTCCGTCGAGGTCGAGGAGCGCGGCGTCGCTCAGCTCGCCGACGCCGTCTTCTCGCGCTGCTTCGCGTGTACGCCCTCGCAGAACTCCTCGATCATCTTCTTCGAGAACGCCGGGATGTCGTCCGGCTTGCGGCTCGTGACCAGACCCTGGTCGACCACGACCTCCTCGTCGACCCAGTTGCCGCCGGCGTTGCGGATGTCGGTCTGCAGCGTCGGCCACGACGTCACCTTGCGCCCCCGCACGACGTCCGCCTCCACCAGCACCCAGGGGCCGTGGCAGATCGCCGCCACCGGCTTGCCGTGCTCGAAGAACTCGCGCACGAACGACACGACGTTCTCGTCGCCGCGGAGCTGGTCGGGGTTGCCGACGCCGCCGGGGATCATCAGCGCGTCGTAGTCGGACGCGTCGACCTCCTCGATCGCCTTGTCGACCGGGACCTCGTCGGCCGGGTCGAAGTGGTCGAACGAGCGGATCTTCCCGGGCTTCAGCGAGATCAGCTCCGTCTTGGCGCCGGCTTCCTCGAGCGCCTTGCGCGGCTCGACCAGCTCGACGCGCTCCACCATGTCGGCCGCGATGATCGCGACCGTCTTTCCCGCGAGCTTCTGCTCGGCCATGTGACCTCCTCGTCTCTCGTGAACCGGAACCGAGCCTTCCCGGAGCCGGGGGATGCAAACTGGTGGGCGTGCTCCTGCTCGTGAAGCTGGCGCTGACGCCGGCGATCGTCGTCCTCGCGACGATCGCGGGACGGCGCTACGGCCGGCTCGCGTCCGGATGGCTGATCGGGCTGCCGCTGACGTCGGGGCCGATCGCCGCGTTCTTCGCCGTCGAGCACGGAACCCGGTTCGCCGCGCGCGGCGCGGTCGGATCGCTGGGCGGCGCGATCGCCGAGGTCGCGTTCTGCGTCGGCTACGCGGCGACCGCGCGCCGGGCGCGCTGGCCGGCCGCGGTGGCCGTCGGCTCGGCGTGCTTCGCCGCGGTGGCGGCCGTGCTCGAAGCGCTCCCGCTCGACGCCCGGCCCGACGTCGTGCTGCCGCTCGGGACGGCCGCGGCCGGGTCGCTCGTCGCCGGCCTCGCCCTCGTCCCCCACGTTCCGCGCGGGGCCGCGCCGGAGCGGCTGCCCTCCCGCTGGGACGTGCCCGCCCGCGCCGTGGCGGCGACCGCCTTCCTGCTTGCGCTGACGGCGCTCGCGACGACGTTCGGCCCGCGCCTCAGCGGGCTGCTCGCCGTGTACCCGCTCTACTCCGTCGTGCTGGCCGCGTTCGCGCAGCGGCTGGAAGGCCCGGCCGGCGCGATCCTCGTCCTGCGCGGCCTGCTCGTCGGGCTCTTCTCGTTCGTCTGCTTCTACTCGGCGCTTGCGCTGACGCTGGTCGCCGCTGGCACCGCGGCCGCGTTCGCGCTCGCGTTCGGAATCGCCTTCGCGGTGCAGGCCCTGTCGCTGCGGCCGCTGCTGCGGCTCGCAACGGCGTAGACGGCTCAGGCCGCCGCGTCGAGCAGGGCCGCGAGCTCGTCGTGGCCGCCGAACGACGCCCACCCCGCGGCGGTGCCGCCGTGCAGGTCGTCGCGCAGCGAGGGATCCGCCCCGGCCGCCAGCAGCCGCTCGACCGCGGGGCGCCTTCCCGCCTGCGCGGCGAGGTGGAGCGCCGTCGCGCCCTGTCCGTGGTCGGGGCCGCCGAAGGTGGAGCGTCCGTTCGGATCGGCGCCGAGCTCGAGCAGGGCGTCGATCGCCGCGACGCGGCCGTTCGCGGCCGCCCATGCGAGCGCCGTGCCGCGGTAGGGGTCGGCCTCGACGCGCGCGCCGAGCTCGACGAGCGCGCGGATCGCCTCGACGCGGTCGGCCTTCGCCGCCCACACGAGGGCCTCGTCGAGCACCTCCTGCGGATCGTCGGAAGGCGTCCACGCCGGAAACCCGCCGTGCGGCCGGTAGAAACCGCGGTGCGCGCCCGCCTGCGGCGTGCCTGCCAGCTCCCGGATCAGCTCGACGTCGCCGAGCCCGGCGGCGACGCGCAGGTTGCGCGGCTCGCGGCCGAGCAGGTCGACGACCTCGCGGTGCCCCCAGAACAGCGCCACGACGAGCGGCGTGCCGCCGTCCCCGCGCGCGGAGAGGTCGGTGCGGGCGCCGGCGTCGAGGAGCAGCGCCGCCGCGGCGCGGTCGTTCGCGTACGCCACCCCGTGGAGCCGCGTCCAGCCGTAGTCGTTGCCGCGGTTCGGATCCGCGCCGCGGTCGAGCAGCAGGCGCACGAACTCCGGGCGGGAAGCCATCCCCAGCAGGTCGTTGCCGTTCGTGCCGCGCACGTGGACGAGCTCGGGGTGCTCGTCGAGGAGCCGGCTGAGCTCCTGGGCATCCCCTGCCTCCAGGGCGCGGTACGCGAGCATGAACGGCGTCGGCGGCGAGTCGCCGCTGTCGAGGGCGGCCAGGCGCCGGCACAGTTCGTCCCAGCCGTCCAGCCCGTGCCGGCGCGCGAGCTCCCGCCGCGCCTCCTCGACGCCGACGCCGCTCGTGGTCGCGATGCCCTCGGCCCGGCCCTCGTAGTAGTCGAGATCGGTGCGGAACGGCTGCTCGTCGGCCGGCGGCGCGATCATGACGCGCCCGGGAGGATTCGAACCTCCGACCCACGGCTTAGAAGGCCGTCGCTCTGTCCGCTGAGCTACGGGCGCGGGCCCGAAGGGTAACCCCGGCGCCCGCCGGTCACCGCCGGACGCCGAAGTCGGTGGTGACGATCGTGACCGGCAGGCCGCGGAAGAGCCCCGGCGCGGAATCGAGGTGCACGGCGGCGATGCCGACCTCGCGCCAGCGCGGCGCGAGGATGTTCGCGCGGTGCTCGGGCGACCGCATCCACATCGCGAGCGCCTGCGCCGGCGTCACGTCGGGCGACGACCAGAGCAGGTTCTCGCCGACCGACCAGAAGCCGTAGCCCGCGTCGCCGTACCAGCGCTCGATCCGCTGCCAGAAGGTCGTCCCGTCCGCGGAGCGATGCTCGAAGTAGCCGACCGCGCCCATCTCGCTGCTGTGCGCGGCCGCCGAGTCGTCCAGCTCCGCGTTCGGGGCGAGCGGGGCGAGGCCGTGCAGGACGCGGACGGCATTGAGCTGCCCGAGGATGCCGCGGTCGAAGGCCGCCGCCGCGAAGCCGGGCCGCGCCTGCGCGGGCGCGGCGGCCGCTGACACGGCGAACGGCGCCGCGAGGACGACCAGCAGCGCGACCACCAATCCCGGCCTTCCGAGCCACCTGGGCACGGGGGCAAGCATCGGCAGGCGCCCGGAGGAGGCACATCGGCCGATCGACGCATCTTCGCCGGCCGGCGGACCTACCCCGGTCAGCCAGGCTCGGGCCGGGGCGCCGCCTCGGTCACCGCCGTCTCCGGCGGCAGGACGACGCCGCGCCGCGCCGCGAGCTGGTCGCGCACGATCACCTGCAGCGCGCCGGCAACCGGGATCGCCGCGAGCGCGCCGAGGATGCCCGCCAGCTCTGCGCCGACCAGCACCGAGATCAGGACGGCGAGCGGCGAGAGCTGCACGGTGCGGCCGTAGATGACGGGCTGCAGGAAGTGGTTCTCGATCTGCTGGTAGACGACGAAGAAGGAGACGACGACGATCCCCGCCGGGATCGAGTGCAGGAAGGCGACGATCGCGACGATCACGCCGGCGATCGTCGCGCCCGCGAGCGGGATCAGGTCGAGGAACGCGACCACGAGCCCGAGGGCCACGGCGTACGGCACGCCCATGATCAGGAGGACGACCGTGATCGAGGCGCCGGCGATCAGGCTGATGAGGATGTTCCCGGTGACGTAGCCGCCGACGGTGCGGTAGATGTCGTGGCCGACGCGCCGCCAGCGCGGGCGCGAGCGCTCCGGCAGCAGCGAGTAGATGCGCTCCATCCAGTCGCGCCCCTCGAGCAGCATGAAGAACGTCAGGAAGACGATCGTCACCGTCGCAGCGACGATCGTGATCACGCTCTTCGTCACCGACAGCGCTGCGCCCGAAAGGCCGAGCAGCCGCTTCGCGCCCCCGTCCTTCACCTGCTCCCGCACCTTCTCGACGATGTGATACTTGCGCTCGAGGAAGCCGAGCCGGCCGCGTCCGTGCGTCAGGTCGTGGACGTAGTTCGGGAGCGCCTGGACGAAGCCGTTCACCTCGTCGATCAGCTTCGGCACGAACGTCGCGCCGACGCCGACGATCACGATCAGGACGAGCAGGTACGCGATCGCGATCGCCGAACCGCGGCCGAGGCCCGTGCGCCGCTCGATCCACCCGACGAGCGGGTCGAGCGCCAGCGCGAGGAACAGCGAGATCACCACCCACGAGAGCACGTGCCGGGAGATCCAGACGACCTCCAGCACGATCCCCACGGCCAGGACGATCAGCAGGACTCGCAGGATCGTCCGCGGGCGCAGGTCGACGACGCGGTACGCGCTCACGCCTCGGAGCATCACGCGACCGCCGGACGTTGTTAGGTTCCGGAGGGATGAGCTTGCGGACCGCGCCCGTCGTCGAGCACGCTGCGCTTCCCGGGGGCGGCACGGTGACCGTCTGGGTCGGCGTGCCCGACGACCCGTACATCGAGGACAAGTCGCAGCTGACGACGGTCGACCTGCAGCTGCACGAGGGGCGGTCGGTGGTGGCGAGCGTCAGCACCGTGCTCGACCCCGACCAGGACGGCGAGGGGCGGCAGCTCGCGCGGGACGTGAAGGAGGCGCTCGAGGCCGGTCGGATCGGGCTCCACGCCCACGAGCTCGAGCCGTTCGCCGACCGGCTGCGTTAGCTTCGTTCGAGCCGCAGCGCGCGGACGACGAGCGGCGATCCCATACGTAGCGGGTCCGAGCGACCTGTCTCGACGAATCCACACGACTCGTACAGGCGGCGGGCGGCTGCGTTGCCGTCGGTCACGTCGAGCTCGATCACCTCACCGCCGTTCTCCCGCGCGAAGGCAACGGTGGCATCGAGGAGCGCACGGCCCGCGCCGGCGAGTCTGGCCTCCGGCGCAACCCACATCGCGACGATGTTCCAGACGCCCTCGTCGTGGTAGACGCCGGCGAGGCCGACCGGGCGGCCGTCGAGCCTCGCGACGAACATCGCCCGCTCGTCGCTCTCGGCCGAGTCGCGCGCCCATTCGCGCCACCACTCCTCCGGCCGCTCTCGCGCCTCCGCGATCGTCGCGCGGAACGCGTCGGGAGCGTCTGCGAGAGCGCGCAGGCGCAGGTCGCGGAGCGCCTCCCACTCGTCGGCGCGGACCCTGGATACCTCCATCCGGGGGACGCTACGCTGTCGCCACCGCGCGCCCGTGGTGAAGCGGTATCACGAGAGGATTCCACCCTCTGGTCGCCGGTTCGACTCCGGCCGGGCGCTTCTCCGATTCGTCCGACGCCTCCGCTAGGTTGTCCTCCTTGAAAACGGAGGAGAAGGCAAGGGCACGGGACCTCCGCGCCCGGGGCTGGTCCGTGAAGGAGATCGAGCGGGAACTCGGCGTCTCGCGTTCATCGGTCAGCCTCTGGGTCAGAGACGTCCGGCTGGGACCCGACGAGCTGAGCCGCCTCGTCGAGCGGACTCGCCTCGGGCCGCTCGTCGCGGGGAAGCGGAAGGCCGATGCAGCCCGGCAGCAGCGGCTCGTCTATCAGGGTGAAGGGCGCCGGCTCGCGCGTGAGCGAGGTGCGTCCTACGCGGCCGGCTGCATGCTGTACTGGGCCGAGGGGTCGAAGCAGCGGAATACCGTGAAGCTGACGAACGCGGACCCGGAGGTCGTCGCCTTCTTCGCGAGATTCCTCCGCACCGAGTTCGGCGTCGACCACGGCAAGATGAGCATCCGCTGCAACCTCTTCGCCGACCATATCGAGCGCCCACGCGAGATCGAGGACTTCTGGCTCTCACGGCTCGAACTGCCGCGAGCGTCCCTCCGACGCTCGATCGTGAACGTCTACTCGAAGTACAGCCAGAAGAAACGCGTGAACAAGCTGCCGTACGGCACCTGCGCGCTCATGGTCCACAGCAGCAGGATCGTCCAGACGATCTACGGCTCCATACAGGAGTACGGCGGCTTCGAGCGTCCCGAGTGGCTCGACTAGCCCCGGCGGCCCCTCGTGACGACTGAAGCGGTGTCTGACACCTGCGGTGTCAGACACCATCGGCGGCCGCGCTCTTCAGTGATCGAAACTGTTTCGCGGCGTCGCCGCGAAACAGTTTCAGCTCGCTCTCGCCGCAGACCCGGTGTCTGACACCTGCGGTGTCAGACACCATTGGGATCGGTGCTCCTCGCGCACGCCCACTCGCCGTACGCCTGGCAGGCGGACGTCGACACGACGGTCGTCATCCCGGTGCTGGCGCTGCTCTACCTGTTCGCGGTCGGGCGGTACGGCGCCCCGAGGTGGCGCATCGCCTCGTACGCGGCCTCGATGGCGCTGCTCGCCGTGGCGTTCTGGACGCCACTCCACCACCTCGGCCTCCACTACCTGCTCACCGCGCACCTGCTGCAGAACGTGATCCTGGCCGAGTGGGCGCCGTTCTTCGCGGTGCTGGGCGTGTCGGCGCCGATGGCCGAGCGCCTCGCGCGACTCGACGCCTGGCGCGCGCTCACGCAACCGGCCGTGGCGCTCCCGCTCTGGCTCGGCGACTACTACGCGTGGCACGCGCCGCCCGTCTACGACGCGGCGCTGCACCACCAGTCCTGGCTGATCCACGTCGAGCACGCCTGCTACTTCGGCACCGGCCTCCTCGTGTGGTGGCCGCTCCTGCACGACGTGCCGCGGAGGCTCGCGTCCGGCCGAAGGGCGGTGTACGCGTTCGCCGCGTTCGTCCTCGCCTCGCCGCTCGGGCTGCTCCTCGCGCTCCTTCCCAGCCCGGCCTACCCGTTCTACGTGCACGCGCGGCCGCGCGTCTGGGGGCTGAGCCCGCTCGCCGACCAGCAGATCGCCGGCGTCACGATGGCGAGCGAGCAGGCGGCGGTGTTCTTCGCCGTGTTCCTCTACTGGTTCCGGCAGTTCCTCGCCGAGGAAGGAGCCGTCTTCACGTCTTGAGACAGCCCTGGACGAGGGAGAGCTCGTCGTCGGTCGGATGCTGCTGCCAGAGCATGACTGCGTTCCCCTGCAGGCGCAGGACGTCGTCGATGCCCACGTTCCTCGCGTGCACGCGCCGGTAGGCCTGGTCGAGGTTCTCCGCGTCGCCGACCGTATCGCCGAACGAGACGGTGACGAAGTTCGGCCGGAGGCGCGCCCGGAACGAGCCGCCGAGGGCGGTCGAAGCGATGAAGTCGGTCGCCGGAGGAGGACCTACGCGGATGCCGTGCTCGCGGAAACAGGCGCGGCTCCGCACCTCGCTGTAGACCTTCGCCGACGGCTTCCCACACGCGGCGGCGACGACCGCGACCGCGCCGAGGACCACGACCAGCTTGCGCACGGCGGGTCAGTGTACGGCGCGCGGCGGCTCGCTCTCGGTCGCGCACCCACCCCTCTGTATGGTTCGCCGCCATGCCCACGGCCGACAATCGGCTCGAGCGTTACGCGCGCCTCGCGGTGCGGGTCGGCCTGAACCTGCAGCCGGGCCAGACGCTCGCAGTCAACGCCCTCCTCGAGCACGCTCCGCTCGTGCGTGCGATCACCGCCGCCGGCTACGAGGCGGGCGCGCGCTACGTCGACGTCCACTACGTCGACCAGCACGTGCGGCGCGCCCACATCGAGCTCGCGCCCGAGGACGTCCTCGACTACTCGCCCCCCTGGCTCGTCCAGCGGTACCGGGAACTCGGCGAGACGGGCGGCGCGCTCTGCGCCATCAGCGGCAATCCCGAGCCGGAGATCTACGCCGACCTCGACGGCGCGCGCGTCGGCAAGGCGCGGATGCGCGAGGTCTCCGAGGAGTCGCTGAAGCTCACCGACGGGCTCTGCAACTGGACGATCGTCGCCTTCCCCAACGAGGGCTGGGCGCGCACCGTCTTCGGCGAGCCGGACGTGGAGCGCCTCTGGGACGCGGTCGCGACCGCCGTGCGCCTCGACGAGCCGGACCCCGTCGCCGCCTGGCGCGAGCACATCGCGCGCCTGAGCCGTCGCGCGGAGGCGCTCAACGAGCGGCGCTTCGACCGGCTCCGCTACCGCGGGCCGGGGACCGACCTCGAGATCGGGCTGCACCCCGAGGGCGACTGGCTCGCGGCGGAAGACGAGTCGCGCGGCATCGAGCACGTGGCGAACATGCCGACCGAGGAGGTGTTCACCGCGCCGGACGCGCGTCGCGTCGAGGGGACGGTTCGGTCGACGCTGCCGCTCCAGATCCAGGGAACGATCGTCCGCGACCTCGAGATCCGCTTCGAAGGCGGCCGACTCGTCGACCTGCGCGCGTCGTCCGGCGAGGAGGTGATGCGCACGCACGTCGCGACCGACGACGGAGCCAGGCGCCTCGGCGAGGTGGCGCTCGTCGACCGCGACTCGCGCGTCGGCCAGACCGGGATCGTCTTCTACGACACGCTCTTCGACGAGAACGCGTCGTCGCACATCGCCCTCGGCTCCGCGATCTTCAAGGCGGTGCCGTGGGTGGACGGCCTGTCGCCCGAGGAGCGCTTCGAGCGCGGCGTCAACACCTCGAGCCTCCACACCGACTTCATGATCGGGAGCGACGAGCTGGAGGTCGACGGCGTCACCGCCGACGGCGACGCCGTCGCCATCCTCCGCGGCGGCACCTGGCAGCTCTGAACCTTCCTCGCCGCCGTCGGCGAGGAACGCGCGAAATCGGGACGGAAGGATTCGAACCTTCGGCCTCTGCTCCCCAAAAGCAGCGCTCTGACCAGGCTGAGCTACGTCCCGGCGGTCGCAGTGTAGGCCGAGGGCGCGGCGACCGGTCAGCCGCGGTCGAGCATCGCGCGCAGCTCGGTGAGCTTCTCGCGGCGGAGCTCGTCGCGCTCGCCGGCCGCGACCCGCTCGAGCAGCCCGCGCACGAGCGGCGCCAGCTCGACCGGGTTGAACGGCTTCGTCACGTAGTCGACGCCGCCGAGGTCGAGCCCGCGCGCGCGATCGCGGAGCTCCGCGCGCGCCGTGAGGAACACGATCGGGATGCCGGCGGTGCGCTCGTCGTCGAGCAGCTCCTCGGCGACGCGCCAGCCGTCGAGCCCCGGCATCATCACGTCGAGCAGGATCACGTCGGGCTGCTCGGCCCGCGCCTTCTCCAGCCCGCCCGGGCCGTCCGCCGCCTCGAGCACCTCCAGCCCCTCGGCCTCGAGGTTGACGCGGCAGAGGAGGCGGATCGGCGCCTCGTCGTCGATCACCAGCACGCGCGTCGCGCTCACCCCGGCATTATGGGTGCGACAGCGGAAGCTCGAAGGTGAACCGCGCGCCGCCGCCCTCGCGCGCGTCGACCCAGATGCGCCCGCCCATCTCGCGGACGAGGCCGCGGGCGATGAAGAGGCCCAGGCCGGTGCCGTGGGCCTGCACGTCGCCGGCCCGGTAGAACTTCGAGAAGATCCGGTCGCGCTCCGCCGCAGGCACGCCGGTGCCCTCGTCGGCGACGGCGACCTCGACGGCGTCCCCGTTGCGGCGCGCGCTCACGGTGACGGTCGCGCCGCTCGGCGAGTACTTCACGGCGTTCGAGACGAGCTGGTCGAGCACCTGCCGCAGCATCGCCGGGTCGGCCGCGGCCGACAGCTCGCCCGCGCCCAGGTCGGCGACGAAGCGGTGTCCGTTCGCCGTGCGCTCGGCGCCCGCGATCACCTCGTGCACGACGGCGCCGACGTCCGTCGGCGCGAGCGCGGCGCCGAGGCCGCCGCTGTCGAGGCGCGCGACGTCGATGAGGGCGTCGACGGTCTCCGTGAGCCGCTCCGACTCGCGCGCGATGAACGCGAGGAACGTCCGCCGCTCGTCGTCGCTGAAAGCGATGTCGCCGCGCAGCAGCGTCTGCGCGAACCCGTAGATCGACGTCAGCGGCGTTCGCAGCTCGACGGAGACCGCGGACACGAAGTCGGTCTTCATCTGCTCGACGGCGCGCTCGGCCGAGATGTCGCGGAAGGCGAAGATGCGCCCGGCCGGCGCGCCCGACGGGTCGCGCATGATCGCTTCCGACAGCGACAGCCAGACCTCCTCGCCGGCGCGCGGGATCGAGACGAGCCGGTTCGTGCCGCCCGTCTCCGACTCGAGGTCGCGCTGCAGCACCTGCGAGGGCGTGCGGCCGAGCGCCTCCGAGGCGGGAACGCCGGTGATCTCGGCGGCGGCGGCGTTCCAGAGGACGACGCGGCCCTCCCGGTCGACCGCCACCACGCCCTCGGCGATGTTCGCGAGGATCGCGACGCTCTGCTCGCGCTCGACCGCCACACGCGTGTACAGCTCCGCATTCGCGCGCGCGGCGGACGCGTTCGCGGCGAGAAGCGCGAGCGCCTGGATCTCCTCCTCGCGCCAGACACGCGGCGCGCGCGAGTACACGGAGAGCACGCCCTGCAGCGGCGCGTCGATGCCGCCGAGCAGCGGCACGCCGAGGTACGCGCGGTGGCCGTGCGCGAGCAGCGCGTCGGCCTCGACGAGCGCCGGATCGTCGCCGGCGTCCGCGTGCGCGACCGGGCCGCGCGCCTGGACGACGTCGCCCCCGGCCCAGCCGGTCGCCGAGGAGCGCGCGCCGACCACCCCGTCCGCGCCGTCGCCCACCGCGGCGACCACGACCAGCTCGTCGCCCTCGAGCGTCGCGAGGGCCGCCGCGTCCGCGTGCAGCAGCTCGGACGCCTCCTCGACGATCGCGCCGCCGACGGCCGTCGGGTCGAGCTCGGTCGCGAGCAGCCCGCCGGCGCGTGCGAGCTGCTGCGACAGCGAGCGCGCCGTGCGCTCGGCCTCGAACATCCGCGCCCGGTCGAGCGCGCCGCTCGCGGCGCCGGCGAGCTGGTGCGCCAGCTCGAGGTCGTCCTCGGAGAACGTGCGCCGCTCGCGGCAGAAGACGACGACGATCGCCGGCGGCTCCGACCCGACGGGAATCGCGAGCAGGGACGCGAACGGCGCGGCCTTCCACGCGCCGTCGAAGCGGTCGTCGCCGGCGACATCGGAAGCCGCGACGACGCCTCCGCCCCGCGTCGACTCGACGAGCGCCGGGGGCGGCTCGAGCGCCCGCACCTCGGCGGGCAGCTCGTAGCCGGCCTCGACCTCGAGCGGGCCGCCCGCGTCGACGAGCACCGAGGCGAAGTCGCCGCCCAGCGCCTCGGTCGCCGCCTGCGCCGCCGCGACGTACGTCTCTGCCAGCGACACCGGCTCGGCGAGCAGGGACGAGACGCGGTAGAAGCCGCGCTGCACGCGGGCCTGACGCGTGCGCTCGGCGAAGCTCTCGGCGTTCCGGAGCGCGAGCGAGGCCAGCGAGGCGAAGGCCTCGAGGAGCTCGACGTCCGCGGCGTCGAAGCGGTGCTCGGCGTCGCGGACGCCGACGCCGAGCACGCCCCACGTCTGCCCCAGCCACGTCATCGGCGCGACCATCGCGCGCGTGAACTCCGCGTACGCGGGGTGCGGGACGCTCGTCGCGAGCACGTGGTAGTCGTCGCCCAGCACTGGCGCGCCGACGCGCAGGGACTCGCCCGCGAGGCCGCGCGTCGCCGCGAACTCGAAGCCGACCACCGTCTCGTCGAGCCCGTGCACGGCCGCGCACCGCAGTACGCCGTGGCGCGCGTCGAGGAGGTAGCAGTCGGCGGCGTCGACGTCGAGCAGCTTCGTCACCTCCTCGACGAGGCGGTCGAGCACCGCGTCGACGTCGAGCTCGCTGGTGACGACCCGGGCGGCGTGCAGCAGCGCCGTCTGCTGCTCGAGCCGGCGGCGGTTCTCGGCGATCAGCTGCGCCGTCCGCAGCGCCGACCCGATCTCGTGCGCGACCGTCTGCACCAGCAGCGACTCCCCCTCCGACAGCGGCGTGTCGCGCTCGACGCACAGGACGCCGACCCGCTGCCCCTGCGCCTCGATCGGCACCCCGTCTCCCTCCGTGCGGATCGCGACGTCGCCCTCCTCGAGCCGGAGCGCCTTGCGGAGCTCCTCGACGGCGACGTGGACGACGTCGTCCGGCTCGAGCTCTGCGCGTACGCGCCGGCTGACGTCGGCGGCGGCGCGCTCGCGCGCGAGCGCGTCCTCGGACGCGGCGACGGCCCGCAGCCGCTCGAGCGCGAGCCCGGCCTCGGAGGCGAGCGCCTGCAGCAGCGACAGCTCGTCCCGCGTGAAGGCGCGCTTGAGGCCGGTCGCCGCCGCCACGAGAACGCCCGCCACGCGTTCCTCGGCGACCATCGGGATCCAGGCGCCGCTGACGGCGCCCACCTGCTCCGCGAGCCGGCGGCTCACGAGCGCCGAGCTCGAGACGTCGAAGACCGTGACCGGCGCCGCGTCGAAGACGGCGCTGGCGATGCCCGAGGGCTCGCTCCGCAGGTCGAGGTGCACGTCGGCCCACCACGGCGCCGCGTTCCCGTCCTGCTCCGCGTAGACGCCGGTCGCCGCCGCGCCGTCCTCCGAGACCACCGCGACGGCGGTGAAGCCGACGCCGAGCAGGTCGGCGACCTGGCGCACCAGGGGACGGCACACCTCGACGGGGTCGCGCGCGCGGGCGAGCGCCGCGGAGACCTCCGACACCGCCTGGATGCGCCGGTCGAGCGCGGTGGCGCGCCGTTGCGCGGCGCGCACGCGGCCGATGCCGCCGATCACGTAGGAGCGCTCGCGCCAGCGGACGAGCAGGAGGAGCGCCGGGACGAGGGCAACCGCCGCCGCGGCCGGCGCCGCCCACAGCTGCCCCCCGATCGGAGCCTGCTTCACGGCCACGACGGCGCCGAGCACGGCGGCCGCGACGGCGACCGCCGGGTAGACGAGCGTCACCGCCCAGTCGAGCGGATGCGCCTCCTCGCGGTCGCGCCAGAGCAGCGGCCCCACCGCCGCCGCGGCGGCCGCATACGCCACCGCCACCAGCAGGAGCGGTATCGCATCGAAGATGACCGCACGCGTCGCGTCGCTCACCGGGCAGCCGCACATGCTACGCGCTTCACCGCGCGTGGACCGTACGGGGGCACGTTGAAAAGATGGGCCGCTCGGCCTATTCCGTTGTCTGGGCGGGCGCGCTAGCTTCCCGCGCACTGGGCGATGCGAACCGCGGCGCGCATCCCTTCAAACGGAACTGCCCGCGGTGAGCGATCACGAAGGGCCCGCTGCGACGACCCCCCGAGCAGCGGGCTTCTTCGTTTATAAGGCAGCGCGAAGCGCCTTTACGTGTCTGACACCTTTTGGATTGGTGTCAGACACGCAAAATCGCGCTCTGCCGCCGGGAGCGCCTTTGCGTGTCAGACACGCAAAATCGCGCTCTGCCGCCGGGAACGGGCCGCCGCCGCTCTCACCTGGGCTTAACAGGGCCGCGGCTACGATGGCCGCCGAATGGTCCGGCGGATCCTCCTGGCCTCGCCGCGAGGCTATTGCGCCGGCGTGGAGCGCGCCGTCGAGACGGTCGAGCGCGCCCTCGAGCTGTACGGCGCGCCGGTCTACGTCCGCAAGCAGATCGTCCACAACCTGCACGTCGTCCGCGAGCTGGAGGCGCGCGGCGCCGTCTTCGTCGAGGAGGAGACCGAGGTGCCGGTCGGCGGCACCGTCGTCTTCTCCGCCCACGGCGTCGCGCCCTCGGTGCGCGCGAACGCGGACGCGCAGCGGCTGCACACGATCGACGCAACCTGCCCCCTTGTCACGAAGGTGCACGTGCAGGCACGGCGGTACGCCGCCGAGGGCTACACGGTCGTGCTGATCGGCCACGCGGGCCACGAGGAGGTCGTCGGGACGATGGGCGAGGCGCCGGAGTCGATCGTCCTCGTCGAGTCGGTCGAGGACGTCGAGGCGCTCGCCTTCCCCGCGGGCACCCGCCTCGCGTACATCACGCAGACCACCCTGTCCGTCGACGAGACGGCCGAGGTGATCGCCGCGCTCCGCCGCCGCTTCCCCGACATCCACGCGCCGAAGAAGGAGGACATCTGCTACGCGACCTCCAACCGGCAATGGGCGGTGAAGGAGATGCTCGACGAGGTCGAGCTGCTGCTCGTGCTCGGCTCGCGCAACTCGTCGAACTCGAACCGGCTCGTCGAGGTCGCGCGGGCGGGCGGCGTCGACGCCTACCTCGTCGACGACGAGTCGGAGATCGACGAGGCGTGGCTCGCCGGCGTCGACACCGTCGGCATCACCGCGGGCGCCTCGGCACCCGAGAAGCTCGTCGAGCGCGTGTGCGACTGGTTCCGCGACCGCGGCGTCGCCGACATCGAGCCGTACCGCCTCGTCACCGAGGACGTCGAGTTCCGGCTGCCGGTCGAGCTTCGCCGCGAGCTCGCGCTCGCCGAGGCGCAGGCGTAATCGAAACTGTTTCGCGGACATGTCCGCGAAACAGTTTCCGGCTCTACGCCTTCTCGATCCGAAGCTCGCCCTGCTCGACGGCGACGGCGAGGGTCTCGGCCGCGATCCGGTCGCGGTAGCGCTCGAGCAGGTCGGCATCGGGCAGCCAGAGCAGGATGCGGTCGGTGATCTCGAGGCCCGACTCGCGCCGCAGCACGTTCACCTCGTGGATGCGGTCGAGCAGCCTCCCCTCGAGCAGCAGCTCGTCGTCGAGCGTCGTGTCGAGCGCGACGGTGACGCCGTCCTCGCTCGCGACCGCCCAGCCCTCGCGGCCCACGCGCTCGACGAGCACCTCGTCCGCCTCTAGGACGTGGCCGTCGACCTCGAAGCGCCCGCCGTCGAGCGCTGCGAACTCGCCGCGCGCGAGCCGCTCGCGCACGTCGCGCAGCGCGGCGCCGAGCTTCGGGCCGAGCACCGGCAGGTTCGGCCGCACGCGCAGCTCGGCCGCGTCCACCTCGCCGAGCTCGACCTCCTTCACGCGGAGCTCGCTCGCGATCTCGTCGAGGTGCGCCGCCGCCTCGCCGGAGCCCGCCACGACGAGCCGCCGCAGCGGCTGTCGCAGCTTCAGGCCCGACGTCGCGCGCGCCTGGTTGCCGAGCCGCACGACCCGGCGCACCGCCGCCATCTCGTCGAGCGCGCCGCGGTCGGGCGGCTCGACCTCGGGCCACGGCGCGAGGTGCACCGACTCCGGCCCGTCGTGGACGAGCACGCGCCACAGGTGGTCGGTGAGGAACGGCAGCACCGGCGCGAGCACGCGCAGCGACTGCACGAGCGCAAACCAGAGCGTCCGGAACGCCGCCTCGTCGAAGGAGTAGAAGCGCCGTCGCGAGCGCCGGATGTACCAGTTCGAGACGTCCTCGACGAAGGCGTCGAAGGCGCGGATCACGTCGACGGTCAACGTCGCCTCGTACGCGTCGGTCGCCTCGGCGACGAGCTGCTTCGTGCGCTCGACGAGCCAGCGGTCGAGCGGCCGCAGCTCGAGGCCCTCCGGCGACAGCGCGTCCCAGCTCGGCTTGAACCCCTCGATCGTCGCGTAGTCGACGAGGAACTTCGTCGAGTGCCAGAACGTGAGCAGCCGGCGCTTGATCTCGTGCGCGGGCCCGAAGCCGAACAACAGGTTGCGGTCGGGCGGCTGCGCGCAGTACTGCCAGCGCATCACGTCCGCGCCCATCTGGGAGAACGCCTCCTCGGCGGGGATCGTGTTCCCCCACGACGCGTGCATCTCGCGGCCGTGCTCGTCGAGCATCTTCTCGTAGGCGAGCACGCGCCGGTACGGCGAGCGGCCGACGAGCGCGACGGACATGAAGAACTGCGAGTAGAACCACAGCCGGATCTGCTCGCGCATCTCGGACACCCAGTCGGCCGGGAACCACTGCTCCCAGTAGGCGTGATCGGGCAGGTCGGCGGTCGTGAGGCCGCGGGCGGCGCCCGTCGCGTAGCCCTGCGGCACCCACGCGGGGTTCTGCCAGCCGAGCGTCGCGAACGGGACGATGCCGGCGTCGAGCCACACGTCCCCGACCTCGGGGATGCGCGTGACGCGCTCGCCGCACGCCTCGCAGCGGATCGGCACACGGTCGATCCACGGCCGCCGCAGCTCCTCGAGCTGGTCGAGCCCCTCGAGCGCCCGCTCCTCGAGCTCGGCACGCGAGCCGATCACGTTCAGGTGGCCGCAGGCGCACGGATAGAACGGCAGCGGCAGTCCGTAGTAGCGGCGGCGCGAGATGTTCCAGTCGCCCATGTTGCGCAGCCAGTCGTCCATGCGCTTGCCCATGTACGCGGGCACCCACACGACCTTCGCGTTCTCCTCGAGCAGCGTCGGTCGCAGCTCGTCGACGGAGATGAACCAGTCGTCCGAGATGCGGAAGATGAGCGGCGTGTCGCAGCGCCAGCAGTGCGGATACGCGTGCGAGTAGACCCCGGCGTGGACGAGGAAGCCGGTCTCCCCCAGCCTGCCGACGATCTGGTCGGCCGCGTCCGTCGTCGAGAGCCCGTGCAGCCAGCCGTAGTCGTCGTAGAAGCGGCCCGACTCGTCGACCGGCGTCAGCACGGGCAGGTCGTGCACGCGCGCCAGCTCGAAGTCCTCGCCGCCGCAGCCGGGCGCGATGTGCACGACGCCCGTGCCCTGGTCCATCGTCACGTCCTCCCACGGGATGACGCGGTGCTCGACGCGCGAGCCCGGCTCGAGATCGTCGAAGGGGCCGCGGTAGCGCCAGCCGACGAGCTCGGCGCCGCGGCGGCGTTCGACGAACGTGTCGTCGGGGTTGAGGCGGACGGCGACCCACTCGCCGTTCTCGCGCCGCCCGTACTCCTCGTCCGGGTGCACGGCGGCGGCGACGTTCGCGGGCAGCGTCCACGGCGTCGTCGTCCACACGACGATCGACTCGCCGGGCCGGTCGAGGAGCGGGAAGCGGACGAAGAGCGACGGGTCGGCGCGCTCCTGATAGACGCCCGCCTGCGTCAGCTCGTGCTGCGAGAGCGACGTGCCGCAGCGGGGGCACCACTCGGTCGAGCGGTGGCCGAGGTAGAGCCAGCCGCGCTCGTGGACGATCGCGAGGAACTTCCAGATGTACTCGATGTTGGTGTCGCTGAACGTGAAGTAGTCGTTGCCCCAGTCCATCCACTGGCCGAGGCGGATCGAGCCGCGGGTCAGCGCCTCGGACGACTGGACGACCACGTCGCGGCACTTGCGCGCGAAGGCCTCGAGCCCGTACTCCTCGATCTCGCGCTTCGAGTTGAGCCCGAGCGAACGCTCGACGCCCACCTCGATCCACAGGCCCTGGCAGTCGAAGCCGTTCTGGTAGCGCTGGTCGAAGCCGCGGAGGGCCTTGTAGCGCTGGAAGACGTCCTTCAGCGTGCGGCCCCACGCGGTGTGGACGCCGAGCGAGAACCTGTTCGCGGTGACAGGCCCGTCGACGAACGACCAGCGGGGGCGGCCGCGGTTCCGCTCGCGAAGCTTCTCGAAGGTCCGCTCCCGCTCCCAGCGCTCCAGGAGCTCCAGCTCGAGCGCCGGATGGTCGGGCTTGTCCGGCAGCTTCGTGAACATGCTTTCGATCGTAGCGGGGTGGGAAGAACGATCCCTTCGCGGACGTTGACCCTACAAACACGGAGAAAGGAAGCTGAAGGAAGCCATGGCAACCGTTGCAACGACCGACACCTTCGAGCACGAGGTCCTCGAGTCCGAGGGCAAGGTGATCGTCGACTTCTGGGCCGAGTGGTGCGGCCCGTGCCACATGGTCTCGCCGGTCCTCGACCGGATCGCGGAGGAGCACCAGGTGAAGCTCGTCAAGGTGAACATCGACGAGCAGCAGGATCTGGCGCAGCGCTACGGCGTGGCGTCGATCCCGTTCATGATCCTGTTCGAGAAGGGCCAGCCGCAGGCGTCCGCGATCGGCGCCATGCCGAAGGGCTCGCTCGAGAAGGCACTCGGGCTCGCCGCGTAACGGCACGCCGCGCGGCGCTGCCGGCGCCCGCGAGGGCGGAGGGCGCTACGCGCTCTCGTCGAGGAACGCGAGGAAGGCGAGGTGCTTCGCGAGATACGCCTCGATCTCGCCGATGCCGTGCTCGGCCCACTCCTCGACCCACGACGGGCGCAGGTCGTCCTCGATGCGGTGTGTCGTGCCGCCGTCTTCCATGCGGCGATCATCGTCACTCGACCGGACGGTTTCCTGGGCCGGACGGCCTATTTTCCGGTCGGAGCCAGCCCACCCCTTCCGCGCTCCCAGAGCGTGAGGATCGTCTCGAACGTCGGAAACGCGAGCTCCTCGCCGTGCGGCCGCTCGCGCTGCGCGAACCAGCGCAGCTCGACCAGGTCGTCGCCCGCCCGCTCGTCGCCCTCGAGGGCGCGCGCGAGCCAGGTGAGGCAGAGGACGTCGCGGTCCCAGTAGGGCTCGTTCCAGGTTCCGAAGAACGCGAGCGGCTCGAGCTCGAGCGCGGTCTCCTCGCGCACCTCGCGCCGCAGCCCGTCGAGCGCGTCCTCGCCTTCGTGCAGGAAGCCGCCCGGCAGGTCCCACCGGCCGGCGCCGGGATCGGAGCGCCGCCTGCCGAGCAGCACCCGGCCGTCGCGCACCAGCACCGCCTGCACGCCGGGCACCGAGTTGGCCCAGTAGCGCTCGCCGCAGCGCGGGCAGCGGAGGTGGTCGCCGGCGTTCTCGAGCCCCGCGCCGCAGCGCGGACAGAACCGCCACCCGTCGAGCGCGCCCATGCACGAAACAGTTTGGTGGACATGTCCACCAAACTGTTTCGGCCGGTCAGCGCATCACGCCGGTGTGGCCGAGCGAGTAGCGGCCGGGCTGCGGCCACACGCAGAGGCCGTGCGGGCCGGCGCCCACGGGGATGCGCGCGAGCAGCTTCCCGGTGACGGTCGAGATCGCGTACACGACGCCGTTGTAGCGCCCGGACAGCCAGAGCACCTTGCCGTCGGCGGAGACCCCGCCCATGTCGGGCGAGCCGCCGCCGGGGATCCGCCACGTCTTCACCACGCGGCGCGTCCGGAACGAGATCACGGAGATCGAGCCCTCGCCGCGGTTCGAGACGTAGAGGTCGCGGGCGTCGCGGCTCGGGTAGAGGCCGTGCGCGCCGGAGCCCGTGTGCACGAAGCCGACGATCCGGAAGCTGCGGGCGCCGACGATCCAGACGCCGTTCGCGAGCATGTCGGCGACGTAGAAGACGCGGCCGTCCGGCGACAGCTTCACGTCCTGCGGCATCCGCAGGCCGCGCCCACCGAACACCTTGACGACGCGCCGGTGCACGACGTCGAGCTCGAGGAGCTGGCTGGAGAACTCGCAGCTCGCGAGCGCCTTCGTCCCGTCGGCGGTGAAGTCCATGTGGTCGACGCCGACGCACGGCGTGTGCACGGAGTCGACGAGCCTGAACGTGTGCGCGTCTCGGAAGTCGAGGCGGCTCTCGCGCTCGGCCACCACGATCGCGTCGCGGCCGTCGGGCGTGAAGTACATGTTGTACGGGTCGGCGACCGGGATCGTGCGCACCGGCTTCGCGGTGCGCGGGTCGATCTCGGTGAGCGAGTTCCCCACGTCGTTCGTCACGTACAGATGTGCGAGGTCGTACGACGGGACGACGTGCTGCGGCAGCGCGCCGACGTCGAACGACGACACCACCTTCCGCGTCGCGGGATCGATCACGTCGACCGTGTTCGACTCCGAGTTCGGCACGTAGACGCGGGGAAGCGCGTCACGTGCCGGCCCGCGCAGGCCTCCCGGCCCGTCGGCGGCGTAGACGTCGGCGGGGTCGAGCAGCTTCGGGACGGCGTACCGCGCGGGCGCCTGCGAGGCGGTCGCGCGCCGCGGCACCAGCTCGGACAGCGTCGCGACGGTTCCGGCCGGCCCGCGGCCGCCGGCGAGCAGGATCCGCCCCGGCAGCGAGACCGCCGCGAGGTCCGACCGCGGCGCGGCGAGCCGGCCGGCCTCGACGACGCGGCCGTCACGCGGGTCGACCGCCTCGATCGCCGCGGTCGGCGTGTCGACGGAGGCGCCGCGGCCGCCGACGACGTACGCGCGCCCGTGGAGCCCGGCCGCCGCGGCGTGGGTCGTGGGCGCGGCGAGCCGCCCGACGCGCAGCACGCGGTGCGTGCGCGGGTCGAAGACGAGCACGTCGCGCGACGCGGTGCCGGCGGGCGTCGAGCCGCCGGCCACCACCAGGCGGCCGGCCGCCGCCGCGACCGCCGCGTAGCGCAGCGGCGTCGGCAGCCGGGCGACGACGCGCGGCGATCGACCCGGTCGCCACGCCACGATCGTGTCCAGCCAGCGGGTGCCGGTGTAGCCGCCGACGACGTACGCCGTGTCGCCGATCGCGGCCGCCGACTGGTCGGAGCTCGGCGACGGCAGGTGTCCGACGGTGCGCGGCCGGCCGGGCGCGACGCGGACGATCGCGTCGAGCTGGCGGACCCCGTCGCCTCCCCCGAAGAGGTAGACGGCGCGGCCGAGCCGGACGGCGGCGGCATCGTGCAGGGCCGCCGGGAGGACGCCGGAGGCGGTCTCGTGCCGGCCGCGCAGGGTGGCGATCGCGGCCGTGGAGACGTCCGCAGGCGTGAGCCCGCCGGCGAGCACGACCTCCCGGCCGTCGGCGGCGGCGGCGGCATCCTGAACCGCCGCGGCGAGGCGCCCGAGCGGGCGCTCGACGACGTGCACCGGGGAGCGCTGGTGCCGAACGGCGGGGGTGGCCCGGCTCGGCCGGGCCCGCGCGGCATGGTGCGCGGGCGTCGACCCGCACGCGGCGGCCGTCGCGGCGATCGCCGCGAGCACGACGAGGCGCCTGCCCGACGCGCCCACGGCCACCCCCGTAGCCTACGAGCCTGCACATGAAGCGCGCGTGAAGCAGCGCTCAGGAGGCGAGCACGGCGTCCGCGAGCTGCGGCCACGCCTCGGCCGCCCAGCCCCCGAAGGGCCGATCGCCGAGGAAGCCGAGCGCGAGGCCCGCGTCGGGATCGACCCAGAGGAACGTCCCGCTCCGGCCGAAGTGCCCGAACGTCCGCGGCGAGTTGCGCGCACCGGTCCAGTGCGGCGACTTCGCGTCGCGCAGCTCGAGCCCCAGGCCCCAGTCGTTCGGCGCCTGCCGCCCGAAGCCCGGCAGGACGCCGTCGAGGCCCGGGAACTGGACGCTGCACGCCTCCGCGAGCGTCTCCGGCGCGATCCGCCGCGGCTCCTGCAGCTCGCGCGCGAGGGCGAGCAGGTCGTGCAGCGTCCCGCTCGCGCCCGAGCCCGCCGGGCCGTCGAGCACGATCCCCGTCCCCTCCCAGACCGCGCCGAAGTACTCGGCGAAGGCCATCCCGGCGCGCTCGGCGACGAGCGCGGCGGCGACGTCGAAGCCCTGGTTGGAGTAGATCCGGCGGCTGCCGGGCCGGGCGACCGGGGGCCCCTCGTCGAACGGCAGCCCGGAGGCGTGCGCGAGCAGGTGCCTGAAGGTCGCGCCGGGCAGGCCCGCGGGCTCGTCGAGGTCGACGAGCCCCTCCTCGGCGGCAACGAGCATCGCAACCGCGGACGCGAGCTTCGTCACGGACGCCCACGGAACGCGGCGGTCGACGTCGCCGTGCGTGGCCTCGATGCGGCCCGTGACGCCGGCCGCGGCCGCGCCGGACCAGCCCTCGATCTGGCGCAGCGCGTCCACGCACGCGAGACTAGTGATATGGATCGGCAGCGGATCACCTCCGGGGCGGCGTTCGAGGAGCGCGTCGGCTACTCGCGCGCCGTGCGCGTCGGCGACCGCGTCCTCGTCGCCGGGACCGCGCCGATCATGCCCCGCGACGCCGATCCGCCCACGGACGCGTACGGCCAGGCAAAGGTCTGCCTCGAGATCGTCGAACGCGCGCTGGCCGAAGCCGGCGGCTCGCTCGACGACGTCGTGCGGACGCGGATCTACGTCACCGACCCCGCGCACATCGAGGGGGTCGGCCGCGCGCACCGGGAGGCCTTCGGCACCGCCCGGCCGGCGACGACCGGCCTCGTCACCGGGCTCCTCGACCCCCGCTGGCTCGTCGAGATCGAGGCCGAGGCGGTGATCGACGGTGCCTGACGCCGAAGGTGTCAGACACGTCGGGGAACGCCCGCGCGCGTTCCTCGGGCGTCGCTGGCAAGGGAGGCAAGCCGGAGGGCCGATGGGCAGTACAGGTAGTACGACCGAGGCCCGAGGGCGCAGCATCCCGCCGCCAGCGGCGTCAGCCTTCGGCGGAGGGCGGCTCCGCCGCCCGGGAGCCGAAGGCGGCGAGGGACGCGCGTGAACGAGAGGCAGATCTATCCGG
This sequence comes from Gaiellaceae bacterium, assembly GCA_035652835.1. Classification (GTDB taxonomy): domain Bacteria; phylum Actinomycetota; class Thermoleophilia; order Gaiellales; family Gaiellaceae; genus PALSA-600. The sequence goes on from DASRDA010000002.1 coordinate 62,430, forward strand.
CGTCCATCACCGGCAAGGGCGCGGGCGCGAGCGGCGTGGAGACGAGCGTGCTCGAGCACGCGTTCGGGCGCAGCGCCCCGTACACGCTCGGGGTCGAGGAGGAGTACATGCTGCTCGACCCCGAGACGTGGGACCTCGTGCAGCACATCGACTCGGTGCTGGCGGCGGTCGCCGAGGGCGAGCACTCGAACCGGCTGCACGCGGAGCTGATGCAGTCGGTGCTCGAGGTGACGACGCCCGTCTGCCACACCGCGGCGGACGTGCAGGACGCGCTCGCGCAGCTGCGCGGCTACGTCGCCGAGATCGCGCGCGCGCAGGGCTGCCGCTTCGGCTCGGCCGGCACGCACCCGTTCAGCCTCTTCGAACGGCAGCGCATCACCGCACGCGACCGCTACCGGCAGCTCGTCGACCAGCTCCAGTACGTCGCGCGGCGCGAGCTGATCTTCGGCATGCACGTGCACGTCGCGGTCGACGACGCGGAGAAGGCGATCCAGGTGATGAACGGGTTGCTCGTGCACCTGCCGCAACTGCTCGCGCTCTCGGCGTCGTCGCCGTTCTGGCGCGGCGAGCCGACCGGGCTGCGCTCGAGCCGGCAGATGGTGTTCGCCGCGTTCCCGCGCTCCGGGCCGCCGCCGCGCTTCCGCGACTACGCCGACTTCGCGGAGGTCGTCGGGCAGCTCGAGCGCACCGGCTGCATCGCCGACTACACGCACATCTGGTGGGACATCCGCCCGCACCCGCGGCTCGGCACCGTCGAGATGCGCGTCTGCGACGCGGTGACGCGCCTCGAGGACGTCGTCGCGATCGCGGCGTTCTTCCAGGCGATCGTGAAGATGTACTGCGAGCAGCACGAGGCCGGACGCGAGATCCGTACGTGGCACCGCATCCTCACGACCGAGAACAAGTGGCTGGCCGCCCGCTACGGCCTCGAGGCGCCGATCATGGACCTCGCCACCGGCCGGCGGAACCGCGTCCCCGTCGCGCAGCTGATCCGGCGGACGCTGCGCGACGTCGAGCCGCACGCGCGCGAGCTCGGCTCGGAGCGCGAGCTCGAAGGCGTGCGGGAGATCCTCGCGCGCGGCAACGGCGCCGACCGCCAGCTTCGCGTGTGGAACGCGAACCGCGACATCGTCGAGGTCGTGCGCGAGGTCGCGGAGGCGACGCAGGCGTCCGCCGCTCCCGTCGCCGCCCCTTCGAGCTGAACGGTGTCCGGAGAAGGTGTCTGACACCGGCGGTGTCAGACACCCTTTTCGAGCCGCGCTACGCGATCGGCACCGCGCGCAGCACGAACAGCGACATCGTCGAGGTCGTGCGCGAGGTCGCGGAGGCGACGCAGGCGTCCGCCGCTCCCGTGGCCGCCCCTTCGAGCTGAACGGTGTCCGGAGGAGGTGTCTGACACCGGCGGTGTCAGACACCCTTTTCGATCCGCGCTACGCGATCGGCACCGCGCCCAGCACGAACCGCGACATCTCGTGCGCGAGGTCGCGGAGGCGACGGAGGCGTCCGCCGCCCCCGTCGCCGCCCCTTCGAGCTGAACGGTGTCCGGAGAAGGTGTCTGACACCGGCGGTGTCAGACACCCTTTTGGAGCCGCACTACGCGATCGGCACCGCGCGCAGCACGAACCGCGACATCGTCGAGGTCGTGCGCGAGGTCGCGGAGGCGACGGAGGCGTCCGCCGCTCCCGTCGCCGCCCCTTCGAGCTGAACGGTGTCCGGAGGAGGTGTCTGACACCGGCGGTGTCAGACACCCTTTTCGATCCGCGCTACACGATCGGCACCGCGCGCAGCACCTGCCCGCTCGCCCCGCCCGCGAGCCAGAGGCGCCGCCCGTCGGGCGAGAAGGCGAGCGCCGTCGCCGGCCGGCGGCTCGCGAGCACGACCGAGCGGCGCGCCGTGTCGATCAGCCACACCTTCCTGCCGAGGCCGACCGCCAGACGCCGCCCGTCCGCGGACAGCGCGGAGACGCTCGCGCTGGGCGAGTCGGCGGCGGTCGAGTCGGGACGGAAGCGGAACGCGGACCTGACGCGCGCGGCGGCGACGTCGATCGCGACCACGCGCCCGAACCCGGGGCTCACCGCCCAGACGGTGCGACCGTCGCGCGAGACCTGCAGCGTGTAGCTCGTGCCGCGGTTGAAGTCCCCGCTGCCCGGCAGCTCGACGCAGCGCGCCGTCGCGCGGCGCACGTCGAGCTCGTGCACCATCGCGCCGCCGTCCTGCGCGACGTAGAGCGTGAAGACGTAGCGGCCGTCGGGCGAGGAGACACGCCCCCACGCCGTGCCCCAGATGAGCGCCGACTCGTGCGGATCTTTGAGCGGCTGCGCGACCAGGCGGTCGGCCGCGAGGTCGTACAGCCGCACCTGGTAGCCGTTCCGCAGGTAGCGGAGCAGGTAGAGCTTCTGCCCGGCGAGCGAGTCGAAGGCCCAGCTCGTGCCGCGGAGCGCCACAGTGCGCTGCCCGTTGCGCGACACGAGCGTGAACGCGGTTCCCCGCTTCGCCGTGTAGTCGAGGACGGCGCGCGAGCCGTCGACGGAGACGCCCGCGAGATATCCGGTCTTCGCGCCGCGCACGGCGGCCGTGCCCACCGGCCGGCCGGTGACGACGTCGAACCACGTCAGCGTCGCATCGTCCTGGTGGACGAGCGTCGTGCCGCCGACGATGCCGGCCGGCAGCTGCCACTTCGAGCGGCCCGTGCGGAGGTCGTCGACGGCGACGGGGCCGGTGACGCCATGCGGCCGGACGGCGAAGAGCCCGTGGCCGAGAGCCGAGCCGGTCGGCGCGCAGTCGAGCGGAGAGCAGCCGGCCCCGCGCGCGGAGGCGGTCAGCGCGGCCGGGGCGGCGAGGAGCGCCAGGAGGAGCGTCAGTCGTCTCATGCACGCGATACGCCCGGGGGACCCGTCGAGGTCCCCGGCGCGTATGGACCTCGTGAACCGCCTCCGTCGTACAGTCGACGCGTGGCCGACCACGAGCGCGGCTGGATCCGGGGCGCCCAGCGCGGGTCGGTGGCCGACCTCGAACGGCTCTTCCGCGAGCACTGGCCGCGGGCGTTCCGGGCAGCGCGGCTCGTCACCGGCGACGCCGCTGCCGCCGAGGACATCGCGCAGGAGGCGTTCCTGGCCGCCGTCCGCAACCTCGACCGCTTCGATCGCCGCCGCCCGTTCGGACCGTGGCTGCACCGGATCGTCGTCAACCGCGCCATCGACTGGACGCGGGCGCGCCGGCTGCGCGCCGAGGTCGAGCTCGGCGACGCCTTCGCCGCGCCGCCCGCGCCGGTCGCCGACGGCGCCGCCCTCCGGGGGATCGCGGAGCTCTCTCCGGAGCACCGCGCCGTGATCGTCCTGCGCTACGTGCTCGAGTACACGCCGGGCGAGATCGCCGAGCTGCTCGACCTCCCCCGCGGCACCGTCAACTCGCGGCTGCGCCGTGGGCTCGACCGCCTCAAGGAGCTGCAGGCATGACCTCGACTCGCAACTGTTCGCGGTCGAAGATCCGAAACTGTTTGCGATCGGAGATCCGAAACTGTTTGCGATCGGAGATCGCAAACAGTTTCCGGGGGTCCACGTGACGCCCGAGGACCGCGCCTGGGAGGTCGTGCGCCGGGCGTTCGAGGAGCGCACGCCGGCGCCCCGCCGCGGCCGCGCCGCGCACCGCGCGGCGCTCGCCGCGCTCGCGGTCGCCGGCGCGGTGGTCGCGGCCGTCCTCTCGCCGCCGGGCCACGCCGTCTTCGAGCAGGTGCGGCGCGCCGTCGGCGTCGAGCACGCGTCGCCCGCGCTCCTGTCCCTCCCCGCGCCCGGCAAGCTGCTCGTGCTCTCGAGCGACCGCGGCGGCACCTGGATCGTCGACGCCGACGGCGCGCGGCGGCGCATCGGCGCATGGCAGTACGCGTCGTGGTCGCCGCACGGGCGCTTCGTCGTCGCGGCGAACCGCGACGAGCTCGTCGCGCTCGATCCGGAGGGGCACGTGCGCTGGACGCTCGCGCGCCGGGACGTCGCCTGGCCCGTCTGGGAGGGGACGGACGTCGACACGCGCATCGCCTACCGGGCAGCGAGCGGCCTGCGCGTCGTCGCGGGCGACGGCACCGACGACCGGCTCCTCGACGCGCACGCGGCGGACGAGCCGGCGGCGTGGGATCCGGCGCGCCTGCACACGCTCGCGTACGAGAGCGGCGGCGACGTCGTGCTGCAGCAGGTGGACACGCGCCGCGTCCTCTGGCGCACGCCGGTTCGCACGCAGGGGACGCTCGTCTGGTCGAGCGACGGGGAACGCGTGGCCGTCGTCGCACCCCACCGCGTCACCGTCCTCGACCGGCGCGGCCGCACCATCCGCTGGATCGCGTCGCTGTCGGGCGAGCTGCTCGACGCCGCGTTCGAGCCGGGCACGCACCGGCTCGCCGTCGAGGCGCGCTACGAGCGCGCGAGCGGCAGCCGCAGCGAGGTGAGGCTCGTCGACGTCGATCGTCCCGGGCACGCCCGCCTGCTCTTCGCCGGGCCCGGCGCCTTCGGCGACATCGTGTGGTCGCCGAACGGCGAGTGGCTGCTCGTCGACTGGCCCACGGCGAACCAGTGGGTCTTCCTGCACGGCTCGCGCGTCCACGCGGTCGCGAACGTCGAGCAGCAGTTCCCGCGGCCGGACCGCCTCGGCCCCGTCTTCGAGCTCGCGAACCGCTGGTGCTGCGGCTGACGGCCTACGCAGGCTCGCTCGACGCCTGGAGGTCCCGCGCGGCCGCGAGCAGCTCGTCGACGTCCGGGAGCTCGCCCGTCTCGTACAGGAACGCCGCGCGGATGACGCCGCGCTCGTCGACGAGGAACGCGGAGCGCCGCGCGACGTCCTCGAAGCCGCGGTGCCGGTGCGCGATCCCGAAGCCGTGGACCGCCTCGGCGTTCCAGTCGGAGAGCAGGCCGAAGTTCAGGTCGAGCGCCTGCGTCCACGCGATGTGCGTCCACGGCGAGTCGCGCGAGATGCCGATCGGCTGCACACCCACCGCGTCGAAGTCCGCTCTCCTGTCACGCAGGAGCTCCATCTCGTTCGTTCAGGTCGACGACCAGTCGAACAGGTAGAAGACGAGCAGCTTCGGCCCGTCCTCGACCAGCTCGCGCAGCGTCAGCTGCTCCCCGGGGCCGAGGAAGACGGTCGCATCGGGAAGGCTGTCGCCTGCGGCGAGCACCCGCCCGAGGGTAGACGATCGCTACGACGCGAGCCCGTCGGCCTCGCACTCCCGGAGGAAGCCCTCGAACAGGCGCTTGTGCCCCTCCTCGTCGTGGAGGATCTCGATCGTCATGTCCTGCGTCACCCAGTCGACGCCGTCGCACTCCTCGATGATCCGGTTGTAGTGCTCGATCGCGCCGGTCTCGGCGTCGATCACGCCGCGGATCACGTGCACGATGTCGGTCTGGCTCGCCGGCGGCTGCAGCGACGCCTGCTCCGCGGTGAAGCCCTTCGAGCCGGGAACGACCCCGTAGAGCTCCTTGATGCGGGCGGCGAAGCGGCGCGCGTGGCCGAGCTCCTCGTCGATGTCCTCGGCCAGCGACTCGCGCACCTCCTGCGCGCGGATGCCGTCGAGGTTCACGGAGTTCGCGAGGTAGCTCATGACCGTCTCGACCTCCATCCAGTACGCCTTCTCGAGCAGCTCGAGGATCTGCTCGCGCTTCTCCGCGTTCTCCTCCGCGAGGATGCCGGTGCCTGTGGTGCGTGTCGCCACTGTCGCTGCTCCTTCCACTCGTCCTCTCCGGGGCCGCTCTCGGCTTGGGTGTCTCTCGCCGGCGCGGGTTCAAACGTCGGCGCCGAGCACCTCCTCGATCGCCCGCTCGAGGCCGACCCGCGAGCCGGCCGCCTCCGCGCGCGCGAGCTCGGCCGGGTCGAGCCTCGCCGCGAGGGTGGCCCGGCAGGCCTTGGCCCGCTCCTCCTCCCGCGGCGGTCGAACGATGGCGCGCGTCTCGTAGGCGGCGTTCGCCGAGGCGAGCAGCCGCGCTGCGCGGCGCGGGTCGGACTCGACGTACGCGAACGCGAGCTCGGTCAGCGCCTCGACGAGGTTGATCGGCCGGCCGACCTCGCGGCCCGCGCGGAGCGCGCGCAGCAGGAGCTCGACCGCTCGCTCGTGCTCGCCCGCGACGTTGGCCTCGGCGCCGAGCATGCTCAGGGCGGCGACGGTCGCCACCGGATACCCAAGCTCCTCGGAGACCGCGAGCGCCTCCTCGAGCGCGGCCCGCGCGGCGGGAAGGTCGCCCGCCCGCATCGCCGCCCAGCCGCTGTTGACGAGCGTGTTCACGAGCGCCCGCGCGTCGCCGAGCTTCCGCGCGATCGCCAGGGCGCGGCCGAGGAGCGGCCGCGCGCCGGCGTAGTCCTCGAGCTCGACGCGCGAGCCCGCGAGCAGCGCGAGCGCGAGCCGCTCGACCCACGGCTCGTTCGCGGCCCGAGCCAGCTCGAGCGCCCGAAGCTTGTACCGCTCCGACCGCTCCACGTCGCCGGCCGCCGCGCTCAGCCAGCCGAGCTGCGTGAAGGCGAAGGCCGCGTCACCGTCGAGCCCGAGCCTCTCCGCCTCGCCGACGACGCGTTCGAATACGCGCGGCGCCTCCTGGTACTCGCCGGCGTCGACGAGCTGCCGCCCCAGCACGAGCAGCGCGCCGACGCGCGGAGGCGTGTCCGGGCCGCTCGCGAGCGGCAGCGTCTGCTCGAGCCACTCGCGGATCTCGCGGCCGCGCGCGGCCATCTCCCAGTAGCGCCGCAGCGCCGAGACGAGGCGGAAGCCGAGCTCGACGTCGCGTTCTGCGGCGTACGCGAGCACGGCGCGCAGGTTCTCGTGCTCCTCGGCGAGGCCGTCGAGCGCGCCGCGCGCACGCGGGCCGATCAGGCTCGGCCCCGCGCGCTCGGCGAGGTCGAGGAAGTACTCGGCGTGCCGCGCGCGGACCTCCTCCGCGCCGGCGGCGGCGAGCCGCTCCGCCGCGTACTCGCGGACGGTGTCGAGCATGCGGAACCGCGGGCCACCGGAGAGCCGCTGCTCCCGCACGACGAGCCCGCCGTCGAGGAGCGCGGCGAAGGCGTCGAGGCTGGTGCCGCACACGGCCTCGACGGCCTCGAGGGTGCACCCGCCGGAGAAGACGGACACGCGCGCGAAGAGCTCCCGCTGCTCCGCGGACAGGAGCTCGTGGCTCCAGTCGATCGTCGCCCGCAGCGTCTGCTGGCGGAGAGGCAGGCCGGGGTCGCCGCCGGCGAGCAGGTCGAGCGGACGGGCGAGCCGGGCGAGGATCTCGTCCGGGCCGAGAAGCTTCACGCGAGCCGCGGCGAGCTCGAGCGCGAGCGGGATGCCGTCGAGCGCGCCGCAGATGCCGGCGACCGCGGCGGCGTTCTCGTCCGTCAGGCGGAAGCGAGGGTCGACGGCGCCCGCGCGCGCCGTGAAGACGGCGATCGAGTCGTTCCGCGCCAGCTCGGCGAGGTCGTGCGCCGCCGACGGGACGGCGAGAGGCGGCACGGGGTAGACGTGCTCGCCGGCGAGCCGGAGGGGCACGCGGCTCGTCACGAGCAGCCGAAGCCCCGGCGCCGACTGCACGAGCGTCGTCAGGAGCGGCGCCGCGGCGACGAGCCGCTCGAAGTTGTCCAGCACGACGAGCGCCTCGCGCGACCGCAGCTCGCGGCCGAGCGTCTCGATCGTCTCCTCGCCCGGCTTCTCGCCGATCGCGAGCGCCGAGGCGATCGTCGAGCCGACGTGCGCGGAGTCGACCGTCGACTGCAGGTCGACGAAGAACGCGCCGTCGGCGAGCTCGAGCCCCAGCTCGGCGGCGACCTCGATCGCGAGCCTCGTCTTGCCCACGCCGCCGGGGCCGGTGAGGGTGAGGACGGAGACGTCCGGGCGGCGCAGCTCCGCGCACACTGCCGCAACCTCGAGGCCGCGGCCGACGAGGCGCGTGGCGGGCCGAGGCAGTCGCAGCCTCGCACGCGCCGTCTCCAGCCGGAGCGACGGATCCTGGCGGAGAACGGCCCGTTCCAGCTCGCGCAGCGCGGGCGCCGGCTCGATCCCGAGCTCGTCGATCAGCGTCCGCCGGAGCGACTGGAACGCGGCCAGCGCGTCCGCCTGCCTGCCGCAGCGGTAGAGGGCGAGCATGAGCTGCGCGCACGGCCGCTCCCGGTACGGATGTGCGGTGACGACCTCCTCCAGCTCTGCGACCAGGGACTCGTGCCGGCCCAGCGCGAGGTAGGCGTCGGTTCGCAGCTCGGTCGCGTCCAGCCGTCGTTCGCGCAGACGCTCGCGCTCGGTCTCCGGGAAGACCTCGGGCGGCAGGTCCGCCAGCGGCTCGCCGCGCCACAGTGCGAGCGCCTCGTCGAGCCGCTCGGCTGCGACCGCCGCCGCTCCCCGCTCGAGCGCCGACCGGCCCTCCGCCAGCAGCCGCTCGAAGCGCCGGACGTCCACCTCGTCCGCCGCGGCCACGAGCACGTAGCCGGAGCCGCGCGTGACGATGCGCCCCTGGCCGAGCTGCCTGCGCAGGCCGTGGACGTAGACCTGGAGCGAGTTCGGCGCGCTCGCGGGCGGATCATCTCCCCAGAGCGCGTCGACCGCCCGCGCGCGCGACACGACCTCGTTCGCGTGTAGGAGCAGCAACGCCAGGAATGCGCGCTGCTTCGGCGCGCCGAGCGGCAGCGGCGTGCCGTCGACCTCGGCCTGGATCGGGCCGAGCAGGCGGAACGCGACCTCGGGCACGGCGGTCGTCTCGCCCTGCGGGTGCTCGGCGGTGCCGATCAACGCCTCCGAGTGTCGCGCAGAACGCGACCCGCGACCAGGCCCGCGTAGAGTCCTCCGATGCAGCCGCGGGAGGTCGTCGAGGAGCTGTGGGCGCGCATCCAGGCCCGAGACTGGGACGGGCTCCGCGAGCTCCTCGCCGACGACTTCGCGGTCGAGTGGCCCGACGCACGCGTCCGCATCCCCGGGCCGGACAGCTTCGTCGACTTCAACCGCGAGTACCCCGAGGGCTGGACGATCGAGGTGCTCTCCGCGGTCGCGGAGGGCTCGACCGTCGTCTCCGAGGTGCGCGTGCCGCACGGCGAGCGCGGCACGTTCTACGTCGTCTCGATCCTCGAGGTCGACGGGGAGCGGATCCGCGGCGGCCGCGAGTACTGGCTCGAGGAGCGACCGCAGGAGATCTCCGCGGAGCGCGCCCGCTGGTTCGAGCCGATGTGAGCCGTTATTCGACGTGCCGCCGCCAGGTGGCGGACGCCCGCGAAACGGCAAGCGGCAGGGCGACTACCGTTCTGCACCCGCAGAGGCGAAGGTTGCGGCGCTACGCAACAGCGTGTCGCTGACCTCGACGAGCATGCAGGAGGCTAGAAGCTGTTCCGTCTCGCTGCGCGCCTCGGCTGTCGGGTTGGCGACCGCGGTCGCACGTAGCACCTCGACCAGTGCGATCCCGCTCGTCGCGAGCAGCGGTTCACCTTCCAGACTGCGCGAGCGCCTCGCTCTCGGGCTCGTCGATGATGAGCTTCACGAGCGCCGAGGAATCGGCGTAGACGAGTCGCCGCCGCTCAGCGCTCAGCGCGATCGTCCTCGAGCGCTGCGCTCGGCGAGCTTGTCCCGGTTACCGGGAACCGCGTCGGCATGCGAGCGAGTGGCCTCCCTCGCCTCACGTCCCCGGTGGCAATCAGGCGCTCGACCCGATCATTCGGCGCCGGCGCGATCACGGCGACGGGCGTCCCGTGGTGGGTCACCTCGATCGTCTCGCCCCGACGCACCCGACGAATCGTTTCGGTGAGGCTGTCACGCAATTCGCGGATACCCATCCTTGTGGCCGCAATGACCACAGATTAGCGCGACTGTGCCGGCCCGGGCGAGTCGGTCGGAGCCGGAAGTCCGACCTTTCCGTCCACAGGAGGCAGCTCATTTGCAGGCACTTCGCATGCCAAGCCGACCTCGCTTTCATCACCGAGGCGGAGGACGCGTCTGGTTCCGCTCGAACTTCTCGGGGCTATGCGGGAGGTCGGAACCTCGCGGATGGAGGCTTTGAGCGACAGCGTGTTCGCGATCGCGGCGACGTTGCTCGTGCTCGAGATCGGTGTCGGCCCGGCGGGACGCGGGAGCCTGGGGCCTGAGCTCGTTCGGATCTGGCCGTCCTACCTCGCGTACGTCACGAGCTTCCTGACGATAGGGATCATCTGGATCAACCATCACCACAACATGCGGGCGATCGGGCACGCCGACCGCACGTTCATGTTCCTCAATCTGCTCTTACTCCTCGACGTCGCTTTCATCCCGTTCCCGACCAAGCTCGTCGCCGACTACCTCGGGCACAGCGGCGAGCGGCCGGCGGTGATCGCCTACGCGGCAACGCTGCTGCTGATGGCCGCCCTGTACACGCTCTGGTGGCGCTACGCGCGGACGGGGCGGAGGCTGATCGGAGACGGGGTGGAAGAAACCGAGCTGCGTGCAATCGATCGCGGCTTCGCACCCGGTCTTCCACTCTACGCGCTCGTCTTCGCATTCGCGTTTTTGAGCCCGCTGACGGCGGTGATCCTCACGCTGTTGCTTGCCGCCTTCTACCTGCCATCCGCGACGCTCTTCACCGACCGCTAGCCCGAATTGGAGGCAGCCCGCAGCGCGTCGAGTGTCTCCCCGACGAGCGCCGCGAGCTCCAAGACGTTGGCTCGGAGTGATCGGGCAGCGGCGTCTGGGATATGTCCGACACAGGCCGCCTCGCACACAGACCAGCGGGCAATCCCCGGTCACATGCCCATCGCGTGGTAGCCGGAGTCGACGTAGAGCGTCGTCCCGGTCACGTTGCGCGCCTCGTCCGACAGGAGGTACGCGGCGGCCGCGCCGACGTCGTCTGCGTCGATGTGACGATGGAGCGGCGCCCGCTCCTCGACGATCGACTCCATCGTCGGGAAGCCGGCGATCGACCGCGCCGCGAGCGTGCGCACCGGGCCGGCCGAGATCGCGTTGACGCGGATGTTCTTCGCGCCCAGGTCCCAGGCGAGGTAGCGGACGGAGGCGTCGAGCGTCGCCTTCGCGACGCCCATCACGTTGTAGTGCGGCACCGCGCGCTCGCCGCCGAGGTACGTCATCGTCACGATCGAGCCGCCGCCGGCCGCCGCCATCAGCGGCTCCGCCGCGCGCGCGGTCGCGACGAGCGAGTACGCGCTCACGTCGATCGCGAGCCAGAAGCGGTCGCGCGGCGTGTCCGTGAAGCGCCCTTCGAGGTCCTCCGCCGCCGCGAACGCGACCGAGTGGACGAGCACGTCGAGCTCGCCGCCGAACACCTCCCCCACCTCCGAGAAGACGCGCTCGACCGCCGCGTCGTCGCACACGTCGAGCTCGGTGACCAGCGGGCTCGCCACGCTCTCCGCCAGCTCGCGCACGTTGCGCTCGATCCGCTCGCCCTGGTAGGTGAACGCGACCTGCGCGCCGCCCTCGGCGAGCCTCCGGGCGATCGCCCAGGCGATCGAGCGCTTGTTGGCGACCCCGAGGACGAGCGCCCGCTTGGCGGCAAACATCCGCGCGACTCTAGACGAGCGGCGGCCGGGTTCCGGGAACAGCCGATCGGGTAGGCTCCCGGCCTCGTGCGTCGGCTCGTCCTCCTGACGGCGGCGCTCGCCCTGACAGCGGCGACGACGGCGTCGGGCGCGCTCCTCCCCATCCGCCACGACCTGCGCGAAGCCGTGCCGCCGCGCGTCCGCGCGGGCGTCCTCCGCGTCCCGGCCGGGCACGACCGCGGGACGATCCGCGTCGTCGTGACGCTCGGGCCGCCGCCGCTCGCCGCGTGGCAGGCGGGGCGGGCGCTCGAGTCCGCCTCGGCGGCCGACCGGCTGAACGTGCGCAGCGCGAGCTCGCGCGCCTACCTCGCGCGCCTCGCAAGCGTGCAGCGCGCGGCGATCGCAGAGGTGCGCGCGGCGATCCCGCAGGCGGCGGTGCAGGAGCGCTTCCGCATCCTCCTCGACGGCTTCGCCGTGCAGCTGCCGGACCGCGACCTGCCGGCGCTGACGCGGCTCGGCGGCGTGCGCAGGGTCTACCCGAGCCTCGGCTACTTCGCGACCATGGACCGCGGCCCGTCGGTGATCCATGCGAGCGACCTCGAGGCGGCGACGGGCGACGGCGGCCAGGGCGTCAAGATCGCCGTCGTCGACACCGGCGTCGACCCGACGAACCCGTTCCTCGCGCCACGGGGCTTCTCGTACCCGGCCGGGTTCCCGAAGGGCGACCGCAGGCTGACGACGCCGAAGGTGATCGTCGCCCGCGTCTTCCCCGGCCCGCTTCGCGACAAGCGCAGCAACCAGGCGTTCGACCCCACGGAGCCGCACGGCACGCACGTCGCGGGCATCGCGGCCGGCGACGCGGGCACCGACGCGCCGGCCGGGCCCGACCACCCGGCGGTCGCGAACCTCTCGGGCGTCGCGCCGAAGGCGTGGATCGGCAACTACCGCGTCTTCACCATCCCCACGCCGCTCGGGCACGAGGCCGACACGCCGGAGATCATCGCCGCGTTCGAGTCGGCCGTCGCGGACGGGATGAACGTGATCAACTTCTCGGGCGGCGGGCCGCAGACCGATCCGGCCAACGACGCGCTCGTCGCCGCGGTGCACAATGTCGTCCTCGCGGGCGTCGTGCCGGTGATCGCCGCCGGCAACGACCGCGACGACTTCGGCCTCGGCACCGCGGGCTCGCCGGGAACCGCGCCCGACGCGATCTCGGTTGCCGCGGTCTCGAACGCGCACGTCTTCGCGCCCGCGCTGTGGGTCGTCGGCGGGCCGCCGTCGCTCGGCGCCGTGCCGATCCAGGGCGCGGGCGGGGAGCGGCTGCCGCAGTCGTGGTCGGCGTCGCCGCAGACGCTGGTGGACGTCGCGTCGCTGCTCGGCAGCGACGGCAAGGGCGTCGACCGGTACCTCTGCGGCCCGCCGAGCGATCCCAACACGGGCCTCGGCACGGTGCGCAAGGGCTCGGCGAACGGGGCGATCCTGCTCGCGTACCGCGGTACGTGCTCGTTCGCCTCGAAGGCCGCGCGCGCCGCGTACGCGGGCGCGTCGGGACTGATCCTGATCGACAACCGGCCCGGCGAGGCGAACCCGATCCCGATCCCGCTCGGCCTCCCGGCCGGGATGGTGAGCGACCTCGACGGAGCGAACCTGCGCGCGTACCTCGACGCGTCCGGCGGCCGCGCGCAGATCCAGGTGACGAGCGGGATCGAGGAGATCCCGACGAACCGCAGCGGCATCGTGACGAGCTTCTCGTCCGCCGGCCCGACCGACTTCGGGCTCGACCTGAAGCCGGACATCTCCGCGCCGGGCCTCGACGTGCTCTCGTCGACGCCGCCGCAGACGACCGGCTCCACCTTCGCGGTCTTCGACGGAACGTCGATGGCGACGCCGCACGTCGCGGGCGCGGCCGCGCTGCTCCTGCAGCGTCATCCGAGCTGGACGCCGTGGAACGTGAAGTCGGCGCTGATGTCGACCGCCGGCCCGGCGTGGGGAAACACCGCGCGCACGCAGGAGGCGTCGGTGCTGCTCGAGGGCGCGGGCCTGACGAACGTCCTCGCCGCCGACACCCCGAAGATCTTCACCGATCCGCAGTCGCTCTCCTTCGGCCGCGTCGACGTCACGCACGGCGCGCAGCTCCAGTCCGCGCTGCTCACGATCACCGACGCGGGCGGAGGCGGCGGGACGTGGTCGGTGTCGGTGGCGCCGCAGTCGCAGAGCGCGGGCGTCGAGATCGACGTCCCGCCGCTCGTCTCGGTGCCGCCCGGCGGCGACGTCTCGCTGCCGGTCGACGTGCGGGCCGCGGCCGGCGCGGCGACGGGAGAGAACGGCGGCTTCCTCGTGCTGAGCGGCGACGGCGTGCAGCGGCGCGTGCCGTACGCGTTCCTCGTCGAGCGCCCGGCGCTCGCCTCGGTCGCCTCGACGCCGCTCCGGCCGACCGAGGTCGCGAGCACGGCGGCCGGCCCGAGCCGCGTGTCGACCTACTGCTGCCCGTCGGAGCCGTTCGGGCCGCCGCCCGACTACACCGGCCCGCCGATGAACGAGGACGGCTCCGAGCACCTCTACTCGTTCGAGCTCGACCAGCCGGTCGCGAACTTCGGCGTCGCCGTCGTCCGCGAGTCGGCGGGCGCGCTCGTCGACCCGTTCGTGCTCGGCTCGAAGGACGAGAACGACGTCCAGGGCTACACGGGCACGCCCGTCAACGTGAACCCGCTGACCGTCGACTTCATGGCCGACATCGGCGCGGCCGGGGTGCAGTACCCGCGCCTGCAGCGCTTCTACGTGGCGGTCGACTCGCGCGCCGACCCGTTCACCAACCGGCCCGAGAAGGGAAGCTACGTGCTGCACGCGTGGGTCGACGACGTCGTGCCGCCGACGCTGCGCCTGCTGACGACGCGGGTCTCCGCCGGGCGGCCGCTGATCGTCGGCCGCGCCGTCGACGCCGGCGCCGGCGTCGACCCGCTCTCGCTCGTGTTCAACTACCGCGGCGTGCTCATCGGCGCCTCCGCGTACGACCCCGTCACGGGGCTCGTCGCGTTCGGGCTGCCGCCGACCGCGCCGGCCCTGCCGAGCGGGAAGACGTCCGCCGTGTTCTTCGGCTCGGACTACCAGGAGGCGAAGAACGTCGACACCGTGGGCCGCGACATCCTCCCCAACTCGACGTTCGACTCGGTGCGGCTCACCGTCGTCGACGCGCCGACCGTGACGTGGCTGGAGCCGGCCGCGGGCTCCTGCCTCGGCCGCACGACGCAGCTCGCCGTCGCGGCGTCGTCGACCACTCCCGTCCGCCGCGTCGTCTTCCGCGACGGCGTGCGCCGGATCGCGACCGTCCGCCGCAACGCGGCCGGCATCTACGCGGCGCCCTGGCGTCGCGGCGGCTCGGAGCAGGGCGCGCAGCGAATCAGCGCGACCGTCGTCGACGCCTCCGGCCGCTCCGCGACCGCGACGCGAACGCTCGACGCCTGCCGCTGACCCGTGCGCGTCGCGGTCGTCACCGGCGCGTCGTCGGGGATCGGCGCCGCGCTCGTGCGGTCGTTGCGGCGCCGCGAATGGCGCACGGTCGGCCTGTCGCGGCGCGCTTCGGACGCCGACGAGCACGAGGCCTGCGACGTCTCCGACCGCGCTGCCGTCGAGGAAGCGGCGGCGCGCGTCCTCGAGCGGCATCCCCGGATCGCCTTGCTCGTCAACAACGCCGGCGTCGCCGTGCGGGCGAGCGGGTTCGCGGAGGTCGACCCGGAGCGGCTCGAGCGCGCGCTCGACACGAACTTCCTCGGCGGCGTGTGGACGACGCGCGCCTTCCTGCCCGCGCTCGGGCGCGGCTCGTGGATCGTGAACGTCGTCTCCGTCGCCGGCCTGATCGCGAGCGGCCCCTACTCGGCGACGAAGCACGCGCAGCTCGCGCTCTCGCGCTCGCTCGCGATCGAGCTCGCGCCGCGCGGGATCGCCGTGCTCACGGTCAACCCCGGCTTCGTCGAGACGCCCGGGTTCCCGCAGCGCACGCGCCTCGGCCCGCTCGCCTCGCGCGTCGTCGTCGACCCGCCGTTCGTCGCGGAGCGGATCCTGGCGGCGATCGAGCACGGCCGCCGCGAGATCGCCGTGCCGCGCTGGTACGCGCCCGTCGCCGTCCTGCAGGCGCTCGCCCCGGGCGCGCTCACGCGGCTGCGGGCGCGGATCGGAGCGTGAGAAACCCGCGTCCCTGGTTCACGGAGTGAACCAGGGACGGGCATTTCCGTCTACCGGGTCAGCACGTACCAGCCGACGACGGCCTCGTAGCCGGCTGGGACGAGCGAACGGGCGCGCTCGCGCTCGAAGCCCTCGCAGCCGGCGAGGTCGAGGTAGCGCTCCAGGTCGCGCGGCTCGCGCACGACCCGGTCGCGGCGAAGGACGAGCCCGTTCGCGTCGAAGAGCGCGCGCAGGTCGCCGTCCGAGAGCACCCGCGTGGTCGAAGGGTCTCGCGCGCGCTCGAAGCGATTCAGCTCGAACGCGGCCAGTGGATCGACGGGCGCGAGCTGGTCGACGACCAGGATCGTTCCGCCGGGGCGAGTCACCCGCGCGAGCTCGGCGACCACCAGCTCGGGCCGGCGCGTGTGGTGCAGCGTGCGCGCGGTCACGGCGAGGTCGAACGAGAACGGCTCGAACGGCAGCCTCTCCGCGTCCGCGACGACGACCTCGACATTCGGCGGCGCGCTCGTCCGCGCGCGCTCGGCCATCGCCTCGTCGGCGTCGACCGCGACCATCTCGCGCACGCGCGGCGCGAGCGCGTACGCGAAGGCCCCGGTGCCGGCGCCGACGTCGAGCGCGCGCTCGTCGCCCGACAGCGGCAGGAGCTCCTCGAGCCGCCGGGCGAGCGACTCCGCCCGCTCGGCCTGCAGCGCCGCGAACCGGTCCGCCTTCGACGTCATCCGATCACCACCCGCAGCGCGCGCGTCGGTCCGCTCTCGATCCGCGACACAAGCTCGTAGGTGATCGTGCCGGCGACACGCGCGTGCTCCTCGAGCAGCAGCCCGTCGCCCACGATCGTCACCCCCGTCCCCTCGCTCACTCGGCGGGCGAGCTCGACCGCGAACGCGTCCATCGACACGGTGCCGACGACGCGTCGCCGCTCGCCCTCGACGAGCACCTCGGTTCCGGTCAGGTCGCGCCGGAAGCCGTCGGCGTACCCGACCGGGACGATCCCGATCCACGTGTCGCGCTCTGCCACGAAGCGCCGACCGTAGCCCGTCGACTCGCCCGGCCGCAGCAGCTTGCACTGCGCCACCTCGCTGCGCCACGACAGCACGGGCTCGAGCCCGTCGTCGCGGGGATCCGCGCCGAACGGCGAGAGCCCGTAGAGCGCGATCCCGCAGCGGGCGGCGTCGAAGCGCGCCTCGGGCAGGCGCAGCGCGGCGGCGCTGTTCGCGACGTGGCGCGACACGCCCCGCACCGCGTCGGTCGCCGCGCGGAAGCGCTCGACCTGCACGCGCGCGAAGCCGGGATCGCCGTCCGCGGTCGCGAGGTGCGTCATCACGCCGACCACGTTCCGCCGCGGCGCCGGAAGCTCGGCCACCCCCCAGCGGCCCATGCCGGTGTCGAGCTTGACGTGCACCGGCACGTCCTCGGGAATCGCGTCGCTCGTCGCCACGAGCTCGAGCCGCGCCTCCCGCGCGGTCGCGACCTCTTCCGCCGCCGCCGGCCCGAGGACGATCAGCCGAGCGTCCGGCAGCTCGGGCCGCAGCGCGAGCGCCTCCGGGACCGTCGCGACGCAGAGCGCCGTCGCGCCACCGTCGAGGGCGGCCCGCGCGCAGTCGAGCGCGCCGTGGCCGTAGCCGTCCGCCTTCACGACCGCCCACAGCTCGGCGCCGTCGAGCACGTCGAGCAGCCGGCGGGCGTTCCGGCGCAGCGCCGCGAGGTCGATGCGGATCTCCGAGCGCGCCACTACTGCAGAGGCGCGCGCTGCCAGCCGTGGCCGCCGAGCGCGAGCCGGAGCGCGGGCAGCAGGTCGGACGCGACGACGCCGCGCTGGGGCTCGACCAGCTCCGCGGCGAGGCCGTGCGCGACGGCGCCCGCCGCGGCGGCGAGCCTCGCGTCGAGGCCCTTGGCGAGGAACGCCGCGATCACGCCCGTCAGCACGTCGCCGGATCCGGCCGTGGCCAGCGCGGGTGTCCCGTAGTCGCACACGAGCACCCCCTCGCGCGGCGCGGCGACGAGCGTGTCGGCGCCCTTCAGGAGGACGATCGCGCCGAAGCGCGAGGCGGCGCGGCGGACGGCGTCGAGCCGGTGCGCGTCGACCTCGCGCGGGTCGGCCCCGAGCAGACGGCCGAGCTCCCCGCTGTGCGGCGTCAGCACGGTGGGAGCAGCGCGGGTGAAGGGCTCGAGACGCCACAGCGCGTCGGCGTCGACGACCGCCGGAAGGGCGACCCGCTCGAGCAGCAGGCGCACGAGCTCGACCGTCCCGTCGCTGCGGCCGAGGCCGGGCCCGACCGCGAGCGCGTCCGCGCGCTCGGCCGCGTCGAGGATCGCGTCGAGCGACCGCGGCAGCAGGCGGCCGCCGGAGTCCTCGGGCAGCGGCCGCTTCACGACCTCGAGCAGCGTCGTTTCCAGCACCGGCAGCGTCGACTCGGGCGCGGCGACCGCGACGTAGCCGGCGTCGGCCCGGAACGCCGCGAGCGCGGCGAGCGTCGGCGCGCCGGCGAGGCCGCGTGAGCCGCCGACGACGAGCACCGAGCCCGCACTGTACTTCGTCGACACCGGCTGCTTGCGCGGCACGTCGGCGAGCGTCGACGCCGGCACGAGCGCGTGCTCGTGCTCGCGCGGGCGCAGGCCGATCGGCGCGACGTGCACCGAGCCGGCGTGGAAGCACCCCGGCGCGACGGCGAGGCCGACCTTCGCGGCGCCGAACGTCACCGTCTCGGCAGCGCGCACGGCCGCGCCGTGCACCTCGCCGGTCGAGGCGTCGACGCCCGACGGCACGTCCACGGCCACGACGGGCCGGCCGCTCGCGTTCATCAGCTCGATCATGCGCGCCGCGTCCTCGCGCGGCGCGTCGCGCAGCCCGATGCCGAGCAGCGCGTCGACCACGACGTCGGGCGTGCCGAGATCGCCGAGCCCGTCGACGACGCGCACGTCGCGGCCCGCCGCCTCGAGCACGCGCGCGCACACGCGGCCGTCGCCGCCGTTGTTCCCGCCGCCGCAGACGACCGTCACGCTTCCGGGGAAGCGCCGCAGCACCGCGTCGGCCACCGCGGTGCCGGCGCGCTCCATCAGCTCGTCGAGCGGGCCGCCGTACGCCTCCTCCGCGCGCCGCGTCTCCTCCGCGGTCAGCAGCGGCTGCAACCTCACGTCCCTGGCCGCCTTCGACTCCCGCCCGGCGGCATTCCGCTCCGGCGCCGGCCAAGCCGGCGCCTCCGCTCTCTCGCCGGCTCCGTCGAGCCTACGCCGGCAGCGGGGCTCCGCCGAAGGCTGACGACGCGCAAGCTCATGCGTCGGCGACCACTGCGACGGCGGCGGCGAGCTCGCGCGAGTGCGTCATCGACAGCTCGATGGGGCCGGCGTTCACCCGCTCGGCCCACGCCGCGGTGCGGCCGCTCAGGAAGACGCCCGGCTTCGGCCGGCCGCGGATCTCGATCTCCTTCCACGTGAAGTGGACGCCCGAGCCGAGCGCCTTCCCCACCGCCTCCTTGGCGGCGAACCGTCCCGCGTAGTGCTGCGGCGGGTTCGGCTTCGAGTCGCAGTAGGCGCGCTCGGCCTCGGTGAAGCAGCGTTCGCGGAAGCTGTCGCCGTGACGCTCGAGCGCCCGGCGCACGCGCGCGATCTCGATCAGGTCGACGCCGACCCTCACGAGTTGCGTTCGAGCCAGGACGGCACCTGGGCGATCGAGGAGACGATCGCGTCGGGCTGCACGCGCGAGCGCTCGACCTCGTCGGGCCGGAACTTTCCCGTCCGCACGAGCATCGAGTGGATGCCGTGGTTGTGCGCGCCGACGACGTCGCCCTCGAGGTCGTCGCCGATCATCCACGTGAGCGCCGGCTCGGCATCGAGCTCCGCGAGCGCCGCCTGGAAGTACGCGGCGCTCGGCTTGCCGAGCACGGTCGCCTCGGCGTCTGCGGCGTACTCGAGCCCGGCGACGAACGCGCCGGCGTCGAGGCGCGGCCCGTCCGCCGTCTGCCACCACCGGTTCTTGTGGAGGCAGTAGAGCTCGGCGCCCGCCTGCAGCTCGTGGAACGCGCGGTTCAGGTTCAGGTAGGAGAACACGCGACCGGTCTCCTCGCCCTCGTCGGCGCCGCCGACGAGCACCGCGTCGACGTTCATGCCGACGAGCTGCAGCGCGGCGAGGTCCTCGAGGATGCCGCTCATCACGAGCGCGAGCACGCGCTTGCCCGCGAGCTGTCGCGCGGCCACGTCGCCCGTCGTCTGCAGCTCGTCGTCGGCGAGCTCGATCCCCATGCCGCGCAGCTGCTCGGCGAGCTGCACGCGCGACCGCGTCGTCGAGTTCGTCACGAAGCGCAGGCGGTGGCCGTCGGCGCGCAGGCGGCGGACGGCGGCGGCGGCGCCGGCGATCGGCTCTCCCGAGACGTGCAGGACGCCCTCGACGTCCAGGAGAATCGCCGCCATGGACGCCGAGTCTATTCGGTCGGAGATCGCGTTCCGGTTCTCGCGCTCGAGCGGACCGGGCGGCCAGCACGCGCAGAAGACGTCGACGCGGGCGGAGGCGCTGTTCGACGTCGAGGCGTCGCGCGGGCTGACGGAGGCGGAGCGCCGGCGCGTGCTCGAGCGGCTCGGGCCGGTCGTGCGGGCGGTCGCGCAGGAGGAGCGCTCGCAGCTCCGCAATCGGGAGCTGGCGGCCGAGCGGATCGTCGCGCAGCTGCGCGCGGCGACGCGCGTTCGCCGGAAGCGCCGCCCGACCGCGCCGACGCAGGCGTCGGTGGAGCGGCGGCTCGAGGACAAGCGCCGGCGGGCGCAGACGAAGCGGCTGCGGCGAGATCCGTGAGACTCGCGTCCTTAGTTCACGAAGTGAACTAAGGACGGGTGCCGGGCGACGAACGTGTGCCTGCAGTGCTCGCTGCAGAAGTACACGGTGCGCCCGTCGACGAGGGCGGTCGGGCCGCCCGCGTGGCGGTCGACGGTCATCCCGCAGACCGGATCCTTCGCGCCGCGACGCAGCGTGAGCGCGATCAGCGCGACGAAGACGACGCCGAACGCGATGTCGAGCACGGAGGTGTAGCTCCACGTCACCGCCCGCTCGGCCACCGACGAGACGGCGGGCCGCGTCGACGGCACGAGGCCGGCGAGCGAGAAGATCCCGTCGACGACGAGGCCGGCGACCGCCATCGCGCCGAGCATCAGCGCGGCGAGCAGCGCGGCGAACCGCGCGCCGTAGTACTTGCGGTAGACGAGCAGGATCGGGATCACGATCAGGTCGGCGAACAGGAACGCGATCACGCCGGCGAACGTGCTCCCGCCGGCCCACAGCACCGCCGCGAGCGGCACGTTGCCGATCGAGCACACGAACGCGAGCGCCGCGACGACCGGCCCGACGAGCACGTTCTCGACGACGCGCAGCGGCGCCCACGCGTGCGTGACGAAGAGCGCGTTGAAGAAGCCCTTCGGCAGCAGCGCGACGTAGCCGGCGATCACGAAGCCGGCGGCGATCTCCTTCCACAGCATCTGCCAGTCGCCGCGGAAGTTGTGCGCCACGTCCGACCACCCCTGCAGCGAGCGGATGCGGCGCCGCAGGGGAAGCTCGGTGGCGGCGGAGTGGTGGGCGTGGCCCGTCCCGGCCGCCGCGGCGTGCTCGCGGAGCGCCTCCTCGTCGTCGCGCGAGACGAGCAGGTGCAGCGCGGCCCAGAGGAGCCCGATCAGCACGAGCCCCCCGACGAACTGCGCGAGGGTGAACCGCCAGCCGATCAGCAACCAGAGGACGAGGCCGAGCTCGAAGACGAGGTTCGTCGAGGCGAACTGGAACGCCATCGCCGAGACGAGGCTGGCGCCCTTCTCGAACAGCGACTTCGCGATCGCGATCGCGGCGTAGGAGCACGAGGACGACGCCGCGCCCAGTCCGGTCGCGAGCGCCACCTCGCGCGGGCCGCGGCCGCCGAGCGCGCGCTCGAGCCGCCGCCGCGGCACCCACGCCTGCACGACGCCGGAGAGAGCGAAGCCGAGCACGAGCGCCCACCACACCTCCCACGCCATCCGCAGCGCGTTCTCGAGCCCCTGCCACAGCCACATACCCCTCTAGGGTATCGAAGGAGCAGGAGGGGTCTGACCTTCATATTGAGGGTCAGACCCTCCCGGCGCTTTCGGCCGATTAGAGGTTGCGGCGGTGGCGGCCGCGCTCGACCGGCCGCGAGTCCCTGCCGTAGGCGGCGGCGAGGATGCAGACGGCGATGGCGGCGACGAGGAAGACGAGCGCGGTCACGCCGAAAGGGTGCCTCCGCAGGGACTATTAGCGCAAGTCGGATTAGAATTGATTTTCATCATGGAACGTGATCGTTCGGGTCCGCATGACTGGCACGGCGTCGAGGTGCGCCACCTCGCGGCGCTGCAGGCGATCGCCGCCGAGCGCTCCTTCGGCCGCGCCGCCGAGCGGCTCGGCTACACCCAGTCGGCCGTCAGCCAGCAGATCGCGACCCTGGAACGTCTCGTCGGCGAGCGGCTCGTCGACCGGCCGGGCGGCCCCCGCCCCGTCGGCCTCACGGACGCCGGCCGCCTGCTGCTCCGGCACGCCGACTCGATCGTCGCGCGCCTGCAGGCGGCGCAAGCCGACCTGCACGCGCTCCGCGCCGGCGAGGCGGGATCCGTGCGCGTCGGCGCGTTCCAGTCCGTCGGCGTGCGCGTGCTCCCCGAGATCATGCGGCGCTTCCGCGAGCGCCTGCCGGCGGTCGAGGTCATGCTCGAGGAGCTCGACGACGAGGACATGCCGGCCGCGATCGAACGCGGCGACGTCGACGTCGGCTTCGTCCTGCTGCCGGTGGGCGACGCGCCGCTCGAGACGATCGACATCCTCCACGACGGCTATGCGCTCGTCGCACCGAAGGGCTCGGCGCTCGTCGGGCGCGAGCCGCCGCCGACGCTCGCCGAGATCGCGGCCGAGCCGCTCGTCGGCTTCCGGCGCACGCGCTCGACCGAGCCGGTCGAGGCGGCGTTCCACGCGGCGGGGATCGAGCCGCGGTTCGCGTTCCGCTCGAACGACAACGGCACCGTCCAGGGGCTCGTCGCCGCCGGCCTCGCGCTCGCGATCCTGCCGCGGCTGACGATCGACGAGACCGATCCGCGCATCGCCACGGTCGATCTCGGCGACGCGATCGCGCCGCGCCTGATCGCAATCGCGCGGCACCGCGACCGCTACCTGTCGCCGGCGGGCCGCGCGTTCGTCGAGACGGCGGTCGCCGCTACTCGACGGTGACGGTCTTCGCCAGGTTCCTCGGCTGGTCGACGTTGAGGCCGCGCAGACGCGCGATGCGGTAGGCGAGCAGCTGCAGCGGCAGGATCGCGAGCGCGGCCTGCAAGAACGCCGGGGACTGCGGCACGTAGATGACGTCGTCCGCGTGGTGCTGGATGTCCTCGTTGCCGTCGGTCGCGATCGCGATCACGTGCGCGCCGCGCGCCCGCGTCTCCTGGATGTTCGAGACGATCTTGTCGTACGTGTGGATGCGCGTCGCCACGACGACGACCGGCGTCCCTTCGTCGAGCAGCGCGATCGGGCCGTGCTTCATCTCGCCGGCCGAGTAGGCCTCGGTCGGGATGTAGGAGATCTCCTTCAGCTTGAGCGCGCCCTCGAGCGCGACCGGCAGGCCGATGTGACGGCCGAGGTAGAGGAAGAACGGCTCGCGGTGGAAACGCTGTGCGATCTCCTCGATCGGATGGTCGCCCTCGAGGAAGCGGCGCATCTTGTCGGGCAGGTCGTAGAGCTCGTCGAGGATGAACTCCATCTCCGGCTGCGGCAGCGTCTCGCGGCATTCGGCGAGCTTGAGGCCGACCAGGAAGAGCAGCGACACCTGGGCGGTGAACGTCTTCGACGCTGCCACCCCGACCTCGAGGCCGGTGCGCGTGTACAGCACCGAGTCGACCTCGCGCGTGATCTGCGAGCCCATCGTGTTGGTGATCGCGACGGTGCGCGCCCCCTTCTCGCGCGCGAGCTTCATCGCCTGGATCGTGTCGCGCGACTCGCCGGACTGCGAGATCCCGATCACGAGCGTGCCGGGGTCGACCACCGGGTTGCGGTAGATCCACTCGCTCGCCACGTCCGGCTCGACGGGCACGCGCGCCCACTCCTCGATCGCGTAGCGGCCGACGACGCCCGCGTGGTAGGAGGTGCCGCACGCGACGACGACGATGCGCCGCAGCTCGCGGAGCTCGTCCTCGGTCATCCCGAGGCCCTCGAGCACGAGGTGGCCGTGGCGGACGCGGTCGCCGATCGTCTCGGCGACGCCCTCCGGCTGCTCGTAGATCTCCTTGAGCATGAACGTCTCGTAGCCCGACCGCTCGGCGGCGTCCTCGTCCCAGTCGACCTCGACGACGTCGAGCTCGACCGGCCGGCCCTCGGCGGCGTCGACGATGCGCACGGCGTCGCAGGTGATCGCGACGACGTCGCCGTCGCCCGGGTACTGCACGCGCCGCGTCTCGGACAGGAACGCGGAGAGGTTCGAGGCGAGGAAGTTCTCGCCGCTGCCGACGCCGACGACGAGCGGCGTCTGGTGCCGCACGCCGACGAGCTCGCCCGGACGGTCGCGGTGCACGACGACGAACGTGAAGTGCCCCTCCAGGCGCGCGTAGACCGCGCGCACGGCGGCGACGAGGTCGCCCTCGTAGAGCTCCTCGATCAGGTGGGCGACCACCTCGGCGTCGGTCTCCGAGGTGAAGGCGTGGCCGCGCCCGGCGAGCTCATCGCGCAGCTCGCGGTAGTTCTCGACGATCCCGTTGAGCACGATCGCGAGGGCGCGCTCGTCGCACGCCGTCAGCGGATGCGCGTTCGCCTCGGTGACGGCGCCGTGCGTCGCCCAGCGCGTGTGGCCGAGGCCGGTGGTGGCGACGGAGCCGTTCGGTCCCGCGGCGTCGCGCAGGTTCTGCAGGTTGCCGACCGCCCGGACGTAGTCGAGCCCGTCCTGCTCGAGCAGCGCGATCCCGGCCGAGTCGTAGCCGCGGTACTCGAGACGCGCCAGCCCCTCGAGGAGAAGCGGCTTGGACGCGCGTCCCCCGACGTATCCGATGATCCCGCACATCCCGCCTCCTCCCTCTCGGTCGGCACGACGCCCGACTTGAGTCGAATCTCACCGTGGACCCTCTGGAAACGCAAAAGCCCGGCTGTCGACCGGTCCCTCCGTCGGGACGGGTCAGCCGAGCTCTCGTCGTACGAGCGCAGCGATGCTAGCACAGGCTTCCGCTGCAATTGCGGCGTCTTCGGCCTCTGCGAGCACGCGGACGAGCGGCTCCGTTCCCGACGGACGCACGAGCACGCGGCCGCGCCCGCCCCACTCCGCGTTCACGCGCTCGACCTCGTCGCGCACCGCCTCGCTCAGCTCCTTGGTGGCGACGCGCACGTTCTCCTTCGCCTGCGGATAGCGCGGCATCACGGCCGCCGCCTCGCTCAGCGTGCGCCCTGCGAGCGACGCGCACAGGAGCAGCCCCGCCGCGAGACCGTCGCCCGTGACGTGGTCGCGCAGGAAGATGATGTGGCCCGACTGCTCGCCGCCGAGCACGGCGCCCTCGCGCTGCAGCGCCTCGAGCACGTACCGGTCGCCGACGTCGGTCGTGTGGACGACGATGCCGTGCTCGCGCATGAGCGCGTGGAACCCGAGGTTCGTCATCACCGTCACCGCGACCTGGTCGACCTCCTGGTCGAGTGCGAGGATCGCGACGATCTGGTCGCCGTCGACGACGTCGCCGTGCTCGTCGACCGCGAGCATGCGGTCGCCGTCGCCGTCGAACGCGATGCCGAGATCGAAGCCTTCCTCGCGCACCGTGCGCTGCAGGAGCGCGAGGTCGGTGGCGCCGCAGCCGACGTTGATGTTGTGCCCGTCGGGCTCGTCCGCGATCGCGTGCACGATCGCGCCGCACTGCTCGAACGCCTTCGGCGCCAGCCCGGAGTAGGCGCCGTTCGCGCAGTCGACGGCGATGCGCAGCCCGGCGAGGTCGCTGCCGAACCGCTCGAGGATGTGCTCGAGGTACGAGTCCGTCGCGACCTCGATGTGCTCGATGCGCCCCTGGTCGACGGCGGGCGCCGCCGCGAGCATCCCCTCGATCTGCTCCTCGTGCTCGTCGGAGAGCTTGTGCCCGTGCGAGTCGAAGAACTTGACGCCGTTGTACTCGGGCGGGTTGTGCGAGGCGGAGATGACGACGCCGAGGTCGAGCGCGAGGAGCGCGACCGCCGGCGTCGGCAGCACCCCGCCGAGCAGGCAGTCGCCGCCGGCGGAGACGACGCCGCGCGCGAACGCCTCCTCGAGCTCGACGCCGGACGCGCGTGTGTCGCGCCCGACGAACACTTTGCTCGCGCCGGTCCAGAGCGCGGCCGCGCGGCCGAGCCGCTCGACCAGCTCCGGCGTCAGGAAGTCGCCGACGACGCCGCGAACGCCGTCGGTGCCGAAGTACCGCCGCGCCACGCGGGAGATGTCTACCGCTTGCTGAACTGCGGCGCCTTGCGAGCCTTGTGGAGGCCGGCCTTCTTCCGCTCGACCTCGCGCGCATCGCGGGTCAGGAAGCCCGCACGCTTCAAGGGGACACGCAGGTCCGGGTTCACCTCGACGAGCGCGCGTGCGATCCCGTGCCGGATCGCGCCCGCCTGCCCCGACGGCCCGCCGCCGTGCACGCGGACGCGGAGGTCGTACTGCCCCTCGAGCTCGGCCGTCTTCAGCGGCGCGAGGGCGACCACGCGGTGCACGAGCCGCGGGAAGTACTGCTCGATCGTCCGGCCGTTGATCCACGTCGCGCCGTCGCCGGGCCGGAGGATGACGCGCGCAACCGACGTCTTGCGCTTGCCGGTGCCGAGGTACTGCGCGGGCGTCGACATCCGCGCTACGCGGCCTTCCCGCCGTCGAACGGCCTCGGCGCCTGGGCCTCGTGCGGATGCTCGGGGCCTGCGTAGATCTTCAGCTTCGTCAGCTGCGCGCGGCCGAGCCGGTTGCGCGGCAGCATGCCCTTCACGGCCTTGCGCAGGACCTCGGCCGGCTGCCGCTCGAGCTGCTCGCGCAGCGACCGGGAGCGCAGCCCGCCCGGATACCCGGAATGGCGGTGGTACTGCTTCTCGTCGAGCTTCTTCCCCGTCACGCGCACCTTCTCGGCGTTGACGACGACCACGAAGTCGCCGGTGTCGACGTGCGGCGTGTACTGCGGCTTGCCCTTGCCGCGCAGGCGGTCGGCGATCTGCGTGGCGAGCCGGCCGAGCGTCTGCCCCTCGGCGTCGACGAGGTACCAGTCGCGCTCGATCTCGCCCGGTTTCGCGGAGTACGTCTTCATACGGAGGAACGGCGGACGCCAGGCCCGCCGGCGGCGAACTGTAGCAGCCCGTACCGGAAATCGACGGCGCCGCCGTGGCTCGGATGGCGGACGTAGACGGCGTTCTCGAGGGCCGCCGCGGCGATCCGCCCGACCGCCGCCACGCGTCGGCCGCGGGCGAGCTCCGCGGCGAACGGGCGGCCGAGCGCCACCTCCGCCCGCGTCGGCGGACGGTTCGACGCCGCGGTACCCGGGTGCGTCGGCACGACGTTCCAGAGCAGCACCTGCTCGGCGAGGCCGAGCTCCTCGAGGACGCGCTGGACGATCGTCGCGGTCGCCTCGGCCGGCCCGGCCCCCGTCAGCTGCCGCTCCGACGTGAACGGGATGCCGGAGACGCGCGCGCCGCGGTAGCCGGGCGCCTCGCCGACGAGGAGCAGCGGCGCGTGCTCGCGCGCCTCCAGGTAGGCGGCGAGTCGCTCCCGGCGCTGCGCGGCGCCGCGACCGACGCGATAGAAGTTGTGCGTCGAGCCGATGCGGGCGGCGACGAGCCTGTCGATGAACGAGCTCATCCAGATCAGAACTCTGACCGACGGCGGCCAGCAGCCGCTCGAGATCGCGCATGCGGTCGCGGACTTCCTCGACGGCGCGCAGCGGACGCTCGACCTCGCGCAGTACGACTTCAACCTCCTTCCCGACACGGCCTCGATCGTCGGCGACGCGCTGCGGCGCGCCGCGGCGCGAGGTGTCGCGATCCGGTTCGCCTACAACGTCGACCACGCGAACCCGATCCCCGTGCCCCCGCCGCCGGAGCCCGACGTCGCGCTGATCGCCACGCTGCCGGTCGAGGGCAAGGGCATCGCCGGCATACCGGACCTGATGCACCACAAGTACGTCGTGCGCGACGGCGACACGGTCTGGACGGGCTCGACGAACTGGACCGACGACTCCTGGTCGCGCCAGGAGAACGTGACCGCGGTCGTGCGCTCACCCGCGATCGCGAAGGCGTACGAGATCGACTTCGACCAGCTCTGGACGACGGGCGACGTGATGAAGAGCGGCTTCGTCGACCCGCGCTGGGACGACGGCGTGCGCGCGTGGTTCACGCCCGGTCACGGCGAGGACCTCTCGGCGCGGATCGCGAAGATGATCCGCCGTTCGCGCCGCCGCGTGCGCATCTGCTCGCCGGTGATCACCACCGGCCCCGTCCTCGGCACGCTCGCCCAGGTGGTCGCCGACCGTTCCGTCGACCTCGCGGGCTGCGTCGACGCGACACAGGTGCGCGAGGTCGTCCACCAGTGGGGCGAGAACCAGAACGTCGCCTGGAAGCTCCCACTCCTGCGCCAGGTGATGGCCGGGCCGTTCACGGGGAAGGAGTCGACGCCGTACGGCGACGGCACCGTCCACGACTTCATGCACGCGAAGGTGACGGTCTGCGACGACACGGTCTTCGTCGGGTCGTTCAACCTCTCGCGCAGCGGCGAGCGAAACGCGGAGAACGTGCTCGAGGTCGAGGATGCGGGGATCGCAGACGAGCTGGCCGCGTTCGTCGACTCGGTGCGTGCGCGATACGGGCCGGTGCAGCTGCCGCCTCCCGGCCCGACGCCGCCGGCGGCCCCGCCGACCGCGCCGTCGTAGGGCGCGCGTCGTAGGGCGCGCGTCGTAGGGCGCGCGCTACCAGCGCTCCCAGTGGACGAGCTCCGCGCGGGGACGACGGCGCTCGCGCAGGCGCGACCCCGCCGGCGGCGCGGCCGCCGGCTTGCCGACGAGCGCGACGCCGATCGGCACCACCTCGTCCGGCAGCGAGAGCAGCTCGCCGAGGATCCGCTTCTGGTCCGGGTGGCCGACGAAGGCGCTCGCCAGCCCTTCGTCGATCGCCGCGAGCAGGACGAGCATCATCAGCGCGCCGGCGTCGACGAACCAGTACGGCACGGGCCACCTCACCTCGACGCCGCCCGTCGCCGCGAGCTTGTCCGGCTCGTTGTAGCGCGCGTGGTAGAGGGACTCGTTCGCGCAGATCACGAGCTGCGCGGGCGCGTCGGCCATGAAGGCGTCCCCGAGCTCGAATCGCGTCGCGATCTCGCGGCGCCGCTCGGCGTCGGTGACGACCACGACGCTCATTCCCTGCGCGAAGCCGCCCGACGGCGCATGGCGGATCACGCCTGCGATCCGCTCGAGCTGCTCGCGCGGCAGCGCCTCCGGCACGAACGCGCGGTGCATCCGGCGCCGCGCGAGGATGTCGCGGAGCTCCACGAGCGCAACCTATAGGCTCGTTTCGATGCGCTTCGACGGGAAGACCGCACTCGTGACCGGCGCCGCGCGCGGCATCGGCGCGGCGACCGCGGCGCGACTCGCGTCGGAGGGCGCGAAGGTCGTCGTCGCCGACTACGACGAGGCCGGCGCGGAGGAGACGGCACGCGCGATCGGCGGACGTGCGGTCCGCTGCGACGTCACCTCGCGCGAGGACGTCGAGGCGGCCGTCGCCGCGGCACTCGAGCTCGGGGGCTCGCTGGACGTGCTCGTCACCTGCGCCGGAATCGTCCGCGACAACCTGCTCTTCAAGATGACGGACGACGACTGGAGCGCGGTCATCGACACGCACCTGAAGGGCACGTTCCACGCGGTGCGGGCGGCGCAGACGCCGATGGTCGAGCAGCGCAGCGGCAAGATGGTCCTCATCTCGTCCACCTCCGCCCTCGGGAACCGCGGCCAGACCAACTACTCCGCGGCGAAGGCGGGCTTGCAGGGCATGACGAAGACGCTTGCGATCGAGCTCGGCCCCTTCGGCATCAATGTCAATTGTGTGGCGCCGGGCTTCATCGTCACGGACATGACGCGGCAGACCGCCGACCGCATCGGCGTGCCGTTCGAGCAGTTCGTCGAGGCGGCGTCGAAGGAGACGCCGCTGCGACGCGTCGGCCAGCCCGACGACGTGGCGGGTGCGATCGCGTACCTGTGCTCGGACGACGCGAGCTACGTCTCCGGCCAGGTGCTGTACGTCCGCGGCGGCCCGTAAGCGGCGGGCGGAGCCCTAGCCGAAGCGCTCACCCTCGTCCCTCCGGTAAGCGGCGACCGCGATCAGCGCGAAGACGGCGCCCCACGCCGCGAGCAGCGCCGCCGCGCCTCCGTCGAAGCCGACGGCGCCCACCGCCGCCCACAGCAGCCTCGCCCACGCGTGGGTGGGCACGAGGTCGAGCACCCGCGCGCCCGGACGCGGGTGGTGCGGGCCGGCCCAGAGGCCGCCGGCGTAGGACAGCGGCAGGTAGAGGAGGTTGGCGAGCGGGAGTGCGGCACGCGGTCTCGCGGCATAGCCGATCGCAAGCCCGAGCAGCCCGAACGGCACGCCGCCGAGGAGGAGCGCGGCGACGAGCGCGAGCCAGCGCGCGGGCGGAAGCGCGACGGACGTGGTCGCCGCCGCGACCGCCGCGACGCCGCCCGCAGCGGCGATGCCGAAGAGGAGCGCGGAGCAGACCCTCGCGGCGATGCGGACCCGCGGTGAGACGGGCAGCGTCCGGACGAACAGCTCCCAGCCCGAGGTTCGCTCCGACGCGATGCCGACGCCGAACTGGAAGAAGACAACGCCCAGGATCGCCACGGCGGCGAAGCCGGCGAGACGCGTGTTCGCCGGCTGCCTGTAGGCGTGCAGGAAGACGAGGAACAGGGTCGCCGGGAAGAGCAGCGCCGAGAGGCTGAACGACGGGTAGCGGAGGAGCTCGAGCGCCGCCGCCCTCACGTGCGCGCCGAGGATCTTCACGGCCGCTCGGCCTCCTGCTCGACGAGCTCGAGGAAGGCGTCCTCGAGGCTGAGCGGCGCCACCTCGAGCGTGTCGAGCGGCACGCCGGCCGCGCGCAGCTCCTCGAGCAGCGCCGGCACGTCGCGCGTGTGGACGAAGACGTCCTCTCCCGAGCGCTCGACGCGGAGCGCCGAGGCGAGCGGCGGAAGCCGTGCCGTGCGCAGGCCGACGCGGGAGATGCCGGCGCGGCGGCGGAGCTCGCCGACGGTCCCGCGGGCGACGATCGAGCCGCGGTCGATCACCGCCACGCGCGTGGCGAGCGCCTCTGCCTCCTCGAGGTGGTGCGTGGTGAGCAGCACCGAGCCGCCCTCCTGCGCGTGCGCGCGGATGAGCTCCCAGAGGGCGCGGCGCGACGCGACGTCGAGGCCCGCCGTCGGCTCGTCGAGGAAGACGGCACGCGGCCGGCCGACGAACGCGAGCGCCACCGCGAGGCGTCGGCGCTCGCCGCCCGACAGCGCACCGGCCTGCCGTCCCGCGCGTGCGGCGAGGTCGAAGCGTTCGAGGATCTCGCCGGCGGGGGCGGAGCGTTCGAAATGGGCGGCGACGAGCGCGACGAGCTCCGCGACGCGCAGGGTCGGCGGGAACGCCGGCTCCTGCAGCACCGCCCCGACCTGGCGGCGCGCCGCCGGCAGGCGCGGGTCGAGCCCGAACAGACGGGCGCTGCCGGCGTCGGGTCGCCGCAGGCCGAGCAGGATGCTCACGAGCGTCGTCTTGCCGGCGCCGTTCGGGCCGAGCAGCGCCAGCACCTCGCCGCCCTCGAGCCGCAGGTCGACGCCGGCGAGCGCGGCGCGGTCGCCGAAGTGCTTCTCGACCGCGGCCGCCTCGGCCGGGCAGGCGGAGGCGGCGCGCGGCTCAGGCGCGGTGGGGCGACGCCGCGCGAGGCGGGCCTCCGCGGCTGCGGGCGCGCGGGCGTCCGGTCCGCGGACGCCCGGTCCGTCGCGGCTCGCGTTCGCCACCGCAAGCACGACCGAGCAGTTGTAGGCGACGTGGGCGAGCACCGCCGCCTCCAGGCGGCCGGTGGCCAGGTACACCCCGCCGAAGACGCCGCCGGTCGCGACGTGGACGAGCTTCCTCCGGCCCCGGACGTCGCCGTGCGCGAGTGCGAAGAGGCCGCTGCTGAGCGCGAGCGCGCCGGCGCGACCGACCGGCGGGACGAGGAGCGCGAGCACGTAGCCGCGCCAGGCGACCTCCTCGACGCCGGCGCGGGCGGAGACCGAGAGGAGCCGCAGGGCGCCGTGCCACGTTGCGCCCCGCGGGCGTCCGAGGCAGGCCCAGGATCCGGCGAGCGCGCGGAAGAGGAGGAAGCCCGCCGCCGCGGCGAGCGGGAGCGCGGCGACCGCGGGCAGGCCGGCAGCGCCGGGCGGCGGGAGCCCGACCGTCGCGAGGCCGACGCCGACCAGAGCGGCGAAGAGCAGCGTCTCGACACCGCGCTCGAGCCTCATCCGGCCTCACCCTCGCCGTCTCCGCCGACCGAGAGGACGTAGACGAGCGACTCGTCGACCCCGTCGACGCCGAGGACGTCCTCGACCCGACGGTCGTAGACGCCGCCGACCGGGACCGCCGCGAGCCCGAGTGCGACCGCGGCGAGCATGAGGTTCTGGCCGACGTGGCCGGCCTCGAGCAGCGCGAAGCGGTAGCCGCGCAGCGCGTACTTGAACCGCGTGCGCCAGAACATCGCCGTCACGAGGAGGACGACTCCGGCGGGCTCGAGCAGCTCGGGGTACGCCGTCAGCTCGGCCGAGCGGTAGGCGGCATGCTCGGGGAGACGCTCGAGCAGGTGACGGAGCGGGTCGTAGTGGTAGAGACCCGGCTCGAGCGTGTCCACACGCTGGACGAGGAGGTACAGCTCGAGCGGGTACAGCGCGCCCCCGCTCGGCACCGCACGCAGCGGCTGACCGAGGCGGCCGTCGGGAAGGCGCGACCTGTGCGTGACGCCGTAGGCGCTGTGCAGGAGCGTCGCGACCGCCGCGAGCGACAGAGGCGCGGCCGCGAAGCTGCGGCAGGAGCGCCGCGCGAGGATCGCGTCGGCGAGCGTCGTGGCGGGCAAGTCCGGCTGTGGCAACGGGACGCTCGGCCTGTTGCCGTGCCGCTTGACCGCCCGGATCACGCTCGCCTGCAGCTGCGGCGTCGTCTCGAGCAGGCGCACGCCGCTCGTGTCGCGGGCGGCGAAGCTCGGATAGATCTTCGACGCCTCGTGGTACGCCTCGGCCGCGTCGTCGAGCGCTGGTCCCGCGGCACGGCCGTAGAGCCAGTGCGCGAGCGTCGCCGTCTGCAGGCGCTCGGGGCGAACGTCCCGCGCGGTGGTTGCGGGCGTCGTCACGGGAAGGGGTGCGGGTCGGGGTTCAGGTCGCTCAGCTCGTACGGCCGCGACGCGAGCCCGTGCTCGAAGGCGGCGCGGTAGAGACGCTCGCCGCCCAGGAAGCGGGCGCTGTCGACGACGTCGAGCTGGCACAGCTCCGGGCAGACGACCCGCATGACGGAGAGCCCCGACTCGCGCACGTCGGGCGAGGTGACGTCGGCCGCGTAGGCCGACACGTCACGGGCCGCGAGGCGGCGCACCACCTCCTCGATGCGGGCGCGGACGTCGTCCCCCGCGAGCGGCCCGACGTCCTCCGTCGGCCGCGACTGGGAGGACGCGTCGAGGAAGGCGGCCGCCCCCGCGCGCTCCTCGATGCCGTAGTGGAAGATGTGGTCGTCGAACGTGCGGATCTCCGGCGGCTGCGCGATGAGCTCCGGCCGCTCGTACAGCGCGTCCCGCACGTGCGTGTGGACGGCGAACGCCTCGGCGAGCGCCTTCCGCCACGCCACCTCGACGGTCGCGCCGCAGCCGGCCCCGACGCCGAGGGCGCCGAGCTCGCCCGGGTTGCCGTGGACGACGCCGAGCGCGGCCGGGATCCCGAAGAAGACGCTGAGGTCGACCGCGGCGTAGCGCAGGCCGCTCGACGCGAAGTACCGCGCGTCGAGCGAGGCGATGCGGTCGTCGCGGCTCCAGTCGAGGAGCGGCAGCGAGACGCGATTGCGCCAGACGAGCATGAACGCGTCGCGCTCGACGAGCTCGAAGAGCGCGGCGAGGATCGCCTCCTCGGGCGTCGCCGCGCACGCGACGCCGGAGGACGTCGCGTAGCCGACCAGCGCCTCGTCGGCGCCCGGACGGACGATCGGCAGGTAGACGAGCTGCGAGGGAAGCCAGCGCTCGGCCCCGTCGGCCAGTGAGAAGCCTCGCGTCCAGCGGATGCGGCTCGCCCGCGTGAACGGGCGGAACGGGAAGCCCGGCGCGTCGTACTGCAGCGGGTGGAACAGCGCGAAGCGCTCCGGGGACGCCGCGGCGGGGCCGAGCTCGTCGGCCGTGGCGAGCACGCGGCCGTCGTCGGGCAGATGTGCGGCCGAGTAGCGCTCGATCGCCTCGCCGAGCGCCGCCGCGCGTGCGGCTTCGGGCACCCAGTGGCTGCCGCCGCTCGTGCCGCTCGGCCGAGGCCCGCCGAGCGCGACCGGATCCGCGGCCAGCGCGCCGTAGCTGACGAGCCGCGCCTCGTCCGGCGCGCGGGCGAACTCGACCAGCGCCGTGACGATGCCGGTGTGGCGCGAGAGGAACGTCTCGAGCACGGGCAGGCTCCGTGCGAGCGGCGTGGCCTGCAGCGGCCGGAGGGCGACGGCGGTCACAGCGCCGTCACCGCGAGGGGGCGCGTCTCCTTGTGCCAGGGGAGCGGCGGTGCGACGTCGCGGACGTCCGAGCACGCGCGGCAGCGCGGCACGCGGTAGACGCGATGCGGCGAGAGCGCGGTGCCCGCCGCCTCCAGGGCGAGGAAGACGCCGGGGAGCCGCTGGTCGCGGTACGCGAGCCAGCGGAGCGCGAGCAGCGCGCCGATGCCGGCCGCCGCGGCCGCGAGCGCCGGCCCCGCGGGAGCGGCGAGGGGGGCCGCCTCGATCGCACCGAACTCGTCGGCGTACCCGCTCGTCGCCCGGCGCCTCAGCCGGTAGCACTCGAAGCAGCAGGTCTCGCCCGGGACGTAGAGCGGCCCGATCGCAGCGAACAGGCCGTCGAACGGCAGCACCTGCAGCCAGGGACGGCCCTCGGCGACCGCTCTGCGGTTCCACGCCTCGACCTGCGGCACCTCGTCGCGCGCCGGAGCCACCACCGCGAACGGCGCCGCCCCCGCGCCGGCCGGAGCCTCGGCGTCCGGCCAACCGCCGCGATCGACGCTCCCGACCCCCGAGTCGCGGAGCAGCGTCGCCAGGAACGGCGCCGCCTCTCCCGACCCGAAGACGGAGACGCGCGCCTCGGCGAGCGCCGCGCGGATCTCGTCCGGCGTCGACTCCGCGCCGAGCGACGCCAGCAGCTCGACCGTCTCGAGCATGCCCGAGGGGTCGACGGCCGCCAGGCGCGGACCGTCGAGGAGCAGCCGCTTGTCAGCGAGCAGGCTCAGGGCGTGCTCGACGCCCGCCGCGGCCTCCTCGCCGAGCTCGGCGACGATCTCCTCCACGGTGCGGGTGCCGTCCAGCAGCGCGAGCAGCGACGGCAGCAGCCGCCGCGCGGCGCGGCCCTCGAACACGAGCACCGCCTGGGCGTGCTCGAGCACGACCGTCTCGCCGGTCTCGACGAGGCGGTACCACGGCTTGAGCTGTGGGCGCGCGGGGACGTGCGGCGGCGCCTGGGCTGCGGTCGCGGGACGCATGGGCCTCCTTCGGGCCGGCGGGGACGGCCCGGCTCGGCCGTCCCCGCCGAACGTCGGTGTCAGGTGCAGAGGTGGAAGGAGCAGCAGAGGCTCGACGAGGCGGTACACGAGCTGCTGCTGCCGCCGCCCCCGCCCGTCTCCTCGTTGCTGGCGAGGAGGGCGTTGCCGTAGCCCTTCTCGGTCACCGTCAGGTCGAGCAGGTCGTCGCTGGGGTCGTGGTTCATCGGGTCACCTCCGGGGAGTCGTCGCGTCCTGCCGAACGTAGCGACGCGTCTCTCCGGCGACCAGTTGTCCTTTCGGACATTTGTGTGACGTTTTCGGCGGACGGAGCGGGGATCGCGCGGGCGATCAGCCGACCGGCATGCCGGTCGCGCCGAAGGCGCGGTAGGCGTAGCCGGTGCAGCCCGAGGACGGCAGCTCCTCGCGCAGCAGCGTGTAGAGCAGCGAGTCGCGGCGCGCGCCGCCGTCGCCGCTCGGCTCGAGCCGCCGCCGGAGCGTCGCCTCGTGGTGGAAGCCGAGCTTCCGGGGAATGCCCGCGCTGGCGGTGTTCTCGGGGTCGACCTGGACGTCGACGCGGGCGACGCCGCAGACCTCGAACGCGACCCGTGTCAGCACGGCCGTCACCTCGGTCGCGAGCCCCTGCCGGAGCGCGTCGGCGCGGACGAAGTAGCCGATCTCGAGCGACGCCGGCCCGCCGCGGGGATGCAGGCCGCTGCCGCCGAGCTGGCGCGACTCCGCGCGGTCGAAGACGCCGTAGACGTAGTTCTCGTCGAGGTCGAACTGGCCCCTGAAGCGGCGCAGCAGCTCGACCTTCTCCTCGAGCGGCTGCGGCTCGAAGCGCGCCCAGGGCATCCACGGCCGCAGGTGGTCGAGGCTCGCGTCCACCGCCTCCTTCAGGAGCGGCGCGTCGCGCGGCTCGTAGCAGCGGATGACGAGCCGATCCGTCTCGATGCGATACGGCGGGGTGCGAACGCCCTCTATTCCCACTCGATCGTCGCCGGCGGCTTGGAGGTGACGTCGAGCACGACCCGGTTGACGGCCGGGATCTCGTTCACGATGCGCGACGCGACGAGCTCGACGAGGTCGTACGGCAGCCGCGCCCAGTCCGCCGTCATCGCGTCCTCGCTGGTCACGGCCCTGATCGCGATGGGATACCCGTACGTGCGCGAGTCGCCCTGCACGCCGACGGAGCGGATCGCCGGCAGCACGCAGAAGGACTGCCAGAGCTCGCGGTACAGCCCGGCGCGCCGCACCTCGTCCTGCAGGATCGCGTCGGCCTCGCGCAGCGTCTCCAGCCGCTCCTCGGTCACCTCGCCGATGATCCGGATCGCGAGCCCGGGGCCGGGGAACGGCTGCCGCCAGACCATCCGCTCGGGCATGCCGAGCTCCTCGCCGACGCGGCGCACCTCGTCCTTGAAGAGCAGCCGCAGCGGCTCGACGAGCTGCATGCGCATGTCGGCCGGCAGCCCGCCGACGTTGTGGTGCGACTTGATCGTCTCGGCGACCCCCTCGGTGCCGCCCGACTCGATCACGTCCGAGTAGAGCGTCCCCTGGACGAGCCAGCGCACGTCGCCGAGCGCGCGTGCCTCCTGCTCGAAGACGCGGATGAACTCCTCGCCGATGATCTTCCGCTTCCGCTCGGGGTCGCTCACGCCCGCGAGGCGCTCGAGGAAGCGCTCCTGGGCCCGGACGTGCACGAGCGGCACGTGGAAGACGCCGTCGAAGGTCTCCACCACCTGCTTCGCCTCGCCCTTGCGGAGCAGCCCGTGGTCGACGAAGACGCACGTGAGCCGGTCGCCGACCGCTCGGTGGACGAGGAGCGCCGCGACGGCCGAGTCGACGCCGCCCGAGAGCGCGCACAGGACGCGCTCCGAGCCGACCTGCTCGCGGATCCGCTCCACCTGCTCCTCGACGACGGCGGCCGGCGTCCAGGTGGGCGGCGCGCCCGCGATCTCGTGCAGGAAGTTCTGGAGCACCGTCTGGCCGTGCGGCGTGTGCACGACCTCCGGGTGGAACTGCAGGCCGTACAGCTTCCGCTCGTCGTCCTCGAAGGCGGCCACCGGCGTCGCGTCCGAGTCGGCGACGACGCGGGCGCCCGCGGGCGGCTCGACGACGGTGTCCCGGTGCGACATCCAGACGGTCTGCTGCTCGGGAAGCGTCCCGAAGAGGCCGCCGGCGCGCGCGCGCACCTCGGTGCGGCCGAACTCGGAGACGCCGGTGCGGTCGACGCGCCCGCCGAGCTCGAGCGCGAGCAGCTGCGCGCCGTAGCAGATGCCGAGCGTCGGGATGCCGAGCTCGAAGATGCGCGGATCGAGGCGCGGCGCTCCTTCTGCGTAGACGGAGGCGGGGCCGCCGGACAGGATCAGCGCGGCCGGGCTCCGGCGCCGAAGCTCGTCGGGCGTCACTCGGTGCGAGACGAGCTCCGAGTAGACGCGCGCCTCGCGGACGCGGCGCGCGATCAGCTGCGAGTACTGGCCGCCGAGGTCGACGACCAGCACCGGCCGCTCCTCGAGCGGCTGCTCGGGCGTGGCGACGGTCGCGGACCTAGCCGCGCCGGTAATTGGGTGCGTCCTTCGTGATCGTCACGTCGTGCGGATGCGACTCCCGGAGGCCGGCGCCGGTGATGCGGACGAAGCGCGCCTGCTGCAGCGCCTCGATCGTCGGCGCGCCGCAGTAGCCCATCGCCTGCCGCAGGCCGCCGACGATCTGGTGCAGCACGCCCGCGAGCGGCCCCTTGTACGGGACGCGTCCCTCGATCCCCTCGGGCACGAGCTTGTCGACGTCCTCGACGTCGCCCTGGAAGTAGCGGTCCTTCGAGTAGCCGCGCGCCTTCATCGCGCCGAGCGAACCCATGCCGCGGTAGGCCTTGAACCGCTCGCCCTGGACGAAGATCACGTCGCCAGGCGTCTCCTCCACGCCGGCGAGCATGCCGCCGAGCATCACCGAGTCGGCGCCGGCGGCGATCGCCTTCGCGACGTCGCCCGAGGAGGTGATGCCGCCGTCGGCGATCACAGGCACGCCGTGCTGCGACGCGACCTCGGCCACGTCGTGGACGGCTGTGATCTGCGGCACGCCCACGCCGGCGACGACGCGCGTCGTGCAGATCCCGGACGGCCCGATGCCGGCCTTGACCGCGTCCGCCCCCGCGCCGATCAGCGCCTCCGCCGCCTCGCCCGTCGCGATGTTGCCCGCGACGATCTCGAACTCACCGGAGAGGGCACGGATGCGCGAGACCATCTCCAGCACGCCCTGCGAGTGCCCGTGCGCGGTGTCGACGACGAGGACGTCCGCGCCCGCGCCGACGAGCGCCTGCGCCCGCTCGAGCGCGTCGGTGCCGACGCCGACCGCCGCGCCGACGCGCAGCCGGCCGCGTGCGTCCTTCGTCGCCTGCGGGAACTCGACGCGCTTCGAGATGTCCTTCACCGTGATCAGACCGGTCAGCCGGCCGTCGGCGTCGACGATCGGGAGCTTCTCGATGCGGTGCCGGTGCAGGAGCGTCTCGGCCTCGCCGAGCGTCGTCCCGACCGGCGCGGTGACGAGGTTGCGCGACGTCATCAGCGCCGAGACCGGCTGCGAGGTGTCGCGCTCGAAGCGGAGGTCGCGATTCGTCAGGATCCCGACGAGCACGCCGCCGTCGTCGGTGATCGGCACGCCCGAGATGTGGTAGCGGCGCATCAGCTCGAGCGCCTCGTCCACGCTCGCTTCCGGGCGCAGCGTCACGGGCTCGGCGATCATCCCGGCCTCGGAGCGCTTCACCCGGTCGACCTCGCCGACCTGCGCCTCGATCGGCAGGTTGCGGTGCAGGATGCCGATGCCGCCCTCGCGCGCGAGCGCGATCGCCATGCGGGACTCGGTGACGGTGTCCATCGCGGCCGATGCGACCGGCACCTCGAGCGCGATCGTGCGCGTGAACCGCGTCGCGGTCGAGACCTCGTTCGGCAGCACCGACGACTCGGCCGGGACGAGCAGGACGTCGTCGAAGGTCAGGCCTTCCTTCGCGAACTTCTCCGGGAGCAGCGTCGTCTCGGGCTCGAGCGACAGCTTCGAGGCGTCCATCCGAGCACGATACCGGCGCGGGCGGACGCGGGTCGGTCCCTGCGCCAGACCCATCCGAAACTGTTTCGTGACTCCGTCACGAAACAGTTTCCTGGCATGTCCCTTCGCGCCTCTTGCGGCACGCGCCCGACGGAGGCACGGTTCCCACGTGGACGAGCTGGATGAGCACGGAACGCGGCGCCGCGGCCTCCTCAAGTCGCCGCCGCCGCCGCCCCGCTAACCGTCGGGCTGCCGCACGGCGCGGGCGACGATCCGGCGGGCGATCGCGGCCCGTTGAATCCGCTGCCGCAGGGACGCCGCGACGTGGTTGCCGCGTCGGCGGCGGGCGATCTCGGCGCACAGCCACGCCGGCACGCCGAACGCATCCAGCTGTGTCAGCGCATCGGCCTTCGTGATAAGCCGCCCGTCCGCGATCGCCGCACGCGCGCGAACCACCGTGAGCAGCCCGAGGTCGACGATCCGCTCGTCGAGCCACCACCACGGCCGACGCACGGCTCGCCGCCAGTAGCCGGCCAGCTCGGCCTCCGCCGCGGCGCGCAGCTCGGCGACACCGACGGGCGGAAAGAGCTCCGCGGGCGCCGGCCCGCAGACGACCACGCCGCCTGCGAGCAGCTCGGCGCGTGCAATGGCGTCGAGGGGCCGGCGCAGGATCCGGCCGTGCGCCCAGTACACCCCTCCCGGCTCGTAGGCGCAGTGCAGCCTCGCGGCGGCCGCGTGCTCGCGCGCGAAACGGCGATGGAATACACGTAGCGCTCGCTCGTCGACGGGCGCCGAAATGACCGCAACGAGGTCGAGGTCGCTGACGCCCGGCCGGTAGCCGCCCATCGCCAGCGAGCCGACGGCATAAAGGCCGACCAGCTCGACGACCTCCCGCACCTCGTGCGCGAACGCCGCGACGACAGGCACAGGCTCGAGACGAGAGTCCATCCCCGAAAATGGTGTCTGACACCTCACGGTGTCAGACACCGAAACTCGCGAACCTGGTTCGGCCCGCCGTCTGACCCGATCAGCCGGTGGGCGTCTCGACGAGCGGGTCGAGCTCCGCGACCTCGACGGCCGCCTGCAGCCGCCCCGCCTGGCGCGCGTCGAACCGCCCCGCCCCCACCTCGAGCGTCGACGCCGCGCCCGCGGCGACCGCGGCCCGCAGCGCGTCCTCCACCGGCCGCCCCGCGTGCCGCGCCGCGATGTAGCCGGCGAGCAGCACGTCGCCCGAACCGACCGTCGACACCGGCTCGACGTGCGGGGCGCGCGCGCGGAACCGGCGCGGCGTGCGGTCGTCGCGCAATGACGCGACGCACCCGGTCTCGGTCGTGATCAGCACGTTGCGCGGGCCGAGGTCGGCGATCTGCTGGAGCGCGAGCCGGAAGTCCTCCTCGTCGTGGAACTCCTGGCCGACGAGGCTCTCCGCCTCGCTCTGGTTCGGCGAGACGAGGAACGGCTCCGCCTCGACGCCGAGCCGGAGCGGCTCGCCCTCGGTGTCGAGCACGCACGGGATGTGCCGCTTCGCCAGCTCGCGCGCCGCCTCCGCGTAGAAGCCGTCGCCGACGCTGCGCGGCAGCGAGCCCGCGAAGACGACGAACTCCGCGTCCTGCGTCAGGTAGCGCAGCTTCTCGAGCAGCGTCTCGAGCTCCGCGTCCTTGACCGCCGGGCCCCACTCGTTGATCTCGGTGTACGTGCCGCCGG
>DASRDA010000003.1:0-254474 GCA_035652835.1 Gaiellaceae bacterium
CGGACCAACTGCACCGCGTCACGACGAAACGCGGCCGGATACGGCGGGCGGTACTCCCTCGGCTTCGGCATGAACACCATCCTCCAGCCCAACCCAGACGGGCCAGGCGCTCAGGTGTCCACGAAAACGGGGGAACTCCAGAAAGGTGGCTGACACCAGTCGGTCACACCCGCCCGCGACGCCTTCAAAGGTGTCTGACACCAGGGGTGTCAGACACCTGTCGCTGACGCCTGGCGGTGGCACTTCAAGGGTGTCTGACACCGGGGGTGTCTGACACCGGTCGGTGACGCCCGCCGGTGCCGCCTTCGGGAAGGTGTCTGACACCGGGGGTGTCAGACACCAGTTGCCGGCGCGGCGACGCCGGCCGGTGACAGACAGCAGCCCTACACGTTGTAGATCGTCGGCTTGTAGCGCTCGACCGAGGTCCGCATCCACTCGACGGTTCGCCGGAGGCCATCGTCGAAGTCGACGCCCGGCCGCCAGCCGAGGCGCGCCGCCGCCTTGGAGCCGTCGGCCACGA
Organism: Gaiellaceae bacterium; assembly: GCA_035652835.1. Taxonomy (GTDB): domain Bacteria; phylum Actinomycetota; class Thermoleophilia; order Gaiellales; family Gaiellaceae; genus PALSA-600. Next base: position 521 of record DASRDA010000003.1, read on the forward strand.
GCCGCTCGACCTCGCTCGACTCGGGGCGGAGGCGCGACGCCTCCTCGTCGATCGGCCGGTCGGTGCCAAGGAGCGCCTGGATCCGCGCGGCGGTCTCGCCGACCGAGATCTCGCCGCCCGTGCCGAGGTTGAAGACCTCGCCCTCGACGCCGGGCACCTCGGCGCAGCGCATCATCCCGGCGGCCGTGTCCTCGACGTACATGAAGTCGCGCGTCGGCGTCGTCGACCCGAGCTCGATGCGGTCCCGCGTCAGAGCCTGCGTGATGATCGTCGGGATGATCGCGCGCGCCGTCTGGCGCGGCCCGAAGGTGTTGAACGGCCTGGCGACGACGACCGGGGTGTCGAACGACTGGTGGTAGCTGAGCGCGAGCTTGTCCGCGCCGACCTTCGTCGCGGCGTACGGCGACTGTGCCTGCAACGGGTGCTCCTCGTCGATCGGCACATGCAGCGCCGTTCCGTACACCTCGCTGGTCGAGGTGTGGACGAGTCGCGCCACGTCGGCCGCGCGCGCCGCCTCCAGCACGTTGAGCGTGCCGACGACGTTCGCGTCGACGTACTCCCGCGGGTGGACGTACGAATAGGGGATGGGGATGAGCGCGCCGAGATGGAGGACGACCTCGCAGCCCGTCGACGCCCTGCGGACGGCTTCCGGGTTCACGAGATCGCCGCGGAAGATCTCGACCTCGGCGATCAGGGACTGGTCGGCCTCCTCGAGCCATCCGTAGTCGTTGCGCGAGTTGTACCGGACGAACGCGCGCACCTGCGCGCCCGCGCGGACGAGCGCCTCGGTCAGGTGGCTGCCGATGAAGCCGGCCGCACCGGTTACCAGCGTCCGCTTGCCCGCCCACCACGTCTCGCCCGGCACGCGCGCCATTCTGTCATCAGGCGGGGCGATCGGGACCTCTGCGCTCGGCGTCACCCGAAGTTGGTTCTTGCAATCCGCGCCCCGACCTGAGACAACATCCTCACCGCCAGCGCTCGCCTTCCGCGCGCCAAACGCTCCTCTCCGTGCATTCCGCCGCCGCCGACGTCCCGCACGCCCCGACAGGGCTTCCGGTCGTCTTCCTGCCGTGCCGGATCTGCGGGTCGCCCGCGGTGATGACGGACGACGACGAGCCCCGCGTCCGGTGCAACACGTGCGGCTTCGAGGAAGGCGACGTCGCCGAGTGGTCGGCGGCCGGCCCTCCCTGACGCACTCCCGCGCCCGAACAGAAGTCGCGAGCGAGCCACCCGTAAGTGCGTGGCGTCACGCCGCGCCGCGACTAAAGAAAGACGTGGGAAGGCAGGTAGACGACGAACGCACACCGCACCCCGCGAGTTCTCGTGCTCGACGGGCAGCCCGTCTGGCTGCGCGCCGTCGAGAGCATCCTCCGGGACGAGGGTGTCGTTCCCGTCGCCACGAGCGCGCCGGGCGAGGCGCTCGAGCTGCTCGAGCGCGAGCAGGTCGACGTCCTCATCGTCGGCGGCGACACGTTCGACTGGGCCGCCTTCCTGCGGCGGGCGCGCGAGGTCGCGCCAGCGGCGAAGGCGATCCTCGTCTCGGTCGACGAGGACCCGCGGGCCGTTCATCGCGCCCTCGACCTCGGCGCCGACGCGTACGTGGTCCGGCGCGCCCAGGCCTCCGATCTCGTCTTCGCCGTGCGGCAGGTGCTCTCGCCCGAGGTCTACCACGTGCGGCCGACCGTCGACGTCCGCCCGGAGGCGAGCGAGCCGCAGCCGAACCTGCCGAAGCTCACCGCCCGCGAGCGGCAGATCCTCGCGCTGGTGGCCGAGGGACGCTCGAACGCGCAGATCGCCCAGGCGCTCGACATCCGGGAGCCGACCGTCAAGGGCCACCTCTGGCGGCTGTACAGGAAGATCGGCGTCCCGAACCGGACGGCGGCCGCGCGCTGGATTGCGCAGTCGACCCGGAACGCGTCCGACTGAGAGGTTCTCAGGCGACGGCGTCGTCGATCGCGAGCAGGCCGTGCCGCAGCGCCCAGCGCGTGGCGCCGGTGCGATTCGAGACCCCGATCTTCTCGTAGGTCCGCGAGAGGTGGTACTTCACCGTCGGCACGCTGATCCAGAGCCGCCGGGCGACGTCGGCGTTCGAGAGGCCCTCCGCGATCAGGCGGAGCACCTCGACCTCGCGCGCGGTGAGGGCCTCGCGCTCGCCGTCCACTCGCTCCGCCGCGGCGGGACGATCCGTCATCGGCTGCCCGAACAGGTAGACGCAGCGGTCGATCGCCTGCCGGATCGTGGAGAAGAGCCCGTTCGGCTCGATCGTCTTGACGACGTACGCATCGGCACCGGCCTCGAGGCAGTGCCGGGCGAACTGCGGGCTGTCGTCGCTCGAGACGACGATCGTGGTCGTGCCGGCGCCGGTCGCCGCCCGCATCAGCGTGTCGACGACGTCGGTCGTCGTCTTCTCGAGGCCGACGACGAAGAGGTCGGGGCGGCGCTCGACGAGCAGCTCGGTCGCCTCCTCGACCAGCGTCGTCGCGCCCACCACCTCGACTCCGGCCGCCTCCGCGATCCGGACGACCGTGTCGAGCCAGAGCGAATAGCGGTCGAGCACCACGGCGGTCGGCCGCGGCACGCGTTCGGGGGAGACGACGGAGGGGGCTTCGGCGACTGCCATCGGATTTCCTGACAAGAATATCGCAGTAAATCCTGCTGGTAAATGCCGGCGGGGCCGGGAAGTCGCGTCCCCCGGGCGGCGGTCCGCGGGCCGGCTCGAGCCGGGCTACGCTGTCCTCGCCGAGGCGGTCATGACCAGCCCCTCCCGGCTCAGCGAGAGCCACCCCCCGGCATCAGGGGCGCGAGCTGCGAGGGGTGCACGTGAGGACCGAGGACGGGAACGACAGCCGGGCGGACGAGCCCAACCGGGCGGCACGGAACGAGGCGATCTTCCGCGAGGTGAACGAGCGGATCGAGGAGCTCGCCCGGCCCTGGTCGGACGACATGGAGGTCTTCTGCGAGTGCGCCGACCCCGAGTGCACCGAGACGATGACCGTGTCGGTGGAGAAGTACGAGGCGGTGCGCGCGCACCCGACGTGGTTCTTCGTCCTCCCCGGCCACGAGGTGACGGAGGTCGAGGAGGTCGTCGAGCGCGGAGAGGACCTCCTCGTGGTGCGCAAACGTGGCGAGGCGGGCGAGATCGCCGCCGAGCTCGACCCGCGCCGGCAAGACTGACCGTCAGCCTCAGCGGCCGCCCAGCCGGATCCGTGGATCGAGCCGCGCGGCGACGAGGTCCGCGAGGAAGTTGAGGACGACGATCGCCGCGGCGACGACGAGGACGATCGCCGCCATCGTCGGCAGGTCGTAGCCCGCCTCCGTGAGACTGTTCGCGCCGAGAGCGGTGAGCGCGAGGTGTCCCAGCCCCGGGAGCGCGTAGATCGTCTCGACGTAGATCGCAGCGGTCACCGCGGTCCCGATGTCGAGCGCGAGCATCGTCACCGTCGTGCCCGCGACGGCGCGCAGCAGGTGGCGAACGAGGATGCGCACCTCCGATGCGCCCTTGGCGCGGGCGACGGTGACCCAGGGCTCGGCGTAGCTCTCGACGAGCCGCGTCCGGAGCATGCGGACGTAGAACGGCAGGAAGAAGAACGCGAAGGTGAGCCAGGGGAGGATCATGTGGCTCGCCCACAGCCAGGGCCACGGCGCGCCCGAGCAGGTGGCGCCGCCGTGCGTCTCCGCCGACCACTGCGCCGGCGTGAGGTAGCCGAGGGAGGGGGGCGGCGGCGTGCGAGGCGGCCCGACGTGGTGGAGCGGGCAGTAGCCGCCGAGAGGGAGCACGCCGAGGCCGACGCCGAAGATCTGCTTCAGGACGACGCCGACCACGAACGGGTGCAGCGCGATCCCGAGCACGGAGACGGCGAGGATCACGTGATCGAGCCCGGAGCCGGCGCGCCGTGCCGACGCGACGGCGAGCGGCAGTGCGGCGGCGAGCATCAGCAGCACCCCACCGGCAACGAGCAGCGCCGTGACCGGCAGCGTCGCCGCCATCTGCGCGTTCAGGTGCAGGCCGGTGAAGCTCGTGCCGAGGTCCCCGTGTCCGAGCCGCCAGAGGAAGCGCCCGTACTGCTCCCAGAGCGTCCGGTCGACCCCGAGCCGGTGGTCGGCCGCACGCAGCTCCGCAGGCGTCGCCCTCGGGCCGGCGACGATGTACCCGGGGTCGTAGGGGATGAGGCGGAAGACGGCGAAGGTGACGAACGTCAGCACGACGATCACGATCGCTCCGAAGCCGAGCCGGCGTAGCACGTACCCTGTCACGGCGCGTCCCGCCGGTCGACGGCGCGTCGAATGCCTTCTCCGAGGACTGCGAAGGCGACGACGGTGAGGAGAAGCGCGACCGCCGGGACGACCTGCGTCCAGACGCTCTGCTGCGTCGGGATGTCGAGCCCCTGGCCCGTCCTCTGCGTGCGGAAGAGCAGCGTCCCGTAGTTCTGCGAGAGCATCGAGCCCCAGTCGGGGGTGTCCGGCTGCAGTCCGAGGTTCAGCATCGACAGGGCGGCTTCGAGCACCACGTTCGCGGCGACGATCAACGAGGCGTACACGGCGATCGTCCCGCCGAGGTGCGGCAGCAGATGCGTGCGGACGATGCGCGGGCCGCGGGCGCCGAGCATGCGCGACGCCTCCACGAACTCCTGCTCGCGCAGCGCCAGCACACGCGAGCGGATGATCCGTGCGGGGTAGGGCCAGGTAAACATCCCGATCACCACGACGAGCGACACCACGCCGGGCTCGAGGAGACCGAGCGTGACGCCGTTGAGTCGGGCGGCGACCGTCCACCCGAGCGCGATCACGAACAGGAGCAGCGGGAACGCCGCGACGAGCTCGGTCGCGCGCGACGTGAGCGCATCGGCGACGCCGCCGTAGAAGCCGCCGACGGTGCCGATCACCAGCGCGATCGCGAGCGCGAAGAGGGTGGCACCGCCGGCGATCTCCAGCGTCGTCTGGCCCCCGTACAGGAGCTGGAGCAGCTCGTCGCGACCGAGCGGGCCGTCGGCGCCGAGCACGAACAGCGTCCGCGGCGTGTGGGCCGTCGGCGGTGGGTACGGGCCGGCCTGGTCCGGCACCCAGGTCCAGGGCGGCACCGGCTTTTGGCGGTCGTTCGTCCCGTACGCGAAGTACTGCAGCGGCCCGTGTCCGAGCAGCCGGTGCGCGACGGGCGCGCCGGCGAAGCACGCGACGAAGAGGAGGACCAGGAAGCCGCCGGCGAGCATCGCAAAGCGGTCGCGCCGCAGCGATTCCCACGCCGACCCCACGAGCCCTCACGCTACCCCCGCACCGATCGCGTTTGGACTCGTGCCGCGCCTGGAACGCCGTTTGCGTGACCGAGGACGTCGCCGCGCGGCGCATCGCCGAGAACAACGACCGCTTCCGGTCGGCGAACGAGCGCATCGCGCACGTCGCCGGGGAGAAAGGGCTCGGCGAGAGCCCGATCCCCTTCGTGTGCGAGTGCTCCGACCCCGGCTGCGTCCAGCTCGTGTCGCTGACGCTCGGCGACTACCGGCGCGTCCGCGGCAACGACCGGTGGTTCCTCCACGCACGGGGGCACGAGCACTCGGTCGCCGGCGCCATCCGCCCGGTCGAGGAGAACGACGGCTGGGTGCTGGTCGAGAAGATCGGCCTCGCCGGCGAGGTCGTCGAGAAGCTCGCGGCGGAGCGCGAGAGTTAGGCCGGCACGGGTGACGGACGACCGGCAGGCGCGGAAGGCCGCGAACGAGGCCGTCTTCCGGCAGGTGAACGAGCGCATCGAGGAGCTGCAGCGCAGCTTCGCGCTCGGAACGCGCGAACCGCTGCAGATCGTGTGCGAGTGCGACCGCATGGAGTGCACGGAGCGGTTCCCGGTCGCGCTCAGCATCTACGAGGAGGTGCGCTCCGATCCGGCCTGCTTCCTCGTCGTCCCCGGACACGAGGATCCCCAGGTCGAGTCCGTGATCAGCGCCGCGGGCGACTACCTGATCGTGCGCAAGAACCCCGGCGAGCCGCGCCGGCTGGCCGAGGCGCACGACCCGCGCTCCTGACGCGAAAACCGGCCGCGCCCGACGGCGCGTATTGCGGGACCAACGTCAGGAGGTCGTTCCATGTCGTTCGCTCGCAGGCGATACGTGCTCCTCGGCTCGGCGCTCGCGGCGGTGCTCGCGCTCTGGGCCGCTGCGGCGGCCAGGTCGCAGCCCCGCGCGGCCTCGGCCGGGGCGCTCGTGAAGGTCGCGAAGACCTCGGTCGGACGGGTCCTCGTCGACTCGCGCGGCCACGCCCTCTACCTGTACACGCCGGACAAGCGCGGCAAGAGCGCGTGCTACGGGAAGTGCGCGGCGTTCTGGCCGCCGCTCCTGACCTCCGGCGCGCCGCGCGCCGCCGCCGGCGCCGACGGGTCGCTGCTCGGCGTCAGCGTCCGCAAGGACGGCAAGCGGCAGGTCACGTACGCCGGGCACCCGCTCTACCGCTTCGCCGAGGACAAGAAGGCGGGGCAGGTCAACGGCCAGGGCTTCCAGGGGATCTGGTGGCTCCTCTCGCCGTCCGGCAAGAAGGTGACGAAGAAGCCGGCGCCGCCGACGCCGCCGTCGCCTCCGCCCGCGGCGGCCACCGTCGCCGTCGGCTCGACCAGCCTCGGCAGCGTCCTCGTCGACGCGACCGGCAGGACGCTCTACCTCTTCACGCCCGACTCCGGCGGCACGAGCACCTGCTACGGCCAATGCGCCACGACGTGGCCTCCGCTCACCGTCACCGGGACGCCCGTCGCCGGCACCGGCGTCGACGCCTCGCTGCTCGGCACCACGACGCGCACCGACGGAAGCGTGCAGGTGACCTACGCCGGCCACCCGCTCTACTCCTTCGCCAAGGACTCGGCGCCGGGGCAGACGAACGGCGAGGGCTTCGGCGGCGTCTGGTTTGCGGTGTCGCCGAGCGGCGCGAAGGTCTAGCGGCTCGACCGCTTCCCACGCTCGCCTGCGGCTACGGCGAGATGGGGGCCGGCCTGCGGCGGCGGGCCGGCCCCCGATGACCTCCTCAGTCCGCGAGCGCGTCCTCGACCGTGTCGTCCACGCGGAGGTGGCGGTCGAGGCCGCTGACCTTGAGCGCGCGCGTCGTCTCGAGCTGCGGCGCGGCGAGGCGCAGCGCTCCCTCGGGCAGCGCGGCGCGCGCCTCGACGAGCACGCCGAGCGCGGTCGAGTCGAGGAACGTGACCCGCGAGAGATCGACCACGACGCGCGCCGGCCGGTCCTCGGCGGCAGCCGCGAGCGCCTCCCGCACCTGGCCGACGTTGTAGAGGTCGAGCTCGCCCCCGAGCCGGAGCACGATCCCGGCCGGCTTCGCGTCGATCGCGAGCACGGGCCGCTCGCGCGGCGTCGGATCCTCGTCGTCGCTCAAGAGCCCTCCTTCCCGGCGCCCTGCGCAGCGGACGGCGCGCCGCGCACGGTCGATTGAACACGCCGCCGAAGGGGCGCGCAACCGGCCGCCGACGCGGGCGGCAGTATGATCGGCAGATGCCGACGCGTCGCCGCCGCCCGGGCAAGGCCGCGACGTTTCTCCTGCTCGTCGTGCTCGCCGAGGTCCTCGGCCGGAGCGCGACCGGCCGCGTCGACCGCGCGCTCCACGTCGAGCCGCTCGCGCCGTCCGGCGCCGGCTACTACCCGTTCCTGCTCGTCGCCGTGAAGGTGCTCGCCGCGCTCGGCGTCGCGGCGCTGCTCGCCAGCGCGGTGCGCGGCCACGCCGCCGCGGACGCCGGTCACCGGCTGCTGGCGCGCCTCGGCCATGCCGGCGAACGGCGCAAGCCGCGCCTGCAGGTGCGGCTGTCGCCGCGGGTCTGGCTCGCGTCGTTCGTCGCGACCTCCGTGGCCTACCTCGTGCAGACGGACGCCGACAGGCTCGGCGGCGGCCGCTGGCCGCTCATCGCGCCGTGGCTGCACACCTACGCGTTGCCGGTCTTCGCTGCGCTCTCCGTCCTCGTCGCGCTCGCGTGGAGCGTCGCCCGCTGGGTGCACGCCGTCGAGGAGTACGGCGTGCGCGTCCTCGCGCGCGCCCGCCGGATCCTGCGGGCGGCGCTCGTCGCACCGCGTTCGCGCCACGTCCGGCCGGGCGACGACCTGCGGCCCCGCCGGCGCTTCGGGCTCGCGTTCGAGTCTCGGCCTCCTCCGCTCGCCGCCTGACGCAGCCAGCGGCCGCCGCCCGGGCGGCGCGCCGCGTTCCCGTACCTCTCCGCGGAGGAGGACATGAGCTCGACCACCATTCGTTCGCTGCCGTCCGCGCGCACCCGCACGGGACGCTCGCGGCGCGTACAGGCCGTCTCGCTGCTCGGACCGCTGACGATGCTCGCAGGCCTGCTCTGGGCGATCGCGCAGCCGTATCGGATCACGCTCCTGCACCCGCACGGCCAGGGCTTCTGGTGGCTCGTCGTCGAGCCGCCGCTGCTCGTGGTCGCGGCGGGCATCGCGTTCGCGCTCGTCGTGGCGCGCCCCCTGCTCGCCGACCTGGAGGAGCTGGAGCGCTGATGGAGCCGCCTGCCGAGATGGTCCACTGGATGTTCGCGACGGGCCTGCTGCTGCTCGGCCTGTGCCTGCTGTCCGAGGCGATCGTCGGCCCCGAGGTCTGGCGCGCGCGCCGCTGGCGCGCGTACCTGTGGCCGGGGCTCGCCTTCACGATGGGCGTCCTGATGTGGCCCGTGATGGCGTTCTTCACCAACTCGGCGATCCACATGTACGCGCACGGATCGTGGGCCGAGGTGCTGATGCTGGCCGGCGGCGCGGAGCTCGGGCTCGTGCACGGACGGCTGAAGTCGCGCTGGTGGCGGCTGACGACGCCGCTCGCCTTCGCGGTCACAGGGACGGCGTTCATCGTGCACGAGCAGAACGCCTGGTTCTTCCAGCGCTCCGCGTTCCTGCACCACCTGCTCGGCTGGACGTTCCTGGGCGCGGCGATCGTGCCGCTGGCGCTCGTCTTCCGGCCGCGCTCGACCGTTCTGCAGTCGGCGTTCGCCCTCACCTTCGTCGTCGTCGCGACGATGCTCTACTGCGACCGCGACCTCGCGCCGGTGTTCGGGCACCTGTCGCCGCTCGCAGGGGTGCCCCACCGGTGAAGCGGCTGCTGCTCGCCTGCGTCGCGCTCGCGCTCGCGCTGCCGTCGTCGGCGTGGGCGCACGCGACGCTGCGCGCGACCACGCCGGCGTTCGGCCACGAGGTGCGGACGAGCCCGCCGCTCATCCGGCTGCACTTCGACCAGCACGTGAAGATCCTGCCGGGCGCGATCGAGGTGCTGAACGACTCGGGGCGCAACTTCGCCGGCCCCGCGCGCACGAGCGGCACCGACGTGATCGCGAGCGTGCGCAAGCTCCCGGCCGGCCCGTACACGGTCCGCTGGCGGGCGATCTCCGCCGACTCGCACGTCGTCTCCGGCGTGTGGACGTTCGGCCTGCGCGTGCCCGCCCCGTCGGTGCAGGACGCGTACGGCGCCGGCGGCCCGACGGTCGCCGAGCACCTCGTGCGCTGGGTCTGGTTCCTGTCCCTCGCGCTCGCGATCGGCGCGCTCGGCTTCCGCCTGATCTGCCTGCGCGGCCTGGCGCTGCCGCTCGCGCTCGAACGGCGGCTCGCGGTCGCGGCCGGTCTCGGCGTGACGGTCGCGCTGCAGGCGGGCATCGCCGCCTTCTCGCTCCGGTCGGAGGATGCGCTGCAGCTCCCGTTCTCGCGCTTCCTCTACGGCGACCTGTCCCCGATGGCGGTGACGCGCTTCGGCCGGGCGTTCATCGTGATGACGCTCGGCTTCGCGCTCGTGCTGGCGCTGATCTACCTCGCGTGGCTGCTCGACCGGACGGTGTTCCTCGTGCCCGCGTTCGCGCTCTCGCTGCTCTTCGTCTCCGGACTGTCGCTGTCGGGCCACGATGCGGTCGACCCGGGCTCGTCGTGGAAGAGCGAGCTCGCCGACTGGGTGCACATCTCGGCGGCGTCGCTCTGGGTCGGCGGCCTCGCGACGCTGGTCGGCGTCGTCTGGTACGGCGCCCCCGACCTGCGGCGTGTCGCGTTCCGCCGCTTCTCGGAGCTCGCCACGGTCGCGATCGCGCTCGTCCTCGCGGCGGGCGTGTACCTGAGCATCGTGCGGCTCCCGCACCTGCACGACCTCTGGACGGTGGGGTACGGGCGCGTGCTGCTCGTGAAGATCGGCCTCGTCTCGTGCGTGCTCGCGTGGGGCGGCTTCCACAAGTTCGTGATCGCGCCGGCGCTCGAGCGCGCGGACGGCGCGGGCTTCCTCACGCGCATCGGCCGCAGCCTCGCCGGCGAGAGCCTGCTCGGCGCCGCGGTGCTGCTGGTGGCGGCGATCCTCGTCGACTCGCGGCCGCCGGCGCCGGCCGTGAAGACGGCTCCGGTCGCGGCGGCGCGGCGGTGAGGCGCGTGGAGCTGCTCGACTATCGCGACCGCTTCCCGATCCTCGCGTCGACGACGTACCTGATCAACCACTCGCTCGGCGCGATGCCGGCCGAGGCGGCGCGGCGCCTGCAGCGCTACGCCGACGAGTGGGCGACGCGTGGCGTCCGCGCCTGGGGCGAGGGCTGGTGGGAGCTGCCGGTCGAGGTGGGGAACAGGCTGGCCTCGATCGTCGGCGCGCCGCCCGGCTCGATCGCGATGCACCAGAACGTGACGATCGCCGAGGCGGTCGTGCTCTCGTGCTTCGACCTGCGGCCGCCGCGCAACCGGATCGTGTTCGAGGCCGGGCTCTTTCCCTCCGTCTCGTACCTGCAGCACGAGTGGGCGGCGCGCTACGGCGCCGAGGTCGTCGTCTGCGAGGACGCCGAGGGCGTGATCGACGCGATCGACGAGCGCACGCTGCTCGTCCCCGTCTCGCACGTCCTCTACAAGACCGGCGAGATCCAGCCGGTCGAGCGGATCGTCGCCCGCGCACGGGAGGCCGGCGCGTACACGTGCCTCGACGCCTACCAGTCGGCGGGCACGGTGCCGCTCGACGTCACGGCGCTCGGCGTCGAGCTCGCCGTCGGCGGCTCGGTGAAGTGGCTGTGCGGCGGGCCCGGAGCGGGCTGGCTGTACGTGCGGCCGGACGTCGCCGAGCGGCTCGAGCCTGCGATCGCCGGCTGGCGCGGCCACGCCCGCCCGTTCGCGTTCGAGCCGGAGATGGCCTATGCGCGCGGCGCCGAGCGGTTCCTCGCCGGCACGCCGAACGTGCCGGCGCTCTACGCCGCGAGCGCGGGCTACGAGATCGTCGCGGAGATCGGCGTCGACCGGATCCGCGCCAACTCGATGCGACAGACGGCCCTGCTGGTCGAGCTGCTCGACGCGGCCGGCTTCGAGCTCAGCTCGCCGCGCGAGCCGGAGCGCCGCGGCGGCACGGTCGTCTTCCGCACGCCGTCGTTCGAGGCCGTCCACGCCGAGCTCGCCGCCCGCGAGATCGTCTGCGACTTCCGCCCGGATTCGGGGATCCGCTTCGGCCCGCACTTCTTCACCACGGACGAGGAGCTGCGCTTCGCCGTCGACCAGACGGTCGAGATCGTCGAGGCGGGCACGTACTCGACGACGGTCGCCGCCGGCCGCTACTAATCGAGCAGCTCCCGTAGGCGCGCCGCGTACGCCGGCGCGGTCGGCTCGTCCTCGTGCCGGAAGTAGACGTAGGCCGGCGGCTGTAGCTCCGCCGCGAGCCGCTGCAGGTCCTCGTCCGCGTACGGCGGCTCGCGCAGCCGCAGGTAGCGGAAGGGCGCCGCGCCGGGGTCGTTCACGCAGACGGCGCCGCCGAAGCCGGCCCACGAGTCGTGGCGGAAGTCCCAGGCGAGCTCGGCCTCGTCCGGCGCCGACCCGGCGACGTAGGAGACGATCCCCTCGTCGCGCGCCGCCTGCACGACGACCCGCACCGGGCCGAGCCGGTCGCCGAGCGCGGCGACGCGCTCGAAGAACGGCCCGACGCGGTCGAGGCGGGCGAGCGGCAGCTTCACCGCGAACCGGAACCCGTCCGGCACCGCCTCGGCCCAGCGGCGGAACTGGTCCTCGGCCGGCAGCCGGTACCCGGTCGTGTTCAGCTCGACGGTGTCGAACTGCGTCGCGTAGAAGCGCAGGAAGCCCTCCGGCTTCGTCCCCTCGGGATAGAAGCCCGGCCGCCACGACGGGTACGACCAGCCCGAGGTGCCGACGCGAATCACACGGTGATTCTCGCGTCCCTCGTCCGGCGCACGCGCTACGGTCCGCGGCCGTGACCGCGAGTGCGAGCTCCGACGTGACTGCCGGGAACACGATCGAGGTGCTCGACCACGGCTTCGTGCGCCTCGATGCGGCGATGGCCGACGACCTCTCGGTGGTCAACGCGGCGCGCGTCTCGTTTGCGCGCCGCAAGGACGAGATGGACGAGTCCGACGAGGGTCTGATCCGCTTCCTGATGCGGGAGCGGCACGGGACCCCGTTCGAGCACAACTCCTTCCGCTTCCACGTCCGCGCGCCGATCTTCGTCGCCCGCGAGTGGTTCCGCCACCGCACCTCGAGCTTCAACGAGTTCAGCCTCCGCTACGCGAAGGCGACCGAGGACTTCTACGTGCCGGAGCCGGAGGACGTCCGCACGCAGGTCGGCAAGCCCGGCGCCTACAGGTTCGAGCCGGTCGACGACGAGCTGGCGGAGGTCACGCGCGGAGAGCTCCGGCGAATCTACGAGCAGGCATACGACGCGTACAGCCGGCTCGTCGAGGCGGGGGTTGCGCGGGAGCTCGCGCGCTCGGTGCTGCCGGTCGGCGCCTACACGCAGTTCTACTGGACCGTGAACGCGCGCTCGCTGATGAACTTCGTGTCCCTGCGCGCCGCCGAGACCGCCCAGCGCGAGATCCGGCGCTACGCCGAGGCGATCGAGGCGTTCTTCGCCGAGAGCATGCCGGTGACCCATGCGGCATTCGTTGCAAACGGCCGGGTCGCCCCGTAGGCGGCCGTGCACAGGATCCTCTGAGGCGGGCTTAATCGACCTCGACCCGCCTCCTAACACGCTTGTAACACTTTGCAACTAAGTTCTCTCTACCCGAACGAGGGGCAGAACGGAGGCCGGCGGGACGGAATACTGCGGGGAGTCCAGGCGTTTCGAGTACTTGACGGAAGCCGCGCGGGGCAAACCGCGCGCCCGTCTCTCTCGAAGGTGAAGGAAGAAGGAGTTCGTTGACCGAAACAGGCATGACCACGGCTGCTGTTCACGAGGCACTGGAGGCGCTGCTGCACCTGCGCGACGAGCACGGGTCGCTGACGCCTGCCGACGTCGCCGACGCGGTGCTCGCCCACGACTTGGACGAGGCCGAGGCGGAGGCGCTCGCCGTCGAGCTCGAGGCGCACGCGGCCGCGCCCGAGGTGGAGGAGGAGCCGGAGCTCGACCTGAGCGTCGGCACGGGCCTCTACACCACCGACTCGTTCCAGATGTTCCTCAACGAGGCAGGCCGCTACCCGCTGCTGACGGCGGCGGAGGAGGTCGAGCTCGCGAAGCGGATCGAGCGCGGCGACATGGCGGCGAAGGAGCGGATGATCAACTGCAACCTCCGCCTCGTCGTCTCGATCGCCAAGCGCTACCAGACGCAGGGCATCACCCTCGGCGACCTCGTCCAGGAGGGCGTCCTGGGGCTGATCCGCGCGACCGAGAAGTTCGACTGGCGGAAGGGCTTCAAGTTCTCGACGTACGCGACCTGGTGGATCCGCCAGGCGGTGCAGCGCGGCGTCGCCAACAAGGCGCGCACCATCCGCATCCCGGTGCACGTCGTCGAGCGCGAGCAGAAGGTCTCGCGGGCCCGCCGCGAGCTCGTCGCGACGCTCGAGCGCGAGCCGACGCCCGAGGAGATCTCGAACCACTCGAAGCTGCCGCTGGCCCACGTCCACGAGGTGATGGCGGCGGCGCGCGCGGTCGCGTCGACCGACATGCCCGTCGGCGACGACGGCGACGCGTCGTTCGGCGACCTGATCGCCGGCACCGGCCCCTCGACCGAGGAGGAGGCGTCGGCATCGCTGCGCGACCTCGCCGTCCGGCAGGCGGTCGCGAACCTGCCCGACCGCGAGCGTGACGTGATCGAGCTCCGCTTCGGGCTCGTCGGCGACGGCCCCGCGTCGCTGGAGGCGATCGGCAAGCAGCTCGGGCTCACGCGCGAGCGCGTGCGGCAGCTCGAGAGCGACGCCCTGCGCCGGCTGGCGCAGAACGAGGACCTGGCGGACGCGGCCTAAAAGCAGCGCGTCAGCGCGTTTGCGTGTCTGACACCTTTCTGATCGGTGTCAGACACGCACCGTTCTGATCGGTGTCAGACGCGTCACGGTGCCTGGCACCTTACGGTGCCAGGCACGTCGCGGTGTCACAGACCCGTCACGGTGCCAGGCACCTTACGATGCCAGGCACGCCACGGTGTCACAGACGCGTCACGGTGCCAGGCACCTTACGGTGCCTGGCACCGTTCCCTCACGTCGTGAGCACGACCGGGCCGGGCTCGTGGCCGCCGGGCGTCTGGCGCGTGACGACCCAGCCGTCGAACCGGCGCAGCGGATAGGGCACCGAGAGCCGCACCGTCGTGGCGGCGCCGTGCACCCGGAACGTCCCGCAGGGGGCGGCCGGCCTGCCGTTCCGCGTCAGCCACAGCTCGTAGTACGCGGTGCGCTGCCGCTCGACGGGCAGGCCGCGCACCGTCATCTCCATCGGCCAGTTGCCGCCCTCGTCCTCGGCGGCGACCTTCAGGACGGCGAACCCGGTGCCGCCCGACCGCTCCGGCCGCATCTGCAGGACGTGCGCCGCCGTGAAGGAGGCCCCCTTCTTCGAGTGGCCGGCGAGGTAGCCGCCGCCGAAGGCCGCCGCGGCGATCGCGGCCGCGACGAGCGCGAGTGCGAGCGGACGCCGCTTCACCGGGAACGGGATCACCTCGCCGTGCGGGGGCGCGCCCGGCGTGGTCAGCGCGGGCGGCAGCTCCGCCGGCGGGCCGGCCTCGAGCAGCAGATCGTGGACGCGCCGGAGGCGCGCCTCCTCGTCGGGCCCCATGTCCTCGACGTCGACGAGATCGCGGAAGTCGGTCATCCGAGGTCCTCCTCGAGCAGGTCTGCGAGGTGCGCGAGCGCCGCGCGCGTGCGGGTCTTCACCGTGCCGAGCGGCACCCCGAGGTACTCGGCCACCTCGCTCTGCGACAGCCCGCTCCAGTAGGCGAGGGCGATCACCTCGCGCTCGCGCTCGGGCAGCTCCTCGAGCGCGCGGTGGACGCGCCAGGCGACCCAGCCCTGCTCGGCGCGCTCGGGCGGGCTCGGCTCCGACGAGGGCTCGTCCGGGATCTCAGCCGGCGTCTCGCTGCGGGCGCGGGTGCGGTCGACGATCGCGTTCCGCGCGACCGCGTAGAGCCACGGCGCGCCCGGCCCGCGCTCGGGCCGGTAGGACGACGCCGAGCGCCAGATCGACGCGAACGTCTCCTGCACCGCGTCCTCCGCGCGGCCGCGGTCGCCGAGGCGGCGCAGCGCCAGGCCGAAGACGGGGCGCGCGTAGCGGCGGTAGAGATCCTCGAACGCGCCGCGATCGCCGCTCGCGGCACGCTGGATCAGCTCCCCGTCGGTCGCCACGGGTCCAATCGTACGAAGCGGCAGCGCTATCGCCACATCCCCTTCTACGGGCAACGCGGCCGCTCGGTTTCCCGACGCTTACCGGGCGGCGTCGAAGCGGCGGCCGACCTCGTCCCAGTTCACGACGTCCCACCACGCGGCCAGGTAGTCGGGGCGGCGGTTCTGGTACTGGAGGTAGTAGGCGTGCTCCCAGACGTCGATGCCGAGGATCGGCGTCTTGCCCTCCATCAGCGGGCTGTCCTGGTTCGGCGTCGAGATCACCGCCAGGTCGCCGCCGTCGACGACGAGCCACGTCCAGCCTGAGCCGAACCGCTTCACCCCGGCGTCGTTGACCTGTGCCTTCAGGTCGTCGACCCCTCCGAAGCGGTCCTCGATCGCCGAGGCGAGCGCGCCCGACGGCTCGCCGCCCCCGCCCGGCTTCATGATCTGCCAGAACATCGAGTGGTTCACGTGCCCGCCGCCGTTGTTCCGTGCGGCGGTGCGCCGGTCCTCCGGCAGCCGGTCGAGGCTCTGGACGAGCTCCTCGATCGGCATCCCGTCGAGCTCCGTCCCCTCGACCGCCTTGTTCAGGTTGTCGACGTACGCCTGATGGTGCTTCCCGTGGTGGATCTGCATCGTGCGCGCGTCGATTGTGGGCTCGAGCGCGCCGGCGTCGTAGGGAAGCGGTGGGAGCTCGTACGGCATCGCGTCTCCTTCTCGTGAGGTTCCGGTACGGAGGATATGCTCCGCGCCGCACCCTGAAGACGGCGAAGGAGATTCGATGGCGCTTGCCTACCACCACGACGAGATCGCTGCGGTCGAGCTGAAGCCGGCGCTGCTCGAGCTGGACGGGATCTCGCGGGAGACGATCCAGGCCCACTACAAGCTCTATCAGGGCTACGTCGCCAAGCGCAACGAGATCTTCGCCGCCCTCGCCGACGTCGACCTCGCCGCGGCGAACCAGACGTACTCGGACCTGCGCGCGCTGAAGCTCGACCTCACCTTCGCCGTCGGCGGCATCAAGAACCACGAGATCTACTTCGGGCACCTCGGCGGCGTCGGCGGCGACCCCGTCGGCGTCTTCGGCGACCTCGTGAAGCGCGACTTCGGCTCCGCCGCCGACTGGAAGGCCGACCTGAAGGCCACCGGCCTCGCCGGCCGCGGCTGGGCGTGGACGGCGTACGACTGGGACGAGGGACGCCTGTTCAACTACCTCGGCGACGCGCAGAACACCTATCCGATCTGGAACGCCACGCCGCTCGTCGCGCTGGACGTCTACGAGCACGCGTACTTCATCGACTACGCGACCGACCGCGCGTCGTACATCGACGCGTTCTTCGACAACCTCGACTACGACGTCGTCAACGACTGGGCGCAGCGCTACGGCATCCGGCCGTGAGCCGAACCTGGTTCACTGCGTGAACCAGGTTCGTGCCTGAGCCGCTCACATTCGCGCTCGTCGTCGTGCTGGGCTACGTGCTCGGCTCGTGCCCGTGGGGCTACTGGCTGGTGCGGCTCCTGAAGCGGGAGGACATCCGCCGCGTCGGCTCGGGCAACATCGGCGCGACGAACGTGTGGCGGACGTACGGCCGCACGCTCGGCGTGCCGGTCGTCCTGCTCGACGTGCTGAAGGGCTTCGTCCCGGCGCTGCTCGGCACGATCTACGTCTCGCACCTCGCCGGGATCGTCGCCGGAGCGGCGGCGATGCTGGGCCACTGGCGGCCGCTGTTCCTCCGGTTCGCGAAGGGCGGCAAGATGGTGGCCACCTGCGGCGGCGTGTTCTTCGGCGTCGCCGTCTGGGTCGCGCTCGTCGCGGGCGGCGTGTGGATCGCCGCGTTCGTGCTGCTGCGCTACGCGTCGGTCGCGTCGATCCTCGCCGGCGTCGCGCTGCCGGTCGCCGCGGCCCTGCTCGGCTACCCGACGCCGGTGGTCGTCTTCGGCGCGCTCGCCGCGCTCGCGATCCTCTTCCTGCATCGCGCCAACCTTGGCCGCCTGCGCCGCGGAACCGAGAGCCGCTTCCGCTTCCGGCGCCTCGAGCGCGCCTCGAGCTAGACGGTCAGCCAGTCGCGCAGCTCGGTGTGCACGGGGGCGACCTCGCCGTCGAGCTCGCGGCGCAGCTCGCCGACCGTGCCCGAGCGCTCCGCGACGACGTCATGGCGATGGATCGTCTCCAGGTTCACCTGCCGCGAGAGCAGGAAGTCGCCGGCAGCGAGCGCGGCGTAGCGATCGAGCGTCGCTTTCAGCGCCGCGCGCACCGAGTCCTCGACGAAGCGCGGCTGGAGGTGCGCGTGCTCGACGACGAAGAGCTCGTCCGGCCGCTTCAGGAGCTCGTAGACCGGGGAGCTCATCGAGCGCTCGACGATGTCGACGAGGTGCTCGGCGTTGATGCGCGCGTCCGTGCCGACGAGCAGGGTGCCGCGGCCGCGCTGGTTGTGCGTGGCGAGCGGGACGAGCTCGAGGATCCGCTCGACGTCGGCGTCTGCGAAGCCCGCGTCGAGCAGCCGCTCGGCGGCCGCGCCGCGCACGAGGCCCTGCGCGCACGGGCACGCGTTGATGCCGGTCGCCTCGACGCCCACCACGCGCCGCACGCCGCGGGGGGACGCGGCTGCGATGCCGATCAGCGTCGCGATCTCCTGCGTGCGGAGCCCGGTCACCGGCGTCCGCCGCTCGATCGGGTACTGCGCCTCGATGCGGACCTCGGCGCGCAGCGCGTGCTGGCGCTCGACGATGTGCTCGGCGATGTGCTCGGCCAGCGTCTCGACGAGGAACGCCTCGCCGATCACGACCTCGTCGATCGCCTCGCCGAACAGCGCGCGCGAGAAGGACTCGGAGAAGCGCGACATGTGGACGCCCTTCTGCGCCGGGTCGAGGTCGACCGTGCACGAGATGAGCGCGGCGAAGGTCTTCTCGCGCCCCTCGTGCCGGATCCGGATCGCCTTCTGCACGCCGGTGACGCCGACGCGCGTCAGCCCGAGGCGCACGTCGGGCGGCGACGCCTGGAGGTCGGCGGTGGTCGTGCCGCGAGCCTTCGCCATCCGGTAGAAACGTAGCCCATGCCCTCGAGCCCGTTCCCGCGCCTCGTCTCGCTCGCGTGCCACGACCTCCGCACGCCGCTCGCGACGGTCTACGGCTTCGCGCGGACGCTCTCGCGCTCCGGGGAGCTCGACGAGCGGAGCGGGCGGTTCGTCGGGATGATCGCGGAGGCCTCCGAGCAGCTCGCGCGCATGCTCGACGAGCTCGGCACCGCAGCCCGCATCGAGGGCGAGCGGTGGGAGCCCGCGCTGCGCGACGCCGACACGCTCGAGCTCGCGACCTCGACGGACGAGCGCGTCGATGCGAGCGGCAGCGGCGCGACGATCGAGACGGAGCCCGAGGCCGTCGCGCGCGGCCTCGAGGCGCTTGCGCTGGCGGCGGTCCGGCACGGGCCGGTGCCGCGCGTGGAGTGGAGGGTCGACGGCCGCGAGCTGACGCTCAGCCCGGTGAAGGGCGATGCCGGGTCGGTGCTGACGGCCGCCGCGGAGCCGCGCGACCTCGGCTCGGCCGTCGCGCGCCTGGTCATCGAGCACCTCGGCGGCTCGCTCGCCCTCGCCGGCGAGTCGCTCCGCGTGCGGCTGTAGGAGAGTTGGAAACTGTTTCGACCGTTCCGGTCGAAACAGTTTCTGGATCTAGACGCCGGTCGAGGTCGGCGCGCCGCCCGCGCAGATGGTGTCTGACACCGTCGGTGTCAGACACCTTGTTCGCCGTCAGACGCCGGTCGAGGTGGGTGCGCCGCCGGTCTGCTGGAGCGCGGACGGGACGCCGAGCACCGGCGCGCGGCGGCGGCGGTAGGTGAGGAAGAGCGAGATCAGCGCCGCCGCGACCGCGAGGCCGATCGGTCATCGAGCACTCGGCGGCTCGCTCGCCCTCGCCGGCGAGTCGCTCCGCGTGCGGCTGTAGGAGAGTTGGAAACTGTTTCGACCGTTCCGGTCGAAACAGTTTCTCGACGCCGGTCGAGGTCGGCGCGCCGCCCGCGCAGGTGGTGTCTGACACCGTCGGTGTCAGACACCTTCTTCGCCGTCAGACGCCGGTCGAGGTCGGCGCGCCGCCCGTCTGCTGGAGCGCGGACGGGACGCCGAGCACCGGCGCGCGGCGGCGGCGGTAGGTGAGGAAGAGCGAGATCAGGGCCGCCGCGACCGCGAGGCCGATCGTGTAGTGCTCGAAGCTGCGGACGGTCTGCGCGGCGTCGTGCTCCCACTCGCCCTTCAGCAGCGAGCTCGAGTTCGTCTGGTCGGCGAGCAGGTCCTCGCCGTACGGGAAGCGCGCCGTGTGGTGCACCTCCCAGCGGTGCAGGCGCAGCGTGAGCGCGACGGCGTCGATGATCGCGGCGGCGCATGTGAGGTAGATGCCGAACGGCAGGTAGGAGGCGAACCAGCCCGCCAGCACGAGCAGCAGCGGCGGCACGAGCGCGAGCAGCCAGATGCGCGCCTCGTTGGACGCGGTGGGGTCGTGGAAGATGCGCGCGAGGTGGCCGTGCGGCCGCGACCACTCGACCACGCGCGGCTTCTCGACCGCCAGCGACGCGGCCATCAGGGCGCCGAAGAAGACGGGCAGCGCGAGGAAGCCGCCGAGCCCGAGCGGTGCCCGGCTCCGCATCCCGGGCAGCCTCACAGCCGCCCCGCCTCGATCACGCGCGCGAGGAACTCGCGCGTCCGCTGCTCGCGCGGGTCGCTGAAGATCTGCTCCGGCGGCCCCTCCTCGAGGATCACGCCGGCGTCGAGGAAGCCGACCCGGTCCGCGACCTCGCGGGCGAACGACATCTCGTGGGTCGCGATGATCATCGTCATGCCGAGGTTCGCGAGCTCGCGCACCAGGTTGAGCACCTCGGCGACGAGCTGCGGGTCGAGCGCGCTCGTGATCTCGTCGAGCAGCATCAGCTTCGGCTCCATCGCGAGCGCGCGCGCGATCGCGACCCGTTGCTGCTGGCCTCCGGAGAGCCGGTCCGGGAAGTCGTCGGCCTTGTCCTCGAGCCCGATGCGCCTGAGCAGATCGAGGGCCCGCGAGCGCGACTCCGAGTGCGAGAGGCGGCGCGCCTTGCGCGGCGCGAGCGTCACGTTCTCGAGCACCGTCATGTGCGGAAAGAGGTTGTACGCCTGGAAGACGATCCCGATCTTCTTGCGCAGGGCGTTCACGTCGACCTTGCCGTTCGTCAGCGTCTGCCCGTCGACGACGATCGAGCCCTCGTCGACCCGCTCCAGCAGGTTGATGCACCGCAGCAGCGTCGACTTCCCCGAGCCCGACGCGCCGATCAGGCAGACGACCTGGTGCTCGTCGACCTCGAGGTTGACGTGCCGGAGCACCTCGTTGTCGCCGAACCGCTTGGAGACGTTCTCGAGTCGAACGAAGCTCACGTCGCGAGTGCGCGCTCGCGCCGCTCGCGCAGCAGGATCAGGTGGTCGGTGAAGCGCGCGAGCGGGATCGTCAGCAGGATGAAGAAGACGGCGGCGACGACGTACGAGGTGAAGTTCGCATAGGTCTGCGAGTAGGCCTGCCCCTGCTCGGCCGCCTCGGCGACGCCGATTACGACGACGAGGGCGGTGTCCTTCTGGAGGCCGATGAAGTCGTTGAGGAGCGGCGGGATCACGCGCCGTACGGCCTGCGGCAGGACGACGTGCCGCATCGCCTGCAGGTAGCTGAGGCCGAGCGAGCGAGCCGCCATTCGCTGCGACGGGTGCACCGACTCGATGCCTGCCCGATAGACCTCGGTCACGTACGCGGTGTACACGAGCGTCAGCGCCACCACGCCGTACGTGAAGTTGGAGCGGCTCGAGACGAAGTGGATGTTCAGCGCCGGCACGCCGAAGCCGACGAGGAACGCGACGAGGATCAGCGGCGTGCCGCGGAACACGTCGGTGTAGACGATCGCCAGGGCGCGGAGCGGTCGCGCTCCGCGCCCCGGCAGACCACGGACGACGGCGATCGCGAGGGCGAAGACGAGCACGAGCGCCTCCGCGACCACCATCAGCTTCAGGTTGACCTGGAAGCCCGCCCACACGTTCGGCAGCGCCACGCGGAAGTCGTGCGGCGAGTAGAACGTGTGGAGGACGGCGTGCACGCGACTACTTGAGGACCGGGATCTTCGAGAAGTCGACGTTGAACCACTTCTTCTGCAGCTTTGCGATGGTGCCGTTCTTCCAGAGCGCGTTGATCTGCGCGTCCACGACCGGCGTCAGCTTCGAGCCCTTCTGCAGGACCGCGCCGTACTGTTCGTGCGTGACGATCTGAGCCGCGACCGCGCCGTAGTCGTTCGGGCGGGCCTTCTTCTCCGACGCGATGATCGGCGTGTCGAGGATCAGCGCGTCGCAGCGGCCGATGTGCACGGCGACGAACGCCGCCGCCGTTGACTGGTAGATCAGCGGCTGCTTCGTCGGATGCAGCTTCTGCTGGATCCACATCAGCCCGGTCGTATCGGTCTGGGCGCAGGTCTGCAGGTTCTTGAGGTCGGCGATGGAGTGCGGGGTCTTCGCCTTCTTCGAGAGCAGCACGCCCTGGTTGGCGTCGAAGTACGAGCTGGTGAAGTCGACCGTCTTCTTCCGCTGGGCGGTGATCGTCGCCTCCTGGAAGGAGATGTCGAAGTTCTTCGCGCCCGGTGCGAACAGCTTCGCCCACGGCGCGTACACCCACTTCGGCGTCAGGTGGAGGCGCGTGGCGATCGCCTTGGCGAGATCGACCTCGTAGCCCTTCGGGTTGATGTAGGTGGAGCCGCGGAGCTTGCCGTTGGCGAAGTTCACGGCGGGATCGCCGAACGCGACGACGAGCTGGCCCGGGTGCATCGTCGGCGGCGCGGCGGTGCGGGCCGCGGCGGTCGCGGCCAGCGTGATCGCCAGCGCGGACGCGACGGCGAAGGCGGCGAGACGCTTCACAGGGGTTCCTCCTATGGGGTTTCTGGAGCGGGGGGCGGTGCGAGTCTAGCCCGACAGCTCGCGTTCCACCCAGCGCTGGAACGCGGCGAGGAGCGGCTCCGAGGAGAGCAGCAGCCGCCCGCGCTCGAGCATGCCGCTCGCCATGCCGCGGTGCACCGACTCGACCAGCGCGGTGTCCTCCCGGCCGACCTGCTCGTCGAACGCGAAGAACTCGCGCCGCCAGTCCTCGTCGACGTCGGGCGCGAAGAAGTAGTCGAGGTAGCGTTCGGTCCGGCCCGGCCCGTGAGGCACGATCGGCCCGATCGACAGGTTCGCCGGGCCCGGGAAGACGTTGATCCCCGTGTTCGGGTAGAGCAGGTGGAACTGCCCGTGCTCGCCCGTGCGGCGGGCCTCGCAGAACTGCGAGGAGAAAGTCGGGTGCGGCTCGAGGCGGTAGCGGTCCGGGTGCACGTCCACCGTCTCGCTGAAGGAGGGGTGCGCCGTCGGGCAGTGGTAGCACTCGAGGAAGTTCTCCACGACGACCTTCCAGTTCGCGTTCGACCCGAACTCGACGCGCGAGTGAAACGCGAGCCCGTCGAGGTCGATGTCGCGCGCCAGGATCGCCGGCAGCGCGCCCAGGTGCTCGGCGAGCGGCACCGCGTCCGGATCCGGGTTGACGAAGAGGAACGGCCCCCAGGTGCCGGCGCTCGCCGGCACGAGCGACCAGTCCGCGCGATCGAACCCCGGCTCCCGGTCCGAGCGCGGCGCGGCACGGAGCGAGCCGTCGAGGTCGTACGTCCACGCGTGGTAATGGCACTGGATCGTCTCGCGCTTGCCGCACCCGTCGGTGAGCACGGCGCCGCGGTGCCGGCAGACGTTCAGGAACGCGCGGAGCTCGCCGGCGCGGTCGCGGACGACGAGCACCGGGATGCCGCCGGCGTCCGTCGCCAGGAAGGAGCCGGGCCCGGCGACCTGCTCGGCGCGCCCCGCGTACTGCCACGAGCGCGCGAAGATCCGCGCGCGCTCACGGCGCAGGGTCTCCTCGTCGCTGTACCAGGCGAACGGGAGGGTCAGCTCGTCGACCGCCGCCACGCAGGCGATGCTAGCGGCGGCGTGTCGACGTCGAGCTCGAGGTAGGCGCAGGGGCGGTCGTCGTCCGGGAACGGAGACGCCGCGAGCCGCGTGACGGCGTGGGCGCGGCCGTCGAGCTTGACGAGCTGCCCCTCCTCGGGCGGCGATCCGTCGAGCTCGTGGATGCGGTAGCCGTCGGGCGACGCGACGAACGCGACCCAGCCGCCCGCCGTCCGCGTCGCCGGCGGCTCGTTCGCGCGCAACAGTGCTTCGAGAGCGGCGACGCGCTCGGCCAGCTCCTCGAGCTGGGCCGCGAGCTCCTCCGCGACTGCGGTCGGAGGCGCGGTCCCGTCGAGCAGCGAGCGCTGCAGCCGGCGACCGCCCTTGAAGACGTCGCAACTGTTCATCCCCCGAAACCGCTTTCGGGGACGGCGGCCACACTCCTCGGAGCTTCTTCGCGTGCTAGCCGGCGAGGGAGGCCGGGCGTGCGGCCGGGGTCTCCCGGGCGACCGAGTGACAGGCGCGGCAGCGTGCCTCGTACGAGTCGAGCGCGCCGACCTGGATCGTCTCGGCTTCGAACGGCGCGGGCCGTCCGTCCACGAGGCGCTGCGTCATCGTCGCCGGGCCGCCGCAGCGGTGGCAGACGGCCTCGAGCTTGTCGACGAACTCGGCGACGCAGAGCAGCGTCGGCATCGCGCCGAACGGCAGTCCGCGGAAGTCCTGCGCCAGCCCGGCGGCGACGACACGCACGCCCCGCTGGACCAGACGGTCGACCGCGTCGACGATGCCGTCGTCGAAGAACTGCGCCTCGTCGATGCCGACGGCGTCGTAGCCGGCGGCGAGGCGCGGGATGTCGGCGCTCGTCTCGACGGAGACTGCGCGCATCTTCGCGCCGGCGTGCGAGACGACGTGCCCGACGTCGTAGCGGTCGTCGAGCGCCGGCTTCACGACGAGGGCGCGCTGGCCGGCGATCTCCGCGCGGCGCAGCCGCCGGATCAGCTCCTCGCTCTTGCCGGAGAACATCGGCCCGCAGATCACCTCGAGCCAGCCGCCGGTCCTCGGCTGCGTCCTGATCACGGCGCGGAACCCTAACGATGGTGTCTGATGGCGCGTGCGGGCGCCCGGCGGCAGGGTGTCTGACACCTTTGGTGTCAGACACCTGTTTCTGCCCTGACGGCGCGTGCGGGGCGCGTGCGGGGCGTGCGGCGGCAGGGTGTCTGACACCCTTGGTGTCAGACACCTGTTTCGGCCCGCGGACGACGTCGAGCCAACGACGGTGTCAGACACCCTGTTTCGGCCTTGATGGCGCGTGCGCGCGTCCGCAGGCAGGGTGTCTGACACCTTCGGTGTCAGACACCGTCACGAGACGGCTCACCGCAGGAGCCGCGACAGCCTCCGGTCCTTCAGCACCCGGCCGCCCGTCTGGCACGTGGGGCAGTAGTAGATCGTGTGCTCGTCGAAGTCGACGCGCGCCAGCGGCGTTCCGCAGCGGGGGCACGGCTCCCCGAGCCGGTCGTGGACGCGGTAGGTCTTCGCGTCGTTCGCGCCCGCGAGCCGCAGCTCGAGGCCGCGTGCCATCTCGTCGCGGATCGCCGCGCCCAGGCGCTCCACCTCGTCGTCGTCGAGCTGCGTCGAAAGCGCGTACGGCGAGAGCTGCGCCGTCCAGAGGATCTCGTTCGCCCAGGCGCGGCCGATGCCGGCGATCAGGCGCTGGTCGCGCAGCATTGCGTGCAGCCGCCGCGAGTCCCCGGCGAGGATCGCCGCGAGCTGCTCCGTCTCGAGGCGGTCGGCCTCGGGCCCGAGGTGCGCGAGCTCGCGCGCGAGGGCGTCGGGACGCAGCAGCCAGACGCCGGCGCGCTTCTTCGAGCCGGCCTCGGTCAGCACGAGCTCGCCGCCGTCGGCGAACCGCAGCCGGAACATCGGCGTCTTCGGGCCCTTCTCGCCGACGCGAAGGTACCGCAGCCGTCCGGCGCTCATCAGATGCACCATCAGCACGAGCTCGCCGTCGTCGGTCGGCAGCAGGAACCGCTTCGCCCGCCGCTCGACGCCCCGGAAGCCCTCGCCGTCGAGCGCCGAGAGCGGCGGGTCGATCGTCTTCAGCGTCGCGACGTGCGCCGGGCCGGCCTTCTCGATCGGATGCTTCTTGACGAGCGGGTCGAGCTGGCGCCGCCACGCCTCGACCTCGGGCAGCTCCGGCACTGTCTAGGCTCCTCCCGCGGTGGACGCGATCAGGGTAACCGTGCGGCGCGGCGCCGTCGTCGAGTCCGTCCACCGCGTCCACGTCTCGCTCACCGACGGTCGCGCGTTCGGCGAGCCGGACCTCGTCTGCTACCTCCGCTCGTCGGCGAAGCCCGTGCAGGCGATCCCGTTCGTCGAGGGATACGACGACCTGCCGGACGAGGAGATCGCGATCGCCTGCGCGTCGCACCGGGCGGAGCCTCCGCAGCTAGAGGCGGTGCGCCGCGTGCTCGAGCGCGCCGGCGCGACGGTCGACGACCTGGAGAACGGGCCGCAGGAGGGCCGGCCGGAGGGGAAGCTGGGCCACAACTGCTCGGGCAAGCATGCGGGGATGCTCGCCGCCTGCCGCGCGAACGGCTGGCCGCTGCACCCCTACCGCGACCCGTCCCACCCGTTGCAGGCCCGCATCGCCGAGCTGATCGGCGGGCGCGCGACCGCGGTCGACGGCTGCGGCGTGCCGACGTTCGCGATGAGCCTCCGCGAGGCCGCCGCGCTCTTGACGAGGGTGCCGCCGCGAATCCGGGAGGCGATGCGTGCGAGGCCGGAGCTCGTCGGCGGCTCGCACGGGGCGGCCGACACCGATCTGATGTGCCTGCGCGACGGCTGGATCGCCAAGGGCGGCGCCGAGGGCCTGTTCTGCGCTGCGCACGAGGACGGTCTCGGCCTCGCGCTCAAGGTCGAGGACGGCGCCTACCGCGCGATCCGTCCCGCGCTGGGCCACGTGCTCGGCGTCGGGGAGCTCCTCGAGACGCCCGTGACCAACAGCCGCGGCGAGACCGTGGGCGTCATATCGTTGGCGACGTGAAGGTCTTCGTCGTCAGCGATATGGAGGGCGTGTCGGGCATCGTGCGCTGGCAGCAGACGAAGGGCGGGCACGAGATGTACGAGGAGGGCCGCCGCCTCTACACCGGCGAGATCAACGCCGCCGTGCGCGGCGCGAAGGCGGCCGGCGCGACCGAGATCGTGGTCATGGACTGCCACGGCGCAGGCGAGGGCTGGTCGTTCAACTCGCTACTGCCGGAGGAGCTCGACCCGGCCTGCGAGTTCGTCGTCCAGAACGAATGGACGGAGTACGTCGACTACCTCGAGTCGGGGGTCGACGCCGCGCTCTTCGTCGGCATGCACGCGATGGCCGGCACCCGCGACGGCGTGCTCGCGCACACCGTCAGCGGGTCGTCGTGGTGGCGGCTCCGCTTCAACGGCGTCGAGGTGGGGGAGACCGGCATCAACGCGGCGCTCTGCGGCACGTGGGGCTGCCCCGTCGTGCTCGTCACCGGCGACACGGCGACGTGCCGCGAGGCGCGCGCGCTCCTCGGGCCGGGGCTGACGACGATCGCGGTCAAGACCGGCCTCGGTCGCTTCAGCGCGCGGCAATTGCCCGCGCAGGCGGCGCGGGAGCGGATCGAGGAGGGCACGAAGGCGGCGCTCGCCGACCTCACCCGCGTCACGCCCTATGACCCCGGCCGCCCGTGCGAGATCCTCGTCGACTTCAACACCTCCGACACGGTGGAGGGCTTCCGCCACAGGCCTGGCGTCGAGATCGTCGAGTCGCGCCGCATCGCCTCGCGCGCCGACGACTGGTGGACCGCCTGGCGGCAGTTCTTCTTTTGACGGCCTAGCTTTGGCGGCGCCGCTATGCGGCGTGCGCGTGCACGCGGCGGTCGGTGATGTCGACCAGGAAGCCCTGCAGGAAGAGCGGCCGGTACTGCTCGTCGCGCACCGCGGCCGTCTCGTCGAGCACCCACACGATCCGGCCGTCCCTCGCGAGCAGCCGGTACTCGGCGCGGAACTCCTGGCCCGACGCGTGCGTGCGCTCGACCTCCGCGAGCACCCGGTCGCGGTCTCCGGGGTGGAGGACCGTCGTGAAGAAGTCGGGCTCGAGCCAGGCCGCGACGGGGTAGCCGAGCATGGCCTCGATCTGCGGGCTCATGTAGCGGGTGCGGATCGGCAGGCCGATGTCGTTGATGTACGTGGCGAGCGGGATCTGCTCGACGAGCGTGCGGTACTTCGCCTCGGCCTCCCGCAGGCGCTCCTCGTGCTGGCGGTGCCGCGTCACGTCGCGGAGG
This sequence comes from Gaiellaceae bacterium, assembly GCA_035652835.1. Taxonomy (GTDB): domain Bacteria; phylum Actinomycetota; class Thermoleophilia; order Gaiellales; family Gaiellaceae; genus PALSA-600. The sequence goes on from DASRDA010000003.1 coordinate 28,271, forward strand.
GAGACCGCGTAGAGGAGCGGCCCGGGCACGTCGACGCGCGTGATCGCGGCCTCGGCGGGGAACGTGCGATGGTCCGAGCGGAGCGCCGTGACCTCGAGCCGCGCGCCGAGCAGCGACTCGTCCTGCGCCGTGAGGATCCGCCCGAGGTCGGCGCGATGATCGGGGGCGACGGCGAGCTCGAGGAACGGCCTGCCGATCGCGTCGGGCCGCGTCCACCCGAAGGTCTCCTCGGTGGCCGGGTTGACCTCCACGATCAGCCCCTCCTGGTCGACGAGGACGACGCTGTCGAGCGCGGCGCGAAGGATCGCGTCCTTGCGCGCCTCGCTGGCGGCGAGCGCGCGCTCCGACCGCTTGCGCGCGCTCACGTCCATCATCAAAGCCACCGCGCCGACCACGTCGCCGCGCGCGTCGCGGACGGGGCCGGCCGAGATGCTGACGTCGATCGTCGAGCCGTCGCGATGGGCGCGGCGCACGTCGAGGTCGCGGATCGTCTCGCCCGCCCGGATCCGCTGCAGGTTGTCGAGGAAGAAGCGAAGCTCGTCGTCGGGAACGGTGGGGTTCAGGCGGCCGACCGCCTCGTCGGCCGTCCAGCCGAACACGGCGGTCGCACCGGGGTTCCAGGAGTGGACGCGGCCGTCGAAGCCGAACTCGACGATCGCGACCGGGGAGGCGTCGATCAGGCCGCGGTAGCGCTCGTTCGAGTTCTGCACGGCCTCGAGCTGCGACGCGCTCTCGAGCGCGGTCGTCGCGAGGTTCGCGAACGCCCTCAGGATCTGCAGACGCTCCTCGTCCGGACGCAGGCGGTCGACGGGGTCGTCGACCCAGATGTAGCCGATGCGGCGTCCGCGGCGGTCGTGCATCGGAACGAACAGCCAATCGTTGGTCCACGCGTGCGGCCCGCGGCCGTCCCGCTGCGACGCGTAGCCCGTGCCCCGCGCCGGCAGCAGCGCGTGCGCCACGTCGTCCGGCAGCAGGAAGCAGCCGGCGACGTCGTACTCCGGCCGGAGCAGGCGGTCGAGCTCGTCCGCGGTCAACGGCTTGCCGAAGTTCTCGCCGGGCGCGAAGCCGGCCGAGGCGACCGTCTCGTGATGGCCCGTGTCGTCCAGGAGCTGCACCGCCACCCGCAGGAAGCCGAGCGCCTCGGAGATGGCGCGGCAGACGTGCTCGAGCAGCTCGCGCGTGTCGGTCGACTCGGTCAGCCGCGCCGAGACGCCGAGGAGCAGCTGCAGCGCGTCGCGGTTCGCCTTCGCGCGCGCCGCCTCCTGCGCCGCCTGGACCGCGAGCGCGGCGTGCTCGGCCACGGCGACGAGCACGTCGAGCTCGTCGTCGGTCGGGCGCCGGCCGGACCTCGGCTCGTCGACGGAGAGGATGCCGAGCAGGCTCCCGTCGTGGTCCCGCATCGGAACGAACAGCGCGTCCTCGGCGAGCCATGCGTCGGGGTGGTCGCTCGGCGTGATGTCGGGCGTGTACGCATTGAGGTCACCCCAGTCGAGCGCGCCCTCGGGGACGAAGTACGCTCCGTGACGCAGGAACGCGTCGTCGAGCAGCGGCGCGAAGTCCGCGACCTGCCCGACCTGGCCGAGCAGCGCATCGCGCGCCTCGTCGCTGCCGTGCACGGTCGTCACGACGAAGTCGTCCCACTCGCGGCGGTAGAGGTTGACGACGACGGTGCGGAAGCCGAGGCATTCCGAGACGGTCCGCGCGACCGCGGCGAGCAGCTCGGGCAGCTCGTCACCCGTTCGGACGAGCCGCGTCACCTCGAGCAGGCTGCGCAGGCGCGCGAAGATCGCGGAATGACTGACGTCGAGGGTGGTCACGGGTCCTCTGTCGATGAGAATCGGCCTGCCCCCGCGGCCGTTCCAGTCCCCCGAACGAGTGACGTCGGAGCGCAGGTGCTACGCGAGTGACAGGGCGGCGTCCGCCTGCTCGATCACGAGCGGGTCGTGGGTGCAGCAGACGACGGCGGCGCCGGAGTCTCGGGCCAGCCGCGCGAGCAGGATCGCGACCGCGATCGCGTTCGCGCCGTCGAGCCGCGACGTCGGCTCGTCGGCGAGCAGGAGCGCAGGCCGCGCCGCGGCGGCCCGCGCGAGGGCGACGCGCGCCCGCTCCCCCTGCGAGAGCCGCGCGACGCGCTGTGTCGCCCGCTCCGCCAGACCGACGGCTTCGAGCGCTGCGAGGGCCGGAAGGCGCGGCTCGGCGATCTCGCGAAGGGCGAGCGCGAGCTCGATGTTCTCGAGCGCCGACAGGTGCGGCACGAGGCCGGCCTGCTGGCCGACGTAGGCCATCTTCCGGCGGCGCAGGTCGGCGCGGCCCGCGCGGTCGAGGCTCGTGACCTCGACGCCGTCGACCGTCACCGTTCCGCGGTCCGGCAGGTCGAGGCCGGCGAGGAGGTGCAGGAGCGTCGTCTTGCCCGAGCCGGACGGGCCGGTAACGGCGTGCAGCCGGCCAGCCGTGAACGACGCGTCGAGCCCGTCGAGGACGACCGTCCCGCCGAAGCGCTTGGCGAGCCCGGCGACCTCCGCGACGACGGGGGCGTCGGCCGGCGCCGCCTCGATTCCCGTCGCCGCCGGCGCCCGTGCCGCGACGTCGGCGCCCGTCCGCGCCTCGACCACCACGGCTCCGTCGGCGAACCGCGCCGTGGCGTGCGTGCCGATGCCCGCGCGCAGGAGCAGCTCCTCCGGAAGCCGCAGCCAGCCGCCGCGGCCGACGACGATCGTGTCGCCCTCCGCCTCGTCGCGCGCCCACTCCTCCGACACGCGGCCGTCGCGGATGCGCACGATCCGGTCGGCGATGCGCGCCGACTCGGGATCGTGGCTGACGATCACGGTCGTGCAGCGATGCTCGCGCACGAGCTCGGCGAGCATCGCGTAGACCTGGTCGGCGGTGGCCGAGTCGAGCTCGCCGGTCGGCTCGTCGGCCAGGAACACCTTCGGCCGGTGCGCGAGCGCGGCGCACAGGGCCACGCGCTGCTGCTCGCCGCCGGAGAGCTGCGTCGGGCGCCGGCCGCGCTTCGCGCCGAGCCCGACGCGGTCGAGCAGCTCGTCCGCCCGCCGCAGCCGCTGCCCGCGCGGCTCGCCGCGGAGCCCGAGCTGCAACGCGACGAGCTCCCGCGCCGACAGCTCCGGCGCGAGCGCCCGCGCGTAGTGCTGGTCGGCGTACCCGAGCAGCGTCGAGCGGTACTGCGCGAGGCGTCGTCCGGGCAGCTTGCCGACGTCCTCGCCGAACACGCGGACGACGCCGGCGGACGGCCGTTCGAGGCCGGCGAGGATGCGGAGCAGCGTCGACTTGCCGGAGCCGCTCGGGCCGAGCACGGTGAGCACCTCCGCCTCGCGTACCTTCAGCGACAGGCCCTGCAGCGCCGCCGCGTCCCCCTCGGGCGTCGAGTGGACGCGGAAGACGTCGCGGAGCTCGATCGCGGTCGCCGCCGCCGTCACGTTGCGGCCTCCGCGGCGCGCGCGGGGGCGCGTCCTCGCAGTCGCGTCGCCCAGGCGACGAACACGGCCGCCACGACGACGTACGCGCCGGCGTCCGCGGCCAGCAGCGGCAGGTCGAGCACGAGGCGGAGCGGGGGCTCCGGCTCCGCCGCGCCCGCAGTGACGGAGACCAGCGAGACGACGAGCGACGAGAGGATCGCGCCAAGCCCGATCCCGCCCAGGATCCCGAAGGCGCCGACCAGGAGGGCGCGGAGCCGGAGGTGCGCGCGGATCGTCGCCGGCGCGGCGCCCTGCGCCTCGAGGTCGAAGAGCTCGCCGCGGTCGTCGCGCACGTCGGCGACGACCGAGAGCAGCAGGCCGACGAGCGCGAGCAGCAGCGCGACGGCGGCCGTTCCGGCGAGCGTCAGCAACGCTCCGCGCGCGAGCGGGTCGTCGCGGAGCAGGGCGAGCGTCGCTGCGCGGGACGTGACGGTGAGCTGCGTGAACGGCGGCCGGGCGAGCCGCGCCGCGGCCGCCGCCTCCCTGCTCGCGGGGACGTCCACCCACAGCTCGTCGGTGAGGCCGAGGCCGGGCGAGCGCGTGTCGAGCAGCGTCGACGCGGTCTGCCGGTCGGCGACGACCGCGTCGCCGACGATCGACGGGAACCGCCGCACCACGCCGACCACGCGCGCCGTCACCTGCTCGCCCTCCACCTGCACGGGCAGGAGCCCGCGCGGCCCGGCCTCGGCCGCGAGCGCCGGCGTCGCGAGCACGGGCAGCGCCTGTCCGTCGGTCGGCTGCGCGGGGCGGTAGACGGCGGTGCGGTCGGGCGTGATCAGGTAGCCGAGCCGCGCGGGCCTGCCGCCGACGCCGCCCGTGCCGACCCAGCCTGCGAGCCCGCGCCCGGCGGGGACGCCGTTCACGCGCGGCACGCCCAGCGTCAGCGTTCCGCGCGCGCTCGGCTGCAGGCCGATGCCGCCGTTCGCGGCGGCGTGGAGGTTCCCGAGGAGGGTCAACTGCAGCTGGGCGAGGGTCGCGTGGCGGAAAGGCACGCGTCCGTGGAGGACGAAGCGGCGCGCGCCGTGCGTGTGGCCGAGCGACACGGGCTGGTAGTCGCCGAGCGGCCCGCGGAAGATCGCGATGACGCCCACGTCGTCGCCGCTCGTCGAGACGGGCAGCGTGAAGTTGCGCCCGCGCGGCAGTGCGAGCGTCCGCAGCCGCTCGTCCGTCCGCGGCTCGAGGCGCGACGCGAGCGCGGCGCGCGAGCTCGACGCGAAGTCGGACCGCCAGCCGCCGACGTGCGCGACGGCGGGCGCCGGCACGCCGAGCAAGGTGAAGGGCGCGCCCGACGTCACGTTGCCCGAGAGCCGCAGGATCTGCGTCGGCGGCGCCGGGTCGTCGGCGGCGGGCGCGCCGTGGAGCACGGGGACGAGCTGGAGGAGGTCCTCCGTGAGCACGAACGACGCCGGCACGGCGTAGGCCGCCTCGTCCTGCTGGCCGCGCTCGAGCGTGGCGCGGTAGGCGACCGCGAAGAGGGCCAGCCCGAGGCTGGCGACCAGGAACGTGGCGGCGATCGCGGCGTGGCCGGGGCTCCGCGCGAGCGAGGCCGCCGCGAGGCGCAGCGGGACGGGCCCGCGGCGGCCCGCCCGCCCGAGCAGCCGGAGGGCCGGCGCGAGCAGGCGCGCCGCGGCGACCGCCGCGGCGAAGACGACGAGCGCCGGCACGAGCAGCAGGAAGGCGCCCGTGCCGCCGCTCGCGAGCTGCCCGGTCCCGATCGAGCCGCGCGCCCAGCCGACGACGACGACCGCGACGGCGCCGAGCGCGGCGGCGTCGAGCGGCGTCACCGCGAGCCGGCCGAGCTGCATCGCCGGTGCGCGGACGGTCGCGTAGAGGAGCAGGCCCGCGGCGGCGGCGACGCAGATCGCCGCGACGATGCCGCTGCGGGCGAGCAGCGCGTGGGTCACCACCTGCCATGCGGGCGATCCCGCACGCGACGCGACCGCGGCCGCCGCGGCGCCGCCCGCCGTCCAGCCGACGACGGTCCCGAGCGACGCCAGCACGAGCGACTCCGCGAGCGTGAAGAGCTCCACCTGGAAGCGACGCGCGCCGAACCACACCAGGCGGCGCCGTGCGTCGGTCACGTAGCGCCGGAGCGACGCGGCGGCGAGGATCGTGAACGCGAGCAGGAGCGCGCCTCCCTCGCCGCCGAGCAGGAGCAGCCTGCGCGCGGCTGCGGTCGAGGCGCCGGCGGCGTCGGTGAGCTGCTGCGTCGGCGCCGTCACCTGGAACTGGTCGCCGTGCGCGAGCACGGCCGCGCTCAGGCTCTCGACGCGTCGCGTGAAGTCGGCGATCGACCAGGGGTGGACGTCGGCGTGCGCGAGCGGCACGAACCAGGCGTACGACCGGAAGAACGTCTGCAGCTCGGGCGTGCGCGACAGGCCGTCCACGCCGTTCGCGATCACGACCGGCGACGGCGGCGGCGTGTGGTAGTTGACGGCGCGCGCGACCTCCTGCGTCGGCGGCGCGGGCAGCACGAACGGCGCGAACGGCGTGTCCGGGCGCAGCACTGCGCGCCCGACCTGGATCAGGTGCAGGTAGCGCGTGGACGGGATCGGCCCCTTGCCCTCGAGCCGCAGCACCTCGCAGTGCGACGGCACGCACCGCCGCGGAAGCCGCCCGGAGAGGAGCGTCACCCAGCGGCCGAGGTCGTCGGCTGCGCGCAGGTTGACGAGCCGCCCCTGCACCGACGCCTCGCGGAAGAGCATCGCCTTCGCGGGCTCCTCGTCCAGCGTTCGCCGCATCTCGGGCGTGACGACGCGGTCGAGCGCGCGCCACGTGCCCCCGTAGCCCCCGAACCAGGCCACCTCCACCACGCGGTCGCCGGGATCGAGCTGCGCCGTCGCCCGCACGAGCGCGCGGTCCTGCATCACGAGCCGACCCGCGAGCACCGCGGCGAGCACCGCCGCGCCGGCGACGACGCCCAGCGAGACGAGGACGAGCCGCTCCCCGCCGGCGGCGAGGCGCGCCCGGACGAGCGCGAACGGAAAGGCGAGCCGGCGGAGCGACGACACCAGTGCTTGTACTCTACCGGTGTCGGACGCCGTTCGAGGTCGCCGGCCGCCGACAGCTTCCACGAGCACACGATGCCGCGCTACGACGTCCCCAAGGCCGCGCCGGAGCCGCTCCGCCGGGTGCAGCTGCTCGTGAACAGCGCCGATCTCGAGAACGAGCGCGACTGGCTGCCGGACTGGCTGCGCGAGCGCGGCCTCGAGGGGCAGGAGGAGCGCGCGCTGTCGCTGCGCGAGGCGCTGCGCGCGCTGGTGCTCGCGAACAACGGCCGGCCCGTCGACGCGGCGGCCGTCGCCGTCCTGAATCGCGCCGCGGCGCGGCTCGAGGTCGGCCTCGACGCGGACGGGTCGCCGCGGCTTCGCGGCGCCGACCCGCTCGACGACGTGGTCGCCGTCGCGGTCGGCGCGATGCTCGACGGCAGCTGGCGCCGGCTGAAGGCCTGCCGCAACTGCCGCTGGTGCTTCTACGACTACTCGCCGAACCGCTCGGCGACCTGGTGCTCGATGCAGCTCTGCGGCAACCGCCGGAAGACGCGCGCCTACCGCAGCCGCCGCCGCTCGACTGCTTAGTCTCCTCCGGTGCGCATCCGTGCCGCCGCCGCCGGGGTCGCGATGGCCGTGACGCCCGGGTGGAACGTCTCCAACGTCGGCGCCGTGGCGCAGCACGTCGCCCACTCGTACGGCGTCGGGCTCGCGGTCGTCGGGTTGTTCACGACGGCGCTCTTCGTGACGCACGCGGCGCTGCAGGTGCCCGCCGGCCGGCTCTCCGACCGGTTCGGGCCGCGGCTGGTCGGCGGAGTGGGGCTGGCCGTCGTCGCGGCCTCGTCGGCCGGCGCGCTCGCGTGGCGGCAGGCGTGGTTCGCGATCCTGCTCCGGCTCGTCGCGGGAGTCGGCACCGCCGGCGCGTTCGTCTCCGGCAGCGAGTACGTTCGCGGCACGATCGGGTCGGCGGTCGCGCAGGGCATCTACGGCGCGATGAGCATGGCGGGCGGCGGCCTGGCGCTCGCGCTCGTCCCGCTCTGGGGGACGTGGCGTGCGCCGTTCGCGACGGCCGCCGTCGTCGCTGCGGCGGGCGTGGTCGTCGTCGCGGCCGCTCCGGCGCTGGAACGCCCGCGCGGAGAGCGGCCGCCGCGCGCGCCGGTCCTCGACCGGCGGCTGCTGCCGCTCGGCGCGATGCACGCCGCCTCCTTCGGCCTGTCGGTGGTGATCGGCAACTGGGCCGTGACGCTGCTCGAGCGTGAGGGCGGCGACTCGTCGGCCGTGGCCGGCGTCGTCGGCGGGCTGCTCCTGCTCCTCGGCGTCATCACGCGGCCGCTCGGCGGGCGCCTCGCGGGGAGGGGCGGCGCGCTCCGTGCGAGCCTCGTCGCGGGCGGCGTCGGCGTCGCGGTGCTCGCGGCGGCGCGGCCGCTCCCGCTCGCCGTCGCCGCCGCGGCGCTCGCCGGGCTCGCGGCGGGAATCCCCTTCGCCTCGGCGTTCGCGGGCGCCGCCCGCCTGCGCCCGGAGGCGCCGGGCGCGGCAGTCGGGCTCGTGAACATGGTCGCCGCGGTAACGATCCTGGTCGGCACTCCGCTCGTCGGGCTGACGTTCTCGCTGCCCGGCGACGGGAGGATCGGCTTCGGCGTGGTCGCCGTACTGTGGGCGGCGGCGGCGCTAGCCGTTCGCGGTTGAGCTGGCCGCGCCCCGCACCAGGAATCGCTCCTCCCTACGCGGAGACCGCGACCCCAGACGCTTTCGAGTGGGGAACCCGCCACCGGTGGGTTCCGGAGGCGACGTCGAACGGTGCTCGACCGTCGGGAAGCATGACCGTGGCGAAGGCGTTCGGCGGCACGACCGCGGTGATTTCGACCGTGTCCCCGCTGAGCGTCCATGCGACCTCGGCTGGGCCGTACGGGCCGTCGTGGCTTGCCCGAGCGTGGGTGAGGCCACCTCCGGGACGCGGCGCGACCGCGATGCGACGGAAGCCGGGCTCCGCCGGTCCGAGGCCGGCCACTGTTCGATGGAGCCAGTCCGCAACCGCGCCCAGCGCGTAGTGATTGAAGGAGGTCATCTGGCCGGGGTTGACGGATCCGTCGGGCAGGAGGCTGTCCCACCGTTCCCAGATCGTCGTTGCCCCCATCGTGAGGGGGTAGAGCCACGACGGGCACTCCTGTTGAAGAAGTAGCCGGTACGCGTCTTCGGTTGCACCGATGCTGCAGAGCGCGTCGCAGATGAGCGGCGTGCCGACGAAGCCCGTGCTGATCCGGAAGCCGTTTTCTCTGACCAGCTCGGTCAAGCGCTCGCCGGCTCGCTGCCGTGCCTGCCCGTCGACGAGTCGGAACGCGAGAGAAAGCGCATACGCGGTCGGCGAGTCACTGGTGAGGCGGCCCGTCGGAAGCACGTAGGCACTGCGGAAGGCCGTGACGATCTCCTCGTGCAGCCGCGAATAGTCGAGGGCGTCGCCGTCGCGACCGAGAACGCGTGCCGTCTTCGCGAGCAACTCCGTCGATCGCGCGAAGTACGCGGTCGCCACGAGCGCGGGGTCGGTCCGTCCCTGGTCCGGCCGATCAGGCGGCGCGGTCGGGTCCAACCAGTCGCCGTACTGGAAACCGGTGTCCCAGAGCCTGGATGGACCGGCGATTCGCGTCACGAGGTCGACCCAGGAGCGCATGCTCGGGTACTGGCGCTCGAGGATCCCGCGGTCTCCCGCGAGCTCGAAGATCCTCCATGGCACGATCACCGCGGCGTCGCCCCAGGCGGCGGCCGGCGCATCGTGGTCGTGCAGTCCTCGGCGGAGGCCGTCCAGGACTTCGGGCACGACGTTCGGGACCCGCCCGTCGGGGGCCTGCTCCGCGGCCAGGTCGGCGAGCCACGACCCGAGGAAGCCGGCGACGTCGTAGAGGAAGAGCGCGGTCGGCGAGAAGATCTGGACGTCGCCCGTCCAACCAAGGCGCTCGTCGCGCTGCGCGCAGTCGGTCGGCACGTCGAGGAAGTTGCCGCGCATGCTCCAGACGACGTTCTCGTGCAAGCGGTTGACCAGCGCGTTCGAGCACTCGAACGTACCGGTCCGAGCCAGGTCCGAGTGGCAGACCACGGCGACGACATCCCCGGAAGCGAGCTCGCCCGGCCACCCGTCGATCTCGGCGTACCGAAAGCCGTGGAACGTGAAGCGCGGCTCCCACACCTCCTCACCGTCGCCGCGCAGGACGTAGCGGTCGGTTGCCGCCGCCTGGCGGAGAGGCCGGACGCAGAGCTCTCCGTTTTCGAGGATCTCGGCATGGCGGAGCGTGATCGTCCGGCCGCGCGAACCGTGCACGCGGAGGCGTAGGCGGCCGACGAGGTTCTGGCCGAAATCGAGCAGAAACGTCCCCGACGGGGAACGGCTCACCGATCGGGGCTCGACGAGCTCGATGCGGCGCACCGGGGGGCCCGAGGGCGGAATGAGCGTCGCCAGGTCCCGTTCGACCAGCTCGACCCCCTGCCAGTCCGTGTCGTCGAAGCCCGGCTCCGCCCACGCCCCCAGCTCCCTGCGAGCGTCGTAGGTCTCGCCGTCGTACAGGTCGGACGCCAGGATCGGCCCGGTCGCGGCGCGCCACGCGTCGTCGGTGCACACGGTGGTCGTCGTACCGTTCGGGTGGCGTATCTCGAGCTGGGCCAGCAGTGCGAGCCGGTTGCCATAGATGTTGCGCCGCCCGCCGTGCGGTCCGAGACGGCCGCGAAACCATCCATCTCCGAGGATCACGCCGATTGCATTGCGACCGGGTCGGAGGCTGTCCGTGACGTCGATCGTCTGAACGCGCAAGCGGTGCGCATAGCTCGTCCATCCGGGAGCGAGGACGGCGCGGGTCACCGGCGCCCCGTTGACGTACGGCTCGTAGACGCCGAGCGCAGTGATGTACAACCGCGCCTCTTCGATCTCCGCCGGCACGTCGAACTCGCAGCGCAGGTACGGGCACGGCTGGGGGGTCGTCAGATCCTCTCGCCAGGCGGGGGCGACGAACCGGGCGGTCCAGTCGTTGGGCTCGAGGAGCGGCGCCTCGATGCGGAGCGGATCGCTCCAGGGCGACGGATCAGACTGACCATCCCACACGCGCACGCGGACCAAGGCGCGCTCGCGGGAGAGCAACGGCTCGAACGGCCAGTCGACCAGCACGGATTCGGAAGACGCGATCGTTCCCGTGGTCCGGGAGTCGCCTCCTCGCTCGACAGCGATCTCGTACGCGCGCTGGCGCCAGCCCGAAACCGACGTCGCGATCTTCCAGGAGAGCCTCGGCGCCGGCGAGGCGACGCCGAGGGCCTCGTCTCGCAGCTCCGCGCGCAGCGCGAAGACGGTTGCGGTCGAGCCCACCCGCGCAGGCTCTGCCGTCCGGTCGTCGAGCGCTGCTGCATTCGAGCCACCCACCACTGCTGGTTGATACGTTTCAATCAGCCCGCTGTCAAGCGCTCATGCGCCAAGAGTCGAGGCGCGGGCAACCAGCTCCGGCTCGAGCAGGACGTTCCGGTGCTCGTGGTTCGGGCTGGTGGCCTCCTCGATGAGGAGCCTCGCCGCCTGGTATCCGAGCTCGTACGCAGGGTTTCGCACAGACGTCAGCGGAACCAGAGACGTCGCCGCGAAGCGAATGTCGTCGTATCCCACGATCGCGAGGTCGTGCGGGATCGAGACTCCCTCGGACAACGCCGCGAGCTCGGCGCCGATCGCCATCAGGTCGTTGCCGCAAAAAACGGCCGTCGGGACGCGACGAAGGCTCAGGAGGCGGTGCATGGCTTCCTCGCCCGCCTCGATCGTCATTGCCTCCATCTCGATCTCGTGCTCGGCTCGAACCTGCACCCCGCGGGCTTCGAGCGTGTCGAGAAGGCCCTCGCGGCGCTCGGCGCACGGCTTCAGCCGGCGAGGGCCGTTCACCAGGCCGATCCGCTTGTGACCGAGGTCGAGCAGATGTCGCGCGACCTGCTGCCCTCCACTCGTGTCGTCGACGGCGACGCTGCACTGGTCCGCGCGCTTGCGGTGACGGTCGAGGAGGACGACGGGGACGCCGTGGCTGCGGATCTCTTTCAGCCGCCGAGGCGGTGCGCTCGTGGCGGGCGAGATGAGGATGCCGGCGACCCGCTGTTCTTCGAGGAGGCGCAGCGCTTCGTCCTCCCGTGCCGCGGCGGTCCCGGAGCTCGCCAGCACGACGAGATGGTCGGCTTCGGCGGCGGCGCGCTCCACCCCGCGCGCGACCTCGGTGAAGAACGGGTTGTCGAAGTCGAGGACGACAAGGGCGATCGACGCGTTTCTTATCCCTCGCAGCTGCCGCGCGGCGTTGTTGCGGACGAAGCCGAGCTCCTCGATCGCCGCCAGGACCCGTCTTCGGGTCGGCTCGGCGACAAGCTCTGGTCGGTTGAGGACGTTCGAGACCGTGCCGAGTGAGACGGCGGCATGCTCGGCGACGTGTTTGATCGTCAACCTCGCCATCGCTCGCACACTAACCGTCGTTCCGGTGAGTTCGTACGGCTGCGCGGAGCGGCTTGACAGTCGCAGCGGCACCTAGTAGACCTCGCACTGAAACGTTCCAATCGTCGCGGTAGGTGCCCCAGGCCGACCCGCGACCCACCGCTTCGGCGATGTCCGCGGACGGACGTCCGTCTTACGACGAAGGAGACGACATGGCAGCACGCAAGCAAGGAGGGGTCGCGACGAGGGAACGGCCGGCTGGTCGTTTCGTGGCCGCAGCCGTGGCGGCGGCAGGGGTGCTTCTGGCAGCCGTTTTCGCCGCCGGAGCGTCGGCCACCGCCGGTACGGCGACGAAGAGCCCAGCCGCGCACATCGACTACCTGTCCGTCGACCAAAACACGGTGTGGGCGCCGCTGCTCAACGCGATGACGAACAAGTACAAGAGGATCGCTCCAGGTTCGTCGTTCAAGGACTCGACGATCCCGCAGCAGGACCTGAACCAGCGAATCCAGCTGCTCGCGAGTCAGAACGCGCTTCCGCTGCTCTACAACACGCCGGCGAACGATCTGCTCTTTCAGATGGCGAAGAGGGGCGAGGTCGTCGACGTGGCCAAGGAGTTCAAGAAGCTCGGCGTGAGCAAGGATCTGGTTCCGGCGGCCGCTGCGATCCTCAAGCAGATCTACAGCGGCAGGGTGCTCTCGCTTCCGCTCGAGTTCAACATCGAGGGGGTCTGGTACAACAAGAAGATCTTCGCCCAGAACGGCATCACGGTGCCGAAGACGTGGGATCAGCTCGTCGCAGACGCGGCGAAGCTGCAGGCGAAGGGGATCCAACCGTTCGCGGCCTCGGGCATCCAGGGCTGGCCGATCACCCGGCTGGTCGGGAACCTGATCTTCAGCAAGCTCGGTGCAGACGCGCTCGAGAAGATCCAAACCGGCAAGGCGAAGCTGACGGACCCGCAGTACGTATGGGCCGCGCAGCAAGTGGCCGACCTCGGCAAGAAGGGGTACTTCGGCCAGGGTGTCGCCTCGCTCGACTACGGGCCCGCCGAGGACGTCTTCCTGCAGGGCAAGGCGGCGATGTTCTACATGGGGAGCTGGGCGCTCGCGGACTTCAACGACCCGACGAAGAACAAGCTCGGTGTCGCGAGCATCGGGTTCTTCCCCTTCCCCGGCGTGAGCGGCGGCAAGGGGCCGTCGGCGCTCGTACCGATGAATGCCGGGCAGCCGACCTCGATCAATCCGAAGAAGCTCACGCCGGCGAACGAGCTCTGGCTGAAGTACATCGCCCAGCATTACGGAGACGAGGCGATGCGCCAGAAGGGACAGGTCACGGGCTTCGTCGTCCACAAGTTCCCGGCGAAGCTGTCGCCGCTGACGAAGCTGGTCGTGCACCAGCTGGCGGTGACGAAGAACCCGGTCCTGTGGTTCGAGGCGCTCTTCAGCGCGAAGGCGACGACGGTGTCGCAGCAGGATGCGGCGCCGCTCGTCACGGGCCAGATGAGCCCGCAGAGCTTCATGAGCGCCGTTCAGCAGGCGGTTTCGGGGTAGCCCATCCCCCGGATGCCGCGCCGGGTGCGGGCGTGTGACGCGCGTCCGCACCCGGGCGCGTCGCATCCCGGCGTAGAGTCGGAACCGAGCACCGATGGACGTCATCCTGCGAGACCGGCGTGCGATCCTCGTCTTTCTCGCGCCGGCGCTGCTCGTCTACACGGCGGTGCTCCTCGCGCCGATCGTCTGGTCGCTCGTCTACACGTTCTACGAGGGAAACGTCCTCTCGGGCTTCAAGTACGTCGGCCTGAAGAACTTCCACACGCTGATCCACGACCATGCGTTCTGGACGGCGCTCAGGTTCACGCTCGAGTACGGCGCGCTCGTCACCGTCTTCCAGGTGGCGTTGGGCCTGCTGCTGGCGCTGATGTTCGTCTTCTACCTGCGGCGAGGGTCTGCACTCGTTCGAACCCTCGTCTTCTTCCCCGTCGTCCTCCCGACAGTGGCCGTGGCGCAGCTCTTCGCGAAGGTGTTCGCGATCGCGCCGCAGTACGGGCTCGTTAACTCGGGGCTCCACGCGGTGCATCTCAACGGCTGGATCCAGGACTGGCTCGGCCGCGGTAACACCGCGCTCCTCGTCCTCGTCTTGATGGATGTCTGGCGCTCGATGGGGTTCTACGCCGTCCTCCTCTACGCGGGCCTCGTCGACGTGCCCGAGGAGATCCTCGAGTCGGCGCGCCTCGACGGCGCATCGGGGCTCCGGCTGGTCCGGCACGTCGTGCTGCCGCTCCTCGGTCCGGTGCTGTTCTCCGCGCTCATCTTCAGCATCAACGGGACGCTGAAGGTGTTCGACTCCGTCGTCGCACTTACGAATGGCGGCCCCGGGCAGGCGACGACCCCGCTGACGCTCTACATGTTCAACAACGCCTTCTCGTACGGCGAGTACGGCTACGCGAGCGCCGTTGCGACAGCGCTTTCGATCCTCTGCCTCCTCATCACGCTGGCAGTCTTCGGCTTTGCACGAAGAGACGTGACGCGGTGACGGATGTGTCGTCCGCTCCGCGCCTGCGGCCGCGCGTGCGGCCCCGTCCGCGGCGGTCTCCGCGCCGGCAGGCGCGGACGCTGATGGCGTGCGTCATCGCGTTCCTGCTGCTGATCGAGCTACTGCCGATCGTCTGGCTCGTCCTGCAGTCATTCAAGCAGGACAGCGAGTTTTCGCTCCATCCGGTGTGGGCGCTGCCGAAGGGGTTCTACTGGGAGAACTGGAGACTCGCGTGGTCGACCGGTCACATCGGCACATACTTCAAGAACAGCGTCCTTGCCACGTTTCCCGCGCTGTTCTTCATGATCGTGCTGGGGCTGGCCGCCGCCTTCTCGCTCGAGGTGATGAAGTGGCGCGGCCGCAACGGCGTGCTGTTCGTCTTCGTCGCCGGGCTCCTGATTCCGTTGCAGATGGTGTTGTTGCCGCTGTTCACGGTCTACTTCCACGTCCACCTGATCAACTCGCTCTGGTCGCTGATCATCACCTACACGGCGTTCGGCCTCCCGCTGACGATCTTTCTGATGACCGGTTACTTCCGCGCGGTGCCTCGGGAAGTGCTCGAGGCCGCGACGCTCGACGGCGCCAGCATCTACAGCGCGTTCGCCAGGATCGTGCTGCCGATGGTCTCGAACGCGATCCTCACGGTCGCGTTGGTGCAGTTCTTCTTCATCTGGAACGACCTGCTCCTCTCGCTGACCTTCATCAGCGACGACAGCAAACGCACGATCCAGACTGGACTCCTCAACTTCACAGGCCAGTATGGCCAGGTCCAGTGGGGGCCTACGTTCGCGGCGGTCTCGATGACCGTTCTTCCGACGCTGCTGCTCTACCTCGGCCTCAACCAGCGGGTCATGCGCGGGCTCACGTCGGGGAGCCTGAAGGGCTGAGGGGAGGCGCCGCATGGCATCCGTCAGATACGAAGGCGCAACGCGCGTGTATCCGAAGGCCGAGCGCCCGGCGGTCGACGCCCTCGACCTGCAGGTCGGGGACGGCGAGTTCCTCGTCCTCGTCGGGCCTTCCGGATGCGGCAAGTCGACGAGCCTCCGGATGGTCGCGGGGCTCGAAGAAGTCGACGAGGGCGCGATCTTCATCGGCGACCGCGACGTGACCACGGTCGCACCCAAGGAACGAGATGTCGCGATGGTCTTCCAGTCGTACGCCCTGTATCCGCACATGACGGTGGCCGACAACATGGGCTTCGCGCTGAAAATGGCGCGCGTTGCCAAGAGCGAAGCGCGCGAGCGCGTTCGCGAGGCCGCGCGGATCCTCGATCTCGAGCAGTATCTCGACCGCAAGCCACGCGCCCTGTCCGGCGGCCAGCGGCAGCGTGTTGCGATGGGCCGGGCGATCGTCCGCAAGCCGCAGGTGTTCCTGATGGACGAACCGCTGAGCAACCTCGACGCCCAGCTCCGCGTCCAGACGCGGACGCAGATCGCCGCGCTTCAGCGGCGGCTCGGGACGACGACGATCTACGTCACGCACGATCAGGTCGAGGCGATGACGATGGGCGACCGCGTCGCCGTCATGTTCGATGGGCGCCTGCAACAGGTTGCTGCGCCAAACGAGTTGTACGCGCGACCGGCCAACCGGAGGGTCGCCCGGTTCATCGGGTCGCCGGCGATGAACCTTCACGAGGCGGCGGTGGTCGACGGCGCTGCGGAGATCGCGGGTTACCGGATCCGGCTACCCCGCGAGGTCACCTCGAAGCTGTCCCCGGTGGACGAGGGGAGGGTGGTCCTCGGGTTCCGGCCCGAGGCGATCGACCTGGTCGGAGACGGGGAGGGCCTTCCCGTCGTGGTCGAGGTCGTGGAAGAGCTCGGCGCGGATGCGTACATGTTCGCCTCGCTTCCCGGCCGCGAGACGGTCGGCGACGTCGGCGACCTCGTCGCGCGGATCGATCCGCGCAACATCCCGCGAAAGGGACAGTCGGTCACGATCGCGGTCCGCCCGGAAGAGCTCCACGTCTTCTCGCGATCGAGCGACGAGCGCCTCAACTGAGCAGCTTCCTCCTCGGCGGCGAGCTCGAGGTGCACCGCCTCGGTTTCGGCGCGATGCGGATCTTGGAGGACCCCGCGCAGGGCATGCGAGTGCTTCGGCGCGCCGTCGATCTCGGCGTGAACCTGGTCGACACCGCAGACATCTACGGCGCCGGCAGGAGCGAGGAGCTGATCGCGAGAGCGCTGTACCCGTATCCGGACGATCTCGTCATCGCGACCAAGGGTGGGCTCGGCTGGGGGCTTCAGGAGCGAATCCGCGACGCACGACCCGAGCGCCTGCAGGCGGCCGTCGAGGCAAGCCTGCGACGCCTCAAGCTCGAGAGGATCGACCTCTACCAGCTTCATCGCCATGACCCGGCGGTCCCGATCGAGGAGTCGATCGGACTCCTGGCGAGACTGCGTGATGAAGGAAAGATCCGGTTCGTCGGCATCTCGAATGTCTCGTTGCGCCAGCTGCGACAGTGCCGGTCCGTGACCCCGATCGCGACGGTCCAGAACCACTACAACCGCGGCTACCTCGTGTCCGAAGATGTTCTCGACGCCTGTGAGCGTGACGGGATCGGGTTCATACCCTGGGCACCGCTGGGTGAGGGCCTGGGTGACCCGGCAAGCGAGTTGCGCTGGCTGCTCGAGCGTTCTCCCGTGATGCTGCCGATCCCCGGCACGTCCCGAGTCGACCATCTCGAGCACAACATGCGCGCATCACGATTCGCTGGTTGAGCGCGGATACCGAGAGGTTCCGGCTTACGCGACGCCGAGAAGGAGCGCGAGCAGCGCCTTCTGGGCGTGCAGGCGGTTGCCGGCCTCGTCCCAGATCGCGGATCGTTCGCCGTAGAGCACGTCGGCGGTGATCTCCTCGCCGGGATGCGCCGGCAGGCAGTGCATGACGAACGCCTCCGGAGCGGCGAGCGTGAGCAGCGCGTCGTCGAGCCGGTACGGGTCGAGGTCGCGCAACCGCCGTGCGCGCTCGTGCTCCTGGCCCATCGAGACCCACGTGTCGGTGACGACGACGTCGGCGCCCCGCACCGCCTCGCGCGGGTCGAGAACGGTCTCGACGCCCTCCGCCTGGTAGCCGGCCGGGCACGCGGCGACGACCTCGTAGCCGAGCAGCCTCCCGAGCGCGGCGAGCGAGACAAGTACGTTCGATCCGTCGCCCACCCAGGCAACACGCACGCCGTCGAGCGCACCGAGGCGGTCGCGGATCGTGAGCGCGTCCGCGAGCGCCTGGCACGGATGCTCGCGCGCGGTCAGCGCGTTGATCACCGGCACCGACGACCACTCCGCCCACGCCTCGAGCTCCTCGTGCGCGTGCGTGCGCACCGCGAGCGCGTCGACGTAGCGGGAGAGCGCGCGCGCCGTGTCCGGCAGCGACTCGCCGCGGGAGATCTGCAGCTCCTCGGGCGTGAGCGGGATCGCGGTGCCGCCGAGGTGCGCGATCGCGACCGAGAACGAGACGCGCGTGCGCGTCGAGTGCTTGGCGAAGTAGAGGCCGAGCGTGGCGCCGGGGGCGAGCGGGCGTCGCGGCTCGGCGCGCAGCTCCTCCGCCAGGTCGAGGATCGCCTCCGCCTCGGCGGGCGCGAGATCGGCGATCGTGAGCAGGTCGCGTCCCGCGAGTGTGAGCTGGAGCGGCGCCGTCACGACCAGCGCTCCCGGGCGGCGGCGACGGCGCCCGCGACGTCGCCGAGCCTGTCGCCGAAGGCGGACGGCGCCTCGAACGTGCCCGCCCGCACCTGCGCCGCCACGCGCTCGTGCGCGTCGCGGAAGGGCATGCCCTCCGCGACGAGCGCCTCGGCCGCGTCGGTCGCGCGCAGCAGCGGGTCGGCGGCGGCGAGGCTCAGCCGGTCGCGGTCGAAGTCGAGCCCCTCCACGAGCGCTGTCAGCGCAGGCAACGCGAGCGAGACGTCGCGCCGCGCTCGGAACGTCGCCTGCTTGTCCTCGGCCAGGTCGGAGTCGTACGCGAGCGGCAGGCCCTTCACCGTCGCGAGGAGCCCCGCGAGACGGCCGAGCGCCGTCCCGGCCTTGCCGCGCACGAGCTCCGCGACGTCCGGGTTCAGCTTCTGCGGCATCATCGACGAGCCCGTCGCCGCGTTCTCGGGCAGGCGCGCGAAGCCGAACTCGGCGCTCGTCCACAGCACGAGCTCCTCGCCGATTCGCGACAGGTGGACGAACAGCGCCGCGCAGGCGTAGAGATAGTCGAGCGCGTAGTCGCGGTCGGCGACCGCGTCGACCGAGTTGCGCATCGCGTTCGGCGGCGGCGGCAGCGGCAGGGTCGAGCCCGCGAGCGCACCGGCCCCGAGCGGCGACGGCTCCGCCTGCGTGCGTGCGAACGCGAAGCGTGCGCGGTCGCGGTCCAGCATCTCCACCCACGCGAGGAGGTGATGGCCGAGCGTGATCGGGATCGCGCGCTGCAGATGGGTGTAGCCCGGCATCGGCGTGCGCGCCTCCGCCGCGGCGCGGTCGAGGATCGCGAGCGCGAGCTCGCCGAGGCCGGCGTTCGCCTCGTCGCAGGCGTCCTGCACGTACAGACGGTGCGCGGCCGCGACCTGGTCGTTGCGCGATCGCCCGGCGTGGACCTTGCGGCCGACGTCGCCGAGCAGCCGCTCGATCGCGCTGTGCACGTCCTCGTCCGTCGGCTCGAGGTCGTCGGGGCCGATCTCCGCGAGCCGCCTCTCGACGTCGTCGAGCTCGTCTGCCGAGAGGAGGCCTGCCGCGTGCAGCCGCCGTGCGTGCACGAGCGTGCCCGCGCAGTCGTAGGGCAGCAGCTCCGCGTCCTCCGCCTTCAGGAAGGCCCGCACCTCCGGGGTGAGCTCGGTTGCCACGCGGCCGCCCCACAGCACGGTCAGAACGACCACCCCATCCGCTCGAGCATCCGCCGCGTGTCGGCGATGTCGTTCAGCTGCAGCGCGAGCTGGCCGATCCTGTCGGAGGCGGTGAACACGGTGGCGCTGCGCTCCATGCTCAGGCGCTCGGGGTCGTAGGTGACGCCGTCGCCGCGCGTGTCGAGGATCGTGTAGTCGTCGCCGCGGCGCAGCTCGATCGTCACCTCGCCGGTGACGGGGGCGGCGACCCAGCGCTGCAGCGCGTCCCGCAGCATCAGCGCCTGAAGGTCGAACCAGCGGCCCTCGTAGAGCAGGCGGCCGAGCCGCCGGCCTTCGTCGGCGTAGCGCTCGAGGGTCGCCTCGTTGTGGACGGCGGTGAGCAGCCGCTCGTACGCCACGTGCAGCAGCGCCATCCCGGGCGCCTCGTACACGCCGCGGCTCTTCGCCTGGATCACGCGGTTCTCGATCTGGTCCGACATGCCGAGCCCGTGCCTGCCGGCAATCGCGTTCAGCTCCAGGATCGTCTGCAGCGGATCGCCCACGGGCCACCCGCCTTCGAACGCGACGGTGACGACCTCGGGCTCGATCGCGACGTCGGGATCCCAGTGCGCGACGCCCATGATCGGCTCGACGATCTTCATCGACGTCGACAGCAGCTCGAGGTCCTTCGCCTCGTGCGTCGCGCCGAGCAGGTTCGCGTCGGTCGAGTACGACTTCTCGGGCGACGAGCCGTGCGGCAGCCCGCGCTCGGCGAGCCACTCGCTCATCTCGGCGCGGCCGCCGAGGTCGGACACGAAGTCGGTGTCGAGCCACGGCTTGTAGATCCGCAGCCGATCGTTCGCGATCAGGCCGTAGCGGTAGAAGCGCTCGATGTCGTTGCCCTTGTACGTCGAGCCGTCGCCCCAGATGTCGACGCCGTGCTTCGCCATCGCGCGGACGAGCATCGTCCCGGTGACGGCGCGGCCGAGCGGCGTCGTGTTGAAGTAGCGGCGGCCGGCCGTCTGCACGTGGAAGGCGCCGCACTGCAGCGCGACGATGCCCTCGCGCGCGAGCGCGTCGCGGCAGTCGACGAGGACGGCGTCCTCGGCGCCGTAGCGGAGCGCGCGCTCCGGGATCGCGGCGACGTCGTCCTCGTCGTACTGGCCGAGGTCGGCGGTGAACGCGAACGGGACCGCGCCGCGCTCCCGCATCCACGCAATCGCGCAGCACGTGTCGAGGCCGCCCGAGAACGCGATGCCGACGCGCTCGCCGACCGGCAGCGAGGCGAGGATCGTCCCGCCCGGAGCGATGGCGGTCGCCGTCACTCGCGGCCGTCCCGCTCCAGGTGGTGCCGGAGCTCGTCGGCGAGCTCGGCGCCGGTGAAGCCGTCGCGCGCCGCCACGAAGACCGTGTTCTCGCCGGCGATCGTGCCCGCGACCTCGGGTAGCGCAGCCGCGTCGATCGCGTCGGCGAGGGCGGCGGCGAAGCCGCGCGGCGTCGCGAGCACGAGCAGCTGCCCGGCCGGCGTCATCCCTCCGAGCCAGCGGCGCAGCGCCGACGTGAGCTCCTCGAGCCGCCGCAGGTCGGCGGCGCCCGGCAGCGCGTAGACGAGGCGGCCCTCCTCGTTCCGCACCTTCACGAGCCCGAGCTGCGAGATGTCGCGCGACACGGTGGCCTGGACCGCGTCGATGCCGTGCGCGCGCAGCGCGTCGGCGACGTCGGCCTGCGTCGACAGCGGCCGCTCCTGCACCAGCCGCAGGATCATTCCCTGCCGCTCGTACTTCGTCATGACGCGCGCCAGTGTGCTGAGACTCCCGAACCTGGTTCGTCGGAGACGAACCAGGTTCGCGCGTTTCCGGTCATGGGACCACCTCCGCGAGCAGGTCGAGGGCGAGGTCAGCTTCCTCGTGCGTGAGCGTCAGCGGGGGCGTCAGGCGCAGCACCCGCTCGCCTGCGGTGCCGACGACGAAGCCGTGGGCGAGCCCCTCGACGGCGATCGGCGCCGCCGGCCGGTCGAGCTCCACCGCGAGCAGCAGCCCGAGCCCGCGCACCTCGCCGAAGCGCGCGAGGCCGGCGGCGAGACGGTCGGAGACGCCGCGCACGTGCGCCAGCAGCTCGTCGTCGACGGCGTCGACGACCGCGCACGCGGCGGCGCACGCGACCGGGTTGCCGCCGAACGTCGAGGCGTGGTCGCCTGGCTCGAAGGCGGTGGGCGCCGCCTCCGAGACGAGGAACGTGCCGATCGGCAGGCCGTTCGCGAGCCCCTTCGCGAGCGTGACCGCGTCGGGCCGCACGCCGAGCCGCTCGAACGCGAAGAAGGAGCCGCAGCGGCCGACGCCCGTCTGCACCTCGTCGAGGACGAGCAGCGCGCCGTGCTCGTCGGCGAGCGCGCGCGCCTCCGCGAGCGTCTCCGGCGCGAGCGGGTGGACGCCGCCCTCGCCCTGCACCGGCTCGAGCAGGATCGCCGCGGTCTGCGGGCCGACGTGCTCGGCGAGCGTCGCCGGCGTCGCGAAGCGCGCGCCCGGAAGGAGCGGCTCGAAGGCGGCGCGCTTCGCCGGCTGCCCGGTGACCGAGAGCGCGCCGAGCGTACGGCCGTGGAACGACCCCTCGAGCGCGACCACCTCCGTCCGGCCCGTCGCCTTGCGCGCCCACTTGAGCGCGGCCTCGACCGACTCGGCGCCCGAGTTGCAGAAGAATGCGGCGGCTCCGCCGAAGCGGCCCGAGAGCCGCGCCGCGAGCTCCTCCATCGGCTCCGTCCAGAAGAGGTTCGACACGTGCCACAGCCGCTCGAGTTGCGCGCGCGCGGCCGCGAGCGGGGCGGGGTGGCGATGACCCAGCCCGACGACGGCGATGCCCGCGAGCAGGTCGAGGTAGCGGCGGCCCTCCGTGTCGACGAGCCAGGCGCCGTCGCCCTCGACGAAGGTGACGTCCTGCCGTGCGTAGGTCGGCAGCAAACGGCCTGGGGCCGGAAGCTGTTTGGCGACTTCGTCGCCAAACAGTTTCGTGCTTGTCAGGCCGGCGTTCACGCGACCACCGCCGTCCGGCCGATCTCGGCGACGATGCCGCTCGCGGCGGCGATCGCGGCGGCGCGCAGCTTCGGGACGATGCCGCCGTCGAACAGCCCGGCGTCGAGCATGCGCGTGGCGCGGCCTGCGTCGATCGCCTCGACGAGCTCGTCGTCCACGAGCAGCCCCGGGACGTCGGTGAGGAACACGAGCCGTCGCGCGCCGATGCCGAGCGCGAGCGCTGCGGCCGCGTCGTCTGCGTTGACGTTGAGCGGCCCGACCGCCATCGGCGCGACGACCGGCACCCGGCCGGCGGCGAGCGCCTCGAGGACGCGCGCCGGCCGGCACGGCAGCGGGTCGCCGACCTGGTCGAGCGGCGGCACCGGCACCGCGAGCAGGCCGTCGCGCTCGCCGTGCACCGGCACCGCGAGCTCGCCGATCGCCGCGCAGAGCTGCGCGTTCACCTCGTGCAGCGACTCGCGCACGACGGCGATCGCCGCGCGCGACGTGCGCCGGCGGCCGCCCACGAAGTCGACGGGGATGCCGCGGCGGCGCATCTCGTCCGTGATCTGCGGGCCGGCGCCGTGCACGACGCAGACCTCGAGGCCTTCGGCCACGAGGTCCAGGACATGGGCCGCGGCGTCCCGCGCAACCGCCCCGCCGACCTTGAGCACGACGCGGCTCATGTCCTGTAGTCCGCGTTGATGCGCACGTAGTCGTAGGAGAGGTCGCTGGTCAGGTAGCTCGCGCGGCCGTCGCCGAGACCGAGGTCGAGCTCGATCGTGCAGACGGCGCCGTCGACCGGCGGCTCGGCATGCTGCGGCGCACCGGCGACGAGGACGGCGGTGCCGTTGTAGGAGAGCGAGACGCGGCCGGGGTCGAGCCGTGCGTAGCCGCCGTCGTGCGGCGCGCTGCCGGCGGCCATCAGCACGCGCCCCCAGTTCGCGTCGCGCCCGAAGAGCGCGGTCTTGACGAGCGGCGAGGTGGCTATGCGCCGCGCGATCGCGCGGGCCTCGGGCTCGCTGGCCGCGCCCGAGACCTCGATCTCGGCGACGAGCGTCGCGCCCTCGCCGTCGGCGACGATCTGGCCCGCCAGGTCCTTGCACGTCGTGAGAAGGGCCAGGGCGAACGCCTCGTCGCTCGCGGGCGAGCGGTCGACGGCGGCAGCGCCCGACGAGAGGAGCACGACGGCGTCGTTCGTCGAGCACTCGCCGTCGACGGAGATCGCGTTGAAGCTCGCGTCGACCGCGGGCCGGAGGAAGTCGAGCGGCTCGCCCGGCTCGAGCGGATAGTCGGTCGTGACGACCGCGAGCATCGTCGCGAGGACGGGGTGGATCATCCCGCTGCCCTTCGCCATTCCGCCGACCGCGAAGCCGGGCCCGTGGGCGACGGCCGTCTTCGGCTTCGTGTCGGTGGTGAGGATCGCCTCGGCGGCGTCAGCGCCGCCGTCCGGGGAAAGCGCCGGGACGGCCGCATCGAGCCCGGCGCGGACGCGGTCGAGCGGAAGGGGCGCGCCGATCACGCCGGTCGACAGCACGAGGATCTCCTCCGGCTCGAGCCGGAGCAGCGCCGCGGCGTGCTCGGCGGTCGCGCGCGCGTCGGCCTCGCCGCGCGCGCCGGTGGCCGCGTTCGCGACGCCGGAGTTGATCACCACCGCCTGCGGCTGCGCGTGCTCGAGGTGCCGCCTCGAGACGACGACCGGCGCCGCCTGCACGCGGTTCTGCGTCCACATCGCGGCCCCGGTGCCGCGGCCGAGCGTGCGGACGACGGCGAGGTCCTTCCGCTCGCGGCGGATGCCGGCGTGCACGCCGGCGGCGGCGAAGCCGCGTGCGGCGGTGACGCTCAAACCAGCACGCCTCCGAGCCGCAGGCCCGCGGTCTCCTCGAGGCCGAGGGCGAGGTTCGCGTTCTGCACCGCCTGCCCGGCCGCGCCCTTGCCGAGGTTGTCGAGCGCGCAGACGACGATCGCGGTGCCGGTCGCCCGGTCGGCGAAGACGCCGAGCTCGGCGCCGTCCGTGCCCTGCACGCGCGAGAGCTCCGGCGCCGTCCCCGCCGGCAGCACGCGCACGACCGGGCTGCTCGCGTACGCCTCCCCGAGCAGCGCGCGAACGTCCGCGTCCGTCTGCAGGTAGCAGGTGGCGAGCAGCCCGCGCCGCACGGGGAGCAGGTGCGGGACGAAGCACACGGGGAAGCCGAGCTGCTGCGCGATCTCCGGCGCGTGCCGGTGTGCGCCGACCGCGTACGGCGCGAGGTTCTCGAGGACGGCGCCGGCGTGCGAGGACGGCTTCAGCGAGCGGCCGGCGCCCGACACGCCCGACTTCGCGTCGACGATCGCGCTCTCGATCGCGGAGGCGAGCGGCGCGAGCGCGAGCAGCGCCGCCGTCGCGTAGCAGCCCGGATTGGCGATCAGCCGGCCCTGCGGTGGGAAGAGCTCGGGCAGCCCGTAGCTCCACGCGCCGGGGGCGGCGCCGTACCACGCCTCGGCCAGCGCGGGATCGTCGAGGCGATGCGCGCCCGAGAGGTCGACGACGACCGCGTCCGGCGGCGGTGCGAACGCTGCCGCCTCCGCGGCGTCGAGGCAGAGGAAGAGGACGTCGGCGCCGCTTCCCGCGGCCTCGCCGTTGCTCGAGAACGGGGGGAGGTCGCCGTCGAGGCGCGGGTCGAGCGCCCACGGCGGCTTGCCGGCGAGCGAGTCGGAGCCGAGCGCGACCGGCTCGAGCGCGGGATGCGCGAGCAGCCGGTCGAGCGTCTCCTGGCCGGCGTAGCCGGCGCAGCCGATGATGGCCGCGGTCGCCATGTGGCGAAAAGTATACAGATTGTTGCAAACTATGCAGCCTCGGCTCGCCTCGGAACCAGGTCCTCCATCCGGTCGACCGAGGCGAGGGAGGGGAAGAAGCGGCCCCACACGGCCGCGAAGGCGATCGTCAGCGCGCCGCCCGCCACGACCGCCGGCACCGCCCCGACGAGCGCGGCGGCGGCGCCCGACTCGAACGCGCCGAGTTCGTTCGAGGCGCTGATGAACACCCACTCGACCGCGTTCACGCGCCCCCGCACCTCGTTCGGGGTCGCGAAGGCGACCGTCGTCGAGCGGATGTTCATCGAGAACATGTCGACGAACCCGCTCGCCGCGAGCGCGACGGCGGAGAGGGCGAACCAGCGCGACAGGCCGAAGACGACCATGCACACGCCGAAGCCCGCGACGACGACGAGCAGCGTCCGGCCGGCGCGGCCGCCGAGCGGCCGCCGGGCGAGCCGGATGCCGGCGACGAGCGCCCCGACTGCCGGCGCGCTTCGCAGCACGCCGAGGCCCACCGGGCCCGTGTGCAGGATCGTGCGCGCGTAGAGCGGCAGCAGCGCGACCGCGCCGCCGAAGAGCACCGCGACCAGGTCGAGCAGGATCGCGCCGAAGATGACCGGCGTCTCGCGGATGAAGCGGATCCCGACCAGGAGGCTCTCGAGCTTCGGCGGCGGCTCGACCGCGGCGGGCTCCGCCACCTCGTCGTGGGCGACGCGCAGGATCATCGCCGCGCCGAGCAGCGACAGCCCGAGCGCGACGGCGTACACCAGCTCGGGTCGCACGGCGAAGAGCAGCCCGCCGACGGCGGGGCCCGACACGGTCGCCACCTGGTAGGCGATCGAGCGCAGGGCGAGCGCGCCGGCCAGCAGGTCGCCCGGCACCAGCTCCGGCGCGAGCGCGCGCGCCGCCGGCGAGCCGAATGCGCCCGCGGCGCCGGTCAGCGCCGCGAGCGAGACGAACGGCCAGAGGCGGTGCGCGCCGGTCAGCGTCACCGTGAGGAGGAGAGCGGCGACGACGCCCTCCATCGCGAGGGAGCCCGCGAAGACCGCCGTGCGCGGCAGCCGGTCGGCGAGCTGGCCCGCGGGCAGGGCGAGGAGCGGCAGCGGCACGAACGCGGCGAGGCCGATCAGGCCGAGATCGAGCGCGCTCCGGTGGATGGCGTACACCTGCCAGCCGACGGCCACCGCGAGCATCTCCTCGGCGACGCCCGAGGCGAGGACGCCGAGCCAGAGCCGCCGGAAGTCGCGGTGCCGCAGCGCCGGCGGCAGGCGGCGGCGCGCGAGCAGGCGGAGCGCGAGCACGCGCCAACTCTGCACGCTGATGCCGTTCCTCGCGCGATGCTGACACCGTGATCGGGCTTGCGCGCCACGGCCGGGTCGCGACGACGCCGGAAACTGTTTCTCGGCAGAGCCTCGAAACAGTTTCGATGCGTGGTGTCTGTAACCGGTCGAACGTTCCGAGAGGCATTTCCTAGGTCCGGCTCAGCCCGCTCACAGCCCGCGCTGATCCCATAGCGTGCAGAGATGCACAGCACGAGGAAGACGGTCGCGGTCGGCGTGGTCGCCGCGCTCCTGGCGGCGGGCGTCGCCGTCGGGGCGGCGCTCGGGCTCACCCACGGCGGCGCCACCCGCACCGTCACCGTCGGCGCCGCAGCCGGCCCGGTCCCGGCGGCCAACGTCACCTCGGAGCTCACCGTGGGCCAGATCGCCGCGCGTGTCACGAAGAGCGTCGTCGAGGTTGTGGCGAGCGACGGCGGCTCCGGCGGCCTCGGGCAGCGCTCGACCCAGGCCGAGGGGACGGGCTGGGTCTACGACTCGGACGGCCACATCGTCACCAACCAGCACGTGATCTCCGGAGCGAGCAGCGTCAAGATCACCTTCTCCGACGGCAGCACCTCCACCGCGAAGGTCGTCGGCAGCGACGTGTCCAGCGACCTCGCAGTCCTGAAGGTCGACGTCCCGTCCTCGAAGCTCGCGCCTCTCGCGCTCGGCGACTCGAGCGCGGTGACCGTCGGCGAGGGCGTCGTCGCGATCGGCGACCCGTTCGGGCTCGAGGGCACCGTCACCAGCGGCATCGTCAGCGCCGTCGGCCGCGAGATCCAGGCGCCGGACGGCACGCCGATCGAGGGCGCGATCCAGACGGACGCGGCGATCAACCACGGCAACTCCGGCGGCCCGCTCTTCGACATCCACGGCGACGTGATCGGCGTCACGTCGCAGATCGAGAGCAACTCGGGCGGCAGCGACGGCATCGGCTTCGCGATCCCGTCGAACACCGTGAAGTCCGTCGCCGCGCAGCTGATCGCGAGCGGCAAGGTCGAGCACGCGTTCCTCGGCGTGCAGCCGCAGACGGCCGCGAACGGCGTCCGCGTCGCGAAGGTCGAGCCGGCGAGCGGCGCCGCGAAGGCCGGCGTACGGGTCGGCGACGTGATCACGGCGGTCGACGGCACGCCCACCGCGACGGCGCCGGCGCTCCGTGCCGCCATCGCCTCGCACAAGCCGGGCGAGACGGTCACCCTCACGATCAGGCGCAACGGCGCGAAGACGACGCTGCACGCGACCCTCGGGACGCGGCCGGCCGGCTGACGGGCGGGGACCACGAAGACGCCGGGTCGGTGGCGCTTTCGTCCACCCTGCCGACCGGCCCGTTGCGCCCGAGGGCGTTTCCGAGTCGCTCGGCGGGGCTTCGACCTAGTCGCGCTCCGTGCCCGGCGAGGTCTGCACCTTACGACGTGCCGTTCGCGGGACGCAAGCGGCACGCGCGGCCGTTTCGCGCTCGCAGCGAGGAAAACGACGCCCTGGTCCCATACGCCTCGCTTACGAAGGCTTACGAAGTCCAAAGCGTCTCCGAATGTGCCGGGCCTAGCGTTCGTCCATGAAGCGACGGAAGGAGGCGGCGATGTCGGCAGGGCAGCAGGAGTCGGTGGGAAGCTCGCTCGACGGATGCGTCGGCTTCAAGGTCGAGTCCTCGCGGCGGCGGCTCGGCGTCGTCGACGCAGTGCTCTTCGGCGACGACGCATCGTGGCCGTCGGCGCTGTCGGTGCGGCCCGGCCGGTTCGCGCGCGGCGTGCGCATCATCGACGCCGCCGACATCCGGGACGTCGACGCGCGTGCGCGCCGGATCGACGTCGCGTCGGACGGCGAAGAGATCTTCTTCTGAGCTTCTCCTGCGCTTAACGAACCGGGGCGTAACCTCGCCCCTCGAGTGAGAGGCCACGTCCGGTTCGCTGGCGGGCGAATCGACGCGACCGCGGCCGCGGCGGCGGCCGTCGGCGTGGGCGCCGCGCTCCTGCGGCTCCCGCGGCTGCACGACGCGTTCTGGCAGGACGAGGTCGCGTCGGCGCGCATCCTGCGCGAACCGACGCCGGCGCGGATGCTCGCGCACGTCGCCCGGACCGAGTCGACGCCGCCGCTGTGGTACGCGCTCGGCTGGCTGCTGCACCACGCCGGCGTCTCGCTGCAGGACGTGCGGCTGCTCTCCGTCGCCGCCGGCGCGTCGCTCGCGACGCTGGTCGTGCTCGCGGCACGCACGGTCGTGCCGCTCGCGCCCGCCGCGCTCGCGGGCGTGCTCGTCGCCGTCGGCGGCGAGCTCGCGGCGGCGGGAAGCGAGCTTCGCGCGTACGCGCTGCTGGCGTTGCTCGCCGGCCTCTTCGCCGTCGCGCTCGACGCGGCCGTGCGCCGGTCGGGAGCGCGGACGGCCGTCCCGCTCGCGCTCGTCACGGCCGCCGGGTCGCTGACGCACTACTTCTTCCTCTTCACGGTCGCGGCCGGGGCGGCCTGGCTCTGGCTCGAGCCACAGGCGCGCGGCGCCCGCCGGCGCGGGACCGCGGCGATCGCGGCCGGGCTCGCGCTCGCCTCGCCGTGGCTGCCGTTCGCGTTGCGGCAGTACCGGCAGGACCGGTTCGGGTGGATCGGGCCCTTCGACGCGCGCGTCGTCGTCGACACCGCGTTCCGGCTCTTCACGCCGCTCGTCCACGCCCGCTGGGTGCCGGCGGCGTTCCTCGGCGTCGTGCTGGTCGGCGCGTGGCGACTCGCGCGCGCCTCCGCCCGCGGGCGGCTCTGCGCCGCGCTCGCGGTCGGGCCGCTCGTCGCGGCTGCAGTCGCGTGGCGGTCGGGCGTCCGCGTCTACGCGGTGCGCAACCTGATCGAGGTGGAAGCGTTCGTCGCGGTCTGCGTCGCCGCCGCCGTCGCAGCGCTCGCTCCGCGCGCGCGCGTCGTCGCGGCCGCTGCGGTCGGCGCCGCCGCGCTCGCCGGCTTCGTGTGGGACCAGCAGGCGCCCGCCGCGCCGTACGGGGAGATCGCGCACACGCTCGTCGCCGAGGGCTGGCGGCCGGCCGCGCCGGTGCTCGTCTTCGGCAGCCCGTACGCGTTCCGGTCGCCGCTCGAGTGGTACCTGCCGCACGATCCGAGCCTCGCCGTCCTGCGGCTGCACGCCGCCTCGTGCCGCGTCGTCTACGTGGTCGCGGGCCGCCGGGCGACTCCGGCCGTCGCCGACGACGTGGTCGCGGCGCGCCGCGTCGGCCGGTTCCTCGTCGGACGCGTCCGCATCGACGAGCCGCTTCGCGGCCTGCGGGCGAGCCTGCTCGCGGCGCCGCCGGCGCGGAGGCGGTGCGCGCCGGGCGTCTACGCGACGGCTTCGGCCGAGCCGCGCTCGACGACCGGGTCGAGCAGCACCTTGTAGATCTCGGCCGCCGGGGCGGGGCGCGAGAAGAGGAAGCCCTGCGCGCCGTCGCAGCCGAACTGCCGCAGCGAGTCGAGCTGGCCGTTCGACTCGATGCCCTCGGCGACCGCGACCACGTTGAGCGCGTGCGCGAGGCTGATCAGATTCGACGTGATCGTCGCGTCCTTCGCGTCCCGCTCGCTGCCCTGCACGAATGAGCGGTCGACCTTGATCATGTCGATCGGGAAGTGCCGGAGCTGGCCGAGGGACGAGAAGCCGGTCCCGAAGTCGTCGATCGCGATGCGCACGCCGAGCGCGTGGAGCTCCTCGAGCTCGCGGCGGGCCTGCTCGCCCGCGCTGCCGGGCTCCACGATCGCGCTCTCGGTGATCTCGAGCCCGAGCGCCGACGGCGGGATGCCCGTCTCGGCCAGCGCCTCCTGCACGAGCGCGCCGAAGCCCCCGGGGACGAGCTGCCGCGGCGAGACGTTGATCCACGTCACGACCTCGCCGAGCGCGCCGTCCGCCCGCCACAGCGCCGCCTGCCTGCACCCCTCGCGCAGCACGAACGCGCCGAGCTCGACGATCAGGCCGGTGCTCTCGGCGACCGGGATGAACCGCGCGGGCGGCACGTCGCCGCGCGTCGGCGAGCTCCAGCGGAGCAGCGCCTCGACGCCGATCACGCGGTCGGAGCCGAGGTCGACCATCGGCTGGTAGTGGAGGCTGAACTCGCCGCGCTCGAGGCCGACCCGCAGCTCGTGCTCGATGCCGAGCAGCTCGCCCAGCTCGCGCGCCATCTCGTCGTGGAACACCTCGTGCCGCGCGCGGCCGGCCTCCTTCGCCGCGTACATGGCGATGTCGGCGTCGCGGATCAGCGTCTCGCCGGTGTCCGACGCGCTCGCGCGCGTGACGACGCCGATGCTCGCGGTGAGCACCAGCTCGCGCCCGGCGACGCCGATCGGCTCGCGCAGGTTCTCGAGCAGCCGGTCGGCGGTCACGATCGTCTGCCGCTCGTCGGCGCCCTCGAGCAGCACGGCGAACTCGTCGCCGCCGAACCGCGCGACGGTATCGCTCGCGCGCACCGACGAGCTGAACCGGCGTGCCACCTCCTGCAGGAGCTGGTCGCCCGCGTCGTGGCCGAGGCTGTCGTTCACCTGCTTGAAGCCGTCGAGGTCGATCAGCATCACCGTGAGCGGCTCCACCGACCGCAGGCTGCGCGTCAGCGCGTGGTCGAGCCGGTCGCGGAAGAGCGCCCGGTTCGGCAGGCCCGTGAGGCTGTCGTGGAACGCCTGCCGCGTGAGCTGCGCCTCGAGCTCGAGGCGCTCGGTGATGTCGCGCGCGTTGAAGACGATGCCGCGCACCTGGCGGTCCTGCCGCAGGTCGCTGACGTGCGCCTCGATGCTCCGCCACGCGCCCGAGCGGTCGCGGAGCCGGAAGACCAGCTCGGGCGGCTCGCCGACCTGCGACGCCGCGTGCGCCTGCGCGCGGTCGTCGTCGTGCACCGCGGCGAAGACGCCGCTGCCGAGGAGGTCGGCCTCGTCGCGGCCCGTGAGCCGCGTCACCGACGGGCTGGCGTAGCGGCAGCCGTCCGAGCCGAAGGCCAGCACGAGGTCGCTCGACGCCTGGACGACGCTCCGGAACTGCGCCGTCTGACGGCGCGTCGTCGCGATCAGCGCCCAGGCGAGGAGCAGCGACAGCAGCAGGCCGCCGATGCCGAGGCCGGCTTGGAGCACGATCAGGTCCGAGATGTTCCGGTCGGTCGAGTTCGCGATCGTGCGCGTCGCGTTGAGCGCCATGTTCGACTCGAGCGCGGCCAGCACGCGCAGGCGTCGCAGCGGGTCGGTGGCCGGCGGGTGCTCGCCCGCGGTCAGCTTCACGCTCGTCACCGGCCGGTGATGGAGCAGCGCGGCGCCGGTCGCGGTCAGGTCGTCGGCGAGGAGGATCTCCTGCTCGAGCTGCGAGCGCGCGACGGCCCCGTGCTCCGCCGTGAGCTTCGTGTCGTCGTCGTCGCCCGCGACCGCCGGAGCGGTGCCGCCGTCGAGCAGCGCCTTCGCGCTCGCGCGCAGGTTGCGCGCGATCACCTCCGGGTCGGCCTGCACGCCCTCGCGCGCGAGCAGGACCTGCTCGACGTAGCGCTCGGCGAGCGTCCGCTGCCGGCCCGCGATCTCGACGACGGCGGCCTTGTCCTCGGACCGCGTCGTCGAGCGGATCGAGAGGCCGACGGTCAGCGCGGACGAGAGGGCGAAGGTGAAGAGGATCGCCGCGACGACGCGCCGGTTGCGCCGCGCGAGACGCTGGAACGCCGGTGAGGGGCGGATCGTCACGTGACGACGAGGAACGCGCGCATGCCGCCCATGAAGTGGCCGGCCATGTTGCAGAAGAGCTCGTACGAGCCCGGCGCGAGGGTGACGTTCACGCGCCGCACCGCTCCGGGGCCGGCGGGCTCGAGCGTGGCGACCGTCGCCGGCTCGAGCGCGTCCTCGTTCACCGTCAGGCCGTCGGTGCGGAGCGGCAGGTCCGCGCGGTGCGCGCGCACCACGATCAGCTCGTGGTCGGCAGGGCCCGCGTTCCGCACCACGAGCTGCACGCGCCCGGCCGCGATCCGCGCCGGCGCGACGAGGATGCGGAAGTCCTTCTCCCGCACCGTCACCTGCGTGCGCGCGGACGCGTGCGGCTGGTTCGAGCCGCAGCCCGCGAGGAGGGAGGCCACGGCCGCGGCGCCGGCCGCGGCCCGCAGGAACGAGACATGCCGCACAAGAGGCGTCATCGACCGGCGGCCGTCTCGACTTGAGAGGCTTCACCCGGCCGGGCGCTACGGTGCGGGCGGTGGACTTCGGGGGTCGCGTCGCGTGGGGCCGGCCGCGGTCTGAGCGCCGGCTGGCGGTCGACCTCGGCACGGCGAACACGGTCGTCTACCGGCGCGGGCGCGGCGTCGTGCTCTTCGAGCCGTCCGTCGTCGCCGTCGACGAGCGGAGCGGCGAGGTGCTGGCGGTGGGCGAGCCGGCGCGGCGCATGATCGGCCGGACGCCCGCGTACATCCGCTCCACGAGGCCGCTGCGCCACGGCGTCATCGCCGACTTCGACGTCACCGAGCAGATGCTGCGCGCGTTCATCCGCCGCGCGCTCGGCGGGCTCGGGCGGCGCGCCGACGTGATGGTGTGCATCCCGAGCGGCGCGACGCCCGTGGAGCGCTCGGCGGTGGAGGAGGCGGCGCGGGCGGCGGGCGCCGCTCGCGCGTTCCTGATCGAGGAGCCGCTGGCCGCGGCGATCGGCGCCGGCCTGCCGGTCGCCGAGCCGTCCGGTTCGCTCGTCGTCGACGTCGGCGGCGGCACCTCCGAGATGGCGGTGACGGCGCTCGGCGGCCTCGTCGTCAGCCACGCGGTCCGCGTCGGCGGCTACGACCTCGACGAGGCGATCATCCGGCTGCTGCAGGAGGAGCAGCGGCTGCTGATCGGCCAGGAGCGCGCCGAGGCGCTGAAGATCGAGATCGGCGCCGCCGTGTCGCAGGCAGCGGGGCCGGGCACGGCCGAGGCGGCGGGGCGCGACCTGACCACCGGCCTCCTGCGGCGCGCGCCGGTGACGGCCGACCAGGTGCTGCAGGCGTTGCAGCGCCCGCTCGCGCAGATCGTCGAGTCCGTGAAGCAGGTGCTCGAGCGGACGCCCCCCGAGCTCGCCGCCGACCTCGGCCGCCGCGGGCTCACGCTCGCGGGCGGCGGCGCGCTCCTGCGCGGCTTCGACCAGCTGCTCGAGCAGGAGACCGGCCTGCGGGTGACGGTGGCGGACGAGCCGCTGACGACGGTGGCGCGCGGCGCGGGGCAGGCGCTCGAGGAGCTCGAGCGGCTGACGCCCGCGTCAGGGCAGCGCCGGCGCTGACCGGCGCGCGGCGGCGAGCGAGCCGAGCAGGAGCAGCGCCGCGAGGCCGCTGAACCACGACGCGATCGCGCGGTTCGTCGAGGAGCGCACGACGCTCCGCCCCAGCGACCGGTAGACGCCGACGGCGCGGGCCGCCGTTCCGACACGGTAGGTGCGGCCGCCGGTGTCGGCGGCGATCGCCGCGAGCGTCACCGGGTCGGGCTTGAAGGTGAGCATGAAGCCGTAGGCGTCGACGGGCCCCAGCGGCGACGGCCGTCCGAAGGTTCCGAGGGCGACGGTGTCGACCGGGATGCGTGCCGCACGCGCGAGCGACGCGCCCTCGAGCGGAGTCAGCGAGCCCGCGGTCTGGGCGCCGTCCGAGAGGAGGACGATCGCAGCCGGGTGGCGGCCGGCCGGCACGGCACGGGCGGCGCCGACGGCCACCGCGACCGCGAGCCGCAGCGCGTCGCCGATCGCGGTGCCGCCGCTCGCGTCGAGCTCGCCGATCCCCGCCCGCAGCGCGTTGCGGTCGACGGTCGGCGGCACGAGCAGAGTGGGACTGCCGCTGAAGGAGACGAGCCCCACGCGCACGCTTCGCGGAACGCGCGCGGTGAAGGCGGCGAGCGCCTCCTCCGCGGCGCCGAGGCGCGACGGCACGACGTCCGTCGCGTTCATCGAGCCCGAGACGTCCACCACCAGGATCACCGTCGCGTGCCGCGCCACCGTCGTCGTCCGCAGCTGCGGGCCGGCGAGCACCACCGCCGCCGCGGCGAGGGCGAGCACGAAGAGCGCGAACGGCAGGAGCGTGCGGCGCCGGCGCTCGACGACCGCCGCGAGCACGTCCAGGTTGGTGAAGGCCGTCGCGTGGCGCGCCGGGCGGCGGCTCAGCCACGCAGCGGCCGCCACGGCTGCCGGCACGAGCAGCAGCACGAGCAGAAGGTACGGCGACGTGAATGTCACGTCACCGCCAACGCTACTCCGGCTGGTAGGTGATCGCGACCACCGCCGCGGTCGCGAACGCCGGCCGCAGCGCGCGGGACGAGCGGACGCACGCCGGATCCGTCGAGCGTAGGAGGCAAATGCACTAGCGTCATCGTCCGTGCAGAACGGCCCGGTGTCGCTCACCGTCGTCGGCTCGATCAACCTCGACCTCGTCGCGCGCGTGCCGCGGCTGCCGCGCGCCGGCGAGACGCTCGCCGCCGCCGGGCTCGATCGCGTGCCGGGCGGCAAGGGCGCGAACCAGGCGCTCGCCGCCGCGCGGCTGGGGGCCGAGGTGCAACTGGTCGGGGCGGTCGGGGACGACGCGTTCGCCGACGAGGCGCTCGCCCTGCTTCGCGAGGCGGGAGTCGCGCTCGAGCTGCGGCGCGGCGCGCAGACCGGGCTTGCCCTGATCCTCGTCGACGAGGCAGGCGAGACCCAGATCACCGTGGCGGCGGGCGCGAACGCGGAGCTCGCTCCGCGCGAGGTGGAGGGCCCGGTGCTGTGCCAGCTCGAGGTGCCCGACGAGACCGTGCGCACGGCCGCGCGGAGGGCGTCGTTCTTCGCGCTCAACGCCGCGCCGGCGCGGCCGGTCGACCTCGAGCCCGACCTCCTGATCGTCAACCGGCTCGAGCACGAGGTCGTGTCCCGCGGCCGGCTCGTCGCCGTCACGTCGGGCGCCGACGGAGCCGTCCTGCTCGAGGGCGGACGCGAGATCGCGCGCGCCCGGCCGCCGGACGTCGAGGCGGTCGACGGCACGGGGGCGGGCGACGCGTTCGCCGCCTGCCTCACCGTGTCGCTGCTCGAGGGCCGGCCCCGCGCGGCTGCGCTCGAGCGTGCCTGCGCCGCGGGCGCGCTCGCCGCCTCCCGCTTCGGCGCGCAGCCGTCGCTGCCGACCGCCGCGGAGGTCGACGCGCTCCTCTCGCGTCGGTGACCGATATGTAACGGTGCCTGGCACCGTTAGGTGCCAGGCACCGTCACGGGATCGAGACGTGAGACCCGATGGGCGGCGGTGGTATGAATCGCGCCGTGGCCGGGCCGGCGCTCGACGCGCTCAGCAGGGTTCCGCTCTTCGCGGATCTCGGCGAGGACGAGCTGCAGGAGATCGCCGGCTCGATGCACGTGCGCGAGTTCGCCGCGGGCGAGGTCGTAACGGCCGAGGGCGCGGGCGCCGACGCGTTCTTCGTGGTCGACGCGGGCGAAGGTGAGGTGAGCGTGCAGGGCGAGCCGCGCGCCACCGTCGGCCCCGGCGACTACTTCGGCGAGATCGCGCTCATGATGGGCGCGGAGCGCACCGCGACCGTCACCGCTGCCACCGACCTCCGCTGCTTCGCGTTGACGCCGGAGGACTTCCGCACCGTCGTCGAGGGCAACCCGGCGATCGCGTGGAAGCTGCTCGGCTCGACGATGGACAAGCTCTCCTAGCGCGCCGTCGGCGGAAGAACGGGCGCGCGGCGGCCGTCTGGCGGACGAGGCCGTTGAACAGTGCCGGAACGGGAGGTACGTTCGGAGTCGTGCGCGGGCAGGGCGGGGAGAGGGCGGCGTGACGCTGGAGGGCCAGATGCTGGAAACGCCCTCGTCTGCCGTGCGCGACTCCGCCGAGCTTCCCGAGTACGACTGGGACGAGATCCGCCGGCACGATCGGCCGGGCGACTACTGGCTCGTCTTCGGCGGCGACGTCTACGACGTCAGCGAGTGGATCCACCACCATCCGGGCGGGGCGCGGGTCTTCCTGTCGAACCTCGGGCGCGACGCGACCGAGGCGCACGCCTCCGTCGGCCACTCGGAGGAGGCCATGGCCGCCGCCGAGTCGTTCCGGATCGGCCGCCTCCGGCAGGCGCCGGCCGAGGTGACGGTCGAGCCGGCCGGCGGCGGCGGCCCGCTCGAGATTCCGTACGCGGTGCGCTGGCTCGTCCCGAAGGGCGAGCGGTTCGCGAACTTCGACGTCCTGAACGACAACGACACGCAGCTCGAGTACTACCGCCGCTTCGGCCACATCTACGCGGTCGGCATCCCGACGAAGAAATGGCGCATCGTGGTCGTCTCCGACCCCCAGCTCCTCGACGAGGTCGCGGCGAACGAGGAGCAGTTCGGCAAGCGCGTCGAGGAGATCAACTTCTTCGCGCAGCTCGCGAACTCGCGCGGCGGCGGCATCTCGGTGATCGGCGACGGCGCGCACTACGAGCGCGTGCGCCGCGTGATGCTGCCCTGGTACGCGCCCTCACATCAGCGGACGCAGCTCGAGCGCATGAAGGAGCAGGCGCGGAAGCTCGTCGCCGCGTGGGCGCGGCTGCCCGACGACCAGCCGCTCGACGCGCGGGCGTGGATCGAGCGCTACACCCTCGAGGTCTCCGGCCGCGGCGCGTGCAACTACGACTTCGGCCTCCTCGACGACGGAGAGCCGCACCCGTTCGCGAGCGCCGTGCCCGAGAGCACGAAGGAGAGCATCCTCCGCGTCGCCGAGCCGCGCCCCGACTCGCCGCTCCTGCTCGGCCGTGCGCGCCGCGCGCGCAGGAGGCGGTACCGCCGCCACAACCGTGAGCTCTTCGAGACGGCCGACGCGCTCGTCCGCGGGCGCGCGCACACCTGCCCGCTCGGGCAGCAGACCGACCTGCTCACGCGGCTGCTCACCGTCCCGGATCCCGAGACCGGCGAGCGCCTCGACCTCGAGACCGTGCGCGACCAGATCCTCATGCACCTCTCGAACGGCTTCAACGGGCCGTCGATCACCGGCGCCTGGCTCGCGTACGTGCTCGCGACGCGGCCGGACATCGAGGAGAAGCTGATCGCGGAGATCGACGCCATCGCGGGCGGCGACCCCGAGTACGACCTGCAATACGAGGACCTGATGGCGATGCCGTACGCGACGCAGGTGATCAAGGAAACGCTGCGCATCTACCCGCCGATGCCGATCACCGTGCGGCGCAGCCTCAAGGACGGCATGCTCGGCCGCTACCGCATCCGCAAGGGCGACATCGTCTTCGTCGGCACGCTCGCCGCGCAACGCGACCCTCGCTACTGGGAGAACCCGGACGAGTTCGACCCCGAGCAGTTCGCGATGGACAAGGTCGTCGCGCGGCCGCGCCACGCGTTCATCCCGTTCTCGATCGGCAAGCGGCAGTGCATGGCGCAGGAGGTCACGTTCATGATGCTGCGGGTCCTCCTGTTCGAGCTCTACAACCGCTACCGGCTGCGGCTCGCGCCGGGGGCGACGGTGGTGAAGAACACGGTCGTGACGACCAAGCCGGCGTCGGTGCCCGTCGTGCGCCTCCTCCGCGAGGGCAGGGAGGAGCGGCGGCG
Source organism: Gaiellaceae bacterium (assembly GCA_035652835.1). Taxonomy (GTDB): domain Bacteria; phylum Actinomycetota; class Thermoleophilia; order Gaiellales; family Gaiellaceae; genus PALSA-600. Next base: position 66,076 of record DASRDA010000003.1, read on the forward strand.
GTCGCTCGCGCGGCGCCGGCAGACGGCGGACGAACGGCCCGTCGCGGCCGCCGCGCCGGACGCGGCGCGCGACTGGGACCGCCCGTCCGAGATCCCGGCCGGGAGCCCGTACCGGCATCTCGTGGTCGCCTACGGAAGCAACTTCGGCATGAACAAGGGCCTCGCCGAGCGCTTCGCCGGACGCAGCCGCCGCTACGGCCACACGAGCGAGGTCGTCACGCTGGACGAGCTCGCGGCGCAGCCGCCGCGCACCGAGCCGTGGCTGCTCGTCGTGATGACGGCGACCTACACGTCGAACCCGCCCGGCAACGCCGTCGCCTTCCGCACGCTGCTCCAGGAAGCCCGTCCGGGCGACGCGCCGTGGCGCGACTGCCGCTACCTGGTCTGGGGCCTCGGCAACAGCCAGTGGAACGCATTCCTCGCCTTCCCGCGCTACGTGCACGAGCGGCTGGCCGCGCTCGGCGCGACCCCGGTGGCGGAGTTTGCCTTCGCCGACGTCGGCTCGCCCGTGTGGGAGGAGGCGCACGCGGAGTGGAACGACCGCGTCTGGCCCGCGCTGCTCGAGCTCTCCGGCGCGCGGGCGACCGAGGCCGCGGCCGCGCGCGTGGCCGCGGAACGAGCGGCCGCGGGCAGGCTGACGGGCGCCGACTCGAACACCGCGATGGCGCGGTCGCTCGCCGCCGACGTCGCGCCGCGCGTCCTGCTCGCCCCCACGATCCTCACCAACGCCGTCGGCCTCCAGACGTTCCAGGCCCGCGCGCTCGTGTGCCGGGAGCTGCAGGCGGAGGAGTCGCCGAAGCGGACGCGGCACCTCGAGGTCAGCCTGCCGCCGGGCACCACCTACCGCGCCGGCGACCACCTCTGCATCTGCCCGAAGAACGACGAGGAACGCGTCGAGCGGCTGGCGCGGCACCTCGGCGCGGCGCTCGACGGGCTCTTCATGGTGCCGAAGAGCATGAACGTCCAGGCGGTACCGAAGGGCGTCGTGCTGCAGGTGCGGAACGTGCTCACGAGCCTGGTCGACATCGCCGGCCCGCCGACGCTGCCGCTGATCGACCTGCTGCTGGCGAAGGCCGCCGACGCCGGCGAGCGCGCGGAGCTGGAGGCGATCCGCGACGTTCTCCGCGAGCCCGGCGGGCCGGACTCGCCGCTGCGGGCGGCGATCCACGGCGGCGCCTACGACGTGCTGCGCCTGCTCGAGGACTTCCCTTCCTGCCGGCTGAACGTCTACGAGCTCCTGCAGGTCGTGCAGCCGCTCCGACCGCGCTACTACTCGACCAGCTCGAGCCCGCGGGTCCACGGCGAGGGGGTCGCCCACGTCGCGGTCGGCTACGAGGCGGCGCCGGTGCCGGGCATGCCCGACCGCACGTTCGCCGGCATGAGCGCGAGCTACGTGCACTCGCTGCGCGAGGGCGACCGCCTCGACGTCTTCCTCGACGGCGCCGACGGCTTCCACCTGCAGGAGGACGTCTCGAAGCCGATGATCTTCGTCTCCGCCGGGACCGGCTTCGCGCCGATGCGCGCGTTCCTCTGGGTGCGGCTCGCGCTCGCGCGCGCCGGTGTCCCGCTCGGAGAGGCGGCGCTCTTCAACGGGATCCGCTCGGCGAGCCTCGACTACATCTACCGCGACGAGATCGAGCGCTTCGCTGCGGAGGGCGTGCTCGACCACGTCCACGTCGTCACCTCACGCGAGCCGGCGAAGCGGCGCGAGCACGTGCAGGACCGCATCCGCGACGACGGCGCGCTGGTCTGGCGGCTGCTCGACGCGGGAGGCTACGTGTACGTCTGCGGCTCGCAGCCGATGCGGGAGGGCGTGCGCGCCGCGTTCGTGGACATCGTCGCCGAGCGGCGGCCGATGCCGCGCGAGCACGCCGAGGCGTACCTGGACGAGCTCGAGAACGTCGAACGCCGCTACCGCCCCGACCTCTGGGGCTGACCGCCGGAGGCCGCATGGACCTGCTCGCACTGATCTTCACCGTCGCCGCGCTGATCATGTTCGTGTTCGCGGCGAGCGGCCGGGAGCTGCGCCGCTTCAACGAGATCGCGCTCGGCCTCGTCTTCCTGTCCGCGGCGCTGATCTGCCAGTTCACCGCGATCACGAACACGCACATCGGCGGGTAGCCGCCGCGGTTACTGGGGCGGGCCGCTGCCGAGCGTGAGCGTGACGGCACCGCTCGCGCCCGTCTGGTCGGTGTACGTGACCTGGACGGCGGCGCCCGGCTTCTTCGAGAGCACGACCGTGGTGAGGCTCTGCGGCGTCGTGATCGCGCGCCCGTCGACCGCGGTGATCACGTCGCCCGGCGCGAGCCCCGCCGAGTCGGCCGGCCCGCCGGGGACGACGGCCGCGATCAGCGCGCCGGGCGCCGTCTCGCCGAAGCCGTCCGAGGCCGCCTGCACCTCGACGCCGAGGAAGGCGGTGCCGCCGACGTGCACCGTCGCCGAGGACTCACCGGCGGCGATCCGGCCCGCCACCGCCAGCGCCTTCCCGATCGGGATCGCGTACGCGTCGCTGGTGGGCGTCCGGAAGGCGATGCCGAAGCCGGAGCCGGTCGAGGCGGCGGTGTCCATGCCGACGACGCGGCCGGAGGCGTCGAGCAGCGGGCCGCCGGAGTCGCCGGGCTGGACGTTCGCGTCGGTCTCGATCAGGCCGGTCAGCCGCTCGGCGTGGCCCTCCTCGTCGCCGGCGGTGATCGTCTTGCCGAGGCCGATGATCTTCCCGGCCGCGGCGGTGAGCGAGCCGGTGCCGTTCGCGTTTCCGAGCGCCTTCACCGGCTGCCCGATCCGGAGCCTCGCCGAGGCCGCCGTCGAAACGGTCTTCAGGTTCGACGCGCCGCTCAGCTGGAGCAATGCGACGTCGCTGGTCACCGAGTAGCCGAGCACGCGCGCGGCGTAGCTGCGGGCCGTTCCCGGCACGACCACCCTGATGGTCGTGGCGCCGTTGATCACGTGGTTGTTGGTGAGCACCCGCCCGGACGGCGTCAGCACCATCCCGGTGCCGGCCGCCTGGCCGCCCTCGTAGCCGAGGTTGGTCTCGATCACGACGACGCCGGTGCCGATGCGGGTCGCGGTGCCGCGCGCGAACGCGAGGCCGGCGGTCAGCCCGAGCGCGGACAGCCCCGCGGCGACGAGCAGGGCGACACGGATGCGATGGCGGCGGAAGCTGTTCACGTCTCCAGTGGTACCCACCGTTCTTCAAGGATTGCTGTGACCGGACGGGCTCATAGGAAACCCTTAACCGCCACGTACCATCGCGGCTCGATGGAGAGGCTCCTCGAGCGCGAGGCCGAGCTCTCGACGATCGAGGGCGTCGTCGCGGAGCTCGACGCGGGCCGGGGCCGGCTGGTCCTCGTCGGCGGCGAGGCGGGCATCGGCAAGACGACGCTCGTTCGCGCGCTGCGGGCGCGCGCCGCCGGCGCGGCTGCGTTCCTCTCGGGCGCGTGCGAGCCGCTGTCGGTGCCCGTGCCGCTCGCGCCCGTGCGCGAGCTGGCCGAGGCGGCAGGTGATGCCGATATGGCCGGGCTCGCGAGCGAGGACCGGCTGCTGCTGGCGCGGCGCCTCCTCGCGGCGATCGCGAAGCGCGCGCCGGCCGTGGCGGTGATCGAGGACGCGCACTGGGCGGACCCGGCGACCCTCGACGTCGTGCGGCTCGTGGCGCGCCGCCTCGAGCAGTCGTCGGTCGCGCTCCTCCTCACGTACCGCGCCGACGAGGTCGACGCAAACGCGGCGCTCCGGCAGCTGCTCGGCGACCTCGCGACCAGCCCGGTCGCGCTTCGGGTCGACCTGCGCCCGCTGTCGGAGCACGCGGTCCGGACGCTCGCGGAGCCCGCAGGCCTCGACGCGCGGCTGCTCGCCCGCGCGACCGGCGGCAACCCGTTCCTCGTCGTCGAGGCCGTTGCCGCCGGGGGACGGTTGCCGGCGACGGTCAAGGACGCCGCGCTCGCGCGTGCCGGCCGGCTGAGCCCCGCGGCGCGCGAGGCGGTGGACGCCGCCGCCGCGATCGGCCAGCGGGTCGCGCCCGCCCTGCTCGAGGCGGTGGCGCCGGGAAGCGCGGACGCGGTGGAGGAGGCTCTCGCGCGGGGCGTGCTCGTCGCGGACGGCTCGGTGCTCGGGTTCCGGCACGAGCTGATGCGCGAGGCGATCGAGTCGTCGATCGCGCCGCCGCGCCGGGCGGAGCTGCACGCACGCGTCGTCGCGGCCCTCGCGGCGCAGCCCGGCGGCGTCGACCACGCCCGGCTCGCGCATCACGCCGAGCTGGCCGGGCTCCTCGACGACGCCGCCCGCCACGCGGCGGCCGCGGCGGCCGAGGCGGAGCGGGTCGGAGCGCTGAGCGAGACGAGCCTGCAGGCGGAGCGGGCGCTCCGTCTCGGCTCGGGATTCGGCCCGGCCGAGCGCGTCGACCTGCTGCTGCAGCGCTCGCGGGCGAGCAACTTCGTCAGCCTCCGCATGGAGGACGCGGTCGGGCCGGCCGAAGAGGCGATCGCCCTCGCCGCGCGCATCGGCGACCCGGTGCGCGAGGGGCGCGGCCACGCGACGCTCGCGTCGGCGCTGTGGTCGCTCGACCGCGTTGCGGAGGCACGCGCCGAGGCCGAACGGGCGGTCGCCGTGCTCGAGCACGCGGGCGACGCGGCCGAGCTGGCGCGCGCGCAGGCGGCGCGCGTGCGCATGGAGGCGACGGCCTCCGACCCGGCCGTGGCGCTCGAGCTCGGTCCGGGGGCGCTCGAGCTGGCGACGCAGGCCGGGCTCGAGCAGACGCGGGTCGACGTGCTCGTCAGCATCGGGCTCGCGCGCGGCCACCGCGGCGATCCCGACGCGCCCGCGGCCCTCGCCGAGGCGGCACGTGCCGCCCGGGCGGCCGGCTTCTCGATCCAGGCCGTCCGCGCCTACGTCAACGTGGTCTTCGTCGCGGCGAGCCTCCGGCAGCACGCCGTCGTGGACGCCGCCTGGGTCGAGGCGCTCGCGCTGTTCGACGAGTACCAGACGCCGATCCCGCGCAACGCGGTCGAGTTCTACCGCGCGCGCAGCCTTCTCGACCGCGGCCGCTTCGACGAGGTCGCCTCCCTCGCCGCGCTCCCCGGCCGCGAGTGGGCTGCGGAAGCGCCGGCCGTGCTCGCGTTCGGCGCTCTCGTCGCCGCGCGGCGCGGAGAGGCGGGCGCCGGCGAGCCGCTCGAGCGCGCGTGGTCCGAGATCGCTCCCGTCCCCGAAAGCTCGCGGCACGGAGCGATCCGCGTCGCGGTCGTCGAGGGCGCGTGGCTGCGCGGCGACGCGGCCGCCGCGCGGCGCCACCTCCGCGCGGCCCGCGACGCGCCCGCCGGCGCGCGGTATGCACGCCCCGCCGCCGACCTGGCCCTGTGGGCCCATCGGCACGGCGTCGAGCTCGAGCCGCCGCCGGCCGCGCCCGAGCCGCTCCTGCGCGAGCTCGAGGGCGACTGGCGCGGCGCCGTCCGGGGCTGGCGCGACCTGGAGGCGCCCTACGAGGCGGCGCTCGCCGCGCTCCCCGGCGACGACCGGGCGGCGCGCGATGCGCTCGCGGCGCTGCAGCGCCTGGGCGCGCACGGCGCCGCGCGGGCGTTCGCGCGAGATCGCGCCGCCGCCGGCGCGCGGGCCGTGCGGGGACCGCGCCGCTCGACGCGCCTGCACCCGGCCGGCCTCACCCGGCGCGAGCAGGAGGTGCTCGAGCAGCTCGCGACGGGGGCGACGAACGCCGCGGTCGCCGCCGCGCTCCACCTCTCGGAGCGCACGGTCGCGCACCACGTGTCGTCGATCCTCGGCAAGCTCGGCGCTCCGAACAGGACGGCCGCGATCGAGCGGGCGCGGGCGGACGGGCTGCTGCAAGATGGGCAGCCGTCGCCGCCAACCTAGGCAGATCGGTCGATGCTCCGCGCGGCGGCGCCTCCTACGCTCGCCGGAAACGCGAAGGAGGTCTGTCGATGGACGGGTTCACGGTGAAGCGGATCGACGAGCTGCAGTCGATCCATCACGGGATGGTGAAGCTCGCGGGCGCCGAGCTCGGAGTCGAATCGTTCGGGCTGCAGGTGCTCGACTTCCCGCCCGGGTTCGAGCACTACCCGGAGCACGACCACGCCGAGGACGGGCAGGAGGAGGTCTACGTCGTGCTCGAGGGCTCGTGCGATCTCGAGGCGGGGGGCGAGCGGATGTCGATGGGCGCCGGCGCGATGGCGCGGGTCTCGCCCGGCACGAAGCGCAGGATCGCCCCCGGCGAGAGCGGAGTCCGCGTCCTCGCGATCGGCTGCACGGCGGAAGGCGCCTACGAGCGGCCGGAGGACTTCCGGCTCGCGGCGCACGCATGACCGCCACGGCGGCAGCGCGGGCGCAGGTGGTCGCGGCCGGCGCCGACCCGATCTGGTTCCTCGGCACGGTCGCCCGGATGAAGCTGACCGGCGACGACACCGGAGGCCGCTTCGCGCTCTGGGAGGGCGTGCTCCCGCACGGCGCGGCGCCCCCGCTGCACTCGCACCCGCAGGACGAGACGTTCTACCTCCTCGACGGCGAGCTCACCGCGTGGCTCGTGGCGCCCGAGGACGCGGACGGCCCGGACTGGGTCGAGGCGTGCGCGCGGCCGTGCCGGCCGGGCGCGGCGATCTTCGCGCCGGCGGGAACGCCGCACTCCTTCCGTGTCGAGTCCGACACGGCGCGGATGCTCTTCCTCTCGACGCCGGCGGGGATCGAGGACTACGTCCGCGAGCTCGGGGAGCCCGCGCGCTGGCCGTGGCTGCAGCCGCCTCCGGACGGCCCGCGCGTTCCGCCGGAGCGCGTCGCGGAGGTCGAGGGACGGCTCGGGATGGTGCGCCACGCGCCGCCGCCCCCGCAGCTCACGCCACCGGCTCGCGCGCCGACAGGGGACGGGCGGTGAGCGCGGCGTAGCGGCCGCCGGCGGCGACGAGGTCCTCGTGGCGGCCGGTCTCGACGATCCGCCCGCGGTCGAGCACGACGATCTGGTCGGCGTCGCGGATCGTCGAGAGCCGGTGCGCGATCGCGATCGTCGTGCGGCCGGCCGACAGGCGGTCGAGCGCCTCCTGCACGAGCCGCTCCGTCTCGGCGTCGAGCGAGCTGGTCGCCTCGTCGAGGACGAGGATCGGCGGGTTGCGGAGGATCGTGCGCGCGATCGCGATCCGCTGCTTCTCGCCGCCCGAGAAGCGGTAGCCGCGCTCGCCGACGACCGTGTCGTAGCCGTCGGGCAGCGAGGCGATCAGCTCGTGGATGCGGGCCGCGTCCGCGGCGAGCTCGATCTCCTCGTCGGTCGCCTCCGGCCGCGCGAAGCGGAGGTTCTCGCGCACCGAGCCGTGGAAGAGATACGTCTCCTGCGACACGACGCCGACGAGCTCGGCGAGTGCCTGGAAGCTGAGGTCGCGCACGTCGACGCCGCCGATCGTGATCCGGCCGCGGTCGACGTCGTAGAGCCGCGCCGCGAGGTAGGCGAGGGTCGTCTTGCCGGAGCCGGTCTCGCCGACGATCGCCGTCGTCGTCCCGGCCGGGACGGTGAACGAGACGTCCTCGATCGTCCACTCGTCCCCGTAGCGGAACCACACGCCGTCGAAGACGACGTCGCCGGCGGGCCCCTCCGTGATCGCGTCGGCCCGCTCGGCGATGTCGACCGGCTGGTCGAGGTACTCGAAGATGCGGTCGAACAGCGCGAGCGACGTCTGGACGTCGAGCCCGACGCCGAGCAGCGAGCCGACGGGGAAGAAGAGCCGCGTCTGCAGCGTCGTGAACGACACGAGCATCGGGATCGACACGGCGTGCGAGCCGTGCGCGAGCGCGAGCCCGCCGAACCAGTAGACCGCGGCCGGCATGATCGCGAAGCTCGTCTGGATCGACGCCATCACCCAGCGTCCGGCCATCCGCTGGCGCACCTCGAGCTCCGCGAGCCGCAGCGAGTCGGCCTCGAAGCGGTCGGCGAGCTCGTTGCCGCGGCCCATCGTCTTCCCGAGCAGGATCCCCGAGACGGAGAGCGACTCCTGCACGAGGCTCGAGATGTCCGCGAGCGTCTCCTGCGTCGTCTTCGCGATCCGCCGCCGCTCGTTGCCCACGCGGCGCGTCAGCCAGACGAAGAAGGGGATCAGCGCGAACGCGAACAGCGCCAGGCGCCAGTTCAGCACGAGCATGCCGACCATCGTCGCGCCGACCGTCGTCACGTTCGACGCGATCGACGTCGCGGTGTTCGTGACGACGTTCTGCACGCCGCCGATGTCGTTCGAGATCCGCGACTGCACCTCGCCCGTCCGCGTCCGCGTGAAGAACGCGAGCGAGAGGCGCTGCAGGTGACGGAACACGGCCGCGCGCAGGTCGTGCATCACGCGCTGCCCGACCTGGTTCGAGAGCAGCGTCTGGACGACGCCGAGCACACCGGTGACGACCGCGATCGCGATCATCGCGGCCGCGTTCTTCGACAGTGCGGTCGTGTCGTCGCGCCCGATCGCCTCGAGCACGCGCTTGAGCAGGAACGCGGGGAGGACCCCCAGCCCGGCCGAGGCGACGATCAGCAGCAGCACCGCGCCGAGGCGCAGCCGGTACGGCGCGAACAGCCGGCCGACGCGACGCAGGTTCGCGCGCCGCACGAGCGGATCGGCGGGGCGCTCGGGCGCCGCGGCGGCGGAATGGAAGAACATCCCCATCGCGAGCAGCGTACGCCGCGCGCCGCGGCCGGCGGCCGTCGCGATTACGCCGGCGCGAACGGGAAGCCGGGCGTGGCGTACGTCGTGCCGTCCTCGAGGATCGAGAGTGCCTCGTAGCCGCGCAGCCTGGTGGTCCACCTCGGCCCTCGTTCCGCTCCCATCGCGAAGGCTGCGGTGGCGTAGACGTCGGCCCGCGCGAGCTCGGGGCCGGTGACGGTCACCGAGAGCAGCCCGCGCGGCGGCCGGCCGGTGTGCGGGTCGAGAATGTGCTCGCCGCGGCGGTAGGCGCCGGAGGTCGCGACGGCGCCGTCGCCGAGCTCGACGACCGCCGCGAGCGCGCCGCTCTCGAGCGGGTGCTGGATGCCGACGCGCCAGCCGTCGCCGGGCAGCGCGCGGCCCGCGAGGCGCATGTCGCCGCCCGCGTTGACGGCGACGTTGCGCGCGCCTGCGGCGAGCAGCACCGCGGCGGCGCGGTCGACCGCCCAACCCTTGACGTACCCGGACGGGTCGAGCCTCCCGGCGGGGCGGGCGTCGAAGTACCCGCGCGTCTCGAGGCGGTACGACTCGCAGGCGTCGAGGACCTCGCGCACCTCCGGCGACGCGCGGTCCGGGAGGAGCCCGCCGCGGGCGATGCGCGAGATCTCGCTCGTCGCTCGGTAGGTGCTGAAGGTCTCGTCCACGTGCCGGAGCCACGCGAACGCGACGTCGACCGCGGCCTCGTCGACGTCGTCGTCGCGCACGTCGACGACGACGGGCATTCCCATGACGTGCTCGACGCGCGCGAGCCCGGGGCGCGTCGCGGCGCTCATGCCTTGCGCGCCGCCAGGAGCGCCGCCTGCAGCGACTGCTCGAAGCCCTCGCTCGTGTCGGTCGCCCCGGAGACCATGTCGACGTTCGGGTCGAACTGCGCGCGCAGCACCTCCTGCACGAGGATCGGCAGTGCCTGCTGGTTGATGAAGACGGAGCGGTCGGTGTGGTTCGGGTACACCGGCACGCCGACGGAGACGATCCGGCGCTTCACGGTCTTCCGCTTGCCGACGATCGTCGTCGTCCTCTTCACGACCAGCGTCACCTCGACGTTGCCCCAGCGGCCGGCGAATCCCTCGGATCCGGTCACGCGGACGGTCTTCACGACCACGCGCTTCTTGGCCGCGGTCGCCGTGGTGGCGGACGTTTCGCGGAGCGCCGCCGCGGCGTTCGCGGCGGGGAAGGCGAGCGAGGCCGCGGCCAGCGCTCCGGTGACGGTCTTCCTCATCGTGCTCTCTCCTCTCGTCTTTCACAGGGCGAATCGTTCGGCGTGCAGGTCCTTGCGCGCGACGCCCGCGGCGCGCGCATTGCGCGCGACGGCGTCGGTCAGGCCGGCGGGGCCGCAGACGTAGACGTCGCGCGCCCGCAGGTCGGGGACGAGCTCGAGCAGGTGCTCCGGCGACAGCAGGCGCGCCCCGTCCGGCGTCCGGTGGTCGCCGGCGACGACGCGCACGTCGATCGCTCGCGCGGCCGCGATCCGCTCCAGCTCGTCGCGGAATACGACCTCGTCCTCGTCGACGACGCGGTAGAGGACGATCGTGTCGCCCTCGATCTCCTCGAGCAGTGCGCGGATCGGCGTGATCCCGATCCCGCCCGCGATCAGCAGCTTCTTCGTGCGGCGGCCGACGTCGGACGTGAAGCGGCCGAACGGGCCTTCGACGAGCACGCGCGTCCCGGGGCGGATGCTCGCGAGGCGGGCGGAGTGGTCCCCGAGCGCCTTGACCGTGAGCCGCAGCTCCGTGCGGGTGGGCGCGGCCGACAGCGAGTAGGGGTGCGCGCTCCACCAGCGGCTGCGGTCGAGGAAGCGCCACAGGAAGAACTGCCCGGCGCGCGCGTGAAGACGGTCGAGGTTGCGTCCCGCGATGCGGAGCGAGACGACGCCGGGCCCCTCGTGCTCCACGTTGGTGACGTGCAGGCGGAAGCGGAACGCGTTCACGATCGGCGCGGCGACGCGGAAGACGACGAGCAGCGCGAGCGCCGCGGCGTAGAGCGCGCGCCAGTAGTCGGCCGCGACCTGGTCGAGGACGAGCTCGTTGCCGGTCGGGATCTGGTGGAACCACGCGAGCGCGATCGCCGCGTACGCCGTCAGGTGGACGGCGTACCAGGCCTCGTAGGAGAGTCGCCTGCGCACGATCGCGATCGAGCTTGCGACGACGACGAGCCAGAGCGCGGTGCCGATCGTCGCGGTGATCATCCCCGGGTAGATCCCGCCGCCGAGCATGGTCGAGATCTCCTTCGCGATCGTGAAGCGGTCCATGAGCGCGTAGCCCCACACGCTCAGCACGACGTGCGCGACGACGAGATAGAGCGTCGCGTGGCCGAGCACGCGGTGCCAGACGCTCAGGCGGTCGAAGCCGGCGAGGCGCTCCAGCCACGGGATGCGGCCGAGCAGCACGACCTGCACCAGCGCGACGTAGGCCGCGAAGAGGCCGGTGAGCCGCGCTGCGCTCGTGAGCGCCTCGCCGGTCGTCTTGACGCCGACGACGTTGCCGCCGTGCCACCAGAGCCAGAGGATCGCGACCGCGTTGCCGAGCAGCGCCGTCCAGACGAGCGCGGCGACCGGTGCGCGTGCTCTCGCAGCCGCGGCGGCGGCGCGTGCGGGCGAGCGTTCGAGGGCGATGCCGGCGTCGGTCACGCGACGGAGCGTCGCAACGCCGCCTGAGAGCCGGCTGAGAGTCTCGCCGACGTCCGATGTGAGTCGAGGGCATGCGTGGGGGCGAACCTCCGGGGCCTGGTACGTGCCTGGCCCCGGAGGTTCCCCCGACCCCGTCGCCGCGCATGCCGCGGCGGGCGCGTTTCCCCCGCTCGTGCAGCGCCTTTGCGACGTCACACTTCTGACACGTGCCTGGCACGTGCCTGACCCCGGCGCACGCTGCCGCGAGGACGCCGGGGCCTGCTACGTGCCTGACCCCGAGTGCGACCCCGGATGCGGCTCCGGAACGCGTGCACGTGCGCGGCGCGCGGCGCGGGTTTGCCAGCGCCCGCGCACGGTGAGAGGTCGAGCAACGAACGACGACACACGAGGAGGCCCGCGTTGATCCTGCGTCTCGAGAAGCTGCAGACCGAGCTGCCGCCGCCGTCCGAGCCCGATCCCGCCGGCGCCGCGGCGGTGCAGGAGCTGCTCGGCGGCAAGTTCGGCGAGATGTCGACCTGGCTGAACTACACGTTCCAGTCCTTCAACTTCCGCACGCGCCAGGGAGCGCGACCGTTCTACGACCTGCTGTGCAGCATCGCCACCGAGGAGTTCGGCCACGTCGAGCTGGTGTCCGCGACGATCTGCACGATGCTCACCGATCCCGGCGACCCCGGCGACGGCCGGGCGCCCGACGCGGCGCTCGCCGATCTGAAGGGCGTCGGCAACCCGCACCACGTGATCGCGGGCGGCCGCGGCGCACTGCCGCAGAACTCGCAGGGGCGGCCGTGGAACGGCGACTACGTGTTCTCGTCCGGCGACCTGATCGAGGACCTGACGCACAACTTCTTCCTCGAGACGGGTGCGCGGAACAACAAGCTGAAGGTCTACGAGCTCGTCGAGCATCCGGCGGCGCGCGCGCTGACCGGCTACCTGCTCGTCCGCGGCGGCGTGCACCAGGTCGCGTACGCACGCGCGCTCGAGCGGCTCACCGGCTGCGACCTGATGAAGCTCTTCCCGTCGCCGCGCATCCCCACCGAGAAGATCCCGGAGTGCAAGCCGCACCTCGAGCGCGGCGAGCATCTGAAGCTCTACCGCTTCTCGCAGGACGCGTACCGCGAGGTGGCCGCCGTGTTCAACGGCCCGCACCCGGAGACGGGCGAGGAGCTGACGATCGCCGACGAGCCGCATCCCGAAGGCGCGCCCGCGCACGACCTGCCGCCGCAGCCGGACGTCTTCGCCCCGAGCTGGGCGCCGGAGGAGATCGCCGAGGTCGCGCAGCGGCTGCGCAAGCAGGCCGGCCTGCCGGACGAGCCGGCGGGCGAGGTGTCCGAAGACTCGCAGCACCTCGTCGGCGGCCTGCTCGGCAAGGTCAAGGCGAAGGCGTAGCCGCCGCGCCCCGCGTGCGCTCCCCCGAAGGAGGGAGCGCACGCGGACGCCGACGCGCGTTCGGCTAGCCTCGAACGCGGTGTCGGCATGGGTCGGAACTCGCCGGCGGCTGCTCGGCAGCGCCGTCGCCGCCGCCGCGGCCGTCGTCCCTATCGCGCGGGCGGCGCGCCGCGCGACGCTCCTCTCCGGCGTCCGCATCGGCAACGGCGGCCACGCGTTCGCCGGCGACGGCGAGCTGCTGACGACGCTCAGTCCGTTCGGCGAGCGCCGCGTCGCGCATCTGCGGTTCGTGCTCGCGCGGCGCGCCCGCGTCGTCTTCGACGTGCTGCAGACCGGGCAGGGCGCGGCGTCGGAGCAGCCCGTCACGTCGGGCAGCTCCCAGGTCGGCTCCCGCACGCTCGAGCTGCCCCCCGGCGAGCACGTGCTCGACTGGCAGCCGGACCCGTCGCTGCCGGCCCGCACCTACATCCTGCAGGTGCACGTCGCCGGGCTCGCGGGCGCGACGGCGCGCTGCGTCGCGCGCCTGCTCGGCGTGGACGCCGGCTTCCTCGTCCGCAGCGCACAGCCGGGAGACACCGCGCAGCTGCTCATCCGCACCGACGCCCCCACGCTGCGCGTGCAGATCCTGCACAGCGGCCCCGAGGACGAGCCCACGTACGCGAACGACCTCGTCAACGGCGTCCCGGTCACCGAGCCGGTGGAGATCGACTGGAGCCGGCACGCCGACCGGCCCGCGGCGATCGGCGTGCGTGTCGGCGACTGGCCGACCGGCGTCTACTTCGCGCGACTCGACGCGGACGACGGCCGCACCGGCTTCGCTCCCCTGATCGTGCGGCCGGCGCAGCCGAGCAGGCGGGTCGCCGTCGTGATGCCGACCAGCACCTGGCAGGCCTACAACTTCTACGACGCCGACGGCGACGGGTGGGGCGACACGTGGTACGCGCGCTGGCGGACGACCGTGGTCGACCTGGCGCGGCCGATGGCGTTCCGCGGCGTGCCGTACCGCTACCGCAGCTACGACCTCGGCTTCCAGCACTGGCTCGCGCAGACCGGGAAGCAGGTCGACGTGTACGCCGATGAGGACCTCGAGCTCTTTCCCGACCCGGAGACGCTGCGGTCGGCCTACGACCTGCTCGTCTTCCCCGGCCACACCGAGTACGTCACCGCGCGCGTCTACGACCTCGTCGAGGCCTACCGCGACCTCGGCGGCAACCTCATGTTCCTCTCCGCCAACAACTTCTTCCGCCGCGTCGACCGCGCCGACCAGACGGTCACGCTGATCGACGAGTGGCGCAACCTGCAGCGGCCGGAGGCGGCGCTGCTCGGCGTGCAGTACGTCGCGAGCGACCGCGGCCAGCGGCAGCAGCCGTTCACGGTGACCGGCGCCGCCGCGGCGCCGTGGGCTTTCGTCGGCACCGGCCTCGCCGACGGGTCGCAGTTCGGCAGCTACGGGATCGAGATCGACGCACGGAGCCCGGCGTCGCCGGCCCAGACGCAGGTGCTGGCGACGATCCCCGACCTCTTCGGCCCCGGCCGCTCGGCCGAGATGACCTACTACGAGCACGAGAGCGGCGCCCGCGTCTTCTCCGCCGGCGCGCTGAACTTCGGCGGCCAGATCCTGCTCTGGCCGGAGACGCGGCAGCTGCTCGAGAACGTCTGGGGACGGCTGGCCCCGCCCGCCCGCTAATACGCCTTGCGATACTACGCCGCGCGTAGTATCATGCGCCCGATGACGCGGACGAACGACCCGCCGGTGCTGATCCTGACGAGCCTCGCTGACGGTCCGAAGCACGGCTACGCGCTGCAGCAGGACATCGAGGCGTTCGCCGGCGTGCAGCTCGGCCCCGGCACGCTCTACGGAGCCATCGCACGGCTCGAGGAGCGCGGCCTCATCGAGCCGGCGGGCCCGTCCGGGCGGCGGCGGCCGTACCGTCTCACGACCGCCGGCCGCGAGGCGCTCGCCGACGCGCTCGCCGAGCTGCGCACGATCGTCGACGAGGGCACGGCGCGGCTCGCCGTGCGGCGGCACCGCGTCGCTGCGTCGGGCGGCCTGGCATGAGCAGCGAGCGGACGAGCAGGCTCCTGCTCCGCCTCTACCCGGCGCCGTGGCGCGCGCGGTACGGCGAGGAGCTCGCCGCGCTGATCGTCGAGACCTCTGCCGGAAGGGTGCCGTGGCGCACGAGGGTCGACGTCGCGCTCGGCGCGCTGCGCGAGCGGTTGCGTGCGGCGGCGGGCGGGGGCGCGGCCCCCGAACGCGCGCGCGGCGGGGCGCTGCTCGTGCTCGCGGCGTGGGCGCTCTTCGTCGTCGGCGGGTCCGGCGTGCAGAAGGTGTCGGAGCACTGGCAGGCGGCGACGCCGGTCGGGAGCCGCGGCGTGCCGGCCGCCGCCTTCGACGTGCTCGTGGTCGCGGCCGCGGCCGGCAGCGCGCTCGTGCTGGCGGGCATCGGCGCCGCGCTGCCGAGCCTGCTCGCGTTCCTGCGCGCCGGCGGCTGGGCGTCGATCCGCCGTCGCATCCTCGTCGCGGGGGCGCTCACCGCGTTGCTCGTGCCCGCGACCGCCGGGCTCGCGGCGTGGGCCCACACGCTGAACGTGCAGCAGCGGAACGGCCACGACCTCTTCTACGGCGGGATCTTCCTCGCCTGGGTGCTGCTGGCCGTGTGCTGCCTCGCCGCGTGGACGGCGGCGGCGACGGGAACGGCGCGCAGGCTCGACCTGCCGCCGGGGGTTCTCCGGCTCGAGGCGTGGCTCGCCGGGGCGGTCGCGCTCGCGATGGTCGTGATGACCTCCGCGACCGCGGTCTGGTGGGGCGCGGTCGCCGAGGCCGCGCCGGGATTCTTCGGCGCCGCCCCGTTCACGCCGCAGCTCGTCGTGGCGGTCGCGTTCATGCTCGCGGCCTCGAGCGCGGGCGTCGCCGGCGCCGTCCGCGCGCGGCGCGCGCTCGGCTGATCCCGCGGCGCACGGGTGTCCGACACCACGGTGTCGGACGCCTCCTTCAGGGCGTCGTCGCCGGCCGATGAGTTCTCGCCCCCTGTCCCGTCAGTAGGGTGCAAGCGATCGAAAGGACTCCATGACCGGCCTCAGCACTCGCACCCGCTGGCTCGCCCTCGTGATCCTCTGCGTCGGCGACCTGATGATCGTCGTCGACACGACGGTCGTGAACGTCGCGCTGCCGTCGATCCGCAACAGCCTCGGCTTCTCCCAGACGTCGCTGGCGTGGGTCGTGAACGCGTACATGCTCACGTTCGGCGGGTTCCTGCTGCTCGCGGGCCGGCTCGGCGATCTGTTCGGTCACCGGCGGTTGTTCCTGAGCGGCATCGCCGCGTTCACCACCGCCTCGCTCGTGTGCGGCGTGTCGACGACGAAGGGGATGCTGATCGCGGCGCGCGCGGTGCAGGGGCTCGGCGGCGCCGTCGTCTCGGCGGTCGCGTTCTCGCTGATCGTCGTGCTGTTCACCGAGCCGTCGGAGCGTGCGAAGGCGATGGGCGTGTTCGGCTTCGTGATGTCGGGCGGCGGCAGCATCGGGGTGCTGGCGGGCGGCGTCCTCACCGACCTCGTCGGCTGGCACTGGATCTTCCTCGTCAACCTGCCGATCGGCATCGCGGTGCTGGCCGCCGGCCTGCCGCTGCTGCCGGCGGTGCACACGGGCGGCGAGCGGCGGCGCCTCGACGTGGCGGGCGCGGTCGCGATCACGGGCGCGCTCGTGCTCGCGGTGTACGCGATCGTGAACGGCAACCAGTCGGGGTGGACCAGCGCGCAGACGCTCGGCCTCCTCGGCGCGGCCGTGGCCGTCGCGATCTCGTTCGTCGCCTGGGAGGCGCGGATCGCCTCGCCGCTCGTCCCCTTGAGCATCTTCCGCCATCGCAACCTCAGCGTCGCGAACGTCGTCGGCGTCCTCTGGGCCGCCTCGATGTTCGCGCTCTTCTTCCTGTCGGCGCTGTACCTGCAGCTCGTGCTGCACTACAGCCCGCTCGACGTCGGCCTCGCCTTCCTGCCCGGGAACCTGATCATGATGGCGTTCTCGCTCGGGCTGTCCGCGAAGCTCGTGATGCGGTTCGGGTTCCGCAAGCCGCTCGCGTTCGGCCTCCTGGTCGCCGCCGCCGCGCTGCTGTGGTTCGCGCGCGCGCCCGTGCACGGCTCGTTCGTCGTCGACATCCTGCCGAGCATGATCCTGATCGGGATCGGCGGCGGGCTCGCGTTCAACCCGGTGCTGATGGCCGCGATGAGCGACGTCGAGCCGCAGGACGCCGGGCTCGCGTCGGGCGTCGCGAACACCGCGTTCATGATGGGCGGGGCGCTCGGCCTCGCGGTGCTCGCGAGCCTCGCGTCGTCGCGGACGCACCACCTCTCGGCGGCGGGCCACGGGTCGCTCGACGCGCTCACCGGCGGCTACCACGCGGCCTTCGCGCTCGGGGCCGTGCTCGCCGTCGCGGCCGCGACGATCGGCGGGACGTTCCTGCGCACGCGCACGACGGCGGCCGGAGCTCCCGCCCTCGAGGGCGCGTGAGCGGCTAGAGAAGCACGACGGTGATGGTGAAGGTCTGCGGCGGGCTGGTGTCGACGCCGCCGTTCGCCGTCCCGCCGTCGTCGACGGCCTCCACGGTGACGGTCGTCGTCTGGCCCAGCGCGAGGGCCGGCTTCGGCGTGTAGGTGAGCGTGCCGTCGGAGGCGACGGCGGGCTGCACGAGGAACATGCTCGGGTCGGCGGCGGTGACGACGAAGTGCACCTGCTGCCCCGACTCGTCCGCCGGGCCGGGCGAGATGTTGGTCGCCCAGCCGGGCACGACCTGCTGCTGGCCGAGGATGCCGAGGAGGACGCTCGAGTCGCCGCCGGCGGTGAAGCTCGGCGGGTCGTTGACCGGCTCGATCGTGATGGTGAAGGTCTGCGCCGGGCTCGTGTCGACGCCGCCGTTCGCCGTGCCGCCGTCGTCGACGGCCGTGACCGTGACCGTCGCGGTGCCGTTGGCGTTCGGCGCGGGCGTGTAGGTGAGGGTGCCGTCGGCGGCGACGGCCGGCTGCGCCGAGAAGAGCGAGGGCTGGTCGGCCGTGACGGTGAAGCCGACGGTCTGGCCCGCTTCGTTCGCCGGGCCGGCCGAGATGCCGGTCGCCCAGCCGGCGACCGTCTGCGGGCCTGCGTCCTCGAGCACGATCTGGTCGGCGCCGGCGGCGAAGCTCGGGGCATCGTCGACGGGCTCGACGGTGATGGTGAAGGTCTGCGGCGCGCTGGTGTCGTCGCCGCCGTTCGCGGTGCCGCCGTCGTCGACGGCCCGCACCGTCACGGTGGCGGTGCCGTTGGCGTCCGGCGCGGGCGTGTAGGTGAGCGTGCCGTCGGCGGCGACGGCCGGCTGGGCCGAGAAGAGGGACGGCTGGGCGGCGGAGACGTCGAAGCCGACGGTCTGGCCCGCTTCGCTCGCCGGCCCGGGTGAGACGGCGGTCGCCCAGCCCGCGACGGTCTGCGGCCCCGCGTCCTCGAGCACGGTCTGGTCGGCGCCGGCGGTGAAGCTCGGCGGGTGGTTCCGCGGCGGCGGCGGCGGCGGTGGTGGCGGCGGGGGCGGCGGCGGGGGCGATGGCGGTGGGGGAGGCGGCGGAGACGGCGGTGGGGGCGAGGCGCCGCCCGGCGACCCGCCCGGCGAGCCGCCGGAGCTGCCGCTCGAGGACGGCGGCGTCGGCTGCGGCGACGGCGGCGGAGGCGCCTGGGTCGACGGCGGCACCGTCGCCGGCGGCGGTGCGGGCGCGGCCGGCGTGGGGGCCGGGGCCGGCGCGGCAGGCAGGCTCCCGGTCGCGTCGCCTCCGGCCGGCGACTCGGGCGTCTCGGTCACCCGGGACGCGGGAACGGCGGCCGGCTGCGGCACGGCGGCCGCTGCAGTCGTCGTCGCGGCGGGGGCCGGGAGCGCGGCGGCCGTGCGAGGTCGCCCCGCGCGGACGCGTCGGACGACGCTCGCGACGTGCGCGGCGGGCGGCGTGACGACGGCGACGGGCCGGCTCGCCCGCGTGCGGCGAGGGAGCGTACGCGGCGCGGTTGCCGCCGCCGGCCGCGCGACCGCGTGCGGCCGAATCGCGGGCGCCGCAGTCGCCGTCGCCTGGCTGCCGAAGGCGCCCGCGGCGGCGGTCGTCACCAGCGCGGCGAGGCCGCCGAACGCGGCCCCCACCGACGGCGTCAGCGGCAGCCGGCCCAGCAGGGGCGCGTCGCTCAGCCACGAGAGCGGCCCGATGACGAGCCGCATCTTCCCGAGCGAGATGTTGAGGAACGCGCGGACGAGGCGCGGGTCGAAGTGGGAGCCCGCGCAGCGCGCGAGCTCGGCGCGGCCGGCGGCCGCGCCCGACGCCTCCTTGTAGGACCGGGCGGACGTGATGACGTCGAACACGTCGGCGATCGCGACGATGCGACCCGCGAGAGGGATCTCCTCGCCAGCGAGGCCGCGGCAGTAGCCCTTGCCGTCCCAGCGCTCGTGGTGGTAGCCGATCGCGTCCCACCAGCTGCCGAGCCACGCGCGAAGCGGCGCCGCGAGGGCCTCGCCCTCGAGCGGATGCCGGCGCAGGCTCTGCCACTGCAGAGGGGTCGGCCGGCCCGGCGCGCTCAGGATGTCGCGGTCGACGCGCAGCTTGCCGATGTCGTGCAGGAGCGCGGCCCAGTTCAGACGGTCGAGGTCGTCGCCGCGGAGGCCGATCTCCTTGCCGAGCAGCGACGCATAGGCGCGGACGCGGTCGGCGTGTCCGCGCGTGAGCGGATCGTGGACGTCGAGGGCCGCGACGAGCCGGAGCAGGATCTCGGCGGCTTCCTGCGTGCTCGCGCCGTCGCCGTCCGCCGGCAGCCGCCGGAGCCGCTCCTCGAGGCTCTCGACGGTGCCGGTGCTCAGGGCGACCCTGAACCGCGACGGCGCCTCGTCCGGGAAGACGAGCGAGAGCTCGAGCAGCGCGCCGAGCGGCAGCAGCCGCCGCGAGAGGGCGTAGACGCCGGAGACGACGGCCGTCGCCGCGACGCTGAGCGCGAGCCACCAGAGCAGGAACACGGCGAGAGAGCCGGTCGGCGTCCCGGTGATCGCGGTCGTGCCGCGCACGAACGCGATCGACGCGGCGATCGGCACCGCGTAGACGAGCAGGCGCAGCGTGCGCGCCCGCCACGGGTGCGCGGCCCAGCGTCCCGGCTCCGCCGACCCCGACATGGCGCTCATCCTCCGCCCGGCCGTGGCCGGCCGCGTGCCCCGATCGGGGGACCGCCGCGCGCGGCCCGGCGGCGCTCAGTCGTCGAGCTGCGGGTGGACGATCAGCACGTCGCAGCGCGCACGGCGCGCCACGCCCTGGCTGACGCTGCCCGCGAGCAGCCGGTCGAGCAGGCCCGGCTCGCGCGTGCCGACGACGATCAGGTCCGCGTTGCGGCGCTCGGCGACGTCGACGATCTCGGCGGCGGGATCGCCGACCACGCCGTCGAACTCGTGCGCGATGCCGGTGTCGGCGAAGAACGACTCGACCCGGCCGCGGTGCTGCTGCCACATGGCCTCGTCGACGCGAAGCTCGTTCTCCGGCGTCGTGGTCAGGTACGGCGTGAGCCCGAACGCGCCCGGCATCGCCTCGACCGGCGCGGGGGCGGCCACGTCCGCGACGATCACCGTCGACCCGAACGCGCGCGCGAGCTCGGCGGCCCGTGCGAGCGCCCGCTCCGCGGGACTCGTCCCGTCGTAGCCGACGACGATCGTCCGCAGCCCGCCCGCCGGCGGCTGCGATCCGGTGCTCGTCATGCATCCACCTCCCTCACAGGTGCCGGCCGGCGAAGTCGCGCATCGCGGCCTCGTCGGCAAACGTCACGACGGCGCCGTCGGCGCCCGCGTCCAGCATCGCGTCGACCTGGTCGGCCGACGTGCGCGGCACGACTCGCAGGTCGGGATGCCGCTCCTTCACCTGCCGCACGTGCTCGGCGTCGGACCCGCGCGACGGATGCCAGGCGTCGCCGAGCTCGCGTGCGCGGCGGATCGCGCGGTCGGAGCTCCCGCCGATCCAGATCTCCGGCGGAGGCGACGGATGCGGCTCGGCGGTCGCGTCGCGGTACGACCAGAGGCGGCCCTCGAACGAGGGCTCGCCGCTCCAGAGCGCGCGCATCAGCCGGATCTCCTCGTCGGCGCGCGCGCCGCGCCCTTCGAACGGCACGCCCATGAAGTCGAACTCGTCGCGGTGCCAGCCGATGCCGATGCCGAGCGTCACCCGGCCGCCGGACAGCTCGTGCAGCGTGGCGACCTCCTTCGCCAGCCGGAACGGGTTGTGCAGCGGCGCGAGCACGATCGAGGTGCCGAGGCCGACGCGCTCGGTCCAGCCGGCGATCCAGCCGAGCGTGACGAGCGGGTCGTACACCCGCCCGTACGGGTCGACGCCCTCCGGCCCCACGACGATGTGCTCGGTCGCCCAGACGGAGTGGAAGCCGAGCTCCTCGGCCGTCTCCGCCGTCGCCCGGATGCGCGCCGGCGACGAGTCGCGTCCGAAGTTCGGCAGGATCACGCCGAAGTGCACGAGCCGAGACTAGCGGCGGAGCGCGTGGCGAGGCTGGCGACGATCGACCCCGACGGGCGGCCGCACCTCGTCCCGATCGTCTTCGCGGTCGACGGCGACACGCTCTACTCCGCGGTCGACCGCAAGCCGAAGCGGTCGCGCACGCTGCGCCGCATCGAGAACGCGCGGGCGCGGCCCGACGTCACCGTGCTGGTCGACCACTACGACGACGACTGGACGAAGCTCTGGTGGATTCGCCTGCGCGGTCGTGCGCGCGTGCTCGACGACGGCGCCGAGCGCGAGCGCGCGCTCGAGCTCCTCGCGCTGAAGTACGCGCAGTACCGCGACGCGCCGCCGGACGGCCCCGTCCTCGCGGTCGACGTCGACGACGCGCGGAGCTGGTCCGGGTCGTAGCGGGAGTCAGGCGGCGAGCTGCGCGAATGCCCGCCGAAAGACGTCGAGCGGCTGCGCGCCCATCACGATCAGGCGGCGGTCGAGCAGGAACGCGGGGATCGCGTTGATGCCGATCGAGAACGCCTGCCGCGTCGAGCCCTCGACGAGGTCGAGGTAGGCCGACGGATCGGCGATGACGCGCTCGACGCCGTCCGCGTCCAGGCCGACCTCGGCCGCGAGGCGCCGCAGCTGGTCCGGGTCGCCGATGTCCGTCGCCTCCGACCAGTACGCCTCCATCAGGCGCGCGTGGAACGGCTCGTGCAGTCCCTGCTCGCGCGCGAGCTCCGACATCCGCAGCGCGAGCCGCGTGTTCGGCACGACCGCCGGCCGGTCGTACACGAGCCCCGCCTCGGCGAAGCGGTCGCGCAGCGGGTCGTCCTCGCCGGCGCCGATCCCGTACCGCCGGTGCAGCTCGGCGAGCGGGATGCCCTCCGGCGGGTACTCCGGGTGGAGGTCGAAGGGGAGCCAGAGGATCTCGGCGTCGAACTCGCGCCGCGCCTGCTCGGCCGTCACCTGGCCGAGCCGGCAGAACGGTCAGAGGTAGTCGCTCCAGACGACGATCGAGTGAGCCGCCACGGCTGCGGTCGATGCTAGCGCCGCGGCTCAGCCGCGCAGATGCTCCGCGAGCCAGCGCAGGACGAACGCGCGGGCGCGAGACGCGCTCGGGTCGCCTTCGACGAGGTCCCAGCCGTGCGCGCCGCCCGGCAGCAGGAGCAGGTGCTTGTCCGTGCTGCGGGCCGCGGCGAGCACGTGGCGGCTGGTGCTCGCGTCGGCGTACGGGTCGGTGCGGCTGCCGACGACGAGCAGCGGCAGCGTCAGCCGCGGAAGCGCCGCGTCCGCGTTCGCGAGCTCCGGCTCCCCGGAGAAGTCGACGACCCCCGACGCGAGGCCGCGCAGCTCGGGGCCCGCCGCGAGCACCGCCGCGCCGCCCAGCGACGCCCCGCCCGCGACGACGCGTCGTGCGCCGAGCCGGCGCAGCTCGCGCACGGCGCCGACGACGTCGAGGTCGTAGCGGACCGACGCGTTCGGGCCGAGCCGCGGCGACTGGCCGAGGCCGCGCAGGTCGTACGCGAGCACGCGGTAGCCGGCGCGGGCGAGCCGGCGCGCGAAGCCGAGCCAGCCGCAGTGGGAGCCGGTCGACTCCGGCGCGAGGACGACGCCGCGCCGGCCGCTGCCGTAGACCGCCCCCGCGAGCACGACGCCGTCGGCGGCCCGGAACCAGAGCGCGCGGGAGTGCACGGTGCCCTGGCCGCAGACCCGGGTGTCGCTCTGAGGCGGCCTCGCCGGCAGCCCCTGGGCGGCGCGGGCCGCGCCGTCCGCGGAGGCGATCGCGAGTAGCAGGGCGGCGACCATGGTCAGGCGCACGAGCCAACTATAGTTCGTTCCGAACCATGACGGAACGGACTAAGAAGGCGGCGCAGAGCGAGCCGCGGCTTCGGCTGACGCTCACGGAGTACGCGATCCTCGGCCTGCTCGTGCACGTCGGCGAGCCGAGGTCGGGCTACGACCTGCGGAAGCTGGTCGACGAGTCGATCGGGTTCATCTGGCAGCCGTCGAAGACGCAGCTCTACGCGGTGCTCGCGCGCCTCGTCGGGGCGCGCCTGGCGACCGCCCGCCGTGTCCGGCAGGAGTGGCGCCCCGACAAGACGCTGTACGCGCCGACTGCGGCGGGACGGGCGGCCGTGCGCGCGTGGCTCGAGCGGGACGAGGACGAGCGCGATCCCGACCGGAGCGTCTTCGTGCTGAAGCTGTTCTTCGGCGCCCAGGCGGAGCCGGGCGGGCTCGACCCGCAGCTCGCCGCGTTCCGCGACGCGTACGCACGCAGGCTCGCGCTCTACGAGGCGAAGCTCGCGGTGCCGCCCCGGAGGGAGCGCGCCTCGGACGCGTACACGCGGCTGACGCTGCGCTACGGGATCGTGCGTGCGCGCGCAGCGGTCGAGTGGGCCGACGCGGCGCTCGCCGAGCTCCGGGCTCAGTCCGCGCCGGGCGCGAGGGTGAGAGCCGGCTTGCCGCCGCGCATGCCGGGCGCCGGAAGACGCAGCGAGTAGACGACGCCGAGCGCGGGCGGGAGCGCGGCGATCGTGAGCGCGGTCTTCAGGTCGACGGCGTCGGCGACGGCGCCGAGCGCGACGGCGGCGATGCCGCCGATCCCCATCGCGAGGCCGACCGACAGGCCGGAGGCGACGCCGACGTGCCGGGGCAGGTAGAGCTGGCTGAGCACCATCGTGACGCCGAACGTGCCGACGACGCAGATGCCGACGAGCATGAGCGCGAGCACCCCGGCCACGCCGCCGAGGTAGACGAAGACCAGCACGGCGGGCGTGATCGCCGCCTGCGTCACGACGAGCGTCCGGCGCAGCCCGATCCGGTCCGCGACGGGCCCGAGCATGAGCGTTCCCGCCGCCCCGGCGAGCAGCATGATGAAGAGCAGCCGGCTGCCGTCGGCCTTCGAGTGGCCGAGCGAGACGACCCAGAGCGGCACGAACGCGAGCAGCGCGAACCACGAGATGCTGCGCAGCGCGATCACGATGCCGAGCCGCGTCATCGCGTCGCGCTGGTCCTCTCCCACGGGCGCGTCGTCGGCCGGTGCGTCCGGCCGAAGCGTCGAGAGGTGCGGCACGAGCCGCGACAGGGCGAGCGCGGTCGCGAAGACCGGCGCCATCGCCGCGAGCCCGCCGACGAGTCCGAGCCACGCGACCAGCTGCCCCGTCGCGAAGGCGCCGAGCGCATAGCCCGCGTTGCCGCCGCTGTTGAAGTACGACATGCCGCTGGCGCGCTTCCGCCCGCTCGCGTACGCCGCGAACTTCGCCCCCTCCGGATGGAAGGCGGCGACGCCGAGCCCGCCGGCGAGCACGAGCAGCAGCACGACGGGATACTCGGGCGAGACGGCCGCGCCGCCGACGCCGACGGCCGCGAGGAGCGCGCCGCCGGGGACGAGCCAGAGGGCGCCTCGCCGGTCGGACCAGAGGCCGAACACGGGCTGGACGACCGACGACGAGACGGTCGCCGCGAGGAGCAGCAGGGCCGAGAGCGCGTAGTTCAGGTGGAAGCGGTCGGTCATGAAGGGGATCAGCGCCGGCACGCTTCCCGACGCGAAGTCCACCGCCAGGTGGCCGCCGGCGAGGCTCGCCATTGCCTTGCGGTCGATGTGCGCGCCCACCGCGTCCGATGCTAGCGACGCGCCTCTGGTACGGGCGCCCGCCACGTAGGCTGACGCGCGCGTGAAGGAAGTGGGCATTCCCGGGGGCGGCGACGCGTTCCGCGACAGCTTCCGCGCGGCGCTCGCGACGATCCTGGAGCTGTCCCTGTCCGAGGTCCCGGAGGCGGGCGGCGCGGCCGATGCCGTGGCGGGCGGAACGCTCACGCGCTGGCTCGGCGGCCTCGGCATGGGTCTCGTGCCGGTCGCGGAGCCGCGGACGTTCGCGTGGGCGGGGCCGTGGCTCGCCTGCGTGCAGCCGCCACGGGGAGAGCGCCGGTTCGTCGTCATGTACGGGGTGCCGTCGGGCGTCGTGTGGGACCCCGCGGGCGACGGCGCCGTGGCGTCCGAGTGGCTCGTCGAGGGGTTCGTCGTCGCGGCGTCGGACATCGCGCTCGCACGACCCGCGTCGCCGGCGCCGCCGCGCGCGGGCGGCGTGCTCGAGGAGATCTGGGTCGCGGCCGCCGCGGGCGAGCCGGTGCGCGCGCTCGACCGCGTGACGGCGCGCGCCGGTGCCGGCCTCGACGGCGACCGCCACGTCACCGGGCGCGGAACCTTCCCGTCCGGCCTCCCGGGCAGCGCGCTGACGCTGATCGAGGCGGAGGTCTGCGAGTCGTTCGAGCCGCCGCTTCGGGCCGGCGAGCACCGCCGCAACCTCGTGACGCGTGGCATCGACCTCAACGCCCTCGTCGGCCGCGAGTTCACGATCGGGAGCGTGCGCTGCCGCGGCATGCGCCTGTGCGAGCCGTGCAGGGTCGTCGACGGCTACGCGTCGCGGCCGGTCCTGCGCGCGCTCGTCCATCGCGGCGGCCTGCGCGCCGACGTCCTCGAGGACGGCGAGGTCCGGACGGGCGATCCGGTCTCGGCGCTCGACGACCGCTGACCCGGCACCCGCGGCGTCGCCGCGGATGCCGGGCCGTCGCCCCGCTCAGCTCGCGCCGGCGAAGGCGGGAGACGAGGCGAGCTTCGGCGCGCCGCCGTGCTCCACCCGCGGCAGCCATTCGAGCCAGCGGGGGAGGTACCAGTTCCACTCGCCGAGCAGCTTCATCGTCGCGGGCAGCAGGACGGCGCGGACGATCGTCGCGTCGATGAGCACCGCGGCCGCGAGGCCGATGCCCATCTCCTTCATGTCGAGGATCGGCAGCGTGGCGAAGATCGAGAACACGCCGACCATCACGAGGGCGGCGCTCGACACGACGCCCGCGGTCGTCTTGATCCCGTGGGCGACCGCGTCTTCCGTCTTCAGGCCGCGGTCGTGCGCCTCGCGGACGCGGCTCAGGATGAAGACGTGGTAGTCCATCGAGAGGCCGAAGAGGATCACGAACATGAAGATCGGCAGCCAGAACGCGACGCCGCCGTTCGAGGTGAAGTGCAGGACGCCGGCGCCCCAGCCGTACTGGAACACGGCCACGAGCACGCCGTAGGCGGCGCCGACGGACAGCAGGTTGAGCACGATCGCCTTCGCCGCGATCACGACCGACCGGAACGAGACGAGCAGCAGGACGAACGCGAGCGTGAGCACGAAGGCGAAGACGAGCGGCCACGAGTGCTTCAGCAGCGCGTTCGCGTCGACGGAGTTGGCGGTGCCGCCGGTGACGGCGTACGCCGCGCCGGGCAGCGTGCCGACCGTCCGTGGGAGGATCCGCTCGCGCAGCGTGCGGAGCGCGGCGGCCGAGCGGGCGTCGGTGCCGTTCCCGGCGAGCGGGATCGTGATGCGGGTGGTGCTGCGAGTCGCGTTGACGTCCACCTCGATCGGCGTGCGCATCTGGCCGCTCGCCAGCGCCTGCGTGCGCAGCTCGCGGATCGCCGCCACCGTCGCGGGCGCGTCGGCCGGCGCCCTCACCGCCACGATCGCGGGAGCGACGTTGCCGGGGAACGCCTTCTGGAGCCGGTCGATCGTCGAGACCGTCGCGATGCCCTTCGGCAGCGCGTCGAGGCCGGTCTGCGCGGTGTGGATGTGCAGCACGGGAACCGCCAGCACGAGCAGGACGGCCGCGGCGGCGACTGCCGACGCGAGCGGCCTGCGCAGCGCGGGCGTGAGCACCGCCGACCACAGCCGGTTCTCGCCGCGCTCGCGGCGGAGACGGCCGAGGAACGGGATGCGGCCCTTCTCGATGCGGTCGCCGAGCTTCGACAGCAGCGCCGGCAGCACGGTCAGCGAGCCGAGCATCGCCACCGCGACCACCATCATCGTCGCGACGCCGAACGAGAGGTACGTCTTGTCGCCGCTGATCAGCATCCCGGCCATCGCCACCATCACCGTGACGCCCGAGATGAGGACGGAGCGGCCCGACGTGGCCGCCGCGGCCTCGAGCGCGGCGTCGGCGCTCTTCCCCGCGGCGCGCTCCTCACGCTCGCGCTTGAGGTAGAAGAGCGAGTAGTCGACGCCCACCGCGAGCCCGACGAGCAGCAGCACCGCGCTCACGTTGGGGTCCATGGGCACGAGATGGCTCGGTAGCGCGACGAGCCCGATCGTCCCGGCGACGGCCGAGAGCGCGAGCAGCAGCGGCACGCCCGCCGCGACGATCGCGCCGAACACGAGCAGCAGCACGATCAGCGTCAGCGGGACCGACCGCTCGCCCGCCTGCTCGAGCTGACGGTTGAACGCCTCGTTCAGCGCCTTGCCGGAGCTGATCGAGCCGGCCTCGCCGATCGTGAAGCCGGGATGCCGTGCGGCGACCGCGGACGTGGCGGCGGTGATCGCGTCGATGTGCTTCGTCGCGACCTTGGAGTCGCCCTTCATCGCCCACTGCACGATCGCGCTGTGGCCGTCCGCCGAGACCTGCCCGCTTCCGGCGCGGTACGGCGAGCGGAGGTTGGCGATCATCTCGAACTTGCCGACCGTCCGGACGACGTCGCCGACCGCCGCGCGGAATGCCGGGTCGCCTGCCGTCAGCGACCGGCTCTGGACGAGGACGATCTCGGTCTGCGGGTCGGTCTGGAACCCCGCCTGCCGGAGCAGCCGGTCGGCGCGGTGCGACTGCCCGACGTTCGCGTTCTGCTCGTCGATCTGGCGCGTGCCCACGACGTGGCCGAGCGCGAGCGCGGCGACGACGAAGGCGAGCCACCCGAAGACCGCCGCCTTCCGGTGGGCCGCGCTCCAGCGACCCATCCGGGCCGCGATGTTGTTCGATCTCTCGAGAGGTGACATGGCCTGCCTTTCGGATCGCGGAGAGTGGACGATCCGAGCCTCCCGGCGTCGGCGCGCCGCGGGTATGCAGCGGGCCTGCCTCTTGCGGTGCGGGAATCCCCACCGTCGGTCGCGGGCCGTCCCCATTCCCGCGGCGCGTCTGCGCGGTCAGGCTGCACGCATGAGCTTCAAGTCGATCCTCTACCTCACCGTCCTCGTCGCGGCGCTGCTCCTGCTCGCCGTCGGCGGCTGGCTGGCGAAGGGCCTGAAGGCGTTCGTCGGCCAGACGACACAGCCCGGCCGCCGGCCGTTGCTCAGCGGCGCAGGTACGTGAGCGCCGCGAGCACGCGGCGGTGGTCGTGCTCGTCCGCCGGCAGGCGCAGCTTCGTGAAGATGCTCGTGACGTGCTTCTCGACCGCGCCCGGCGTGACGACGAGCCGCTCCGCGATCGCCTGATTCGACCGGCCCTCGGCAATCAGCTCGAGCACCTCCCGCTCGCGCGGCGTCAGCTCCGACAGCGGGTCGTCGTCGCGGCGGCGGCCGACGAGCCGCGAGACGACCTCGGGGTCGAGCGCCGAGCCGCCCTCGGCGACGCGCTTCACCGCGGCCGCGAACTCCTTCACGTCCGCGACGCGGTCCTTGAGGAGGTACCCGACGCCGTCGGCGTTCGCCTGCAGCAGCTCGAGCGCATAGGCCGACTCGACGTACTGCGAGAGCACGAGCACGCCCACCTGCGGGTGGCGGGCGCGGATCTCCTGCGCCGCCCGCAGCCCCTCGTCGGTGTGCGTCGGCGGCATCTTGATGTCGACGATCGCGACGTCGGGCGAGTAGGAGCGCACCTTCAGGAGCAGCTCGTCGGGATCGCCCGCTTGGCCGACGACGTGGAAGCCGGCGTCGTTGAGGAGCCTCGCGATGCCTTCGCGGAGGAGCACCGAGTCCTCGGCGATCACGACGCGCAGCCGTGCCCCGAGCCCCTCCTCGGCGACGTCCGCCCGCAGGGGCGGGAAGCCGACCGCCGGGTCGAGCTGGTAGATCCGCTCCGGCTGGTCGAGCCCGCGCAGCTGGTGCGCGCCGAGGTCGAGCGCCTCGACCGAAGTCGAAAGCGATCCGTACGCGGCTTCCGAGAGCAGCACCTGGCCGCCGTGCCCGGCGGCGCAGACGCGGGCCGCGCGGTGCATGTCGAGGCCGACGTAGCTGCCCTCGACGCGGAGCGGCTCGCCGGCGTGGATGCCGATCCGCACGCGGACCGGCCCGTCGTGCCGGCTCTGGATCTCGCGCGCCGCGGCGACCGCCGCGTCCGGCTCGGCGAACGCCGCCGCGAGCTGGTCGCCGCGACAGTCGATCTCCGAGCCTCCGTTCGCCGCGAGCGCGTTCCGGACGACGCGCCGGTGCTCCTCGAGCGCGGCGGGGTAGTCGTCGCCGAGCTCCTGCACGAGCCCCGTCGAGCCCTCGATGTCGGTGAAGAGGAGCGTGACGCTCACGTCGCTCGAGTCTACGACGGGCCTGTCGGCGAAAAGGTGGGGCTAACCCCACCTTGGCGCGTCGTCCGCTGTGCCACGATGCGCCGCGTGACGTCCGTGCTGATCGTCGACGACCACCCGAGCTTCCGCGCGTCCGCGCGGGCGCTGCTCGAGGCGGAGGGGCTCGACGTGGTCGGCGAGGCGGCGGACGGCGCGTCCGCGCTCGAGGAGGCGGCGCGGCTCCGGCCGCAGGTCGTCCTGCTCGACGTGCAGCTGCCGGACATCGGTGGCTTCGACGTCGCCGCGCGGCTGTCGGCGGACGGCGGGCCGCAGGTGATCCTCACGTCGAGCCACGACGTCCGCGACTTCGGTCAGCTCGTCGCGCGGAGCGGCGCCGCCGGGTTCATCCCGAAGGCCGAGCTGTCCGCGGCCGCGATCGCCGAGCTGCTCCGCTGACGCGGGGTCAGCGGCGCGCCTGCGCCGCGGCGAGGTCCGCCTCCTCGCGCTCGTCCGGCTCGGGCTCGAACGGGATCGCGGCCCAGATGCGCGTGCCGTGGCCGGGCGAGCTGTCGACGCCGAAGCGGCCGCCGAGCGCGTCGACGCGGTCGGCGAGGCCGCGGATCCCCGACCCGCCCGCGATCTCCGCGCCGCCGACGCCGTCGTCGACCACCTCGACCGCGGCGACCCTGTCGCGGCATCTCGCGCGCACGAGCACCTTGGTCGCCTCTGCGTGTCGCGCGACGTTCGTCAGCGACTCCGAGACGAGGTAGTAGAGCGCGGCCTCGACCGGCTCCGGCAGCCGCGCGTCGATCTCGTTCGCGACCTCGACCGGGAGCGTCGAGCTCTCCGCGAGCGCGTCGAGCGCGAGGCCGAGGCCCGCCTCCGTGAGGATGGTGGGGTGGAGGCCGCGCGCGAGGTCGCGCAGCTCGCCCAGCGCCACGGACAGGCCCTCCGACGCGGAGGCGATCAACTCGGCGGCCTCGCCCGGCGACGAGCGCAGCGCCGAGGCGGCGAGCCGCAGCGTGAGCGAGACGGAGACGAGGCGCTGCTGCGCGCCGTCGTGGAGGTTGCGCTCGAGACGGCGGCGCGTCTCGTCGGCGGTCTGGACGATGCGGGCCCGCGACGCGCGCAACTCGGCCTGCGCCTGCTCGTTCGCGATCGACTGGGCGACGAGGTCGGCGAAGCTCCGGAGCGGCTGCTCCGCACCGGCCGGGAACGGCGTTTCGGCCGGCCGCGACGCGGTCAGCGCGCCGACGAGCCACGCGTTCGCGATCACCGGGGCGGCGACGACCGAGACGGTTCCGCGCTCGGGGGACGTCTCCGTCGCACGGCTCGCGGCGCCCGTCTCGAGCACCGTCAGCGTCGGGCTGCCGGAAGCGGGGTGGTAGAGCGACCCGGGCTCGACCGGCTCGCAGCCGGGGGCGGTCGAGGCGGCGACGACGACCACCTCGTCGGGGACGCCCTCCCAGCGCACGAACATGACGCTCGTCGTCCCGAAGAGCGACTCGATCTCGGCCATCGCCGCGCCCAGGACCTCGCTCTTCGGGCGGCCCGCCGCGACGAGCGTCGCGACGCGCCGCAGCGCCGACTGCTCGGCGATCAGCGCCGCCGTCTCGCGCCGCACCTCGGTGTTGACGATCGCCTGCGCGACGAGGGCGGCGAAGTCGCGCAGGTGGTGCTGCACGCCGGCCGGGAAGACGTCGCCCTTGCGTGTCCGGGACGCGATCACGACACCCCAGACCTTGCCGTCGACGAGGATCGGAGCGCCGATCGCCGCCTGCAGCCCGAGCTCGGCCCAGCGCTTCCTCGCGAACTCGGTCTGCAGGTCGTCGGCGGAGTCGATCCGCGCCGGGCTGCCCGTCTCGACGATCCGCGCCGTGATTGTGTCGCCGCCGTACGCGAGCACCTCGTTGCCCGCGCGCGGCTCGACGCCCTCGGCGCTCCAGGCGCCGATCATGCGAATCGTGTCGCCGTCCCAGCGCAGCGTGGCCGCCCGCTGCGCCCCGAACAGCGCGCCGATCTCCGAGACGACCGCGGTCACGAGCTCGGGCTCGCTCACGCCGGCCGCGACGAGCGTCGCGATGCGCCGCAGCGCCGCCTGCTGCTCGGCGACCCGCTCCAGCTCCGCGAGGCGGCGCCCCTGCTCCGACCTGTCCGACACGGAAGTCATGACATTCCAGCCTACGCTCGCGACTTCGCCGTGTCACCGCGGCGGCCGGAGACGAGTGTAGCCGGGGTCGCCCGCGTGGCCCTGGGGCCGCCTCAGCGTGGATCCGGGCTCAGTACGAGCGCGGCAGGCCGAGGACGTGCTGCGCGAGGTAGGCGAGCACGAGGTTGTTCGAGACGGGCGCGACCGTGTACAGCCGCGTCTCCCTGAACTTGCGCTCGACGTCGTACTCGACGGCGAAGCCGTAGCCGCCGTGCGTGTCGAGGCACGCGTTCGCGGCCTGCCACGACGCCTCCGAGGCGAGCAGCTTCGCCGTGTTCGCCTCTGCGCCGCAGGGCCGGCCCGCGTCGTACAGCCAGGCCGCCTTGGAGCGCACCAGCGCCGCGGCCTCGACCGCGGCGTGCGCGCGGGCGATCGGGAACTGCACGCCCTGGTTCGCCCCGATCGGCCGGCCGAAGACGGTGCGCTCGCCCGCGTACCTCGACCCCTTCTCGACGAACCAGCGTCCGTCGCCGATGCACTCCGACGCGATCAGGATGCGCTCCGCGTTCATCCCGTCGAGGACGTGGCGGAAGCCGCTTCCCTCCTCCCCGACCAGCGCGTCGTCGGGCAGCTCGACGCCGTCGAGGAAGACCTCGGTCGCCGCGTGGTTCATCATCGTCGCGATCGGACGGATCGTCAGCCCGTCGCGCGCGTCTCTCAGGTCGACGAGGAAGGTCGAGAGCCCCTCGCCGCGCGTCCGCACCCGGTCGGCGGGCGTGGTCCGCGCCAGCAGGAGCATCAGGTCGGAGTGCTCTGCGCGCGACGTCCAGATCTTCTGGCCCCGCACGACGTAGCCGCCGTCCACCTTCTCCGCGGTCGTCCGGATCGACAGCGTGTCCGACCCCGCCCCCGGCTCGGTGACGCCGAACGCCTGGAGGCGGAGCTCGCCGCTCGCGATCCGCGGCAGGAAGCGCGCCTTCTGCTCCGCGCTGCCGTGCCGCAGGAGCGTGCCCATCGTGTACATCTGCGCGTGGGCCGCGGCGGCGTTGCAGCCGCAGGCGTTGACCTCCTCGACGATCGCGCAGGCCGCCGTCAGGTCGAGGCCGGCGCCGCCGTACTCCTCCGGGATCGGCGCCGCCAGCCAGCCGGCCTCGGTCAGCGCGCGGACGAACTCGGTCGGGTAGCCGTCGGGCTCGAGCCCGCGCCAGTACTCGCCGGGGAACCGCGAGCAGAGCTCGCGCACCGCGGAGCGGATCTCGGCCAGCCCGGGCTGCTCGTCGAACGTCATCGCGCGCGGTCGATCAGTTTCGCATCGCACCGCCGGGGCTAGTGCGCCTTGTCGTAACGTTGCACCGGAAACCGCGACGGATGCCCGGCAGAAGATGGTGTCTGACACCTCCTCCGGAGAGCGCGTCCGGTCGAAGGTTTGGATGCGGATGGCCAAGTTGACGAAGCTTGAGGGACTGACGCTCCGCCGCCGATCGCCGGACGCCCGCACCCTGCCCCGCTCTGCCGCGGCAGGCGCGGCCGCGGCGTGCGCGTGGGCGGCGTTCGAGCCGCTCGACCGGCGGCTCCTGCGCCACGACTACTCGGACGTGGCGGTGCTGGGCAAGCTCGTCACCAGGTCGCGCGCCTGGCCGCTCGCCGGCGTCGTCTTCCACGCCGCGAACGGCGCCGCCTTCGGCGTCGCCTTCGAGCTCGTGCGGCGGCGCGTCAGGGTGCCTCCGCGGAGGCTCGCGCCGACGCTCGCGCTCGCCGAGCACCTCGCGCTGTTCCCGCTCGGTCGGATCGTCGACGCCCGACACCCCGCGCGCGGTGAGCCCGGCGTCGCGTCGCTGACGGGTTGGCGGGCGTTCGCGCAGGCGACGGTGCGCCATGCGCTGTTCGGCGTCGTGCTCGGACGGCTCTGACGAGGTTCGTCGGCCTCACGCGGCGACCGGCAGGTCGGCCGCCTCGACCGGTGCGGCCGCCGAACGACGACGCGGGACGATGCCGACCGCGGTGACTGCGGCGAGGACGGCGAACGCGACGCAGGCCCAGAGCGCGGGCCGGAAGCCGGCGGTGACCGCTGCGGGCGAGCCGAGGTGGCCGTGGGCGGAGAAGACCGCGCTCGCGATCGCCAGCGCGAACACGGTGCCGAAGCGCTGCGCCATGTAGTTGACGCCGGACGCCTTGCCGAGCTCCTCGGGGGCGACCGCGGCGAGCACGGCCGTCGGCACGGTCGGGAGCGCCATCGAGATGCCGACGCCGGCGACGAGCAGCGCGGCGTCGAGCTCGACCCAGCTCGTCGCGAGCGAGCTGCGGCTCGCGACCCAGACGTACCCGACCGCCTGCAATGCGAGCCCCGCGAGCATGATCGGGCGGCGACCGATCCGGTCGGAGAGCGCGCCGGCGAGCGGCGCGACCACCATCGGCGTGCCGAAGAACGGCAGCAGGCGGATCCCGGTCTGAAGGGGCGAGTAGCCGCGCGCGAGCTGGAACTCCTGCGTGACGAAGAACGCGGCGGCGAAGGTGGCGCCGTGCAGGAAGTAGGTGGTGAGGTTGCCGATTGCGAACTCGCGGCTCCCGAACAGCCGGAGCGGAACGAGCGGCGCGACCGCCCGGCTTTCCCACCACACGAACGCGGCGAGCAGCAGCGATCCGGCGACGAGCCCGGCGACGATCTCCCCGCTCGCCCAGCCGACGTCGTTGGCGCGGGTGAGCGACCAGACGAGGGCGACGACGCCCGCGGTGACGAGGGTGACGCCGGCGAGGTCGAGCCCTTCCGGCGCGCCGTGGCTCTCCGGGAGCAGGCGCGTGCCGAGCACGACCGCGGCGAGACCGATCGGAACGTTGATCCAGAAGATCCAGTGCCAGTCGAGCCCCTCGGCGATCGCGCCGCCGACGATCGGCCCGAGCGCGACGGCGAGGCCCGCGAGCCCGCCGTAGACGCCGACGATCATCCCGCGCTTCCCGGGCGGGAAGGCGGTCGTCAGGATCGTGAGGCTGAGCGGCAGCACGACGGCCGCGCCGAGCCCCTGCACGGTGCGGGCGGCGATCAGCCCGGCCACGTCGGGGGCGACCGCGCACGCCGCCGAGGCGAGCGTGAACAGCGCCAGGCCGGCGCAGAAGACGAGGCGGCGGCCGAAGCGGTCGCCGAGCGCGGCGGCGGTGACGATGCCCGCGGCGAACGCGATGCCGTACGCGTTCACCGTCCACTGCAGCGATGCGAGGCCGACGTGCAGGTCCCGCTGCATGCGCGGCAGCGCCGTGATCACGACCAGCGCGTCCAGGACGACCATGAAGTAGGCGGTCGAGGTCAATCCGACCACCCATCCGAGGCGGCGGCTCGATGTCGGCGTGTCCCTCACGTGCTCCTCCTTGCGTCGTGGCCGGCTCGTCGGCCGGTTCTGCCTCGATGACGAACGGGGCGCGGCGCGACGGACAGCCGGGCGGCGAAAATCGGTGTCCGTCCCCGCCGCCGCCGTTCGTCTTCAGGCAGACACACCGTCCACCCGAGGAAGGAGAGGTCATGCAGTACGCGCTCTTGCTCTACGGCAACGCCGAGGCTCTGGCCGAGGCGACGGCGGAGGACTGGCAGAGCTTCAACGCCGGGATCGGCGCGGTCCTCGCGCGGCCGAACGTGGCCGGCTACGTCCGGCTGCAGCCGGTCGGGACGGCGACGACCGTTCGCGAGGGACAGCGGGGAACGCTGGTCACGGACGGGCCGTTCGTCGACAGCAAGGACTTCCTCGGCGGCTTCGTCCTCGTCGAGGCGGAGAACCTCGACGGCGCGCTCGCCGTGGCGGACGAGCTGCACCGGGTCGGGGCCACGGTGGGGGTCGAGGTGCGGCCCGTCAACGAGGAGCCGCTTCCCGGTGCTTGAGCAGGTCTTCCGCGACGACTGGGGTCGCGTCGTCGCGTCGCTGGTCGGCTTCCTCGGCGACATCGAGCTCGCCGAGGAGGCCGCCCAGGAGGCGTTCGCGACCGCCGCCGAGCGCTGGCCGCGCGACGGCGCCCCGGCGAGCCCGACGGGATGGCTGATCGCGACCGCCCGCAACCGCGCGATCGACCGCATCCGCCGCGAGCGGACGCTGGCGGCGAAGACAGAGCGGCTCCGGCTGGAGCTGCGGGGCGAATCGGAGGAGACGATGGACGAGACGACGGCGTTTCCCGACGAGCGCCTCGAGCTGATCTTCACCTGCTGCCATCCGGCGCTCGCGCTCGAGGCTCAGGTCGGCCTCACGCTGCGAACGCTGGGCGGCCTCTCGACGGAGGAGATCGCGCGCGCCTTCCTCGTCCCGTTCGAGACGATGAGCAAGCGGCTCACGCGCGCCAGGCACAAGATCCGCGACGCCGGCATCCCGTTCGCCGTCCCGCCCGACCACCTGCTGCCCGAGCGGCTCGACGCGGTGCTCGCGGTCGTCTACCTGATCTTCAACGAGGGCTGGGGCGGCGGCCGCTTCGACCTCGCGGCGGAGGCGATCCGCCTCGGCCGCGCGCTCGTCGAGCTGATGCCGGACGAGGCCGAGGCGCACGCGCTGCTCGCGCTGATGCTCCTCGACCACGCGCGCAGCGCCGCACGGTTCTCGGGCGGCGAGCTCGTCCTGCTCGACGACCAGGACCGGTCGCTGTGGGACGGCGAGCGGATCGAGGAGGGCCGGCGGCTGCTGGAGCGGGCTCTCGCGCTGGACGGGCGCGGGCCGTACGTCATCCAGGCGGCGATCGCCGACCTCCACCTCCGGCAGCCGCGCGACTGGCAGGAGATCGCGCTGCTCTACCGCAGGCTCGAGGACGTCACCGGCTCGCCGGTGGTGACGCTGAACCGGGCGGTCGCCGTCGCCGAGCTCGAAGGGCCCGAGGCGGCGCTCGCGCTGATCGAGAGCCTCGACCTCGACGAGTACCGCTACTACCACTCGACCCGCGCGGACCTCCTGCGGCGCCTCGGCCGCGACGACGACGCGCGCGCAGCGTACGCCCGCGCGCTCGAGCGGACCGAGCCCGGGCCGGAGCGGCGGTTCCTCGAGGGCCGCCTCGCGGGCTCGTAGGCGGGGTCGCGCGAGGCAGGCGCCCCGGTCGCGGCGACCGGGGCACCTGCCCGAGCAAGACGGCTCGTGCGCCGTCGCGCGTTGCGCCGTCAGGCGCGCTCCTTCTCGCCGAAGCCGGAGTCGCCGAAACCGCACCGCGCCGGGCCTTGATGCTCGGGAGGATTTCGATTACAGATCGCCACGATGGCGCACCGCCGAATCCTGCTCTCGGCCTCGTTCGCGGGCGTCTGCTGCCTCGTCGCGACGGCGGCTGCCGGGGCGGCCGCCAAGCCGGCGATCGGAAGGCCGACGGCGTCGCCGGCGAAGCCGGTCGCGGGTCGGGCGTTCAGCGTCGCCTTCCCGGTCGAGCACGCTCGCTCGGCGGCGTTCTCCGTGACGCTCGGCGCCGCCCGTGTCCGTCACCGCGACTCGTTCGCGCACGGGACCGCGCGGACGACCTTCGTCGTCCCGAACGCCGCCGGCCTGCTTCGCGTCAAGCTGACCGCGCGCTCGGGCGGGGGCGCGACGACGCGCGAGGTCTCCTACGCGCTGCGCGGTCCGCCGGCGCCGCCTGCAGTGTCGATCGACGACGCATCGGCTGCCGAGGGCAGCAGCGGCACGACGCCGCTGGCGTTCCAGGTCACGCTCTCGCACGCGTCGACGAAGACCGTCTCCGTCGCGTACGCGACGTCCGACGGCACCGCCACCGCCCCCGCCGACTACGCCGCGACCAGCGGCACGCTCACGTTCGGGCCGGGGCAGACGGCGAAGACGATCGCCGTCCCGATCGTCGGCGGCCAGGCGATCGAGCCCGACAAGCAGTTCACCGTCACGCTCTCGAAGGCGGTCAACGCGACGATCGCCGTCGGCACCGCCACCGGCACGATCCACAAGCACAACGCGCCGAACGCGGGCTCGTGGCAGGGCGCGACGCAGGAGGGCAACTACGTCTACTTCACGATCACGCAGGACGGGACGATCACCCAGTTCCGGACGAACAGCCTCACCGAGAACTGCAACGACGGCTTCTACCTCCAGGGCGGCGTCGACTGGGGCACGCAGAACGAATGGCCGATCGCGAGCGACGGCACCGTCACCGCCCAGTACAGCGGGGCGGGACCGCCGTCCGGCGGCGGGGTGGAGTACACGGCCGAGAGCTGGAAGCTCACGGGCACCTTCACGACGACGACCGTGAGCGGGACGATCTCGCTCGACGACCAGCTCTCGTACCAGGGCTCGGACTACGACTGCTCCGGCTCGGTGACCTTCACCGCGAGCTTCCAGGGCTGACCGGCCGGCGGCCGCGGGCGGACGGCCCGCGGCTCCTACAATCGAGCGATGGAGCGCAAGCTCGCCACCGTTCTCTTCGCCGACCTGGTCGACTCCACGTCGCTCGTCTCCGCGGTCGACCCGGAGGTCGTGCGGCGGCGGGTGCGCGAGTACTTCGCCCGCGCGTCGCAGAGCATCGGCCTCTACGGCGGCACCGTGGAGAAGTTCGCGGGCGACGCGGTGATGGCCGCCTTCGGCGTCCCCCGCACGCACGAGGACGACGCGGTGCGGGCGATCCGCGCCGCGTTCGCGATCCTCGACGACGTGCACGAGCTCGGCCTCGAGGCGCGGCTCGGCGTGGAGGCCGGCGAGGTCGTGGTCGACGACGAGGACTCGACGTTCGCGACCGGCGAGGCGGTCAACCTCGCCGCCCGGCTGCAGCAGGCTGCCGCGCCGGGAGAGATCAGGCTCGGACCGGTGGTGCGGCGGCTCGCCGCCGGCGCGGTCGAGCTCGAGGACGCGGGGCCGCTCGAGGTGAAGGGGCGCGGCGAGCCGCTCTGGACCTGGCGCGCGATTCGCGCGCTCGCGCCGTCGGCGCTGCGGGCCGCGGCGCCGTTCGTCGGCCGCGAGGAGGAGCGCGAGCTGCTCGAGAACGCGCTCGCGCGCGCGACCCGCGACCGGCGCGGCACGCTCGTCACCGTCTTCGGCGAGCCGGGGATCGGCAAGTCGCGGCTCGTCTCGGAGTTCGTGCAGAGCGCGGAGCGGGTGACGGCGCTCACCGGCCGTGCGCTGCCGTACGGGGAGGGCGTCGTGTACTGGCCGCTCGCGACGATGGTGAAGGCGTCGGCCGGGATCAGCGACGACGACCCCGCCGCCGACGCGTTCGAGAAGCTGCGCGTCTGCTGCGAGAGCGAGGCGGTCGCCGACCTGCTGGCGGTCGTGCTGGGGGTCCTCGGGGCGACCGAGGACGAACGCACCGCCGGCGAGGTGACGTGGGCGGCGACGCGCTGGGCGGAGGAGCTCGCCGACGCGCAGCCGCTGGTGCTGGTCTTCGAGGACGTCCACTGGGCCGACGAGCTGCTGCTCGACCTGATCGAGCACCTCGCGCGCAACCTCCGCAACTCGCCCGTCCTGATCGTCTGCGTCGCGCGGCCGGACCTGCTCTCGTCCCGCGCGGGCTGGGGTGGCGGGAATCCCCGCGCGATGTCGCTCGAGCTCGGGCCGCTGAGCGGCGAGGAGAGCCACGAGCTGGTCGGCGCCCTGCTCGCGCACGCCGACACGCCGCCGGCGCAGCGCGCGCTCGCGCTCGAGAAGGCGGAGGGCAACCCGCTCTTCCTCGAGGAGACCGCGCGCATGTTCACGGCAGGCGAGAGCGGCGTGCTCGGGCGCGTCCCGGACACGGTTCAGGCGCTGATCGCGGCCCGGATCGACACCCTCGACGGACCGGAGAAGCGGCTGCTGCAACGGGCGGCGCTGGTCGGGCGTGTGTTCTGGCGCGGCGCGCTCGACGCGCTCTCGCCCGACCTCGAGGTCGCGGACTGCCTCGACCGCCTGCTCGAGCGCGAGTTCTTCGTGCCCGAGTCGCGCTCGTCGATCTCGGGCGAGCGCGCGTTCCAGTTCACGCACGGACTGATCCGCGAGGTCGCGTACGCGACGATGAGCAAGGCGGAGCGCGCGGAGGACCACCGGCGCTTCGCTGCCTGGGTCGCGGAGCGCGCGCCCGACGAGCTCGCGGACGTGCGCGCGCACCACCTCGACCACGCGGCGAAGCTCGTCGCCGAGCTCGACGGGTCCGTGCCCGCCGAGCTCGCCCGCGAGGCCGCCGCCGCGCTCGAGGGCGCCGGCCGCCGCTCGCTGCGGCGGTCGTCGTTCGCCACGGCCCGCAGGCTCCTCCAGCGCTCCGTCGAGCTGGAGCCGACGCTCGGCCGCAGGTATCTCGCGGTGCAGGCGGCGTGGTCGCTCGCCGACGTTCCGTCCGTGCGCGACGAGGCGCAGGCGGTGCTGGAAGCCGCGCGCGCCGACGGTGCACGCGACGTCGAGGGCCGCAGCCTCGTGCTGCTCGCCGACCTCGCGCTGAAGCACGACAGCGACGTACCGCGCGCGCACGACCTCGCCGACGAGGCGCTCGCGGCGCTTCCGGAGGGCGAGCTGCAGGGCCTCTATGACGCGCACTCCGTCCTGGCGGAGATCGCCTGGTGGCTGGGGGACGGCGATCTCGCCCGCCGGCATCGCGAGGCGCTGATCCCGATCGCGCAGACCACGGGTCGGCGCGATCTCGAGAGCCTCGCGCTCGCCCACCTGGCGGCGATCGCGAACGTCGAGGCGAAGTTCGCGGAGTCGGCGGAGCTCGGCTCGCGCGCGCTCGAGCTCGCCGCCGAGAGCGGCAGCCGCGACGCGCTCGGATGGGCGAAGGCCGTCGCAGGCTCGTGCGCGGCCGCGACGGGCGACGACGAGCGCGCGGCGTCGCTCCTGCACGAGGCGCTCGCCGCGTTCGAGGAGATCGGCGCCGCCGGCCGGGCCGGCTGGGCGGTGTCGAGGCTCGGCGGGATCGAGCTCGGCCGCGGCAACCTCGCTCGCGCGGAGGAGCTCCTGCGGGAGGCCGTCCGCCGGCTCGGCGCGACGCAGGAGCGCGGCTACCTCGTCGAGGCCGAGCGGCAGCTCGCGGAGACGCTCGCGCGGGCCGGGAAGATCGAGGAGGCGGAGCGCATCGCCGAGCACGCGCGCGCCACGGTCGGCCGCGAGGACGTCTGGTCGTGCGCGTCGACGCTGCACGCGCTCGCGCTGGTGCGGCTCGCGCAGGACAGGCCGGACGAGGCCGAAGCGCTTCTGCGCGAGGCGCTCGCGATCGTCGAGCCGACGATGTACGTGATCCTCGCCGACACCGTGCGGCAGTCGCTCGAGGCGCTCCGCGGCGAGCCCGCGGCCGGCCGCGTGACGTGAATCCGCGCGACGCGCTCGCGGAGCGGCTGTTCCGCGCCGCGCTCGTCAGTGCAGGACGCCGACGTCGCGCGACGGGCGGTGCATGCCCCAGCCGTTGCCGCTGAGCGACGTGCGGTCGTCCCGGATCGTGATGAGCCCGTCGAGGCCGGTGATCTCGAAGACCTTGCGCAGGTTGGCGTCGCAGCAGACGACGCCGATGTCGCCTCCGTACTTGCGCAGCCGCCGCATCGCCCTGACGAGCGCGCCGAGGAACGTCGAGTCGACGAACGTCGCGCCCGTCAGGTCGACGATGACCCGGCGCGCGCCGCCGTCGATCGCGGCGTCCAGCGAGCGCTGGAACTCCGGCACCGAGTAGAGGTCGACCTCGCCCGAGACGGCGATCACCTCGCGGGCCACGTCGAGCTGCTCGGTCGTCAGGTCGAGGCACAGAGGATGGTTGGTCGTCACTGCTCTTCTCCCGCGTGGAAAGCCCGGGGACGAGGGGCGTCAGATGTGGGCGCGGCGGGCAACCCCGCTGCTGGCTCCAACGGAGTACGATGTTCCTCGGCGAGCGGCCGGCTAAACCTCCGCGCCGCACGGCGCCCGTCGTCGGGCGGAAGTCGTTTTCTTTGCGTGCGCTTCGCCCACAACCACAGGTGGATGGGCGATCGCGAGCGTGTTCGCATGGCAATCGATGCCCCCGTCACCGAGGCGGTGAGGACGCTCGACCGGTCGCCCGGAACCGACCTCGAGGCGCGGCTGAGCATCCTGATCAACGGCTGGGGGCGCGGCCTCGCGGCGGGCCTCGAGGAGCTCGCGATCGCGGTGGACGACCTGCGCCGCCGGCGCGAGCCGACCGTGGAGGGACCCGCGAGCGAGCCGCCGGAGGAGCCGCCGGACCCCGAGGCACCCGGTGCGCCCCAGGAGGAGCCGCCGCGCGAAGAGGAGGACGAGGATCGGCTCCGAGAGCGGGCGGCCCGGTCGCGAGACGCGACGGAGGCGCTTCGCGAGGAGTCGTCCCAGGAGCGCCGCGGGCCGCGTCGCCCGGGTAGGCCCGACGCGGCGGCGGAAGGGAGCGGTCGATGAGCGCGAGAGAGTGGTTGCAGCGGCCGGGCGCGCGCACGGCCCGGTTCCTGCCGTGGCTGGACGCCGTCGCCGACTGGAGCCAGCCGCTCGTCGGCAGGGCCGTCGGCAGCCGTCCGTGGCTCGGCGACCTGCTGGACGGGACGTGGTTCGGCCAGCCCCTCCACCCGGCGCTCACCGACGCCACGGTCGGCTCGTGGGCGGCCGGGTTCGTGCTCGACGGCGTGTCGGCGGCGACCGGGGACGAGGGCGTGCACGCGGCCGCCGACGCGGCCGTGGCGGTGGGCGTCGCGAGCGCGCTGCCGACGGCGCTCACCGGCGCGTCGGACTGGCGCGTGCTGAGCGGGGAGAAGCGCCGCGTTGCGTTGCTGCACGGGCTCCTGAACAGCGCCGCGCTGGCGCTCAACGTCGCGTCGCTCGTCTGCCGCCGGACCGGCCGGCGCGGCGCCGGCCGTGCGCTCGGTGCGCTCGGCTTCGGGTTCGCGGCGACCTCGGCCCACGTGGGCGGCGAGCTCAGCTTCGGGATGGGGATCCGGGTCAACCAGACGTTCAGGGACGACCCGCCCGCGGACTGGGTGTCCGTCGGCGCCGAGGCCGACTTCGACGATCAGGGGCTGCACAAGGTCTCGGCGAACGGAACCGAGGTGCTGGTCGCGCGCAGCACGTCCGGGCGGCTGTGTGCGATCTCCAACACGTGCAGCCACCTCGGCGGGCCCCTCGACGAAGGCAGCCGGGAGGGCGATATCGTCGTCTGTCCATGGCACGGCTCGCGATTCGACCTCTGCACCGGCCGCGTGGCCGGAGGGCCGGCGGTGTACGACCAGCCGCGGCTCGAGACAAGGGTGACGGACGGCCGGCTCCAGGTCCGCCGGGCGAGTTGACCGCCGTCTGAGCCTCGACGTCAGTACCAAGCGCGTGTACGAGCCGGCCGCGGCCGCCGACGGCTACCGCGTGCTCGTCGACCACGTCTGGCCGCGCGGGGTGTCGCGCGACCGCGCCCGCCTCGACGAATGGGCGCGGGAGTTGGCGCCGAGCGACGACCTGCGCACGTGGTTCGACCACGTTCCCGAGCGGTTCGCCGAGTTCCGGTCTCGGTATCGCGAGGAGCTGAAGACGCAGAGCGCGAAGCTCGCCGAGCTGCGCGAACGTGCGCGCAAGGGCCGGGTGACGGTTGTCTACGCGGCGCGCGACGAGGAGCACAACAACGCGGTCGTCGTCGCCGAGGCGCTCCGCGATGGGTGACAGGCCCGCGGACGTGGACGAGCCGCAGGCGATCCTGACGCCGATCACCGAGGCGGCGATCTTCCTCACCCTGACTTTTGAAGACGGCGCCGAGCCCGCGATCCGCGACGCGCTCTCGGAGGTCAGCGGCCTGAGGCGCTCGGTCGGCTTCCGGATCCCGGAGGGCGGCCTGACGTGCGTCGCCGGCGTCGGCGCCGAGGCATGGGACCGGCTGTTCGGCCCGCCGCGCCCGGCCGGGCTGCATCCGTTCCGGGAGCTGAAGGGGCCGCGGCATGCCGCGCCTTCGACCCCGGGCGACCTCTTCTTCCACCTCCGTGCGCACCGGCTCGACCTCTGCTTCGAGCTCGCCCAGCTGCTGGTCGGACGGCTCGGCCCGCACGCACGGGTGGTCGACGAGGTGCACGGGTTCAGGTCGTTCGACGAGCGCGACCTGCTCGGCTTCGTCGACGGAACCGAGAACCCCGAAGGGCCGGCCGCGGCCGCTAACGTCCTGGTCGGGGACGAGGACGCGCGGTTCGCGGGCGGGAGCTACGTCGTCGTCCAGAAATACCTGCACGACCTCGCAGGCTGGAACGCGCTGACCGTCGAGGAGCAGGAGCGGGCGTTCGGACGCACGAAGCTGAACGACGTCGAGCTCCCCGACGACCTGAAGCCGTCGAACTCCCACGTGGCGCTGAACACGATTGTCGACGAGGACGGCGAGCAGCGCCAGATCATGCGCCTCAACATGCCGTTCGGCCGCGTCGGCGCGGGCGAGCTCGGCACCTACTTCATCGGCTACGTCCGTGCGCCGGAGGTGATCGAGCGGATGCTCGAGAACATGTTCGTCGGCAGGCCGCCGGGCAACACGGACCGGATCCTCGACTTCTCGACCGCGGTGACCGGCAACCTCTTCTTCGCGCCGACCGTCCGCTTCCTCGACAACCCACCGGCGCCGGCCGCGGACCGACGCCAGGCGGCCTCTCCGAACGCCTGACCGGAAACGGCGCCCGGAGAAGGGTGTCTGACACCCTCGGTGTCAGACACCCTTTTGGCCCTTCGGCAGCGGCAAGCCGGTTGTCTCGGTGGCCGGAGGAGGTGTCTGACACCGTCGATGTCAGACACCATTTTCGCCTTTCGGCAGCGGCACTCCGAGGCGGCGAGCTCAGCAGCCGCGAGCGCGAGGTCGAGGAGCGCGCCGCCCTCCGGGCCCGCAGCGGGTCGCCGGGACCGGTGCTACGGTGTCGGCGCCGGAGAGAGCGACCGGCATCCGAGGACTCTTGACGAACCTGCTGCACGCCGCTCTCCGGTTCTCCCGCACCGCTCGTGCGCGCCGGTTCGCGAACGTCGCCGGCGCGGCGGTGTCCCTCGCGGTCGCCGCGCTCGCCGGCCGCTGGTTCGCGCGCGTCGGCTTTCCGCTCGCCGGCGCGGACGCCGAGCTGACGCTCGCGGCGGGGGGCTGCTTCGTCCTCGCCGC
The DNA here is from genome assembly GCA_035652835.1 of Gaiellaceae bacterium. Classification (GTDB taxonomy): domain Bacteria; phylum Actinomycetota; class Thermoleophilia; order Gaiellales; family Gaiellaceae; genus PALSA-600. The sequence goes on from DASRDA010000003.1 coordinate 110,595, forward strand.
CGCGACGAAGGCGTTCGGCTGGTCGCGGCTGTTCGCGGCGTCGCACCGGCCGCGGGCCGAGATGCTGGCGGCGGCGGGCGGGGCGGCGGCGCTGGCGGGCATCGCGCTGCCCGGGCGCTTCGACGACGCGCTGCGCGTCGCGGTGGTGCGCCGCTTCGCCGACTCGAGCGCGACCGTCGGCGCGATCGCGCTGTCCCTGTTCACGCTCGGCCTCGTCGACACCACCGCGATGACGCCGCTCGCCTCGACCGCGGCCGCATCGTCGGGGTCCGTGCCGCTGCGCGTGGGTCTCGCACTCGTCGCGGCGGCCGGGGTCGGCGCGGCCGCCTTCCTGCTTGCGCTGCCGCACCTGGCGGGCAGCGCCCGCTTCGCGCGGTTCAGGCTGTCGCGCTGGCTGCACGCGCAGTGGCCGAGCACGCGCCAGTCGGCGCTCTCGCTCGGCTCGGTCCTCGCAGCCTGGTTGACGCGCTGCGCCGGGATGTACCTGCTGCTCGTGGCGCTCGGGCTGCACATCTCGTTCGTGCTGGCGATGGTCTTCATGTGCGCGGGCGCGGCGGCGGCGGCCCTGCCGGTCGCGCCGGCGGGGGCGGTGACGCAGGTCGGCGCCGGGGCGTCGGTGCTGCTCGCGGCGGGCGTGAGCCTGTCGGAGGCGCTCACGTTCGCGGTCGCGGCGCAGCTCGTGACGATGATGGTGAACGCGGCTCTCCTGCTCGCCGTCGGCGGCGTGACGCTCGCGCGCCGCCTCCGGCCCGCCGTGTAGCGGGCGTTTGCGCGCCCGCCTGCTGCCGGCGCAGCTCGAGCTGGGCCTGCTCGCGCTCTACGTCCTCGCGTGGCAGGCGGCGAAGGTGCCGCTGCAGGCGCCGCGCTCGGTCGCGGTCGCGCACGCGCGCGAGTGGCTCGCCTTCGAGCGCGCGCACGGGCTCGCGATCGAGCACCAGCTGTCCTCGTTCGCCGGGCGCACCGATCTCGGAACCGCGCTGCTGTGGTCGTACCAGAATCTCCACCTCGCGACGGTGTTCGCGTCGATCGCGGCCGTTCGCCTGCTCGCGCCCGAGCGCTACCCCTGGCTGCGGACGACGTTCGTGCTCCTGCACCTGCCGGTGCTCGCGGTGACCGGCCTGTTCCCGCTCGCGCCGCCGCTCGCCCTGCCCGGCCTCGTGCCGGCGCGGTTCGCCGCCGCCTCCTCGGGCGACGCGACGGCGCCGCTCTCGAACGTGACCGCCGCGGCCGCGAGCATCCACTTCGCCTGGGCCGCGTGCGTCGCCGCCGCCGGCGTGCTGCTCGCCCGGCGCTCGCGGCTCGCGCTCGTCCTGCTGCTCTACCCGCTGTGGAACTTCCTCGTCATCGTCGGCACCGGCAACCACTTCGTCCTCGACGCGGTCGTCGGCGGCGCCTGCTTCCTCGCCGCCGCGGGCGTCGCGGCCCTCCTGCACCGCGGTGCCGCGGCGGCGACGCCGGCGCCCGGCGCCCGCGCGGCGCGCATCGTCGCCGGCACCGCGCTGATCGCCTACGGGATCGAGGCCGGCTCCTCGACGATCGGCCCGCACGGGACAGCGGTCCTCGCTACGGCGGTGACGCTCGGCGCGCTCCTCGTCGCGCCGGCGCGGCTGGCCCACCGCGTGCACGTGCTGCCGCGGTAGCTACCCGGGCGCCGCGGCGAAGCGAAACAGCGTCGTCGAGACGAAGGTTTCGCCGGGGCGCAGGACCGTGCTCGGGAACCCCGGCTGGTTCGGCGAGTCCGGCGCGTGCTGCGTCTCGAGCGCGATGCCGCCTCCCGGAAGGTGCGGCGGCGTCAGCGTCCCGCCGGTCCAGACCTGCACGCACGGCTCCGTCGTCCACACCTCCAGGCTGCGACCGCCGCGCGGGTCGACGAGCCGCGCCGCGCGACGGACCCGGTCGCCCGCGTCGAGCACGACGTTGTGGTCGAGGTCGGCGTCGCCGAGGAGGCGCGCTGCGCGGAAGTCGACGGCGGTGCCGTCGACCGGCGCGATCTCCCCGAGCGGGATGCCCGTCTCGTCGAGCGGCGTGTAGTGCGCTGCGTCGAGCCGAAGCGTGTGCGTCCGCAGCCGCGCCGGGCCTGCCTCGGCGCCGGCGAGGTTCCAGCAGGAGTGGTTCGTCAGGTTGACGACGGTCGGCGCGTCCGTCGTCGCCCGGAAATCGAGACGCAGCTCCCAGTCGTGGAGCGCGTACGTCACCTCGACCGCCAGGTTCCCGGGAAAGCCCATCTCGCCGTCCGCGCTCGCGTACGACAGCGTCACCGAGGCGTCGTCCTCCCGCATGCAGGTCCACGTTCGCTTGGCGAAGCCGTCCGGACCGCCGTGGAGACAGTTGCCGCGGTCGTTCCGCGGCAGCTCGTACGAGCGCCCGTCGAGCGCGAACCGGCCGCCCGCGATGCGGTTCGCGTAGCGTCCGACCGTCGCGCCGAGGAACGACGCCGGCCGCACCCGGTATTCCGCCGCGGTCGCGTACCCGAGCGCGACGTTCACGGCGCGGCCGTCCGGGCCGGGGACGAGCAGCTCCTGGAGCGTCGCGCCGTAGGCGAGCACCGATGCCTCGAGCCCGCTCCGTGCCGTGAGCCGCCAGCGGTCGCGCATCAGCGCCGTCCGGAGGCTGGTAGCTTCGCGGGGCCCGCGCGGCGACACCTGATGGCGGTCATCTCTGCATCCATCCTCGACGCGGACCTCGGGCACCTGCGGAGCGAGGTCGAGCGCGTCGCCGACGCCGGCGTCGACGCCTTCTCGCTCGACGTCATCGACGGCCACTTCGCCCCGCGGATCACCTTCGGCGAGAACGTCGTCGCGCGCGTACGCGACTGGATCGAGCTGCCGATCGAGGTCCACCTGATGGTCGAGCAGCCGGAGCGGTTCGTCGAGCAGATGTGCGACGCCGGCGCGGACCTGATCCTGTTCCACGTCGAGGCGACGCGCGAGGCGGACGCGATCGTCGAGCGGGTTCGCTCGGCCGGCCGCTGCGTGGGCGTCGCCGTCAAGGAGGACACGCCGCTCGACGCGATCTCCGACGACCTCCTCGAATGCGTCGACGTGGTGAACCTGCTCTCGGTGCCGACGGGCTTCGGCGGCAACGCGTCCGCCCCCGACACGCTCGAGCGGATCGCGGAGCTGCGCAGCCGCGCCGACGCCGTCGGCACGCGCCTCGCGATCGAGGTCGACGGAGGTGTCAAGCCCGACAACGCGCCGACGTACGTGGAGGCGGGGGCGGACATGCTCACGGTCGGAACCGGGATCTACAGGGCGGACGATCCCGCCGCCGCGGTCCGGTCGCTCCTGGCGTCGACCGCAGGCCCGGCCGACGTGGACGCGCGGGCGCGGCTGCGCGACTTCCTCGCCGTGCCGTCCGGGCTTCGATCGCCCGCGCCTCAGCCGTAGAAGTTCCTGATCCAGCGGTGCGGCCGGAGCGCCGCCAGCTCGCCGTCCGGGAGCGGCCCGGCCTCCGCGGCGGCCGCGTTTCGCTCGACGTTGCGGGTCGAGCGCATCCCCGGGATCACGGTGCTGACCGCGGGGTGGCTGAGGCAGAACCGGAGCGCGTGCTCGGCGAGCCGCTCGACCGGGATGCCGAGGTCGGCCGCGACGGCCTGCGCGCGGCGCCAGACCTCGGCCTTACGCTCGCCGCCGAAGTAGCGATGGCGGAAGTCGCCCGGAGGGAACGTCGTCTCGGGCCGGACCGCGCCGGTGAGCGCGCCCTCGTCGAACGGCACCCGGACGATCACTCCGACGCCGGCCTCCTCGACCGCGGGAAAGAGCCGTTCCTCGGGGCTCTGGTCGAAGACGTTGTAGATCACCTGCACGGCGTCGACCAGGCCCGTGTCGACGAGCCGGAGCGCGTTCTCCGGCTGGTGGTCGTTGATCGAGACGCCGAAGAACCGGATCTTCCCCTCGCGCTTGAGCCGCTCGATCGCCTCGAGCCAGTCGCCCTGCCCGACCCACTCGTCCGACCACACGTGGAGCTGCTGGACGTCGATCGCGTCGAGCCCGAGGTTGCGCAGGCTGCGCTCGGTACAGGTGACGATCCAGTCGGCGGGAAACGCCTCCTCGGCACGCGCGCCCGGCGGCGCCGGCCAGGTCCTGTTCTTCGGCGGGACCTTCGTCGCGACGTGCACCGCAGCGGCCGCCTCCCGCACCGTCGTGCCGACGAGCTGCTCGCTGTGGCCGTCGCCGTAGGCGTACGCGGTGTCGACGAGGTTGACGCCGAGCTCGATCGCGCGGCGGAGCGCGCGCAGCGACTCGCGGTCGTCCGCGCCGATCCACGACGTGCCGCCGATGCCCCACGCGCCGAAGCCGAGCTCCGACACCTGGAGCCCCGTCGTCCCGAGCGCGCGATAGCGCACGCGCGCCGTCGCCTCAGGCGGCGCCCCGGCGGGCGCGGGCGGGTCGGCGGCGGGGCGGGCCGGTCGACTCCCGCACGACGAGCTCCGCGCCGATCAGGTGCTGGCGGGGCCGCGCGTGCGGCGTCGTGAGCTGCTCGATCAGCATCTCCGCGGCCATCCGTCCGGCCTCGAACGCGGGCCACTCGACGCCGGTCAGCGCGGGCGTCAGCATCTCGGCGAACTGCGCGGCGATCACCGAGACGATCGAGAAGTCGTCCGGCACGTGCCGTCCCGCCGCCCGCAGCGCGCTGAGGAGCCCGGTGAACTGCCATCCCGTGGTGATCGCCGCGGTGCACTCCGGCTCGGAGCGCAGCAGGCGCGAGGAGACCTCGAACGCCTCCTGCGGCGGGTGGGAGCACGGGACGTGGATGCCGCGGATGCCGAGGTCCTTGGCGCGGCGCTCGAACGCGTCGCGTGCGATCACGGCAGACGTGTAGCCCGCGTCGAGCAGGTCCGGCGGGAAGTTCAGCAGCGCGACGCAGCGATGGCCGAGCCGGGCGAGGTGCGCGAGGCTCGCCTCGACCGCGTCGCCGAAGTCCATGTCCACGTAGCTGACGCCCGTCGTGTCGGCCGTTCGCCCGATCAGCGCGAACGGGTGGCCCGCCTCCTTGAGGCGCTCGACGCGAGGGTCGCGGAGCAGCGTCTCCATCAGGATCACTCCGTCGGCCCGTCCGCGGGAGACGAGCTGCGCGATCGACTCGGGGTCGGTTGCGGCCGTCGAGAGGAGCAGCGCGTAGTCGCTCGCGCTCGTCGCGAGCGTCGCGCCGGCGACGAACGTCTGCTGCACCGGCACGAGCTGCCACTGCGGCGACGGCAGGAAGAGCGCGATCGTGTGCGAGTTGCCGCTCGCGAGCGCGCGGGCGGGCCGGTGCGGGCGGTAGTCGAGCTCCTCGACGGCGGACAGGACGCGTGCGCGCATCGTCTCCGAGACCGAGCGCTTGCCGCTCAGCACGTACGAGACGGTGGAGAGCGCCACGCCGGCGCGCTCGGCGATCTGTGCCATCGTTGCCGGCCTGGACTGCGTCATACGCGGGATTCTGGCACCGGACGGGTACGTCCCTTGACGTGTTTCGGGGGGCTTGGTAGCGTCGCGAAGCGCTTCGCGAAGCGCTTCGACAGTCTAGCCGCCGATCGAGCGCCGAGTCGAGTGCGAGTGGGACGTCAACCCCCGCATCCAGGGAGGTAGGAGCAGATGAGGCAGACAGGGATTCGCGGCCTGGCGGCAACCGCGCTCGTGGCCGCGCTCGCGTCGCTCTGCGTCACGGCCGCCGCGTCGTCGCGGACGCGCGCGGCGCCGGCAGGGTTCGGCGTCGGTGCGACCGGCACGGTCCAGTTCTGGACGAGAGCGGCGACGAGCGGCCTCGCGGTCGCGCTCGTCAAGAAGTTCAACGCAACGCATCCGAACCTGAAGGTCGTGCTCTCGCAGACCTCGCCGAACCAGGACACGTCGAAGCTGGCGACGGCGATCCGCGCGCACGCAGTGCCCGACCTCGTCGGCCTGAACGACATCGACGTTCCGCAGTTCAGCCGCGAGGGCGTGCTGATGGACCTGACGAAGTACGTGAACGCGATGCCCTACAAGAAGTTCCTGAGCCCCGGGCACCTCGCGCTCGCGGGTTTCGACGGCAAGTACTTCGGCGTGCCGTACCTGGGCGATCTCTCGGTGCTCTGGTACAACAAGAAGCTCTTCCGCGAGGCGGGTCTGAATCCGAACAAGCCGCCGGCGAACTTCGCGGAGATCCTCGCCGACGCGAAGAAGGTGCAGGCGCTCGGGCACGGCGTCAGTGGCTTCGCGATGGCGGGCAACTGCCAGGGATGCCTCGGCTTCGTGATGGAGCCGAGCATGTTCGCCGTTCACGATCAGCTGATCCGGGGGCCGATCGGGCATCAGACGATCCACATCGTCGGCAACAAGCCGCTCGAGCAGACGCTGGAGCTCTATCGCAACCTCTGGACGGCGAAGGTCGACTCGCCCGGGAGCCGCACGGAGACGGGCCCCACGTGGGGGAACGACTTCGAGCAGGGGAAGGTCGGCATCCTGCCCGGCGCGTACGGCTTCTATCCGCTGATGGTGAAGGCCGGCACGATCAAGGACATCGGCATCGCACCGCTGCCCGGCCCGAACGGCGGCTACTCGACGTTCGACGGCGGCGACGACTTCGTCATCCCCGCCGGCGCGAAGAACCCGTCGGGCGCATGGGAGTTCGTCCTCTGGATGCTGCAGAAGGCGCAGCAGGTCCAGTATCCGGGCCTCGGCTACACGCCGGTCCGCACCGACGTGCTCACGGCGGCGTACAAGAAGAAGAACCCGTACAACGCCGTCGCGCTGAAGGCGCTCGCGCACGGTTCGGCGCCGGTGACGACCATCTACGACGCCGCGTTCAACGAGCCGAACTCGCCGTGGTTCCAGATGTTCAGCCAGGCCGTCTACAAGGGCGACCTCGCCGGCGCCTTGAAGACGGGGCAGGCCGGCTTCGAACGCGTGCTGAGGCAGGCGGGCGGCTAGCACGAGGTCGCGAGCCCGGGCTGCGAAGGCAGTGAGCGCGAAGAGCGTGAGTCGAGTCGAAGGGGCGGGGCCGGTCGTGCGGGAGCGCGACCGGCCCCCGGCGCTCCGCCGCCGGACGGTGCGGGTGCCGTCGGGCGGCTTGAGGAAGCGCACGGCGAGGACGGGGATGCTCCTCGTCAGCCCCGCCTGCCTCCTGGTCGGGATGTTCGTGCTGTTCCCGCTCTGCTTCGCGATCTACATCTCGCTCACGAACTGGCCGCTGATCGGCCCGTACCACTACATCGGGCTGCAGAACTACCGCGACCTGTTCAACGACCCCGAGTTCGTCCATGCGGTCGAGTTCACGTTCGAGTACACCGGCATCGTCACGCCGCCGATCTTCATCGTCGGCTACGGCCTCGCCGTGCTGCTCCGCGCGAACCGCTTCGGCGCGAGGGTGTTCCGGACGCTCTTCTTCCTGCCGTTCGTCGTCGGCCTCACGACCGTGAGCTTCATGTTCGCGATCGAGCTCCAGCCGGGCGCGGGCTGGGTCGACTGGGCGCTGTCCGGGCTGGGGCTCGCGAGCCCGACGCAGGCGTGGACGGTCAGCCACGATCGCGCCCTGCTGGTCATCGCCGTGATCGTCGTCTGGTTCGCGTCCGGCCTGACGATGCTCATCCTCACCGGCGGCATGCAGGGCATCCCGCGCGAGCTCTACGAGGCGGCCGAGGTCGACGGCGCCTCCTGGTGGCGGAAGGAGTTGCGCATCACGCTGCCGCTGCTCCGCCGGTCGATCGCCCTCAGCCTGATCATCTCCGTGATCGGCTCGTTCCTCGCGTTCAACCAGTTCTTCATCCTCGCCCAGAACAACGTCAGCCTCGAGACCGTCGTCGAGTGGGTCTACCAGACGGCCTTCTCGTCGTACCACCTCGCGTACGGGACGTCGATGGCGCTCTTCCTCGTCGTCGTCATCGGGCTCGTGAGCCTTGCGCAGTTCTTCGCACTCAGGGACACGACGGAGCTGTGACGGAGCTCGCCCTCGACCCGCCCGCCGCCGCGCCCCCGCGCGCGTCGAACCGCGGCGGCGCCTTCTGGGCGTATCTCGCGGCGAGCACGCTGCTCGGGATCGCGTTCGTCCTGCCGCTCGTCTGGGAGGTCGCGCGCTCGCTCCAGTCGCCGACGCTCGCGGCGCAGGTCCCGCAGTCGGCCGACTTCAGCCACCTGACGATCGCGAACTACCGCGCAGTGTTCGGACAGGAGCACATCCTGCACAACGTCGTGAACAGCCTCGTGACCGCGATCGGAACGGCGCTCCTGACGACGGTGGTGGCGATGCTCGCCGGCTACGGGCTCGCGCGCTACCGCTTCCGCGGCGCGGGCCTCGTCTTCGCGCTGATCCTCGTCGCGCTGATGATCCCGTTCCAGGCGGTGCTGACGCCCCTCTTCATCGAGCTCAACTACGTGCACCTCACGAACAACCTGCTCGGCCTGGTGCTCGTCTACAGCACGTTCAACCTGCCGTTCGGCGTCTTCGTCATGCGCAACACGTTCCAGCAGATCCCGCGGGAGCTGATCGAGTCGGCGGAGGTCGACGGCGCCGGCATCGTCAAGACGCTTGTTCGCGTCCTGCGGCCGCTGGTCGTTCCCGGGCTCGCGACGACGGCGATCTACGCGTTCCTCTACTCCTGGAACGAGTTCCTGCAGGCGCTGACCTTCCTCGAGTCGGACAACCGCCTCACGCTCCCCGTGAAGCTGTTCAACATCGACACGTCGACGTACGGCGCGATCAACTACGGCTACCTGTCGTCGGGGATCGTCATCGCGATGGTTCCCTGCGTCGTCCTCTACCTCGCGCTGCAGCGCTACTACGTCCAGGGCCTGATGTCCGGCGCGGTGAAGGGCTGACGGCCTGGTAGTGTCGAAGCGCTTCGCGAAATCGTTCGCAGGAACCCTGCCGGCCGCCCGGCGAGAGAGGAGCTGAGCCGTGGAGTCGGTCGAGAGGATCGCCGCGAGCGTCGCGCCGACGCGGGCGGCCCGGGTGCGCCTCCGGCCGCTCGATCCGGCCGGCGTCGCGATCCGCGGCGGCCTGCTCGCCGACCGGCAGCGCGTCAACCGCGAGGTGACGATCCCGCGCGGGGCCGAGGAGCTCGAACGCGCGGGGACGCTCGAGAACCTGCGGCTCGCGGCCGGGCGCGGGACCGGCGAGCGGCGAGGGATGGTCTTCAGCGACTCCGACGTCTACAAGTGGCTCGAGGCCGTCGCCTGGGAGCTCGGGCGCGAGCCGTCGCCCGAGCTCGAGGCGCTCGCGCGCGAGACGATCGAGCTGGTCGCCGCGGCGCAGGAGCCGGACGGGTACCTCCATAGCTGGTGCCAGGTCGTCGATCCGTCGTGGCGGTGGACGGATCTCGGCATGGGTCACGAGCTGTACTGCGCCGGCCACCTGATCCAGGCGGGCATCGCGTTCGCGCGCACGACCGGCGAAACGACGCTCCTCGACGTCGCGCGCCGCTTCGCCGACCTGATCGACGACGTGTTCGGCGCGCCCGGCGACACGCGGACCGACGGACATCCCGAGGTCGAGGTCGCGCTCGTCGAGCTCTACCGCGAGACGGGCGAGCGCCGCTATCTCGACCTGGCGGACGCGCTGACCAGCCGGCGCGGGTACGGCATCTTCGCGGGCGGCCGCTTCGACCTGCGCTACTACCAGGACGAGGAGCCGGTCCGAAGCACGCGCTCGATCGAGGGCCACGCCGTCCGCGCGCTCTACCTCGCCGCCGGGGTCACCGACCTGTACAGCGAGACCGGCGACGATGCGCTGCTCGAGTCCGTGCTCCGCCAGTGGGACGACCTCGTGTCGGGGAAGACGTACCTGACGGGCGGCGTCGGCTCGCGGCACTACGACGAGTCGATCGGCGACCGCTGGGAGCTGCCGCCGGACCGGGCCTACTGCGAGACCTGCGCGGCGATCGCCGACGTGATGTGGAACTGGCGGCTGCTTCTCGTCACCGGCGAGAGCCGGTTCGCCGACCTCCTGGAGCGGACGCTCTACAACGGCTTCCTCGCCGGCCACTCGCTCGGCGGCGACGCGTTCTTCTACTCGAACCCGCTCCAGTCCCGCCGCGGCGAGCGCCGCCACCACTGGAACCCGGTTGCGTGCTGCCCGCCGAACATCATGCGGTTGCTCGCGTCGCTGCACCACTACCTCGCGACGGCGACCGAGGACGGGGTGCAGCTCCACCAGTACGCGCCTTCCACGCTCCGTGCCGACGCGCCGGCGGCCGGCCCGGTCGAGCTCGCCGTCGAGACCGGGTATCCGTGGTCGGGCACGGTCGCCGTCGAGGTCGTCGCGACCGGAGACGAGGAGTGGGCGCTGTCGCTGCGCGTGCCGTCGTGGGCGCGCGCGGCGACGCTCGACGGCGAGCCGGTCGAGCCGGGGGGCTACGCGAAGACGACCCGCCGCTGGCGCGCGGGCGACCGGGTCGTGCTCGAGCTCGACGTCTCGCCGCGCCTCACGGCGCCGCACCCGCGCATCGACGCGGTTCGCGGCTGCCTCGCGGTCGAGCGTGGGCCGATCGTCTACTGCTTCGAGCAGGCCGACCTCCCGCCGGGCGTCGACCTCGCAGACGTCGCGCTCGGGGAGGACGGCGACGAGCCGGCCGACGCGGGACCGGTCGAGGAGCTGGGCGGGGTGCCCGGCGTCGGCGTGAGCGCGTTCGTCCGCGACGTCGGCGGTTGGCGCGCCGAGTACGCGGCCGCCCGCACGGCGCCGCCCCTTCCGGCGCGCCCCGTCCACCTGCTGGGCGTGCCCTACTTCACGTGGGCGAACCGGAGCCAGGGGGCGATGCGCGTCTGGGTCCCCCGCGCGAACGGCGGCTGAGCGCGCGGCCGTCAGGCGGGCGCGGGGCCCGTCGTGCCGCGCACGACGAGCTCGGGCGCGAACACGGCGGTCCTCCCGCCGTCGTCCGCAGGGACGCGCCCGGTCGCGATGTCGATCGCCACCGCGACCATCTCGGCGACCGGCATCCGGACGGTCGTGAGCCCCGGGAAGATCGCCGAGGCGATTGGGATGTCGTCGAAGCCCACGACGGAGAGGTCGCCCGGGACGGCGACGCCTCTCGACTGGGCCGCGAAGACGACGCCGATCGCGAGCACGTCGGTGGCGGCGACGATCGCGGTCGGCGGCGTCTTCCCCGCGAACAAAGCGTCGAACGCCGCCTCGCCGCCCCGCGTCGTGTTCTGGACGTGCTGGACGTAACCGCGCGGCAGCCTCGCTCCGAGGTCGCGGTGGTAGCGCTCGAACGCGGCCTGCCGCTCGCGGATGTCGCCGAGCGACTCGCCGCCGACGAACGCGATCCGCCGGTGGCCGAGCCCGGAGAGGTGGGTGAGCGCGGCGACGATCCCGGCCACGTTGTCGACGCTCACCGTGGGGAACGCGTGCAGGTCGGAGCCGTGCCACACCGCGACCGTCGACAGCGGCGTGTCGCGGAGGTCCCTCACGAGGAGCGGCTCGTCGCGGAAGTCGCCGAGCAGGATGACCGCGTCGCACTGCCTGGCCTCGAGCACGGCCGTCAGCGCGAGCGCCTCGTCGGCGCGTCGGGCGGCGTGCCCCAGCACCACCGAGTAGCCACGATTTCGCGCTTCCGTCGAGAGCGCCTCGATCGCGGTCGCGAAGAAGAGGTCGGTGATGTCGCGGACGATCGCGCCGAGCAGCATCGTGGGGGCGCCGCGGAGCGCGCGGGCGAACGGGTGCGGCCGGTAGCCGAGCTCGGCGGCCACTGCCCGGACGCGCTCGCGCGTCTCGTCCGAGACCGGGATGCGCACCGGGGCGTCGTTGAGGATCCGCGAGACGGTGCTCTGGGAGACGCCGGCCGCCCGGGCGACGTCCTTCATCGTGACCGGGCCCCGACGGCCGCGCGCGGTCGGCTTGGGCCGGGTCGTCACTGGCGCATTGTGTCCGACGGGGGTGTCAGCGGTGAAATCGATTGACGTAGAGCGTGCAGCCGTGGTTTAATCGCCACTGCATACGAATGCATCATAACGGATGCATCCATCGGGTCTCAGGGCCGACTCCCCAGTGGCCGCCGGTCCCCGCATCGCGAGCGACGGCGCGCGTCACCGGTACTTCCCTCCTCGGTGCCGACCGCGTCGTCGCTCGCGGGGAGGCCGGCCTCCTCGTCGGCGCCGTCGTCGACTGAGCGAACGTCGGGCGGTCGATGGCAAACCTCTCTCTCACGCAGGTGCGCAAGGTCTACGGCAACGGCGTCGAGGCGGTGCACGATCTGACGCTCGACGTCGGCGACGGCGAGTTCGTCGTGCTCGTCGGCCCGTCGGGCTGCGGGAAGACGACCGCGCTCCGGATGGTCGCCGGCCTCGAGGAGATCACCTCGGGCGAGCTCCGCTTCGACGGCCGGGTCGTGAACGACCTCTCGCCTCGCGAGCGCGACGTCGCGATGGTCTTCCAGAACTACGCGCTCTACCCTCACCTCTCGGTGGCGGAGAACATCGGCTTCTCGCTCGAGATGCGCGGCGTGGCCAAGCGCGAGCGGATGGAGCGCGTGCGGGAGGCCGCGGCGATCCTCGGCCTCTCCGAGATGCTCGACCGCCAGCCGCGCCACCTCTCGGGCGGCCAGCGCCAGCGGGTCGCGATGGGCCGCGCGATCGTGCGGCGGCCGGCGGTCTTCCTGATGGACGAGCCCCTCTCGAACCTCGACGCGAAGCTGCGCGTCCAGATGCGCTCCGAGGTCCTGCGGGTGCACCGGCGGCTGGGCGTCGCGACGCTCTACGTCACGCACGACCAGACGGAGGCGATGACGATGGGCGACCGCGTCGCCGTCCTCCGCGAGGGAGTGCTCCAGCAGTGCGCGACGTCCCAGGAGCTCTACGACCATCCGGCGAACCTGTTCGTCGCGTCGTTCATCGGCTCGCCGTCGATGAACCTCTACCGCGCGACGCTGTCGGCGTCCGCGTCCGGGATGGCGATGCAGCTCGGGTCTCAGCGGGTCGACCTGCCTCCGAGCCTCTTGCGCCGCCTGCCCGGGCTGCGGCGCTACGACGGGCGCGAGGTCGTGGTCGGCATCCGTCCGGAGCACTTCGTCGTGCCGAACGGGACAGGCGTCCCGGAAGGGAGGGGCGTGACGGTGGACGTCGACCTGGTGGAGCCGCTCGGCAACGAGATCCTGATCCACTTCTCGATCGACGCGCCCCGCGTGCGCGAGGAGAGCGAGGGCGTCGCCGACGACTCGTCGAGCGCGGGGATCGCCGGCGCTTCCAACGTGGAGGGCGTGGCGCGCGCCGATCCGCGCGCTGACGTCCGTGCCGGCACGCGCGCGACGTTCGCGCTCGAGGTCGAGCGTCTCCACTTCTTCGACGTCGAGACGCTGGCGAGCCTCGAGCGGGCCTCGGCCGACGAGCGGCCGCGCGTCGCGGTGCCGGAGCGGGGATGAAGCCGCTCGGCGGGCACGAGCTGTGGCTCGTCACGGGCAGCCAGGAGATGTACGGCGAGGCCGTGCTCCGCGAGGTCGAGGAGCACGCGCGGCAGGTCGCCGAGGCGCTCGACGCCGACCCGGCGATTCCGGTGCGCGTCCTCCCACGCGGGGTGGCGACGACCGCCGACTCGATCCGGCGCCTCGCGCTCGACGCGAGCGGCGACGACGCGTGCGTCGGCGTGATCGCCTGGATGCACACGTTCTCGCCGGCGAAGATGTGGATCGGCGGCCTCGCGGCGCTGCAGAAGCCGCTCCTGCACCTCCACACGCAGTTCAACCGCGAGCTGCCGTGGTCCGAGATCGACATGGAGTTCATGAACCTGAACCAGTCCGCGCACGGCGACCGCGAGTTCGGCTTCCTCGAGACGCGGATGCGGCTGCGGCGGAAGACGGTCGTCGGCCACTGGGCGGATCCCGCGGTCGCGGCGCGGATCGGCACGTGGTCGCGTGCGGCGTGCGGCTGGAGGGAGGCGCAGACGCTCTCGGTCGCGCGCTTCGGCGACAACATGCGCCGCGTCGCGGTCACCGAGGGCGACAAGGTCGAGGCGCAGATCGCGCTCGGGGTGTCGGTGGACGGCTACGGCATCAATGAGCTGACGGAGGCGGTCGAGGCGGCCTCGGAGGCGGAGGTCGAGCGGCTGCTCGACGCCTACGACGAGTCGTACGACGTGGTCGACGCGCTCCGTGCGGGCGGCGCGCGGCGGCAGTCGCTGCGCGACGCGGCGCGGATCGAGGTCGGCCTGCGGCGCTTCCTCGACGACGGCGGCTTCGGCGCGTTCACGGACACGTTCGAGGATCTCGACGGGCTCGCGCAGCTTCCGGGGCTCGCCGTGCAGCGCCTGATGGCCGACGGCTACGGCTTCGGCGGCGAGGGCGACTGGAAGACGGCCGCGCTCGTGCGGATCGCGAAGGTGATGAGCGCGGGGCTGCCGGGAGGCACCTCGTTCATGGAGGACTACACGTACCACTTCGGCCCGGGCACGCCCAAGGTCCTCGGCGCGCACATGCTGGAGGTCTGCCCGTCGATCGCCGCGGGGCGCCCGTCGTGCGAGGTGCACCCGCTCTCGATCGGCGGCAAGCAGGATCCGGTGCGGCTCGTGTTCACCGCGGCGCCGGGCCTGGCCGTCGTGGTCGCGCTGCTCGACCTCGGCGACCGGCTGCGTCTCGTCGCCAACGAGGTCAACGTCGTCGAGCCGGACGGCGACCTGCCTCGCCTGCCGGTCGCCCGCGCCGTGTGGGAGCCGCGGCCGGATCTGGCGACCGCCGCGGAGGCGTGGCTCGTCGCCGGCGGCCCGCACCACACCGTCCTCTCCCAGGCGCTGGGTCTCGACGCCTTCGCCGACCTCGCCGAGATCGCGGGCATCGAGCTCGTCGCGATCGACGCGGGGACGAGCGTGCGGCAGCTCGCGCACGAGCTGCGCTGGAACCAGGCCTACTACCACCTCGCGCGCGGGCTTTGACGACCGTCGCCCATCTCGAGCTGCGCGAGCGCGTGCTCGAGGCCAACCGCGCGATCGTGCGCGCCGGCCTCGTCGTGCTCACGTTCGGGAACGTGAGCGGCGTCGACCGCGACGCCGGCGTGATGGCGATCAAGCCGAGCGGCGTTCCTTACGACGACCTGGCCGCCGACGCGATCGTCGTGCTCGACCTCGAGACCGGCGCCGTGGTCGCCGGCGACGCGCGCCCGTCGTCGGACACGCCTGCCCACCTCGAGCTCTACCGCGGGCTGCCGAGCATCGGCGGCGTCGTGCACACGCACTCGCCGTTCGCGACGGCATGGGCGCAGGCCGGACGCGAGCTTCCCTGCTACGGCACGACGCACGCCGACCACTTCGACGGCCCCGTGCCGGTGACGCGCGAACTCAAAGCCGACGAGCTCGGCGAGGAGTACGAGCGGCAGACGGGTCGCGCGATCGTCGAGCTGTTCGAGCGGAACGGCGCCGACCCGCTCGCGTGCCCGGCGGCCTTCGTCGTATCGCACGGCCCCTTCGCCTGGGGCGCGGACGTCGAGCAGGCGGTCGAGAACGCCGTCGCGCTCGAAGCGGTCGCCGCGGCCGCGGCGTGGACGGAGCTGCTGCGACCCGACGCGCTGCCGATCGGCGACGACCTGCGCCGGCGCCACTTCGACCGCAAGCACGGCCCGGCGGCCTACTACGGCCAGCCCACGTGAAGGCGCTTCGCCTCCACGCGCCCGGCGAGCTTCGCCTGCACGACGAGTCGGAGCCCGAGCCCGGCCCGGGCGAGGTGCTCGTGCAGGTCGGCGCGGTCGGGCTGTGCGGCTCGGATCGCCACTGGTTCGTCGAGGGCGCGATCGGAGACGCCGGGCTGGAGCGGCCGCTCGTGCTCGGCCACGAGTTCGCGGGCACGATCGTGTCGGGGCCGCGCGCGGGCGAGCGGGTCGTGCTCGACCCCGCGGACCCGTGCGGCCGCTGCGCGACCTGCCGCGGCGGGCTCGCGCACCTCTGCCCGGACATGCGCTTCGCCGGCCACGGCTCCACCGACGGCGCGCTGCGGCCGCTGCTCGCGTGGCCCGAGCGCCTCGCGCACGCGCTTCCGCCGGCCGTTCCGGATCCGGAGGCGCCGCTGCTCGAGCCGCTCGGCGTCGCGCTGCACGCGCTCGACCGCGGCCTCGTCGAGCCCGGCCTGCGCGCGGGCGTCTTCGGCTGCGGCCCGGTCGGGCTGCTGCTCGTGCAGGCGCTTCGCGCCGCCGGCGCGACCGCGGTCGTGGCGACCGACCCGCACGAGCACCGGCGCGCCGCGGCCGAGCGGCTCGGCGCCGTGCGGGCCGCGCATCCGGACGAGCTCGCCGCCCTCGACGGGCTCGAGGTCGACGTCGCGTTCGAGGCGGCGGGCGAGGACGGCGCACTCGCGGACGCGCTCTCGCTCGTTCGCCCCGGCGGCCGCGTGGTGCTGGTCGGGATCCCCGACGGCGACCGCACGAGCTTCGCGGCCGCGCTCGCGCGCCGCAAGGAGGTGACGCTCGCCTGCTGCCGGCGGATGACCGCCGGTGACCTCACGCGCGCGATCCGCCTCGCCGAACGGGGCGACGTCGACCTCGGCGCGCTCGTGGGCGAGCGGCATCCGCTCCGGCACTGGCGGGAGGCGTTCGCCGCCCTCGTCCAGCAGCGCAGCCTCAAGGTCGTCGTCGAGCCGCAGGAGGCGGGCGCGTGACACGTGCACGCTACGTCGTCGGCGTCGACTTCGGCACCGAGTCGGCGCGGGCGGTGCTGGTCGACTGCGCCGACGGCGGCGAGGCCGCCGAGAGCGTCTACGAGTACGAGAACGGCGTCGTCGACGAGAGGCTGCCCGCGCCCCACGGCGACGTCGAGCTCGAGCCGGACTGGGCGTTGCAGGACCCGCGCGACTACGTCCGCAGCTTGCAGCGGGCCGTTCCCGCGGCGCTCGCGGCCGCCGGCGTCGCGCCCGAGGACGTGGTCGGCGTCGGGATCGACTTCACGTCCTGCACGATGCTGCCGACGCTCGCCGACGGCACGCCGCTCTGCGTGCTCGACGAGCTGGCGGGCGAGCCGCACGCGTGGGTGAAGCTCTGGAAGCACCACGCCGCGCAGCCGGAGGCCGACCGCATCAACGCGGTCGCCGAGGAGCGCGGCGAGCCATGGTTGCGCCGTTACGGGGGGCGGATCTCGTCCGAGTGGTTCTTCGCGAAGTCGCTGCAGATTCTCGACGAGGCACCGGAGATCTACCACCGCGCCGACCGGCTGATCGAGGCGGCCGACTGGACGGCGTGGCAGCTCACCGGCGTCGAGAGCCGGAACGCGTGCGCCGCCGGCTACAAGGCGATGTGGTCGAAGCGCGACGGCTTTCCCGCCGACGACTACTTCGCGGCGCTCGACCCGCGCTTCGCGCACGTCGTCGACGAGAAGATGTCGCGCACGCTCGCCCCGCCGGGCGCACGCGTCGGCGGCCTCTCCGAGGACGCTGCCGCCTGGACGGGCCTGCGGCCCGGAACCCCCGTCGCGGCCGCGAACGTCGACTTCCACGCCTCCGTTCCGGCGGCGACCGTGACGGCGCCCGGGACGATGGTGATGATCATGGGGACGAGCAACGGGCACCTCCTGCTCGCCGACCGCTTCGCGTTCGTCGAGGGCATGTGCGGCGTCGTCGAGGACGGGATCCTGCCCGGGCTCTTCGGCTACGAGGCGGGGCAGTCGGCGCTCGGCGACATCTTCGCCTGGTTCGTCCGGACGGCCCGGTGCACGCACGAGGAGCTGGCGGCGGAGGCGGCACGGCTTCGCCCGGGGGAGTCCGGGCTGCTCGCGCTCGACTGGTGGAACGGCAACCGCTCGATCCTCGTCGACGCCGACCTGCGCGGCCTCCTCGTCGGGATGACGCTCGCGACGACTCCCGCCGAGATCTACCGCGCGCTGATCGAGTCGACCGCCTTCGGGACGCGCGTCATCGTCGAGGCGTTCGAGCGCGCGGGGCTCGCGGTCGACGCGATCGTCGCCTGCGGCGGGATGCCGGACCGCAACCCGCTGCTGATGCAGATCTTCGCCGACGTCACCGGCAGGCGGATCGCGGTGGCGGCGTCCCGGCAGGCGCCGGCGCTCGGCGCGGCGATGTTCGCGTCGGTGGCGGCCGGCGCCGGCGCGGGCGGCCATGCGTCGATCGCCGACGCGTCGCAGGCGATGGCCCGCCTCGGCGACGCCGTCTATGCGCCCGAGCCCGGACACCGCGCGACCTACGACCGGCTCTACGCGGAGTACCTGCGCCTGCACGACGCGTTCGGGCGGAGCCCCGACGGCGTCCTGCGGACGCTGAAGCGGATCCAGCAGGACGCCGCCGCGCCGGCCCGCGCCGAGACGCCGGCATGAGGATCTGTGTCACCGGCGGGAGCGGCAAGGCGGGCCGCGCGGTCGTGCGCGATCTGCTCGAGCACGGGCACGAGGTCGTGAACGTCGACCTCGTCCCGTCGGTGGAGTCCGCGGCGCCGGACTCGCCGGCGCCCTTCCTGCGGGCCGACGTGACCGACTTCGGCCAGGCGCTCGAGGCGCTCGACGGCGCCGAGGCGGTCGTCCATCTCGCCGCCGTCCCATCGCCGGTGCATGCCACGCCCGACGTCGTCTTCCGGACGAACGCCGTCAGCACGCATGCGGTCTTCGCCGCCGCGGCACGCCTCGGCCTCCGGCGCGTCGTGTGGGCCTCGAGCGAGACGACGCTCGGGCTTCCCTTCGACCGGCCGCCCGACTACGCGCCGGTCGACGAGGAGCACTGGCCGCGGCCGGAATCCTCGTACGCGCTGTCGAAGGTGGTGGGCGAGGAGATGGCGCGGCACTTCAGCCGCTGGAGCGGCATCCCGTTCGTCGCCCTGCGCTTCTCGAACGTCATGTCGGCGGCCGACTACGAGCGCTTCCCCGCGTTCTGGGACGACCCGCAGCTGCGGAAGTGGAACCTCTGGGGCTACGTCGACGAGGCCGATGTCGCGCAGAGCGTGCGGCTCGCGCTCGCCGCCGACGTGGCCGGCGCCGAGGCGTTCGTCATCGCCGCCGCGGACACCGTGATGAAGCGGTCGAGCGCCGAGCTGATGGCGGAGGTGTTTCCGAGCGTGCCGTTGCGCGGCCGCGTCGAGGGCACCGAGACGCTGCTCGCGATCGGGAAGGCGCGCCGCCTGCTTGGCTACGAGCCCGCTGTCAGCTGGCGGACGCTGGTCGGCTGAGGGGCTCACGGAGCTGGACGCGGTTGACCGTCCGCGGCGGAGCGTTTATAGTCGAAGCGCTTCGCGAAGCGCTTCGACAGATGCTGAGCGCCAGGTCGCGTCTCGAAACGACACCCGTGCGGCAGGGGGACGGGCCGCTCCCGTGCTCGGCCCGTGGCGTCGTCGCAAGTCGGCCGTGGGAGCGCGCTGACGTGAACGACGGAAAGGAGATCTCGCAGTGATGAGAGCGCCGTTTGTCGATCGTCATCCTCGCCGGGCTGCCCTCGCCGCCCTTCTCGTCGCGGGGGCGGCGATGCTGGCCCTCGGGGCGGCGCAGGCCTCTCGCGCCGGCGGGCGGGCGTCGGTCACGATCTCCCTCGGCTACGCAGGGGGAGCGAACATCGACCCCTACTACAAGCAGGTCATCGCGGCGGCGGAGAAGGCCCTGCCGGGGATCAAGGTGAAGACGGTCGTCTACCCGACCTACGACGACCAGCTGAACTCGATGCCCCAGCAAGTCGCGGCGGGCACCATCCCGGACATCGTCGTCTGGGACAACTCGGCTCCGGTTGCCCAGTACGTGGCCGAGAAGGCGATCCGCCCCTTGAGCGCACTTGCTTCCCAGAGCGCAGTCAGCCTCGCCGGCGACCCCAAGGCGCTCGTGAAGGCCTGGACGATCAACGGGCAGCTGTACGGGGTTCCGTCCTACCTGCAGGACTCCGCGTTCGTCTACAACATCAACCTCTTCAACAGCGCGGGGATCAAGCGGCTGCCGACGACGATGGCTCAGGTGGCCGCGGATGCGAAGCTCGTCAAGTCGAAGACCGGCAAGTACGGGCTCGTCATCCTCGACAACCTCTTCCACCTGACGCAGTACGTGCTCGCGTTCGGAGGTGGGTGGAACTACGGCAAGACGATCGACTCGCCGCAGAACGTCGCCGGTCTGCAGTTCCTCGTGTCCCTGTTCTCGAGCGGCGCCGCGATCATCCCGAAGCAGGTCGGCGCGGCCTGGGACGGTGAGGCCCTCGCCGACAACCAGGCGGCGATGTCGGACGGAGGCCCGTGGTACATCGGCTTCATGCAGGCGACCGCTCCCAAGGTGCAGTACACGCTCCAGCCGATCCCCCTCGCGAAGGCCGGCCGCTTCGTCGTCACGTACGGCGGCGCCTACAGCATCACGTCGCATGCCAAGAATCCGGCGGCAGCGATGAGATTGATCAAGTTCCTCACAAACGACTCGTCCGAGCACGCGATCCTGACGTCCGGGATCGGCTTCGTGCCCGCCTCTACCAAGTACATCCAGCAGTACCGCAAGAGCACGCCGAAGTACGCCGCGATCACGGACAAGATCCTGGGCAAGGGGCGAACGCTCGACTACCCGCCCAAAACGACGCAGTTCGGGAACGACCTCGTCACGGGCTTCGAGCAGATCATCTTCAATCACAGCGGCAACGTGAAGTCATTGCTTGCGACGCTGCAGAAGAAGTACGGCGTGTGAGACGCGGTCCGGCGGCCGTACCGACGCAGGGGCTGCCGGGATCAGGGGCCTGGGCACGGCGACCGCCGTGCGCAGGCCCCGCCGTTGGGCGGAAGACAGGCTCTCGCTCGTAGCCGGCGGCGTGATGCTCGAGATCGCGTGTTGAGCGGACGTCGCCTGAAGCTGCCCGCCGACCCGCAGCAGCGGTCGGACTGGCGGGCCGCGGGGGTCTTCCTCGGACCGGCGCTCGGACTTCTGGCCCTGTGGTTCCTGTTTCCGATCGTCGACTCGTTCATTCTGAGCACTCAGAGGGTCGACCAGTTCCACTATTCCGACCGTACGTTCATCGGGCTTCAGAACTTCACGCAGCTCGTTCACGATCCGGCCTTTCGGCACTCGCTCGAGGTGACGCTCGTCTTCGTCGTCTTCGTCGTGCCGGCGCAGACAGTCCTCGCGCTCGTGATCGCGGCGATCCTGCAAAGCGTCGGTGCCGGCAGAGCGGTCTTTCGCACCGCGTTCTTCGTGCCCTACATGACCTCGACCGTGGCCGTCACCACCGTCTTCATGAAGCTGTTCGTCGCGGGAGGACCGCTCGCATCGCTTGCTGCGCACCTGCACATCCCGGACACGACGTGGTACGCCGACGTCCACCTCGCGCTGCCGTTTCTCGTGGTCGTCTACGTCTACATGTTCGTCGGGCTCTACGTCATCACGTTCATCAGTGGGATGGAGGGGATTCCCCGCGACCTCTACGAAGCCGCCGAGGTCGACGGCGCGACCGCCGTGCAGCGGTTTCGCCTGGTGACGGTTCCGGGCCTGCGGCCGTTCCTGATCTTCGTCGTCGTCGCGGGGTTGATCCAGGCCGTGCAGATCTTCGACCAGGCGTATGTCGTCTCCGGCGGGACGATCCTCGGCAGCCCCGCCGGCGCCACCTCGACCCTCGTCGTCTTCATCTACCAGGAGGCGTTTCGCCTCAACGCCCTGGGCTACGGGAGCGCTGCGGCGGTCATCCTGCTCGCGATCGTCTTCCTGGGGACGCTGATCACCCGCAAGCTCCTGCCGGAGCAGGCGTGACCGCACCGCGTGCTCGGCAGCGGGCGGTCGCCGTCCTCAAATACGCGTTTCTCACCGGCGGCGGCCTGATCATGATCGGCCCGCTGCTCTTTGCCGCGTACGCGTCGCTTCTCGCTCCGAGCGACTATCTCCATCTCGTCGGGCCGGGGCGGCTCACGTTGTGGAACTACCGCTACGTCTTCGGCCATGCGCCGATCGCTCGCTGGTACGCGAATACCGCGTTCGTCACCGCGGGCGTGATCGTCGGCGCGGTCGTCGTCAACACGATGGCCGGTTACGCGCTGGCGCGGATCCGGTTCCCGGGACGTGCGCTCGTCTTCGCGGTGATCCTGGCCGTGCTGATGGTTCCCCTTCAGGCGATCCTGATCCCGCTCTACCTGCTGATCTCGAGCTTCGGGTGGTTGAACTCCTACCAGGCGCTAATCGTGCCGTTCATGGTCAACCCGTTCCTGATCTTCCTGATGCGTCAGTCGTTCTCGACGCTGCCGGTCGAGGTCGAGGAGGCAGCGATGATCGACGGCGCCGGAAGGTTCAGGTCGTTCCTGAAGATCGCCGCACCGCTGACGATGACCGGAATCGCGACGCAGGCGATTCTCGCGGGAACGTGGACGTGGAACAGCTTCATGATCCCCGTGACGTTCACGACCGATCCGAGCCACTACGTTCTCACGGTCGGCCTGAACAGCCTGCAGTCTCAGTTCTACACGCTGACCACCGTCCAGATGGCGGGGGTGGTGCTGCTGACGATCCCGATCGTCTGCATGTTCCTCGCCTTTCAACGGCTGATCGTTCCGAGCTTCGCCACCGCCGGCATCAAGGGATGAGCGGCTCGCTTCTCTCCGTCTCTTCGCTCGCCGGGGAACGGACGACAGGTATCCGCCTGCGCCTGGCGGAGCTCGTGCTCGAGCACGCGCGACCGGTTCAGGTGACGTTGTCGTCCCGGCCCGGCCGCCCCATCAACGTCGGCTACGACCGCGTGGAACACGCGCCGGGGCTCGTCCGCGGGGTCGCCGACGTCGTCCTCGAGGAAGGACCGGTCATCCGCGTCGTCGACGAGTGGCGGGCGACCGACCGCACCGTGCGCTGCGCGAGACGGGCCGCTGTCGCAACGGGTGCGCAGGGCGGCTTTGCCACCGCGCTGTGTCTCCGCAGGGACCGGGCCGCAGGCTGGGACGCGGTCGCTCCGTTCGCGCCGGGAGCCGTGTACGGCGATGCCGAGCCGGTCACCGATCTCGCGATCGGGGGCGCCCCCCAGCGGCGCGGGGGCGCGAGAACCGTGCTGATTCGCGAAGACCGCCTGGCGGCTCCCCTCTTCGCTCTCCGCTATCCCGATGGAGCCTCGGCGGCGCTCCTCCACGCCGACCCACACGCATCGACGACCGCGGACGACGGCGGGGAGGTCGAGGGCGGCGAGTCGCTGATCGACACCCGTTTCGGCTTCGCCTCGCTCGGTGCTGTCGAGCGGCGTGGGCGACTCGAGCTGACGATCGCGATGCCCGGGAGCGAGGGCGAAGTCACCTACACCAGCGGCGGGCTGCCGCTGCGGCAGGTCCGCCGCTGGCGGCGGCGCTTCCATCCCTGCGAGGCGGGGGTGGCCCAGTCCTACGACGTGGCGATCCTGCTCGGTCACTCGACCTCGATGCACGGCTTTTTCCGCGAGGTGTGGCGCTGGGCGTGGGAAGAGCTTGAGCCGTGCGTCCAGGACGTTCCTCTGCAAAGCGCTGCCGATCTCGCATGCTCCGTCCTGGCGAGCCGGGTCGCGACGCACGGGAACCTCACGGGAGTTCCCTTGGAGGTGGACGCGGTCACCGGCGATCCGGCGGGCTCGCAGCAAGCGCTGATGGGCTTCGTCGGCGCGAACACCGATGCCGGCGAGCTCCTGCTTCGGGTCGGCGCGAACCACCGCGACGCGACCGGCGATCGCTACCGTCGCCTCGGCACTGAGATCCTCGACTGCTTCGCCGGTCTCCGGCTCGACCCGCCCGAAGGCGAGGGATTCGACCTCGCGCAAGGCTCGGTCACGACGTACCGGGCGATCGACGGGCGACCGGCCGTCTATGCGCGATCGCTGGCGGAGGGGTGTGCGGCGGCCCTGTCCGCCTGCCGGCTCGACGGCGTCTCGCAGGCCCGCAGGCGGCGCTGGCTGGCCTGGGCGCGCGCGGGCGGCGACTGGTTCCTCGCCGCGCAGGCGGCGGATGGATCCTTCCCCCGCGCCTGGGAAGCGGGAACCGGGGCCGTGCTCGACGACTCCCGGACTACGACCTATGCCCCCGTTCCCCTCCTCTGCGGCCTGGCAGCGGTTCTACGCGACGACCGCTATCTCGCCGCGGCCGAACGTGCAGGGGAATACGTGTGGGCGAGCGGCGGCAACGATGCTTGCTTCGCCGGTGCGACGCTCGACAACCCGAATGTCGTCGACAAGGAGGCTGCGGTACTCGCCCTGGAGGCATTCCTCGCACTCGCGGACGCAACGGGCGGTCGGCTCTGGATCGACCGGGCGAAGGTCGCCGCGGACGTTGCAGAGACGTGGGTCTACATCTGGAACGTTCCGATGCCTGCCGACGCCGACCCGGCCGGGCTCCACTGGAAGCCGGGCGTCCCCAACGTGGGCATCCAGCTGATCGCAACGGGCGTCTCGATGTGCGACGGCTTCCTCGCCGCGAACGCAGCAGCCTTCGCCCGCCTCGCCGAGCTGACACAGGACGACCACTACCTTCTAGTCGCGCGGCTCGTCACGCACGGGTCGAAGGCGATGTTCGCATTTCCCGGCAGGACGTACGACCTTCACGGCCCGGGCTGGCAGCAGGAGCACTGGTCGCTCGCGATCCCCCGCGGCAAGGGCCTGAACAGAAACTGGCTGCCGTGGGTGCCGGTCGCCCACGTGAGGGGGCTTCTGCGCCTCCGGGAGCTCGAGCCGACGCTCGTCCGGGACGTCATCGGACCGCCCTGATCAGGCACGCTCGGCCTGCGCGCGACCGGGTCTAGGCGCCCGCGTTCGAGACCGCTTCGATCTGGCGGCGGTAGCTCGAGACCATCAGCTCGGTCAGCTTCTCGAGCGACGTCTCGTGCACCTGCTGGTCGGTGGTGATCCTGCCGCCCTGCATGACGTTGATGCGGTCGCACAGCTCGAAGAGATGGGCGTAGTTGTGGTCGATCACGATGATCGAGACGCGGCCGGTCGAGGCGAGGTCCTTGACGAGGTCGATGATGAGGCGCGACTCGCGCGCGCCCATCGCCGCGAGCGGCTCGTCGAGCAGCAGGATCTTCCGCGCCGCGCGCACGGCCCGCGCGACCGCGATCGCCTGCCGCTGCCCGCCGGAGAGCTGCTCGGTCTCGGCGTCGACGCTCGGCACGTGCACGTTGATGTCGTCGAGATACTGGCGAGAGAGCCTGCGCATGCCGCGCTTGTCGAGGAAGCGGAGCGGCCCGAGCTTCGTCAGCTCGTGCCCCAGGAACAGGTTGAGGTAGACGGGGAGCTGCGGGATCAGCGCGAGGTCCTGGTAGACCGTCTCTATCCCGTGGGCGCGGGCGGCCTCGACGGAGTTGAACCGGACTCGCTCGCCGCCGACGATCACGTCGCCCTCGTCCTGCTGGTGGAAGCCGCTGAGGATCTTGACGAGCGTGCTCTTCCCGGCGCCGTTGTCGCCGACGAGCCCGAGCACCTCGCCCTGGCGCAGGACGAGGTCGATGCCGCGGAGGACGACGAGCGCGCCGAACCGCTTCGTGACTCCGCGCACCTCGAGCACCGGCTGGGATGCCGGTGCGGCGGGCGGCTGTGCGGCGGCCTCGACGCTCACGTTCCCCTCGTGCGCGCGAGCAGGCGGTCGAACTGCGCGTTCAACGCCATCGCGAAGATGATCACGACGCCGACCCACACGTAGAAGTCGTTCGTGCTGACGCCGATCAGCGTCAGCCCGTCCTCGAGCACGCCGATCAGGATCGCGCCGATGAACGCTCCGATCACCGTTCCGCGACCGCCGGTGAGTGCGGTGCCGCCGATCACGCACGCGCCGACGGCGTAGAGGATGTAGTCGACTCCGAAGTTGCCCGGGTCGAGGTTGCCGTACTTGACGGCGTCGACGATCCCGACGAGGCCGGCGAGGAAGGCGCTGATCACGAAGCACCAGACCTTCACGCGCCGCACCGGGACACCCGCCTCGGCGGCGCCGATGAGGTTGCCGCCGGTGGCGACGATCCGCGTGCCGAAGCGCGTGCGCGTGAGCAGCACCGCCATCAGGATCGTGATCGCGAGCACCCACAGGATCTCCGACCACACCCAGGTTCCCATCAGCTTGCTCGAGAAGCCCGAGCCGTCCGACAGCGGGATCGGCGAGGCCTGGGCGTCGTTCGAGTAGATGAGCACGAGCCCGAAGAGGACGAAGTTCATCGCCAGCGTGGTGACGAACGACGGCACGTTCAGCCGAACCGTGATCAGTCCGTTGATCGCGCCGACGCCGCAGCAGACGAGGAGCGCGAGCAGGATGGCGGCGACGAGCGGCAGCCCGTCGCTGTGCAGCCAGTACTCGACCCAGGGGCCGAACAGGAAGATCTGTCCGGTCGAGAGGTCGATCTCGGCGAGGACGAGCAGCAGCACCTCGCCGACCGCGATCGCGCCGATCGGCCCCGCGTAGCCGGCCGCCGAGCTGAGGCTGAGCTGGTCCGTGAACGTCGAGCCGGCGCGGACCGTGAAGTACGCGAACAGCCCGATCGTGATCAGGACCGGCGTGAGCTCGCGCTGGTAGAGGAAGAGGCGCAGGACGCGGCGCCCCAGCGCCCACGCGGGATGCGGCTGCCCCGGCGACGTGGCCGCCGGGGCAGTTGCAGGCGTGGGCGCGCCCGGTCGCACGCTCGCGGCTAGAACGGGATCTTCGCGGGCGGCTTCAGGGCCTTGCGCTTCGAAGCGGTCCCTTCGAAGGG
Organism: Gaiellaceae bacterium; assembly: GCA_035652835.1. Taxonomy (GTDB): domain Bacteria; phylum Actinomycetota; class Thermoleophilia; order Gaiellales; family Gaiellaceae; genus PALSA-600. Next base: position 137,073 of record DASRDA010000003.1, read on the forward strand.
GTTCTTCGCCAGGTACGGGCCGACGTTCGACTTGACGACGATACCGAGGCCGGTGTCGGTGTTCGTCGGCTTCATCAGTCCGCCCGAGACGTTGTACAGGTAGAGCTGCATGATCGTGTCGAAGCCTTGCAGGTAGGCCTGCTGGTCGATCGTGAAGGTCAGGTGGCCGGCCTTGATGCCCTGCACCACCGGCGTGCCGACGTCCCAGCCCGCACCGCCGACCTTCCCCTGCAGGTTGTTCTTCTGGATGAACTGCGCGATCGCGTCGCTGTCGCCGCTGTCGACGCCGAACATGAACTTCACGTCCTTGTGGCCGGCGTACCACGAGGCGATCTTGTTGTACTCGGGCGCTCCCTCGGTCGCGGAGGTGCCGACCTCGACGAACTTGATGCCGGCCTTCTCCAGCACGGGCTTGGCGCCGTCGATGCGCGGCTGGATGTTGCCGGTGCCCGGCGTCGCGATGATTCCGGCGACGAGGTCGCCCTTCTTCACGCCGGTCTTCAGGATCTGCTGCGCGACCGCGGCGCCCGCGGTGAGGTTGTTCTGGCCGACGTACGCCATCCGGTGGTTCGGGACGCCCGCCGAGACGTCCGCGTTGTACGCGATCACGGGGATGCCGTGGCCGAGCGCGCTGTCGACCGGCTTGTTGAAGGCCGTGTTGTCGATCAGGCAGCAGCCGATGCCGCTCGCCTTTGCGGCGATCGCGCTGTTGAACGCGGAGACCATCTGCCCGACGTTCGAGGTCGCCGACCCCGTCCACTGGTACGTGCAGCCGGTCAGGGCGCAGGCGTCCTGGATGCCGTAGATCGTCGCCGTGAAGAACGAGTTCGTCGTCACGTGACAGATCATCACGAAGTGGTACTTCGGGTGGCTCGCGAAGAACGCGTTGTCGTCGTTGCGCTTGTACGTCGCGGCGCTTGCGCCCTGCTCGCTCAGGATGTCGGCCAGGCCTCCGTAGAGCGGCACCGCGGCCGCCGCCACCCCTGCATGCTTGAGGAACCGGCGCCGTGAAAGCTCGCGCTGCTCCTTGCCGACGCCGTCCTGCTCGTCTGCTGCCATCCCGCCTCCTTCGTTTCGACTCGGTCTCTCCCGGCCCGGCCGGCAGCCCCGGCAGTTGTGGAGACCACGGGAAACGAACGTAAGCATACGTATGCAGTCGCTGTCAACACGGCGCGGCGGCCGGCCGGCGGCGGCCCCGGTTTTCCGCCGGAGTATCGTTCAGCGGCTTGTCGACAACCATTTGCGCTGGTCGTGTGTGTGACGGCGGCGCGCAACGACCATCCGGTTGGAGGTAACGGCCATGCCGAGAGCCCGCAAATCGTCGTCCGCGAGATCGAAGACGCGCAGTCGCAAGACGAAGGCGACGTCGACCACGCGCCGTGCAGGATCGACGGGGACGACCGCGACGGAGACGTTCACCTGTCCCGAGTGCGGCCGCACGTTCTCGCGTGCGGCGGCACTGGGAGCGCATCGGCGGCGCGCTCACGGCGTCGCGGGCCAGTCCACCGCCGCGAGGCGCAGCCGGGGCGGCCGGCGGGGCGCGGCAACGTCGCGCGGAACGCGCGGCGCGTCGCGCAACGGCGCATCGGGCGCAGGTGCGAATCGCGACCAGCTCCTCCGGTCGCTGTTCCCGGCCGGAGTGCCTCCGCGCGAGGACGTCATCCGCGCGGTCAACAGCTGGCTGGACGAGGCCGACCGGCTCGCGCGCCTGCGCTGATCCGCGCGGCCGGGGCCGGCCTACGCGGCCGTCCCGGCGAGCGCGCCGCGGCGCTCGCTCGGCTGCAGGCCGAGCGGGCGCAGGTCGGCGGTCGGAGGCTCGCGCAGGAGGAGCTCGCGCACGAGGACGCCCGTCAGCGGCGCCAGCGTCAGTCCGAGCGTCGAGTGACCCGTCGCCACGACGACGTTGTCGAGGCCCGGCGCCCGGGCGATCGCCGGCAGGCCGTCGGGGCAGCACGGCCTCGGCCCGCGCCACACCTCGACGATCTCGCCGACCGCGCTCGTCCCGAAGACGCGTGCAGCGGCGCGGACGATCGCGTCGACCCGCCTCGCGCCGACGCGCCCGGCGCGGCCCGAGAGCTCGAGCATCCCGGTGACGCGGAAGCGGTCCGCGAACGAGGTCGTCGTGACCCGCGCCTCCTGGAGGAACACCGGCACCGTCGGCTGCGACTCGGCCGGGCGTACGTCGACGTGGTAGCCGTACGCGGGCTCGAGGCGCAGCGCGAGGCCGGCGGTCCGGGCGATGTCGCGCGTCCACACGCCCGCGGCGAGCACGACCTCGTCGGCGTCGAAGTCGCCGCGGGTCGTCTCGACGCGCGTGACGCGTGAGCCGCGCCGCTCCATCCTCACCGCCTCCGCCGACGTGACGATCTCCGCGCCGGCGCGTCGAGCGGCGCCGGCGACGGCATCCGCGTAGGCCGCGGGGTCGCACTGCGCGTCGTCCTCGTAGAACACGCCGCCGGCGACCGGAGCGGCGATCGCGGGCTCCAGCGCCCGCACGTCCCTCGCGTCGAGAACGGCCGCGCGCACGCCGGCCCTCGCCGCGTGCTCCGCCTCGACTGCGCCGCTCCGCAGGCCTCTCTCGGTCTCGTAGAGGTTCAGGATGCCCCTGCGCTCGAAGCCGGTCGCCACGCCGCGCGCCGCGAGGGAGGCATGCAGGTCGAGCGACTGGAGCGCCAGCGGGCGCAGGTAGCGCAGCGCACGCTCGGCTCGAGCGGGCGTGCAGGCGGCGACGAACTGCGCGAGCCACGGCAGCGCCGCGGGGCGCGGCCGGATCGTCAGCGGGCTTCCGGGCAGGAACAGCCATCGCAGGCCGGCACGAAGCGCGGCCGGCGAGGGCAGCGGCGCCGCGTGGCTCGGACAGAGGTAGCCGGCGTTGCCGCGCGAGGCACCACCGCCGACGTTCGCGTCGCGTTCCAGCAGCGTCACCTCGATGCCCGCGGTCGCGAGCTCGAGGGCGATCGTCGTTCCCACGACGCCGCCGCCGACGACCACGACGCGCACCCCTGCGAGGCTCCCGCTCGCGCGACGGCGCGGGCTATAGTCGTCGCGGGTTCAGCTTCGACCCTCCCCGCGGAGTCAGCCACCGAGCCACAGAAGGAGCCCTCATGGGACGCATGACACTCGTCAGCCTGTTCGGCGCGGCCCTGCTTGCGATCGTCGCCGTCGCGAGCGTGAACGCTGCGTCGATCGGTCCCTCGACGACGCACGCCGCGCGTGCGGGGTCGCTGGTCTTCTGCAGCGACATCACGTATCCGCCCGAGGAGTTCTACAAGGGCACGACGCCGGCGGGCTCGGACATCGACATCGGCACGAAGCTCGCACAGCTGATGGGCGAGAAGGCCGTCTTCACCAACACCGGCTTCGACGGGATCATCGCCGCTCTCGAGTCGAAGAAGTGCGACGCGATCATCAGCGGCATGTCGGACACGCCGGCGAGGAGGAAGCAGATCAACTTCGTCGAGTACCTGGACGTGGGGCAGACGTTGATGGCGAACAAGCACCATCCGGAGCACGTCGCCAGCCTCACCGGGCTGGCGGGCAAGTCGGTGGCGGAGGAGGTCGGGACGACCGAGCTGGCGCTGCTACAGGCGACGAACAAGACGCTGAAGCGGGAGGGTAAGAAGCAGATCCAGATCGTCTCGTTCCCGAAGGACACCGACGCCGCGAACGCGCTTCGCACCGGGAAGGTCGACTTCTACTTCGGCGACTCGCCCGTGGTCATCAACTACGTCCGGCTCGATCCGAAGGACTTCGTGGTCGGAAGCCCGCAGTTCGCGGTCGTCCCCGTCGCGGTCGGGCTCCGCAAGGACGAGACCTCGCTCGAGACGTCGCTCCGGAAGGGCATCGCGAAGATGTACGCGAACGGCTCGATGTGCGCGATCTTGAAGAAGTGGCGGATGCAGGCGTTCGCGCTGAAGCCGCACAAGTGCTGAGCGGTTGATGCACGCTGATGCGGTCGTCGTCGGCGGCGGAGCGGTCGGCTCCGCCGCCGCGAGGCGGCTGGCCGAGCGGGGGCTCGCGGTGGTGCTCCTCGAGCAGTTCGAGGTCGGCCATCGCCGCGGCTCGTCGACCGGCCCGACGCGCATCTTCCGCTTCGCCTACCCGGAGCCGGACTACGTCGAGCTCGCGGTGCGCGCGCTCGACGCGTGGCGCCGGCTGGAGGCCGCGGCCGGCGAGCAGCTGCTCGTCACGACCGGCGGGCTCGACGCCGGCCCGGAGGCCGAGTTGTGCGCGGACGCGCTCGCGGCGTGCGGCGCGAGGCACGAGTGGCTGCCCGCCGAGCGCTTCCCGTGGCTGTCGGAGCCCCCCGGCGGGCGGGTGCTCTACCACCCGGACGCGGGCGTCTGCCTGGCCGAGAGGACGATCGCCGCGCAGGTCCGGCTCGCGCGCGCCGCCGGGGCGACCGTCCTCGAGCGCACCGCGGCCCGCGGGCTCTCGGTCGACTCCGACGCCGTCCGCGTCGAGCTCGCGGACGGCGAGATCGAGGCGCCGGTCGCCGTCGTCACGGCCGGCGCCTGGGCGTCGCGGCTGCTTGCCGCCGCCGGCCGGCCGCTCGCGATCGAGACGACGCTGACGCACGTCGCGTACTTCCGTCCGCGCACGAGCGAGCGGTTGACCACGTTCGTCGAGACCGACGCCGCGCGGCCCGACTGGTACGCCTACGTCGTCCCCGACGGCGGGACGGGCGCGGGCGTCAAGGTCGGCCAGGCGCTCGGCCCGCTGCCGGTCGACGCCGATCGCGGCCCGTTCGACGTGGACGGCGAGTGGATCGAACGTCACGTCGACTACGTGCGCCGCCGCCTGCCCGGGCTCGATCCGACGCCGCTCTCGCCGGAGACGTGCCTCTACGCCGGCACGCCGGACGACGACTTCGTCGTCGACCGGCAGGGACCGCTCGTGCTGGGCGTCGGGCTCGGCGGGCACGGATTCAAGTTCGTGCCGCTCCTCGGCGAGCTGCTCGCCGCGCTCGCCGCCGGCGACGAGCCGACGCTGCCCGCCCGCTTCTCCGCGTCGCGGCCGGCGCTGCGCGCGACGCTCGGCGTGCGATGACGCACGTGCTGGCAGCCGTCGAGTGGCACGTGATCTGGCAGCGGATCTTCCACCCGGACCACGCGTTCGCGGTCGCGCTCGAGCGCACGGTCTACATCTCGGTGATCGCCCAGTTCATCGGCGTCGTGCTCGGGCTGGTCGCGGCGCTGTTCCGGATGTCCCGCCTGCTGCCGCTGCGGCTGCTCTCGGGCCTCTACGTCCTCGTCTTCCGCGGCACGCCGGTGATCGTGCAGATCTTCTTCGTCTACTTCGGCGCCAATCTCTTCTTCGGCGTCGACCTGTTCCCGCGGACGGTCGACTTCGGCGCGTTCTCCGTGAACGGCGCGATCGTCGCGGGCATCGTCGCGCTCGCCGTCAACGAAGGCGCGTACATGCGCGAGATCATCCGTGCGGGCATCGACGCTGTCGACAAGGGGCAGATGGAGGCGGCGAAGTCGCTCGGGATGACGTACCGGCTCGCGATGCGCCGCATCGTCCTGCCCCAGGCCGCGCGCGTGATCGTCCCGCCGCTCGGCAATGAGTTCAACAACATGCTGAAGACGACGTCGCTGCTGGCGTTCATCGGCGTCTACGAGCTGTTCGAGGACGCAGACATTCGTTACTCGGCGACGTTTCTCCCGGTCGAGTACTTCATCGCCGTCGCCTTCTGGTACCTCGTCCTGACGACCGTCTGGAGCCTCATCCAGGCGCAGATCGAGCGCAAGCTGACCGTCAGCGAGGCGGAGGAGCTCGGCTTCCGCGAGCGGGTCGCACAGATGTGGTCGCCCGCGGGCAGCTTCGGCGCCCGGATGCTCCGCATCGGCGGCCGCGTGTGAGCGACGTGGTCATGGAGGCGGTCGACGTCGAGAAGCGATTCGGCCGGCTCCACGTGCTGAAGGGCGTCTCGCTCACCGTCACGCGCGGCGAGACCGTCTGCGTCATCGGCCCGTCGGGCTCGGGGAAGACGACGTTCATCCGCTGCATCAACCACCTCGAGAAGATCGACGGCGGACGGATCACCGTCAACGGCCACCTGATCGGCTACCGCGAGCGCGACGGTCGCCTGGCCGAGGACTCGGAGCGCTCGATCGCGCGGCAGCGCACCGAGATCGGCATGGTCTTCCAGCGGTTCAACCTCTTCCCGCACAAGACGGCGCTCGAGAACGTGATCGAGGCGCCGGTGCACGTGCGCGGCGTGCCGGAAGAGCGGGCGAAGGAAGAAGCGCTGGCGCTGCTCGCGCGCGTCGGGCTCCGCGACAAGTGCGACACGTACCCCGGCAAGCTCTCGGGCGGGCAGCAGCAGCGCGTCGCGATCGCGCGCGCGCTCGCGATGAAGCCGGCGCTGATGCTCTTCGACGAGCCGACGAGCGCGCTCGATCCGGAGGTGACGGGCGAGGTGCTCGACGTGATGGTCGAGCTCGCGCGCGAGGGGATGACGATGATCGTGGTCACGCACGAGATGGGCTTCGCGCGCAAGGCTGCCGACCGGGTCGTGATGATGGACGACGGCCTCCTGATCGAGGAGGGTCCCCCGCAGCACTTCTTCGAGGCGCCCGCCCACGAGCGCACCCGGTCGTTCCTCTCGAAGATCCTGTGACCGGTCGGGCCGAGCGCTCCCCCGGCCGGGGCCGGTCAGCTCGCCGATTCCTGGCCGGTCTGCTCCTGCTGCTCCTGCCGGCGGGCCGCCTCGTCGGCGTCGCTCGTCCCGTTCTCCTCGCCGTCGTCGCGGTCCGGGACCCGGCTCGCGTCCCATTCGCGGGTGTCGTCCCTGTCGCTCTGGCCTGGTACCTGCTCGGACACTTCGCCTCCTCGGTCGACTGAACCGTGCCGGCGGCAGATGCCCGGAGACAGTCGGCGCGAATCACGAACGCGTTCGCGTCAGGCGGCGCTCGCGCCGGCGGCCGCGGCACGGACGGCGTCGACGATCGGCTCGTAGCCCGTGCAGCGGCAGAGGTTCGAGGCCACCGCGGCCCGGATCTCCTCGTCGCTCGGATGCGGGTTCTCGCGCAGCAGCGCCGTCGCGACCATGAGGAACCCGGGCGTGCAGAAGCCGCACTGGAGGGCATGGGCGTCCGAGAACGCCTGCTGCAGCGGGCTCAGCACGTCGCCCTCTGCGAGCCCCTCGACCGTCTCGACCTCGCAGTCGTCCGCCTGGACGCCGAACACCAGGCAGGACCGGGTGGGGAGGCCGTCGAGGAGGACCGTGCAGGCGCCGCAGATGCCGTGCTCGCAGCCGACGTGCGTCCCCGTCCGGCCGAGGTCGTGGCGCAGCACGTCGGCGAGCGTTCGGCGCGCCTCGACCGCCAGCTCGTGCCGCTCGCCGTTGACGGTGATCGAGATCAGGTGCAGGTCGGCGCTCATGCCCGTCCCTCGCCGGCGTCGGCTCCCGGCCGGCGCAGCCGGCCTCCGCCGACGCCTGGCGCCGCTGGCGGCAGGATCCAGCGCCCTCGGGCCATCGGTCGTACCACCTGTACGGCCCTCGGCCCTCGGGCTCGGCTCCTTTGCCAGCGACGCCCGAGGAACGGGCAGGGGCTCGACGTTGACACAGGACGTCTCACCCGCCAACAGCCGCGGTCGTCAGGGACGCGGTCGAGATCGCCTGCAGCAGGCGCTCAGGCGTGACGGGGATACGGTCGACCTCGACGCCGAGGTGCGCGACGGCGTCGGCGACCGCGCTCGCGATGCACGCGGGCGCCCCCATCATGCCTCCCTCGCCCATGCCCTTCGCCCCGGTCTCCGAGAGCTCCGAGGGCGTCTCGAGGTGGAGGATCTCGATCGGCGGGATCTCGGAGGCGAAGGGGACGAGGTAGTCCATCAGCGACGCGTTCTGCAGCTGGCCGTCGGGCGCGTACACGAGCTCCTCGTAGAGCGCCGCGCCGATTCCCTGCGCGACGCCTCCGCGCACCTGGCCCTCGACGATCGCCGGGTTGACCATGACGCCGCAGTCCTCGACGACGACGTAGCGCTCGATCGTCACCGCGCCGGTGCACGGGTCCACCTCGACGATCGCGCCGTGGCAGGCGTTGGAGAACGTTCCGGGCGGATCGAACGACGCGACGCACTCCAGCCCCGGCTCGAGCCCGTCCGGCAGGCGGTCGGTGTTCAGGTACGCGAGGCGCGCAACCTGCCGGAACGAGACGCGGCGCGCGGGCGAGCCCTTCACGCAGGCGTGCTCGTCGCGCAGCTCGATCTCCCCCGGGGCCGCCTCGAGCAGGTGTCCGGCCAGTGCGCGCAGCCGGTCCGCGAGCATCGCGGCGGCGCGGCGGGTCGCCCCGCCGCCCACCACCATCGACCGGCTGGCGAACGTGCCCCAGCCGTACGGCGTCAGGTCGGTGTCCCCCTGGACGACCTCGATCCGGCCGGGCGCGAGCCCGAGCTCGTCCGCGGCGACCTGCGCGAGCGTCGTCTCGTGGCCCTGCCCGTGGCCGCAGGTGCCGACGGCGAGCAGCACCGCGCCGGAGGGGTCCATGCGGATCCGCGCGCAGTCGTAGCCCGGCGTCACCTCCATGCGGCGCTGGCTGAACGCCTCGGTGCCGTAGCCGGTGCGCTCGGCGAAGCACGAGAAGCCGATGCCGAGCAGGCGGCCCTCGTCGCGCACGGCGTGCTGGCGCGCGCGGAAGGCGGCGAGGTCGAGCGTGCGCGCGCAGAGCTCGACGGACTCCTCGTACGAGCCGGAGTCGATCCGGAGGCCGGTGGGGCTCGTGTACGGAAACGCGCCCCGCGGGACGAGGTTTCGCCGCCGGATCTCGTCGACCTCGATGCCGAGCCGCCCGGCCGCCTTCTGGAGGAGCCGCTCCATCGCGAACACCATCTGCGGGCGCGAGACGCCGCGGTACGGCGCCATCGGCGTCTTGTGCGTCGCCACCGCGCGCGCCCGCGCCCGGTAGTGCGGGACCGCGTACGGGCCCGGCATCTCGGTCGCGGCCATCAGCGGCTCGACGCCGCACGTGAACGGGTACGTCGAGTAGGCGCCGACGTCGCAGAGGATGTCGGCGTCGAGCGCGAGCATCCGCCCGCCGGCGTCGAACGCCGCCCGCACCGAGAGCTCCTGCTCGTGGCCCTGGAAGCCCGCGACGAGGCTCTCGACACGGTCCTCCACCCACTTCACGGGCGCGCCGACGGCGCGGGCGGCGAGGCACACCAGCGCCTCCTCGCGCGCGAACACGCACTTCTGCCCGAAGCCGCCGCCGACGTCGGGCGCGACCACCCGGATGCGGTGCTCGTCGAGGCCGAGGATCCCGGCGAGCGCCGTGCGGACGATGTGCGGAACCTGGGTCGAGCTGTGCAGCACGAGCCGCCGGCCGCTTCGCTCCCACTCGGCCAGGCACGCGCGGCCCTCGAGCGGCACGGCCGACAGCCGGCCGGAGGAGAAGGTCGCCTCCACCACCCAGTCGGCGTCCGAGAAGACGCCGTCCAGCTCCGGATCGTCGGCGAGCTGCACGTCGAGGAGCACGTTCGACGGAGCCTCGTCGTGGACCGGCGCCGCGCGCGGGGCGAGGGCGGCGTCGAGCGAGGCGACCGCGTCGCGCTGCTCGTAGCGCACGGCCACCAGCTCGGCGCCGTCCTCGGCCGCGTGCGGGGAGTCGGCGACGACCATCGCGACGGGCTCGCCGGCGTGCCGGACGACGTCGCGGGCGAGCAGCGGCAGCTCGACGGCGACGAACTCGGAGCGGTTCAGCCGCGGAACCAGCGGCGCCGCGTCGACGAGGTCGGACGCGGTCAGGACGGCCCGCACGCCCTCGGCCTCGAACGCCGGCGCGGTGCTCACCTCGAGGATCCGCGCAGCCGCGTGCGGCGCGCGCACGAAGGCGAGGTGCAGGATGCCCGGCGTGACGACGTCGTCCACGAACGTCGCGCGCCCCGTCAGGTGCCGATGATCCTCCAGGCGTGTGATCCGGCGGCCGACCCAGCGGCCACCGGCGCGGTCGTCAGCCGCCATTCTCGACCGCCGCTGCGAGCGCCCGCGCGACGAGCGCCGCGGTGAGCCGTCGCCGGTACTCGGCGCTGCCGTGGATGTCGGAGATCGGCTCGATCTCCGCGGCCGCCGCGCGGCCGGCGTCCGCGAAGGACTCGGCCGCGAGCCCGCCGTCCGCGACGACCCGCTCCGCCTCGCTGGCGCGGACCGGGACCTGGTCGACGCCGCCGACGACGATGCGGGGAGGACCGGCCGCCGGCAGCGCGGCGGCGACGACCACGACGGCGAAGTCGCCGCCGCGCCGGGCGAGCTCGAGGATCGCCGCGCGCGGACAGGGTCGAGGGAAGCGCACCGCACGGACGAGCTCGTCCGGCCCGAGCGCGGTCGTGAGGTAGCCGAGCAGGAACTCCTCCGCGGGCAGCGCGCGCTCGCCGCGCGGGCCTGCGATCTCGACGGTTGCGTCGAGCGCGACGGCGAGCACGCACCACTCGGCGGCGGGATCGGCGTGCGCGAGGCTGCCGCCGAACGTCCCGCGGGAGCGGATCGGGCCGTGGCCGATCCAGGCCGCTGCACGCCGCAGGATCTCGTAGCCGCCGTCCAGCTCGCGGCCGCGCTCGACCGCCGCGTGCGTCGTCAACGCGCCCACGCGCAGGCTTCCGTTGCTGCGCTCGATGCCGCGCAGCTCGCCGACGCGCGTGATGTCGACGAGCGCCGACGGCCGCGCCAGGCGGAAGTTCATCATCGGCACGAGGCTCTGGCCGCCGGCGAGCACCTTCGCGTCCTCGCCCAGCTCGGACAGGCGCTCCAGCGCATCGGGGACGGTGGCGACCCGGTGGTAGGCGAACGGCGCCGCCTTCATCGCCGCGCCGCCCCGGCCTTGCGCTCGCTCAGGCGGCCGAGCAGGTAGCCGTAGCCGAGGCCGAGCAGGGCGGGCACGAGCGCGCGCAGCACGCGGGCCGCGGTCTCGCCCGCGAGCAGGCCGAGCGCGTCGGCCTCCGCAGCGGCCGGAGGCGCGTCCGGCGCGGGCGCCGACCGGGCGGGCTCGGGCGCGCCGGCGAGCGCGCGCTCGAGGTTGCGGGCGAACTCCGCGAGCATCCGCCGGCCGACGGTCTCGATCGCGCCTCGCCCGAACTGGGCGACGCGCCCGCGGATCTGCAGGTCGGCGTCGATGCGGATCCGGCTCGCGCCCTCGACGTCGTCGATCGCCGTCTCGATCCGCGCCTCCGCCTGGCCCCGGCCGGCGGTCTCGTCGGCGCGGGCGTGCAGCACGGCGCGTCTCGCACGCGGGTCGCGCTCGACGAACCGCAGCGTTCCGGCGTAGTTCGCGACGATCGGCCCGACCTTGACGCGCATCGACCCGCGATGCTCGTCGCCGTTCGTCTCCTCGATCAGGGCGCCCGGGAGGCACGGCCCCGCGCGCGCGATGTCCGAGACGAAGGCGAAGACGTCGTCGGGAGGCGCGGCGACGGTGACTTCGTAGGCGAGCCGCATCGTGGTCAGATCATCGTGTAGCCGCCGCTGACCGACAACGTCTGGCCGGTGATGTACGAGGCGCGGTCCGACGCGAGCAACAGCACCGCGGGGACGACGTCGTCGGGGGTGCCGAGGCGGCGCAGCGGGTACGAGCGGGCGACCTTCGCGAGCACCTCGTCGGAGAATCGGCTCCCCTGCTCGCCGCGCCAGATCGAGTGCTCGCCGCTCGTCTCCGGGGCGCCCGGGGTGAAGCCGGGGCAGACGACGTTGAAGGTGATGCTGTGCCGGCCGACCTCCCTGGCGAGCGCCTTCGACATCGCGATCACGGCCGCCTTCGTGCCCGAGTACACGGCTTCGCGCCACTCGCCGATCCTTCCCGCGTCGGAGCCGATCGAGACGACCCGCCCGTAGCCGCGCTCGATCATGTGCGGGAGCACCGACCGGGTGGCGTTGATGAAGCCCCACATGTCGACGGCGATCTCGCGCTCCCACTCGCCGCGCGGCTTCTCGACGAACAGACGGTCGACCGTCCAGCCGGCGCAGTTGACGAGCACGTCGACCGCGCCGAGCGTGTCGACGGCGTGTGCGATCGCCGCGTCGACGTCCTCGGCGTCGGTGACGTCCGTGCGCCGCTGCGCGATCGAGCCCGGCGGCGCCTCGGCGGCCACCGCCCGGCTCTGCGCCTCGTCGATGTCGGCGATCAGGACGCGCGCGCCCTCGGCCGCGAAGCCGAGCGCGATCGCCCGCCCGATGTTCGACGCGCCGCCCGTGACGACGACACCCTTGTCCTGCAGCCCGAGGTCCACGCGCGTCCGTCCTCAGGCCTGCAGCGCCGGGACGATGCTGTCGGTGAGCAGGCCGAGGCGTTCCAGCCTGCCGCCGCCGAGCAGCGGGAAGATCAGGTCGTCGATTCCGGTCCGCACCAGTGCACGCAGGCGCTCGACGCACTCCTCGACGGTGCCCGCGACGGCGAGCGTGCGCACGAGCCCGTCGCTCACCGTCGTCTGGTGGCGGGCGCGGGTGGAGAGGTGCTCCGTGTAGTCGTAGTCCGCCTTCGCGCGGGCGATCTCGTCCGTGAAGGGAACGAGGCTCGCGGGCAGCTCGTGCGCGTCGGCGAGCAGGCGCGCCTGCGCGGCCGCCCACGAGCGCACGTCGTCGAGCGCAGCGGCGCGGTCGTCGCGGGCGGAGAGCGTGGCGACGAAGAGGACGCGGACGTCGGCGCGGTCGCGGCCGGCCTCGGCGATTCCCTCCTCGATCCAGCCGAGCTGGCGGGCGAGGACGTCCGGCTGCGCGGGCCCCATGACGATCGCGCCGTCGGCGAGGCGCCCGGCCAGCCGGCACATCCGCGGCCGGCTGACCGCCAGGTAGACCGGCACGGGCGGGAGCGGACGCCCGAGCTCGTAGCTGCGTCCGTCCCACACCCCCGCGTCGCCGCGGAGCACGGCGGCGAAGAAGCGCAGCCCCGCCTCGACCTCGGCCAGGCGGGAAGGCTGGGCGCCGAGCCCGTAGACGGCCGAGTCGCCGGCGCCGAGCCCGAGCAGGGCGCGCCCGTCCGACAGCTCGGCGATCGCCGCGATCGCGTTCGCCGTGACGGTCGGATGGCGGGTGACGACGTTGGTCACCCCGGTGCCGAGCCGCATCCGCTCCGTCCCGGCCGCGGCGAGCGCCAGGCCGACGTAGAGGTCCTTCATCGCGAGCTGCGAGTCGATCAGCCACAGCTCGTCGACCCCGCGGCGCTCGAGCTCGCCGGTGAGGTCGGCGAAGCGGCGCAAGGGCTCGCGCGGGCTGATCCCGATCGAGATGCTGATCCCCACGTCAGCCGCTCCCGAGCGCCACGATCGCGGCGGCGACCTCGTCTGGGCGCTCGACGGGGATCGGATGGCCGGTGTCGGGGAGCACCTGCAGCGTGCTCTCGGCGATCCGCGCGGCGACGATCTCCCCCGCCCGCGGCGGGCAGTGCCGGTCGGCGTCTCCGGCCAGGATCGCCGTCGGCACGGCGATCGAGCCGAGCTCGTCGTCGAGCGGCGCCTGGTTCAGGGCGGCCATCGCACGGCACGCGTTCGCATACCCGCGTGCGTCGGCGGTCGACTGGCGGCGGATCGTCAGGCCGTCTGCGATCTCGTCCGGACGGTTCCGGTAGACGTCGCGGGTGTCGACGTCCAGGGTCGTGCGCAGCTCCGGGTCGCCGTCGTCGACGAGCCGCGCACGGGTCTCGTACCACGCCCGGGCCGCGGCGTTGACGCGGCTCGAGGTCGCGACCAGCGCCAGGGCCGCGACGCGGCCGGGATGGTCGATCGCGGCCCGCATCGCGATCGTGCCGCCGAGCGAGAAGCCGGCGAGCGTGACCCGCGGCAGCTCGAGCGCGTCGAGCAGGGCGACGAGGTCGTCCCCGAGCTGGCGCAGCGTGCCGTCCGCGTCGCCGAACTCCGTCTGCCCGTGGCCGCGGAGGTCGTAGAGAATCGCCCGCCGCGCGATCGCCAGCGGGGCGAGGACGCGCCGCCACGCACGGTGGTCGTCGGCGAGCCCGTGGATCAGCACCACCGGCTCGCCCCGCCCGACCTCGAACCACGCGACCTCGATGCCGTTCGCCTCGACGCGCACCCGTCAGCTTCCCCCGAGCTCGGCGCGGAGCGCACGGCGGTCGACCTTGCCGGTGCTCCCGACCGGCAGCCTCTCGATCACCCTCACGCTCTCGGGCCACTTGTAGCGCGCGAGTCCCGCGCGCGCCAGATGGGCGACGAGCTCGTCGAGCGTCGGCGCGGTTCCCTCCGCCGCGATCACGAACGCCGCGACGCGCTCGCCCAGGTCGCGGTCGGGCTGCCCGACGACGCAGACGTCGCGCACGGCCGGGTGCTCGCGCAGGAGATCCTCGACCTCGAGCGGGTTGACGTTGGTGCCGCCGCGGATGATCGTGTCCTTCAGCCGGCCGGTGACGTGGAGGTACCCCTCCTCGTCGAGGAAGCCGAGGTCGCCGAAGTGGGCCCAGCCGTCCGGCGCGAACGGGCCCGTGTCCTCGCCCCAGTAGCGCTCCTGGACGAGCGGGCCGCGCATGCAGATCTCGCCCTCCTGCCCGGGCGGAACGGGGGCGCCGTCCCGGTCGCAGATCAGGGTCTCGGCGAGGTCGTGCGGGCGGCCGACGGTCGTCCAGCGCTTCTCGGGCGGGTCGTCCGGGCTCGGCACCGCGAGCTGCCCGATGTCCATCGCCCCGTAGAAGCTGCACGTTGGCCTGCCCGTCCGCCGCTCCCACTCGCGGGCGACGGCGGGTGGAAGCGGCGCGCCGGCCGAGATCGTGGCGCGGAGGGCGCGGAGGTCGGTGCCGCCGAGGGCGGGGGAGTGGAGCATCCGCGAGACGATCGTGGGCACGCAGCCGAGCACGGTGGCGCGGGTGCGCTCCGCGAGCGCCAGCGCCCGTTCCGGGTCGAAGCGCGCGTCGTGGCTCATGATCAGCGCCGCGCCGGTGCGTAGCGCGTACAGGCACATCTCGCCCGCTCCCTGCGTGACCGGCGAGAGCGGCAGCATGCGGTCGCCGGGGCCGAGGCCGAGACGGCTCGTGAAGCCCTCGAACGTGAGCTGCTTGAGGCGGGCGGTCAGCGACGCGAGCTTCGGCGGGCCGGTCGTGCCGGACGTGAGCGCGATCTGCACGACGCGGTCGGGATCGGGCGGCAGCCACATGTCTTCGCCGGCGCGTGCCTCCGTGTCGAGCGTGTCGGCAGCCACGACCGCGCGGACGCACGCGACTTCCCGCGCGGCGTCGGCGATCGCCGCGCCGCGCCCGGTGGCGTCCGCGATCAGCAGCGCGGCGCCGGACGTTTCCAGCGAGGACGTCACCTCGCGCCGGCCGAGGCTCGTCGGCAGCGGCAGCAGCACGGCCCCGATCGCCGGCACCGCGAGCTCGAGCGCGACGTAGCGCCACACGTTCGGGAGGGCGACGGCCACGACGTCGCCGGCGTCGACGCCGCGACTCCGCAGGTCGCCCATCAGCGCCAGGACGATCCGCAGCAGCTGTTCGAAGTCGAACGTCTCGCCGTCGTCGTAGACCGCGAGGTCGGCGCCGCGCGTCGCGGCGTTGGCGCGCAGGTAGCTCAGGGCGTCGAAGCGGACCGGCTCGACCCGGCGCGCGGCCACGGCGTCCGTCACGGATTGCTCCCGGGGCTGGCGCAGGCTGATAGCGGTGGACTATACGGCCGCCGGCGACGACCCTTGCGGGGGCCTGCGTCCGCGCCTACCGTTCGCCGCCCGTGCGCGCCACCCGACGTCCGACGGCCCGATGAGCGACGAGGCGACGCTTTTCGTCGACCGCCCCGCGGACGGGGTGCTCCGGCTCCGGCTCAACCGGCCCGCTCGGCACAACGCCCTCGACGCGGAGCTGGTGGCTGCGCTGCACGACGCGCTCGCGCGGCCGGAGGCGCGGGCGATCGTGCTCGGCTCCGCGGCGCCCGGGCAGTTCTGCGCCGGCGCGGATCTGTCCATCGCCGCGACGGAGCGCGTCTCGGTCAGCGAGGGCCTGTACGACCTCTACCGGCGGATCCTCGCCCTGGAGGCTCCGGTCCTGGCGGCGATCTGCGGCCCGGCGGTGGGCGGGGGCGCCCAGCTCGCGGTCGCCTGCGACCTGCGCGTGGCAGAGCCCGCCGCATGGCTGCAGTTCGTCGGCCCCGAGCACGGCCTCGCCGTCGGCGCGTGGGCCCTGCCCGGCCTCGTCGGGCGCGGACGCGCGCTCGACCTGTGCCTCACCGGCCGCCGCGTGGTCGCGGGGGAGGCGCTCGCGATGGGCCTCGTCGACCGGGTCGCCGAGGACGCCGACGCCGCCGCGCTGGCGCTCGCCGGCGAGCTGGCGCGACTCGACGCGGGCGCCGTCGCCCGGGTGAAGGCGATCGCTTCGCGGGCGTGCGAGGAGGCGCTCGAGCTGGAGGCGCGCGGGAACCGGGGGTGGACCGGCATCGTCCCGCGGACGGGGCCGTAGCCCGCGTCTCTCGGTGCGCGACGAAGATGGCTTCGACCCGAACGCCGCCAGGGAGTAGCGTGGGGGCGATGCGGGGCGGGCAGAAGGCGAGAGACCTCGGCGGTGGCCACGCGGAGCCCAAGCTGGTCGTCGACGACGTCACCATCCGGTTCGGCGACACGCTGGCCGTCGACCACCTGAGCCTCACCATCGGCAGGTCGGAGTTCGTCTCGATCGTCGGGCCTTCCGGGTGCGGCAAGTCGACGCTGTTCAACACGATCTCGGGACTGGTGCGCCCCGTCTCGGGACGCGTGCTCCTCGACGGGCGGGACGTGACCGGCGAGACGGGCCACGTGGGCTACATGCTCCAGAAGGATCTCCTGATCCCGTGGCGGACCGTCATCGGCAACATCGTGCTCGGCGCCGCGCTGACCCGCGGCGTCACCAAGCAGGACCGCGACGACGCGGTGCGCCTCGCGCTTCGCTACGGGCTGGGCGACTTCCTCGACCACTATCCGCACGCGCTCTCCGGCGGCATGCGCCAGCGCGTCGCGCTCATGCGCACGCTCGCGCTGCACGCCGACGCGCTCCTGCTCGACGAGCCCTTCGGCGCGCTGGACGCGCAGACGCGGCTCGAGATGCAGCTGTGGCTGCTCTCCGTCTACCACGACCTCAACGTCACGGTCCTCTTCGTCACGCACGACGTCGACGAGGCGATCTTCCTCTCGGACCGCGTCCTGGTGATGAGCGGGCGGCCGGGCCGGATCCTCTCCGACACCCCGATCGAGCTTCCCCGGCCGCGCGACATCGACGTGCTCACGTCGCCGCGGTTCACCGAGATCAAGCGCGACACGCTCCGCCTCCTCCACGAGCGGGCCGCGCCGGTGCCCGCATGAGAGCGTTCCCCGCCACGCTGCGCAAGGCGTTCACGCGGCTCGCGTTGGCGGCGGTCGCGGTCGGGCTGATCTTCGGGCTCTGGAACCTGGTGATCTTCGTGTTCGGGCTGAAGTCGTACGCGCTGCCGACGCCTCAGTCCGCGATCGCGGCGGACGTCCACAACTGGTCGGTGATCCAGTCGCTGACGGTGCAGACCGTCGAGGAGACCGCGTACGGGTTCCTGATCGGCGCGACCGTCGGCTTCCTCCTGGCCGTGCTGATGTCGGCGTCGAAGACGGTGCAGCGGCTCATCTACCCGACGCTGATCACGTCCCAGGCGGTCCCGATCGTCGCGATCGCCGCGCCGCTCGCGATCCTCTTCGGCTTCGGAATGCTGCCGAAGCTCGTGATCGTCGCCTGGATCGTGTTCTTCCCGGTGGCCGTGAACGTGCTCGACGGGCTCGCGCACATCGACCCCGACCTGGTGAACCTCTCGCGCGTGATGGGCGCGACGCGGGTCCGGGGCTTCCTGGTCATCCGCCTGCCGGCGACCCTCAGCCCGCTCTTCTCAGGCCTGAAGATCGGCGCGACCTACGCGGTGACGGGGGCGGTGATCGGCGAGTGGATGGCCTCTGCCCAGCAGGGCCTCGGCACGTACCTGCAGACCGCCAACGCCTCGCTCGACACGAAGGGCGTGTTCGGCGCGACGATCATGCTCACCGCGATCGGCGTCGCGTCGTTCCTCCTCGTCGCGGCGGCAGAGGCGGTCGCGACGCCGTGGCGCACGCGCTCGTCCGCGCGCCGCCGGCTCCGGTCGCGCCGCCGCCTCGAGAGCCCGTTCGAGGAGCCGACCGCGACTTCACCCGACCGCGTCTCGCGGTACGCGAAGGTCGCGAGATGACGACAACGTCAACCACCCGTCACGGAAAGGAGAGTGCCACCATGCTTCGGTTCAGGAGCTGGCCCGGACGGCGCAGAGTCGCGCTGGCGCTCGTCGCAGCCGGCGCGCTGATCGGAGTTGCCGCGACCGCGTCCGCGGCGACCCGCAGCCACGCGCCGACGGCGAAGAGCAAGGCGAGCTTGACGACGCTTCGCGTCGTCTTCGACTGGCCGGGAATCGACTTCGAGGCGGTTCCGCTCGTCGCTGGCAACGCCCAGGGCTTCTACAAGAAGGTCGGGCTGAACGTGGAGGTCGTGATCCCGCCGACCACGTCGACGACCGTCAAGATGCTCGCCGTCGGCAAGGGCGACATCGGGTTCGACACGACGACCGACGTCGTGTTCGCGCAGGCCGCGGGGATCGACGTCAAGTCGATCGCGAACTACTCGCAGGAGAACAACTGGGGGCTCGTCGCCGCGCCGGGCAAGCGGATCGACCTGAAGAGCCTGAAAGGCAAGTCGATCGGCATCTTCACCGACTCGTGGACGAAGGCGATGATGCCGTACGTCCTCCGCGCCGCGGGCCTCAGCGCGAGCGACGTGAAGCAGCCGATCTTCTCGAGCGACGACATCGCCCCGATGCTCGCCGGCAAGATCGACCTCGCCACGAACACGGTGAACTACGCGATCGCGCAGGTGCAGAGCGCGACCGGCAAGCGCCCGAGCGTCCTGCTCGCCACCAAGTTCGGCGCCCCGAACGTGCCGATCTGGGTCTACACGGCGATGAGCTCGTGGCTCGCCAAGCACGGATCGGAGGCGAAGGCGTTCCTGTCGGCGACGAAGAAGGCGTTCGCGTGGTCGATCGCCCACCCGTCCGCCGCCGTCGACGCCTACCTGGCGGCGTACCCGAAGATCGGCGGCACGAAGAAATACAGCCTCTCCGGCTGGCAGGCGACGATCCCTGCGCTCGGAAACCCGAGCTCGCTCCTCGTCCAGCGCAAGTCGGAGTGGACCGCGGTCGTGCAGGCGCTCAAGTCGGTGAAGCTGCTCTCGAAGCCGCTGCCGGCGTCGAGGTACTACACGAACGCGTACCTCGGACACTGACGGCGGGCCGTACCGCCTGAACCGAGCCGGGCGGCTCCGCTTCGAGCGGAGCCGCCCGGCGGGTCGCGGCGAGTTGTCGGAGATTTGCCGGGTGCGGCGGCGAGCCTGTACACGCATTCGTACACCCACCTGTCATCGCCGCAGACAACATCCCTTCGGCTCCTCAACGACCTCGGAAGCGAAGTGAACGGACGCGGTTCGCGTGCGGTCAGTCCAGGTCGAACGCTGCATGGATCGCGGCGGTGAGCGTTGCCTCTTGGTCATCGAGGAGTCGGCCGATCTGTCGACCGAGCGCGGCTGCGGGAATCGTCGTGATGTGATCGCAGGCGACGACGCACAGTTCCTCGAGCCCGTTCGCGGCTCCCACGGGGACCTCGGTTGAGAGGCCGCGGATCGTGGAAGTGATCGGCGCCACCGTCACCGTGTTCATCCGTGGCCGGACGAGCTCGCGCGTCAAGACCACCACCGGACGCGACTTATCGAGTCGCGCCAGGTGGATCGGGCGCATCAGTGATCGACCGCAAGGCGGGCGGTGTGCTCGGCCAGGCCCTCCAGCTCGGGATCTGGCCCCGTCGCGGCGAGGATCTCCGCGTCGCGGGCAGCGGCCACCCGGCGCCGCTCCCGTTCGAGCGCGCGCGCGACGACGGCCGCCCGACTGCGCTCTTTGCCGCTCGCGACAATCTCATCGACGAACGCCACCAAGTCGTCGTCAAGCCGAACGGCGATCTGCCTACTCATACCAGGATGATACCAGAATGGGATCCTATGTGGGATTGTACGAAATCACTAACTCGTCGCTTGCGTGCTCGTCCACGAGCTTTCCACGTGCGCACCTTCGCCCAAGGGCGCGTCGGTCGTGGAGATTCGCACACATGTTTCGGTGTCGACGTCGCAAATCGTCGCCCTCGCGAATCTCCCAGACGCTGCCGTCGGTCCAGACGGACCCACGGATACCGCCTTCAGCCGTAGAAATCGGGCTCGAACGGCCAGGAGGCTGATGTTGACCCTGACCGCGACCCTGCGACGGCCTCTGGGTGGCGGCGCGAACGTGTCTCATATTGCAGCGGCTTTAGCGAATGGGCCGGGCAGGGATCGAACCTGCGACCTTGGGATTTAAAAGTGGATGGCGCGGGACTCGGGGTTGCTCGGAGCGCTGTCTGATCCCCATGGTTGAGCCAAACAGGCTCGGACGCGTTCGGGCGATTTCGGGACCTCTTGTGACCCTGTGTTGACCCGGTGCCGGCGTATCGGCTGTGCTGCTCGAGCTCTTGGTTCAGCTGGTTGCCGCAGCTTGAGCCGGCGCCACCGCAGCCGTTCGGAGCGGCTGCGCAAGTCGGTCGATCTCCGCCGCCGAGGTGATCATCCCTTCGTAACCTGCGTAGTCGGGATTCTCCGGAAGGTACGGCTCTCGCCTTTCGGCCGCCGGCATCAGCGCCTCAGCTTCCTCGAGCGTGATGCCCGCGAGCGTCGCGTATCGGTGCTTGTAAAGGCGGTAGCGCAGCTCGCCTGATTGGCTTTCGCTCGGCGTAAACGTGACGATCGACTTCCAGCTGCCGTCGATTTGCGACTGAAACCCGATGCCGCTCGTAGACGTGTAGCTCCTGAGTGCGGAGCCGAAGGCGTCAACAGCATGCTGGTAGAGCTCGGTTACGCCAGCCTCGTCGGCCTGTGCTTCCAGCTCCTGGTAGCTCAGCTTCGGGCGCCGTTTTGAGCTGCCGAGCGTTCGCGTCTTCAACTCGACCTCGGAAGGTTCGATCAGGAAGATCCGCGCCAAGAGCTCCGTCCGGTCCTCGAGTCGAAAGTAGTTGAAGGTCGCGGCGTTGATGTTCATTCCGTGAACGCCCGACAGGTAACGGATGATCCGCTCCGAACTCGCGTCGATGAGCGATCCGACGATGACGACGCGGTGGTCGCCGTTCAGAGTTTCGGGAAGGTCCGTCCCGAACTTGCTCTCGAATGCGGAGCCGAAGTCTGTGCCGAGGTGCCCCTCCGCGATAGATGTCACCCGCTCGTGCGTCAGGTTCACAACCCAGGAGGCGTAGTCAAGCGCCTGCGCGGTGATTTCTCGCGGCGTCTTGTCGCGCTTGAGCTCGACGATGATGAGATCGCCGGCCGCATCGACGCATAGGAGGTCGATGAAGCCGCCGAAGTCCGTCTCGACCTGGCGGCCGATGACGAGCAGCCCCGGATCGAGAATCGATATTTCGACAGCGAGCCATTCCTCGAGCCGAGCCTCGAGATTTAGGCTCGCGCGCGGGATCCGCGATAGGCGGTCGCCGCTGCGAACCTCCCAGAGATGGACTTCGTCACTCACGACAGCAGAGTTTAGGAGCGCGGAACGCGAGCCGAGGCTGGGGTGCTGAGAGAACCCAGCACCCAGACCTGCCGGCTGTGCCCTGTCCGTCCGGCTCGCTCCGTACCCTTCACACGTGGGCGTGGCCGTTGCCATAGACGCTGGCTTTGCTGCGGACCGACTCCGAGCAGTTGATTGGTCCCTGACGGAGGCAGGTCCTCCGCACCCCATTCACGGCCTTCACCCGTATCCGGCGAAGTTCGTTCCCGCTCTTCCGGAGCAGGTGATCGAGCTCTTGTCACGCCCCGGCGAGCTCGTGCTCGACCCGTTCTGCGGCAGCGGAACGGCGCTCGTAGAGGCCCTGAGGCTCGGGCGTCGCGCCGTCGGCGGTGATTTGAACCCGGTCGCGCTCGTGAGCTCACGCGCTAAGACGCGTCGTCTGTCAGCGTCGCAGCTTGCTCGGCTCGACACGCTCGCGATCAACCTTCCGAAGTTGACGCGTGAGGTTCAGCAGACGCAGGAGCTCACCTTGCCGATCGGATGGGAGCCCGCAGCGGGGCAGCGGTTCCGGGGTCTTAAGTTTTGGTTCAGCGAAGAGGTGGCGTTCGAGCTAAGCGCTCTCAGGCATCTGTGCGAATCAGAGGAGGACACCGAGATCCAAAGCGTACTGTTCGCGTGCCTGTCATCGATAGTCGTTAATGTCTCGTGGCAAGACAGCGATACACGCTACGTCAGGCGCAACAAGACGGTCGAGTCGGGCGACGCGACGCGGCTTCTGCAAAGGAAGCTATTAGCTGCGTCCGCAGCCCTCGGAGATCTGGCCGCGTCGATCACGACTGCCGCAGAGGTTCACGACGGCGATGCTCGCGCGTGCCATTACCTGCAGCCCGAGACCGTGTCGCTTGTCGTCACGTCGCCGCCGTACCCCAATGCGTGGAGCTACCACCTCTACCACCAGAACCGAATTCTCTGGCTCGGTGCCGACCCCTGGCTCTTCAAGGCCCAAGAGATCGGCCATCATCGCGCCTATTCAGCTGTTAATGGCAGTGACGGCGGGACGTTTGAGGGCGACATGCGCGCATGCTTCGAGGCAATGCTCCCAGCGTTGAAGCCTCACGCCCACGTGGTCATCATTGTCGGCGATTCCATCGTCCGCGGAACGCTCGTACGAAATGACGAGGTCGTAAGTGCAGCAGCTCAGGCAGCGGGTCTTGAGCACGTGGTGACGCTGAATCGACCGATTGACTCGCGGCGGAAGGCGTTCAATCCCAAGATCGGGAAGATCCGGACGGAACACATTGCTGTCTTCCGCACCTAAGGTCGATCCGCCGGGGTACCCGCTTCAGGAGTTCGAGCGGCGGCTCGCCGCACTCGAGGCCGCGATAGCTGCAGATCCAAAGCAAGCGCACCGCCTCGCATTCGCTTCTTCAGTCGAGGGACGGCCAACGCACCAGTTCTACTTCGATCGGTTCGTGAAGCTGGTTCGGCGATCGGTATCGGATCACGCCGCCTTGCTTGAGCTAGCCGTCGAACTGCGAGACGGTCACCGCGCCGAAGCGCACAACTACCTCACGCACGGCATCCACAGCTACAAGGGCAAGTACTTTCCGCAGATTGTGCGTTCGCTCGTCAACGCGGCTGGGCTTGCGCCGGGGTCTGTCGTAGCAGACCCATTCGTAGGAAGCGGGACGACAACCCTCGAAGCAGCGCTAATTGGAATGCGTGCAGTTGGCCTCGACAGGAATCCGCTTGCGGCGGTAATAGCACGAACGAAGGTCGACGTTCTGAAACTGGAGGTAGAAGCGGTTCGAGCGGGTCACGCGGCGATCGAAGGGAAGCTCCGCAGGAACTACAGAGCCGACCTTCCTAACCGCGCATACCTTGAGCGTTGGTTCCCGAAGGAGACGATCCGGGTCATCGAGCGAATCGTTGGCGCCATCGCGAATGCAGATGCGCACCCAACGTTCAAGGATCTTGCTCGACTGTCGCTGAGTACACACTTTCGCGCGTGGTCGCTCCAGGAGCCGACGCAACTACGCATCTTCAGGCGCAGCACCGCACCTCCCGCAACAGCTCTGCTCGATCGCTTCAAGCAGCAGCTCTCGGAGTACACGGCTTCGGTCGTGGTCGGGTTAAGGCTGCTGAGCGAGCTTGGTGTTGTCTTGCCTCCTGTCGACATTCGGCTTGCAGACAGCCGCGTCTCCCACGCTTGGGGCTGTAGCCGCGGCTCTGTCGACGCGGTGGTGACGTCACCTCCTTATGCAACTGCATTGCCCTATATCGACACCGACCGTCTCTCAATCTTCTGCTTAGGACTTGCCGATGTCGGCGAGCGTTCGGAGCTCGAGTGGGAGATGATCGGCACGCGTGAGATCTTGAAACGTCAAAGGAATGTCCTCGAAGACGCGCTTGAGCGAAACGTCACACAGCTGCCGCAGCCAATCATCAAGCAGATCCGAGCTATCCGAGCGGCGAATAAAAAGACTGAGGTCGGATTCCGCCGGCAGAACCTTCCAGCTCTGCTCTACCGCTACTTCTCTGACATGCAACGGGTCCTCGCGAACACAGCCGCCGTGCTCCGGAAGGAGGGGCTTTGCGGGATCGTGATTGGTGACAGCTATACCGTCGCGGGCGATAACCGCGTCCGGATCCGGACCGCGGACTTCCTAGAGTTTCTTGCGGAGCAGGCCGGCCTCAGGAGAGTTGACCGGATCGCCATGGGCGGGCAGACCGCGTACCTGCCGCACCAGCGAAACGGTATCCCCGCCGAGGACATCCTGCTCTTCACCGCGCCGTAGAGATCAACGGAATCCCCATCGTTTCACGCTCGCGGCTACTTCGTTAGCTGCGATGGCGAGATGCTCGTCGTAAAGCGCGTCAGTCGGCTTGATCACTTGGGCGTGGTATTCGACGCCGAGCCCCGGCTCCGCGAGCTCGAGTCGGAGCAAGTCGCCTTCGTCGGAGTCATGGTGGATCTCAGAGCTGTTCAGACGAAACTCGGCGCGACGCGGGTATTGGTAGAGACGTCGACTGGCAGTATCGATGTCTCCGTTCAGCCGACGGAATTCAATCGCGGGGTAACGCTCGAAGTACTCGTAGCCAGCATCGGTCTCGTGGCGGATGAAGTGCCCCCAGAACTCCGGGTCAGCATGGAAGGCTGCGAGCGGAATGTAGACGTCAGGTGAGAACCCTGGCCTCGTTCCCGCATCGCGATGTCCGAGCCGCATGACGAAGACGCGATACCGCGCCTGTGACGGTGGCTCCGGTGGAGCTTCTCCGACATCTGGCGGGACCGGCGCCGGGTTCGCTTGAACGTCCGCAACCTCCTCCGGGAGGAGGGACGCAGCCGGAGGCGGGGCGGCAGCCGTCGGCGGGAAGAGATCTGGGAGTCCCTCGTGGACAAGGGCTCTACTCGCTGCATCACTTCTGCGCCGGCCGCGGCGGCGCATGCGTGCCTCGCTCGGTAGAAGGCCTACACCCTCCAGGGCGTCGAGGAGCCCTTCGTCTGCGAGCCGAGCGTTCGGGCTTGCGATGGCAGCATCGAATGAACGGCGGAGCTCCTCGAAGGCCTGTTGATCCGCGTCGTCCGTGAGATCGAAGTCGAGGACAACGACATCCTCGTAGTTAACCCAGAGCGCGCTTTCGGTCAGATTGGCCGATCCGACCATGCCGACGCCCTCTTCAGCCGACCTGAACAGGTACGTCTTCGGGTGGAAGAGCGGGCGAGCTGGGTGGCGGAACACCCATAGCTCATCGACGAGACGGAGAAGCGCGCGCAGCCCCGGCGCAGAGGTGATCGTCCCGTCTATCCCGACGAGCAGGCGCATCAATGCACCGCGCGCCCTTGCGGCGACCATATGGTCAGCGACATGACGAACGCCGCTGGCATTCGCGAAGCCGACGGCCGCGGTCATCTCATCGAACGGCGCCGCGAGCGCGGCCAGGAGTTCATCTCCCACTCGCGTGGGGGACCACGGCTGGGTGACTGCATGGCGTAGCTTCGCCACGTCACCGGGGTTCGGAAACTACGAGAGCGATCCTCCCCGGCCGCTTGACGAGGCGAAGCGGTTCCGTGCCAAGGCGACGCTGAACCCGGCGGCGGGGTTCCCCCCGAAGCGGCCCGACCGTCTCGGATTACGCCGAGGAATGGCTGAGCATGCTTTGCCGGCGTGCGGCCGGCAACGGCGATCGAATCCCGTCGCGACCTCGAGAGGTACGTCCTCCGCGCATCGGCGGGGTTGGGGTCAGCGCGATCGACGCAACGCCGGATCAGGAAGCTCCCGTACGACCTGTGCGAAGAGACGGTGAAACGAGCGCCGACGGGTCGCTCGTGGGCGACCGTCCGCCGCATCCTCGCGCCGCTGTCCGTGATGCTGAGCGCGACCGAGGACGGCGTGATCGCGGCGAAGCCGTGGCCACGTCTTCCGACTCCGCAGGATCGTCTCGTGGTTCGGTTCCTCGCCGAGACAGGGCTGCGGATCTCGGAGCTCAAGGCGCTGCGGTGGGGCGATCTCGCGCTCGACGACGAGCTGGTCGTTTCCGTCAGGCGTCGCCATCGTCTGCTCGACGGCGAGCAGCAGACGAAGAGCGAGCGGCGTCGGCGGCGTTCACGCTCGAGACGTACATCCACCTGCTCGACGACCGTGCCGGTGTTGATGCGGTCCATCGAGCGTTGAAAGGCACATCGGGACGACCATGACTCGCCGCGGGCGTGATGCGGCCGAGTCTCATGGCGCGCCGAACCCAACCTCGTTTGTCCGCGTCCGGCGTGTGCGCTAGCGTTAGCGTTGAGTTCGAGGCCACGGGAGAACAGCCGCCGCTCGGAGACTCGTCGCAGCCGATCGAGGAGTCACCGGTTGCGCGCGGCTTCCATGGAACTTCGGTCGTAGCAGCTAGGGCGATTCTCGACAGCGGATTCGTCGCAAGTGCGAACGAGTATGACTGGCTTGGCGACGGCATCTACTTCTTTCAGGACGCACCTGGTCGTGCGCTTGAGTGGGCGTCTGAGCTACACGATGAACCTTGTGTTGTCGCGTGCGAGATATCGCTCGATAACTGTATGGACCTTCTCGATATAAACTGGTTTTCGTTCCTCAACGAAGCGTTCGATAGATATGTCGCGCGCTGCAAGCGCCTTGGGATTGCTCTACCAAGGCAGACTGCAGGCGCCCATCGTCTCGATCGAGCAGTAATCAACTACGCGGCTGACCTTCTTGCTGCCAGCGGCTCGCCAATCCGGAGCGTGCGAGGGGCATTCGCCGAGGGCCGTAGCGTTTTCCCCGAGTCAGCACTCCTGGATCGTTCGCATGTGCAAATTGCGGTGCGCGATCCGACGGTGATTCTGAGCGTTCAAGAAGCCTCAGCACCTTGGCTATTGGAACCTCGAAAGGACGGCGGACGATGACGACACCTGACGAAGCTCGCGATGCTCTCCGGAGGGAACACGAACTTGAGTCGGACGACGCCTTTGGCGCAAGGGTGGATGAAGATCGGAGTAGAGAGATTGAGATTGTCGACGCTGGCGCCGACGAAGATGCTGGTCAGTTGGTCCTGCTTCCGGCTCGGCGCGAAGCTCTTCCGCTCTCCGCTTATCTGGCGTCCGCACTTACTGGACTCAGCGAAGACCAGCGGCGCCTGGTCTTTCATCTATCGGACACGGTCGCTGAAGTGTGCAGAAGGCACGGCATTGACGTCTATGAACCACGCAAGGCGACGGACCCCGTGCACCATGCCGGGGTGCCAGCAGAGACGGTATGGCGTGTCGACCGGGAACGTGTCGTCTCGTCAGATGTGTTGATCCACCTCGGGCATTTCCCCAGCACTGGCGCTGGCGAGGAACTCGACTTCGCATATAGCGCGATGGTCCCGATCGTTCTGATCTCTCACGGAGAAATGCCGCTCAGCCGGATGGTCACCGGTATCCCGGGGTTCAAAGTAGAGATTACTTACGTCGAGCCAGAGGAACTGCGGTTTCGTTTGGAAGAGGCGATCATCGCGATTCGTCCAGCGCTCGAAGAACGAAAGCTCGCGTTCTCAGGCTTCGACAAGAACATCGTGGGAGAGAAGATTCGCACCCTGCGGCAGGAACTCGGAATGACGCGAGAGGAAGTCGCCGCTCAGTCAGACCTTCTCACCGAGGAAATGCTGGCGCGACTTGAGGAATCGACCGATCGCGTGTCGAACCCGAGCTTGTCTCAGCTCCGCATAATCGCTGCGACACTCAAGACCACCGTCGCGGACCTTGTCGAGCCTGATTTGGGCCAGCGGGTTGTCGGTGGCCTCCTCGAATGGATGCACACGCACAAGGCTGCGCGGTTTCCGGGTATGTCTGCTCGCGACAGCAACCGGGTTCTCCGTCGAATCCTGCTTCGCGTGATCGAAGCGATCGAGGAGGATCTCGATGAGGTGGAGAAGACGTGACAGCTGCTCCCGCCGAAGAGGTTGCAGGCGACCTTCTGCGTGCTACGGGGCAGATTGAGCCGCCGGCAAGAATCGACCGTGTTGTGGCGCTGCTGCCGGGACTGAATGTCTCAGTCGAACCGCTGGATAACGACGGCTACATCATCGACGTCCCCGGTGGGGCCGAGATCATCGTGAACGCTCGTGCCAGTCTCGTGCGCCAGCGGTTCACGCTTGCGCATGAGCTCGGCCACTACGCCCTTCAGGTTGGTCTTGGGGACAGCACGCCGTTGTCTCGTCACTCCGACATTGAACGGTGGTGCGACCGGTTCGCTGTGGGGCTCTTGCTGCCGGCTGCGTGGGTGAAACGGTTCGTCGAAGGGGTCCCAACAACGAAACTCGCTTCTCAGATTTCGCGCGGTCCGCGGCTATTCCAGGTGTCACGCCTCGCGTTCTGGTCGCGGGTCCACGAGGTCGCGAGGATCTGGGCCTTCGAGCTGGCAGACGACGGAAGCCTCGCCTCAGACGTAAGGCCGGCACCACCGACCGAGGTTCTCCGTTTGGCTCAAAGCTGTGCGGATCGCGCAAGTTCCCGGTCCAGTTCATCGCTTTCGGCGTATGGTCTACGAGCATCTTGTATCCGCGTGAGCGCTGGCCATCCCGCAGGCGAGCGTTCCTTCGCGGTCGTCGCTCCAGAGACGCCGAGATTCCAGGCATCGCTACGGGCTTAAGGCCGTCTGCCGCTCGTACGGAGCGGCGCGTGCAGCATGCGAATGTGTGGGACTGGTCGGCGTTGTTGACCCGTGGTTGACCCGCCCAAGTTGGGTCGTGCTCGACCCTGAGGATAGTTGCCGATTTGCACGGCTTTTGGAATGGGCCGGGCAGGGATCGAACCTGCGACCTTGGGATTAAAAGTCCCCTGCTCTACCAGCTGAGCTACCGGCCCGGGGGAGTACGCTCCCGTGGTGGGCAAAGGGTACGCAGAAGGTTCGGCGGTCGAGGAGCGGCTCGCCGCGCTCGAGCGCGGCGACGATCCCGACGCACGCCTCGACGCCGGGCGGACGGCCGTCTACGGCTCGACCGGCGACGAGCCGGAACCGCACTTCATCGGCTGGGCCGACGAGGTCGACGCGGACGAGCTCTTCGCGTCGGGCGCTGCGTGGGGGATCCGCCTCGTCCGCCGTCGCGGCCGTTAACCGCCGACAGCGAGCGGCGGGCTCGTCTGCTCGCTGACCGGCCCGGGGTTCACCTGGTTCACCAGCCGGACGTCGATCCGGTACGCGCCCGGCTTCAGCTTCGCGCGCGGCAGCGTCACCGTCGCGGGCGGCATCCCGCCGCGCAGCGCCCCACGGCGGGCGACGACGGGACGTCCGTCGGGGCCGACGAGCGTCGCGAGATACAGGCAGTCGCGCGCGCAGCCGAGGACGAGTGAGGCCGGCGACGCGGACGAGAGTGCCGTCGGGAACTGCAGCGTCGACGCCGCCGCCTGAGTCGCGAGCCCCGGGCAGACGACGATCCCGCGCTGCGCCGACGCGATCGCCGCGCGCACGGCGGCGACCGACGCCTTCGGGGCGCCGCTCACGCCGTAGAGCCCCGTCGTCGGCGTGTCCTCGCCGTCGACGAGCCGGTCGACGAGGATGGCTGCGACGCGTGGGTCGCACGAGGCCGCCGTGATCGCGGACGCGTACGCGGCGCCCTGGCCCGCGACCGTCGACTCGGCGGCGACGCCGTCGAGCAGCACCGCTGGAATCGAGCCGAGCGCCTGCTGGGCCGCCGCGGCGAGCTGCGACACGTTCGCCGCCGTCCACTCGCCGGACGCGGGAACCGGGGCAGGCCGCAGCGCGATCGCGTCGACCGCTTGGCCCGCGAGCGCGCGGCCGAGCGCGAGCAAGGTCGACCGCGGCGCCTGTGAGCCGTCGACCGACACTCCCACGGACACCGTCGAGACGACCGCCTGCACCGCCGCGCGTACGGCCTCGAGCGCCGTCGCATAGTTCGCGGCGGTCGACGCGGACGCCGGCGGCACGAGCACCAGGTACCGCAGCGCGGGGAGCTGCTGCGCGAGCGCGGCCGCGTACTGCCCGAGCTCGGCGCGGCCCTCGTCGTCGGTCGGCAGCGGCTCTGCGTCGAGCTCGAGCACGAGCCCGACGCTCGAAGGCAGCGCGCGGAGCGACGCGACCGCGGCCGGATCGGGGGCCGTCTCGCCCGGCGACCAGCCGAGCCCCAGCCGCACGAGACGGAGGCCGAGCGATCGCGCGAGCGGCGCCTGGCTCGGTTCGTCGAGGCCTGCGCCGACCGCGAGCGCCGGCGCGGGCACGGGCGCCGGGCTCGCGGCCGCGGGCGATCGCGTCGCACCGGCGGCGCCGGCGGCAGTCACGCGGACGATCGGCAGCGGCTGGAACGACGCGCGGTTCCCCGCCCAGTCGACCGCCGTCACCTGCACTGGGTACAGACCGACGCGCCTCGGCTCGCTCCAGCCGAGCGTGTGCCAGCCGCCGTCCAGGCTCAGCCGCCGCGACGGCCCCGCGGCGCTCACCATCGTCACCGTCGCGGGCTTCGAGAGCCAGAAGCGGAACGTGCCGAGGCCGCCGTTCGCGACCATGAACGCGGGCGGCTGCCGGCTGTACGCGCCGATCCGCGCGGCCGCGGCAGCGAAGCGCGGGTCGGCCGGCGCCAGCTTCGTCAGGAGCTGCACGACGTACTGCTGGTAGTCGAGCGGCGACGGGACGTGGTCGAGGGAGTAATACGTCCAGTAGCCGGTGTCGAAGCGCGGCAGCGTCGCTGCAGCGGCGCGCTGCATCTGCAGCGCGAGCGCGGCCGCGCCGCTGTCGTGTGCTGCCGCGGCGTACGACTGGAGCGAGATCACCGTCTGTAGCTGCGCGTTCAGCACGGGCGTCCGGTCGAAGGCGTAGAGCCGGATCCAGGGGCCTGCCGCGACGCGCGTCAGCAGGCGACCGGGGATCGCCTGGAAGGCCGCGCGCGCCTGGCCGAGGTACGCGGAGGCACGGTCGGTGACCAGCGCCGACGCGCGCGCGAACGCCTGCGCGGCGACCGCCTGCGCCATCCCCGACGTCCACGGCGGCCGGCCGCTGCCGAACGGGAAGTCGTACTCCCAGACGATCCCGCCGCCCTTCGGATGCACCCCGCGTGCCGCCAGCGCGTCCGCAAGCCGGCGCGCCCCGTCGACGTTCCCGGCCGAGACGAGGGCGTTCAGCGCGCCGAAGTCCGCCAGCGGATGGAACTCGAGGCAGCGGCCGGCGAAGTAGCGGTAGACGATGCCGTCGGCGCCCGTGACGTCGGTGCGGTCGGCGGGCGCCCAGTGCTCCGCGAACCAGTCGTCGTTCGCCTTCAGCTGGCCCACGAGCGTCAGGGCGCGCGGCCCGGTGAGCCGGCCGTCGAACGCCGCCAACTGCTCGAGCGCGATCGCCACGTGCTGGCTGCGGCCGGACGGAAGCACCCGGACGAGATGCACGGCGCGTTCGATCTCCGCCCGATAGTCGGCGGCGCTCGCCGCGTCGATGTCGTGCGCGGCGAGCGCTCGCTGCACCGCGTCGAACGCGGCCTTCTCACCCGGGACGGGCGCCGTCGCGGGTGCGCCGGCGGCGAGCAGCAGAGACGCCGCGAGCACGACGAGCGTCGCCGTGAACCCCCTCACGGAGAACACGGACGACAAGAGTGCAGATGGGTTAGGACGACGTGTCGCGTTCCCACTCGTCGAGCAGCCGCTCCACGTGTCGCCGCTGCGCGTCGTTGAACGGCATCCGTTCGACCAGCCTGCGGGCCTCGCGCGGATCGTCGTTCGCGATCGCCGCCTCGAGATGCTCGCGTGCGGGCGACGGCTCGCGAAGCTGCCGCCGCAGCCAGCGGAGAAGCGACACGGTTGCGGCGGAGGTCGTCACGGGCGAGAGGCAACGCTACCCTCCGCACGAGCGCCCCCATCGTCTAGCGGCCTAGGACGCCGGCCTTTCACGCCGGTAGCGCGGGTTCGAATCCCGCTGGGGGTATCGCGCTTGACCTTTCCCCTGGGGGAGCCTGCACGATGACGCTCGTCGGATCATCCGCCGACCTGGAGGACGACGAGTGACCCATCTCACGATCGGCGAGTTCGCGCAACGGACGCGCCTCTCGCCGAAAGCGCTCCGGCTCTACGGCGAGCTCGGCCTTGTCGTGCCGGCCCGCGTCGACCCCGACTCCGGGTACCGGCTGTACGACGAGCAGCAGGTGGAGCAGGCGAGGCTCGTGGGGCTGCTGCGCCGGCTCGACATGCCGCTCGCGAGGATCGCCGACGTGCTCGGACGCGACGGGCCGGACGCGGCGCGTGCGGTCGGCGAGTGGTGGGCGGAGGTCGAGGCGCTGCGGAACGAGCGGCGCGGGCTCGTCGCCTACATCCAGGCACGACTGCGAGGAGAGGACGAGAGCATGTACGAGGTCGAGGTTCGCCGGATGCCGGAGCGCACCTTGCTGTCGATCAGCCGCCACGTCGACGCGGCCGGAACCGATGCGTTCTTCCACGATGCGTTCGCGCGCCTGAAGGCCGGCGGCGAGGGCGTCACCGGCGTCGCCGGCGCGCCGTTCCTCATCTTCTACGGGGAGGTGAGCGAGGACAGCGACGGCCCGATCGAGCTGTGCCGCCCGATCGACGGCGGCGCACGGTCCGCGCGCGGGAGCGAGCCCGGCGGCGGCATCCAGCGCCGCACCGAGCCGGCGCACGACGAAGCGTTCGTGCGCCTCGGGATGAAGGACATGGGCTGGCCGGCGATGCTCCCCGCCTGCGACGCGCTCGAGCGCTGGACGAAGGAGCACGGCCGCGAGCCCGCAGGACCGCTCCGGCAGGTGCTGATCGCCGACCAGCGCACGGCCGGCACGGAGACGCCGGTCTGCGACCTGAGCGTGCCGCTTCGCTAGCGGGGTCAGAGGTGGAACGCGCGCCGCATGCTCGCGGCGTGGCGGGCGTTCCCGAGCGGCGGGACGCCGAGCAGCTCCTCGGTCGTGCGGAGCAGCGAGTAGTGGTCGAAGCGCACGCCGGAGCGCGTCCCGGCGGGCGTCCACTCCGACAGCACGAGCGTGGCGACGCGGTTGTCGCCTCCATCCTCCGCCTCGTCGAACGTGACGAACACCACCGTGCGGCCGGCGCGGTAGTCGCGCGAGCTCGTGAGGCGCGGCAGGAACGCGCGCAGCCAGCGGTCGCCGTCCGACACGGGACAGCTGTGCATGTCGGAGCAGAGGTCGGGCGTCACGAACGCGAAGCGCGGCAACGCCCGCGCGTCGAACCGGGACAGCGGCAGGACCTGCTGCGGGCACCGTGCGCGAAGCGGCACGTAGTACGCCTCCGGATCGTGCTTCACGGCGTAGCGGCCGCCGTCCGAGAGATCGCAGGGGAAGGGCATCGACTGCTCGTAGCTCCGACCTCCGACCTGCCCGAAGAGCGAGGGGACGTTCAGGCGGTGCAGGGCGGGACCCGCGTCGTCCTCGACCCCCTGCGTCGCTCCGGACGTCGCCGCGATGTAGTTCGGCAGCGACGGGTGCGTGATCGCGAAGTAGTTCGTCGCGACGCCGCAGCGGGCGGCGACGACCCCGAAGAACGGCGCGTCCGCGGACCCGACGACGTCGGAGTAGCCGTGGTTCTCGAACCAGATCCACACGACGTGCGCGACGTGCGACGGCGCCGGGCGCGTGGCGAGGGCGCCGCACACCGGTGCCCGCCGAGAGCCGGCGGCCGACGACGCGAGGGCCGCCGCCGCGAGCGCCGCGGCGACGCCTGCCGTGACCCGGAGCCAGGACATCGCGACGCTTGTACCAGACCGCTGCCGCTCGGCTCGTCGCGCGTATGCGATCCTCGCGGACGTGGATCCGGCCGGCGCCGCCTGCCTCGTCACGGGTGCCTCGAGCGGCATCGGGCGCGCCACGGCCGAGGCGCTCGCGCGAAAGGGCGCCCGGCTCGCGCTGAGCGGGCGCGATCCGGCGCGGCTGCGGGCGGTGGCCGCGGACACGGGCGGCGAGGCGATCCTCGCCGACCTCACCGAGCCCGGCGCGCCGGCGCGCGTCGCGCGCGAAGCGCGCGAGCGGCTGGGCGGCGTCGACGTGCTCGTCAACAACGCAGGCGTCGGCCTCGCCGGGCCGTTCGGCGACGCCGATGCGGCCCGTGTCGACGAGCTCGTCGCGGTCAACCTGCGTGCGCCGATGCTGCTCGCCCGCGCGCTCGTCCCCGACATGCTCGAGCGCGGACGCGGGGCGGTGGTCAACGTCGCCTCGATCGCCGGGCATCTCGGCGTCGCGGGCGAGACGGTCTACGCCGCGTCGAAGGCGGGGCTGATCGGCTTCAGCGAGAGCCTGCGCCAGGAGCTGTCGCACACGCCGGTTCGCGTCTCGCTCGTGAGCCCCGGCGTCGTCGACACGATGTTCTTCGAGCGGCGCGGCGTGCCCTACGCGCGCCGGCGGCCGCGACCCGTGCCGCCGGAGCGCGTCGCCGCCGCGATCCTGGCCGCGATCGAGACGGGCGCGCCGCGCCTCTTCGTCGCGCGTTGGTTCGCGCTGCCGGTGCGATTGCACGCGACGCTGCCGGGCGTCTACCGCACGCTCGCCGCGCGCTTCGGCTGACGCTACCTGGCGAAGACGGCGCGCATCGACTGGCGCAACGACTTCGTCGACGCGAGCACCGCGCTCGGTTCGTACCCGCAGTGCGCCATGCAGTTCGCGCAGCGGTCGTCGCGGCCGCGCCCGTACTGCGACCAGTCGGTCGTCTCGATCAGCTCCTTGTACGTCTTCGCGTAGCCGTCGGACATCAGGTAGCACGGGCGCTGCCAGCCGAAGATCGAGTAGCTCGGGATCCCCCAGGGCGTGCACTGGAAGTCGACCTTGCCCTCGAGGAAGTCGAGGAAGAGCGGCGTGTGGTTGAGCCGCCAGCGCTTCCGGTTGCCGTCGGCGAACGCCTCGCTGAACAGCTTCCGCGTCTGCGTGACGCCGGGGAAGTGCTCCTGGTCGGGCGCCTTCTCGTACGCGTAGGCGGGCGAGATCTGCATCGAGTCGACCTGCAGCTCGTCGTTCAGGAAGTCGAGCACGTCGCGCACCGTCTTCGGAGTGTCGGTGTTGAGGAACGTCGTGTTCGTGTTGACGCGGAAGCCGCGCGCCTTCGCCTCGCGGATCGCGTCGACCGCCTTGTCGAAGATGCCCTCGCGCTCGACGAACTGGTCGTGCCGCTCGCGCATGCCGTCGAGGTGGACGACCCACGCGAAGTACGGCGACGGCTCGAAGTTCTCGAGCTTCTTCTTCATCAGGATGCCGTTCGTGCAGAGGAAGACGAACTTCTTCCGCCGGATCAGCTCCTGGGCGATCACGTGCACCTCGGGGTGCACGAGCGGCTCGCCGCCCGCGATCGACACCATCGGCGCGCCGCACTCGTCGATCGCGGCGAGCGCCTGGTCGACCGGCATGCGCTGCTTCAGGATGTGCTGCGGGTACTGGATCTTCCCGCAGAACGAGCAGGCCAGGTTGCACTGGAATAGGGGCTCGAGCTCCACCAGGAGCGGGTACTTCTCACGTCCCGACAGCCGCTGCTGGAGCAGGTACCTCCCGACCGCGAGTTGCTGACGCAGCGCAACCGACACCTACTTCGCCACCTCCTTCGGCAGATTGAACCTGATCGACTCCTGCCCGACCGTCCGGTTCTCAACCGTAACGGTACCGAGGCCGGCCAGCTCGTCGATGACCCGCTGCACCAGCTCCTCGGGCGCCGACGCGCCGGCGGTGAGCGCGATCGCCTCGCGGCCGGCGAGCCAGGCGGCGTCGAGGTCGGACTCGTCGTCGATCAGCCGGCCGGGCGTGCCCTCGCGCTCGGCGACCTCGACCAGCCGCTTCGAGTTGGACGAGTTCTCCGAGCCGACGACGAGCACGAGATCCGCCTCGCGCGCGACGGCCCGAAGCGCCACCTGCCGGTTCTGCGTCGCGTAGCAGATGTCGTCCGACCGCGGCCCGACGAGCCCGGGGAACCGCCGCCGCAGCTCGTCGACGACGACCATCGTGTCGTCGACCGCGAGCGTCGTCTGCGTCAGGTACGCGACCTCGTCCGGGTTCTCGACCTCGAGCGACGCGACGTCCTCGACCCGCTCGACCAGCTTGATCGCCTCGGGGGCCTCGCCGGTCGTCCCCTCGACCTCCTCGTGGCCCTCGTGGCCGACGAGCACGATCGTCTTGCCCGCGCGCGCGAAGTTGCGCGCCTCGGCGTGCACCTTGTTCACGAGCGGGCAGGTCGCGTCGATCACGTCGAGGCCGCGCCGCCTCGCCTCGCTCTTCACCTGCGGCGAGACGCCGTGCGCGGAGAAGACGACCGTCGCGCCGTCGGGCACCTCGTCGAGCTCCTCGACGAAGACGGCGCCGCGCCGTTCGAGGTCGCCGACGACGTGGACGTTGTGCACGATCTGCTTGCGCACGTAGATCGGGGCGCCGCGCTGCTCGATCGCGCGCTCGACGATCTCGATCGCGCGCTCGACGCCGGCGCAGAACGAGCGCGGGCTCGCGAGCAGCACGCGACGAGGACCCGCCGCGGCCGCCCACTCCACGAGCGCCGGCGCGGCCCGGCGGAGAGCAACGAGCGCACGCGTTCCGGCGACGAGCGCGCCCGGATGCAGCAGCCGCCGGTCGGCGGCGTCGACGATCGTCCGCACGACGGCGAACGGGCGGCCGTCGTCCGGGGCGAGACGGGCCGACTCCATGTCGACGGCGACGACGCCGTCGGCGCGCAGCGCAGCGCGCTCCACGGGACCCAGCAGGCGGTCGGCGGTGAACACGGGGCCTGCGACGACCTGGAGGCCGCGGCGGCGCAGCGACCGCGCGAGCGTCGACGTGCCGGCGAGCGTCCGAACGACACCATCCGCCGTACGCAGCTCCGTGGCGACGACGACGTCACCCGCGGCGAGCGACGGGTCGACCGCGCCGGCGACGCCCGCCACGACGACCACGTCGCCGAGCGCCGGGCGCGCCGCCGCGCCCATGCGCGTGCGCACCGCGCGCACGCCGCCGAGCCGCAACGCGACCGCTTCGGCACGCAACGGCGCCAGCACCACGAGTCCGCTCACGTCCCGCCCCCTCTCACGATCCTGCCCAGCGCGCTGACCGGAAAGACGAGACGATAGAGGTGGTAGTTGATGTAGAAGTCGCCGGGGAAGCCGGTGCCCGTGTACCAGGGCTCGTCCCAGCCGCCGTCGGGAAGCTGCGTGCGCACGAGCCAGTCGACCGCCCGCTGCGCCGCCGGCGCGTCGCCCTCGCCCGCCGCGTGCAGGGCGAGCAGCGCCCAGGCCGTCTGCGACGCCGTCGACTCGCCGCGCCCGCGCCACGCCGGGTCGCCGTACGAGCGCATGTCCTCGCCGAAGCCGCCGTCGTCGTTCTGCACCGTCTCGAGCCACTTCACCGCACGGCGGATCGCGGGATGCCCGGTGCCGATCCCGGCGGCGACGAGCGCGGGCACGGCGGCGCCGGTGCCGTAGACGTGGTTCGCGCCCCAGCGTCCGAACCACGAGCCGTCGGCCTCCTGCTCGCGCAGCAGGAACTCGACCCCGCTCCGCAGGCGCGGGTGCTCGAGCATCCGCTCGCCGGCGAGCATCTCGACGACGTGCGCGGTGACGTCCGAGCTCGGCGGGTCGATCACCTCGCCGAAGTCGCAGAAGGGCAGGCGGCGGACGAGCGCCCGGCAGTTGTCGGCGTCGAACGCGCCCCAGGCCCCGTTCTTCGAGGCCATGCCGAGCGTCCAGCGGACGCCGCGGCGCACGGCCGCGTCGAGCTCGTCCGACTGCCGCGCGCGACGAAGCGCGAGCACGACCTCGGCCGTGTCGTCGATGTCGGGGTACCAGTCGTTCGCGAACTCGAACGCCCAGCCGCCCGTCGGCAGCTCCGGCCTGCGCACGGCCCAGTCGCCGCGGTGCCGCACCTCCTCGCCGCGCAGCCACGCGGCCGCGCGCTCGACGGCGGGATCGTCCTCGCCGACGCCCGCGTCGCGCAGCGCGATCAGCGCGAGCGCGGTGTCCCACACCGGCGACTGGCACGCCTCGAGCCGCCGCACGTCGCCCTCGACGATCGTGAACGCGTCGAGCCCGGCGAGGCCCTTCGCGATGACCGGGTCGTCGAGCCCGCGCCCGCGGAGGTTGAGCGCGATCAGCGACCACACCCAGGGCGGCTGGATGCCGCCCCAGCTGCCGTCGTCCTCCTGCCGCGCGACGATCCAGCGCTCCATCCGCTCGAGCGCGCGGCGGCGGAGGGCGGCGACGGCGTGCCGTTCGTAGAGATGCAGCACCCGGTCGAGGCGGAGGAACGCGCGCCCCCACGGGTCGGTGACGGGGAAGCGCGTCCCGGGCGGGCCGCCGGCGCGCAGCTCGTCGATCGTCACGGGCAGCGGCCGAGCCGGCCGGTACGCCCAGGTGACGGTGAGCGCGGCCACCGTCTGCCGTGCCCAGCACGCGAAGTCGTAGATGTTGAGCGGCACCCAGGGCGGCAGGAAGATCAGCTCCGGCGGCATCGCCGGCAGGTCGTCCCACGACCAGAGCCCGAAGAGCGCGAGCCACATCTTCGTGAACACGCGCGCGCGCTCGAGCCCGCCCGAGTCGCGCACGAACTCGGCCGCCCGGCGCATGTGCGCCGCGTCGGGCGGGTCGCCGGCCAGCCGCAGCGCGACGTAGGCCTCGAGCGTCGTCGACGGATCGGCCGGTGCGCCGAAGAAGTTGCCCCAGGTCCCGTCGTCGCGCTGCTTCGAGCGGATCCAGTTGCCGGTGAGGCGCGTCACCTCGGGGTCGGCGATGCCGAGGAACTCGCGCAGCAGCAGGTCCTCCGCCTCCATCGTCACGTTCGTCTCGAGCTCGCCCTTCCACCAGCCCGCGTCGTCCCGCAGCTCGAGCAGGCGCGCGACGGCGCGCTCGAGCGCCTCGGCCGCGGCAGTGCGGGTCGTCTTGCGGGCCGCCGTCACGCGGCACCCCGCGTCCGCTCGCGCCGCCGGTCGCCGAGCGCCGCCCGGGCCGCCGCGACGCCGCTGCGGACCGCGCTCTCCATCGTCGCCGGCCAGCCGGTCGCTGTCCAGGCGCCGGCCAGGTAGAGGCCGGGGACGTTCGTCGCCGCGGGCGGGCGGTGGCGCGCGGTGCCCGGGACGCCGCGGAACGTTGCGCGCGGCTCGCGGGTGACGAAGAACGACACGACCTCGGCTGTTCTCGCCGCGGGCAGCAGCTCGGCCAGCGCGCCCAGGAGCTCGTCGCGCAGATCGTCGGCGGTGCGGTCGCCGTACGCATCGGCGCCGGAGAGCGAGATCGCGAGGTGCTGGCCCTCCGCGAGCCCCGCGCTCGCCGTCCGGTCGAACACCCACTGCACCGGGCTGTCGACGGCGGCGGCGAACGGATGGCGCAGCACGGGCCGGTCGTAGGCGACGTGCAGGTTGACGATCGGCGAGACGCCGAGCCGCCGCGGGTCGACGCCCGGCGGCAGGGCATCGGCCGGGAGCAGGTCGGCCGCCTCCTCGTGCGGCACCGCGAGCACGACCGCCGACGCGTCGAGCGCGCCGCCGTCCCAGGTGACGCAGGTCCCCGTCACGGCCCGCACGCGCGCGCGCACCCGCACGTCGACGTCCGCCGCCGCGAGCGTGCGCTCCGCCGCGTCGCCGTGCACCCGCTGCAGCGGCACCGTCGCGTAGCCGACGTCCGCGGCGTCCGCGTCCTCGAGCAGGCCGACCTTGAACACCATCGCCGCGAGCGCCAGCGACGCCTCCCGCGCCGACAGGTTGAGCGTCGGCAGCGCGATCAGGTCCCACAGCGCGCGCAGGGCTGGCTCGCGCTGCCCGTGCTGCGCGAGCCAATCGCCGAACGTCGTGTCGTCGAGCGACGCGTCGTCGAGCGACAGCCGCTGCAGCGCGCGAATCGCCGGCAGGAGCCGCACGCGGTCGGCGGGCCGCAGAGGCGCGTAACGAAGGATCGATCCCGCCAGGTGGAGCGGCGCCGGCAGCCCCGTGCGGCGCAGCCAGGCGGTGCGCGCGCCGGGGCGCAGCACGGGGATCTCGAGCCGCGGCTGCAGCGTCGTCTGCCCAGTCGAGCCGAGCCGGTCGAGGAGCGCGCGGTACGCGGTGCAGCAGCGCAGGAAGACGTGCTGGCCGTTGTCGATCCAGAGGCCGTCGCGCTCGACCGAGAACGTGGCGCCGCCGAGCCGGGAACGCGCCTCGAGCAGCGTCACCTGCTCGCCCGCGGCGGCGAGCTCGAGCGCGGCGGCGATCCCCGCCAGCCCCCCGCCGACCACGACGGCGCGGCTCACGACGCCGCTCCGACGAGGCTGCGCGCGGCCACCCAGCCCTTCTCCCACGGCGGCAGCGACACGCGCCGCGTCAGGACGGCCTCCGGCTCGCGCTCGATCCTGCGCAGGAGGCGCCGGTAGGCGCCGGCCATCGCGCTCACGGAAGCGGCCGAGCCGCGGTCGAGCAGCGGCAGCAGCGCGAGCCCGTCGTCGTACCAGCGTTCGGCGCGCGCCGCCTCGAAGCGGACGAGGTCGGCGAAGGCCTCGCCCGCGGTCAGATCGCAGTCGAACGCGTCCAGGTCCTCCCGCGGCAGGTAGACGCGGCCCGCGGCGAGGTCCTCGCCGACGTCGCGCAGGATGTTCGTGAGCTGGAACGCGATGCCCAGCCGGTCGGCGAGGTCGAGCGCCCGCTCGCGCTCGCGCGCGCCGAAGACGCCGACCGACAGCCGGCCGATCGAGCCGCCGACGCGGCTGCAGTAGAGCCGCAGCTCGTCGAACGTCGCGTACGCCGCGCCGCGGACGTCCATCTCGGCGCCGGCGATCAGGTCGTCGAACGCCTCGGGCGGCACCGGGTAGCGGCGGCAGGTGTGCGCGATCGCGAGGAGCACCGGATCGTCGCGCCGCGCGTCGGGCTCGGCGAGACCGGCGCGCACGTCGGCGAGGGCCGCGAGCTTGCGGTCGTCGGGCAGCGTTCCGTCGGCGATGTCGTCGACGCGCCGCGCGAAGGCGTAGATCGCGAAGAGCGCGTCGCGCTTCGGCCGCGGCAGCAGCCGCATCCCCCGGTAGAAGCTCGTGCCGCTCCGCCGGGCGATCTCGGCGCAGCGGCGGTAGGCGTCCGCGACGCCCTCTGCCTCGTCGGCTCCCACGGCGTTCACGATGCCTCCCGCAGCACCGCCGCCGTCGCGCGCAGCCGCGCGAGGCTCCCCGCCTGCGGGCTGCGGCGGAGGACGTCGTAGCCCGAGCGCTCGATCGCCCCGAACGCGGCGCGGCCGCCGCCGACGTATCCCGCCACGGCGATCCGGCCCGGGCCGTGCAGCGAGGCGACGAGGCCGACGCCGGCGGCGAGGAGCGAGCGGCCGCGCTCGATCTCGAACGCGAGCAGCCGCCGGAGCGGGAGGCCCGGCCTCTCCGCGCGCAGGTCGTCCTCCTCGACCCCGAACGCCGCCATGTCCTCGAGCGGGAGGTAGATGCGGCCGCGGCCGAGGTCCTCGCCGACGTCCTGCAGGTGCTCGGCGAGCTGCAGCGCCGTGCAGACCTCGTCCGAGGCGCGCACGCGCTCCGGGGTCGCCGTGCGGAGGCTGTGCAGCACGAGCTCTCCGACCGGGTTCGCGCTCAGCGTGCAGTACTCGGCCAGCTCGTCCCACGTGGCGTAGCGCGCGACGTGCTGGTCGCGCCGGTTGGCCTCGATCAGGCGCAGGAACGGCTCGGGCGTCAGCTCGAGCTCGCGGGCCAGCACAGTCACGCGCTGCAGCAGCGGGTGCCGGGCCTCGCCCGCGAAGGCGCGGTGGAGGTCGGCCTCGAGCCAGTCGAGCAGCGCGAGCCGGTCGGCGTCCGCCTCGTCGCCCGCGTCGTCCACGAGGCGGGCGAACCCGTAGATCGTCTCGAGCCGCGTCCGCAGCTCGCGCGGCAGGAACCGGAGCGCGACCGGGAAGTTCTCGCGCCGCGCCTTGGCGAGCACGGCCGAGGGAGCAAGCTCGTCCACCTGCGGCACCCCCGCCGGCGCCGCCGCGGCGGATCGGGCGAAGCTCACTCGCCGGTCACCTGCACGAACACCTTCCGCGGGCGCGCCCGGTCGAGCTCGCAGAAGAACACGCGCTGCCAGCGGCCGAGCATCGGCTTCGCGTCGACGATCGGGATCGTCTGCGACGTCGACGAGAGCAGCGCCGCCCGCACGTGCGAGTGTCCGTTCGGGAAGTCCGCCGTGTCCTCCTCGATCCCCTCGGTGCGGATCGTCAGGTCGTCGTGGCGGTAGTAGCGGTCGCCGCGAGGGGCGAGCTCCTCCATCAGGTCGACGAAGTCCTCCATGAAGCCGCTCTCGCGCTCGTTGATGACGACGGCGCAGGTCGTGTGCGGGGAGAAGACGACGACGTGGCCGTTCCGCACGCCGCTCCGGGTGACCGTCGCGAGCACGTCCTCGGTGATGTCGACGAACTGGCCGCAGGACTCCGTGGTCAGATCGTGGTTCTCGAACAGATGCTTCAACTCCGCACCCCCCGGTGGTCCGGGTTCCTTGAGCGAAAAACGACGAACGAGCCTAACGCATGGCATTCCGCTCACGAAACGAGATCAAACGGGGTCCGATGCGATCGGCCCGCGCAGCACGATCTCCTCGTAGAGAGGCCGGTAGCCGAAGCGGTCGTTGAGGCCCCGCATGGCCGCGAGCCGCGTCTCGGTCGCCGTGCGGAGCGCCGGGATGCCGTGCGCCTTCGCCCAGGCGATCTGGGCGCGCTTGATCGCGCCGGCGACGCCGCGGCCGCGGTGCGCGCGCGCCACGGCGGTGAACCCGTGGCTCCAGCCGCCGTCCTCGCGCGCCGGGGTGAGGTAGCCGAAGCCGGCGACGTCCTCGCCCTCGAGCGCGACGAGGTAGGCCTCCGGCGGGTGCGGGTCGAGCCCGTGCGCGCGCCAGGTCGCCTCGTCGCCGAGCCGCGTCTCGGCGCGCCCCGGCTGGTCGGGGTAGGCCTCGAGCGCGACGGCGTAGAGCGCGTTTGCCAGCTCCGGACGCTCGGCCAGCGAGACGATCGCGAACGCCGGCGGGCCCGGCTCGGGCGCC
This sequence comes from Gaiellaceae bacterium, assembly GCA_035652835.1. Lineage (GTDB taxonomy): Bacteria > Actinomycetota > Thermoleophilia > Gaiellales > Gaiellaceae > PALSA-600. Next base: position 180,001 of record DASRDA010000003.1, read on the forward strand.
GCGGCGACGTCCAGCTCGGAGACGACGTAGCGGCGCACCTCCGCGTAGCCGCGAGCCTCGAGGAACCGCGGCACGTCCGGCGTGCGCGTCGTCGTCCAGGCCTCGAGCCCCGCCTTGCCGAGCGCCCGCGCGGCCGCCGACGCCTCCCGCCACCGAGCCTCGTCGGGCTCGTGGAGCCAGACCTCCGCGTACGGCAGGTGCTCGAGCCCGGGGATCGGCCGCACGTCCACGGCTCGATTCTCGTCCACCGCTCCCCTGCCGGGGGCGCCGAGTAGGCTGCGGGGCGTGTCCGCCTCGGGCGAGGAGCGTGCGCGCGCCGGCGCGCGTCTGCACGAGATCCGCCGGCGGCGCCTGGCGCTCGAGCAGGAGACGGTCGACGCGGTGGGCGACGCTGCCCGCGCCGGGCTGCCGATGCAGGAGATCGCGAACGCGCTCGACCTCGGACAGACGGAGGTCGAGACGCTCGCCCGCGCGGCGGGCGCCCGCGGCCGCACGATCGAGGCGGGCTCCTAGCCGTCCGACCGCTCTCGTAGCCTCTCGCGTCGCGGAGGGCGCTGAGGGGGCGCCCTTTCGCGTCTGCTGGCGGCTTCGGCTTCAATGGAGGCCACGGGGCGGTTAGCTCAGCTGGGAGAGCGCTTCCCTTACACGGAAGAGGCCGCAGGTTCGACCCCTGCACCGCCCACTGGCGGCCGGCGCGCGCCGCCCAGGGGCCACATTGGCAATCAGATGGTAATCTCCTGCCAGTGAAGGCGAGGATCGACGCGCTCGGCCGGATCGTGGTGCCGAAACCCCTCCGCGACGCCCTCGGGCTCAAGCCGGGGATGACCGTCGACCTCTCGCCGTACGGCGCAGGCCTGCAACTGGTTCCGGCGGGCCGGACGGCAGAGCTCGTCGAGGAGGACGGCGTCCTCGTCGCGACAGGCGAGACGCAGATCGACGACGAGGACGTTCTGGCGCTGATCGACTCAGGCAGGCGCTGATCGCGCTCGCGCTCGACACGAGCGTTGCGATTCCCCTGCTCGTCCGGAGGCACGCCGCGCACGAGCGCGTGGTTCGCTGGTGGCGCGGCCGCGAGGTCGCGCTCGCGGGACACGCGCTGGTCGAGACGTACTCGGTCTTGACACGTCTCCCGGGTGACCTGCGCCTCGCGCCGCCGGACGCTGCTCGGCTCCTCCGCGAGCGGTTCGCGCGGCCGATGGTGCTCGGAGCCGCCGACTCGGCACGGATCGCGGAGACCGCAAGCCGGCTGGGGATCACGGGCGGAGCCGTCTATGACGCGCTCGTCGCCCTGGCGGCACTCAGGCACGATGCCGAGCTCGCCACGCGCGATCTTCGTGCAAGGTCGACGTACGAGATGGTCGGCGCCCGCGTGGTCGTCGCCGCCTGAGAGCCCCGGATGCAACCGGTCGTCTACCTCCTCGACGTCGACAACACGCTGCTCGACAACGACGCGGTCGCGGATGACCTGCGCGCGTACCTCACCGCCGAGTTCGGGGCCGAGCGGCAGGAGCGGTACTGGGTCGAGTTCGAGCGGCTGCGGAGCGAGCTCGGCTATGCCGACTACCTCGGCGCGCTGCAGCGCTTCCGCGCCGCGTACCCGCACGACACGCACCTGCTCGCCGCGTCGGAGTGGCTGGTCGAGTACCCGTTCGCCGACCGCCTCTACCCGCACGCGCTCGACGTGCTCGCGGAGCTGCGCCGTCGTGGCAAGACCGCGATCCTCTCCGACGGCGACGTCGTGTTCCAGCCGCGGAAGATCCGCCGCTCCGGCATCTGGGACGCGGTCGACGGCAACGTGCTCGTGTACGTCCACAAGGAGCGCGAGCTCGACGACGTCGAACGCCGCTATCCGGCGGAGCGATACGTGCTCGTCGACGACAAGCTGCGCATCCTTGCCGCGATCAAGGAGGCGTGGGGGGAGCGCGTGACGACCGTGTTCCCCCGCCAGGGCCACTACGCGCTCGATCCCGCCGAGGTCGAGCGCTACCCGGCCGCGGACGTGACGGTCGAGCGCATCGGCGACCTCCTCGACGCCGAGTTTTAAGGCTTTTTGAAAGGGAGGAGGGCTTTCGCCGGCGGCGGGGAAGGGGATCGCGACGCTCTTTACAGGACGCTCAAACCGCAGGGTTACCCTGCCGCGCGTTCGCCCGGGAACACGACAAGGAGGCTCGCCCGTGCCGAGAGCTGCTCGCTTCTTCGTGATCGCGTTCGTCGCGCTGATCGTCTCGCCCGTTGCAACCGCCGCCGCGGCGACACGCATGCCGATCGGCTTCTTCGACGATCCCAGCTTCCGCTGGTCGCCGTCGAGCGCGCAGAACCTGGCGGCCGCCGCGGCCGCCGGCGCCACCGTCATCCACACCACGGCCGACTGGTCGAAGATCGCACCCACGCGCCCGCAGTTTCCGGCCGACCCCGACGACACCGCGTACCACCTGAGCGATCTCGACACGCTCGTGCGCGAGTCGGCGCGGTACGGCCTGCGGGTGATGATCGACATCACCGGCACGCCCAAGTGGGCGAACGGCGGCCTGTCGCCGAACCACATGCCGAAGCACCTCTCCGACTTCGCGACGTTCGTGAGGATGCTGGCGCTGCGCTACGACGGCCGCAACATCGGCAAGGGCGAGGTCAGCCTGTGGTCGGTGTGGAACGAGCCGAACCTGCAGCAGTTCCTGACGCCGCAGTACGTCGGCAAGCGCATCGTGAGCCCGTCGAACTACGCGAAGCTCTACAAGACCGCGTACGCGGCGATCAAGTCCGAGAACCCGTGGGCGAAGGTCGCGATCGGCGAGACCTCGGCCCAGGGCCGCGACAAGCCGACGAAGGGCTCGAGCCAGACCGTCTCGCCGGGCACCTTCATGAAGCTCCTGTCGAAGGTGAAGGGGCTCCGCTTCGATGCGTGGGCGCACCACCCGTACCCGACGGCGCGCACGGCGAAGCCGCTCGAGAAGGTGCGCTACCCGAACGTGACGCTGTCGACGCTGCCCACCTTCGAGAAGGCGCTGAAGGCCGACTTCCACCGCACCGTCCCCGTGTGGATCACGGAGTACGGCCACGAGACGAAGCCGGCGCAGCCGAAGGGCATCAGCTACTCGCTGCAGGCGGCGTACGCGAAGCAGGCGCTGCAGATCGCGCGCAAGGACCCGAACGTGCAGATGTTCTGCTGGTTCACCTTCCGCGACAGCTCCGGCAACCCGTGGAAGAGCGGGATCGAGAACGCGGACGGGACGCCGAAGCCGTCGTTCGCGGCGTTCTCCTCGCTCGCGCACGCGATCGACGGCACGACCGTGACGGCGCGGAGCGGCAGGCCGATGGGGCCGGTCACGATCTACGTGCCGTACCTGACCTTCTACAACCCGGTCGGCGTCCTGGTCGGCGTGACGTACAGCGTCTACGACGGGTCGAAGCTGGTCGCGGCCGGCGAGCCCCGAGGGAACATCGCGCCCGACAGCTCGGTCACGTTCACGCCGACGTTCACGCCGGTGAAGAAGCACACGTACCGGATCACGGCGACGGTGAACGACCCGAACGGCAACCAGCAGACGCGAACCGTCACCGTCATCGCCTCGTAGCGATCTCGCGGGACGGCGCCCGGCGGCGGAGCACGGCCGCCCCGGGCGCCGTCTACCGCCCTGCGCGCACGGCGAGCGCGAGCGCTGCGACCGCCGCGGCGGTGCCGACCGCCGCGACCGGCGTTCCGCCGCTCGTCGAGAGGCCCGACGCGGCGAGCACCAGCACGTCGACGAGGAACGCCGCCGCGGCGAGCGCGCCGAGCAGGAACACGCGCCGTAGGACGACCGCCCGATCGGGGCGGAGGCGCGGATGCTCGTCAGCCGACCACGTCGCCAGCTCGGCGGCGAGGAGCAGGAGCACGCCGACGCCGGCCGCCCGTCCGTCGACGGCCGCCGACCCCTCGCGCCCGGCGAGGTAGGCGACCGCCGCGAGCAGGACCGCCCACGGCACGGTCGCGGCGCTGCGGAACGCGAGGCCGATTGCCAGCACGACGAGCGAGGCGGCCGCGGCCGCGTCGGCGAGCGGCGCGAAGCGGCCGCCGGCGGCGATCGCAATCGCGGCCACCGCGCCGAGCGCGGCGAGCGCGCCCGCCGCCGTCGTCAGGCGCGTGCGCGACGCCTGTATGCCCTCACCTCCTCGAGCGCCGCCGGGAGGGGATCGTCGGCGTGCCAGTCGGCGACGCCGACGCCCGCGCGCCGGAGGCGGTGGCGGAGCGCGTCCCGCCGCAGCGCCCAGATGTCGTACGCGAGCCCGTCGAGGGCGTGGTCGGGCCGCCGCGCGAACGGCAGGGGCGAGATCTCGAGCACGGCGAGGTCGAACCGTCGCGCGCGCAGGTCGAGCAATGCGGCAACGGTGCGCTCGTCGAGCAGCGGCGACAGCGCGACGACGAGCGCCTTCGGCGGCAGCGTCCGCCGCGGGATCACGTCGATCTCCTTCCAGTAGTACGAGAGCACGATCTGTGTGTCGAGCAGCGCGTCGACGACCTTGTAGAGCTGCACGACGCCGCCGCCGGGGACGAGCCAGCGGAGGATGCCGCCGAAGCCGATCAGCCCGACGCGGTCGCGCCGGCGCAGGTAGGCGTCGGCGAGCGTCGCGGTCGCGCGGACGGCGAGGTCGAGCGTGCCCGTGCCGCCGCGGCGCGCCTCGGCGAAGGAGTCGACGAAGAGGATGACGTCGGTGTTGCGCTCAGGGTGGAGCTCGTTGACGTACAGCTCGCCGCGACGCGCGCTCGCGCGCCAGTTCACGCGCCGCACCGGATCGCCCGCAGTCCAGGGCCGCATGTCGGCGAACTCGATGCCCTCGCCCTTGGTGCGCGCCACCTCGTTGCCGGCGTACACCTGGGTCTCGCGCGGCTCCACGACGCGCCGAAGCGCCTGCTCGCGCGGGTAGACGCGGAGCTGCGGCCGCGACGGGGCGACCGCCTCCCAGTGGACGAAGCCGAGCGGATCGGAGAGGCGCACGTACGCGGGGCCGACGACGAAGCCGCCGACGCGATTCGCGCGCAGACGCAGCTCGAGCTCCCGCCTCTCGTCGGCGCGGAGGCGGACGGCGGCCGGATTGTCGCCCTCGACGGCCTCGATCCCGGGCGGCAGCCAGAGGAAGACGTCCACGCGCTCCGCCGCCGAGCCGGCGGCGAGCGCGAGCGTCGCCGTCGTCTCGTCGCCCTCGAGCAGCCGTTCGTCCGCGAGCCGGACGTCGACGGCGACTTCCGGCTGCGACGCGAGCGCGAGCCCGGCGGCCAGCGCGAGCAGGAACGGCGCGGTCAGCGCGACGATCTCGGGCCGCGAGAGGACGAGCGACGCGAGCAGGCCGGCCGCGGCGAGCGCGGCGTAGCCGGCGAGCTTCGGGCTCGCGGCGGCCGGGATCACGTCGGGGCGCGCTGGAGGTCCTCGGCGGCCGGCGTCGGCACCGTCTCGAGCCTGTCGCGCACGATGTCGGCCGCCGAGACCCGCTGCACCCAGAGCTCGGGACGGAGCGTCAGCCGGTGTGCGAGCGCGGGCACGGCGACTTCCTTCACGTCGTCCGGGGTGACGAAGTCGCGTGAGCGGAGCGCCGCGAGCGCACGCGAGAGCTTCAGCAGCGCGAGCGACCCGCGCGGCGAGGCGCCCACCTGCACCGACGGCGCCTCGCGCGTCGCGGCGACGACGTCGACGATGTAGCGGCCGACCGACTCCGAGACGTGGACCCGCTCGACGGCCGCCTGCATGGCGAGCAGCGTCTCGCGGTCGACGACCGGCCGCAGCTCGAGGTCGTCGCGGCCGCGCTCGGCCCGGAGGGCGAGCATCTGCCACTCGTCGTCGCGCGCGGGGTAGCCGACCGACATCCGCAGCAGGAAGCGATCGAGCTGCGCCTCGGGCAGCGGATACGTGCCCTCGTACTCGATCGGGTTCTGCGTCGCGAGCACGAGGAACGGCGGCTCGAGCCTGCGTGTCTCGCCCTCGGTCGTCACCTGCTGCTCCTGCATCGCCTCGAGCAGCGCCGCCTGCGTCTTCGGCGGCGCGCGGTTGATCTCGTCGGCGAGCAGCAGGTTGGCGAAGACCGGGCCGGGACGGAAGACGAAGGCCGCGTTGCGCTGGTCGAAGACCGAGGAGCCGGTGACGTCCGACGGCATCAGGTCGGGCGTGAACTGGATGCGGGAGAAGTCGAGCGACGTCACCTGCGCGAACGACCGCGCCATCAGCGTCTTCGCCAGGCCGGGATAATCCTCGATCAGCACGTGCCCATCCGCGAGCAGCCCGAGCAGGAGCAGCTCGAGCGCTCCGCGCTTGCCGACGACCGCGCGCTCGACCTCGTCGAGGATCGCGTCGCAGCGGCGGCCCACCTCGTCGAGGTCGATCACCCGATCCGCTCCAGGTCGCCGACGAGCGCGCGCAGCTCCTCGAGCCGGATGCCGGGGGCGAAGCGGTCGGCGGGCGGCTCGCGGTCCGGTCGCAGCAGCTCCCACCAGCGTCCGAGCGTGGCCGGGCCGGCCGTGCGGCCGGCCGACTCGAGGCGGGCCTCGGCGATCTCCCGCAGCTGCGGCAGAAGGGTCCGGTGCAGGTCGAACGCGGCGGTGCACGCGAGCGTCACCTCGCGCTGCGCCCGCTCGAGCTGCGGCAGCGGCGCGTCGGGAGCCGCGGTCGCAGCGAGCGCGGCCTCGAAGGCCGAGCGACGCCGGCGCGGGACGGAGTCGCCGAGCGCGACGACCAGCGCGAGCATCGCGAGCGCGCCGAGTGCGAACACGTAGAGCCGCAGGACGGCGCCGCGCCACGCGGGCTCCGCGCCGGCCGCGACGAGCGCGGCGACGGTGCACGCGACGAGCAGGACGGCGAGGTCGACGAGGTGGCGCTTCACGTGCCGAGCCCGTCGCGGATCTCGCGCAGCGCGCCGATCGCCTCGTGCTTCGCGGCATCCGGCACGGGCCGGTCGCTGAACTTCGCGCCCTCGAACAGCCGCGTCAGCCGCTCCACGGCTGCCCGGCTCGACGTGAGGTCGAGCAGCGCGCGCCGCAGGTACTCGAGCGGCGTCTCGCTCGGCCGGCGCGCCAGCCCGCGGCGCGCGAGCACGCCCTCCATGCGCGCGTACGCCGCGATCACCGCCCGGCGCGCGTCCGGCTCGCGCTCGAGGTCGTCGATCGCGTCGCCGATCGAGACGGCGAGCTCGTCCTCCGGGGCGAGCGGGTCGCAGCCGGCGGCGGCCGCGGGCCGCCGGCTGCGCAGGAGCGCGATCGCGCCGGCCGCGAGCACGAGCGCCGTCGCGGCCACGACCGGCCACTGGAACCGCGGCGTGTACGACGTCGGCGTCGCTCCCGGCTGCGCCTGGCGGACGCCGTCGCCGCCGCCGACGTGCACGTGGAACAACGCGCCCGCGTCGTGCCACGCGTACACGCGCACCATGAGCAGGCCGAAGACGATCAGCAGGCCGAGCAGCGAGAGCCCGACGCGGATCTCGAATCGTCGACGCTTGCGGAGGTCGGTCTCGCGGGCCTGGAGCAGGTAGGCGTAGCCGGCGACGGGGATCGCGAGCACGAACAGGACGAGGAACGCGCTGAAGGCGTAGTCGACGAAGGTGCGCCCGGGCGCGGCCGAGCGCGCGTGCCCGAAGCCTCCGTGGCTGGAGACGGCGACCGCGGCGAGGAGGACGACCAGTGCGAGCGAGACGAGCGCCAGGCGCCCCGTGCGTCCGGGTGTAGGCGGCGTCGGCTGCACGGTCAGACGATAGATTCAGGCGCGTGAGCGCGCTCGACGGGAAGCGGGCGATCGTGACCGGCGCGTCGAGCGGGATCGGTGCGGCCACCGCCCGGTCGCTCGCCGAGGCGGGCGCCCGCGTCGCGGGCGGCGCGCGGCGGGCGGAGCGGCTCGAGACGGAGGTGGCGCTCGAGCTCGACGTCAACGACGCCGGCTCGTGCGAGCGGTTCGTCGCGGAGGTCGTCGAGCGGCTCGGCGGCATCGACATCCTCGTCAACAACGCCGGCCTGGCGCTCGGCCGCGACCCGGTCTGGGCCTCCGATCCCGAGGACGAGCGCCTCGTCGTGGAGACGAACGTGCTCGCGCTGATGCGGATGACGCGGCTCTGCGTGCCGCATCTCGAGGCGGACGGCGGCGGGCACATCGTCAACCTCGGCTCGGTCGCGGGCATCTGGTCGTACCCGAGCGGGTCGTCGTACGTCGCGTCGAAGTTCGCCGTGCACGGCTACACGCGCGCGCTGCGCGACGACCTGCAGGGCAAGCCGATCCGCGTCACCAACGTTGCGCCGGGGCTCGTCGAGACGGAGTTCTCCGTCGTCCGCTTCCACGGCGACGCGGAGAAGGCGAAGACGGTCTACTCGGACGTCGCGATGGGCGGCCCGCTGCGCGCCGAGGACGTCGCCGACTGCATCCTGTTCGCGCTCACCCGCCCGCCGCACGTGAACGTGGACGAGATCGTGCTGATGGCGCTCGCCCAGACCTCGGGCGGCAACATCCTGCGGACGGGAAACTCGCGTCCTTAGTTCACTACGTGAACTAAGGACGTGGGTCTACTCTCGCCGCGATTGTGGTCGCCGGCTTTGCCGGCCGGGAGGCGAAGGGCCGCGCGGCGATGGCATGCCCAGACCTCGGGTGGGAACATCCTCAGAAACCCGCGAACCTAGTTCGTCGCGAAGCGACGAACCAGGTTCGGGAGTCTCGGCGTTTGCGCCAGTCGGCCGCGACTGCGGTGGCCGGCTTTGCTGGCCGGGAGGCGAAGGGCCGCGCGGCGATGGCACGCCCAGACCTCCGGCGGCAACATCCTCAGAAACCCGCGAACCTGGTTCGTCGCGAAGCGACGAACCAGGTTCGGGAGTCTCGGCGTTTACGCCAGTCGACCGCGACTGCGGTGGCCGGCTTCGCCGCCGGGGAGGCGAGGGGCCGCCCGGCGATGGCACGCCCAGACCTCGGGCGGCAACATCCTCAGAAACCCGCGAACCTGGTTCGTCGCGAAGCGACGAACCAGGTTCGGGAGTCTCGGCGCTTGCGCCGCTAGGTTGCCGCGCGGCGGTGGCACGCCCAGACCTCGGGCGGGAACATCCTGCGGACGGGAAACTCGCGTCCTTAGTTCACGTAGTGAACTAAGGACGTGGGTCTACTCTCGCCGCTTGCGCCAGTAGCGCTCGAGCCCGGCGTACGACTGCCAGAACGGCGCGACGCGGTCGTACGCGTCCGCGTGCTCGCCAGCGTCGGCGCGGCCGGCGGCCGCGAAGGTCTCGCCGTCCATGCCGTTCCCGACGCGCTCGACCCAGCGGTCGAGCTCCTCCTGCAGCCGGTCGAGGTGCGCGCCGACGTCCTCGTGCACGCCGAAGTGGATCAGCGCGAGCCGCTCGGGCGCGCGGCGCCGGATCTCGGCCGCCGTCGCGTGCCACGCGTCGACGTCGAGGTCGGGCGGCGGCGAGACGGGGAGAACGTAGCCCGACGGCGGAATCCGCACGCCGCACGCGTCGCCCGCGAGCAGCGTGCCGTCGCGCAGGTAGGAGACGTGGTGCGACGCGTGACCGGTCGTCGGGAACGCATCCCAGCCGAGCACCTCGCCCTCTGCGAGCCGCACGTTCTGCTCCGGCACGGGGAGGAGCTCGCCCCAGAGCGGGTCGAACAGGTCGCCGTACAGGCGCCGCGCCGAGCGCTCGAGCCGCTCGGGCGCGACGAGGTGGGGCGCGCCGACCGGCGACACCCACACCGTCAGCTCCGGGTGCCGCCGCACGATCGTGCCGGCGGCGCCTGCGTGGTCGAGGTGGATGTGCGAGAGCAGCAGGTGACGGACGTCGCGCAGCTCGAGGCCGTGCTCGGCGAGCGCCCGCTCGAGCGCCGGCAGCGTCGTCGCCGGGCCGCAGTCGAAGAGCCCCGGCCCGTCGTCCGTCTCGACGAGGTACACGCCGATCGCCTTCGGCTCGCCGCCGAAGTGCAGGTCGAGGAGGCGTAACGACGGCATAACCCAATCTTCTCAGCCGTGCGCGTACCGTCGCGCGTCGTGGGAGTGGCGTTGATCGCGGCCGCGGCGCTCTTGCTGGCCCCGCTCGCCTCCGCACGCGGCTACCCGGTGCCGCGGCCGCAACGGCTCACGCGCGCCGTGCGCATCCTCTACCGCGCGCACGACGGGACGCTTCGCCCCGCGTGGCTCCTGCTCCCGACCGACTACCACGGACAGCGCATCCCGCTCGTGATCTCGCCGCACGGGCGCGGCGTCGGCGCCGCGGAGAACGCCGACCTGTGGGGCGACCTTCCGGGCGAGGGAGACTTCGCGGTTGTCAACCCGTCGGGCGAGGGCCGGCGCACGCGCTTCTTCTCGTGGGGCGATCCCGGCCAGATCGACGACCTCGCGCGCATGCCGCGCGTCGTCGAGAGGTACGGCGTGCGCGTCGACCCGCGCAGGATCTACGCGATCGGCGGCTCGATGGGCGGGCAGGAGACGCTCCTGCTCGTCGCGCGCTTCCCGCACCTGTTCGCGGGCGCGGTCGCCTTCGACCCCGCCACCGACATGGCACGCCGCTATCGCGACTTCGCGAGCCTCCCGGGCGGTCGCTCGTTGCAGGCGCTCGCGCGGCTCGAGGTCGGCGGCACCCCCGAGGACGACCGCCGCGCGTACGAGCTGCGCAGCCCCGATCACTACGTCCGGCGGCTCGCCTTCTCCGGCGTGCCGCTGCAGCTCTACTGGAGCAGGGCCGACCGGATCATCGCCGACCAGCTCTCCGAGACCGGCGCGCTGGCCGCCGAGATCCAGGCGCTGAACCCGCACGCGAAGGTCTGGGACTTCGAGGGCGACTGGGCGCACACCGCGGAGATGCGACCCTCGCGCCGCCTTCCCCGTGCGCTGGCGCGCTTCGGGCTGCTGCCCTGGCGGGACGTGCCGCCCCTGCCGGGGTTCAGGCGCGTGAGGCCCGCGCTGGTGTAGCGCTCCCCGCGAGCGCCGCGTCGAGGTCGGCGAGGAGGTCGTCGGCCGCCTCGATGCCGACCGAGAGGCGAACGAGGTTCGCCGGCGGCGCGAACGGCGCGTCGGCGGTGGACGCGTGCGTCATCCGCGCCGGATGCTCGATCAGGCTCTCGACGCCGCCGAGCGACTCGGCGAGCCGGAACAGCCGCGTGCGCGCGACGAGCTCGACCGCCTCCCGCTCCGACGCCGCGAGGAACGACACCATGCCGCCGAAGTCGCGCATCTGCCGCCGCGCGACCTCGTGGCCGGGGTGCGCGGCGAGCCCGGGGTAGAGGACGCGCTCGACCGCCGGGTGGCGATCGAGCAGCTCCGCGACGCGGCGCGCGTTCTCGCAGTGCTGCCGCATGCGCACCGCGAGCGTCTTGATCCCGCGCAGGACGAGCCACGCGTCGAACGGGCCGGGCACGGCGCCGAGCGACTTCTGCAGGAAGAAGAGGCGCTCCGCGAGCGCGTCGTCGTTCGTCGCGACGAAGCCGCCGACGGTGTCGCTGTGCCCGGCGAGGTACTTCGTCGTCGAGTGCACGACCGCGTCGGCGCCGAGCTCGAGCGGCCGCTGCAAGTAGGGCGTCGCGAACGTGTTGTCGACCGCGAGCAGCGCGCCCGCGGCGTGCGCGGCCTCGGCGGCGCGGCGGATGTCGACGACGTTCAGCATCGGGTTCGAGGGCGTCTCGACCCACACCATCCGCACGTCGCCGTCCAGGTGGTCGGCGAGCCGCTCGTCGAACTCGGCGGCCGGCACGTACGTGAAGCGGTAGCCCTTCGACTCGTACACCTGCGAGGTCATCCGGTAGACGCCGCCGTAGACGTCCGCGATCAGCACGACGCGCTGGCCGGGGTCGACGAGGTGCATGAGCGTCGTCGTGGCGCCGAGGCCGGACGAGAACGCGACGCCGTGACGCGCGTTCTCGAGCGAGGCGAGCGCCGTCTGCAGCGCGGTGCGCGTCGGATTCGCGACGCGGGCGTAGTCGTAGCCCTTGTGGACGCCGACAGCCTCCTGCACGAACGTCGACGTCTGGTAGATCGGCGTGGTGATCGCACCCGTCGCCGGATCGGGGTCCTGGCCGACGTGGATCGCCCGCGTCTCGAACTCCATCGGCCGGAGTCTAGGGATGGAACATGTTTCGTCGCGCCGCGACGAAACATGTTCTATTCGGCGACGGTTGCGCCCAGGAACCGCGCGAGCTCGCGCAGCGGCCGCTTCAGCGAGAACGGCCGCACGCCCGGCTCCCACCAGACCCCGAGCACGCGCAGCACGCCCGCGCGGCGGTCGAGCACCGGCTCGATCCGTCCGACGAGCCTGTCGCCGCGCAGGACCGGCAGCACGTAGTAGCCGTACTCGCGCTTCGCCCTCGGCACGTACATCTCCAGGCGGTAGCGGAAGCCGAACAGCGCCTCGGCCCGGTTGCGGTCGTGGACGAGGCGGTCGAACGGAGACAGGAACGTCACGCGGTCCGGCACCGGCGAGTCGTCGGCGTCCGGATGGACGACGAAGCGCCCGCGCTCGCGCTTCACGCCGAGCGAGCGGAACAGCTTCGCCTCGAACACGCGCTGCGCCTCCCGCCACGGCACGCGCTCGGTCTGCGGATACCAGCGCTCCGCGAGATCCCAGACGCGCTGGCCGCCGCTGCGGCCGACGACCGCCACCTCGCCGCGCGCGCAGAGCACCTCGAGCATCAGCCCCATCTTCCGCTCCCCCCACCAGCTGTGCGCCTCGCGCCGCGTGCCGGCGTGATCGGCGATCTCGCGCGAGAGCAGCGGCCCGCGCCGCTCGAGCTCTCCCAGCACGTGGCGGCGGTACGACGCGTTTTCCCTCAGGTGCGCGATGTGGCGGCGGTCGAGCGGCCGGTCGCGGCGGCGCATCCATGCCTTCAGGTAGGGCAGGTCCTCGATCGGCCACAGGAAGGCGTCCCACTCGACGAGCTTCCGCTCCTGCCAGAGCAGCCGGTCGAGCTCGGCCGTGTCGAACGCCCCCAACCGCGACCAGAGGACGAGGTGCTGCGGCGGCGCGACCGTCGCGATCGGGTCGAGCTGCAGGAACCCGAGCCGGCGCACCGTGTCGAGCACGCCGCTCGCGCTGCCGTCGAGCGCCTGTGCGTGGACGGCGATACGCCGCAAGCGCTCGAGCTCGGCGCTCATCGCTCGACGCGCTCCAGCCCGAGGATGCGCGCCAGGCGCGCCGCCGCGCGCTCGAGCTTCGCGTCCACGTCGCCGCGGACGCGGGCCTCACGTGTGAACCGCAGGATGCGCAGCACGCCCTCCGCGCGGTCGGCTTTGACGTCGGCCCGGCCGAGGAAGCGGTCGCCCGCGACGAGCGGCAGCACGTAGTAGCCGTACAGCCGCTCGTGCCCGCGCTTGTAGACCTCGATCAGATGCCGGAAGCCGAACAGCCGCTCGAGCAGGGGCCGGTCCCAGACGAGGTTGTCGAACGGGCAGACGAGCGTCGGCGGCGCGGGCGTCTCGAGGAGCTCGCCGTCCGCGGGGCCGTAGAACGGCAGGCCTCCGTCGCCGGGGTCGAGCTCCCGCAGCAGGCCGTCCGCGAGGAGCGCCTCGAGGTGACGGTGGAGGCGGGCGCGCCCGCCCTTCAGCCGCCAGTGCTCCCGGATCGCCGCCTCGGTGAGCGCGCCGCGTGCGCCGACCGCGAGCAGGGCGAGCGTACGCAGCGTCTCGTCCTCGTCCGGGGCGGGCGCGTCGAGCCAGCGGCGCGGGATCACCCGCTCGGCGAGGTCGTAGGCGCGCTGGAACCCGCGCCGGCCTGCGATCGCGAGCTCGCCGCGGTCCCAGAGCGCCTCGAGCACCATCTTCGCCGGCTTCCAGCTCCACATCCCGCCGCCGCCCGAGCCGTCGAAGTCGCGCGAGCCGAGCGGCCCCTCGGCGCGGATCCGCTCGAGCACCGGCTCGACGAGGTCGCCGTGCTCGCGCAGCGCGCGGTCGTAGACGCCCCAGTGCCCGGCGCCGTCCATCGTGCGCCGGAAGTGCGGGTAGAGCTCGATCGGCAGCAGGCACGCCTCGTGCGCCCAGTACTCGAACAGGCGGCCCTCGCGCAGGAGCTCCGCGACCGCATCGTCGGAGAACGCGCCGATGCGCGCGCCGAGCGTCAGCCGGTGCGCGCGGTCGACGACGGAGATCGAGTCGAGCTGCACGGCGCTGAGCCGCCGCACCGCTGACTCCACGTCGTCCTTCGCGGCGCGCCTGAACCGCGCCGCGTAGCCCTGCGCGGCGAGCACGTGGCGGCGCAGCGCCGCGAGCGCGACACGCCCCGGGGGAGCCGTGGCCGCCCTCGACGCGGTCAGGAGGCGTGCGCGAGGTAGTCGAGGACGTCCGAGCGCGTGACGACGCCGACCGGCCGGCCGGCGTCCGCGACGACGACCGCGTTCGTGCCGCCGGTGAGCGCGGTGACGATCTCGTCGATCGACGCGTCGGCCTCGACGGTCGCGAGCGGCCCCTGCATCGCGCCCGCGACGTCCTCGTGCAGCGCGTCGGCGTTCTTGAACACGCGGTCGAGAAGCGCCCGGTCCTGCAGCGACCCGATCACGTCGGCGAGCGACGACACCTCTCCGTCGCGCACGACCGGAAGCTGCGAGATCGAGTAGCGCTCCATCACGTCGATCGCCTCCGCGACCTTCTGGTGCGCCGAGATGGTGACGAGCGGCGGCGTCTCGCGCTGCTTCGCGCGCAGCAGCTCGCGCACGGTCGGCGCCGGGGCGACGCGCTCGAGGAAGCCGTGCTCGATCATCCAGTTGTCGTCGAGGAACTTCGACAGGTACGAGCGGCCGGAGTCGGGCAGGATCGTCAGGATGCGCGCGTCGGGCTTGCCGAGCCGGCGCGCGTACTCGAGCGCCGCCCAGACCGTCGAGCCCGACGAGCCGCCCACGAGCAGGCCCTCCTCGCGCGCGAGGCGCCGTGCGGTGAGGAACGAGTCGCGGTCGGAGACGCGGATCCACTCGTCGACGACGGTGAGGTCGATCGTCTTCGGCCACGTGTCCTTGCCGATCCCCTCGACGAGGTACGGATGCAAATCGCCTTCGCCGCGGGCGGTGTAGATCGACCCCTCGGGATCGACGCCGACGATGCGCACCTCGGGCCGCCGCTCGTGGAACCAGCGGCCGATGCCGCTGATCGTCCCGCCGGTGCCGACGGAGATGACGAGCGCGTCGACCTGCCCCTCGTCGGTCTGCTCCCAGATCTCCGTCGCGGTCGTGCGGTAGTGCGCCTCCGGGTTCGCCCTGTTCGAGTACTGGTCGGGCTTGAAGCCGCCGGGAATCTCCTCGGCGAGCCGCGACGACACCGAGTAGTACGACTCCGGCGAGTCGTGGTCGACCGCGGTCGGCGTGATCACGACCTCCGCACCGTACGCGCGCAGCATCGAGATCTTCTCCTGGCTCATCTTGTCCGGCATCACGAAGATGCAGCGGTAGCCCTTCTGCGCGGCCGCCATCGCGAGCCCGACGCCGGTGTTGCCCGAGGTCGGCTCGACGATCGTCCCGCCCGGCCGCAGCTTCCCCTCGCGCTCGGCGGCCTCGACCATCGCGACCCCGATCCGGTCCTTGTTCGAGCCGCCGGGGTTGAGCAGCTCGAGCTTCGCGAGCAGCGTCCCGGGTACGTCGCGGGCGATGCGGTCGAGCCGGACGATCGGCGTGCGCCCGATCAGGTCGAGGACGGTGGGGTACTCGCGGCCCACTTCGCGCAGCGTAGTCGGGGCCTGGCGTCTAGGCGAGACCCGGCGAGCTCTGAGCCTCGACCGTCGCCAGCTCGTCGCGCCGGACGAGGGCGAGCGTGGCGGCGAGCGCCGCGACGGCGATCCCGACCGTCACCCAGAACGCCCAGTGCTGCCCCGAGGTGAACGCCTCCGGGAACGGCCTGCCGGACTTCATCAGGTGGTCGGAGTGGGTGAGGAGCACCGAGGAGCACACGGCCACGCCCACCGCGCCGCCGATCTGCTGCGCCGTGTTGATGAGGCCGGACGCGAGGCCCGCCTCGTGGTGCTCCACGCCCGCGAGCGCGGCGATCGACACGGGAATGAACGTGAACGGCAGCGCGAACCCGATCAGGAGATAGCCGGGGAGCAGGTCGGCCGCGTACGACGCGTGCACGGGGATCTGCGTGTACCAGGCGAGGCCGGCGATCGTCGCCAGGAAGCCGATCGCCATCACCGTCTTCGCGCCGATCCTCGTCACGAGCGCCTGCGCGAGCCCGGCCCACAGGACCGCGGTGCCGGCGGTCGACACGAAGGTGAGCCCGGTCTTCAGCGCCGACCAGTGCAGCACCTGCTGCACGAACAGCGTCAACAGGAAGAAGTTCGAGAACGTGACCGCGCCGAGCAGCAGCCCGGCCACGTTCGCGCCCGCGACCGTCCGGATGCGGAAGATCGCGAACGGCATCAGCGGATCGCGGGCGCGTCCCTCGATCGCGAGGAACGCGACGAGCAGCACGACGGCGACGGCGAGGCTCGCGATCGTGCGCGCCGACGTCCAGCCGTAGTCGGGCGCCTTCGAGACGCCGTACACGAGCAGCGCCAGCCCGGCCGTGACGGCGACCGCGCCCGCCCAGTCCTGCGTCTTCTCGCGGTCCGACCGCGACTCGCGCACGAACCGCGGCGCGGCCGCGAAGGCGAGCGCGCCGACGGGGACGTTGACGAAGAAGATCCACTCCCAGCCGAGGTACTTCGTCAGGATGCCGCCGGCGAGCACGCCGACCGCGGCGCCCGAGCCGCCGATCGCGCCCCAGATGCCGAGCGCCTTGTTCCGCTCGGCGCCCTCCTCGAACGTCGTCGTGACGATCGACAGCGCCGACGGCGAGATGATCGCGGCGCCGAGCCCCTGGACGGCGCGCGCGGCGATCAGCACGCCCTCCGACCACGCGAGCCCGCAGAGGAACGACGCGATCGTGAAGACGGCGACGCCGGTCAGGAACACGCGCCGGCGGCCGATCACGTCGGCCGCCCGGCCGCCGAGCAGGAGGAAGCCGCCGAACGTGATCGCGTAGGCGGTGATCACCCACTGCAGGTTCGCCTCCGTGAAGTGGAGCGAGCGCCCGATCGAGGGCAGCGCCACGTTCACGATCGAGACGTCGAGCACGGTCATGAAGAACGCCGCGCAGACGATGGTCAGCGCCTTCCAGCGCAGTGGATCGGCGGGCATCTCGGCTCTCCCCTCCCCGGAGCGGTCCGACTAGTGACGGAAATGTCGCGTTCCGGTGAGCACCATAGCGGCGCCGGCGGCCTCGACCGCGGCGAGCACCTCGGCGTCGCGCCTCGAGCCGCCCGGCTGGACGATCGCCGCGACTCCGGCGTCGAGGGCGAGCTGCGGGCCGTCGGCGAACGGGAAGAACGCGTCGCTCGCGAGCACCGCGCCGTGCAGGTCGTGGCCGTGCTCGCGCGCCTTCTCGAGCGCGATGCGCACCGCGTCGACGCGGCTCATCTGCCCGGCGCCGACGCCGATCGTCCGCAGCCCGCGCGCGAGCACGATCGCGTTCGACGAGACGTGCTTGCAGACGCGCCACGCGAAGAGAAGGCTCTCCCACAGCTCCTCGCTCACCGAGCCGCAGGCGACCGTCATCGTCGCGCGGTCGTCGAGGCCGTCGTCGCGGTCCTGCACGAGCAGGCCGCCGAGCACGCGCTTGACGTCTCGCTCGCCGGGGGCCGCCGGCTCATCGTCGCCGCCGCGGAGGATGCGCAGCGCCTTCCGGCCGCGCAGCGCCGCGAGCGCCTCCTCGTCGTAGCCGGGCGCGAGCAGCACTTCGACGAAGTGCTCGGCGATGCGCCGGCCGAGCGCGCCGTCGACCGGGCGGTTGAGGATCGCGACGCAGCCGAACGCCGACACCGGATCCGACGCGAGCGCCCGCTCCCACGCCTGCGCGGCCGTGTCGGCGACGGCGACGCCGCACGGGTTCGCGTGCTTCACGATGACGGCGGCCGGTCGGTCGAGCTCCCGGATCACGCGCCGCGCGCCCTCCAGGTCGGCGAGGTTGTTGTACGACAGCTCCTTCCCGCCGAGCTGCTCGACCTCGGAGAGCAGGTGGCGCTGCGCGCCCGTCTCGCGGTAGTACGCGGCCGCCTGGTGCGGGTTCTCGCCGTACGAGAGGTCGGCCACCTTCTGGAGCGAGATCGTCAGCCGCTCCGGGAACGGGTCGCTGCCCGCGAACCAGGCCGCGATCGCCGACTCGTACCCGGCCGACGCGGCGAACGCCTCCTGCGCGAGCCGGCGGCGCGTCTCGGGCCGGATCTCCCCGTGCCCCCGCAGCTCCTCGAGCACGAGCGGATACTGCCCCGGGCTCGACACGGCCGCGACGTGCGCGAAGTTCTTCGCGGCCGCGCGCAGCATCGCGGGGCCACCGACGTCGATCATCTCGACGACCTCCTGCTCGCCCGCGTCCGGCGAGGCGGCGACCGACGCGAACGGGTAGAGGTTCACGCACACGAGGTCGAACGGCTCGATGTCGTGCTCGGCGAGCGTCGCGAGGTCGTCGTCGCGGTCGCGCCGCGCGAGGATGCCGCCGTGCACGCGCGGGTGCAGCGTCTTCACGCGCCCGCCGAGCATCTCCGGCGCGCCGGTCACCTCCTCGACACGCGTCACCTCGAGCCCGTGCTCCTCGAGGAACGCTGCGGTGTTGCCGGAGGAGACGAGCGTCCAGCCGAGCTCGGCGAGGCCGTGCGCGAGCTCCTCGAGAGCCGTCTTGTCCCAGACGCTCAGGAGCGCACGGCGCAGAGCTCGCTCACCACCTCGGGCAGCAGCCGGTGCTCGACGGCGTGGATGCGCTCGACGAGCGTCTCGCGCGGCTCGACCGGCACGGCCTCCCGGCGCAGCACGGGCCCGGTGTCGAGCCCCTCGTCGACGACGTGGACGGTGACGCCGGTCGTCTCGACGCCGGCCGCGAGCGCGTCCTCGATCGCGTGCGCGCCGGGGAACGCGGGAAGCAGGGACGGGTGCACGTTGACGATGCGGCCGGGAAAGCGGTCGAGGAACGGCTTCGTCAGCAGGTGCATGTAGCCGGCGAGGACGACCAGCTCGACGCCGTGCTCCTCGAGCCAGGTCGCCATCACGAGGTCACGCTCCACGCGGTCCGTGTGGCACGCCGCCGAGAACGTCGCCGTCGGGATGCCGGCCGCGCGCGCACGCACGAGCGCGTACGCGTCCGTGCGGTTCGATGCCACGGCGACGACCGGCAGGCGCGCGTCGACGAGGGCCTGCAGGTTCGTCCCCTCGCCGCTGACGAGGACGCCGATCACGCCGGCACGATCCGGCCGATCACGAGCTCCTCAGGCTTCGGCTCGGCGACGACCGCGCACCAGCCGATGCCGAGGTTGAACACGCGCCGCAGCTCCTCCTCGTCGACGTGGCGGCCGAGCCACTCGAACACGGGCGGCCGCTCCCACGCGTCCCAGTCGAGCTCGGCGCGCAGCCCCTCCGGCACGACGCGCGAGAGGTTGCCGAGCACGCCGCCGCCGGTCACGTGCGCGAACGCGCGCGCACGGCCGCGCAGCCCGCGCGCGACGTCGAGGTAGAGACGCGTCGGCGCGAGCAGGTCCGGGCCGCCGTAGGCCTCCTCCTCGAGCACGCGGCGGACGAGTGTGAAGCCGTTCGCGTGCACCCCGTTCGACGGAAAGCCGACGACCGCGTCGCCCGCCTCGACCGCCGCGCCGTCGATCACGTCGCCTGCAGCCACCACGCCGACGCAGGTGGCGGCGAAGTCGAGCTCGCCGTCGCGGTACACGCCGGGCAGCTCGGCCGTCTCGCCGCCGACCAGGGCGACGCCCGCTTCGCGGCAGACGGCCGCCGCGCCCTCGACGAGCTCCGCGACCTCGTCGAGGTCGACGCGGGCGGCGGCGACGTAGTCGAGCAGGATCAGCGGCTCCGCGCCGCAGGTCGCGACGTCGTTGATGCAGTGCGCGGCCATGTCGGCGCCGCAGGCTCGCAGCTCGCCCCGCGGACGTGCGACGACCGGCTTCGTCCCGATCGAGTCGGTCGAGGCGGCGAGCAGGCGGCCGTCGCCGAGCGGATGGAGGCCGGCGAAGGCGCCGAAGCCGCGCGCGCCCGTCGACTCGACGGCGGCGCGGAGCCGGTCGACGACCGACTCGGCCGTCGCCAGCGAGACCCCCGCGGCGGCGTAGCTGTGGTCGCGGCTCACTCGAAGCGCTCCGCGTAGAGCTCCGGGCGTCCCTCCGGCCCCTTCGGGACGAACCGGACGACGGTGCCGCCGACGTCGACCGCGGTGCCGTCGAGGCCGAGCCCGAGGATGTCGGCGAGCGCGCCCGCCTTCGTGTCCGGCTCGTCCGCGCGCAGCTGCAGCTCGGCGAGGCGCAGGTCGTGCTCCTGCGCGAGCAGGTCGTCGATCCACTCGCGCGGCGGGTGCACCTCGAGGCGGTAGCCCGCGTTGGTGGCGACGAACGTCCGGCGGCCGCCGTGCTCCTGCACGCGCAGGTTCCATTTCATCGCGCGCTCGAGCACCGCCTGGAAGTCGTCCTCGTCGAGCGCGATGCCGAGGTGGTCGACGCGCGGGATCTGCCAGTGCCCCGGCTGGACGACGACGTTCACCGCGCCGCGCTCGAGCTCGGACAGCCGCAGCTTGAACCCCTCGTGGTCGAGCTGCTCCCACGACACGCCCGGCTCCATCGCGACGTGCTCGTCGCCGACGCGGCCGTAGCGCGCGATCAGGTTGAAGCGCAGCTTGCCGACGTAGCGCGCCTCCACGTCGCGGAGCTGCGAGGTGACGAGGTGGTAGTGGAACAGGCGCATGTGCCTCAGGGGCTAGTTTTCCACTGGCCGTGGAGTCGCCGTCGCTGCTGCAGCCGTGGAGCTTCGAGCCGCTCCAGATCGTGCCGACGGTCGTCGTCGCGGCGCTGTATCTGCGGCGCTCGCGCACGCTGGCGGCGCGTGGCCAGCCCGTGCCCGCGTGGCGGCAGGCGAGCTTCTGGACGGGGATCGCGCTCGTCGTGCTGGCGCTCAACTCGCCGATCGACGCGCTCGGCGAGGAGCACTTCTTCTTCATGCACATGCTGCAGCACGTCATCCTCGGCGACCTCGCGCCGCTCTGCTTCGTCGCGGGGATGACGGGGCCGATCCTGCGGCCCGTGCTCGCGCTGCCGGGCGTGGACAGGCTGCGCGTGCTCGCGCACCCGCTCGTCGCGCTGCCGGTCTGGGCGGTGGACCTCTACGTGTGGCATGTGCCCTTCCTCTACGACGCTGCGTTGCACCACGACTCGATTCACGCCTTCGAGCACTTCCTCTTCTTCACCTGCGGCTGCCTGATGTGGGAGCCGGTGCTCGAGACGCTGCCGGCGCCGGTGTGGTTCGGCACGGGCTGGAAGCTCGGCTACGTCGCGGCGGTGCGGCTGCTCGAGACGATTCTCGGCAACGTCTTCATCTGGTCGAGCACGGCGTTCTACGGCGTCTACGAGCACGCGCCGCAGTGGGGGATCACTCCGGTGCACGACCTCAACCTCGGCGGGGTGGTGATGATGGCCGAGGGCTCGATCGTCACGATCTGCGTCCTCTGCTGGCTGTTCCTCCGCCTCGCGGCCGAGGGCGAGCTGCGCCAGCAGCTGCTCGAGCAGGGGCTCGACCCGCGGCAGGTGCAGCGCGCGGTGCGGTTCCACCGCGCGCGCGACCTCGGCGCGGTGTGACTCAGACGCGGGCCGGCTCGAAGCGGTGCTTGCGCGCGTCATCGGGCGTGCGCGTCGGATACTCGCGTGTCAGGCACGCGCGGCAGAGCGCGGAGGCCGGCCGCCGCGTCGCCGCCTGCAGCGCGTCGAGCGACAGGTAGGCCAGCGTCGTCGCGCCGATCGCCCGCCGCACCTCGTCGATCGTCGAGTGCGCGGCGATCATCTCGTCCTCCGACGCGAGGTCGATGCCGTAGTAGCAGGGCGAGACGACCGGCGGCGACGAGATCCGCACGTGCACCTCGGCCGCGCCGGCCGCGAACAGCATCTGCACGATCTGCCGCGTCGTCGAGCCGCGCACGATCGAGTCGTCGACGACGACGAGCCGCTTGCCCTCGACCTCCGCGAGCGGGTTGAACTTCATGCGGATCCCCTGCTCGCGCATCCCCTGCTCCGGCTGGATGAACGTGCGGCCGACGTAGCGGTTCTTGATCAGCCCCTCGCTGAAGGGGATGCCCGACGCGCGCGAGAAGCCGATCGCCGCGGGCGTGCCCGAGTCCGGGATGGGCAGGACGAGGTCGGCCCGGACGGGCGCTTCGGCCGCGAGGCGCTCGCCCATGCGCACGCGCGCGCCGTGGACCTCGACGCCCTCGAGCCGCGTGTCGGGGCGCGCGAGATAGAAGAACTCGAAGATGCAGAGCGCGCCCGCGGCCGGGCGGTCGAGCACCTGCGAGGCGTGCGTCCCCTCTCCGTCGGCGACGATCAACTCGCCGGGCTCGACCTCTCGCTCGAACGCGGCACCGATCAGGTCGAGGGCGCACGTCTCGGACGCGAGCACCGGGTCGTCGCCGAGCCGGCCGAGCACGAGCGGCCGGAAGCCGTGCGCATCGCGGAAGCCGAACAGCTTTCCGTCGGCGAGCCCGACGACGGTCGCGGCGCCCTCGAGCCGCTCCATGGCGCCGGCGACGGCCTCGTCGAGCGGCCCGTCGTCGTCGGCGATCAGCGCGGCGATCACCTCCGAGTCCGAGGTGGAGGCGAGCCGCTTGCCGATCTCATCGCGGAGCTGCTCGGCATTGACGAGGTTGCCGTTGTGGCCGAGCGCGACCGTCCGCGCGCTGCCGTGGTGGAGCAGCGGCTGCGCGTTCGTCCACGCGTTCGCGCCGGTCGTCGAGTAGCGGGTGTGGCCGATCGCGAGCTCGCCGTGGAGCCCCGACAGCGCGCCCTCGTCGAACACCTGCGGCACGAGGCCCAGGTCGCGCAGCGCGGTGAGGCGGCAGCGCTCGCTCACCGCGATCCCCGCCGACTCCTGGCCGCGGTGCTGGAGGGCGTAGAGGCCGAAGTACGCGAGCCGCGCGACGTCGCGGCCCGGCGCGCGAACGCCGAAGACGCCGCACATCTAGACGACCCCCAGTTCGAGCGCGTCCGGCCAGCCCGGCTCGTCGGCGCCGGCGACGACCACGCCGTCGCCCGCGTCCGGAACGGCGAGCGCGCCGGGCTCGACGCCCGACCAGCGCGCGGCCTCGTCCAGCGCCGGCCGCAGCCGGCCGCGCGTGTCGTGCGTGAGCGAGAAGCGGTGCGCGTTCTGCCAGAGGAAGCGCACGAGCTCGGGGCCGCCGCCGCGCAGCAGCCAGACGCGGTCGCCGCGCCGCCAGCGCGACGGGATCCGCGCGACGTCGCGCACGAGCCCGACGCAGCCGACGACCGGCGTCGGCGGGATCGGCCGCCCGCCCGTCTCGTTGTAGAGCGAGACGTTGCCCGATACCACCGGGATGCCGAGCTCCTCCGCGGCCTGCGCGATCCCCTCGATCGCCTGCGCCAGCTCCCAGCCGATCTCCGGCTTCTCGGGGTTGCCGAAGTTGAGGCAGTCGGTGAGCGCGAGCGGCTCGCCGCCGGCGCAGGCGACGTCGAGCGCCGCGTCGAGCACCGCCTGCCGGCCCGCCGCGAACGGATCGCGCTCGCCGGGGCGGGGACCATCCAGCGCGACCGCGATCCCGCGGCGGCCGTCGACGTGCAGCACGGCCGCGTCGAGGCCGGGGCGCCGCACGGTGCGCGAGCCGACGAGCTGGTCGTACTGCTCGAAGATCCAGTCCCGCGGCTCGTCGTTGGCCGGATCGACCGCGGCGCGCACGCCCGGATGCGGCGCGCGCTCGACCTCGTAGCGCGGGCACTCGTCGGTCAGGAAGGCGGCCGGGATCGCCCCGACGAGGTCGCCGCCGGCGAACGCGCGCAGCTCGCCGTGCACGGTCACCTCGCCGATCACGGTGCAGGGCAGCTCCCACCGCTCGCAGACGGCGCGCACGGCGTCGACCAGCGCGGGCTCGACGACGGCGACCATCCGCTCCTGCGACTCGGAGATCGCGATCTCCCACGGCTCGAGGTCCGGCTCGCGCAGCGGCACCAGGTCGAGGTCGACGTCGACGCCGAGCCCGTCGCGCGCCATCTCGGAGAGCGACGACGCGAGCCCGGCCGCGCCGCAGTCCTGCAGCGAGAGCACGAGCTCGCGCTCGACGAGCTCGAGCGACACCTCGATCAGCGCCTTGCCCCGGAACGGGTCGCCGATCTGGACCGACGGCCGCTTCTCGTCCGAGCCCTCGAGGTCCTGCGACGCGAGCACCGAGGCGCCGCCGATCCCGTCGCGGCCGGTGAACGCGCCGAACAGCACGATCGCGTTGCCCACGCCCTGCGCGCGCGCCCGCAGCAGCCGTGACGTGGGCAGGAGCCCGACGCACATCGCGTTCACGAGCGGGTTGTCGGCGTACGCCTCGTCGAAGACGGTTGCGCCGCCCACGGTGGGCACGCCGACGCAGTTGCCGTAGTGGCCGATCCCGGCCACCGCGCGCCGGAAATGCCAGTCGGGCCGGCCGAACCAGAGCCCGTCGAGGAGCGCGACAGGGCGCGCGCCCATCGCGACCACGTCGCGGAGGATGCCGCCGACGCCCGTCCCCGCTCCCTGGAACGGCTCGACGGCCGTCGGGTGGTTGTGCGACTCGACCTTGAACGCGACCGCGAGGCCCTCGCCGAGGTCGACCACGCCCGCGTTCTCGCCCGGCCCCTGCAGCACGCGCTCCCCGCGCGACGGCAGGCGGCGCAGCAGCGGCGCCGAGTGCTTGTAGCCGCAGTGCTCCGACCAGAGCAGCGAGAACACCGCGAGCTCGAAGTCGTTCGGGGCGCGGTCGAGCAGGCTCTCGATCCGCTCGAGCTCCTCGTCGGTGAGGCCGAGGGCCCGATGCAACGGCTGGTTCGCGACCGAGCTCAGGGGGCCATGGTATCCGGGGCTCCGGCGGGCTCCCGGATAGCGTTCGGGCGGGATGACGACGCTGCGCCGCGCGACGCCCGACGACGGCGACTTCCTCGTCGAGCTCTACGCGGACGAGGACGTCGACCCGTTCCTGGGCCCGCGCCGCGCGCGCACGCGCGCGGAAATGCTGGCCGAGATCGAGCGGTCGGCGGCCGAGCCCGAGGCGTTCGGCCTCTTCGTCGTCGAGGTCGACGGCGAGCGCGCCGGGGCGGTCGGCTTCCGGCGCGTGAACGAGGCGAGCCGGATCGCGCAGCTCGAAGGGCTCGCCATCCATCCCGCCTTTCGCGGCCGTCGGCTGGCCGACGAGGCGGCGCGGCTCGCGCAGCGGCTGCTGCTCGTCGAGCTCGGCTATCACCGGATCGAGCTCGCGTGCTACGGCTTCAACGAGCGCGCGATCGCGCACGCCGAGCGCTCGGGCTTCGTGCGCGAGGGGGTCAAACGCAAGGCGTACCTCCGGCACGGCGAGTGGCAGGACGCGGTGTTGTTCGGCCTACTGCGGGAAGACCTCGACGGATGCTGATCCTCTACCAGGCCGAGTGGTGCCCCTACTCCTCCGCGGTGCGTCAGCGCCTCACGGAGCTGGGCGTCGCGTACGTCGTGCGGCAGGTGGCGCCGCGGCAGGAGAAGCGCGGTGAGGTCGACACGATCCCGACGCTCGAGACGGAGGACGGCCGTCGGCACGAGGGGACGGACGCCGTCTTCGCGTTCCTCGCGACGCTGCCGCCCGGCCCGGACGAGCGCGGCCATCGCGCGCAGTACCGCGCGCACGTGCGCGAGCGGCAGGAGGAGAAGACGGCTGCCATGCTGCGCGAGCACGCTCCCCTCTAGGATTCGCGGCGATGGCGCCGCGCTACCTGCACACGATGGTGCGAATCACCGACCCGGACCGCAGCCGCGCGTTCTACGAGGCGCTCGGGATGGAGTTCCGCCGCGACCTGCCGATCGTCCGCGACGGCGAGCTGGAGGCGACGAACTACTTCTTCGGCTTCCCCGGCCAGGAGGAGGAGCTCGAGCTGACCTTCAACCACGACGGACGCTCCTACGAGCTCGGCACGGGGTACGGGCACGTCGCGGTCGGCGTCAACGATCTCGACGAGACGCTCGCGCGGCTGAAGGAGCAGGGCATCGAGCCCGAGCGGCCGCCGTACAGCGTCCGGGAGGGCGGCTCGCTCCTCTGCTTCGTCCGCGACCCGGACGGCTACCGCATCGAGCTGATCGGGGCGCGCTCGGAGTAACCCGGGCGATCGTCGATGAGCGAGCGCTCCGGCTGGGACGGGGCAGGCGTCGACGACTTCGTCGAGGGGGCCGCGTGTCGGGTGGACGGTGCGGCCGCCCGCCCGTACCGCGTCGTGGCGGAGGTCGCGACCGGGCTCGAGCCCGAAGGCGTCGCGGTCGACGCGCGACGGCGTCGCGCCTTCGTCGCCTGCGCCCGCAGCGACGTCGTGAGCGTCGTGGATCTCGAGGCGTGTGCGGTCGTCGCCGAGGCGCCGGTCGGCCGCGAGCCGATGGACATCGCGTTCGACGGGGCGACCGGCCGGATCTTCACGGCGAACCTGCTCGGCGAGTCGGTCTCGGTCATCGACGCCGCGACGCTCGCCCCAGTCGCGTGCGTGCCCGTCGGCGCGTATCCGTCCGGGCTCGCGCTCGACGCCGAGCGTCGCCGCCTCTACTGCGGCTGCGCGCTCTCCGCGACCGTCGTGACGATCGATCTCGAGACGCTCGCGGTCGTCGGCTCCGTCCCCGCCCAGCCCGGGGCCGGCGCGATCGGCGTCGACCGGAAGCGCTCGCGCGTCTGCTGCGCCAACTTCCTCGCCGGCTCGCTGACCGTCGTCGACGCGGAGGCGCAGCGCGTCGTGACGGAGATCGACGTCGGCGCCGCACCCTGCGCGCTCGTGGCCAACGAGGCTCGCGACGAGCTCTACGTCGCGAGCTCGTTCGCCGACACCGTCACCGTTGTCCGGCTGGACACCTGCGAGCCGGCCGGCACGATCGGCGTCGACCGCACTCCCGTCGGCGCCGCTCTCGGACGCGGACGAGACCGCCTCTACGTCGCCAACCGCGGGTCGGGCACCGTCAGCGTGCTCGGCGTCCGCGACCGGGCGGAGTGGGCCCGGATCCCCGTCGGCGACGGCCCGGGCGGCTGCACGGTCGACCCGTCGACCGGACGGCTGCTCGTCGCGAACGCCGGCTCCGGCTCGCTGACCGTGGCCGAGGACCTGCTCGCCGGCCGCCCTGCCGTGCCTGCGGAGGAGCCGGTGCACCCGCTTGTCGGCCGGGAGCTGCCGCCGTTCGAGCTGCCGGACGCGCACACGGGATTGGTGCGCACGAGCCGGGAATGGGCGGAGCGCAAGTACATCCTCAACTTCTTCGCGAGCTGGTGAGGGCCCTGCAACGCGGAGGCGCCGCTGCTCGAGGAGCTGCGCCGCCGCGAGGCAGACCGGTCCGGTCTGGACGTGATCCTGATCGGCGTCTGGGAGGGCGGCCACTCCCGTCGCCGCGTCCAGGAGTACTGCGAGCGCTGGGGGATCGGCGGAACCGTGCTCCTCGACGAGGCGGGCGCCTACGCGAAGCTGCTCGACGTCCGCGGCGTTCCGACGAACGTCCTCGTCGACGACGCCGGCGCCGTCCGCGCCTTCGGAGCCGGCAACCCCGACGAGCTCCACGCCCGCGTCGAGCGCCTTCTTCGCGATACCTGCGCCGAGGGCGTAGGGTTCGGGACGTGAGCATCATCGATCAGATCAAAGCCTGGCTGAAGGGCGGCAAGAAGTAGCCTGACCCTCCGGCAGGGTGAGCCGGCAAGGTCACTCCGCCGTGCAGCAACAGGCACGCCGATTCCCGGAAGGGCTCGGCCGACGCCACACGCCCCGGGCCGGCGGTGCGATGATCGGCTCATGGACACGACGACGATCGACCGGGAGTTCGAGAGGCTGCAGGCGGAGTTCCAGGACGTCGCGAAGACGGTCGAAGGGCTCGCGGCGAAGATGCAGGCGGCCGAGCAGGCGGGTGACGCGAACGCCTCCGCGTCGCTCGCCGATCTGAAGCAGGTCGCGCAGGACATCGACGACGAGCAGACGCAGGTGAAGACGCTCCTGCTCGCGATCCACGGGTTCATCGACGGGATCGCGCAGCAGGCGCCCGCGGTCGCGGAGCAGAAGCCGCCGCTGTACGCACCGGGCCACGAGCCCGCGGACGACGAGTCGACGCAGCAGCAGCCGCAGCATCACGGCGGGCTGGGCGGGATGCTCGGCGGCATGATGGGCGGCGGCATGATGGGCGGGGGGGATGTTCGGCGGCTACTACGGAGGCGGCTTCGGCCGCGCGATGGAGATGGGGATGGCCATGAACCTCGGCGCCAACCTCGTCAACAGCATCTTCCGCTAGCTCCCGGGCAACCTTCGGTGCGCGGCGAGCCGTAGACTTCGCCGCGGTGTCGTTCGCGCCGAAGCCGGTCGTCCGCCGCGGCCCGCTCGTCCCCGCGGAGGCGAATGCGCGGCCGCTCGACGCGGGCGTCGAGATCGGCCACGTCCACCTGAAGGCGGCCGACCTCGACCGGATCCACGCGTTCTACGTCGACGTGCTCGGGTTCGACGTCGTGGTCAGGCTGCCGGATGCGCTGTTCCTGTCGGCAGGCGGCTACCACCACCACCTGGCGTTCAACACGTGGCAGTCGCTCGGCGGCGCGCCCCCGCCGGCCGAGGCGACCGGCCTGTACCACGTGGCCATCCGCTATCCGACCCGCGCCGCGCTCGGCGACGCGCTTCGCCGGCTGGCGGAGGCGAACTGGCCCCTCGACGGCGCGACCGATCACGGAACGCACATCGCCGTCTACCTCCGCGACCCGGAGCAGAACGGCGTCGAGCTCGAATGGGACCGGCCGCGGGAGGAGTGGCCGCTCGACGAGGACGGGCGGCTCGCGTTCGTCGGCGGCCGGCCCGACCTGGCCGCGCTGCTCCGCGACGCGGAGGCCGGGCCCGGGCAGGCGACTCCCGGCGGGTGACCGCCCTCGCGTGGGATCAGCGAATGCGGATCTCCGCCCCCGTGAGGCCGCCGGCGACGAGCCGTACCCACGAGCCTGCGGGGAGCCGTCCGCGCCACGTGACGTAGCCGCCGTCGCCCGCGCGGAGCGTCGCGAGCGTCGACCATCCTGCCGCGGCTCGTCGCTCGAGCCTCGCCGTCGAGCCCGCCGCCGGCGCGCGGAGCTGTCCCCAGAGCGAGGTCGTGGAGGCACGGCGTGCGACCTCGGCGAGCGGCAGCTCGAAGGCGGCGTACGAGGGCTTCCGCGTCCCGTTCAGGCGCACGAGGCCGCTCTGGAAGCGCGCGACGTTCGGCTCGTCCCGGTACAGGTACTGGAGGAGCATGTCGACGCGCGGGGTGCGGTACGCCTGCAGCGCCGCCTCGCCGATGTAGCGCGCCTGGAGGAGCTGCGACACGCCGAGGATCCGGTCGGGCGGGTTCGTCTGGTAGCCGTACTCGGTGAGCCAGACCCTCGCGCGCCCGAAGTCGCGCGCGACCAGGGTCACGAGCCGGTTCAGCGTCGCCATCGTCAACGTCAGGCAGTGCCCGCAGCCTCCGGCGAGCGGCGACTCGATCTTCGGGTCGAGTGGATAGGGGTTGTGGGCGTACGCGTCGAGGCGTGCGTGCGCCGCGTGCATGCCGGCGATCCAGGCAACGGGTGACACGCCGCCCGTCGCGCCGCGCGGCGCGGTCGCGCCCCCCGCGACCTGCACCCCCGGAATCGCCGCGTGCAGCGCCGCGTAGGCCGGGTTCAGCAAACGGCGGGTGTACAGCGCGGCCGAGGTCGGCCGCAGCCAGCGCGCCTGGTTCGGCTCGTTCCAGATCAGCCAGCGGTTCACCCACGAGTACCGCCGGGCGGCGGCGGTGGCGAAGTCCGCGAAGTCGGCGCCCGAGGTGGGCGCGTAGTTGGAGCCGTGCCCGCCGTTCGCCCACGACGGGGTGCCGAGTAGTTGCAGCAGCACGGCGATGCCGTGCGTCCGCAGCCCGTCAATCACCGCGTCGTCCGCCGCCCAGTCGTACGCCGGATCGGTCGGATCGGTCGCGTCCGCCGGGCGGCTGCGCGCGATCTGGTCCCAGCGGAGCGTGAACCGGACGACCTGGACGCCGAGCCGCTGCAGCGTCGCGAGCCGCGCGTCGAGCGTGCCGGGGCCGTTCAGGAGCCACGCGTCGTCGGTCAGGCCGAACTGGACACTCGGTGCGGCGCCCGCCGGCGGCGTGGCTGCGGCGCCGAGGCACAGGGCTGCTGCGGCGGCGAGGCAGGCGGCGAGGGCCCTGGGTGGGTGGGGGCGAGGCGGCACCTGCTCTGGATGTTCGCGCCTCCGGCGTCCCAAACATGGGCACGTGCGCGTCGTTCGCTCGCCGAGACCGGCCGCTCCCGCAGTTTTGACGCTTTTGTCACAGAGTCGTTTCCCACCCGTGACACGGCGACGGCTACGGTCGCTCCATGGCGACGAACACGACATCCACGGCGACCTCCGCACGCAGCACGTCGCGCCGAGCGACGCCGTGGGGCCCCGGCGAGCTCGTCGAGCAGGCGGTGCTCACACAGCGGGCGGGCGACAAGCGCTTCACCGCCCTCGTCGAGCTGCTCGAGACCGCCCGCGGCGAGCGGCTGGTCCGCTTCGCGTACTCGACGGACGGCGTGGCCCGCCGCGGCCCGGTGACGGTTCGCGTCCGCGACCTCGGCCGGCTGCACGCGGCGCTCGCGAAGACCCCGGAGCTCGCGAGCACCCTCGGGCTCGGAGGCGATGCCTAGACGGGCGCGACGGATGACAACCGAGCAGCGTCGACCAGCGAGCCGAGGAGGCATGCGCCGTCGGTCGAGCCGAGCAGCGGATCGACCGCGTGCTCGGGGTGCGGCATCAGGCCGAGGACGTTCCCCTGCTCGTTCAGCACCCCGGCCACGTCGCCTACGGATCCGTTCGGGTTCTGCCCGGCGGCGTACCGGAGCACGATCTGATCGCGCGCCTCGAGCTCGGCGAGCAGCTCCTCGTCCGCGAACCAGCATCCCTCACCGTGCTTCACGGGAACGGTGATGGGGCGGCCGCGCGGGCAGCGGGCGGTGAACGCCGTGTCCGGCCTCGTGACCTCGAGCGACACGTCGCGGCAGACGAACGCGAGCGACACGTTCGGACGCAGCGCTCCGGGCAGCAGGCCGGCCTCCGTCAGGATCTGGAAGCCGTTGCAGATCCCGAGGACGAGGCCGCCGCCGGCCGCGAACTCGGTCAGCGCGGAGACGACGGGCGAGAACCGCGCGATCGCGCCGCAGCGGAGGTAGTCGCCGAACGAGAACCCGCCGGGGAGGACGACGGCTGCCGTCCCCTCGGGCAGGGCCGTCTCCGTGTGCCAGACGGAAAGGGGATCGGCGCCGAGGAGCCGCAGCGCGTGGCATGCGTCACCGTCGTCGTTCGAGCCGGGGAAGACGAGGACGGCGATCCGCGGACGAGCGGCGTCGGCGGACGCGTCCGGCCCGAGGTCGGCATCGGAGCAACCCGTCATCCGGACGGGGCAGCGACCCCTGGACCGGAAACGGGGGCGGACGCGGCCCCTAACGATGCGCCGGCGTCCTGGAGCCTGATCTCGTAGCTCTCGATCAACGGATTCGCGAGCAGCTCGTCGCACATGCGCGCGATCTCGACCAGCGCGGCTTCGCTCTCCCCGGTGTCCACCTCGACGTCGATCAGCCGACCGACGCGCGTCTCGCCGACGTCGAACCCGAGATGGCGCAGCGCGGTCGCGACCGCCTGTCCCTGCGGGTCGAGGATGCCCGGCTTCGGTCGCACGAGCACCATCGCCCTCACGTGAGCACCACCGACGGGTCGTCGAGGTAGTCGGCGAACGCGATGCCCGTCAGCCGTTCGAACGCCTCGACGTAGCGTGCGCGCGTGCCCTCGACGACGTCGTCGGGAAGCTCGGGCCCGGGAGGCGTCTTGTCCCAGCCGAGCGACTCGCAGTAGTCGCGCACGAATTGCTTGTCGAACGACGGCTGCGTCCCGCCCGGCTCGTACTCGTCGGCGGGCCAGAAGCGCGACGAGTCCGGCGTGAACGCCTCGTCCGCGAGGACGAGATCGCCGGCGGCGCCGAGGCCGAACTCGAGCTTCGTGTCGGCCAGGATGATCCCGTTCGCCTGCGCGTGCTGCGCGGCCGCCGCGTAGAGCTCGAGCGAGAGCCGCTCGACCTCGGCGAGGCGCTCGGCGCCGACGAGCTCGGCGGCCCGCTCGCGGTCGATGTTCTCGTCGTGACCGGTCTGGGCTTTCGTGGCCGGCGTGAAGATCGGCGCAGGCAGCCGCTGCGACTCGACGAGTCCCTCGGGCAGGCGGTGCCCGCACACCTCGCCCGTCGTGCGGTAGTCCTTCCACCCGCTGCCGGACAGGTAGCCGCGGACGACGCACTCGATCGGCAGCATCTCGAGCCGCCTGCACTCGGTGGAGCGCCCGTCGTCGCGCAACGCCAGCAGGTGGTTCGGCACAACGTCCCGCGTCCGTGCGAACCAGAAGGCGGACAGGCCGGTCAGCACGCGGCCCTTGTCCGGGATCGGCGTCGGGAGCACGACATCGAACGTCGAGATGCGGTCGCTGGCCACGAGGAGCAGGCGCTCGTCGTCGAGCGCGTAGAGCTCGCGGACCTTCCCGCTGCCGACGTGCAGTGCGGCTTCAGGCATGGATGGGTGCCTCCTTCGGGACGAGACGGTGGAGTCGGTCGAAGACGGAGTCGAGCTGCTCGACGGTCGCGTCGAGATCGAAGACGTCGTCGAGCCGTGCCGGGTCGAGCCGTGCTGCGATCTCCGCGTCGGCGCGCGCGAGCGTCGGGAAATCCCGTTCCTCGTCCCACGCGCGCATCGCGTTTCGCTGCACGAGCCGGTACGCGTCGCCGCGATCGAGCCCGCTCGCGACCAGCGCGAGCAGCAGCCGGTGCGAGAAGAAGAGCCCGTGCGACGCCCACAGGTTGCGCTCCATGCGGTCCGGGTGCACGACGAGTCCGTCGACCAGCCAGCAGAACCGGTCGAGCATGTAGTCGAGCGCGAGGAACGCGTCCGGCACGACCACGCGTTCCGCCGAGGAGTGCGAGATGTCGCGCTCGTGCCAGAGCGGCACGTTCTCGAACCCGACGACGGCCGCGGCGCGGACGACGCGGGCAAGGCCGGAGATGCGCTCCGCCACCTTCGGGTTGCGCTTGTGCGGCATCGCCGAAGACCCCTTCATGCCGGCGTGGAACGGCTCCTCCGCCTCGCGCACCTCGGTGCGCGCGAGGTGCCGGATCTCCGTCGCGAACCGGTCGAGCGACGAGGCGCAGACCGCGAGCGCCGACAGCAGCTCGGCGTGCCGGTCGCGCGGGATCACCTGGGTCGAGACGGGCTCCGGCTCCAGGCCGAGTTGCTCGCAGGCGATGCGCTCGACCTCGGGGTCGAGGCCCGCGTACGTCCCGACGGTTCCCGAGAGCTGGCCGACGCGGCACGTCTCCAGCGCCCGCGAAAGCCGGCCGCGCGCACGGTCGAGCTCGAACGCCCACCCGGCGAGCTTCCACCCGAACGTCGTCGGCTCGGCGTGCACGCCGTGCGAGCGTCCGATGCAGATCGTCCGCCGGTGCTCGTCGGCGCGTCGCGCGACCGAAGCGAGCGCGCGGTCGAGCCCTTCGAGCAGCAGCCGTCCCGCGTCGCGGATCTGCAGCCCAAACGCCGTGTCGAGCACGTCCGACGAGGTGAGCCCGAAGTGGAGCCAGCGGCCCTCGGGTCCGAGCTGCTCGGCGACCGCGTCGACGAACGCCGCCAGGTCGTGGTCGGTGGTGCGCTCGATCTCCGCGACGCGGTCGGGAGAGGGCGGAGTCGCATTCGCCCGGACCGCCTCGACGTCGGCGCGCGGCACCGCGCCCACCTCGGCCCACGCCTCGAGCGCGGCGAGCTCCACGTCCAGCCAGCGTGCGAGCCTGCCCTCGTCCGACCAGATCCTGCTCATCGCCGGACGGGCGTAGCGGGCGATCACTCCGGGCAGTGTAGAGGCGCCACCTGTCGGCCCCGGCTTGCCCGCGCCCGCGGCTTGCCCCGGCTTGCAGCCCCGGCTCGCGGCCCCGCTGTGGCCGCGCCGCCCCCTCAGCCGGCGAGCGCCAGGATGCGTGCCGCGAGGACGGCCGCGTTCTTGGCGTTGTCGACCCCGACCGTCGCGACCGGCACGCCCGGCGGCATCTGCGCGATCGCGAGCAGCGCGTCGAGCCCGTCGAGCACGGAGAGCGACGAGCGAAGCGGCACGCCGATGACCGGCAGCTCGGTGTGCGCGGCCACCGCCCCGGGAAGCGCCGCGGCGAGGCCGGCGCCGCAAATGATGACCTTGACGCCTCTCCCGGCGGCGGTGCGGGCGTACTCGGCGACGGCGTCCGGCGTGCGATGCGCCGACCGGACCTCGAGCTCGCAGGGGATGCCGCGCGCGTCGAGCTCGTCGACCGCACCCTGCAGGCGCGGCCGGTCGGACTCCGAGCCGACGAGGATGCCGACGACGGGGCCGCGTTCGCCGGCCGCGCTAGCCACCGGCCACCGCCGCGATGTCGCGCCGGAAGCGCGCACCCTCGAACCGCACCTGCTCGACCGCCCTGTACGCCCCGTCGCGGGCGGCCTGCAGGGTCGGGCCGGTCGCCGTCACCGACAGGATGCGGCCGCCGTGGGTGACGAGCTGGCCGTCGCGCACCGCCGTCCCGCCGTGGAAGACGAGCGCACCCTCCGCCTCCGCCGCTTCGATGCCGTCGATCGCCACCCCCGCATAATCGCTGCGCGCGGGGTAGCCGGGCGCCGCCAGCACGACGGTCACGGCCGCATCCGGCCGCTCGCCGACCCGTACGCCGCCCAGATCGCCCCGCGCGGTCGCCACGAGCAGCTCGAGCAGATCGCCGTCCAGACGCGGCATCAGCACCTGCGTCTCCGGGTCGCCGAGCCGGGCGTTGAACTCGAGCACGCGCGGACCGTCGGCTGTCAGCATCAGCCCGGCGAACAGGCAGCCGACGAACGGCGTGCCCCGGCGGGCGAGCTCGTCGACGACGGGCCGGTGCACCTGCTCGACGAGCGCCCCGATGTCCGCCAGCCAGGGCACCGGCGAGTACGCGCCCATGCCGCCCGTGTTCGGGCCTGCGTCGCCGTCGCCCGCCCGCTTGAAGTCCTGCGCCGCCGGCAGCGGCACGACGTGCCTGCCGTCGGTGAGCGCGAGCAGCGACGCCTCCTCGCCTTCGAGCAGCTCCTCGATCACGACCCCGCCGCCGAGCGAGCTCACGGCTCGCAGCGCCTCGTCGAGCTCGTCGGCGGTCCTGCAGACGAACACGCCCTTGCCCGCGGCGAGGCCATCCGCCTTGACGACGCACGGCGGCCGCGCGACCGACAGCTGCTCGGCGGTCGGCACGCCGGCTGCCCGCATCACCTCCTTCGCGAACGCCTTCGAGCCTTCGATGCGCGCCGCCTCCGCGCTCGGGCCGAACACCGCCACGCCGTTGCGGCGGAGCTCGTCGGCGACGCCGGCGACGAGCGGCGCCTCCGGTCCGACGACCACGAGGTCGGCGTCGAGCGTCCGGGCGAGCGCGAGCAGCCCGTCGCCGTCCTCGGCACGCACCGGATGGCAGCGGCCGAGCCGCGCGATTCCCGGATTGCCGGGAGCGGCGTGCAGCTCACTGAGCGCCGGGCTCTGCGCGAGCCGCCACGCGAGCGCGTGCTCGCGCGCGCCGGAGCCGACCACGACGACCTTCATCGGCCGAGTGTAAATCGGGCCGTTTGCCGGCGAGGCGCGCGCGGAAGGGTGTGCGCGTGGAAGAGCCGGGCATCGACAGGCACGTCTGGGAGACGGAGTGGGAGGACCTGCAGCCGCTCGTCCGCGAGTCGCCCGGGGAGGCGCTGCCGGAGGTCGACCAGCTCGTCGCGCGCATGATGGACGCGCGCGAGCTGCCGCTCGAGGAACGTCCCGGCGAGGAGCTCGCGGAACGCGAGACGACGCGCGAGTTCGCCGAGGCACGGCGCATCACGCGGCTGCTCGACGCGGGCGAGGACGTCGATCCGGGTGACGTCGCGCACGCGGTCGAGGCGTACGACTCGCTCTACCGCGAGCTGCTCGACTTCGGCCCGACCGCAGGCTCGGCCGCGTAGCCGTCAGCCGGAGCGGCCGGCGGCGCGCCGTTCCGCGTCGAGTCGACGGCGCCGCTGCTCGTCAGGGTCGTTGCGCGCGTTGCGCACGAACCACCACACGAGCACCCCGAGCGCGGCCAGCGGCACCACCGCCGACGCCGTGAGGATCACCTCGATCCACGTGCTTCCGGTGATCGCGAGCACGGGGCTCACGCGAGGACGCGGTCGCGGGCGGCGCCGATGCCGACGAGCTCGACCGGCACCTCGAGCTCGCGCGCGACCAGCTCGACGTACGCGCGCGCGGGGCCGGGCAGCTCGGCGAGCGTCGCCGCCTCGTCGAGCGGCCGCCGCCAGCCGGCCACGACCTCGAAGACCGGCTCCGCGTGGTGGAAGTCCGACTGGTGCGCGGGGAAGTGCGGCGTCTCCGAGCCGTCGCGCTGCCGGTAGCGGATGCAGACCGGCAGCTCGTCGAACTCGGAGAGCACGTCGAGCTTCGTCAGCGCGAGCGAGGTGATGCCGTTCACGCGCACCGCGTAGCGCAGCGCGACGAGATCGAGCCAGCCGCAGCGCCGCTCGCGGCCGGTGACCGTGCCGTACTCGCCGCCCAGCTCCCGCAGGCGCGCCTGCTGCGGGCCCTCGATCTCCGACGGCAGCGGGCCTTCGCCGACACGGGTGACGTAGGCCTTCGCGACGCCGAGCACGCGGTCGATCCGCGTCGGGCCGATGCCGACGCCGGTCGCGGCGCCCGACGCGATCGGGTTCGACGACGTGACGAACGGATACGTGCCGTGGTCGAGGTCGAGCATCGTCGCCTGCGCGCCCTCGAAGAGGACGTGCCTGCCCGCGCGAAGCGCGTCGTCGATCAGCAGCGAGACGTCGCCGACGAACGGCGCGAGCCGCTCCGCGTAGCCGGCGTAGCGCGACCACACGTCCTCGAGGTCGAAGCCCTCGGTCTCGTAGACGCGCTCCAGCCACACGTTCTTCTCGGCGAGCGCGACCTCGATCTTCTGGCGCAGGATCTTCGCATCGAGCACGTCCTGGACGCGGATGCCGATGCGCGACGCCTTGTCCGCGTACGCCGGACCGATGCCGCGGCGCGTCGTGCCGATCTGCAGCTTGCCGAGCCGCCGCTCGGATGCCCGGTCGATCGTCACGTGCCACGGCATGATCAGGTGCGCGTTGCCGGACAGGACGACGATCGACGGATCGACGCCTCGCGACTCGAGCAGGTCGATCTCGTCCAGGAAGACCTCGGGGTCGACGACGCAGCCGGCGCCGACGACCGACGTCGTGCCGGAGACGACGCCGCTCGGCAGCTGGCGCAGCTTCCACGTCTCGCCGTCCGCGACGATCGTGTGGCCGGCGTTCGGGCCGCCCTGGTAGCGGCAGACGACGTCCGACTCCTGCGCGAGCAGGTCGACGATCTTCCCCTTGCCCTCGTCGCCCCACTGGGCGCCGACCACGACGGTCGCAGGCACGGGCCCAGTGTAGGCGCCTCAGTGGGCGTTCACGCCGACTCCGCGTCAGCGCGTGCCGGCCACGAGCGCGCGGCCCACGCGGTGCACGACGATCCGGTGCCCGCGACGGCACGTCGCGAAGCCGACGTCCGCATCGCGCCGCAGCGAGCCGCTGACGAGAGCGTGCGCGGGCCGCGTCCGGCCGCGGCTGCGGAGGCACGCCTCGCACGGCTCGGAGAACGTGGTCGCCTCCGGGCCGAGCCAGACGTGCTGCCGCGCGATCATGCGAGCTGCAGCTGTCGCTCGTCGGGGTGCGCGAGCGCCGGCGGCCGCTCGACGCGGCGCAGGACGACCTCGTGGCCCGCCGGGCACCGCACCGACGAGACGCTCGCCTCGGCGGCGATCGGGCCGCGAACGCTGGCGCTGCGCAGCGCCTCCGCGAACAGCGCGCCCTCGAGCCGCGCCGCCTCGAGGCAGTGCTCGCAGAGGCACGCGAACCAGGTTGCGCTCGGCGACAGCCAGACGACGGTCGGCTCCGCGCTCATGCCGCCGCGAGATCCGAGAACTTGGCGTACCGCTTCTGGAACGCGAGCTTCTCGGTGCCGGTGGGGCCGTTCCGGTGCTTCGCGAGGATCAGCTCGGCGATGCCGGCCGACTCGGTGTCCTCCGGGTTGTAGTACTCGTCGCGGTAGACGAACAGGACGAGGTCGGCGTCCTGCTCGATCGAGCCGCTCTCGCGCAGGTCGGAGAGGATCGGCCGCTTGTCGTGCCGCTGCTCGACCGCGCGCGAAAGCTGCGACAGCGCCACGATCGGCACGTCGAGCTCGCGCGCGAGCACCTTCAGCGAGCGCGAGATCTGCGACACCTCCTGCACGCGGTTCTCCACCGTCGTCCCGCTGGTCATCAGCTGCAGGTAGTCGACGATCACGAGCCCGAGCTCCGGCTCCTTCATCTTCAGCCTGCGCAGCTTGGAGCGGATCTCCATCATCGTGATCGAGCCGGTGTCGTCGACGTAGATCGGCGCCTTGTTGAGCTTCGAGCAGGCTGCGGTGAGCCGCGGCCAGTCGTCGGTGGCGAGCTTGCCCGTGCGCAGCCGCTGCGACTCGACCTTGCCCTCCGCGCACATCAGCCGCTGCGTCACCTCCGACTTCGACATCTCGAGCGTGAACAGCGCGACCGGCTTCGCGTGGCGCACGGCGACGTTGGCCGCCATGCACAGCGCGAGCGCGGACTTCCCCATCGACGGTCGCGCGGCGACGATCACGAGGTTGCCCGGCTGGAAGCCCGACGTGAGCCGGTCGAGGTCGCGGAAGCCCGACGGCGTGCCGGTCAGGTCGCTGCCGGCC
The DNA here is from genome assembly GCA_035652835.1 of Gaiellaceae bacterium. Taxonomy (GTDB): domain Bacteria; phylum Actinomycetota; class Thermoleophilia; order Gaiellales; family Gaiellaceae; genus PALSA-600. The sequence goes on from DASRDA010000003.1 coordinate 218,732, forward strand.
TCCATCAGCAGCGTGATGCGCTCGAACGATTCCTTCAGCAGGTCGTCGATGTGCGTGAACTCGCCCGAGACGCGCTGCTGCGACAGCTCGAAGACGATCTGCTCGGCGCGGTCGACGAGGTCGACGGCCTCGCCCGGCCGGTCGAAGCCGAGCCGCGCGATGTCGTTGCCGGCGCGGATGAGCCCGCGCAGCGTCCCCATCTCGTGGATGATGCGCGCGTAGTGGGCGGCGTTCGAGGCGGCCGGGACGAGGGCCGCCAGCTCGTGCACCCGGTCCTGCCCGCCGACGTCGTCGAGCCTGCCGAGCCGGTCGAGCTCGTCGACGACGGTGATCGCGTCGACCGGCTCACCCCGGCCGTACAGGGCGAGGATCGCGCGGTAGATCTGGCCGTGGCTGTCGCGGTAGAAGTCCGCGGCGTCCACGATCTCGCTTACCGCCCCGATCGCGCCGGAGCTCAGCATCATCGCCCCGAGGACGGATTCCTCGGCGTCGAGATTCTGCGGCGGGATCGGGGCGGCCGCGAGTGCCTGGGCAGGCGTGGCCATGCGCCCCGTAGTAGAGCCCTCTCGACGACCGCGTTCAACGCTGTTCATAACCCGCCCGGATCACCTCCCGCAGCGCCGCGCTGCAGGCGAAACAGAACGTATGTTCGCAGATCGAGCCGACGTCACGGTGGACGAAAAGGCCGCTCCGAGCACGAACTTCCGGCCTCGTTCCACAACCCGTGGACGGGTTGTGGAACAACTCGGTGCCGATCTGTCCACAGGCCCGTGGAGAGCCTGTGGACGGCCGCTCAGGCGGAGAGGCCGTCCGCGTCCGGCGCGGGCTCGGCGGCCGGCTTAGGCTCGACGGCCGGCCCGGCCTCGGCCTCCGCGTCCGGCGGCGCCGCGGCGGCCGCCTCCGGCTCCGGGCTCGCCTCGGGCGCGGCGGCCTCCTCGGCGGCGCGCGCCTCGGCCGCCTCGGCCGCCTCGAGCGCCGCCAGCTCCTCCTCGCTCGGCAGCTCCTGTCCCTCGGGCGCGACGGCGAGCCGCAGCTCGGCCGTCACGTCCTGGAACACCTCGACCGGAACCGTGTAGCGCCCGATCCGCTTGATCGTCTCCATCCGCAGCTTGCGCCGGTCGACCCGGATCTTCTCGCGCTCCCACAGCCGGTCGGCGACGTTCGTGGCGGTCACCGAGCCGAACAGCGAGCCGGTGGGGCCCGCGTTGACGTCGAAGCGCAGCTCGAGCGCCTCGATCCGCTGCGCGATCGCGCGCGCCTCGTCCGTCGTCTTCGCCTCGTTGCGCGCCCGCCGCTCCTCCCGCCGGGCGAGCTCGCGCACGAGCGCCGGCGTCGCCGCCTCGGCCAGCCCGCGCGGCAGCAGGAAGTTGCGCGCGTAGCCGCGGGCGACGTTCACGACCTCGCCCCGCAGGCCGAGCGAGTCGACGTCCTGCCTGAGGATGACCTCCACCGTCGCTCCTTCCGCTACTTGTCCGCGACGTAGGGGAGGAGCGCCAGCTCGCGCGCGCGCTTCACGGCGACCGCGACCTGCCGCTGGTGGCGGCGGCACGCCCCGCTGATGCGGCGCGAGCGGATCTTGCCGCGCTCCGACACGTAGCGGCGGAGCTCGTTGACGTTCTTGTAGTCGACCTCGTCGACCTTCGACTTGCAGAAGAAGCACGACTTGCGCCGGCCGGGGCCGGAGGCCGCGGCGCGCTTGCGGCCGGGGCTGCGCTCGCCTTCTCTCTTTCCTGGCACCGTCTGTCCTCCTAGAACGGGATGTCGTCGTCGGCGCCGGCGAAGTCGGCGTCGGGGGTGCTCGCCGCCGCGCCCGCGGGCACGAACTGGTTGCCGCCGTCGCCGCGTCCGCCCAGGAACTGCACCGAGTCCGCGATGATCTCGACCGCCTGGCGCTTCGTGCCGTCCTGCGCGTCCCACTCGCGCCATTCGAGCCTTCCGTCGATCGCGACCGGGCGGCCCTTCGCGAGGTACTGCGCGCAGTTCTCGCCCTGGTTGCCCCAGACGGTGACGTCGAAGTAGTTCGGCTTCTCGGTCCACTGACCGCTGGCGGCGTCCTTGCGCCGCGTGTTCACCGCGATGCGGAGGCTGCAGACGGCGGTGCCGCTCGGCGTGTGCCGCAGCTCGGGGTCGCGGGTCAGGTTGCCGACGAGCACGACGCGGTTGATGTTTGCCATGGGTCTTCGCTCCTCTCCGGGTGACGGGCCCAGGCTACTGCGTCGCCTCGCCGGAGTCATCGCCGCCTGCGGACGGGGCCGTCGCGGCGGCCGCCGGCTGCGCCGGCGCCTTCGTGTGGCCGCCCTTCACGCGGCGCACGGCCAGGTGGCGCACGACGCCGTCGGTGATCTTCAGCACGCGCGTGATCTCGGCGAGCGTCTCCGCCGTGGCCGTGAACAGGAGCAGGTGGTAGACCGCCTCGCCCTTGTGGTCGATCTCGTAGGCGAGCCGGCGCCGCCCCCACGGCTCGTGGCCGTCCCAGCTGCCGCCGGAGCCGTCGACCGCGTCGCGGACGCGCTGGATCACCTGGTCCGCGCGCTCCTCGGGGAGCTCGGGGTCCAGCATGAGCATGATCTCGTACTCGGTCATCCGCCCGAATCGACCTCCTTCTTCCCATGGACTCAGTCGGCCCCGCCCCGTGGACGCCGTCTCGGGTGGGACGGCGCGACGGGCGTGGCGAGAAGCGGGCGGGAGTGTAGCATCGCCCGGGTGAAGCGCCTGCTCGCGTTGCTCGCGGGAGGGCTCGGGATCGGCGCCTTCCTCCGCCGGCGCAGGCGCGCCCCCGCGCTGCCCGCGCCCGCCGACGAGCTGCGCGCGCGGCTGGCCGAGACGCGCGAGCACGACGCCGAGCCGGAGCCCGTCGCGCCGCCGGCCGCGGAACCGACCGGCGACGTCGAGTCGCGCCGTGCCGACGTCCACGAGCGCGCACGGCGCGCGATCGACGAGCTCGGCGGCTCCTCCTAGTGATGGAGCACTAAGCTGCCGGCGCGAGCACGTCGTCGAGCGCGGCGAAGAACGCCCGGCGCTCGGCCTCGGTGAGGCCGCGCAGCGGCGCGCGCACGTCCTCCCGGATCGGCACGCCGCGCGAGGCGGCGACGGCCTTCAGCGCCGCGTGCCGCGGGACGCCGTCGACGACGGCGCGCAGCGAACCCGCACGCTCGGAGTCGCCCGAGCGGACCGCCTCCGCGACGACCTCGGGGAACGCGGAGGCGAGCGCGGAGACCGCCCCGGCGGCGCCGGCGGCCAGCCCCGCTCCGACGAGCGACTCCGCGCCGACGAAGAGGTCGAGGCCCTCGAGCAGGTAGGGCGACACCTTGTCGAAGGGCGCGTCGCTCACCTTCAGGCCGGCGAGGTTCGGCGCCCGCTCCCGCAGCCGCCCGACGACGTGCACCGGCACGGCGTAGCCCGACGCCTTCTCGAACTCGTAGACGTAGAACGGCAGCGGCGCGCATGCCTCGGCCGCGGCCGCGAGGTGCTCGAGGAGCGCGTCGTCGTCGAGCGCGAAGTAGGGCGGCGCGATCACGGCGACGCCCGCGACGCCGGTCTCGGCCGCGTGGCGCGCGAGCGCGACCGTGTCGGCGGTCGTCTGTGCGCCGCAGTGCGCGATCACGTGCAGCGGCTGCGCCGCGAAGAGCTCGGTCACGTGCATGCGCTCCCGCACCGAGAGCAGGATCCCCTCGCCGGTCGAGCCCAGGGCGAGCACGCCGTCCAGGCCGCCGTCGCGCAGGAAGGCGACGTACGGCTCGACCGCGTCGTCGTCGACGCTCGCTCCACCGTCGCGGAGCGGCGTCAGCGCGGCGGCGATCGCCCGGCGGGCCACGACCGCATGCTACGCGCGGATCGCTCCGCGGCGCGATCATGGCGGCGTGCTCGACGTTCGGCGGCTCGCGGCGCTCGACCTGCACGGCGTGAAGGGAACGCACGCGCGGCGGGCGGTGATCGCGGTCGAGTTCGTGCTCGGCTTCGCGCTCGGGATCGGCCTCGGCGTCTCGTTCGCGGTCGTCGCAGGCTCGACGGGATGGCGCGTGTTCGCGGCGTGCGTCGCCGGGATCGGCCTCAACTACCTGCCGCTCGCGCTGCACGCCTTCTCGCTGCTCCGCGACGAGGCGCTCCAGCGCGAGCTCGCGGGCGTGGACGTGCGGCGCGAGCTGCGGCGGTACTCGGCGCTCCAGCTCTGGATCGCGGTGCCGCTGCTCGTCGCGGTGCTCGGGCTGGTGCAGCTACGGCGCAGGCCGGATGCTCACCAGCCGGGCGTGCCGTAGTCGGGGCCGGGAACGGCGAGCGGGATCGTGCGGTCGAGGCCCGGGCCGGTCGCGGTGAGCCGGAAGCAGCCGGTGCGGCCGATGCGCAGCTCCGTGCGGACGATCCGCCAGCCGCGCGCCGGCGCGATCCGCAGGCGCGAGGCGAAGCGGACGCGCGGCCAGGCGCAGTCGACGATCGGGTCGTGCACCGTGCAGCCGCCCGCGCCGGCCGCGAAGGAGAGCGTCGTGCGCCGGCCCGGGCGGCCGAGCCGCCGTCCCGCGACCGTCACCGCCCGCGTGTACCAGGAAGCGACGGCGACGAGCGCGCGGTGGAGGTAGAAGCCGACGGCGTCGAGCCGGTCGCCGTCGCGGGAGATCGCGGTGTGCGTCGAGAGCGCGACGAGGTACACCGGCCCGGACCGCAGGCCGCTCAGCTGCGGCACCCAGGGGAAGAAGCGGCGCGCGGCTGCGCGGAGCGGCGCCGGCAGCCGCGTCTCGGCGGGCATCGCCGGGCAGCGGAGCTGCCACGGGCTGCCGGCCGGTGGGATCGCCATCACCGCGTCACCAGCGCGCCGCGAAGTCCTCGCCGTCCGCGCCGGGCAGACGGCGCGTGACGGCGCTGAGATCGATCGCGCGTGCGCCGGCGACGTCGATCGCCGCCGCGTAGCCCTCGCTCGTCGTGTAGAGGAGCCAACGGCCCCGCCAGGCGAGCGCCGCCTGCCGCTCGCAGACCGCGAAGTCGACCCGCTCCCGGTGGACCGGCTCGGCGCGGCGCGCACCCGGCCGCAGGAGGTAGACGGTCTCGACGCCGCGCGAGCCGTACGCGGTGTTGCCGCGCGTCGCCGTGAAGGCCGCGTCGCCGCCCCGGTCGAGGGCGACGACGCTCGAGACCAGGTCCGTCCGCAGGTTCAGCTGCGGGAGGGGTGTCGCGGAGACGAGCCTGCCGTTCGCCCGGAGCACGACGAGGCGGCGTCCGTCCTGCAGCGCGACGAAGCGGCCGAGCGGCTCGATCGCGAGCGAGGCGCCGATCCGCAGCGAGCCGAGCCGCGCGAGCATTCGCAGCCGCCCGTCGAAGCGTTCGAGGCGCCCGTGCGCGACGAAGAACACGGCGTGCGCCCGCGCGGCGAAGTCGAACGTGTGGACGTCGCGTGCGAGGATCCGGGGATGCGTCCCGTCGCCGGCCCGCACGCGGAGCACGCCGCCGCCCCACGTGAGGAGGGCGCCGCGTGCAGTCCAACCGAGCGGGGTCTCGTCCCGGGCGACGATGCGCTCGCGACCGCCGAGCGGCGCGACGAAGAGCGTCGGCCGCTTCCAGCCGCCGGGGGGCACCTCGTACGAGAACGCGAGCGTGCGCGGGCCGACGGTCGCGACGCCGATCCCGTAGCGGTCCTCGTAGCGACCGGTCGAACGCCACACGACACGACGCCGGCTGCCGACGACCAACCGCCCGCGCCGGAGGACGAACCACGTCAGATCGGGGAACGACTCCACCTCCGGCGGCACCGGCTGCCGCGGCCGGCCAGCGAACGCGACGCGGCCGTTCGGCTCGAGCGCGTACGTGCCGCAGCTCGTCGTCGCCAGCACGGGCGCGGGCAGCCCGCGCGGCGCGTGGAGGCCGCGGGGCCTGCACGCGGGCGCGACGGCCGCGGCAGGCGTCGCCGCGGCGGCGGCCTGGACCGCGATCGCGAGCGTGAACGCGGCACCGAGCGTTCTCATCGCGAGCGATACGCAGCGCGTCCGCGCCGAGGTCCCGCAGGCGGCTGATGCGGCGCCGGCAGCGGGCGTTCTTCTGGGACGGCCGCCGGATCGCGGTCTGGACGACCCGGCCGAAGGCGTGACCCGAGGCGCCGAGAGCGAGCGGCTCCGCCGGCGCCTCGTGCGCGACCTCGAGACGCGCGGCGCGATCCGAAGCGCATCGGTGCGCGACGCATTCCTCGCCGTCCCGCGCGAGCGTTTCCTCGAGGATTTCGCCGCGCGCGAGGGGCTGGAGACGGTCTACCGCGACGAGGCGATCCCGATCAAGGTCGGTCCGCGCGGCGAGCCCTCGAGCTCCTCGTCGCAGCCGGCGATCATGGCGACGATGCTCGAGGAGCTCGAGCTCGCGCCGGGGATGCGCGTGCTCGAGATCGGCGCCGGCACCGGGTACACCGCGGCGTTGCTCGCGCACCTCGTCGGCCCCCGCGGCCGCGTCGTCACGGTCGATCTCGACCCGGAGCTCGTGCGGCGCGCGCGGTCGCGGTTGCGCGGCAGCCGCGTTCACGTCGTCGCGGGCGACGGACACGAGGGCGTCGCCGAACGCGCGCCGTACAACCGGATCGTCGTCACGGCGAGCGCGGACGAGGTGCCGCGGGCGTGGTTCGACCAGCTCGAGCCGGGCGGCCGGCTGGTGGCGCCGCTCCGGCTGTCGGCGACGGGCGCGCAGGCGATCGCGACGCTTCGCAAGGAGGCGCACGGGTTCCGGTCGGTCGCGGTCGTCGCGGGCGGCTTCATGCCGCTCCGCCGGCCGAACCGGGACCGCCCGGCGCCGCCTCCCGACGCCGTGCTCCCCCTGCGCTGGCTCGCCGGCGACGCGTTGCGCACGCTGTCGCCCGCGGCGAGAGGACGGCTCTTCGCCGTCGCGCTCGCGACGCCGCGGCGCGTCCCGCTGGGCGTGCGTGCGCCGGCGGGCGCGCTCGTCCTCTTCCTGTCGCTCCGCGTGCCGCGCCGGCGGCTCGTCGTCACGGCGCCCGGCTTCGGCGTCGGGGCGGTCGGCCGCGACGGCCGCAGCCTCGCGATCGTCGAGCCGTCGTTCGCGGGCCGGAGCCCGACGGTCTCGTCGCTGCACGTCTTCGGCGCGGACGAGGCGGCCGAGGAGCTTCTGCGGCACGTCCGCGAGTGGGTGGCGCGCGGCCGTCCGCGCGAGGGCGACCTGCGGATCGTCGTCCGCTACGACGCGGACGGCCGGTCGCGTGTCCGCGCCTCCTGGCCGCGCGTCGAAACCCGCCCGGCACGCGAGTAGGATGCGGCGACGGGGTTGAGTAGGCTGCCACCGAGGCGCACGTGAACTGCTGGAGCTGCGGCGTCGCGAACGCCGCGGCCCGCAAGTTCTGCCTGGAGTGCGGCGCGCCGCTGACCGGCCTCTGCCCCGCGTGCGGCGCGGCGAACGAGCCGGCGGCGAAGTTCTGCGGCGAGTGCGGCGGCCCGCTGACCGCGCCCGCGCCGGAGCGGCAGCGGGAGGCGCCGGTGGCGGAGCGCCGCGTCGTCTCCGTGCTCTTCGCCGACCTCGTCGACTTCACGCGCCTCTCCGCCGCGCGCGACGCCGAGGAGACGCGGGAGCTCCTTTCGCGCTACTTCGAGGCGGCGCGCCGGCTCGTCGAGCGGTACGGCGGCGTGCTCGAGAAGTTCATCGGCGACGCCGTGATGGCCGTGTGGGGCGCGCCGACGGCGAACGAGGACGACGCGGAGCGCGCCGTCCGCACGGCGCTCGACCTGGTCGCCGCGGTGACCGCGCTCGGCGACGAGCTCGGCCTCCCCGACCTGCGGCTGCGCGCGGGCGTTCTCACCGGCGAGGCGGCGGTGACGCTGGGCGCGGAAGGGCAGGGGCTCGTCGCGGGCGACCTCGTCAACACCGCCTCGCGCATCCAGTCGGCGGCCGCCCCGCGCGAGGTGCTCGTCGGCGAGGCGACGCGCCGCGCGAGCGAGGCGGCGATCCGCTACGAGGACGCCGGCCCGTACACGCTCAAGGGCAAGGACGAGCCGCTCCGCCTCTACCGCGCGCTGCGCGTGATCGCCGCGCGACGGGGCGAAGGACGAACCGTCGGCCTCGACCCGCCGTTCGTCGGCCGCGAGCGCGAGTTCCGGCTGGTCGCCGAGCTGTTCCACGCGAGCGCCGAGGAGCGGCGCGCGCGGCTCGTGTCGGTGGTCGGCGTCGCCGGCGTCGGCAAGACGCGCCTCACCTGGGAGTTCGAGAAGCACATCGACGGGCTCGCGTTCGACGTGCTGTGGCACCGCGGCCGCTGCCTCGCGTACGGCGAGGGCGTGGCGTTCTCCGCGCTCGCGGAGATGGTGCGCATGCGTGCGCGCATCGCCGAGGACGACACGCCGGACGTCGCGGCGGCGAAGCTCGCCGAGACGCTCGCGGAGTTCGTGCCGGACCCTGCGGAGCGGTCGTTCCTCGAGCCGCGGCTCGGCCACCTGCTCGGCCTCGCGGAGCGGAGCGCGCCCGACAAGGAGGACCTCTTCTCGGCGTGGCGCCTCTTCGTCGAGCGGATGGCCGAGGTGGCGCCGGTCGTCCTCGTGTTCGAGGACATGCAGTGGGCGGACGACGCGCTGCTCGACTTCGTCGACTACCTGCTCGACTGGTCGCGGGCGTTTCCCGTGTTCGTGCTGGCGCTCGCGCGGCCGGAGCTGGTCGAGCGGCGGCCGACGCTGGGCGCGGGCCAGCGCGACTTCACGTCGCTCGTGCTCGACCCGCTCGAGAACGCCGCGATCGACGAGCTGCTGGTCGGGCTCGCGCCGGGCCTGCCGGACGAGCTGCGCGCGCAGATCGGCAGGCGCGCCGAGGGCGTGCCGCTGTACGCCGTCGAGACGGTGCGGATGCTGCTCGACCGCGGCCTGCTCGAGCGCTCGGAGGACGGCGTGCGGCTGACGCATCCGATCGACGCGCTCGACGTCCCCGAGACGCTGCACGCGCTCGTCGCGGCGCGCCTCGACGGGCTCGAGCCTGCGGAGCGCCGCCTCGTCGAGGACGGCGCGGTGCTCGGCGAGACGTTCTCGCGCGCGAGCCTGCTCGCGCTCTCCCGGCTCGACGAGCGCCGCTTCGAGCCGCTGCTGCAGGCGCTGCTGCGCAAGGAGATCCTGCGCGTCCAGCACGACCCGCTCTCGCCCGAGCGCGGCCACCTGTCGTTCGTGCAGGACCTGATCCGTCGCGTCGCCTACGAGACGCTCTCGCTGCAGGAGCGGAAGCGGCGGCATCTCGCGGTGGCCGAGCACTTCGTCGGCGCGCACGCCGAGGACGAGGTCGCGGCCGTCCTCGCCGCGCACTACCTCGCGGCGTACCAGGCGGGCCCGAACGACGCGGACGGCGCCGAGCTCCGGACGCGGGCGCGGGACGCGCTCGCGCGCGCGGGCGACTGGGCGATGTCGCTCGCCGCCGCCGGCGAGGCGAGCCGCTACTACGCGCAGGCGGCGGAGCTCGCCGACGAGCCGCGCGAGCGGGCGGCGTCGCTCGTGCGGGCCGGGCAGGCGGCGGGCCAGGACGGCCAGAACGCACGCGCCCACGCGCTCTTCGACGAGGCGATCACGCTGCTCCAGGGAATCGGCGACCGCCGCCTGACCGCGCGCGCGGAGGCCCGGCTGGCCGACCTGCTGCGCATGGAGGGCCGCGTCGGCGAGGCGCTGGCGGCGATGCAGACCGCGTACGACGCGCTTGCCGGCGGGGAGCCCGACGCCGACTTCGCGCTCGTCGCCGCGCAGCTCGCCCGGCTCGCCTACTTCGCGGGGAAGCCGGAGCAGGCGCTGGCGGTCGTCGAGGCCGCCCTCGACGTCTCGGAGGCGCTCGAGCTCCCGGAGCCGCTCGCGGAGGCTCTGAACACGAAGGGCTGCGTCCTCTTCAAGCGGCCGCACGAGAGCGAGGCGCTGCTCCGTGAGTCGCTGCGGATCGCGCTCGACAACGGCCTGACCGCGGCGGTGCTGCGGGCGCAGTTCAACCTGTCGGGCCTCGCGCTCGACCACGACCGCCTGGACGAGGCGCGCAGCATCCTCGAGGAGTCGCTGGCGCTCGCGCGGCGGCGCGGCGACCGGACCGCCGAGAGCTACATCCGCGGCCAGCTCGCCGAGGCGCTCGCGGCGCTCGATCTCTGGGACGAGGCGCTCGCGACCCTCCCGGACGCGAGCGACGCGGTCGAGCTCGCGGAGACGGGGATCGTTCTCGTCCAGACGCGGATCGAGCTCGCCCGCGGGATGGTCGCCGAGGCGCGCGCCACGTTCGACCGGTTCGAGCGGCTCCGGCAGTCCGAGGACATGCAGAGCGTCGGCAGCTACCTGACCGCGTGCGCGGCGGTCGCACGGGCGGAAGGACGGCCGGCCGAGGCGCTGACGGTCGCGGCGGAAGCGGAGGAGATCTGGCGGACGCAGCGCGGCTACCACTACGCGGCCGAGGCGTTCGTCGAGCGTGTCGAGGCCGCGTTCGACCTCGGCGACCTGGCGCTCGTCGAGGAGCTCCTCGCGCGTGCGGCCGCCACGCCCGCGGTCGAGCGGCGGGCCTTCTCGGACGCCCAGCTGCTCCGGTTCCGGAGCCGGCTCGCGGCGGCGCGCGGCACGGTCGCCGACGAGGGCTGGCGCGAGGCGGCGACGGCGTTCCGCGCGCTGGAGCGGCCGTTCTGGGTCGCGGTGACGCTGCTCGAGCACGGCGAGGCGCTCGCCGCGGTCGACCGCGGGGCCGAGGCGGAGCCCCTGCTCGCCGAGGCGGGCGACATCTTCGCGGCGCTCCGGGCGACGCCGTGGGTCGAGCGCGTGGAGCGCGCCGCGCGCCCGGCGGGCGAGCCGGTCGCCGCGACCTGAGCCGCGCCCTCAGCCGCGCTCGCCGGCCGTGAGGCCGAGGATGTTCGCCGTCAGCGGCCCGCCGCCCGTGGTGAGCTCCTCGAGCGCGTCGTCCAGCAGCCGGTCGTCGACCACCGCGGCGCCGTCCCGCGATTCGAGCGCGAGCAGGACCGCACGCCGGAGCAGCTCGCGGATGAAGGCGGGGCTCGCGCCCTCCGTCCGCTCGATCAGCGACGCGAGGTCGCCGGCGCGCAGCTCGAGGCCGCGCCCGTAGAGGTCGATCAGCTTCCGCCGCCCGGCCGCGTCGGGGACCGGGAGCTCGACGGCCAGGTCGACGCGGCCCGGCCGCGCGGCGAGCGCCGGCTCGAGCCGGTCGGCGCGGTTGGTCGTCAGCAGGAAGACGATGTCGAGGTCGGCCTGCAGCCCGTCCATCTCGTTCAGCAGCTCGAAGAGCAGCGCGGACGAACGCTCCTCGTCGCGCTCGAGGGCGACGAGGTCGACGTCCTCCAGCACGACCATCGACGGCGCGAGGCTGCGGGCGATCGTGCACGCCGGGCCGATCGCCGCCAGGCCCGTGCCGGTCAGGACGAGCACCGTGCGCTCCGGCATCCGGTTCGCGAGGTACATCGCCGTGAGCGTCTTGCCGGTGCCCGGCGGCCCGTAGAGCAGCAGCCCGCGCTTCACGTGCCGCCCGGCGGCGCGCAGGCGCTCCGCCTGCTCGGCGATCCCGAGCGTCTGGCGCTCGATCCGCTCGAGCACCCCCTCCGGCAGCACGATGCCGTCGCGGGCGACCGAAGGCAGGTTCCGGACCTGGATGTCGATGCCGCCCCACGGCGAGCCGCCGACCTCGAGCACGCGGCCGCGGTAGACGTTGTGCACGCTCTGCAGGCGTGCCGTCTCGGCGAGGAAGTCCTCGGCGTCCGCGCGGGACGGCGCCATCGCCTCGAGCACGATGCCGGGCTCCGGCCCGTGCTGCTCGGCGGCTCGCACGAGCGCCGCGAGCCTGCGTTCGCCCTCGGCGATCAGGAAGAGGCCCGCCGCGACGCAGACGATCGTGCGCTCGCCGACCTGGACGGTGACGTGCTCGTGCGGGCCGGCCTGCATCCAGCCGACGTGCACGCCGGGGCCGCGGCCGGGCCGCTGCGCCAGCTCGGCGAGCCCCATGTGCCAGCCGCGCTGCGGGCCGAGCCCGAGGTACTCGTGCGTGCGCCCCGGCTCGTCGAGGTACGCATCCAGCGCGACCTGCAGGTTCGGCCGCTCCCAGCGCGGCAGCTCCCGCGACACGACCGGCAGGCCGGACGGCTCGACGCCGAGGTGCTCGTGCAGCCGCCTGCGCAGCGGCGACTCCTCGGACGGTGCGTTCTCGAGCGCCCACACCTGCAGGTCGCGCAGGGCGCGGGCGAGCTCCTCGGCGGTCAGCGGCTCCGCCATGCCGCAACCGTACCGAGCGCGGTCATCGTCCCTGCAGGTAGGCGAGCACCGCGAGGACGCGGCGGTGGTCGGCCGCCGCCGGCGGAAGGCGGAGCTTCCCGAAGATGCTCGCGACGTGCTTCTCGACCGCGCCGACCGTGAGCACGAGGGCGCCGGCGATCCCGGTGTTCGAGCGCCCCTCGGCCATCAGACCGAGCACCTCGCGCTCCCGCGGCGTCAGCGCGGCGAGCGGATCGTCGGCGGCGCGCCGGCTCATCAGGCGCGAGACGACCTCGGGGTCGAGCGCCGTGCCGCCGTCGGCCACCCGCCGCGCCGACTGCACGAACTCGTCGACGTCCATGATCCGGTGCTTGAGCAGGTAGCCGATGCCGCGGCCGCCGCTCTCCGCGAGCAGCTCGGCGGCGTAGCTGTGCTCGACGTACTGCGAGACGACGAGGATCGCGATCTCCGGCGCCCGCCGGCGCAGCTCGAGCGCGGCGCGCAGGCCTTCGTCGCGGTAGCCCGGCGGCAGGCGGATGTCGACGATCGCGAGGTCGGGCTGCGTCGCGATCGCGCGCTCGATCAGGTCGTCGCCGTTGTCGACGGCGTCGACGACCTCGGCGTCGTTGTCGCGGAAGAGCCGGACGAGCCCGTCGCGCAGCAGCGCCAGGTCCTCGGCGATCAGGACGCGCACGGCAGCTCCGCGCGGACCGTGGTCGGGCCGCCGGCCGGGCTGTCGACGGCGAAGCGTCCGTCGAGCGCCTCGACACGCTGGCGCAGCCCGCGCAGCCCGCTTCCGCCCGGATCGGCGCCGCCGCGCCCGTCGTCGGTCACCTCGACGACGAGCGTGCCGTCGCGCTCTGCGAGCCGGACGTGCACGGCGGTCGCGCCCGCGTGCTTCGCGGCGTTCGCGATCGCCTCGGCGGTCACGAAGTAGGCGGCCGTCTCCACCGGCGCGGCCGGGCGGGACGGCACGTGGGCCTCCACCTCCACGGGCAGCACGCTGCGATCCGCGAGCGCCGTCACCGCCGCGGCGAGCCCGCGGTCGGTGAGGATCGGCGGGTGGATGCCGCGGGCGAGGTCGCCGAGCTCCTCGAGCGCCGCCCGCATCGCGATGCGCGCCTCCGCGAGCAGCTCGCGTGCGCCGTCGGGGTCGCGCGCGAGGCGCTGCTCCGCCAGGCCGAGGGTCATGCCCACCGCGACGAGGCTCGCCTGGGCGCCGTCGTGCAGGTCGCGTTCGATCCGCCGCAGCTCCGACTCCTGCGCCTCGACCGCGCCCGCGCGCGTCCGCTCGAGCTGCCTGATGCGACCGCCGCCCAGCGCGAGCACGAGCGCGTGTGCCGCCAGCACGAGGACGAGCGCGCCGACCGGCCACGCGGGCCACGGATAGCCGGCGCCCGCGGCGAGCCACACGGCGACGAGGAAGAGCGACACGGCGACGGTCACACCGGCGTGGATCGCCCAGGCGGTCGTCAGCGGGATCCGCCGCCGCACCCGCGGCTGCGCGAGCAGCTCGATCCAGCCGTGCACCGCGAGCGGCAGCGCGACCGGGACGAGCGCCCACTTCGGCCAGAAGCTCGCGTGCGGCGTCGTCGAGGCCCAGATCGCGGTGAGCCCGACGCCGAGGATCGCGAAGCCGGTTGCGTGCGCCGCGAGCGCGAGCACGCGTCGCCGGCGCAGCTCGGCGGCTCCGAGGGTCGCGCCGCCGGGCGTGCCGCCGAGCAGCCCCGTCGCGAGGGCCCGCGACACCCGTGCCGTCGGCAGCAGCGCCGCCAGCGCGAGAACGAGCACGGCGATCCCGACCGGGAGGCAGGCGAGCGCCTTGCCGAGGGAGTCGATGCGCGTGAAGCCGAAGTCGGTGTCGGCGTGCCGGTAGTAGACGGGCAGCGCGGCCAGCCCGGCGCCGGCCGCGATCGCGCTCGCCTCGCCGATCGCCAGGCTCGAGCCGACCACCATGCGCAGTGCCAGGAAGACCTGCTGGCGCCAGAAGGCGCCGTCGGCGAGGACCGATCCGCCGGCGGCCCAGAAGCCGCGGCCGCGAGGCCGTCCGGGCTGCACCCGCGTCGTCGTGTCGAGAAGCGTGCGTGCCAGCCACGCCTCGAGCGACGCGAGCGCTCGCACCGCCCACTGGAACGCGACCAGGGCCGGCACCGCGCCCGGGGTCACCGCGAGGAGCGCGACGGCGAGCCAGCCGCCGAGCAGCACCCCGAACGTGAGAGGGGCGACCGCGACCGCGCTCGTCAGGTAGAGCAGCGTCCGCAGTGCCTGGACGACGACGGGCCTCCGCTTCACGTCGCGCAAGGGTGCCAGCCGCGGCGTCGCTCGCCAATGCAGCCCGCCGGCGTCTTGCCGGTCGGGATAGCCCCAGGCACGCAGCAGAGCGATCGCCGTGAAGCTTCGTCGCACTACGCTGCGCCGTCGGTGATCGCGCCGTCGTCCTCTCACGTCCACTAGCGTCGAGGTGAGCCGCTTCGGCCCGCTGCGGGAGCGGGAGTTCCGCCTGCTCCTTGCCGGGAGGACGATCTCGATGGCGGGCAGCGCGATGGCTCCGGTCGCCCTCGCGTTCGCCGTGCTCGACGTGACGGGGTCGGTCTCCGACCTCGGGATCGTCCTGGCCGCGCGGCAGATCCCGACCGTCCTGTTCGTCCTCTTCGGAGGCGTCTGGGCCGATCGCCTGCGCCGGCATCAGGTGATGGTGGTCTCGAACCTCGTCAGCGCCGCGGCGCAGGCGGTGACGGCCGCGCTGCTGATCCTCGGACACGCGCACATCTGGCAGCTCGCCGCCCTGGCCGCCGTCAACGGCTCGGCGTCGGCGTTCTTCTTCCCGGCCAGCACCGGGATCGTCCCGCAGACCGTGCCTTCGCCCCTGCTGCAGCAGGCGAACGCGGCGCTGCGGCTGACGCTGAACGCGACGAACATCGTCGGCGCGGCGATCGGCGGCATCCTCGTCGCCGCGACCAGCCCGGGCTGGGCGATCGCGATCGATGCGGATAGCTACGTCGCCGCCTCGGCCTGCCTCGGCGCGATGCACCTTCCCGCGGGGCTGCGGATCGAGGGCAGCACCGTGCTGCACGAGCTGCGCGAGGGATGGCGCGACTTCTGGTCGCGGACCTGGTTGTGGGCGATCGTGCTGCAGTTCGCGATCGTCAACGCGGTCGAGACCGGCTCGCTGGACGTGCTCGGCCCTGCAGTCGCGAAGAAGCACCTCGGCGGCGCGGGCGCCTGGGGCGGCGTGCTCTCCGCATTCTCGTTCGGGCTCGTGCTGACGGGCGTCGTGATGCTCCGCTGGCGGCCGCGGCGGATCCTGCGCACCGCGACCTTCGGGATCTTCCCGATGGTGCTGCCGCTCGTCGCGCTCATCCGGCCTGCCCCGCTCGAGGTCGTCATCCTCGCGAGCTTCCTCGCGGGCGCCGGCGTCGAGGTCTTCGGCGTCCTGTGGGACACCGCCATGCAGCAGCAGATCCCGCCCGAGAAGCTCTCTCGCCTCTCGTCCTACGACGCCCTCGGCTCCTTCGTGCTGATCCCGGTCGGCCTCGCCGTCGCCGGCCCGGTCGGAGCGGCGGTCGGCCTGCGCGCCGCCTTCATCGGATCGTCCGTGCTGATCGCCGCGGTGACGGCGCTCGTGCTGCTCTCCCGCGACGTGCGGACGCTCGAGCGCCGCGCGACGTGATCCGCCGCGGGGTTCGGCGGGACGGAGCGGCCCCGGAGTCGAACCGAGCCAGCGTGGGGCTGCCAAGCCTCACCGGTTTTGAAGACGCGGCCGGTTCCCCTCAACCATGCGGTTTACGGCGCGTGCGGGCCAGCGTGTGGGCCAGCCAGCCGGCCCGGGTGGCGAGGAATGACGCGGAAGCTGCCATCATCACCGCGTGGCCCGTTACGCCGTGAGGCTCCCGGATCGCGACCAGGAGATTGGCTGTGACTCCGAGTCGGAGGTGCGGGAGGCGCTTTTGGACTATGAGGCGCGGAGTCCAGGCTCGTGGCTCGGCGTCTCGGTGCACGAGCTTCTTCCCGATGCGAATGTCGGTGCCGACCGTCCAGTGCACAACTTCGTCGGCTACGACGGCCCAGCGACGATCGTGCAGGGCGAGCGCAGCTTCGACGTCCACTGCCACTTCGACCTTGACCTGGCCGGCTCGCTTCCGAGTTGGTCCGGCACCTATGACGCGGCCGATCCTCCCTACCCGGACGTGGGCGCGGCGGTGCTACAGCTTGCCGACGGCAGCCAGGCGCGCGTGAACCTGCGCAGCCTGTCTGTTGGCTCGGCGACGCCTATGCGCGGTGAGTTCGTCGGCTCGGGCGCCCCGCCGCGTTAGCCACCGGGTTTGCGCTCGGTCATCCGGTCGATCTCTCTGCGGATCTGTTGTTCGCTGGGAGGCGAAGGTCGCGGCTCGACGACGGCGAACGGCCGGCGGAGTGGGTCCTTCAAGCGCGCCTTCCGGCGGCGCTCGGCGCGATCCTCGATCGCCTGCTGGGCCGCGCGGCGCAGCTTCGGATCGTTGTATCGCGCAAGCTGCTCTGCGTGAGACGTGTCCATCCCAGGCGCCGTTAGCGCGCCCTTCTCCGCTTCGGCGACGTCGATCTCGTAGCCGCGCGGGAAGTGCTTCGCGCGGTAGTCGCTCCAGTCGCGCTCAAGGCCACGGTCTCGCAGTTCGCGATCCAACGACTGCGCTAGCCACCGCTCGGCCGAGACGAGCGAGGCGAGGGCGTTCTTTCGCTCGTCGGGTGCAGAGCGAGCGACAGCGTCGTCGAGCTGGATTAAAGCGAGGCATTCGCGGTGCCAGTGGGCAACCGCGGTGACCGCGCGCTGCGCGCCGGCGCCGATGCTGCCCTGGTCTCGAAGGAACGCGAGCTTCGCTCCTGCTTCGAGGTTGCCCTTATCCGTATTCCGGCGCACAAGGTCGCGCTTCAGCTCGTCGGCAGTCACTTGCCCTCCAGTTGCTCGCCGTCGCCGGGCCGCGTGAACGCGTAACCGGTCATCTGCGGATTTTGGACCCGCCCACGGGCCGCGTCGAGGGCAAGAAGGCACCTTCGTATCGTCTGGCGTCGTACGTGGAGCGTGCGGGCCAGGGAGCGGATCGACGCGTCCGGGTGCTGCTCCAGGGTCGCGACCACGTCGGCGAACAGAACGACCAGGTCGCGCGTCGGGCGGCCCGCTGGCGCCGATCACCTGCACGAGTACCGCCACACGTTCGCGTCCCTGATGATCGCCGCGGGCGTCAACGCGAAGGCCCTCGCCAGCTACATGGGCCACGCGAGCGTGACGATCACCTACGACCGGTACGGCCACCTGATGCCGGGCAACGAGGCCGAGGCGGCCGGGCTGCTCGACGCCTACCCGGTGCGGGCGGACACGCAGGCGCGCCTCGCGCAGGTCCACGACGCCTGAGCGGAGCGGGTGCGGGCCAGTTGCGGGCCAGCGAGGGCCAGTAATCTGCAGTTTCTAGCGGCTCCCTGTGGCACTTCCGACCGGCCATAGGGAGCGCCCGCGGAGGCCCGCAAACGGCTCAACCATGCGCGTTTTGGCTCAACGGAGCGGCCCCGGAGTCGAACCGAGCCAGCGTGGGGCTGCCACGCCTCACCGGTTTTGAAGACCGGCTGGGCCACCAGGCCCGTGCCGCTCCGGCGGCGAGTGTACAAGCGCCGTCCCCGCGGCCATTTCCGGTGTCAGGCACCGGACATGTCGGTTTCGGACCTGTCGAAAGTGGGGTACCGCTCGCGGCCGACGCTGCGTAGGCTTCGACCGATGCTCCTGACGGTTGCGGGCGAGGATCTGACGGCGACACGCGGCGGCAGCGTGTTCGCCTCGTGCCTGGCCAGCGCGGTGAGCGACGTCCGGCAGCTGCGGCCCGGGGTTCGAGACGTGCACGACGCCGGAGGATTGCGCCGGCGCACCACGTAGGCCGCAGATGCGCCGGCGGCGGTTCCCAAGAACGACGGCTGCAGGAGTCGTCGTCGGCGCAA
This sequence comes from Gaiellaceae bacterium, assembly GCA_035652835.1. Taxonomy (GTDB): domain Bacteria; phylum Actinomycetota; class Thermoleophilia; order Gaiellales; family Gaiellaceae; genus PALSA-600. The sequence continues at coordinate 236,857 of DASRDA010000003.1, forward strand.
CACTCTCACACCTTTAGCGCCGGGGCTAGAGGCGCCCTCGGACGAGGGGTCAGTCGAAGCGGGCGAGCAGCTCGTCCGGCGGCAGGTCAGCGAGCGACGCGACGACCACGTCGGCCTCGTCGAGGGCGAGGTCGCGGGTCACCTCGTTCGGAACCGCGACGCAGAAGACGCCGGCGGCGCGCGCCGCGCGGACGCCGTTCGGCGAGTCCTCGAATGCGATCGCCTCGTCGGCGGCGACCCCGAGACGATCGAGTGCCTCCAGGTAGAGGTCCGGCCGGGGCTTCGCGCGGGCAGGGTCGTGGTCGGCCGTGAGGATCGCGTCCCAGCCCACGGTCTCCTCGAGCCGCGCCAGGTGGCGGTCGACCCACTGCCGCGACGAGCTGGAGACGATCGCGCGCTTCAGGCCGCGCGTCTTCGCGGCCGCCAGGTACTCCGCGATCCCCGGCCGCAGCCGCTCCGCCTGGATCAGCGACAGCTCGTGCGCGTAGCGGCGCTCGTCGAGCGCCGCGCGGTCGAGCGGCCCGCCCACGAGCTCCTCGAGGTGCGCCATCGGGTCGAACTCCGCGCCGATCGTCCCCACGAGCGTCGCCCACCGCTCGCGCGGCAGCTCGTGCCCGTGCTCGCGGTACAGCCACTCCCAGCCGGCCCGCGACGGCAGCTCTGTGTCGACGATCAGCCCGTCGAAGTCGAAGAGGAAGGCCCGGACCGGCACTACCGCGCCGCCCGCCGCAGGACCCGGACGTCGCCGATCCTCCGCGTCAGCCCGTCGCCGTCGTAGCGCTCGAGCAGCAGCTGCGCCGTGCGGCGACCGACGCCGAGCGCGTCGCGGAAGTCGCGGATCGTGATCTCGCGCAGCGTCGGCAGGAGCTCCCGGCCGCGCTCGTACAGCTCGGTCGAGACCGCGAAGCCGTCGCCGACGCGCCGCAGCCGCCCCTCCTCCTCGAGGTAGCCCGCGAGCGCCCGGTCGTCGAGCTTCACGATCTCCTCGGCCGCGAGGCGCGCTTCGAGCTCGGCGGCGGCGTCGGCGTGCTCGCCCAGCTTCGCCGCGGCGCCGGGCAGGTAGCCCTTGCCGCCGCGACGCTCGATCCCGAGCAGGTTGAGGACGACCGGCGCCCAGGGCTCCGCCGGGAGCAGCTCGCCGAGCTGGATCCCCGGGTCGAGCGGATGCGTCCGCGCGCGCTCGGCGAGGCGTGCGCGCACACCCGCGCCGAGCTCGTCGAGCCAGGGCTCCGAGAAGACGTAGTCGCCCGCGCTGCGGACGGCCGTCAGACCCGCGGCGAGCTCGGCGGGCGCGAGCAGCCCGCGCGCCTGCAGCGCCGCGCCGGTCACGGGCGCGTGGACGGTCGCGCGCACGATCTCGCTCGGATCGCCTCGCTCCAGCACCGCCAGCCGTGCGGCGTCGAGGCGCCTGGGCGGCGCGGGGTCGAGCACGGTGCCGCCGGCGACCGTGGTGTTCGTGCGGAGGACGATCCGGTCGCCGCGCGCCGCGACCACGGGCTCGGCGAGACGAAGCTGCGCGTACGGGCCCTCCCGTGCGAGGCGCGCGGGAACGGCCTTGGTCCCCACGTGCGCGGTCACCGCGGCCGGCGTCTCCGCGAGCTCGGTCAAGCGCACGTCGAGCCGGTAGGAGACGGGGTAGTGGCCCGGCTCGACGAGCACGTCTCCCCGCGCGAGGCGGCGCCGGTCGAGGTCGGGGAGGTTCACGGCGACGCGCTGCCCGGCGGCCGCGCGCTCGACCGGCGCGTCGTGCACCTGCACGCTGCGCACGCGCGCCGTGCGCCCGCCCGGCTCGACGCGCAGCACGTCGCCCGCCCCGATCGAGCCGGACCAGAGCGTGCCGGTCGCGACGGTGCCGATGCCCTGCAGCGTGAACACGCGGTCGACGTAGAGCCGCGTCGCGCGCTTCGCGCTCCGCTCGCCGACGTCGACGCGCGCGAGCGCGGCGCGGAGCTCGTCCAGCCCCGAGCCCGTCTTTGCCGAGACCGCGACGACCTCGGCGCCGGGGACGAGCTCCTGCGCCTCCGCGACCGCCAGCTCGAGCGTCTCCGGGTCGACGGTGTCCGCCTTCGTCACGGCGACGACGCCGCGCTCGACGCCGAGCAGGCGGAGCACCGCCAGGTGCTCGTGCGTCTGTGGCCGCGCGCCCTCCTGCGCGTCGATCACCAGCAGGAAGAGGTCGATGCCGGACGCGCCGGCGATCATCGTGCGCACGAACCGCTCGTGGCCCGGCACGTCGACGAGCGAGAGACGCCGTCCGTCCGGGAGCTCGAGCGGCGCGTAGCCGAGGTCGATCGAGATCCCGCGCGCGCGCTCCTCCGGCAGCCGGTCGGTGTCCTTGCCGGTGAGCGCCCGCACGAGCCACGTCTTGCCGTGGTCGATGTGACCCGCCGTGCCGACGGTCAGCGGCACGGGGGCCAGACCTCCACGGCGTCGCCGTCGATCGCCTCGCGCGACGGCGACGCTGCATGCTGCGCGGGCGTCCGGAACTGCGGTGAGATCTGCCGGCCCGACTCGAGGAAGAGCGGGAGTGTCGCGTCGACCAGCTCCTGCTCCTCCGCGTCCGCGAGCGGATCGTCGACGAGCACGAGGAGGTCGAGGTCGGAGCGGATCGGCATGCCGCGCGGCCACGACTCGCCGCGCGCGACGGAGCCGAAGACGCGAACGGCGAGGAGCCGCTCGCCGAGGCGTTCGCTGAGCGTGCCGAGGTAGGCCGTCAGCGTCCGCCGCTCCGTCTCCGTCAGCAGCGGAAGCTCGACGGTCACGCCGCCCTCGCCTCGACGATGCCGCCGCCGACCCGCACCGGCTCGAACCCCGCGCCTTCGAGCAGCGCGCGCCACTCCGGCTCCGTGCGCTCACGGCCCGCGAACAGCGCGAGCATGAGCAGGTCGAGCCACTTGGCGCCGTCGGGGTCGTTACCCGGCTCGATCGTCGACTCGAGCAGCACGAGGCGCGCGCCGTCCGCCGCCGCCGCGCGGACGACGCGCAGGATGCGCGACGCCGACTCGTCGTCCCAGTCGTGCAGCACGGTGGAGAGGACGAAGGCGTCCCCGCCCGGGACGCGGTCGAAGAAGGTGCCCGCCACGAACGTGCAGCGCGCGCCGAACGCGCTCTCGTCACGCACGGTCTCGGGCAGGTCGAAGACGACGCCGCGCATGCCCGGGTGGCGCTCGAGCAGCGCGCACAGCAGCGACCCGTCGCCGCCACCGACGTCCACGACGGTCTCGTCGCCGCGCCACTCGACCGACTCGAGCCGCTCGAGCCGGCGCCGCCACCCCTGTGCCATCGCGCGGTCGAACGCCGCGCGCTCCTGCGGATGCTCGGCGAGCCACTCCCAGAAGCCCTTCCCGCGCTGTCGCGGGAACGAGGGCTCGCCGCCCGCGTCGAGCTCCGCGATCGCGTGCAGCCAGACGCCGCCGAAGAGGTGCGCGAAGTCGTCCCAGCCGTCGAGGCGGAGAAGATCGGACGCGGGGGTGTTCGCGAAGACGCGCGGCGAGACCTCGGCGAAGATCCCGTCGCTCGCGAGTGCGCGCAGGATCCGGTGCAGCGCGTCGGCGTCGACGCCGGCCTCACCCGCGAGCTCGTCGACGCTCCGCGGCCCGTCCGCGAGCGTGCGCGCGATCCGGAGGTCGGCGGCGAGCGCGAGCGCACGCGTGACGAGCGCGCTGCCGCGCAGCGCGTCCCAGAGGACGGCCTCCGGAGCGACGGCGCTCATGCGCGCGCTGCGGCGACCGCGGCGGCGACCTCGTCCGCCTCCGCGTCGGTCAGCGTGCGGCAGTCGAGCAGCAGGCGCCCATCCCGCACGATGCCGACGACCGCGGGCGTTCCCATGCGAAGGGGCGCCGCGAGCGACTCCTCGACGGCGCACGCGAACGACGGGAGCGCGGCGAGCGGCAGCGCGCCGCCGCCGACACGGGCTGCGGTCTCCTCGACCTCGCCGCCGACCGCCGCGGCGAGTCGCTCGGCGCGCGAACGCACCGCCGCCGCGTCCTCGTGGATCATCCGCAGCACCGGCACCTCGCGCAGCGCCCTCGCCGGGTCGAGGTAGAGCAGCAGCGTCGCCTCGAGCGCCGCCAGCGTCAGCTTGTCGACCCGCAGCGCGCGCTGGAGCGGATGCCGGCGCAGGCGCTCGACGAGCTCGGCCCGCCCGACGACGATTCCCGCCTGCGGCCCGCCGAGCAGCTTGTCGCCGCTGAAGCAGACGAGGTCCGCGCCGGCGGCGAGCGCCGCGCGCGCGGTCGGCTCGTCGCCGACTTCGACGAACGCGCCCGACCCGAGGTCGTCGACGACCGGCACGCCGAGACGCCGGCCGAGCGCGGCCAGGTCGGCCGGCGCGGGCCGTTCCGTGAAGCCGAGCACGCGGAAGTTCGACTGGTGGACGCGCAGGACGAGCGCCGTGTCGGGACCCGCCGCGCGCTCGTAGTCGGCCACGCGCGTGCGGTTCGTCGTCCCGACCTCGACGAGGCGCGCGCCCGACGATTCGAGGACCTCCGGGATGCGGAAGCCGTCGCCGATCTCGATCAGCTCGCCGCGCGAGACGAGCACCTCGCGGCCTGCCGCGAGCGCCGCGAGGGCGAGCAGGACCGCGGCGGCGTTGTTGTTGACGACGAGCGCCGCCTCCGCGCCCGTCAGGCGGCGCAGGATCGACGCGGCATGGTCCTGGCGCGAGCCGCGCGCGCCCGCGTCGACCTCGTACTCCAGGTTCGAGTAGCCGCGTGCGATCTCGGCCACGTGGTCGAGCGCCGAGCCCGGCAGCGGCGCGCGGCCGAGGTTCGTGTGCACGATCACGCCCGTCGCGTTGAGGACGCGCTTCAGCGACGGCTCGCGCTCTCGCGCGATCGCATCGCGCAGCCGCGACGGCAGGTCGCCGGGATCGACGCCCGCCGCGATCTCCTCGCGCGCGCGCGCGAGCACCTCGCGCGCGGCCGTGACCGCGAGCGGGTCGTCCTCCGCGCGCGCGAGCTCGTCGACCGACGGAAGGTCCCGCAGCTCCACGGGCGAAACGATACGGATGCAGGGCTTTCGACCGCCGCCCGCGCTGCTTCACTGTGCCGCGGTGAAGCGGCTCGCGGTGATCTGCGGGGTCGTGGCGGCGGCCGCCGGGGTGGCCGCGGGCGCCCGCGCGCTCCAGTACCACGGCGTCGCCAAGCCGGGCGTCCACGTCGTCGGGCGGGACGTGGGCGGCGACAGCCGCGCCCGCATCGAGGCGCTCGTGCGGCGCTGGTCGAACGAGCTCGTGACGGTGCACGTCGGGCCGCGCGCCTACCACGTCCCGCGCGGCTGGGTCGTCGCCGTCGACCCGGCCCGCACCGCCTCGCGCGCGCTCGCGGCCGGCTCGGCCCTCTCGCTGTTCGTGTCGCGGCGGGTCGACGTCGAGCCGGTCCTCTCCCGCGCGCCGAACGTGCGCAACATCCTCGCGGCGATCGCGCGCGCCGGCCGGGCGCCCGTCTCGGCGGGCGTCGTGGTGCGGGGAACGCAGGTTGTGGTCACGCCCGCTCGCGACGGTCGCGCGCTCGACAACCGGGCGATGCTGGCGCGCTTCGTCGCCGGCGGGCGCGACGTCCGGGCGCCCTTCCGGCGCGTGCGGCCCGCGGTTCCGACCGCCGCCGCGGAGCGCGCGGCGGCCGTCGTGCGCGCCGAGATCGCGGCGCCGGTCGCGCTCACCTACCGCGGAGCGCGCCTCGGAGCGCTCACGCCGATCCAGCTCGCACGCGCCGTGCGCGTCACGCCGCGCGCGAACACCTTTGCGGTCGGACTCGACGGCGACACGCTCGCGCGCCTCGTGCGCCCGCGGGTGGCGAGGTGGCTCGTGCACGCGCAAAACGCGCGCTTCGCCGTCGACGGGGAGGGGGTGCGCGTGCTGCCCTCGCACGACGGCCGCGACGTCGACGGCGCCGCCTTCGCCGCCGCGGTCGCGGCCGCGGCGCGCGGGGATCGCGTCGCCGAGATCCCGCTGCGGCCGCGCCCGCCGGACCTGACGACGGCGGCGGCGCGGGCGCTCGGCATCCGGACGAAGCTCGTCTCGTACACCACCGAGATGGGCGTCTCCTCGTCGAACCGCATCCACAACGTGCACCTGATGGCCGACTTCATCGACGGCACCGTGATCCGGCCGGGCGAGGTGTTCTCGTTCAACAAGGTCGTCGGCCCGCGCACGGCCGAGCGCGGCTTCCTGGAGGGGCAGGAGATCATCGGCTCCTTGGTGCTGCCGTCGATCGGCGGCGGCGTCTGCCAGACCGCGACGACGCTGTTCAACGACGCGTTCGAGCTCGGCTTGCCGATCCTCGCGCGGACGAACCACAACCTCTACCTCTCGCACTACCCGCTCGGGCGCGACGCGACGGTGTCGTGGGGCGGCCCGGACTTCGAGTTCAAGAACGACCTGAAGCACGGGATCCTGATCAAGGCGTCGTACACCGACGAGACGCTGACCTTCACCTTCTACGGCACGCCGGAGGGGCGCCGCGTCGTCTCGCATACCGGGCCGCAGACGAACTGGACGAAGCCCGGCATGAACTACGCCGTCGACCCGAATGCGCCGCGCGGATCGGTGCGCGTCGTCGCCGGCACCGGCGAGCTCGGCTTCGACGTCGTCGTCACGCGCGACGTCTACACCGCCGACGGCAAGCTGCTCCGCCACAACGTGTTCAAGTCACACTACATCCCCGACAGCCCGACCACCGTCTACGGCCCGGGCCGCACCCCGCCTGGCCCGTACATCGTCCTGCCGTCGTCGCTGTAGCCGTCCTTGGTCGCGGCCGAAGGCCGCGACCAAGGACGCGAGTTTCCGGCCCTACTGCGCGTCTTCCTTGCGCGCCGCGTGCGGCGACGCGGCGCAGCGCCGCTCGTAGCACTCGAGCACGAGCTGCACGGTCTCCTCGGGATCGTCGGTGACGTGCAGCAGCTCGACGTCGTCCGGCGAGATCATCCGGTTGGCGAGGAGCTCGCCGCGGATCCAGTCGAGCATCTCGCTCCAGTAGTCGCTGTCGAAGAGGATCGTCGGGAAGTGCAGGACCTTGCCGGTCTGCATCAGCGTCAGCGACTCGTACAGCTCGTCGAGCGTCCCGAAGCCGCCGGGAAAGATCACGAAGCCTTCCGCCGGCCGCACGAAGCAGACCTTGCGCGCGTAGAAGTGGTCGAAGGTGTGGACGATGTCGAGGTACGGGTTCGGATGCTGCTCGTGCGGCAGCTTGATGTTGAAGCCGACCGACAGGCCGCCGCCCTCCTGCGCCCCGCGGTTGCCGCCCTCCATCACGCCGCCGCCGCCGCCGGTGACGACCGCCCAGCCCGCCTCCGCGAAGAGGCGGCCGACGACGCGCGCCGCCTCGTACGGCTCGCTGCCTTCGGCGACGCGCGCCGAGCCGAACAGCGTCACGGCGGGCCGGTCGATCAGCGCGACCTTCTCGAACCCGGCCCGGAACTCGTCGGCGATCTTCGCCACCGACGCGTCGATGTCGCTCTCCTCGGGACGGTCGAGGATCTGCCGGTCGTCGGTCACGCGCGCCCCTCGCCGGCGCCGCTGAACACACTTACGAGGTGTCTGACACCGTTGGTGTCAGACACCTTCTCCGGGTGGCGTTTCCGATCGAAGGTTCGGAGAAGGCGCACTACAGGCGGTGCTGCGGGAAGTACGCGGCGACCATCCCGAGCGCCAGCGCCGCCGCCGTGGCGGCGTAGAGCGTGTAGACGAACGCGGCCTTCTCGGCGCCGCCGCCGCGGCGCAGCCAGCCGGCCGAGCGCCAGATCGCGCCGCCGTCGAGGATGCCGAACGGGATGAGGTTCACGAGGTTCAGGAAGAAGCCCGTGTAGCCGAGCGCGACCATCAGCTGCGACCCGGTCGCGCGCCCGGCCAGGTAGAAGCCGAGCGCCGCGACGCCGCCCACGATGGGGCCGGCGAGGGCGACGCGCGCCGTCTGCCACGGGTTGCCACGCGTGTAGCGCACGTAGGCGCCGAGGAACGGCACGAACACCGGCAGCTTCGGGCTCAGCCCCTCGCGCTTCGCCTCGGCGAAGTGGCCGAGCTCGTGCAGCAGCAGCAGCACGACGAAGCCGAGCCCGAACTTCCAGCCGAAGATGAGCGCGTAGCCGCCGAAGGCGATGAAGATCGTCGAGAACTTGACGAGCACGAACGACCACTTCGCGAGCGCGACGATCGCGGCGACGACCGGGCCGACCGCCTTGCGCGCGCGGCCGCGCCAGTCGGCGCCGGGGTGGATCGGCTCGTAGTCGCGGGCCGGGTACGGATCCATTCGGCGCACGGTAGCGCCCTCGGCTCCCGTCACGACCCCCGGCCGATCCACTCCTCGCCGCCCTCGTAGACCTCCTTCTTCCAGAGCGGCACTCGCTCCTTGAGGGCGTCGATCGCGTCCTTGCACGCCGCGAGCGCGTCGCCGCGGTGCGGCGCCGAGACGGCGATCACCACCGACTCCTCGCCGATCGTCACCCGCCCGACGCGATGGTGGATCGCGACCGCGCAGAGGTCGTAGCGCTCCGTCACCTCCGCGGCGATCTCGGCCATCACGTCCTCGGCCATCCCCTCGTAGGCCTCGTAGTCGAGATGACGGACGCTGCGTCCGCGCGACTCGATGCGCGTCGTGCCGATGAAGGTCGCGATCGCGCCCGCGTGCTCCGTGCGCACCTCGTCGACCGCGCGCGCGAGGTCGAGCGGCCCGTCGTTGAGCCGGAAGGCGCCGCCGGAGACGGGCGGGATCAGCGCGACCTCGTCGCCGTCGGCGAGCGGCGCGTGGCGCTCGACGTAGCGGCGGTTCACGGCGTAGAGAAGGCCCGGCGGCTCGTCGCCGAGCTCGAGCGCGCGCCAGACGTCGGCGACGGTCGCCGCGTCGACCTCGCGCTCCGACCAGCCTGCACGCTCCCGCAGGCCGGCGAACAGCTTCACTCTGACGGTCACGGCCTGAGCCTAGTGCGCGGCCGCGCTCCAGACGACGGACCACGCGTGGTGCCCGTAGTAGCCGAGGCTGTAGCCGAGATTCGCGAACGGTCCGACGACGCGCCCGGCGCGCCACAGCATCAGCGACCCGTAACCCTTGCGCTCGCGCACGAAGAGGAGCGCGCGCCCGTCGCGCGACCACTGCGGCGACTCGTCGGCGTCGCCCGCGGGCGGCGCGTCGAGCAGCCGGTGGGAGCCGTCGAGACTGACGCGCCAGAGCTGCCAGCGCGTCGCGAAGAAGTACGCGTTCGTGCTCGCGCGCTGCGAGAGCACCGCGACGCTGCGGCCGTCGGGCGCGCACGCGAGCGAGCCGAACGCGCGCGTCGGCGCGCGCCAGAGTGGCCGCGGCGTCCAGTCGGGCGCCCGCGCGATCTCCAGCCGCTTGTTCGTGGTCGCGATCCGGTTGCCGCCGGCGACGAACACGAGCGCCGAGCCGCACCAGGCCCAGTAGTCGGGCGAGCCGAGCGAGATTCCGAGCTGACGCGTCCGGCCGCCGGCGAGCAGTGTGATCGCGAGCGGCAGCCCGTCCGCGCCGTACGAGTTCGAGTTCACGGCCGCCCGCACCCAAAGCACGTACCTGCCGTCGGGCGAGAGCGACAGCGGTTCGGGCCACGCGCGCAGGCCGTCCGGCCCGTGCAGGCTGGGCGTCAGCCGTACGAGCCGGCCGCCGCGCCGCGCCCAGAGCGCGTGGTCGCGGACGATCACGCCGCGCACCGGCGGCGCTGCGCGAGGCACGAACCGGCCGCCGATCCGTTCGCGGCAGGTCGCGAGCGACACGACGTGCTTCGTGCCGCCGCGTTGAAAGGAGACGCTGCCGAGCGCCGCGTCGTGCGGGCAGCCGGCGAGCGCGAGCGCGGCGAGCGCAAGAGCGATCACGGCGCGACCGCGACCAGCGATGGCCACGAGAAGTGGCCGTAGTACGAGAGGAAGGGATCGTCGCTGCCGATCTCCTCGGCGCGCCACCAGGTATCGCCGAGCCGGCTCACGCGCCCGTGTGCGATCAGCTCGAGCTCGCCGCGGTCGGTGACGAGCCAGTTCTGCGGCTGCTTCACGCTCGTCTCGCGCGTCCGCACGAACAGGATCGAGCCGTCCGGCAGCACGCGCGGGTCCTCGTCGCTCCAGCCCGCGGGTGGGTGCGTCAGCTCCTCGCGGCGCGGGTGCAGCTCCCAGATCGCGCGATGCTCGCGGATCGGCCCGCGGCAGCAGGGGCCGCGGTTCGGCCCCGCGGCGGCGACGAGCACCGACCCGTCGGCCGAGCAGCTCGGCGACACCCACGAGCGCGTGCGATCGCGCGAGACGTTGCGGCCGTCGAAGACGATGCGCTTGCCGTCGTCGCTCGACCGATCGCCGCCGGCCGCGAGCGCGAGATGCGTGCCGCAGACGGCGACGTAGTCGGCGTACGCGAGCGTCGCGGCGATCGGCGTCCGGTTCGCGTGCAGCTCGAGCCCGTCGGCGGCGATCGAGGCGGAGGCCTGGGGGTCGGGCCACCAGAGCGCGCGGCCGCGCCCGTCGACGCCGTCGACGATCGGCCACTCCTCGCCCGCGAGCGGGCCCGCCACCCGACGCAGCCTCCCGGCGCGCCACAGCCAGACCTCCTGGTGCGCGGGCGTTCCGCACGGAGCACGGCACTGGAAGCGGCCGATCGCGAGCGTGTCGCCGGCGCCCCAGGCGATGGTGGTCGCGCCCCACCGCGCGGGCAGCAGCGTGCGCACGCCGCGGCCGGGGCTCCAGAGGTCGACTGCCCCGCCGATCGGCTTCGTCAGGAACGCCGCCGTCTCGCCGCTCGACGCCCAGAGCAAGCGCGTCGCCCAGAGCAAGCGCGTCGTGCGCAGGCGAGGGCCGCCGACGACACGGCCGCCGACGGAGAGCAGGCGCCCGTCGCCGCTCCAGCCGAGCGCGGCCGCCTGCGCGTGCGCGAGAGCGACCCGCGTCGACCCGCTCGCGAGGTCGGCGACGACGACCTTCGACCCCTGGAAGAACGCGATCCGGAGGGGTGGTCGCGACGACGCGGCGGCTCCGGTGGCGAGCACGAGAGCCACGACCGCCGCTGCGAACGCGCGCACGCGCCGAGCATACTTGCGGCCGAATGGCGTCCACCGACCGTCGCGAGACGGAGTCCGGCATCGAGGTCAAGCCGCTCTACACGGCCGACGACGCGCCGCGCGGGCTCGAGCCGCCGGGCGAGTTCCCGTTCACGCGCGGGCCGTATCGCGACATGTACCGCGGCCGGCCGTGGACGATTCGCCAGTACGCGGGCTTCGCCTCCGCCGAGGAGTCGAACGCGCGCTATCGCTATCTGCTCGCGCACGGCCAGACCGGGCTCTCGGTCGCCTTCGACCTGCCGACGCAGCTCGGCTACGACTCCGACGACCCGCGCGCCGCCGGCGAGGTGGGGCGGACCGGCGTCGCGATCGACTCGCTCGCCGACATGGAGCTCCTGCTCGACGGGATCCCGCTCGCCGACGTGTCCACGTCGATGACGATCAACGCGCCCGCGTCGCTGCTCCTCCTCCTGTACGAGCTCGTCGCCGAGCAGCAGGGCGCGCCGGGCGACGCGCTGCGCGGCACGGTGCAGAACGACATCCTCAAGGAGTACATCGCGCGCGGGAACTACATCTTTCCGCCGCGGCCGTCGATGCGACTGACGACGGACCTCTTCCGCTACTGCGCCGAGCGCATCCCGCGCTGGAACACGATCTCGATCTCCGGCTACCACATCCGCGAGGCGGGCTCGACCGCGGTGCAGGAGCTCGCGTTCACGCTCGCGAACGGGATCGCGTACTGCGAGGCCGCCGTTGCGGCGGGGCTGTCGCCCGACGACTTCGGCGCGAGGCTGTCCTTCTTCTTCAACGCGCACAACGACTTCTTCCAGGAGGTGGCGAAGTTCCGGGCGGCGCGCCGGCTGTGGGCGCGGATCATGCGCGAGCGCTTCGGCGCGACGAACCCGCGCGCGCTCGCCCTGCGCTTCCACGCGCAGACCGGCGGCTCGACGCTCACCGCGCAGCAGCCGGAGAACAACGTCGTGCGCGTCGCGGTGCAGGCGCTGTCGGCGGTCGCGGGCGGCGCGCAGAGCCTGCACACGAACGCGTTCGACGAGGCGCTCGCGCTGCCGACCGAGCGCGCCGCGACGATCGCGCTGCGCACGCAGCAGATCCTGCAGCACGAGGCCGGCACGACGGCGACCACGGATCCGCTCGGCGGCTCCTACTACGTCGAGGCGCTCACCGGCGAGCTCGAGGCGCGCGCACTCGAGCTGATCGAGCGCGTCGACGAGGTGGGGGGCGCCGTCGCCGCGATCGAGCAGGGCTTCGTGCAGGCGGAGATCGAGCAGGCGGCGTTCCGCTGGCAGCAGCAGGTCGAGTCGGGGGAGCGGGTGATCGTGGGCGTCAATCGCTACGCGGTGGACGAGGAGGAGCCGATCGAGCTCCATCGCCTGGATCCGGCGGCGGAGCGGCGCCAGGTCGAGCGCACTGCGCGCGTCCGCGCCGAGCGCAACGCGGACGAGGCCGCGGCGTCGCTCGAGCGCGTCCGGGCCACGGCGCGCGGCGACGGCAACCTGCTCGTGCCGATGCGCGAGGCGCTGCGCGCGCGCTGCACGATCGGCGAGATCTGCGGCGTGCTGCGCGAGGAGTGGGGCGAGTTCGACGGCCCGCGCGCCGCGTAGCCCGCGTGCGGATCCTCCTCGTCTCGCAGATGTACCCGGGTCCCGCCGACCCGGACCTGGGTGCGTTCGTCGCGCAGGGTGAGCGCGCGCTGCGCGAGCGCGGGCACGAGGTCGAGCTCGCGGTGCTCGACCGCCGCGGCGGCGGCAAGGCGCGCTACGTCGAGCTTCGCCGGCGCGTGCACGAGGCGGCGCGGCGCGCGCGCCCCGAGGTCGTCTGGGCGCACTTCCTCGTGCCGGCCGGCTTGTTCGCGAGCGAGGTCGACGCGCCGCTCGTCGTCACCGCGCACGGCCGCGACGTGCGCAACGTGGGGACGTATCCCGGCGTCGCGCGCGCGACGCGGCGCGTCGTGAGGCGCGCTTCGACCGTCGTCGCGGTCTCCGACTACCTGCGGCGCGAGCTGGAGACGAAGGTCGCGGAGGCGCGCGGCAAGACGGAGGTGCTCGACTCGGGCGTCGAGCTCGAGCGCTTCGTCTCGGCGGCGCCCGCCGCGGAGCTCGAGCGGCCTGCGTTCGTGCATGTCGGCTCGCTCAGCGAGCGCAAGAACGTCGTCCGGCTCGCGGACGCGTTCGCCGACCTCGGCCGCGGCTCGCTGACGTTCGTCGGCGACGGGCCGCTGCGTTCGCGCCTCGAGGGGCGCGACGGGGTGCGCGTCGTCGGCGCCGTCGCGCACGAGGACGTGCCCGGCTGGCTCGCGTCGGCCGACGTCGTGTGCGGCCCGGCGCTGCTCGAGCCGTTCGGCCAGGCGCTGCTGGAGGGCATGGCCGCCGGGCGGACGGTGGTCGCGACGCGCGTCGGCGGCCCGCCCGAGTTCGTCACGCACGGCGCCGGCCTGCTCGTCGACCCCCTCGACGCGCGCGACCTCGCGCGCGCGCTGGCGACGGCAGCCGATTTTCCGTCCCCGAACGAGGCGGCGCGCGAGGCGGCCGCGGCGCACGACGTCAGGACGCAGGCGGCGCGGCTGGAGGCGATCCTCCTGCGAGCCGCTCGAGGTCGGCCAGCCTGACCTCGACCAAGGGCCTCACGGAGGCCTCCAGCCCGTGCTCGCGCGCCACCGCGAGCGCCTGCTCGTAGCTCGCCCGCACCTTCGCGGCCGGCACCCCCTGCTTCAGGCGGTTGTCGCCCGTGACGAGCAGATCGTGGATCTTCGCCCTTGCAGCGGCCTCGTCCATGCTTCATAAGGTAGGGCGGATGAGCGACTCGGTCAGCGTGCTGATCGCCGACGACCAGCGTCTGTTCGCCGAGGCGCTCGAAGCGATCCTCTCGACCGACGGCCGCGTGCGCGTGGTCGGGCGGGCGGCGGACGGGCAGGCGGCCGTCGACCTGGCCCGCGAGCACCACCCGGACGTGGTGCTGATGGACATCGCCATGCCCGTGATGGACGGGATCGAGGCGACCCGCACGATCCGCAGCGAGCTGCCCGACACGAACGTCGTCGTCCTGAGCGGCTCCGCCGCCACCTACGACGTCGCGCGCGCCCGCGGCGCCGGCGCGGCCGGGTACGTGACCAAGGACCAGATCGCCGGCGACCTGCTGCGGACGATCCTGGACGCGGCGGGGCGATGACGGCGGCACCGCGGCTACAGTGAACGGACGATGCTCGCGTTCTTCGCCGTCGTCCACGTCATCCTCTCGGCCGCGCTGATCGGGCTCATCCTGATGCACTCCGGACGCGAGGCGGGCATGGGCGGCATGGGCTTCACGCCCTCCTCGCAGGGCGGCACGCACATCGTGGAGCGGAACCTGACGCGCGTCACCGTGGTCGTCGCGCTGCTCTTCTTCGGCAACACGGTGCTGCTCTTCCGGCTGCTCCAGTAGCGGCTCTCCGGAGCACTAGAGTTGGCGGCCGTGCAGCTCGCGCGGCTTCACCACGTTACGTGCATCTGCTCGAACGCGCAGCAGACGCTCGACTTCTACCGCGACACGCTGCGGTTCGCGCTGGTCAAGAAGACCGTCAACTTCGACGACCCGCACAGCTACCACCTCTACTTCGGCGACGACGTCGGCTCGCCGGGCTCGCTGATCACGTTCTTCGAATGGCCGCGGGCCGACCACGGCCGCCTCGGGCGCGGCACGCTCGAGTCGATCGGGCTCGAGACGCCGACCGTCGCCGTCGAGGCCGAGCTCGCCGACCCCGACGGTCTCCGGCTTCGCCTCTACCCGGGCGAGGCGCCGAGGCTCCGCGACGTCGTCGTGATCGGCAACCCCGATCTCTACGCGGGGATCTTCGCGACCGACGCGCCGCTCTCGTTCGCCGAGCCGCTCGAGGAGCCCGCGCTGATCGGCGCCGGCGTCACCCACCACGTCGCGTGGCGCGTGAGCGAGGCGGAGCAGGCCGAGTGGCGGTCGCGGCTCGAGGAGCTCGGCCTGCGGCCGACGCCGGTGCAGGACCGGAAGTACTTCCGCTCGGTGTACTTCCGCATGCCGGACGGGGTGCTCGTCGAGCTGGCGACCGACGAGCCGGGCTTCCTCGTCGACGAGGCGCCCGCGACGCTCGGCACGGCCCTCTCCCTACCGCCGTGGCTCGAGGACGAGCGGCCGACGCTCGAGCGCGAGCTCGTCCCGATCGGATAGCGGCCGGTCGCCGCCCGCGCAGAGCCGGGCTACACTGCGTCCGCTCTCAGGCGCTGGTGGCGGAATTGGTAGACGCGCTAGGTTGAGGGCCTAGTGGCCGCTTGAGGCCGTGGAGGTTCAAGTCCTCTCCAGCGCATCGGTTCGGACGCCGCCCGCGGGCGGCGTCGACGTCTTCGGGCGCCGTCTCGCCGTGCCCCTTCCGGACGAGTTGACGCCGTCCGCAGGACTCTCTACCCTGATCACGAACACACGTTCGTCACCTGCCGTCTTCCCTGGAGGGCCGAGAGTGCTCACGGCGCGTCAACAGGAGATCTGGAACTTCCTCGTCGAGTACGTCGACCGTCACGGCTACCCGCCGACCGTGCGCGAGATCGGCGAGCGCGTCGGCCTCGCGTCGCCGTCCACCGTCCACGCCCACCTCGCGAACCTCGAACGTGCCGGGCTGCTGCGGCGCGATCCGACGAAGCCGCGCGCGCTCGAGCTGATCGGCCGCGAGCGGCGCGCGGCGGCCGCGCCCGCTGCGGAGGAGCGGGCGGACGTCTCGCGCCTGCCGCTCCTCGGTCAGATCGCCGCCGGCGGACCGCTCCTCGCGGAGCAGAACGTCGAGGAGTACGTGCCGCTGCCGGCGGCGACGAAGGGCGACTTCCTGCTGCGCGTGAAGGGCGACTCGATGGTCGAGGCAGGGATCCTCGACGGCGATCTCGTGATCGTGCAGCGCACCCAGGACGCGCGGAACGGCGACATCGTCGTCGCGCTCGCGGGCGGCGACGAGTCGGCGGACGAGGCGACGGTGAAGACGTTCTACCGCGAGCGCGACCGGGTGCGGCTGCAGCCCGAGAACGCCGCGCTCGAGCCGATCTACGCCGACTTCGTCCAGATCCTCGGCCGCGTCGTCGGAGTCTTCCGGGAGCTCTGAGCCACCGTGTCCGCCGTCGCCTTCGCCCGTACGCTCGACCAGGAGCTCGTCGCGCTCCTCCGCGGCGCGTCGCTGGAGTGCCTCGTCTGCGGCGAGTTCGTCATGCACGCGCGCGGCGGCACGATCTTCTGTCCCGAGTGCGGCTCGCAGCTCGGCGACGAGGGCGCCCTCGCCGAGGGCGGGCTAGAATCGAGGGTGCAGGCCGGGTGACCGCGGCGCCCCGTGGGCGTCGAGGAAAGTCCGGACACCGCAGGGCAGGACGCTTCCGTGAGGAAGGCGGCGAAAGCCGACGGAAAGTGGAACAGAAAGCAGACCGCCGGCGGCGTAGCTCCGGAGACGCCGTCGGTAAGGGTGAAACGGTGGGGTAAGAGCCCACCAGCGTCGCGGCGACGCGGCGGCTCGCCAAACCCCGTCCGGTGCAAGGCGAACAGGGCCCGCGACCAGGCTGCCCGCCGAGGGCCCGGGTAGCTGCCGAGAGGGATGGTCACCCTCGACAGAATCCGGCTTACAGGCCTGCTACGGGAAAGCCCTGGTTCGCCAGGGCTTTCCTATGCCTTGACACGCGTGGGCGGACGGCGTATGTTCATTTAACTAGATGGCTAGATATTTGAACCCATCGGCATGATCGAGTTCCACCTGGACGGGCGGTCGGGCGTGCCTGCGTACCTGCAGCTCGTGCAGCAGGTGCGGCGGGCGATCCGCCTCGGGATCCTGCAGCCGGGCGACCAGCTCCCCACGGTGAAGGAGGTCGTGACGCGCCTCACGATCAACCCGAACACCGTGCTGCATGCCTACCGGCAGCTCGATCTCGAGGGTCTGATCGAGGGCAGGCGGGGCGTCGGCACCTTCGTCTCCGCCCAGCCCGTCGCCCCGCCTCCGGACGACCTCAAGGGGCTGCGCTCGTCGCTCGACCGCTGGGTCGGGCGCGCGCGGGCCGCCGGTCTCGACAACGAGGGAATGGCTGCGCTGTTCGCCGAGTCGGTGCGGCCGTCGTCCATGTCGAGGGTCGCGTGAGCGACGCCGTCGCCATCCGGACGTCGGGCCTCGGCAAGCGCTACGGGTCGCGCTGGGCGCTCTCCGAGTGCACGCTCGAGATCCCCAGCGGGTCGGTGACAGCGCTGGTCGGGCCGAACGGCGCCGGGAAGACGACGCTGCTCCACATGGTGATCGGCCTCGTCGAGCCAACGGCCGGCACGGTCGAGGTGTTCGGGCGCTCGCCGAGGCGCGATGCGCAGGACGTGCTGCCGCGGGTCGCCTTCGTCGCGCAGGACCACCCGCTGCACCGCAATCTCAAGATCGGCGAGATGCTGCGCTACGGCCGCAGCCTGAACCCGGCGTGGAACCAGGAGCTGGCCGTCGCACGGATCGAGCGGCTCGGCCTCTCGTCGAAGCAGAAGGTCGGCCAGCTCTCCGGCGGTCAGCAGGCGCAGGTTGCGCTCACGCTCGCGCTGGCGAAGCAGCCGCGCTTGCTGCTGCTCGACGAGCCGGTGGCCTCGCTCGACCCGCTCGCGCGGCGTGAGTT
>DASRDA010000004.1:0-65636 GCA_035652835.1 Gaiellaceae bacterium
TTCCCGGCCGATGTCCAAGGTCTGCGCCATCTGCGGCAAGAAGCCGTCGTTCGGGCACAACCGCAGCCACTCGATGGTCGCGACGAAGCGGCGGTTCGACCCGAACCTGCAGCGCGTGCGCGTCCTGGTCGCAGGCAGGGCGACGCGCGCCTACGTGTGCACGCGCTGCCTCAAGGCCGGCAGGGTCGAGAAGACGATCTGACCGCCGGCGCGGCCGTCCCGCCTCCCCGCGTCCGCGCCCGGGCCCGGCGTGCGAGCCGGCACAGTCGCTAGCGTGCTCGGCTCGGGCCCGGCCCGGCCCGGATCGGCATGCAGGCGCGAGGAGAACGGACGCTGGCACGAGCACAGGGACGCCCTCTCCGGGGGCTCGGCGCGCGGGATGCACCGCCCTGCTGGCCGCCGACGCGCGGCTGCCGCCGGCCCGAGCGGCTCGAGGCGCCGCTCGACACGCTGAGGGGGGTCGGGCCGCAGCTCCGGCGCCGGCTGCGCACGCTCGGGCTGGAGACGATCCGCGACCTGCTCGAGCACCGCCCGCGCCGGTACGAGCCGGCGGTGCCGGAACGCCGGATCGCCGACCTGCTCGCGGAGGAGGAGGTGGTGATCGTCGGGACGGTCTCGGCCGTGTCCACGCGGCAGGCCCGGCGGCGCCTCGCGATCGTCTCCGCACGGGTCGAAGACGGGTCGGGATCCGTCGCCGCCGTGTGGTTCAACCAGGAGTGGCTCGCGGCCAAGCTCCTGCCGGGAACCCGTGTCAGGCTGCGCGGCCAGCTGAGGCGAGGCGGCTTCCACGTGCGCTCCTACGACCTCGACGGCGCCTCGGCCACCGCCGACTTCGCCCCCGTCTACCCGGCGAGCGAGCAGCTGTCGCCGAGACGGCTCCGCCAGCTCGTCGACCAGGCGCTCGGTTACGCCTGCGACGTGCCTGATCCGCTCCCGGCCGACCTGAAGTCGCGACGCGCGCTGCCGCTGAAGGCCGACGCGCTGCACGCCCTCCACCGGCCGGCGTCGCTCGAGCAGGCGGAACGCGCGCGCGAGCGGCTGGCCTTCGACGAGCTGCTCGTCCTCCAGCTCGGGCTCGCCCGCAGGCGGGCCGAGCGGGCACAGGAGTCGGCGCCGGCGCTCGGCCCGCCCGGCGACCTCGTCGCGCGGTACCGGGACGCGCTCCCCTTCCGGCTCACGCCCGACCAGGAGCACGCCATCGCCGAGATCGACGCCGACCTCGTCCGCTCGGTGCCGATGGAGCGGCTCCTGCAGGGGGACGTGGGCTCCGGCAAGACGGTGGTCGCCCTGTACTCGCTGCTGCGCGCCGTCGAGTCGGGCGCGCAGGGCGCGCTCATGGCGCCGACCGAGACGCTCGCCGAGCAGCACTTCCTCACGCTCGACGAGCGCTGCCGGGAGCTCGGGGTGCCGGTGGGACTGCTGACGAGCTCGGTCGGCAAGAGGGAACGTGCGCGTGCGGCGGCGGCGGGCATCCTCGTCGGGACGCATGCGCTGATCCAGGAGGGCGTCGACCTGAGCGACGTCGCGGTCGCGGTCGTCGACGAGCAGCACCGCTTCGGCGTCGAGCAGCGGGCCGCGCTCACCGCCGGGCGCCGCCCGCACGTGCTGCACATGACGGCGACGCCCATTCCCCGCACCCTCGCGCTGACCGTGTACGGCGACCTGCACGTGAGCGAGATCGCGCGTCCGCCGGCCGACCGCAAGCCGATCGTGACGGCCTGGGTGAGCGCGGAGCGGTCCTCCGAAGCCTACCGGCGGCTGCGGCGCCACCTCGACGAGGGCCGGCAGGCGTACGTCGTCTGCCCGCTGATCGAGGAGTCCGCCACCTCGGTCGCCCGCGCGGCGGAGGCGGAGGCGGAGCGGCTGCGCCGCGTCGAGCTCCGCGGCTACCGGGTCGGCCTGCTGCACGGCCGGCTGCGGCCGGCGGAGCGGCGTGAGCTGATGGCGCGCTTCAAGGCGCGCGAGCTCGACGTCCTCGTCGCGACGACCGTGATCGAGGTCGGCGTCGACGTCCCGAACGCGACGATCATGATCGTGCAGGAGGCCGACCGCTTCGGGCTCGCGCAGCTCCACCAGCTCCGCGGCCGCGTGGGGCGGGGGGCGGAGCAGAGCTACTGCCTGCTCGTGTCGCGGCCGGTCGAGGAGCTGAGCGAGACCGCCGAACGCCGGCTGCAGGCGCTCGTCGACACGAACGACGGCTTCGAGCTCGCCGAGATCGACCTCGACCTCCGCCGCGAAGGCCAGCTCCTCGGGACGCGCCAGTCCGGCTGGAGCGACCTCCGCTTCACACGGCTGCGCGCCGACCGCGAGCTGGTCGAGCAGGCGCGCGCGATCGCGGCCGGCCTGCGCGACGAGGACGGGCCCTGGCAGGACGACGCGGATCGTCTCGCCGCCGAGGCCGGGAATCCGCGACCTTAGGTCGTCGCGAAGCGACGACCTAAGGTCGTGAGTCTCGTGCGCATCATCGCCGGCACACGGAAGGGACACCGCATCGCCGCGCCGAAGGGGCGCGAGACGCGGCCGACGTCGGACCGCGTGCGCGAGAACGCCTTCAACCTGGTCGGCCCCGTGGACGGGGCGACCGTGCTCGACCTGTTCGCCGGCTCGGGCGCGCTCGGCCTGGAGGCGCTGTCGCGCGGCGCCGCGTCGTGCACCTTCGTCGAGTCGGACCGCGACGCGTGCCGCACGATCAACGCGAACCTCGACAGGCTCGCGCTGAATGCGACGGTACTCTGCCAGGACGCTTTCCGCGCCGTCGCGCAGGAGCGGCGGACGTTCGACCTGATCCTCTGCGACCCGCCCTACGACGTCGACGCGACGCGGCTGCCGTTCGCGCGCCTGCTCGCGGACGACGGCCTCCTCGTCTACGAGTCGTCCGGCCGCGCAGGCCCGCCGGAGATCGCGGCCCTCGCGCAGCGGACCTCCCGCAAGTACGGTTCGGCGCGGCTCACGCTCCTCACCCGATGATCACCGCGATCTATCCCGGCACCTACGACCCCGTGACCAACGGGCACGTCGACGTCATCGGGCGCGCGGCGCGGATCTTCGACCGCGTCGTCGTCGGCGTCGTGAACAACCCGCACCACAAGCGGCCGCTGTTCCCGGTCGACGAGCGGGTCGCGTTCCTGCGGGAAGCGCTCGACGGCATGGAGAACGTCGAGGTCGACGTCTTCAGCGAGCTCGTCGTCGAGTTCGCCCGCCGCTGGGAGGCGCGGGCGATCGTGAAGGGCCTGCGGGTCGTCTCCGACTTCGAGTACGAGTTCCAGATGAACCAGCTCAACCGGACGCTCGCGCCCGAGATCGAGACCGTCTACGTGATGGCGAGCCCGCAGGTCAGCTTCGTCTCCTCGAGCGGCGTGAAGGAGATCGCCGCGTTCGGGGGAAATGTCGAGGAGCTCGTGCCGCACGCCGTCGCCCGCCGCCTGAAGGAGATGTTCCCGAACGGGCGCGGCGGCGCCCCCGTCTCCGACGCCGAGTAGACTGGACCGCCCATGGACGTCCTCGTTCTCATCGACAAGCTCGACGACCTCGTGCACAACGCGAAGGCCGTGCCGCTCACCGACCAGGTGCGGATCGACCGCGAGGAGATCTACGACATCCTCGACCAGATGCGCGCGACGATCCCGGAGGAGATCAAGCAGGCTCGCTGGATCGTCAAGGAGCGCCAGGAGATGCTCGCCGAGGCGAAGCGCGAGCAGGACCGGCTGCTGCAGGAGGCGCGCGAGCAGGCCGTGCGGGAGGCGTCGCAGACGGAGATCGTCAAGCTCGCCGAGCGGCAGGCGCAGGAGATCATCGACGAGGCGCGGCGCCAGGCGCGCGAGATGCGCCTCGAGATGGAGGACTGGGCCGACGGCATGCTCGCCACCCTCGAGACGAACCTCGACAAGTTCCTCACCGCGGTGCGGCGCGGGCGCGAACGGCTGCACGAGCGGTCGCAGGAGTCGGTCGTCGCCGGGATCGGCCCGGTCGACCTCTCCGACAACGGCTCGCAGTACTAGGCGCGTGACGGAACGCGCGAACCTGGTTCGTCTTCGACGAACCAGGTTCGGGAGCCTCAGAGGTCGGCCGGCTCCGTCGGCGTCCAGTCGCCGAAGGGCGCGTACGCCTCCTGCGGCGACTCGGTCTCCTGCTCGACGCCGCCGCCGTGCCGCAGCGCGATCTCGGAGCGCGGGTAGACGATCCCGCCGCCGACGCGCGCGCCGACCATCAGCAGCACGCAGTCCTCGTCGCCCTCGTTCACGAACACGTGCCGCGTCCACGGCGGGCAGTGCACGTAGTCCCACTGCCGGAGCGGGATCTCCTCGTCCTCGACGATCGCGAGGCACGAGCCGCGCAGCACGAGGAACCCTTCCTGCCCCGCCTCGCCGTGGTAGAGCGTCGACCGCTCGCCCGGCCCGAAGACGCCGATCTGGATGCCGAGCTGCTCGAACCGCGCCTCCGGCGGCTCGAACCGCACGCGCTTCCCGAAGCCGCGGCGCTCGACCCAGCGGGCGTCGCGGGCGTTCGTGACGAACCACTCGCCGGCCACGGGAGACACGCTACCGTGAACCGCATGACGAGCTTCAACCTGAGACGGGTGAAGCTCCGCCCGGGGGAGCAGCTCCACGACGAGCTCGAGGTCGAGCTGCCGGCGTTCGAGTTCGGCGGCCAGCGCTACGTGCCCGTCCCGGAGCAGGTCCCGGCGGAGCTGGAGGTGACGCGCGCGACGACCGGGACGGTCTTCTCGTTGCGCTTCCGCGCGCGCCTGCACGGTCCCTGCTACCGCTGTCTCGGCGACGCCGTGCTGGAGCTGCCGATCGAGGCGCGCGAGTACCAGGACGCCGCGCCCGAGGACGAGCAGATGACGACGCCGTACCTGGTCGGGGACGAGCTCGACGTGACGGCCTGGGCCCGCGACGCGGTCGCGCTCGCGCTGCCCGACAAGATCCTCTGCCGGCGCGACTGCGCGGGCCTCTGCCCGGTCTGCGGCGAGAGCCTGAACGATCGCCCGCACACGCACGAGGAGACCGAGCCCGACCCGCGCTGGGCCGCGCTCGAGGCGCTGCGCGACCGCGACTGAGGCTCGCCCTCACAGCTCGATCGTCCGCTCCGGGCGGATGCGCTCGAGGAAGCGCCGGTCGTGGCTGACGACGACGAGGCAGCCGTCGTAGGTGTCGAGGGCGGCCTCGAGCTGCTCGATCGCCTCGAGGTCGAGGTGGTTCGTCGGCTCGTCGAGGACGAGGCAGTTGACGCCGCGCGCCGCGAAGAGCGCCAGCGCCGCCCGCGTCCGCTCGCCGGGCGAGAGGGACGAGGCGGGGCGCAATACGTCGTCGGCGCCGAGCGCGAAGCGCGCGAGCAGCGTTCGCGCCTCGCCCGCGGGAAGCCCGGAAGCCTCGGCGAACGCGTCGAGCAGGACGCCCGAGAAGAGGTCGCGCGTCTGGCTCAGCTCGCCGAACACGGTCGCGGGCCCGACGTGGCGCGAGTCGCCCGCGAGCGGCAGCTCGCCGAGCAGCGCCCGCAGGAGGGTGGTCTTGCCCGAGCCGTTCCGCCCGGCGATCGCGACGCGGTCGCCGTGGGCGAGGAGGACGTCGAGCGGGCCGAGGCGGAAGCGCTCGCGCTCGATCGTCGCGCCGCGCAGCTCGACGATCGTCCCCGCCGGCGGGCTCGGCGGCAGCTCGAGCCGGAGCTGCCACGGCGACCACGGCTTCTCGACCGGCTCGAGCCGGTCGAGGTGCCGCTTCGCCTGCGCCACCTTCCCCCGCAGCGCGTTCGTGGCGCGGCGTCCCGTCTGCTTGGTGCCGAGGGCACGCGCCTGCCCGCGCCGCTCCGCCAGGAGCGACCCGAGCTGGTCGCGGCGCTCGGCGTAGTCGGCGTACGCCGCGTCCTCGGCGGCCCGCCGGCGGGCGCGCGCCGCTTCGTAGTCGCTCCACGTCCCCGGGTACTCGCGCATGCGGCGCGTCTCGGCCTCCAGCTCGACGACGCGCGTCACGGTGCGGTCGAGGAATGCGCGGTCGTGCGAGACGAGGACGACGCCGGCGGGCGTCCGGGAGAGCAGCCGCTCGAGCCAGGCGATGCCCTGGAAGTCGAGGTTGTTGGTCGGCTTGTCGAGGAGCAGGAAGTCGTGCTCCGCGCGCATCAGCTCCGCGATCGCGCTGCGCGCGGCCTCGCCTCCGGAGCGGCCGTCGGGCGAGGGCTCCTGCGCCAGGTAGCCGCGCGACCCGGAGCCGGTGACGCGGCCGGAGTCGGGCGCGTCGAGTCCGGCGAGGGTGCGGAGCAGCGTCGACTTGCCGATGCCGTTCGGGCCGACGACGCCGACGCGGTCCCCGGACGAGACGGCGAGCGACACGCGGTCGAGCACGTCGACGCCGGCGAAGCTCTTCGAGATGTCGCGTGCCACGAGCTGTTCCGGCACGGGGCGGTCCTCCTTCGGTCGAAAGGCGAGAGAAGCGCGGTATCGACTCAGAGGACCCGCATAGCGCGAGCCCGAAGGCTCGCCGCGGAGGTTAGCTAAACTGCCCCGCGCTCATGGCCGTCCCGAAGAGGAAGACGTCGAAGTCGCGCCGCGACAAGCGGCGCGCGCAGCACGCGATCGAGGCGCCGCGCGTCAACACCTGTCCGCAGTGCGGCTCCCCGAAGCGGCCGCATCGCGTCTGCCCGACCTGCGGCACCTACCGCGGCCGCGAGGTCGAGCCGCTCCGGATCGAAGCGCCGTAACCGTTGCGCGTCGCCGTCGACGCGCTGGGCGGGGACAGGGCACCCGACGAGGTCGTCGCCGGGGCGCTCGAGGCGGCGGCCGGCGGTGCCGAGGTGGTGCTCGTCGGGCCGCGCGAGCTCGAGCGGCACGGGCTGCCGCTCGTGGAGGCCTCGGAGCGGATCGACATGGCCGAGAAGCCGGCCGAGGCGGCCCGCGGGAAGCCGGGGTCGAGCCTCGTCGCCGCCGTGCGCGCAGTCGCCGACGGCGACGCCGACGCCGTCGTCTCCGCCGGCAACACCGGTGCCGTGCTGGCCGCCGGGCTGCTGCACCTCCGCCGCCTCCCGGGCGTGCAGCGGCCGGCGATCGCCGTCCCGATCCCGGCCCGAGACGGCCCGAGCGTCCTCCTCGATGCCGGCGCGAATGCCGACGCGCGCCCCGAGCACCTGCTCCAGTTCGCGCACATGGGCACCGTCTTCAGCCGCGAGATCCTCGGCGTCGCCGAGCCGACGGTGCGCCTGCTCTCGATCGGCGAGGAGGACGAGAAGGGCAACGCGCTGACCCTCGAGGCGAACGCGCTCCTCCGCGAGAGCACGCTCGACTTCGCGGGCAACGCCGAGAGCCGCGACCTGCTGCGGGGCGCGGCCGACGTCGTCGTCACCGACGGCTTCACCGGCAACGTCGCGCTGAAGCTGCTCGAGGGCACGATCCGGGAGCTCCTCGACGTCTTCCGGACGGAGATCGCAAGCACGGCGAGCGGCAAGCTGGGCGGCCTCCTGATCCGCCCGGCCGCGCGCCGGCTGCGCACGCGGCTCGACCCGGACACCTACGGCGGCGCGTACCTGCTCGGCCTCCGCGGGCTCGTGGTGATCGCCCACGGCAACTCCGGCCGGCGGGCGATCGCGAACGCGATCCGGCTGGCGGCGAGGGGGGCCGAGAACCGTGTCGTCGACCGGCTCGCGGAGCGTCTCCCGGAACGCGTCCGTGTATGATCGCGCGGTTTCTCGCCCCAGCCGGCCCCCCAACCAAACCATCGAGGTGACATGGCAGCGTCGCGTGAAGAGGTGTTCGAGCGCGTCAAGGAAGTGCTGACGGAGCAGCTCGGCGTCGAGGAGGACCAGATCACCGAGGAGGCGTCGTTCCAGGAGGACCTGGACGCCGACTCGCTCGACCTCGTCGAGCTGATCATGGAGCTCGAGGACCAGTTCGGGATCAAGATCTCGGACGAGGACGCGCAGAAGATCACGACCGTCGGCCAGGCCGTCGACTACGTCACGTCGCACCAGTAGGGATCGACCGCGCGGGCGCGCCGCCGCGCTGCGGCGGCTGATCGACGAGCTCCCGCCCGAGAAGGCCGCTCAGGCGTTCGCGCATCCCTCGACGACGCCCGACCGCGCCTCCTCGTACGAGCGGCTCGAATTCCTCGGCGACAGCGTGCTCGGGTTCTCCGTCGCGACCGCCCTCTACGAGCGCTACCCCGACCTCGCGGAGGGGCAGCTCAGCCGCGTTCGCGCCGACGTCGTCTCGCGGAAGAGCTGCGCGGAGGTGG
Organism: Gaiellaceae bacterium; assembly: GCA_035652835.1. Lineage (GTDB taxonomy): Bacteria > Actinomycetota > Thermoleophilia > Gaiellales > Gaiellaceae > PALSA-600. The sequence continues at coordinate 8,220 of DASRDA010000004.1, forward strand.
CCCGGCTGCTGGGGCTCGACGAGATGCTCGCCGAGCACCTCGTCGAAGGCGCCACGCTCGCCACGAGCACGAACGTCCTCGCGGCGGTGCTCGAGTCCGCGCTCGCCGTGCTGTACCTCGACCGCGGCATCGACGCCATCCGCGAGCCGATCGCCGACGCGTTCGGGAGCATCGCGGAGCAGTCGCTCACGTCCGGGCCGGACAGCAAGACGCAGCTGCAGGAGCTGCTCGCCCGCCGCGGCGTGACCGCGACCTACGAGCTGCTGTCGACGGAGGGGCCGCCGCACGACCGGCGCTTCCGCTGCGCGGTGCTGATCGCCGGCGAGACCGCGGGCGTCGGCGAGGGCCGCTCGAAGAAGGACGCCGAGCAGCTCGCCGCCGCGGAGGCGCTCGCGGCGCTCAGCGAAGCAGACGGCGATGCAACGCCTGCGTCTCCGCCGACGGGCTGACGCCGAGCTCGTCGCGCAGCCGGCCGCGCAGCTCCTCGTAGACGAGCAGGCTCTCCGCCGGATTCCCCTCGCGCTCGAGCGCCTCCATCAGCAGCCGGTAGCCCGACTCGCGGTACGGCTCGAGACGGACGAGCGTTCGCGCCGACCGCACCGCGGCGGCGAGCTCGGTGCCGCCGACGCCGAGGGTCGCGCCCGCGTACGCCTCGAGCGCGCGGACGCGGAGGGCCGCGAGGCGCGTTCGCTCCGCCTCGATCCACTCGCCCTCCTCGTCGGCCAGGAACCGGCGGCCGCAGACGAACAGCGCGACCTGCGCGGGCGCCCAGGCCCGGTGCGCATCGCCGAGCGCGAGGGCGGACTCCGCTCGGTGCAGCGCGTCCGCCGCGCTCTCGACGTCGATCCACAGCTCGTCCGCGACGGGGCGGAGGCCGTCGAGCGGCAACACGCGTCGGACCTTGGAGAGGAGCGGCGCCAGGCCGCCGTCGCGTCCGGACGTCCAGATCGCCTCGATCGCCTGCTCGCGCGTCACGGTGCGGAGCCGGTTCGCGAGCAGGAACGCGGCGAGCAGCCTTCCCTGCCTCCCCGGCAGCTCGCACTCGACGCGCCGGCCGTCGAGGATGAGCGCGAACCGGCCGCAGAGCTGGGCTTTGAGGCGCGCCAACGCGGCGCCAACATAGCCCCAACGCCGCAGGCGTACAACCGGCGCGACCACCACCGACAGGGAGGCCACGATGGCGAAGCAGATCACCTGCGAGTGCGGCTACGTGATCCGGGCGGAGACGGAGCGCGAGGTCGTGCAGGGCGCCCGCGACCACATGCGGGCCGATCACCCGCAGCTGCTCGACCAGGTTTCCGACGAGGACCTGCGCGGCTGGATCGAGGAGGTGTAGACGATGGCCGTCTCCACCTTCGACGCGGGGGCCTACAAGGAGACCACGCGCGCGCAGTGGCAGGAGGCCGCCGAGGCATGGCATCGCTGGGACCCGGTGTTCGACCGCTGGCTCGGGCCCGCCACGGAGCTGATGCTCGACCTCGCCGGCGTCGCGTCAGGTCGTCGCGTGCTCGACGTCGCGGCCGGCTCGGGCGGGCAGACGATCATGGCGGCGCGACGCGTGGGACCGTCCGGCGCCGTGCTCGCGACCGACCTCTCCGAGCGGATCCTCCGCGAGGCCGAGCAGGCGGCCCGGGACGCGGGTCTCGCCAACGTCGCCGCGCGCGTCATGGACGGCGAGCGGCTGGAGGCGGAGGACGGCTCCTTCGACGCCGTCGTCACGCGCCTCGGGTTGATGTACCTGCCCGACAAGCGCCGGGCCCTCGCGGAGGCGCGGCGCGTGCTCCGCCCCGGCGGCCGCTACGCGGCGCTCGTCTTCTCCGAGCCCGACCGGAACGGGTTCTTCTCGATCCCCATCGGCATCATCCGCCGCCGGGCGCAGCTGCCGCCGCCGGCGCCGGGGCTGCCGGGGCCGTTCTCGGCCGCGAACCTCGGCGACCTGCTCGAGGACGCGGGCTTCTCGGACGTCGTCGTCCGGCGGGTCGCGGCGCCGCTCGAGCTGCGCTCGGCGGCCGAGTGCACACGCCTCGAGCGGGAGTCGTTCGGCGCGCTGCACCAGATGCTGGCCGGGCTCGGCGAGCGCGAGCGCGAGGACGCCTGGCGGGAGATCGAGGCGGCGCTCGGCGCGTTCGAGGGGCCGCAGGGCTTCGCCGGCCCCTGCGAGCTCCTGGTCGGCGCGGGGACGCGGTGAACGGCGCGCGGGCGCCATCCGTGGCGCCCGCGATACTTCCGCCGCGTGCACCTGAAGACGATCACGCTGCGCGGCTTCAAGTCGTTCGTGGACCCCGTCGAGGTCCGGCTCGAGCCGGGCGTCGCGGTCGTCGTCGGCCCGAACGGCTCGGGCAAGTCGAACGTCTCCGACGCGATCCTGTGGGCGACCGGCTCGCTCAGCCCGGGCGAGCTCCGCGCCGAGCGGCCCGACGACGTCCTCTTCGCGGGCTCCGCCGGGCGGCCCGCCGTCGACCACTGCTCGGTCGAGCTCCTGTTCGACAACGCCGACGGCGCCTGGCCGGAGCTGCCGTTCGCCGAGGTGGCGATCGAGCGGCGGCTGCAGCGGGGCGGGGAGGGGCAGTACCTCGTGAACCGGGCTGGCGTGCGCCGCCTCGACCTCGTCGAGCTGCTCTCCGACGTCGGCCTCGGCGGCGGCCTCCGCTCGGTGATCTCGCAGGGCCGCGTGGAGACGGTGCTCGGCTCGAAGCCGTCCGAGCGGCGCGAGCTGGTCGAGGAGGCGGCCGGGCTCGGCCGGTTCAAGCGGCGCCGCCACCGGGCGGAGCTGAAGCTCGCGCGGGTCGCGGTGCAGGTCGAGCGCGCGCGCGACCTCGAGGAGGAGGTGCGCAAGCGGCTTCGGCCGCTCGCCCTGCAGGCGACCGCCGCCGAGCGCGCCGAGAAGCTGGGCGTGGAGATCGCGCGCCTCCAGGCGGCGATCGCCACGCTCGACCTCGCGCGGCTCGCCGCGCGCCGCGCCGAGGCCGAGGACCGCCGCCGTGCGGCGTCGGCCGAGCGGGCGGAGCTCGACCGCCGCATCGCCGCGCTGGTCGCCGAGCGCGAGCGCGCCGAGGAGGAGCTGACGGATTCCGCCGGCGCGCGCGAGCAGGCGACGGCTGCCCTCTACCGGCTCCGGGCCGGCGCCGAGCGTGTGGCGATGCGCCGCGAGTCCGCCGCCGCGCTCGCGGCCGGGCTGCGCGCGGAGCTCGAGGCGGCGCGGTCGCGCGATCCCGCCGCGTCGGGGGAGCTCGCGGAGGCCGCGCGGGCCGCCGCCGCGGCGGCGCAGACGGCGTCGGCCGAGCACGCGCGGCGCCAGGTCGAGGCCGAGCAGCGCTGGGCCGAGGCCGCGGCGGCCGAGCGTTCCGCGCAGACGCGGCTCGCGGGCGAGCTCGACGAGCTGCTCGCGGCGCGTGCGCGCGCGGAGCAGGTTCTCACCGGCGGCAGCCGGGACGCGCTCCTCGCGCTGCGCGATGCGAGCCAGCGCCTCGGCGTCCGGCACGAGTCGGCGCAGCGGCTGCTCGCCGAGCTGCGCGGCGAGCTCGAGGAGGCGGCACGACGGCCGGCCGGGCCGTCGCCGGCCGAGCTCGGCCGCGCGGCCGACGCCGCCGCCGACGCGGCGCGTGCTGCGGCCCGCGAGCAGGAGGATCTGGAGAAGCGGCTCGAGCTCGCCCGGGAGCGGCTCGCGGCGCTCGAGCTGTCGCTGGCCGAGCGCGAGGGCCTGCCGCCCGCCGCCCGCGCGCTCGCCGAGTCGGGCGAGCGGCTCGCGCTGCAGGCGCTCGAGGTGGAGCCGGGGCGGGAGCGCGCCGTCGCGGCGGCGCTCGGCCACCGCGCGTCCGGCGTGCTCGCCGATGACGCCGAGGCCGCGCTCGCGCTCGTCACGCGCGCGCAGCGGGCGGGGCTCGGCTCGGTGGTCGTCCTCGTCGGGCACGATCCGCGGGCGCTCGCGGAGCTGCCGGTCGTGCCCCGCGACGACTTGCTGCGCTCGCCGGTGCCGGCCGTCACCGACGACGGCATCGGCTGGGACCCGCAGCGCGGCGAGCTCTGGTTCGCCGGCGAGACGGCGGAGGCGGTGTTGCTCGAGCTCGAGGCGCGCCGCCGCGCGCTGCGGGCGGAAGTGGAGGATTTGGCGTCGCGCGTCGAGCGCGCGGCCGACGCGTCCCGCGGGGCGGCGCGGACGGCGGAGGCCGCCGCCGCTGCGTTCGCGCCGGTCGCCCACCTGCGTCGGGCGCCGCGCGCGGAGCCGGCGCGGCTCGAGCGGCTGGCGGCGGGGACCTCGCGGCTCGACGAGACACTGCGCCTGGCCGCGGCGGCCGCTGTCCGGCTGGAGACGCCGCTCGCCGAGCGGTCGCGACGGCTTGCGGACGACCTGAGCCGGATCGCGGCGCGCGAGGCCGAACTGCGCGGGGAGCTCGCGGACGTCGACGCCCGCGCGCTCGCGGCCGAACGCCGTGCCGGCGGGCGCACCGCCGCGGGCGGCGACGCCGCGGCCGTGCTCCGCGCGGACGCCGAGCGGCTGTCGAGCCTCGCCGGCGAGGCCGCCGCCGCCGCGGAGGAGGCGGCCGAGCGGGCGCGGCACGCGGCGCGCGCGCTCGCGGAGACCGACCCTGCCGCGTCGCGGCGGCCGGCCGAGCCGGTGCTGGCGCGGCTCGCCGCGGGCGCGGACCGGCTCGACGCGGCGCTCGCGCTCGAGGTGGAGCGGTTCGAGGCGCCCGTGCGCGGACGGGCCGAGGCGCAGGCGGCGCGGACGGCCGAGCTCGGCGGCGAGCTGCGGCGGCTGGCGGCCGAGGAGGTCGAGCTGCGGCAGGCGGCGGCCGCGGCGGGCGAGGGTCTGGCGGCGATCGATGTCGAGCTCGCGCGCGCGGACGCGGAGCGCGACGAGGCGCAGCGGCGGCTGGCGGCCGCCGCGGCGGAGCCGGCCGAGGGCGAGGATCGCGACGAGCTCGCCGAGAAGCTGGAGCGCTACGAGCGGCGGCGCGCGCAGCTCGGCCAGGTGAACCCGCTCGCGAAGGAGGAGTACGCGGCGGAGAAGGAGCGGCTCGAGGAGCTGTCGACCCAGCGCGCCGACCTGGAGCGGAGCCTGGAGGAGCTCGAGAAGCTCCGGGACGACCTCACGCACACCGTCGAGTCCCGCTTCGCCGAGACGTTCGCCGCCGTGGAGCGGCACTTCCACGAGGTCGCCGCGACGCTCTTCCCCGGCGGCGACGGCCGGCTCCGGCTCACCGAGCCCGGCGACGAGGACGGCGAGGAGCCGGGGATCGAGGTCGAGCTGCGCCCCGCGGGGAAGCGCATCACGCGGCTGAGCCTGCTCTCCGGCGGCGAGAAGGCGCTCGGCGCGATTGCGTTCCTGTTCGCCCTGTTCCTGGCGCGGCCGAGCCCGTTCTACCTGCTCGACGAGGTCGAGGCGGCGCTCGACGACACGAACATCGGGCGCTTCACCGAGCTGCTGCGGCGGTACGCCGACCGCGCGCAGTTCATCGTCATCACGCACCAGAAGCGCACGATGGAAGCGGCCGACGTCCTCTACGGCGTCACGATGGGGCCCGACGGCGTCTCGCAGATCGTCTCGCGCCGGCTGCCGCGCGAGGACGAAGCCGCCGCGAGCGCCTAACGCCGCCGCGGCCGCAGCGGCGGCTTGTCGCGCTGCAGCGCGTACGAGTCCTCGATCGCCCCTGCGAGCTCCTCCTCGTCGGCCGCGTCGAGCCGCAGCAGCACGCCCCAGCCCGTGTAGTGCGGCGTCAGGAAGTAGACGTCCGGGCGTGCGCCGATCAGCAGCTCCGCCTCGTCGTCGGGGCAGCGAAGGAAGATCGCGCCTTCCTCGCGACTCGTGTTCACGAAGGCGCGTCCCTTCACCTTGAATGGCGGCCGGCCGTGGCTCGTCGACTCCTCGACGTCGGGCAGCGACGACGCGATGCGGCACACGTCCTCCCAGGTCGCCATCGACCGCGACGTTAACGTGCGCGGGTCGTGGCGAGGAGCTGGTCGGAGCTGCTGCAGGACGAGTCGGGGCCGGAGGAGGCGCCCGACGAGCAGCGCGGCTTCTTCTCGCGACTGCGCGACTCGCTCGGCCGGTCGCGCCGCGCGCTCACCGAGCAGCTGCAGGTCGCGGCGTTCGACCCGGCCGACGACGCCTCCTGGGAGCGCCTCGAGGAGGCGCTGATCTACGCCGACGTCGGCGTCCGCGCGACGGCGGAGCTCGTGCGGCGGCTGGAGGCGCGCCAGGACCTCGCCGAGCTGAACGTGGCGCTCGCCGACGAGATCGCCGCGCTCTTCGGCGAGCCGCCGACGCTCGACGTGAAGCACGAGCCGGCGGTGATCCTCGTCGTCGGCGTGAACGGCACCGGCAAGACGACGACCATCGGCAAGCTCGCGTACCGCCTGCGCGAGCACGGCCGCTCGGTCACGCTCGGCGCAGCGGACACGTACCGCGCCGCGGCCGAGGAGCAGCTCGAGATTTGGGCGGAGCGGGCGGGCGCGCGCTTCGTCGGCGGTCAGCGCGGCGCCGACCCGGCCGCGGTCGCCTACGACGCGATCTCGGCGGGCGGGGACGTCGTCGTCGTCGACACCGCCGGCCGGCTACACACGCAGTCGAACCTGATGGACGAGCTCGCGAAGGTCCGGCGCGTGATCGCCGGGCGGCTCGACGGTGCGCCGCACGAGACCCTGCTCGTCGTCGACGCGACGACGGGGCAGAACGCGCTGCAGCAGGCGCGCTTGTTCGGCGAGGCGGTCGGCGTGACGGGCGTCGTGCTGACGAAGCTCGACGGGTCGGCGAAGGGCGGCGTCGCCGTCGCGATCGCCTACGACCTCGGGTTGCCGGTGAAGCTCGTCGGCGTGGGAGAGGGGCTCGACGACCTGCGCCCCTTCGACGCGCACGACTTCGCGCGCGCCCTCGTGTCCGGGTAGGACATGACCGGTGCCTGACACCTCACGGATCCTTCACGGTGCCTGACACCTCACGGACTCTTCACGGTGCCTGGCACCGTTAGGTGCCAGGCACCGTCAAGGATCACGCACGCGACGAGGACGCCCAGAGGTTGATGTCGCTCTCGGTCGCGTAGCGGTCGATCTCGTCCAGCTCCTCCTCCGTGAAGTCGAGGTTGTCGAGCGCCCGCAGCGAGTCCTCGAGCTGCTCGAGGCTCGAGACGCCGATCAGCGTCGAGGTCATGCGCGGGTCGCGCAGCGTCCACGCGAGCGCCGTCTGCGCGAGGCTCTGGCCGCGGCGCTTCGCGAGCTCGTTCAGCGCGCGCACCTTCGCGACCGTCTGGTCGGTGAGCTGGTCGGGCGAGAGCGAGCCCGGCCGCGACGCGCGCGATCCCTCGGGAACGCCGTCGAGGTACTTGTCGGTGAGGAGGCCCTGCGCGAGCGGCGAGAAGCCGATGCAGCCCACGCCCAGCTCCTCGAGCGTGTCGAGGAGCTCCGGCTCGATCCAGCGGTTGAGCATCGAGTACGACGGCTGGTGGATGAGCAGCGGGGTGCCGAGGTCGCGCAGGATCGCCGCCGCCTCGCGCGTGTGCCGCGGCGAGTACGACGAGATGCCCACGTAGAGGGCCTTTCCCTGCCGCACCGCGGCGTCGAGCGCGCCCATCGTCTCCTCGAGCGGCGTCTCGGGGTCGAAGCGGTGCGAGTAGAAGATGTCGACGTAGTCGAGCCCCATCCGCTGGAGCGACTGGTCGAGCGACGCGAGCAGGTACTTGCGCGAGCCCCACTCGCCGTACGGGCCGGGCCACATGTCGTAGCCCGCCTTGGTCGAGATCACGAGCTCGTCGCGGTACGGCCGCAGGTCATCGCGGAGAACGCGCCCGAACGTCTCCTCGGCCGAGCCGTACGGGGGCCCGTAGTTGTTCGCCAGGTCGATGTGCGTCACGCCGAGGTCGAATGCGCGCCGCAGGATCGCGCGGCTCGCCTCGAGCGGCCGCTCGCCGCCGAAGTTCTGCCAGAGCCCGAGCGAGATCGCCGGGAGCTGCAGCCCGCTGCGGCCGCAGCGGCGGTACTGCATCCGCTCGTAGCGGTCGGATGCGGCCGTGTAGGGCACGAGGGCGGATTCTAGGAGGGCCTCCGTAGGGGCGTCGATACCATGCGCCTCCGGTGTTCGACAGCCTCTCGGACAAGCTCCAAGGTGCGCTCGGCGACCTGCGCAGGCGCGGCAGGCTCGACGAGGAGGCGATCTCGCGCGCGATGCGCGAGATCCGCCTCGCGCTGCTCGAGGCCGACGTCAACTTCACCGTCGTCCGCGACTTCGTCGCCCGCGTGCGCGAGCGCGCGGTCGGCGAGGAGGTGCTGAAGAGCCTCACGCCGGGCCAGCAGGTGGTGAAGGTCGTGCACGACGAGCTCACCGAGCTGATGGGCTCGGGCTCGTCCGGCCTCGCGCTCGGCAGGTTCACGGTGATCCTGCTCGCCGGGCTGCAGGGCTCGGGCAAGACGACCGCCGCGGCCAAGCTCGCCCGCCACCTGAAGGCGGAAGGACGGAAGCCCGGCCTGGTCGCGGCCGACCTGCAGCGGCCGGCGGCGATCGACCAGCTCGAGCAGCTCGGCCGGCAGGTCGGCGTGCCCGTCTACCGCACCGAGACGAAGGACGCGGTCGAGGCGACGCGGCGTGGGCTCGAGCGGGCGCGCGCCGACGGGCTCGACACCGTCGTCGTCGACACGGCCGGCCGGCTGCAGATCGACGAGGAGCTGATGGCCGAGCTCGAGCGCGTCCGCGACGAGGCGAAGCCGCACGACGTGCTGCTCGTCCTCGACGCGATGACGGGCCAGGAGGCGGTGAACGTCGCGCAGGCGTTCCACGACCGGATCGCGTTCGACGGCGTCATCCTCACGAAGCTCGACGGCGACGCGCGCGGCGGCGCTGCTCTGAGCGTGAAGGCGATCACCGGGAAGCCGATCAAGTTCGCGTCGACCGGCGAGAAGCTCGACGCGCTCGAGGTCTTCCACCCCGACCGGATGGCGTCGCGCATCCTCGGCATGGGCGACGTGCTGACGCTCATCGAGCGCGCGGAGGCGGCGGTCGAGGCCGACGAGCAGGCCGAGATGGAGAAGCGCCTGCGCCAGGGGCAGTTCACGTTCGACGACTTCCTGCGCGCCTACAAGATGCTGCGGCGGATGGGGCCGCTGCAGGGCGTCCTCAAGATGATCCCCGGGCTCGGCTCGCAGCTCGGCGAGGTCGACGTCGACGACCGGCGGCTCGGGCAGGTCGAGGCGATCGTCCTGTCGATGACGCCGCAGGAGCGGCGCTCGCCCGTCGTCATCGACGGCAAGCGGCGCCTGCGGATCGCGCGCGGCTCGGGCACGAGCGTCGAGCAGGTGAACCAGCTGCTCGAGGCGCGCAAGCAGATGGAGAAGATGATGAAGCAGCTCGGCCGTGGCAAGATGCCGGGCCTGCCGGGCGCACAGGCGCCGGGCGTTCCGTCGGCCACGCGCAAGGCGTCGTCGAAGCGGAAGAAGAAGCGCAAGGCCGGCCGGAGATAAAGGAGAGGTATGGCAGTCAAGCTGAGGCTCACGCGCGTGGGCTCGAAGAAGAACCCGATCTACCGCGTCGTCGCCGCCGATGCGCGCGCGCCGCGCGACGGCAGGTTCCTCGACATCGTCGGGCGTTACAACCCGCGCACCGAGCCGTCGACGATCGTGCTCGACGAGGCGAAGGTGCGCGACTGGCTCGACAAGGGGGCGCAGCCGACCGAGGCGGTCGCTCGCCTGTTGAAGACGCAGGGCCTCTCGAGGTAGTCGACTGGATGGCCGAGCTGCTCGCGTACCTCGCGCGCGAGCTCGTGGACGACCCCGGCGCCGTGCGGGTCGACGAGGAGGAGCGCGACGGCGCGCTCGTCCTCGTCCTGCACGTTGCGCCCGACGACGTCGGCAAGGTGATCGGCAGGCAGGGGCGCATCGCGCGTGCGCTGCGCACGCTCGTGCGCGCGAGCGCGGCGCGCGAGGGCAGGCGGGTGCTCGTCGAGATCGCCGACGCGGCCTGACGCCGTGCGCGTCGCTGCGCTCTACGACATCCACGGCAACCTGCCCGCCCTCGAGGCGGTGCTCGCGGAGGCAGGCGACGCGGATGCGATCGTCGTCGGCGGCGACGTCGTCGGCGGCGCGTTCCCCGCCGAGACCGTCGAGCGCCTGCGCGCGCTCGCCGACCGCGCGCTGTGGCTGCGCGGCAACGCCGAGCGTGAGCTCGTCGAGGAGCCCACCGGGAAGGCCGGGCCGCCGCCGGAGGAGCTCGAGCGCATGCGCTCGACGCTCCGCCGGGAGCAGGTCGACTTCCTCTACGCGCTGCCGCCGACGCTCGAGCTCGAGCTCGGCGGCCTGGGCCGTGTGCTCTTCTGCCACGCGACGCCGTGGAACGACCTCGACATCGTCACGCCGCTGACGCCGAGCGAGCGGATCGAGCGGATCCTCGACGGCGTCGACGCCGACCTCGTCGTGGCCGGCCACACGCACATGCAGGACCGCCGCGGCCGCTGGCTGAATCCCGGCAGCGTCGGCATGCCGTACGAGGACGACGACGGCGCGTTCTGGGCGATGCTCGGTCCCGGCGTCGAGCTCAGGCGCACGCCGTACGACCGCGGCGCGCTCGGCGGCTACGAGTATCCGCGGGCGACGCGGCGGGAGGCGGCCGAGTACTTCGAGAGCCTCGTCGGTGGCTGACCGCGTGCGGATCGGCCGCGTCGGGCGGCCGCACGGGCTCGACGGCGCGTTCTTCGTCGAGCAGGCGAGCGAGGACGGACGGTGGTGGCAGGTCGGCACGCGATTCCACGCCGGCGAGGAGCAGGTCGAGGTCGTCGCCGCGCGCCGCTCGTCCGGACGCCCGGTCCTGAGGCTCGACCGGCCGGTTGCCCGCGGCACGTGGCTCGAGGTCGACCGAACGCTGCTGCCCGCCACCGGGGCCGACGAGTACTACGTGTTCGAGCTGGTCGGGCTCCAGGTCGTCGAGGAGGGCGGGCGCGCGCTCGGCAGGGTCGCGGCCGTCGCGGCGGGCGTCGCGAACGACGTGCTCGAGCTCGACGACGGCCGGTCGCTGCCCATGGTCGAGGACTGCATCCAGACGATCGATCTCGGCGAGCGACGTATCCTTGTCGCCCCCGGCTTCGCCGATCCTCTCTAGCACCCCGTTGCAGCTCGACGTCTTCACCCTGGTGCCGCACGCGTTCGCGTGGCTGACGGAACAGCGGCCGGTCGCGACCGTGCTCGGCGGCGAGCTCGACCTGCGCCTCTTCTCGTACCGCGACACGACACCCTTGAGCAACGGGCAGGTCGACGACGAGCCGTACGGCGGGGGTGCGGGGATGGTGCTACGCGTCGACGTCGTCGCCGCCGCGCTCGACGCGGCGTACGGCGGCCGGCCGGCGCATCGCGTCGTCGCGCTCACGCCGCAGGGCCGCGCGCTCGACCAGCGCCTCGTCGAGGAGCTCGCCGCCGAGGAGCGCCTGACGCTGCTCTCCGCGCGCTTCGAGGGCTTCGACGAGCGGATCGTCGAGCACCTCGCGACGGAGTCGGTGTCGATCGGGCCCTACGTGCTCTCGAACGGCGATCTGCCGGCGATGGTGCTCGTCGACGCGATCGCGCGGCGGCTGCCGGGCGCGCTCAGCGAAGGGTCGGGCGAGCTCGAGTCGTTCTCCGCGGAACTCGCCGGAGGGCTCGAGTATCCGCACTACACTCGTCCGGCGGAGTTCAAGGGGTGGCGCGTCCCGGACGTGCTGCTGTCAGGCGATCACGCACGGATCGACCGCTGGCGGAGGGAGCACGTTCGTTGAGGAACCCGATCGACCATCTCACCCGAGGGCTGCCGCGCGGCTGGCGGATCACGATCGACTGGCTCGTGACGATCGTCGGCGCGATCGCGATCGTGCTCGCAATCAAGGCGTGGGTCGTGAACCCGTACCGGATCCCGTCGAGCTCGATGGAGCCGACGCTCCACTGCGCCCGACCCGATCCGGGCTGCGAGGCGAGCTTCTCCGACCGCGTGCTCGCGTGCCGCTTCTGCTACCGGTTCTGGAGCCCGCACCGCGGCGACATCGTCGTCTTCGAGACGCCGAGGCTCGCGCAGATCCGCTGCGGCGCCGGCGGGACCTTCGTCAAGCGCCTGATCGGCTTGCCGGGAGAGACGTGGTCTGAGAAGGACGGCTACGTCTACATCGACGGGAAGAAGCTGAACGAGCCGTACATCAAGCCCGGCCGGCGCGACAACCGGACGATGCACCCGATCAAGATCCCGCCCGGGCACTACTTCATGATGGGCGACAACCGCAACTCCTCCTGCGACTCGCGCGAGTGGGGGACGGTGCCGCGCAAGAACCTGATCGGCAAGGTCTTCGCGATCTACTGGCCGCCGAGCCGCATCTCGATCGAGTAGGCGTCCGGGGCTTTGCGCTACGATGGCGCGCGCCCCCGGCCCTTTTCCGCATGAGCACGACGATCCAGGACATCGAGCGCCGCCAGCTGCGCGAGGTCCCGCACTTCAAGGCGGGCGACACCGTGCGCGTCCACTTCCGCGTGATCGAAGGGTCGCGGCGCCGCATCCAGGTCTTCGAGGGGATCGTCATCAAGAGGCAGGGCGCCGGAGCGCGCGAGACGTTCACGGTCCGCAAGAACTCGTTCGGCGTCGGCGTCGAGCGGACGTTCCCGCTGCACTCGCCGAAGATCGACAAGATCGAGGTCGCTGCGATCGGCGACGTCAACCGCGCCAAGCTCTACTACCTCCGCGGCAAGGTCGGCAAGAAGGCGCGCGTCCGCGAGCTGCGCCAGAGCTGAACGCGGGCCGGATCGCGGCGCCCGCCGTCGCGATCGCGCTGCTCTGCGCCGGGTGCGGCACGAAGGCCCACGACCGTGCGGTCGCCGTTGCGAAGCGGTACGCCTCGACGCACGGCCTCGCCGGACGCGTCACCTGCTCGAACGGCATCGGCGGCATCAACCCGCGCACGCCGGACTTCGTCTGCGACGTCCGCGTCGCGTCCGGGCGCTGCGACGAGCTCCACGTCCAACGCTCGCGCGGGGCCTGGCGGGTGAGCGTTCGAAGGCGGGGCGTGGACTGCGTCCTGCCCGCGTGACGACTTCGCAACAAGCGGGTTTGCGCGTCGCCCGCCGGCGGAGGGCGAGGCTATCCTCGGCCGGTGCCCTCGAAGCGGACCGGCCGGCGCCTCCTGCGCTTCGACCGCGGCCTCGGCGGCCCGCGGGTGGCCGGCGCGGACGAGGCGGGGCGCGGCCCGCTCGCCGGGCCGCTCGTCGTCGCGGGCGTCCTGTTCGACTACGAGCGGCTGCGCGACCACCGCGTCAGGCCGCTCGCGCTCCTCAACGACTCGAAGCAGGTCGACCCCGACCTGCGCCAGGTCCTCTACCGCGCAGTCCTGGGCTGCGCGGAGCGCGTGTCCGTCCACGTGTACCCGCCCGGAGTGATCGACCGGATCGGGCTGCACCGGTGCAACCTGCACGGGCTGCGCGCCGCGCTGCACGCATGCCAGCCCGCCGACGTGTGCGTGGTCGACGGCTTCAAGCTCGGCGCGTCCGCGCCGCCGCATCGCGCGGTCGTCGACGGCGACACGAAGAGCGCCGCGATCGCGGCGGCGTCGATCGTCGCGAAGGTCACGCGCGATCGGTACATGAAGACCGCCGACGCGCTCTACCCGGCGTACGGCTTCGGCTCGCACGTCGGCTACATCACGCCGGACCACACGCGCATCGTCCGCGAGCGCGGCCCGTGCGAGATCCACCGCCGCTCGTGGCGGGCGCGCGCGTACCTGCCGCTCGAGGCGTAGCGGCGGCACGGGCAATGGGCGGCCCGCGCCACGCGTCCGAGGCGCGGGCGGCGCGCTGGTACCGCCGGCGCCTCTACCGGATCCTCGACGCGAACTGCTGGCTCGCCGGCAACGAGCTCGACCTCGTCGTCCGCCGCGGCCGCGTGATCGTGTTCTGCGAGGTGAAGTCGAAGAGCGGCCAGGGGTTCGGCGACCCGCTCGAGATGGTGACCGCCGAGAAGGAGCGCCGTGTTCGTCGCGCCGCCGCCGCCTGGCTCGCGCGGCATCCCGAGCACGCGCAGCTCGACGTGCGCTTCGACGTGCTGGTGGAGCGCGACGGCCGGATCGAGCACGTTCCGGCCGCGTTCTGAGCCGCCGTCGCGAGCTCGTCACCTGTGCGTCCGCCGCGCGGGAAAAGAAGTCACACATTCGGCGCACTCGCGTTACGGACACGTGACGGTTTGCCGTCTACGGTGGCAACGTGCTCGCGCGCACGGTCACCCACGCACTGGTCGGGCTCGATCCGCGGCGGGTGGAGGTGGAGGCGCACCTCCAGCGCGGCACGCCCGCGTTCGCCATCGTCGGCCTGGCCGACCGCGCGTGCCAGGAGGCGAAGCACCGCGTTCGCAGCGGCATCACGTCCGCGGAGCTCAAGTGGCCGATCAAGCGCATCACCGTCAACCTCGCGCCGGCGGGTCTCCGGAAGGAGGGATCCGGCTTCGACCTCCCGATTGCGCTCGCGATCCTCGCGGCGTCCGACCAGGTTCCGGCAGGGGCGCTCGAGGGACACGCCGCCTTCGGCGAGCTGGCGCTCGACGGGCGACTGCGGCCGGTGCCCGGAGCGCTGGTCGCCGCCGAGGGCGCCCGTCAGGCCGGCCTGCGGCGGCTCGTCTGCGCGGCGGAGTCCGCGCCCGAGGTCGCCCTGGCCGGCATCGAGCCGGTCGCGGCGCGGCACCTCGCCGACGCCGTCGCGTGCCTGCGCGGCGAGCGGGCGCCGCCGTCCGACGGCCTCGGAGGAGGCGACGACGAGCAGCCGGCGGACGTCGGCGCGAAGGACCGGCACGGAGCTTCACAGGCGGTTCCCGACCTGGCCGACGTGCGCGGTCAGGAGCGGGCCCGCCGCGCCCTCGAGATCGCCGCAGCCGGTGCCCACAACCTGCTCCTCGTCGGGCCGCCCGGGACGGGCAAGACGATGCTCGCCCGCCGCCTCCCGGGCATCCTGCCGCCGCTCGACGACGCCGCCGCGCTCGAGGTCACCCGCATCCACTCGGTCGCCGGCACGCTTCCGAGCGGGGCCGGGCTCGTCCGGGTCCCGCCGTTCCGAGCGCCGCATCATGCCGTGTCGGCAGCCGCGATCCTCGGTGGGGGCTCGGGGCCGCGCCCCGGCGAGGTGAGCCTCGCGCACCGAGGCGTGCTCTACCTCGACGAGCTGCCCGAGTTCCCGCGACCGGTGCTGGAGGGGCTCCGGCAGCCCCTCGAGGACGGGACGGTCTCGATCGCGCGGGTCGTCGGCCGCGCCACCTTCCCCGCGCGGTTCCAGCTGGTCGGGACGATGAATCTCTGTCCGTGCGGCGCGCGCGGCGATCCGGCCGCGGCGTGCGTCTGCACGCCCCAGCGCATCGAGCGGTACCGCGAGAGGCTCTCGCGGGCCCTGCTCGACCGGTTCGACCTCGCGCTCGCGGTTCCGAGGCCGCGTGGGGTCGAGCTGGCAGGCCCATCCGGCGAGCGGTCGGCCGTCGTCCGCGAACGGGTGGTGGCTGCGCGCGACCGCCTGGCGGACGACACGCCTCGAGCGGCCGACGCGGCCGCGGCGTTCCTGACGCAGGCGGTCGAGCGGCTCCAGCTTTCCGGCCGCGGCCGGGCGCGCGTCGCCCGCGTCGCGGCGACGATCGCCGCGCTCGCCGCCGCGGAGCGCGTCGAGTCGCAGCACGTCGCCGAGGCGCTCTCCTACAGGCCGCCCGTGGAGCTCGCCGCGTGACGGCCGCTCGCCAGGACGGCGACGGCCGGGTGCGCGTGCGGCCGCTCGACGCGGGTGCGGTCGACCCCGAGCTCGTGCTCGCCGCATTCGCGGCCGAGACCGGATCGCACGTCGTCACGCGTCCCCAGAGCGTCGCGTTCGCGAGGTTCGAACGAACCTTCGACGCAGCGGCGTACCGCGGCCGCCTCCAGGCAGCCGGGCTG
Source organism: Gaiellaceae bacterium (assembly GCA_035652835.1). GTDB lineage: Bacteria > Actinomycetota > Thermoleophilia > Gaiellales > Gaiellaceae > PALSA-600. The sequence goes on from DASRDA010000004.1 coordinate 24,104, forward strand.
CGCTGGGTCGGCCGGTCCGATCCGGCGTTCCCGGCGCGCCTGCGCGCGATCCACGATCCGCCTCCGGGGCTGTTCGTCCGCGGCACGGCGCCGCTCTCGCTGCTCGAGCGGCCGTGCGTCGCCGTCGTCGGTGCCCGGGCCTGCTCCTCGTACGGGACCGAGGTCGCGCACGGGCTCGGCGCTGCGCTGGCGGCAGCGGGCGTGGTCGTCGTCTCCGGCCTCGCGCGCGGGGTGGACGGCGCCGCGCACCGCGGAGCGCTCGAACGGGGCCCGACGGTCGCCGTGCTCGGCTGCGGCATCGACCGCGACTACCCGCTGGCGCACGCACAGCTCGCGCAGCGGATCGCCGCCGACGGGCTGATCCTGTCGGAGTACGCGCCGGGCGTCGAGCCCGCTCCATGGAGGTTTCCCGCGCGCAACCGCATCGTCGCCGGGCTCTGCGACGCGACGGTCGTCGTCGAGGCACGCGAGCGGAGCGGCGCGCTGATCACGGCCGACCTGGCGCTCGACGAGGGGCGGGAGGTGTTCGCCGTGCCCGGCGAGATCACGAGCCACCTCTCGCACGGCACGAACGCGCTGCTCCGCCTCGGGGCGACGCCCTTCACGTCCGCGAACGACGTGCTCGAGGCGCTCGGGATCGACCCCGCGGAGCCCGAGGTGTCGGCCGGAACGGCGGCGCGCGAACCCGAGCCGAGGCTCGCCGCGGTGCACGCGGCGGTCGTCGATGCCCCGGCGAGCGTCGACGCGCTCGTCCACCGCACCGGCCTGGCGGCAGGTGACGTCGCTGCGGCGCTGGCCGAGCTCGAGGTGCTCGGCCTCGTCTCGCAGGCGGGCGGGCTGTACCGGGGGGTGATGCGGTAGGGGTTACGATCGCGCGCTGTGCCGACAACTTCATACTGGCTCGAGGAAGCCGCAGGGGCTGACCCGATCCCCCGGCATCGGGTGCCCGGCCGCGTCGACGTCGCGGTCGTCGGCGGGGGTGTCACGGGCTGCTCGTGTGCGTTGACGCTCGCGGAGCGAGGCGTGCGCGTTCGCCTCCACGAGGCCCGCGAGATCGCCGGCGGCGCGAGCGGACGCAACGGCGGCTTCGCCCTGCGCGGAGCGGCGGTGCCCTACGACGTCGCGCGTGAGCGCCTCGGCAGCGAGGGGGCCCGCCTCCTGATGGAGCTGACCGAGCGGAGCCTCGACCGCATGGAAGCGCTCGCGGGCGACGCTCTGCGCCGCGTTGGGAGCCTTCGTCTCGCCGCCGACGGGGCGGAGGGTTCCGCGCTGCGCGCCGAGCACGACGCGCTGCGCGAGGACGGCTTCGCGGTCGAATGGGTCGACGTGCTCCCGCCACCGCTCGACACGCTCTACGAGGGCGCGATCCTCCACCCGCGGGATGGAGCGCTCTCGCCCGCTCGGTGGGTGCGCCGGCTCGCGGCGCGTGCAGCCGAGGCCGGCGCCGACATCCGGGAAGGGGAGCGCGTTCACGACCTCGACGGGCTCGACGCCGACGCCGTGGTGATCGCGGGCGACGGCTTCACCGCGTCGCTGCTGCCGGAGCTCGGAGGCCTGGTTCGGGCGACACGCGGACAGGTGCTCGTCACCGAACCGCTGGCGGAGCGGCGGTACCCGCGCCCTCACTACGCCCGCGGGGGCTTCGACTACTGGCAGCAGCTTCCCGACGGGCGCCTGGTCCTCGGCGGATGCCGCGACGCCTCTCTCGAGGACGAGGACACCTCCGCCGAGGAGACGACGGAGGCCGTTCAGGGACGGCTGGACGCTCTCCTCGAGCGCCTCGTCGGCGCGACCCCGCGGGTCGAGAGGCGCTGGGCCGGGATCTGGGGCACGACGCCCGACCTGATGCCGCTCGTCGGCCCGGTGGCGGGGCGCGATCACGTCTGGGTCGCGGGCGGCTACTCCGGGCACGGCAACGTCCTCGGCCTCGCCTGCGGCGACCTCGTCGCGCGTGCGCTGCTCGGCGAGCGTCCGCCGGAGCTCGAGCTGTTCGACCCGCGCCGCTTCGACGCGGCCGACGCCCGACCGGCCCGAGCGGACGCCGCGCCGGCCGCGACAGCGCGCGCGACGTCCCGCTGATCACAGCGGGATCGTCGCGAGATCGAGCTCGCCCGCACGTTCCAGGGCGCAGAGGGCGATCGCGAGATCCTGGATCGCGAGGCCGGTCGAGTCGAACGCGGTGATCTCGTCCTGCGACCGGCGGCCCTCCGCACGGCCGGCGAGGACGGTGCCCAGGTCCGTGACGTCGTCTCGGGACACGACCCCGGACTCGACGGCGTGCGCCAGCTCGCCGCCGTGGCTCGCCTGCTCCCAGTCGTCGCAGAAGAGGCGCGCGCGGCGCAGCTCGCCGTCGCTCGCCTCGGCCTTGCCGGGACCGTCGGCGCCCATCAGGGACACGTGCTGCCCCCGCCGAAGCGTGCCGTCGACGAGCAGCGGCTGGCGCCCGGGAGTGACCGTCACGAGCAGGTCGGCGCCGAGCGCCTCCTCAGGAGACGCCGCCACCCCGGCCCCGAGCGACTCGGCCGCGTCTCGAGCGCGGGTCGCGTCGACGTCCCAGAGCAGAACCTCGCGGCCGCGCGCGAGGAAGGTCCGGGCGGCCGCGCGCCCGTTCACGCCCGCTCCGATCACCGCCGCGGTCCGGGCATCGCGCCGGCCGAGCGTCTCCGCCGCGAGCACGGCGGCGGCGCCGGTGCGGAGGGCGGTCACCGACGCCGCGTCGAGAACCGCGCGCAACGCGCCGGTCTCCGCGTCCGAGACGAGCACGACGCCGGTGACGGTCGGCAGCCCGCGCGCGGGATTGCCGGGGAACGACGTCACCCACTTCAGCAGCGCGTGGCCGCCGCCGATCGCCGGCATCGCGCGGAAGTCGCCGGCCGGGTAATTCGTCACGTAGACCTTCGGCGGCATCGACCAGTCGCCGTTTGCGTGCGCGACGAAGGCGGCGCGCACCGCCTCCACCGCGCGCTCCGGCGAGACCGCGGCCTCGACGTCCCGCGCCGTGAAGACGGGAACCGTCACAGCGCCTTGACGGCGCCCGCCAGCCGCGCGACCGACTCCTTCGCGTCGCCGAACAGCATCATCGTGTTCGGCTCTCCGAACAGCGGATTGTCGATGCCGGCAAAGCCGGGGTTCATCGACCGCTTCAACACGACCACCGCCTGCGAGCGGTCGACGTTGAGGATCGGCATGCCGTAGATCGGACTGCCCTGGTTCGAGCGCGCGTCCGGGTTGACGACGTCGTTCGCGCCGATCACGAGCGAGACATCCGTGCGCGGGAACTCGGCGTTCGCGTCGTCCATCTCCTTCAGCGCCGGATAGGGGACGTTCGCCTCCGCGAGCAGGACGTTCATGTGTCCCGGCATGCGGCCGGCGACCGGGTGGATCGCGTACGTGACCTCGACGCCGCGCTCCTCGAGGAGGTCGGCGAGCGCGCGCACGTCGTGCTGCGCCTGCGCGACCGCCATCCCGTAGCCCGGGACGATCACGACCTTGTGCGCGTACGCGAGCATGACCGCGACGTCGTCGGCAGTCGTCGAGCGGATCGTGCCGCCGCTCGCGGTCGTGCCGCCCTCGGTCATCGCGACCTTGCCGAACGCGCCGAAGAGCACGTTCGCGACCGAGCGGTTCATCGCCCGGCCCATCATCAGCGTCAGCAGCGTGCCGGACGCGCCGACGAGCATTCCGCTCACGATCAGCACGTCGTTCTCGAGCTCGAAGCCGGTCGCCGCCGCCGCAAGGCCGGTGAACGCGTTCAGGAGCGAGATGACGACGGGCATGTCGGCGCCCCCGATCGGCAGCACGAACAGCACGCCGAACGTCGCCGCGCCCGCCAGGAGCGCCCACATGAGCCACTGCCGCTCGGCGCCGGAGACGATCGCCACGCACGCGGCCACGCACGCCGCGAAGAGCACCGCGTTGCCGATCTGCTGGCCGGGGTACGTGATCGGCCGCCCCTGGATCAGCTCCTGCAGCTTCGAGAACGCCACCATCGACCCGGCGAAAGAGATCGCGCCGATGAGCGCCGAGATGACGATCGACGCGGAGATGTCGCGGGCCAGATCGCCGGAGGCCGGCGCCCGGCGGTGGAACTCCGCGAGCGACACGAGCGCCGCCGCCCCGCCGCCGACGCCGTTGAAGAGCGCGACCATCTGCGGCATCGCCGTCATGCGCACGCGCCGCGCCGCGAACGCCCCGAACGAGCCGCCGACGACCATGCCGACCGCGATCTCCCAGTAGCTGACGATCGACGACTGCGCGAACGTGACGCCGATCGCGACCAGCATCCCGGCGGCGCCGATCTGGTTGCCGCGACGAGCGTGTGCCGGCGACGAGAGGAAGCGAAGGGCGAGGATGAAGGTGACGATCGTGACGAGGTAGACGAGCCTCGTCGCGTCAGCGCCCATCCGGCTCCTTCTGCCGCTGCGGCGGCGGCTCGCGCTTCTTGAACATCTCGAGCATGCGGTCGGTGACGACGAAGCCGCCGACCACGTTCGCGGACGCGAGCACGACGGCGACGAGCCCGACGACCAGCGTGAGCGTGTCCTTGTGGCCGAGGCCCGCGACGAGCATCGCGCCCACGATCACGATCCCGTGGATGGCATTCGTGCCGGACATGAGCGGCGTGTGCAGCAGCGTCGGGACCTTGGAGATCACCTCGAAGCCGAGAAAGATCGCCAGCACGAGGATCGTCACCTCGAAGACGAGCAGCGTCGTGTGGCTCACGCGGCCACCTCGGTTCTGGTGACGCAGGTCGCCGCGACGATCTCGTCGTCCCAGTCGAGCGCGAGCTCGCCGTCGCGGACGAGGAGACCGACGAGCGAGACGATGTTCCGCGAGAGCAGCGAGCTCGCGTGCGTCGGCATCGTCGAGGGTAGGTTCGTCGTCCCGACGATCACGACGCCGTCCTCGGCGATCTCCTCGCCGGGACGGGTCAGCTCGCAGTTGCCGCCCGTCTCCGCCGCGAGGTCGACGATCACCGACCCCGGCCGCATCGCGCGCACCGCGGCCGCCGAGATCAGCTTCGGCGCCGGCCTGCCGGGCACCGCGGCGGTCGTGACCACCGCGTCGAACTGCGGAATGCGCTGCTGCAGCTCCGCCTGCTGCGCCGCCTGCTGCTCGGGTGTGAGCTCGCGTGCATAGCCACCCTCCGTCTCCTCGCCGCGCACGCCGAGATCGAGGAACGTCGCGCCGAGCGACTCGACCTGCTCGCGCACCGCCGGCCGCACGTCGAAGGCCGAGACGACCGCGCCGAGCCGGCGGGCAGTCGCGATCGCCTGCAGGCCGGCGACGCCGGCGCCGAGGACGAGCACCTTCGCAGGCGGGATCGTCCCAGCCGCCGTCATCAGCATCGGCAGGAAACGGGGAAGCCGGTCGGCCGCGATCAGCGCCGCCTTGTAGCCGGACACGGTCGCCTGCGACGACAGCGCGTCCATCGGTTGCGCGCGCGTGATGCGGGGAACCGACTCGAGCGCGAAGGCGTGCACGCCGGCACGTGCCAGCCGCTCCACGCCCGCCGGATCGGAGAGCGGCTGCAGGAACGCGATCAGCACCTGCCCCTCGCGCAGGCGTGCCGTTTCGTCGCGGCTCGGCGTCGCGACCTTCGCCACGATCTCCGCGTCCCACGGGTCGCCGATCGTCGCGCCCGCCTCGCGGAACGCCTCGTCGGGGAAGCCGGCGGCGGTGCCCGCACCCGGCTCGACGACGACCTTCACGCCGTCGCCGAGGCGTGCGAGCGCCTCCGGAACGAGCGCGACCCGACGTTCGCCGCTCGAGGTCTCCTTCGGAACGCCGACCCGCATCCGCGCGCGACGGTATCGCATCCGCCCGCCGGCGCGCGATCCGCGAGCCGGGCGGCGCGCGGAAGGCGCCTCGTAGACTGGCCGCGTGACGCACCTGCTCCTCAGCTACGGGCTGGTGCTGCTCTTCTTCGCGATCGCGATCGAGTCGGCCGGGATCCCGCTGCCGGGCGAGACGGCGCTCGTGACCGCCGCGGTGCTGTCGGCGTCCGGCCGCCTGCACCACTCGATCGTGCTGGTCGTCGCCGTCGCAGCCGCGGCCGCGATCGTCGGCGACAACGTCGGCTACTGGATCGGGCGCGAGGGCGGTCGCCAGCTCCTCGGGCGCTGGGGGCCGATCGCCCGCCACGCCGAGAAGGTGCTTCCGCCGGCCGAGCGGTTCTTCGAGCGGCACGGCTCGAAGACGGTGTTCATCGGGCGCTTCATCGCCGTGCTGCGCGTGACCGCGGCCTGGCTCGCCGGCATCAGCCGCATGCCGTGGTGGAAGTTCTTCGCGTGGAACGCGGCGGGGGGCATCTGCTGGGCGACGCTCGTCGGCGTCGTCGCCTACTACGCGGGCAAGGCCGCGGCCGAGGCGATCGGCCGCTACGGCCTCTACGCGGTCGGCGGGCTCGCGGTGGTCGCGGTCGTCGGCTTCTTCGCCGTGCGGTTCTGGCGCAAGCGCATGGCCGAGAGCATGTGAGAGCTTCTTAGAGCGCCGCCCAGACCTCGAGCTTCGTCCGCGTGCGACGGATCACCTCGTCGGTGAAGTCCGTCGTGGTCGCGGAGCCGCCGAGGTCGGCGGTCTTGATCCCCTGCGCGACCGCCTCGAGCGCGCTCTCGCGAATCGCGCGTCCGGCCGCGCGGCCGCGCTCGTCGTCCGCCTGCGCGAGCAGCGCCGCCGCCGCGAGGATCATCGCCAGCGGGTTCGCGAGGTTCTTCCGGAAGAGCGCCGGCGCCGTGCCGTGCGCGGCCTCCGCCATCAGCGCCGTCGGCTCGAGGTCGTCGCCGTCGAACGCGACGAGCATCGACTCCGACCCGGCGATCGAGCCGAACAGCGGCAGGACGAGGTCGGAGAGGATGTCGCCGTCGCGGTTCAGCGCGGGAATGACGAGCGGATCGCCGGCCGACGCGATCAGCAGCGCGAAGGTGGCGTCGATCAGCTGCGGCTCGTACGCGACGTCGGGATGGCGCACGGCCGCCGCGTCCATCTCCTCCTTCAGCATCCCCTCGTAGACCGGCGACACGGTGTACTTCGGCCCGCCGAACACCTTCGCGCCGGTCCGCTCCGCCTCGCGGAAGGCGAACTCGGCGACGGCGCGGCAGACCGCGCGCTCGATCCGCTCCGTGCGGTAGGCGACCTCGGCGCCACCCTCGCCCTCGCGCCATTCGGCCGCGCCGTAGGCGTCGCCGACCGCCATCCGCACCACCGAGATCGGGGCGTGGACGCCGCCGAAGGGCACGACGCCGGGAATCCGCCGGCCGGTCCGCACGATCACCTTGCCGCCCGTCTCCTCGCGGAGGATCCGGTTCGGCGAACCGACGTCGCCGCGCCCCTCGGGCGTGATCGTCGCGGCCTTGAGGCCCAGGCCGTGCTCGCGGATCGCGGCCGCCGCCTCGTGGACGATCGCGTTCCCGGTCGCGCGGCGGTTCTCGAGCGAGAGGTCGAATCGCGGCAGCTCGAGCTCGAGCCCGGTCACGTCCGGCGCCAGCACGCGAAGCGCCTCCTCGAGCAGCTCCTGGCCGGTCTCGTCTCCGTCGAGGACGACGATCGTGCGCAGCTCCATCGGCGGCGAAGATTAGCGACGGCCCTCCGCGGCAACTCCACGCGCTGATGGCGCCGCGCAGCGGCTGGTTCCGGGTCGGCTCGAAGCGGCGCTTTCGCTACGTCGACGCCGCCGGGCGCGAGCTGACCGATGAGGTCGAGCTCGAGCGCATCCGCTCGCTCGTCGTGCCGCCGGCGTGGCGCGACGTCTGGATCGCGCGCAACCCGCGCGCGAAGCTGCAGGCGACCGGGATCGACGCCGCGGGCCGGAAGCAGTACCTCTACCACCCGCAGTACCGCGAGCAGCGCGAGCAGGAGAAGTTCGAGCGGCTGATCGCGTTCGCGGAGCGGCTGCCGCAGCTCCGGCAGGCGATGGCCGAGGACATGCAGCTGCCCGGGCTGCCCGAGCAGCGGGTCGCCGCGGTCGCGGTCAGGCTGATCAACCTCGGCTGGTTCCGCGTCGGCACCGAGCGGTACGCCCGGCAGCACCGCACGTTCGGCATCACCACGCTTCGCAAGAGCCACGTGGCGGTGCGCGGCAGCCGGCTCGCATTCCGCTACCGCGGCAAGCACGGGACGGCGGTGCGGAGCGCGCTCGTCGACGCCGAGCTCGCGGCCGCCGTCCGCGAGCTCCTCGGGCTGCCGGGACGGCGGCTGTTCCGCTTCGAGTGCGAGGGCGAGCTGCGCGACCTCGGCGCGGCTCGGCTCAATGCCTACGTTCGCAGCCACCTGGGGAACGGCTTCTCGGCCAAGGACTTCCGGACCTGGGGCGGGACGCTCATCGCGGCGGTCGCGCTCGCCGAGTCGCCGACGCCGAAGAGCGAGGCGGAGGCGCGGCGGCGAATCGCAGCCGTGATGCGGCGCGTCGGCGAACAGCTCGGAAATACGCCGGCCGTTGCGCGAAGCTCCTACGTGAGCCCGGCGGTGATCGAGCAGTATCTGGACGGGCGAACGGTGGCGGATTTCCGGCCCCGCCATTTGCGCGTCGTGAACGCGCGCGACATCGACCTCGATCCGGAGGAGCGGGCGACGCTCAGCCTACTGCGTTCGTGGCGAATTCGGTCTGCGCGCGCGGTCGCCTGATTTCGGATTAGGATAGGCGCGTCCAATTCTCCCGGAGGAGGCTCGATTCGTGGCTCGTAAGACCGTGCTCGTGTGCGACAACTGCGGGAAGGAGGTCGACCAGGCGAAGGGCGCGTCCCTCCGCGTCACCTACACGGACGCCCGTCGCGGCTCGAAGGTGGCCGACCTGTGCGACGCCTGCGCGGGGAAGATGCCCGGCCGCGCCGCCGCGCGCCGGGGCCGCCGCCCCAAGGCGGCAGCCGCCTAGGAACCCCACGCGGGACCGGGCGCTCGTGCAGCCGGAGCGCCCGCTTCTCCCGCGCGCCCGGGAGGATTCCCGCTGTTTGCGCCGGCCGCGGAGACCCCGGCCGATCGCCCGTCTACGATCGGAAGGTTGAGCCTCTCGCTCGTGGTCGGGCCCGCGAACGCGGGCAAGGTCGAGCTCCTGCTCGAGCGGTATCTGGCGCGTCTCGCCGACGAGCCCGTCCTGATCGTGCCGAACCGGTCGGACGTCGACCGCGTCGAGCGCGAGCTGCTCGCGCGGTGCGGCTGCCTCCTCGGCGGCTCGATCGGCACGTTCGACGACCTGTTCGAACGCATCGCGGACGGCGACCGGCTCCGCCGGCCGGTTGCGACCGACGGGCAGCGGGCGGTCGTCGTCCGGCGCGCGCTCACCCGCGCCCCGCTCGGCACGCTCGCCCCCTCGGCGCGCACCGCCGGCTTCGCCGACGGGCTCCGCCAGACGCTCGGCGAGCTCGAGTCGGGCCTGCTCGACCCCGAGGATCTGGACGGGGACCTCGCCGAGCTCTACCGCGCCTATCGGGGCGAGCTCGACCGGCTCGGGCTGTGGGACCGCGACCTGCTGCGCCGCCGGGCGGCCGAGCGGCTCGCGTCGGAGCTCGACGCCTGGCAGGGCGCTCCCGTATTCGCCTACGGCTTCGAGGACCTGACCGGCGCCGAGTGGGCGCTGCTCGAGGCTCTCGCCGGCCGCGCGGACGTGACCGTCTCGCTGCCCTACGAGCCGGGCCGTCCGGCGTTCGCCTCGCTCGCGGCCACGGCAGGCGACCTGGCGGCGCTCGCCGCCGGCCGCATCGAGGAGCTTCCGCCGCGGGCCGCAGCCGATCGCCACCCGGCGCTGGTGCACCTCGAGCGCGCGCTCTTCGAGGAGCAGGGCCCGCCTCCGCCGCCGCTCGAGGGCGCGGTCCGCTTCCTCGAGGGCGCGGGCGTGCGAGGCACCCTCGAGCTCGTCGGCGAGGAGGTGCTCGCCCTGCTGCGCTCGGGCGTTTCCGCCGAGCGCATCGGCCTCGTCTGTCCCTCGGTCGAGCGGGTCCGCGCGCCGCTCGAGACGGTCCTCGGCGCCCTCGGCATCCCGTACGCGCTCGAGGGGCGCGTGCGCCTCGCATCGACGCCGTTCGGGCACGCGCTGCTGCAGCTCCTACGGTACGCGTGGCTCGAGGGCGGGCGCCGCGAGCTCTTCGTCTTCCTGCGCTCGCCGTACTCGGGCATCGGGCGCAGCTCGGTCGACTTCGTCGAGGGGCGGCTGCGGGGACGCGCGATCAACACCCCCGCGAGGGTCGAGGAGGAGGCCGAGCGGCTGCGCGAGGCGCCGATTCCGGTGCTCGCCGAGCTGCGCGCGGCCGCGCGGCCGGCCGAGGGCGTGCGGACGCTCGTCCGCTCGATGCTGCGGGCGGCGTACGGGACGGAGGCGCCGCCGAGCGGCGAGACGTCGCGCCTCGACCTGCGCTCCTACGACGCCGCGCTGCGGGCGCTCGACGAGCTCGAGGGGCTGGCGGCGCTCGGCGAGCCGGTCGCCGAGGAGGATGTCCTCGCGGCGCTCGAGCGGGCCGAGGTGCGGCTGGGGTCGGCCGGGGAGGCGGGGCGCGTGCCGGTGCTCGACCTGCTGCGCGCGCGGACGCGCTTCTTCGAGATCGTGTTCGTGCTCGGGCTCGAGGAGGGGTCGCTGCCGCGCCGTTCGCGCGTGTCGCCGTTCCTCGACGACGAGCGACGCCGTGAGCTCGGGGCGCGGCTCGAGCGGCCCGACCAGGTGAGCCGCGACCGGTACCTCTTCTACAGCGCCTGCACGCGTCCGAACCGGCGGCTGTACCTCGTGCGGGAGGCCGCGACCGACGACGGCACGCCGCGCGAGCCGAGCCCGTTCTGGGACGAGGTCGCGTCCGTCCTCGCGCCCGCCGACGTGGAGCGTGCGGTGACGCGGCGGCCGCTCGCCGCGGCGACGTGGCAGCTCGAGGCGGCGCCGACCGAGCGCGAACGGCTGCGGGCGCTGGCCGTGCTGAGCGTGGAGGAGCTCGACGCCGCCCGCGCGCTCGCCGACGCGAACGGCGACTGGCGGCGGCGGCTCGATCGCGCCCGCCGCGCCTTCTCGCGGGAGACGCGCCTCCAGAACGCGGTCGTGCTCGCATGGCTCGCCTCGAAGTCGACCTTCTCGGTGACCGAGCTCGAGCGTTTCGCCGACTGCTCGTCGGCGTGGCTGCACGAGCGCATCGTGTCGCCGAAGACGATCGATGCCACCGTCGACCCGATGCTGCGCGGCTCGGTCGCGCACCAGACGCTGTACCGCTTCTACTCCGGGCTTCCGAAGGAGCTGGGCGCCGACCGCGTCGAGCCGCAGAACGTCGAGCAGGCGGTCGGCTTCCTGCGGCGCTGCCTCGACGACGCGCTCCGCGGCGGCGTGCGTTTGGAGCTCACCGAGCTGCAGGCGGCCGAGCTGGAGGAGACGCTGTGGCGCGACCTCGAGGGCTTCGTCCGCGACGAGGCGCGCTCGCCGCTCCGGCTCGTGCCCAGGCGCTTCGAGGTGGCGTTCGGCTCGGATCGCTCCGCGCCGGAGCTGCAGCGCGGGCTCGCGCTCGGCGACGGCATCCACCTGAGCGGCAAGATCGACCGCATCGACGTCGATCCCTTCTCGGCGCGCGGGATCGTCCAGGACTACAAGTCGGGTCGCAGCGCGCACTCCGCGAAGCAGATCGACGAGGAGCTGAAGCTGCAGATCCCGCTCTACATGCTCGTGCTGCGCGACCTGGTCGGCATCGAGCCGCTCGGCGGCGTCTACCGCGCGCTCGGCGGCGCCCGCGTCGCGCGCGGGCTGCTGCACGCCGACGCGGCCGACGACCTGCCCGGCTACACGAGGAGCGACTACCTCGACGGCGAGCAGTTCTGGACGCTGGTCGAGACCGCACGCGAGCGCGCGCGCGGCTACGTCGACCGCATCCGCTCCGGCGACGTCCGCCACGACCCGAAGGGTGGCAACTGCCCGTCGTGGTGCGACCTCTGGACGATGTGCAGGGTGGAGAGGCCGTGAACGCGCTGAACGAGCAGCAGGTCGCGGCCGTGGAGGCGCGCGGCGAGGTGTTCGTCTCCGCGGGCGCCGGCACCGGCAAGACGTCGGTGCTCGTCGAGCGCTTCGTGCGCGCGGTGTGCGACGACGGGCTCGACGTCGAGTCGCTGCTCGTGATCACGTACACGCGCAAGGCGGCGGGCGAGCTGCGCTCGCGCATCCGCGCCGCGCTGCGCGCGCGCGGCCGGGCCGACCTCGCGCGGAGCCTCGACGGCGCGTGGATCTCGACCATCCACGGCTTCTGCTCGCGCCTCTTGCGGACGTACCCGTTCGCGGTCGGCATCGACCCGCGCTTCCGCGAGCTGGACGAGGAGCAGGGCGCCGTGCTGCGGGGCGAGGCGTTCGAGCGGGCGCTCGCGGCGTTCTGCGCGGGACGCGACGAGCAGCGGCTGCGGCTGCTCGCGACGTACGGTGCGTCGGGCCTGCGGCGGATGCTGACGAGCGTCCACGAGACGCTCCGCTCGGCCGGCCGGGAGCTCGTCCTCGACCTGGGCGAGCCCGCGCCGGTGGAGGCGCGGCTGGGGGAGCTCCAGGCGGCCGCACGGGAGCTGCAGGCGGATCCGGACGCGACGCCGGGCCAGCTCGCCGCCGCGGCGGCCGCGCTCGCGCTCGGCTCGAGCCCGGAGCGGCTGCTCGACCTCTCGCACGTCTCCGCCGCCGGGGAGCGCGCGGCCGGGCTGCGCGCGGCCCGCGACCGGCTCGAGCAGGCCGCGCTCGACGCGCTCGCGGCCGCCGACAGCGCGCGGCTGCAGGAGCTGCTCGACCTGTTCGCCGGGGAGTACGCCGCCGCCAAGCAGCGCGAGTCCGCGCTCGACTTCGAGGACCTGCAGCTCCTCGCGCGCGACCTGCTGCGCGGTCACCCCGAGGTGCGCGAGCGCGAGCAGCTTCGGTTCCGTTCGATCATGGTCGACGAGTTCCAGGACACGAACCGGCTGCAGACCGAGATCGTCGACCTGCTCGGCGCCGGCCCCGGCGCGTGCGACGTCTTCTTCGTCGGCGACGAGTTCCAGTCGATCTACGGCTTCCGCCACGCGGACGTGGCGGTGTTCCGCGAGCGGCGGGAGGCGGCGACGCAGCGGCTGCCGCTCACGCTGAACTATCGCTCGCGCCCCGAGGTGCTCGCCGCCGTCAACCACCTGTTCCGCGAGGAGTTCGGCGACGGCTATCAGCCGCTCGCCGCGTCCGGCGAGTTCGCCGACCCGGTGTTCGGCCACCCGGTCGAGCTGCTCGTCACCGACAAGCGCAGCTACAAGGACGCGAAGGAGCCGTGGCGGGAAGGCGAGGCGCGCGCGGTCGCGCGTCGTGTGCGAGCGCTCGTCGACGCGGGCGCGGCCTCTCCGGGCGAGATCGTGGTGCTGTTCGCGGCGGGCACGGACGCCGAGCGGTTCGAGAGCGCGCTGCGGGCGGAAGGGCTGCCGACGTATCGCGCGACGGGCCGCGGCTACTTCGGGCAGCAGCAGGTCGTCGACCTGCTCGCGTACATGCGGCTGCTGCAGAACCGCTACGACGACGAGGCGCTCGCGACCGTGCTCGCCTCGCCGTTCGTGGGCGTCTCCAACGACGCGCTCGTGCTCGTCCGCCGCCAGGCCGGGAAGCGGCCGCTGTACTCCGGCATCGAGCGGTCGCTGCCGGAGGCGCTGTCGGAGCGCGACGAGCGGCTCGTCCGGGCGTTCAAGCAGCGGTACGAGCGCCTCGTCGCCGCGTCGGCCCGCCTCTCGCTCGAGCGCCTGTGCGACGAAATCGTCGCCGCGCACGACTACGACCTCGCGATCCTCGCGCGCTGGGACGGCAAGCGTCGCTACGCGAACCTCCGCAAGCTGATGCGGCTCGCCCGCTCCTACGAGGAGCTGCGCGGGCCGGACGTCGAGGGCTTCGTCTCGTTCCTGCGCGAGCAGGAGGCGCTCGGCGCGACGCAGCTCGAGGCGGTGTCCGAGGAGGAGGGCGCCGACGCGGTCCGGCTGCTGACGATCCACGCCGCCAAGGGCCTCGAGTTCAAGGTGGTGATCGTGGCCGACGCGGGCCGCGACACGGGCGGCCCCCCGCAGGCGGACGAGATCCTCGTGCGCGCGGACGGCACGTTCGGCTTCCGCGTCGTCGATCCGGCATCGGGCAGGCGAAAGGGCGTCTTCGACTACGAGGCCGTCCGAGCGGCGGAGCAGGAGGAGGAGCGTGCGGAGCGGCTGCGCCTCTACTACGTCGCGATGACACGCGCGATCGACCGGCTGATCGTGTCGGGCTCGATCGATCCCGAGCAGCAGCGCGACCGCGACACGCCGATCGGCTGGGTGTTGCGGCGGCTCGCGGCGACGTCGGACGTCGAGACGGCGCCGGCGGAACAGCCGGTCGAGATCGAGCGCGGCGACGCCCGCTTCCTGCTCCGCGTCGACCGGCGGCTCGCGGCTTCCGCGCCGGCCGCAGCGGACGCCGCCGCGCCCGCGGGCGCGGACGGTCAGCTCGCGCTCTTCGCCGAGCTTCCGACCGCGCCGATCGCGCGCGGCTACCGGCTGCCCGAGCTGGCGCCTCCACCCGCGCCGCCGCTGCACCGCGTGCGGCGCCTCTCCTACTCGGCGCTCGCGCTCTTCGAACGCTGCTCGTACCGCTACTACGTCGAGCGCGTCGCCGGGCTTCGTGCGGAGCGTGCCGCGGTGTCGGGCTCGACCGGCCTCGCGGCGACGGAGATCGGCGACGCGGTGCACCGGCTCCTCGAGCTCGTCGACCTGCGGGCGCCCGCGACGCCGGGCCTCGAGCTCGTCCGGAGCTGGTACCCGGGCGTGACGGAGGAGGAGCTGGAACGGATCGCCGGCTTCGTGGACGCGTACTGCGCCTCGCCGCTCGCCTCGCGGATCGCCGAGCTCGACGGGGCCCGGCCGGAGCGGCCGTTCGCGTTCGAGCACGACGGCGTCCTGCTGCACGGGCGGCTCGACGTGCTGTGGCTCGCCGGCAGCCGCGCGCTCGTCGTCGACTACAAGACGAACTCGCTGGCCGAGGGGACGCCGGAGGAGATCGTCGAGGCGGACTATCGGCTGCAGCGGCTCGTCTACGCGCTCGCGTGCTTCCGTGCGGGCGCGGACGAGGTCGAGGTCGTGTACGCGTTCCTCGAGCGGCCGGACGCGGTCGTCTCGACGACGTTCGGGCGCGAGGAGCTGCCCCGGCTGGAGGACGAGCTCTCGGCCGCGATCGCGCGGATCGACGCGGGCGAGTTCGTCCCCGAACCGGACGAGTTCACCTGCATGGGCTGTCCTGCG
Source organism: Gaiellaceae bacterium (assembly GCA_035652835.1). GTDB lineage: Bacteria > Actinomycetota > Thermoleophilia > Gaiellales > Gaiellaceae > PALSA-600. Next base: position 39,302 of record DASRDA010000004.1, read on the forward strand.
CTCGACGTCGTCTGCGCCGGCCCGCGCCTGCGGATGCCGTCGGCCGAGCTCGTCGGCGTTGCCTAGAAGCTACGTCGCCGAAGCCCGCCGTCGCGTCGGCCCGAAGAAGCAGCGCATCGGGTCGATCGTCGAGCGGCTCGCGCTCGAGCACGCCGACGCACGGATCGCGCTGCGCTTCGCCGACCCGTTGCAGCTGCTCGTCTCGGTGATGCTCTCCGCGCAGACGACCGACGTGAACGTGAACCGCGTCACCGAGAAGCTGTTCGTCAAGTACCGGCGGCCGGAGGACTACCTTGCCGTGCCGCAGGAGGAGCTCGAGCGCGACATCTACGCGACGGGCTTCTTCCGGCAGAAGGCGAAGGCGCTGCGCGGCACGATGACGCTGCTGCTCGAGCGGCACGGAGGAGAGGTGCCCGAGTCGTTCGAGGACCTGCTCGCGCTGCCCGGCGTCGCACGCAAGACGGCGAACGTCGTCTCGGCCGAGCGCGGCGACGCGCAGGGGATCGTCGTCGACACGCACGTGCGGCGACTCTCGCAGCGGCTCGGCCTCACGCGCCAGGAGGACCCGGTGAAGATCGAGCGCGACCTCGTGAAGCTCGTCCCGCGCGCCGACTGGGCGCGGTTCCCGCACCTGCTGATCTGGCACGGCCGGCGCATCTGCGTCGCGCGGCAACCGCGCTGCGAGATCTGCCCGCTCGCCGCCGACCTCTGCCCGGCGAGCCGCGTCTGAGAATGCCCGTCCTTAGCTCGTCGAAGACGAGCTAAGGACGTGAGCTTCGCCGTTGCCGCGGCGCGGGGTGAGCGCGACCAGCAGCCCGCCGTCGTCGTCGTAGGCGGGGAAGACGTCCGCGACGACCGCCTTCTCGGAGCCGGCGCGCGTGCGGATCGAGAGGTGCTCGCCGAGGCGGCGGACGCCCCATTCGCGTGCGAGCTCGACCGGCTTCGCGTCCGAGAACGCGAGCGCCTCGACGAGGTCGCGGCCCATCAGATCGCTCTCCGGATAGCCGGTGAGCTCGAAGACGCCGCGGCCGATCGCGAGCACGCGCCGCTCCTGGTCGGTCACGACCATGCCCGTGTCCGGGGCCGGGTAGTAGTCGTCGAGCAGCTCGAACAGGAAGCCGAAGCCGCAGTGCCGGCAGGCCGGCGCCTGCTCCGAGAACCCCTCGCGCGCGTCGACGTCGACCGACCGCTCCTTGCACTGCGGGCAGATGTAGTACGGCACGCGCGCCAGGGTAGCTGGCGCCTACGCGGCCTCCTCCGTGCCGGTCGTCGCCCGGCGCTGCGCCGCGATGTAGTCGCGGTACCAGTAGAAGCTGCCCTTCGGGATCCGCTCGAGCGTCGCGTAGTCGACGTAGACGAGCCCGAAGCGCTTCCAGTAGCCCCAGGCCCACTCGAAGTTGTCGAGCAGCGACCACGTGAAGTAGCCGCGCAGCGGCGCGCCGCGCGCGATCGCGCGACCGGCCGCCTCGATGTACCCCTCGAGGTACGCGCGGCGCTCGGGGTCGCCGATCCGGCCGTCGTGCCCGCGCACGTCCGGGAACGCGGCGCCGTTCTCGGTGACGTACAGCGCCGGCGGGTCGTAGTCGCGCGTGAGCCGGCAGAGGAGATCGTGGAGCCCCTCCGGGACGACCTCCCAGCCCATGTCGGTGCGGTCGACGTCGGGCCGGCGGACGATCTGGGAACGGCCGCCGTTCGAGTCGGCGGCGACGAGCGGCGACGTGTAGTTGTTGACGCCGAGGAAGTCGATCGGCGCCGCGATCGTCTCGAGGTCGCCGTCGTGCACCTCCGGCATGCTCTCCTGGAACGCGGCGAGCATGTCCGCGGGATAGGCGCCGCGGAAGATCGGGTCGAGGAACCAGCGGTTGTGCAGGCCGTCGACCCACGCGGCGGCGGCGACGTCGGACGGGTCGTCGGACGCGGGGTAGACGTGGTCGAGGTTCAGCGTGATGCCGACCTCCGCACGCGGCGCGTGCGCGCGCACGATCTCCACCGCGCGGCCGTGCGAGACCAGCAGGTGGTGCGCGGTCGCGAGCGCCTCCGCGTCCGAGGTCCGGCCGGGCGCGTGGTGTCCCCAGCCGTGGCCGACCCACGAGACCACCCAGGGCTCGTTGTGCGTGATCCAGTGCAGGACGCGGTCGCCGAGCCGCGCGACGACGGTCTCCACGTACTCGCAGAAGACGTCGACCGTTCCGCGGGTCGGCCAGCCGCCCGCATCCTCCACCGCCTGCGGCGTGTCCCAGTGGAAGAGCGTCACGAACGGCGTGATGCCGTTGCCGAGCAGCTCGTCCACGAGCCGGTCGTAGAACGCGAGCCCCTTCTCGTTCGGCTTGCCCCGCCCGTCGGGGACGATGCGCGGCCAGGCGATCGAGAAGCGGAACGCGTCGAGCCCGAGCTCGCGCATCAGCGCGATGTCGTCGCGGTACCGGTGGTAGAAGTCGCACGCGACCGCGCCCGTGTCGCCGTTTCGCACCTTGCCCGGCGTCGCGCAGAAGCGGTCCCAGACGCTCTCGCCGCGGCCGTCCTCGTTCGTCGCGCCTTCGATCTGGTACGACGCCGTCGCCGCCCCCCAGACGAAGTCGCGCGGGAAGGGGCTAGCTGGCGAGCTCGACATGGCGGTCCTCTCGGGTCGCGGACGACGGGGCGGTGACGTGACAGCGGGCACGCCTGCCGGCCCGTGCCTCCTGGAGCAGGGGGGTGACGCGCGAGCAGACGCCGATCGCGAGCGGGCAGCGCGCGACGAAGCGGCAGCCCTCGGGCGGGTCGACGGCGGCGGAGGCGAGGCCCTTGCGGACCTCGATCTCCGGACGCTCGGCACGCGACGGATCGGGCACGGACTCGAGCAGCAGCCGGGTGTAGGGGTGCAGCGGCTCGCCGAGCACGCGCTCGGTCGGCCCCTGCTCGACGATCTGGCCCGCGTACATCACGAGCACCTCGTCGGCGACGTAGCGCGCGCTCGCGAGGTCGTGCGTCACGTAGAGGAACGCGAGGCGGCGTTCCTGCTTGAGCTCGAGCATGAGGTTGAGGATCCCGAGGCGGATGGATACGTCGAGCATCGAGATCGGCTCGTCGGCCACGAGCACGCTCGGCTCGACCGCCAGGGCGCGCGCGATCGCGACGCGCTGCCGCTGTCCGCCCGAGAGCTCGTGCGGATACTTCGCCGCGATCTTCTCCGGCGGCACGAGCCCGACGGTCTCGAGCAGCTCGTGCACGCGCGCCTCGACGCGGTCGCGCGGAACCACGCCGTGGATTCGCAGCGGCCGCGCGACGTGGTGGCGCACCGTCTTCGCCGGGTTCAGCGAGCCGAACGGGTCCTGGAAGATCATCTGCACCTGCGAGCGGTACCGCAGCACGTCGCGGCGGCGGCGCGCGGCGGCCGCGTCGCCGCCGGCGAACACGATCCGGCCCGACGTGGGGTCGTACAGCCGGACGAGCAGCCGCGCGATCGTGCTCTTGCCGCTGCCGCTCTCGCCGACGAGCGCGGTGATCGTGCCGGGACGGAGCGTGAAGCTGACGTCGTCCACCGCATGCACCCGGCTGCGCGCGAACAGCGCGTTGCCGGCGCGGAAGTGCTTCGTCAGGCCGCGGACCTCGAGCTCGGCCGTGCTCATCGACGCCCTGCCTCGACGAGGTGGCACGCGACCCGGTGGCCGGGCGAGACCTCCCGCAGGACCGGCCGCTCCGTCGTCTGGCGCGCGTAGAGCGGCGCATCGTCGGGCGTGCAGCGCGGGCAGCGCGGATGGAAGCGGCAACCGCGCGGCGGCGCCGCCAGGTCGGGCGGCGCTCCCGGGATGCCCGTCATCCGCACGATCGGCCCGTGCAGCGGAGGGAAGGACTGCATCAGGCCGATCGTGTACGGATGCCGGGGGTCGCGGTGGATCTCGGCCGCGGGTGCTTCCTCGACGATCTCGCCCGCGTACATGATCGCGATCCGGTGGGCGAACTCGACGAGCAGGCAGAGGTCGTGCGTGATGAAGAGGACGGCGAAGCCGAGGTCGCGCTGCAGCTCTCGGACCTGCTGCAGGATCTCGCGCTGCACGACCACGTCGAGCGCGGTCGTCGGCTCGTCCATGATCACGAGCTCCGGGTTGAGCGCGAGCGCCATCGCGATGATCACCCGCTGGCGCATGCCGCCGGACAGCTCGTGCGGGTAGGCGCGCACGCGACGCTTGTCGATGCCGACCACGTCGAGCAGCTCCGCGGCGCGGCGAAGGGCGTGCTGCTTCGAGACGCGCTCGTGCGCGCGCATCATGTCGACGAACTGGTCGCCGACCCGCATCACCGGGTTGAGCGCGTTCATCGCGCTCTGGAAGACCATCGAGACGTTGCGCCAGCGGAAGCGCCGCAGCTCCTCGCGGCTGCGACCGGTGAGGTCCTCGCCGCGGAAGAGGATGCTGCCGCCGGAGACGCGCGCCGGCGGCCGCAGCACCTGCATCAACGCGTTCGCGACCGTGCTCTTGCCGCAGCCCGACTCGCCCGCGAGGCCGAGCACCTCGCCCGGCCGGATCGCGAGGTCGACGCCGTCGACGGCCCGCACCGGCTGCTCGCGCGTGGCGTACTCGACCGTGAGGCCGCGCGCCTCGAGGAGCGGCTCGGGCTCGCGCTGCACGCGCTCCTCCGGAACGAGCGCCGTCGCGATCACCGCGCCTCCCGCCGCGGGACGAGCCACCGCGTCCGCACGCGCTGCGTCCGCAGCCGCGGGTTCGAGACCTCGTCGATCCCGGCGAGCAGGAACACGAGCCCGACGACCGTGATCACGAGCGCGAGGCCGGGGAAGAGGAACGGCCACCACTCGCCCTGCAGGACGGCCGAGTTCGTCTGCGCCCAGTAGAGCGTCTGCCCCCAGCTCGTGTGCGACGTGTCGCCGAGGCCCAGGAACTCGAGCCCCGCGTCGACGAGCAGCGCGACGTAGAAGACGAAGACGAACGCCGCCGCGATGCGACTGACCATGTTCGGCATCAGCTCGCCGAAGACGATCCGCCACGTCGACTCGCCCGCGACCTTCGCCGCCTGCACGAAGTCCCGGTTGCGGAGCGCGAGCGCCTGGCCGCGCAGGATGCGCGCCTCGAACGCCCAGAGCGTGAGGCCGAGGACGAGGATCATCGTCGTCATGCCGCGCGTCTTCAGGTAGCCGGAGACGACCACGAGCAGCGGGATGACCGGGATGACGAGGAAGACGCTCGTCAGGAAGTTGACGACCTCGTCGACGAGCCCGCCGGCGTACGCCGCCGTGATCCCGAGCACCGCGGCGAGCACGGTGGCGAGCGCCGCCGCCGCCGCCCCGAGCAGGAGCGACCGGCGGGCGCCGAGCACGACCTGCGAGAAGATGTCGCTCCCCTGGTCGCTCGTCCCGAACAGGTGGTGCCAGGACGGGCCCTGCCGCGCGGCGAGCAGGTCGAAGTCGTTCGGGTGCGCGACCGAGATCCACGGCGCGATCACCGCGATCACGACCATGAACAGGACGAGCGCGAGCCCGAAGCGCGACTTCGCGTTGCCGAGCACCAGGCGCAGCCAGCCCGGGATGGCGAAGCGGCCGCGCGTGCGCGGCTTCGGCAGCCCGAGGGAGACCGCGCCCGTGGGGTCGACCTGCGCCACCGCCGCCGGCTAGCTCGCGCGCACGCGCGGGTCGAGGAGGAAGTTGAGGAGGTCCATGACGAAGTTCGAGGCGATCACGCAGAGCGCGAAGACGAGCAGGAGCGCCTGCGTGAGCGGGTAGTCGCTGCCGAGAGCCGCCTGCTGCAGCGTCAGCCCTGCGCCCGGATAGCTGAAGACGTACTCGATGAACACGAGCCCGCCGACGGCGGCCGCGAACTGGTTCGCGAAGCCGTTGAGCGGTGGCAGGATCGCGTTGCGGCCGGCGTAGCGCGTCATCACCCGGCGGTCGCGCAGCCCCTTCGCCTGCGCCATCGCGACGTAGTCCTCGCCGATCGTGTTGATCATCACGGTGCGCATGTTCAGCACCCACCCGCCCGTGTACGCGGCGACGATCACGAGGATCGGCAGCTCCGCGTGCCGCAGCGCGCTCGTGAGGAACGTCCAGTCGAAGCCGGGAACGATCCCGCTGTCGTACGCGTGCTGGATCGGGAACCAGCCGAGCTTCAGGCCGAAGAAGTAGACGCCGAGCAGCGCCGTGAAGAAGGCGGGGAAGGCGCTGAGCGCCATGAACGTCGGCACGACGACCGTGTCGACGGCGCCGCCGCGCCGCCACGCGGCGACCATGCCCACCAGCGTCCCGAGCGCGAACGCGATGACGAGCGCAACGCCGACGAGGAAGATCGAGTAGGGCAGCGTGCGGCCGATGACCTGCGAGACCGTCGCGGGGTAGTTCGAGGTCGACACGCCGAAGTTCAGGTGCACGAGGCGGTGCAGGTAGACGACGTAGTCGTGGCCGAGCGACCCCTTGCCGCCGCCGAGCAGCGCCTCGTACGTCTTGACGATGCCGGGATTCGACTGGATCTGGGCGGGGGAGAGGTGCTGGAGGACGCCGCCGATCGGGCTGCCGGGCATCAGACGCGGCAGCAGGAAGTTCAGCGTCAGCGCAACCCAGACCGCGAAGCAGTAGAAGACGAGTCGGCGGAGGAACCAGCGCATCGGGTGTCACACGAAGTATTCGCGGTGGACGGGCACGTGTCCCGCCCACCGCGAATCACGTGGCGCTAGGCGCCGGCCTTGCCCCCCGGACAGATGCGCGTGAAGGAGAGCAGGTCGTCGGGGTACGTGGTGAAGATCGGGTCGCCGAAGTGGTTCTTCGGCGAGTCGAAGCAGTGGAAGTACTTGGTGCTGTAGGTCGACCACCGCGGCCCGACGAAGAGCGGCACGACCGGCAGGTCCTGCAGCCACAGCTTCTCGAGCTGCGTCGCGATCGTGTGCTGCTTGGAGGGATCGAGCGTGGCCTTCCACTGGTTGAGGAGCGCGGTGCCCTGGTCGCTCTTGAAGTGCTCCCAGTCGCCGGTGTTCGTCGCGTCCTGCCCCGACGGCACGAACGCGTTGTTGGAGAAGTTGGCGTTGAAGAAGCTGAACGGCGAGCCCTGGCCGCCGTTCTGCCAGAGCAGCGTCGGGTTCTTCGTGCTCGCGGCGTTCGGGTACCACGAGTTCCAGTCGGGCTCGAGCACCTCCTTGGAGTCGATCCCGATCGCCTGCAGGTTCTTGGCGATGATCTGGTCGGAGGCGACCCAGTCCGACCAGCCCGAGATCACGTGGATGTCGAGCGAGACGGGGTTGCCGTGCGGGTCGATCAGCTTGCCGCCCTTGTAGGTGAAGCCGTTCGCGGTCAGCAGGTTCTTGGCGGCGGTCGGGTTGTAGGCCGCCATCTGCTTCGCCTGCGCCTTCACGCCGGGGTCGGTGACCCACTGCGGGAACAGGAACTCGAGGCCGAGCGCGGTCGTGGGCGGCGCGTAGCCGTACTCGCCGAGCTTCGAGATGCTCTTGCGGTCGATCGCGAGCGAGAGCGCCTTGCGGAACGCGACGAGGCTGTACGGGTACTGCGTGTCGTCGAAGACGAGCGACTGCGGGTACGCGGTGGTCGCGTAGAACGCGTGGTAGTGGGCGGGGTCCTTCGCCTCGTACGCCTTCTCGACGTTCGGGACGAAGTTGTGCGTCCAGTCGACCTGGCCGCTCTGGATCAGCGCGAGCGCCGCGTCGTTCGACGACGCCTGCACGTACTCGAGGCACGGGATGAGCGGCTTGCCGGCCTGCCAGTAGTGCGGGTTCTTGCCGAGGACGTAGTCCTGCGAGGTGAAGCGCGCGATCGTCGTGAACGGCCCCGAGCCGACCGGGTGCGGGTTCGTGAACGTCGCCGGGTTCGCGACCTTCGCCCAGACGTGCTCGGGGACGACGATCGCGAGGTTGAGCGTGGACGAGATGAACTGCGAGTCGACGGTCTTCAGCTTGATGACGACCTGGTACCGGCCCTTGGCGGTGATCGACGCGACGTTGGAGTCGGGCCGGGTGTAGCCGAGCAGGTCCATCGTCTTCGCCTGGGCGCCGTTTCCGCCCTTCAGGCTGTAGACGACGTCGGCCGACGTGAGCGGCGTGCCGTCCGACCAGCGCACGTTCTTCGCGATGTTCAGCGTCAGCGTGCGGTTGCCGTTCGACCACTTCCAGCTGCGGGCGAGCCACGGAACGGGCGTCAGCCCGCCGGCGGGCGTGACGATCAACCCCTCGTAGACCGCGCCCTTGACGAACGACCCGCTCGGGAGGCCGGTGGCGGTGTAGGGGTTGAAGTTGCGGACGAAGGCCGGGTCGCCCGAGCCCGTCATCACGAGGCACTTGTGGGCGCTCGCGCGGGAGAGGGCGGCCGGTGCGGCGCTGCTCGAGCCCGAGCTCGGCGCCGCGAACGCGATCGCCACCGTGACCAGCGCGGCGACGACCGCGGCGCCGCCGACGCCGGCGAGCCGGACGCGGCGGGCGGAGCGGACGTGACGTGTCATCTCAGGTTCCTTTCTCGCCCGGGCGGGCGGCGGGGAGACCACCGGGGGAGATGCGTGGCCGGAAATTTTCCGGTAACGGTTAACACGTTTGTTCCGGCGCTGTCAAGCCCGAACCGGGCGGATTGCGCGGCCGACTTGCCGGTTGTTGCCGGAAACGGTTACGGTACGCGGGCCGTGGCCCAGGCCGATCTCAACCCCGACCAGCGCTTCCGCGGGCGCGCGACGATCCGCGACATCGCCGACCTGGCGGGCGTCTCGATCGCGACGGTCTCGCGCGTGCTCAACGGCCGTCCCGACGTCGCGCCCGAGACGCGGGAGACGGTGCTGCAGGTGGTCAGGGAGCACGGCTTCAGCACCAACCGGGGCGCGCGCGGGCTGTCGAGCGGGCGCACCGGGATCATCGGCCTCACCCTGCCGCTCGTCAACGACGCGTACTTCGGACCGATCCTGAGCGGCGCCTCCGAGGCGCTCTACGAGCAGGACAAGCGGATCATGCTCTGCCCGACGCTGCACGAGCACGACCGCGAGGTGTCGCTGCTCGAGCGGCTGATGCGCGGCACCACCGACGGCGCCATCCTCATGCTCCCCGAGGAATCGACGCAGGAGCTGCTCCACCTGCAGGAGCTCGGCTACCCGTTCGTCGTCGTCGACCCGCGCGAGCAGCCGCCGGACGGCATCCCCTGCGTCGCCGCCATGCACGCCGCCGGCGCGAAGCTCGCGACGGAGCACCTGCTCGAGCTTGGGCACCGCCGCATAGCGGCGATCACCGGCCCTCCGGGCTGGTACGCGAACGAGGAGCGGCTGATCGGCTTCCGCGCGGCGCTCGCCGCGACGGGCTCGCTTCCCGACCCCGACCTCATCCTCGCGTCCGACTGGCGCATTCCCCGCGGCGAGGAGGCGGCCGAGCGCCTGCTCGCACGGCCGGAGCCGCCGACGGCGATCTTCGCCTTCAACGACAACACGGCGATCGGCGTGCTCAACGCGGCGCGGAAGCGCGGCCTGCGCGTGCCGGAGGACCTGTCCGTCGTCGGATTCGACGACACGTTTCAGGCGACGATCGTGACGCCGCAGCTGACAACGGTGCGCCAGCCGCTCGCCGAGCTCGGCCGCATGGGCGTGAGCCTGCTCACCCGGCTGCTCGAGGGGCAGCGGCTGGACGCGCTGCGGATCGAGCTGTCGACGACCCTCGTCGTCCGTGACTCGACCGGCCCCGCGCCGAGCCGCTAGCGCGGCCGCGATCGTCGCGGCGATCGCCACCGGCGCCGCGGGTGCGGTCGTCGCGCGCTCGAGCGGGGAGCCGGCGGCCTACACGGCGCACGTGCTCGTGTCGGACGGCGGCGTGCGTGCACCGCACCGCGACCCGGGCCTCGTGAACGCCTGGGGCCTCGCCGCCAGCCCGACCGGGCCGTGGTGGGTCGGCAACGAGGCGCGCGACACGAGCACGCTCTACGCGGGCGACGGCCGCAAGCAGCTGCTGACGGTCTCGGTGCCCGGAGGGCCGACCGGCGTCGCCTACCACGGAGGCCGCGGCTTCCTGGTGCGGGCAGCCGGGCGGAGCGCGCCGGCACGCTTCGTCTATGCCTGCGAGGACGGACGGATCCGCGCGTGGACGCCGACGGTGCCGGGCGGGTGGTCGGCCCGGGCCGAGATCGCCGTCGACGCGTCGGCGCGGGGCGCGGTGTTCCGCGGCGTGGCGATCGCGCGCGGGCGGCTCTACGCGACCGACGTCCACGCCGACCGCGTCGACGTCTTCGACAGCCGGTGGCGGCCGGTGCGCGTGCCGGGCGGCTTCCGCGACCCGCAGGTGCCGGACTGGTACGCGCCGGACGGGATCGCCGTCGCCGGCGGCCGTGTCTTCGTCACCTACGTGTGGCGCGCTCCGGTCGACGGCAACGACGCGCCGAGCGGCGGCTACGTCGACGAGTTCGACCTCGACGGACGCCTCGTCTCCCGCGTGGCGCGGATGGGCCCACTCGCGGAGCCGTGGGGGCTCGCCCTCGCACCGCGCTCGTTCGGCCGCTTCGGCGGCGACCTGCTCGTCGCGAGCTTCGGCGACGGCCGGATCGACGCCTACCGCCGTGCGGGCGCCGGCTGGCGGTACGACGGCGTCCTGCGCGACCGCGACGGCCGGCCGCTCGTGGTCGGCGGGATCTGGGGGATCGCCTTCGGCAACGGCGCCGACGCCGGGCCTCGCGACACCCTCTACGCGGCCGCGGGGCCGCACCGCTGGCACGGCGCCAGCGAGCTCGCGGTGCACGGCGCGCTGGTGGCGATCAGACCGGCGTGAAGCCGGAAACTGTTTCGCCTCGAAGAGGCGAAACAGTTTCGTCTAGCTGCCCCTAGAACCAACGCTTCCACTTGAAGAAGGCGAGCTGGGCGATCGTGGTGCCGACGATCCAGGCCCACGCCCACCAGTAGCCGAACGACCAGCCGAGCTCGGGGATGTCGTGGAAGTTCTGGCCGTAGAGCCCGACGATGAACGTCGGCAGCAGCAGCAGCGAGGCGATCACGGTGAGCCGCTTCATCACCTCGTTCTGGTCGTTCGCGATCTTGCCCTGGAGGTAGTCGCGAACGCCGGCGAGCGCGTCGCGCGACGCGTCGAGCCCCTCCGACGCGCGCAGCAGCTTGTCGTACGCGCTCCCGAACGCGATCTCGACGTCGTGCGGGAACAGCTCGCCCTTGTCGAGCTCGATCCGGTTGTCGACGATCTGCCGCACGGCGTCGCGCGTCGGCGTCAGCGTCCGGCGGATGCCGAGGACGTCGTGGCGCAGCTCGCGCAGCCGCCTGCCGACGGCCTGCGGCGACTGCTCGGCGACCATGTCCTCGAGCTCGTCGATCTCGTCGTCGAGATCGTCGATCAGGTCGAGGAAGTTCTCCGCGATCTCGTCGACCAGGTGGTAGACGTACATCCCGACCTCCTCGTGCTTCCGGCAAGCCTGCTGCGCGGGCTTCGGGTCGAACGGCCGCTCGCCCGGCGGCGTCTTCGAGATCGAGACGAGCTCGCTCCGCGTCGCGACCCAGTCGATCTCCTGGTAGAAGACGCGGTCCTCCTTCTTGACGGCGACCGGCAGCAGCATGATCCCGAGCACGTAGTCGCCGTGCGACTCGATCCGCGGCCGCGGCTCGTCGTCGTGGACGTGCGGCGCGAGGAGCGCGGCGAGCGCGGTGGGGTGGATCGGCGGCAGGTGCTCGCGCAGCTCCGACTCGGTCGGGTCCACGAGGTCGACCCAGCGCGGCGGCTCGCCGTCCACTCCGGCAGAGGGTAGGCGCCGCGTCGGCTGGCGCCGTGCGGCCTACTCGCGGCCGGCGGTGAGCGCGGTGCCGGGGTGCCCTTCGAGCGAGGCGAGGTAGCGCTCGGCGTCGAGCGCCGCCATGCATCCCGAGCCGGCTGCCGTCACGGCCTGCCGGTAGACGTGGTCCTGCACGTCCCCGGCGGCGAACACGCCGGGCAGGTTCGTCTCGGTCGTGCCCGGGTTCGTCACGAGGTACCCGTTGGCGTCGTGGTCGAGCTGGTCGCGGAAGAGCTCGGTGTTCGGATCGTGGCCGATCGCGACGAAGAGGCCGTCCGCCGGCACCTCCCACGTCTCGCCGGTGTCGGTGCTCCGCAGCCGGAGTCCCTCCAGCTTCTCGGCGCCGAGCACCTCGTCGACGACCGCGTTCAGCACGTAGTCGAGCTTCTCGTTCGCGGTCGCGCGGTCGACCATGATCTTCGACGCGCGAAACTCGTCGCGCCGGTGCACGAGGTGCACCCGCGAGGCGAACTTCGTCAGGAAGAGCGCCTCCTCGAAGGCGGAGTCGCCGCCCCCCACGACGTACACCTCACGGTCGCGGAAGAAGGCCGCGTCGCACGTCGCGCACGCGGAGACGCCGCGGCCCTTGAGCCGGTTCTCCGAGTCGAGGCCGAGCCAGCGAGCACTGGCCCCGGTCGCGACGATCACCGCGCGGGCGGCGTATTCCTCGTCGCCGACCCACACCCGCTTCGGATCGGCGGTCAGGTCGACGCGCGTGACGTCGTCGGTCAGGAACTCGGCGCCGAAGCGCTCGGCCTGGCGGCGGAAGTCGGCCATCATCTCGGGCCCCATCACGCCGTCCGCGTAGCCGGGGTAGTTCTCGACGTCGCTCGTGATCATCAGCTGGCCGCCCCACGCGAAGCCCTCGATCACGAGCGGCTCGAGGTCTGCGCGCGCGGCGTACAGCGCGGCCGTGTAGCCCGCCGGGCCGCCGCCGACGACGATCAGCTCGCGCACTGGTGAGTTGCTCAAGATGCTCCTTTTCGAGACGGTTCGTTCACCGTAGTAAACGCTCGGGCCCGGTCGGACGTTCCCCCCGGACGGGGAGGTATCAGAAGCGCCGGGAGCGGTTATCACCCGCTCATGGCGACGACGGTGACGGGCGGGCTCCTGCGCGAGCTCGCCGGCTTCAGCGCCGCGAACGGCTGTGCCCTCAGCGTCTACCTCGACCTCGACCCGTCGACCGCGCCGACGATCCCGGACGTCGAGGCGAAGTTCCGCGCGAGGCTGGCGGAGACGGAGAAGACGGCGGAGGGGCTCGAGCTCGACCGCGAGTGCCGGCTGGCGATCCGCAACGATCTCTCGCGCCTGCGCGAGTGGTGGGAGAGCGAGTTCCGGCGCGACGGCGCGCAGGGCCTCGCCCTGTTCGCCTCCTCCGCCGACGGGTTCTTCCTGGCGCTCCCGCTCGCGTGTCGCGTCGTCGACGCCGTGCGGATCGCGACCGACCTCTACCTCACGCCGCTCGTCGACCAGTTCGCCCACGAGGGGACCCTGGTCGCCGTCGTCTCGCGCGAGCGCGGCCAGGTGTTCCGCGTCAGGGACGGCCGGCTCGAGGAGCTCTTGGACGAGACCGAGGAGCAGCCGGGACAGCACGACCAGGGCGGCTGGTCCCAGGCGAACTACCGGCGCCACATCGACCACCTCGTCGCGCAGCACCTGAAGGCGGTGGGCGGCGCGATCGACCGCCGGGTGCGCGGCGGGCTGCAGATGGTCGTCGTGTGCCCCGAGGAGATGCGCGGCTCGTTCGCCGCGAAGCTCTCGCAGGAGGCGCGGGACGCGATCGTCGGCTGGACCTCCGCCGAGGCGCACGCAGGCCCCGCGGAGCTGCTGCAGGTCGTGCGTCCGGTCCTCGACGAGGCGGACGCCCGCCGGCACGAGGCCGCGCTCCGGCGCTTCCAGGAGGAGCTCGGACGCGGCGGCCGCGCCGCCGGCGGCTGGCAGGAGACGCTCGACGTCGCCGCCGACGGCCGCGTCGACGTCCTGCTCCTGACCGAGGGGATCGAGCGGACGCTGTGGCAGTGCCCCGAGTGCCGGCGCGCGTTCGCCGCCGACGGCACCTGCCCGGTGGACGGGCTCGCGCTCGCGGAGCGGCCCGACGGCGCGGACGTCGCCGTGCACCTCGTCCTCGCCGGCGGCGGCACCGTGCTGCGGCTCGGCGCCGGCGCGCTCCGCGACGCCGACGACATCGGCGCGCTCCTGCGCTTCTGAGCGGGGCTACGCGGCGTCCGCGTCCGGCGCCGGCAGCGCGTGCAGCTCGGGGGCGCTGACGATCGACGGCTTGCGCTCGACCTGCTTCAGCTCCGGCGGCGGATCGTTCGTGACGCCGTGCTCGGGGAACTTGCGCGCCGTCACGAGGAGGCGCGTCTCGAACGAGCTGACGGCCTGGTTGAACGCGCCGACGGCCGTGTCCAGGCTCCGGCCGGCCTTCGCGAAGTGGCCGGCGAAGACGCCCAGCCGCTCGTACAGCTCCCGCCCGAGCGCCGCGATCTGGCGGGCGTTCTCGGCGACGCGCTCCTGCTGCCAGCCGTGCGCGACCGTGCGGAGCAGCGCGATCAGCGTCGCCGGCGACGCGACGACGACGCCGTTCTCGGCGCCGGCCTCCAGCAGGGAGCCGTCCTGGTCGAGCGCGGCCCGGTAGAGGCCTTCGTCGACGAACATGACGACGAACTCGGGCGAGTCGAACTGCCGCCAGTAGCGCTTCTGGCCGAGCTTCGCGATGTGCTCCCGTAGCTGGGCGGCGTGGCGCAGCAGATGCGCGCGCTTGCGGTCGGGGTCGTCGTCGTTGACGGCGTCGAGGTAGGCGTCGATCGGCACCTTCGCGTCGACCACGATCGTCTTCCCGCCGGGCAGCCGCACGACGAGGTCCGGCCGGAGCAGCCTGCCGTCGTCGTCCCGCGCGCTGTCCTGCGTGCGGAAGTCGCAATGGTCGAGCATCCCCGCCAGCTCGACCACGCGCCGGAGCTGCATCTCGCCCCAGCTCCCGCGCACGTGCGGCGCCCGCAGCGCCGTGACGAGGTTGCCGGTCTCGCTGCGCAGCCGCTCCTGCCCCGCGACGACCTCGCGGAGCTGCTGCCCCACGGCCGAGACCTCCTTCAGCCGGCGCTCCTCGAGCGCCTTCGCCTCGCGCTCGAACTTGTCGAGCGTCTCGCGGATCGGCTTCAGGCGCTCGTCGGCGAGGTCGAGCAGCGAGCGCTGGCTGCGCGTCAGCGCGTCGCCGGTGACGGCCCTGATGCGGTCGGCCCACTCCTCCTCGGTGCGCTCGAGGAGGGCGACCTTCTCGTCCGCCGCGCGCCGCTCGCGGTCGAGCGCCTCCTCGCGCGCGCGCAGCACGCCCCTGGCCCAGAGCCAGGCGGCGGCCGCGCCGAGCGCGATTCCGACGATGAGGGTTGCGAATGCCATCCGAGCCGTCCCACGCTAGAGGACGGGCCGGACGGCACGCCCTCAGATGTCCTTCTCGGCCGAGTGCTGCGCGGCGTCCTCCCGCGCCGACTGCGCGAGGTCCTCGTACTGCGCGGCGCGGTCCTCCGCCGCGCCCTGCGCCTCCTGGTGGACGCCCTCGCGGCGCAGCGAGCTGTCGCCGACCACGTCGCCGGCGGCCTGCTTGCCCCGTCCGAGCAGCTTGTCGAGCAAACCCATCGCGACCTCCTCTCTCGCTCGCGGGGGTATCCCCGCGCGGAGCCCGGAGCAATCGCGCACAAAAAAATCAGCCCCGGCGAGTCCGAAGACCTACCGGAGCTGAATGCCGGATCCGACGACTCCGAGGAGCTACCGGATCCGACGAACGGGACGCTAACCGCGCCCCGCGCGCGGCGTCAAGGACGGACAGGGCCGATTTCCGCAACGTGCGGACTTTTCGGCGGGCGAGGCCTCGCGGCGCACGGGAACGTCCGTTCGCACCCGTAGGCTTCCCCTGCGATGCGGACGCTCTTCGAGCCCGACGGCGCGCTGGCGCGGGCGCTGCCCGGCTACGAGCCGCGCCCGGAGCAGGCGGCGCTCGCGGAGGCGGTCGAGCGCGCCTTCGCCACGGGCGAGCACCTCGTGGCCGAGGCGGGCACCGGCGTCGGCAAGAGCCTCGCGTACCTCGTGCCCGCGCTCGAGTCCGGGCTGCGCGTCGTGGTCGCCACGGCGACGAAGGCCCTGCAGGAGCAGCTCCTCGCGAAGGACGTGCCGGTCGCGTGCGCGGCGACCGGCCGCGACGCCGACGTCGTCGTGCTGAAGGGGCGGCAGAACTACCTGTGCCGACGGCAGCTCCAGAGCTTCCAGCCGTCGCTCCTCGCGGGCGGGCGCGACGCGCGCGCGTGGGAGGCGATGCAGCCGTGGCTCGGCGAGACGGCGGCCGGCGACCGCGCGGAGCTCGACGTCGAGCCCTCGGACGCGCTCTGGGCCGAGCTGGCGGTCGGCGCCGACCGCTGCTCCGGCCGGCGCTGTCCGTTCCACGCGACCTGCTTCGCCGAGGCGGCCCGCGCGCGGGCCGCGGAGGCCGACCTCGTCATCGTCAACCACGCGCTCTACTTCGCGCACGTCGCGGCGGGCGGGGTGCTGCCGGAGCACGACGCGGTCGTCTTCGACGAGGCGCACCGGCTCGAGGAGTCGGCGGCGTCGTGGCTCGGGGGCCGCGTCTCGCGCGCGCTCCTGCGCCGGCTGGCCGCCGACGTCGAGCGGGCGTGCCGCGAGGCGGGAAAGCCGGCTCCCGTACGGGCGCTGGAGCGGGTCGAGCGCTGCGGCGAGCGGCTGCTGCGCGCGGTCGCGCCCCCGTCGGGGCGGCGGCGCCTGCGCGAGCTGCCCGCCGAGCCGGCGGCCGCGCTGCTCGGCGCGCTCGCCGACCTGGCCGAGGCGCTCCTCGGGGAGGGGGACGAGCTGGACGGGGTCGCCCGGCGGGCGCTCGCGGCGGCCGCGGACGTCGAGGCGGGCGCGGCGCCCGACGCGCAGGAGCGCGTCGCCTGGGCGGAGCCGGACGCGGTGGCGTGGGCGCCGGTCGACGTGTCGGGCGAGCTGCGCGAGCGGCTCTGGGAGAAGGGGCCGACCGCCGTGCTCGTGTCGGCGACGCTGACGACGGGCGAGGACGCGAGCTTCGTGCGCCGCCGGCTCGGCCTCGAGCGGGCGCGCGAGGCGGTCGTCGGCTCGCCGTACGACTTCGGCACGCAGGCGCTGCTGTACGTGCCGAGCGCGATGCCGGACCCGCGCGGCGACGCCTTCGTCGACCGTGCGGCGGAGGAGATCGTCAGGCTGCTGGCGCTCTCGGAGGGGCGGGCGCTGGTGCTGACCTCGAGCTACCGCGCGCTCGACGCGTACCGGGAGCGCGTGCGCGGCCGGGTGCCCTACGAGGTGCTCGTGCAGGGCGAGGCCCCGCGCGAGCGGCTGCTCGAACGGTTCCGCGAGGAAATCGGCTCGGTGCTGATCGCGACGTCGACCTTCTGGCAGGGCGTCGACGTCCCGGGCGAGTCGCTCTCGCTGCTCGTGATCGACAAGCTGCCGTTCTCGGCGCCGGGCGACCCGCTGCACGAGGCACGGTGCGAGGCGGTCGAGCGTGCGGGCGGCGACTGGTTCCGCGACTACGCGTTGCCGACCGCCGTCCTGCAGCTCCGGCAGGGGTTCGGCCGCTTGATCCGCGGCCACGGCGACCGCGGCGTGGTCGCGATCCTCGACCCGCGCCTGCGGACGCGCGGGTACGGCCGCGCGTTCCTCGGCGCGCTCCCGCGCTGCCCCGCGGCCGACGACCCGGACGCGGTCCGGGCGTTTTTCGGCGACCTGCTCGCCGTTTCCGCTTGAATGGACAAGTGGCCAAGAAGAAGCCCCGCACCCCGCCGCCGCCTCGCCGCGTCCAGGCACCGCAGCGGCGCGTGGAGCCGCGGAAGCCGCGCCAGGGCGTCTCCGCGGCCGAGATCGGACGCGGCCGCCGCAACCTCCTCTACGCGATCGCCGCCGGCGGCGCGGCGGTGGTCGTCGCCATCGTGGTCGCGGTCACCGCCTTCGGCGGCGGGAGCAAGCGGCCGACCGAGCAGCAGGTCGCGAACGCGATGGCCGCCGCCGGCTGCAGCTTCCGCACGGTGCCCGCGTTCGTGCCGAAGAGCTGGCCGCCCCTCACGCCGCTGCACCTGAACAGCCTCACGAAGAAGTTCCCGTGGAACACGAGCCCGCCCTCGAACGGCCTCCACTACCCGGAGTGGGCGGTCTGGGGCTTCTACACCTCGCCCGTGAACCCGCGCATGGTGGTACACAACGAGGAGCACGGCGGCGTCATCCTCTGGTGGGGCTCCAAGGTGCCGCAGAGCACGGTCGAGAAGCTGCGCAGCTTCTACGAGGAGGAGCCGGACGGCCTGTTCGGGACGCCGTATCCGTCGCTCGGCAACAAGATCGCGATCACCGCCTGGACCGGCGACACGCTCCGCTACCTCCGCAACCGCTACTTCGGCGAGGGCCACATCGCCAAGTGCTCGAGCTACACGCCGGCGACGAAGCGGGCGTTCACGCTGTTCCGCGACCGCTACCGCGGGCACGGGCCGGAGGGCATCCCGCTGTCCGCCGACGCGCCCGGCTTAGGCCCGTCCTGAGCGGCGCTCGCCGCCTGCCGGGGTGGCGGAACTGGGAGACGCAGCCGGCTTAAAACCGGCCGTCCGCGAGGACGTGGGGGTTCGAGTCCCTCCCCCGGCATAACGTTTCGGGAGGAGAACCTACGGTTCCCCTCCCGATACCCACCCCTCCCTTTTCGCGTGCCGGCGCACGCCGCGCTTGGCCTCTCGGCCGGCGGAGCCGGCCTTCGGCCGCGAACGATCGCGCTCTTTCAGCTCGACTCGTCAGCGGCGTGCGGCTTTCGTGAGCCGCCGCAGGCGGTCGGCGAGGTCGCCCGTGAGCTGCTCCGGGCGATAGCGCCACGCCCAGTTGCCGTCCTGCGTCCCGGGGAGGTTCATCCGGGCCTCGCTGCCGAGGTCGAGCACGTCCTGCAGCGGCGCGATCGCGAGCGCGGGGCGCGACCGCCAGGCGAGGGCGAGGAGCGACCAGACCGGATCCTTCGGGTCGAGCCCGGTCGCGGCGCGCTCGTCGCCGACCAGGCTCTCCCACCAGCCGCGCGTCGTGTCGTTGTCGTGCGTGCCGGTGTAGACGACGGACTGCTCCTCGTGGTTCGCCGGCCGGTGCGAGTTGCGCGGGCCGCCGCCGAAGGAGAACTGCAGCACCACCATCCCCGGGAAGCCGAGCCGGCGGCGGAGCCTGCGGACCGGCTCCGTGATCATGCCGAGGTCCTCCGCGACGACCGGCAGCGGACCGAGCTCGCGCTCGACCGCGTCGAACACCGCCGCGCCCGGCCCGCGGCGCCAGCGGCCGCGCGCCGCGTTGCGATGTCGCGACGGCACGGCCCAGTACGCGACGAAGCCGCGGAAGTGGTCGACGCGCGTGAGGTCGACGAGCTCGAGCGTGCGCCGGAAGCGCTCGATCCACCAGCGGTAGCCGTCGGCGCGCATCGCCCGCCAGTCGTAGAGCGGGTTTCCCCAGAGCTGCCCCGTCGCGGTGAACGCGTCGGGCGGCACGCCCGCGACGACCCCGCGCTGGAAGAGCTCGGGGTGCGCACGCTGGTCGACGCTTCCCTGCGCGACGTAGATCGGCATGTCGCCGAACACGCGGATGCCGCGGCGCGCGGCGTACGCCCGCAGCGCCTGCCACTCCCGCTCGAACCGCACCTGACCGTCGAGCGTGCCGCCGAGCTCGCACCAGTCGTCGACCCAGTAGGCGTGGCGGGCGCGGAACTCCTGCGCCTCGCGGCGCGAGACGCGCGCGCGCGGCTTCGCGAGCAGCGCAGGCGAGCCGGCGAACGCTGAGGCGGACGTGTACGGCGACCCCGTCTCGTCGGGAGGGCCGAGCGGCAGCATCTGCCACCAGCGCTGGCCGGCGCGGGCGAGCCAGTCGACAAAGCGGTATGCGTGCCGGCCGAGCACCCCGTCCGGCAGCGACGTCGGATGAAGCAGGATTCCGGATGCCCGCTCGAGCAGCATGCGTTTAGACCGACCCCTCGTCTGAGAATCTCACACGATGCCGCTTCCCGACTCGACCGAAACCCCTGCGCGGATCCAGATCCAGCAGGTCGAGCCGTTGATCGACTGCGGGCGCTATCCCGTCAAGCGGACGGTCGGCGATGACGTCGACGTCTACGCGACCGTCTTCAAGGACGGCCACGACCTGCTCGGGGCCGCGCTGCGGGTGCGCGGGCCGGGTGACCCGGAGTGGGCGGAGAGCCCGCTCACGCCGCTCGGCAACGACCGCTGGCACGGGCGCTTCCGCGTCGACCGGCCCGGCCTGTGGGAGTTCCGCGTCGCCGCGTGGACCGACCGCATCGCGACGTGGCAGGACGAGGTGCGGCGCAAGCTCGACGCCGGGCACACCGACCTCTCGGGCGAGCTCGCCGAGGGCGCGGCGCTGCTCGGACGGCGCTCCGTGACCGTCGAGGAAGGCCTCGCGGCGGACGCGGCCGACCGGCACGGCGAGACGGAGTCCGCGCCGCTCGCCCTCGACGTCGACCGTGAGCTGGCGCGCTTCGGCGCCTGGTATGAGCTCTTTCCGCGCTCGTGGGGCGGCCTGCGCGGCGTCGCCGACGTGCTGCCGCAGCTCGCGGAGCTCGGCTTCGACGTCGTCTACTTCCCGCCGGTGCACCCGATCGGCGCCACGAACCGCAAGGGCCGCAACAACGCCGAGCGGGCGGCGCCCGGCGACGTCGGCTCGCCGTGGGCGATCGGCTCGAAGAAGGGCGGCCACGAGGCGCTCCACCCCGAGCTGGGGACGTGGGGCGATTTCGACGCGCTCGTCGCGGCGGCGCGCCGGGCCGGGATCGAGATCGCGCTCGACTTCGCCATCCAGTGCTCGCCCGACCACCCGTGGCTCGAGGAGCACCCGGAGTGGTTCAACCGCCGCCCCGACGGCAGCCTGAAGTACGCCGAGAACCCGCCGAAGCGCTACCAGGACATCTACAACGTCAACTTCGAGTCGGAGGACTGGCGCGGCCTCTGGCAGGCGCTGCTCGAGGTGGTGCTCGGCTGGGTCGAGCGCGGCATCCGCGTCTTCCGGGTGGACAACCCGCACACGAAGCCCGTGCCGTTCTGGGAGTGGCTGATCCGGGAGGTGCGCCGCGAGCATCCGGACGTGATCTTCCTGTCGGAGGCGTTTACGCGCCCGTCGATGATGACGACGCTTGCGAAGGCCGGTTTCGCGCAGAGCTACACGTACTTCACCTGGAAGAACACGAAGGTCGAGCTCGAAGAGCTGATGGCGCAGCTCGTCGCGTGGTCGCCGTTCTACCGTCCCAACGTGTTCACGAACACGCCCGACATCCTCCACGAGTACCTCCAGCTCGGCGGCCCGCCGGCGTTCGAGGCGCGGCTCGTGCTCGCCGCGACGCTCTCGCCGACGTACGGCATCTACTCGGGGTTCGAGTCGTTCGAGAACGTGCCGGTGCGGCCGGGCTCGGAGGAGTACCTCGACTCGGAGAAGTACGAGGTCAAGCGCCGCTCGCTCGACGGGCCGCTGCTCCCGCTGGTGCGGCGGCTGAACGAGATCCGGCGGGCCGAGCCGGCGCTGCAGCGCCTCGACAACCTCCGCTGGCTCGAGACCGAGAACGAGCGCCTCGTCGCGTACGCGAAGGAAGATGTCGTCTGTGTCGTCAACATCGATCCGTTCGCCGAGCAGGAGGGCGTGTGCATCGTGCCGGTCGTGCTCGGCTGGCCCCCGGCGTTCGAGGCGGCCGAGCTGCTGACCGGCGACGTCTTCACCTGGCGCGCGGGCCGCAACTACGTCCGCCTCGGCCCCGGCAAGAGCCACCTGCTGAAGGTGCGCACGTGACGACGACGGAAGGAGGTGTCTGACACCTAACGGTGTCAGGCACCGTGACGAAAGCGTGACCGACGCCGGCCACTGGTTCGAGCGCAACCCGCTGTGGTTCAAGACGGCGGTGTTCTACGAGATCCACCTGCGCGGGTTCTACGACGGCAACGACGACGGCTCGGGCGACTTCCGCGGCCTCACCGACAAGCTCGACTACCTGCAGGAGATCGGCATCGACTGCATCTGGCTGCTGCCGTTCTACGCGAGCCCGCTCCGCGACGGCGGCTACGACATCTCCGACTTCTACTCGATCCATCCCGACTACGGCACGATCGACGACTTCCACTACTTCGTCGACCAGGCGCACCAGCGCGGCCTGCGCGTGATCGCCGACCTCGTGATGAACCACACCTCGAGCGACCACCCGTGGTTCCAGGAGAGCCGCGCCGACCCGAACGGCCCGTACGGCGACTGGTACGTCTGGGCCGACGACGACACGCGCTGGAGCGAGGCGCGCATCATCTTCCTCGACACCGAGCCGTCGAACTGGACGTGGGACCCGGTGCGCGGGCAGTACTACTGGCACCGGTTCTTCAGCCACCAGCCCGACCTGAACTACGACAACCCGGCCGTGCAGGAGCAGATGCTGAACGTCCTGCGCTTCTGGCTCGACCTCGGCCTCGACGGCTTCCGGCTCGACGCGGTGCCGTACCTCTACGAGCGCGACGGGACGAACGGCGAGAACCTGCCCGAGACGCACGCGTTCCTGAAGCGGATCCGCAGCGAGGTCGACGCCCGTTACCAGGACCGCGTGCTGCTCGCGGAGGCGAACCAGTGGCCCGAGGACGTGGTCGAGTACTTCGGCGACGGCGACGAGTGCCACATGGCGTTCCACTTCCCGGTGATGCCGCGCATGTTCATGTCGGTGCGACGGGAGGACGCGCTGCCGCTCGTCGAGATCCTCGAGCGCACGCCGGCGATCCCGGACGGCGCGCAGTGGGGACTCTTCCTGCGCAACCACGACGAGCTGACGCTCGAGATGGTCACCGACGAGGAGCGCGACTACATGTACGAGGAGTACGCGAAGGACCCGCGGATGAAGCTCAACCTCGGCATCCGCCGCCGGCTCGCGCCGCTCCTCGACAACGGGCGGCTCGAGATCGAGCTGATGCACGCGATCATGTTCTCGCTGCCCGGCTCGCCCGTCCTCTACTACGGCGACGAGCTCGGCATGGGCGACAACATCTACCTGGGCGACCGCGACGGCGTCCGCACGCCGATGCAGTGGACCGGCGACCGCAACGGCGGCTTCTCGCGCGCGGACTTCGCGCAGCTCTACCTGCCGCCGCAGATGGACCCCGTCTACGGCTACCAGGCGGTGAACGTCGAGGCGCAGCTGCGGACGCCGACGTCGCTCCTGCGCTGGATGCACCGCTTCATCGCGCTGCGCAAGGAGCACCCGGTCTTCGCCCTCGGCACCTGGGAGCCGCTGCGGCCGGCGAATCCGCGCATCCTCGCGCACATTCGCCGCTACGAGGACGAGATCGCGCTGTGCGTGCACAATCTCGCGCGCTCGGCGCAGGCCGTCGAGCTCGACCTCTCCGCCTACGAAGGGCTCGTGCCGGAGGAGATGCTCGGGCGGACGCCGTTCCCGGCGATCGGCACGCTGCCGTACCTGCTCACGCTGACAGGCCGCGGCTTCTTCTGGTTCCTGCTCCGGGAGCAGACGTGAGGCGTAAACGCCCAACCGCAAGGGTCGGGCGATGACAGTCGACGCCGCCGCCTTGCCGGAGGAAGCGCTGCTCGCGTTCGTGACGGCGCAGCGGTGGTTCGGCGCGAAGACGCGCGAGCCGGTCGGCGTGCGGGTGGTCGACCAGGCGGTGTTGCGGCAAGAGCCGCCGCTGCTCGTCGACGCCCTGGCCGAGATCCGCTACACCGCCGGCGCGCACGAGGTCTACCACCTGCTGATCGGGTTGCGGGAGCGCGACGCCGGGCAGGTCGAGGCCGTGATCGCCACGCTCGACGGCTGGACCGGCTACGACGCGCTGACCGACCCGACGGCGGCGCGCGAGCTCGTCCACCTCGTCCGCGGCGGCTCGACGATGCCTGCGCGGGAAGGGACGCTCGAGTTCCACGCGCTCGGTGCCATCCCGCAGGACGGCGCCGCGCTGCTCAGCGTGCGGCCGCTCGGGCTCGAGCAGTCCCACACCTCCGTCGTCCTCGGCGACGAGCTGATCGTCAAGGCCTACCGGCGGCTCGAGGCGGGTCCGAACCCGGAGCTCGAGCTGCTCTCCTTCCTGACGCGGCACGATTTCGCGAACATCGCCTCGCTGCACGGCTGGTGGGCATACAGCGGGACGATGATGGACGCGACGCTCGGGATCGTCCAGCGCTACGTCTCGAACTCGGTCGACGGCTGGACACTCGCGCTGCGCGAGCTCGAGGCAGCGGCCGAGACATTCGTCGCCCGGCTGCGGCGCCTCGGCGAGGTGGTCGGCACGATGCACTCGAAGCTCGCCTCCGACGCCGACGATCCAGCCTTCTGCCCCGAAGAGCCGAGCGCCGAGACGCTCGCGCTGGTGACGGCGACGCTCGACGAGCAGATCGAGCGCGTCTTCCAGCAGCTGCCCGACCTGCCCGAGCTCGCCCCGCTCGCCGGCCGGGGCGACGAAGTCCGCGACCTGCTGCGGAGCCTCTCCCACTTCGGCCCGCTCGGCCGGATCATCCGCCACCACGGCGACCTGCATCTCGGCCAGGCGCTCTGGGCCGGGGACGACTGGGTGATCGTCGACTTCGAGGGCGAGCCGGCGCGGACGCTGCCCGAGCGGCGCCGGAAGCGGTCACCGCTCCGCGACGTCGCCGGCATGCTGCGCTCGTTCGCGTACGCGGCCTCGGCGGTGCCGCACGCGCCGGCGACGTTCGAGGCGCACGCGCGCGCAGAGTTCCTCGCCGCCTACCGCGACGCGGTCGGCAACGCCGGCGTGCTGCCCGAGAGCGAGGACGCGATCGAGCGGCTGATCTGCATCTTCGAGCTCGAGAAGGCGGTCTACGAGCTGCACTACGAGCTCAACAACCGGCCCGACTGGGTCGCCGTGCCCGTGGCGGGCATCGTGCGCCTGCTGGAGGCGCAGCAATGAGCGGTGCCCATCTCGGACCGGTCCGGCGGCTGCCGCCGGACACGTGCCGGCGGGACAGGAGGCGGCGGTGACGCTCGCCGAGGAGTTCGGGCTCGTCGTCCGGCGCGAGCACGCCGACCCCCACCACGTGCTCGGCGCGCATCCGCGCGACGGCGGCGTCGTCGTCCGCGCGTTCCGCCCCGAGGCCGAGCGCGTGCGGGTGCTCCCCGACGGCGTCGAGGCCAGGCTGCGGCATCCGGCCGGCCTCTGGGAGGCGCTCCTTCCCGGGAAGAAGCTGCCGCTCCAGTACGAGCTCGAGGTCTCGTATCCCGACGGCAACACGTTCACGATCCGCGACCCGTACGCCTTCCGGCCGACGCTCGGCGACCTCGACCTGCACCTCGCCGCCGAGGGCCGGCACGAGAAGCTGTACGAGAAGCTCGGCGCGCACGTGCGCGAGGTCGACGGCGTCACCGGCACCGCGTTCGCGGTCTGGGCCCCGAACGCGCGCGCGGTCAGCGTCGTCGGTGACTTCAACCGCTGGGACGCACGGCTGCACGCGATGCGCTCGCTCGGCGCCAGCGGCATCTGGGAGCTGTTCGTGCCGGACTGCTTCGAAGGCGCGCGCTACAAGTTCGAGCTGCGACGCCGCGACGGTGGCGTGCAGCAGCGTGCCGACCCGGTCGCGTTCGCGGCCGAGGTGCCGCCGCGGACCGCGTCCGTCGTCTTCCGGCCGCGGCACGTGTGGCGGGACGAGGACTGGGTCGCCCGGCGGCACGCGACGGCGCCGTGGGACCGGCCGCTCTCGATCTACGAAGCGCACCTCGGCTCGTGGCGGGACGGGCTCGGCTACCGCGAGGCGGCCGAGCAGCTCGGCGCGTACGTCCGCGAGCTCGGCTTCACGCACGTCGAGCTGCTGCCGATCATGGAGCACCCGTTCGCCGGCTCGTGGGGCTACCAGGTGACGAGCTTCTTCGCGCCGACGGCGCGCTTCGGCGATCCCGACGACTTCCGCGCGTTCGTCGACTCGCTGCACCGGCAGGGGCTGGGCGTCATCCTCGACTGGGTGCCCGCCCACTTCCCGCGCGACGAGTGGGCGCTGGCGCGCTTCGACGGGACGGAGCTCTACGAGCACGCCGACCCGCGTCGCGGCGCCCATCCCGACTGGGGCACGCTCATCTTCAACCTCGGCCGGAACGAGGTGCGGAACTTCCTGCTGGCGAGCGCGCTCTACTGGCTGCGCGAGAACCACGCCGACGGCCTGCGCGTCGACGCGGTCGCCTCGATGCTGTACCTCGACTACTCCCGCCGCGAAGGCGACTGGATCCCGAACGCCTACGGCGGCCGCGAGGACCTCGACTCGATCGCGTTCCTCCGCGAGCTGAACGAGGTCGTCCACGCCCGCGAGCCCGGGGTCGTCTCAGCGGCCGAGGAGTCGACCGCCTGGCCGGGCGTCTCACGGCCCGTCTACCTCGGCGGCCTCGGCTTCGGCTTCAAGTGGAACATGGGCTGGATGCACGACACGCTCGGCTACTTCCAGAACGATCCCGTCTACCGGCAGTACCAACACCACGAGCTCACCTTCTCGATGATCTACGCGTTCACCGAGAACTTCATCCTGCCGCTCTCGCACGACGAGGTCGTGCACGGCAAGGGCTCGCTGCTCGCGAAGATGCCGGGCGACCGCTGGCAGCAGCTC
>DASRDA010000005.1:0-120157 GCA_035652835.1 Gaiellaceae bacterium
GGTGGAGGCCGGGATCCTCGACGGCGACCTCGTGATCGTGCAGCGCGCCCAGGACGCCCGGAACGGCGAGATCGTCGTCGCGCTCGCCGGCGACGACGAGGCGGCCGACGAGGCAACGGTGAAGACGTTCTACCGCGAGCAGGGCCGGGTGCGCCTGCAGCCCGAGAACTCGGCCATGGAGCCGATCTACGCGCGGCACGTGCAGATCCTCGGCCGGGTCGTGGGGGTGTTCCGGGAGCTCTGATGGGCGTCGCCGCGCTGCACCGGACGCTCGACCAGGAGCTCGCCGCGCTGCTGCGCGGGGTCTCGCTCGAGTGCCTCTGCTGCGGCGAGTTCGTCATGCACGCGCGCGGGGCGGTGTTCTGCCCGGAGTGCGGCGCCCAGCTCGCCGACGAGGGTGCGCTGGCCGAAAGCGGGGTAGAATCAGGGCTGCAGGCCGGGTGACCGCGGCGCGCCCTTCGGGGCCGCGTCGAGGAAAGTCCGGACACCGCAGGGCAGGACGCTGGCGCAAGCCAGGCGGCGAAAGCCGACGGAAAGTGGAACAGAAAGGACACCGCCGCCGACGGATCTCCGGAGCCGTCGCGCGGTAAGGGTGAAACGGTGGGGTAAGAGCCCACCAGCGTCGTGGTGACACGGCGGCTCGCCAAACCCCGTCCGGTGCAAGGTGAAGCAGGCCCCGATGACGCTGCCCGCCGAGGGGCCGGGTACGCCGCTCGAGCCGCCGGGCAACCGGCGGCCTAGAGAGATGGTCACCCTCGACAGAATCCGGCTTACAGGCCTGCTACGGAAAAAGCCCTGGAAACGGGGCTTTTTCTATGCCCCGGCAACCAGACTTGCCGTAGCGCTCCCGAGTCGGCTCTGGCCTGATCTGGACAAAGCGATTCGCGCTCGCATGGATGCCGGCTCGTAGCGGTCCGCGGCGCTTCGATCGTTGACGTACGAATTCTGTGCCTTGCACGTCTCGAGTGACGAGCTCGGAAGGCAGCAGAATCAGGCCAGATGCACTGAGGTCGGAGCCAGGACGGTAGATTGGCGGCGCTCGCAGAGGAGGGGGTTCGAAGTGCGTGTCGCCGTCCTATCCGCGGTCGCCGCGGCCGTGTTCGTGCCAGCCGCGACGGCCGTCGCGGCCGCGCCTCCCGTGGGACCGCTGCCGAAGGGCCCCGTGACGACCATCGAGACGCGTCCTGGTCAGCTGGTCGCGGTCGCCCTGCCGCACCGCGCGGGCGGGCTCGTGTGGCGGCTCTCGCGCGGCGTCAGCCCGAAGGTGCTGCGCCAGGTCTCGGAGGCGGACGTCGGCAACGACGTCGTGGTCGTCTACCGCGCGATCGGGCCGGGCCGCGTCCGTCTCGCGTACGGACTGACCCGCGGCGAGACGACGGGCGCGCGCGCCTCGCTCACGTTCGTCGTCACCGTTCGCCGCTGAGGGCCCCCGGCCGCCCGCCCGGCTCGCCCGCCGCGCGGAGCGGGGACCGCTCCCGCTCCGCGGCGGGGCCGTCCTACATCACGGTGAAGTGCTGGAACATCACGGACTCGTGCGGCGCGCAGTACGCCTTGTACTTGCCCGCGACGAGCTTGAGCGTGACGGTCTTCGTGCCCACGAACGGCACGGTCGTGAACGTCCACGACTTGCCGTGCGGTCCGTCCAGCTCGTAGTTGTGCATCGCCGAGTCGTCGTGGATGACGAGCGTGTACGTCCCCGCCTCGAGCGTCTTGGCGATCTTCCCGCCGGACGTGAGGGAGATCTTGAAGGCGTTGTTCTTGCCGACGACGCCGACCAGCGTCTTGTGGCCGGCCGCGCCGGCCGACGCGGCGGCGACGAGCAGCGCGGCGGCGGCTGCGAGGACGGCGGCGATGATCCCGGCCCTGGTCATGGTGCTCCTTTCGTCTCGTTCCGTATGACCGGCCTATACGGCGCTCGGCGGGCGAGCGGTTTGCCGCGCGCTACGGTCCGACCGTGGCACGTCACGTCGTCCTGCTCCGCGGGGTGAACCTTGCCTCGCGCAACCGCGTCTCCATGGCCGACCTGCGCGCGGTGCTCGAAGAGGCGGGGTTCGCCGACGTCGCCACGTACCTGCAGAGCGGCAACGCGATCGTCACGAGCCCCAAGCGTCCAGCTGCCGTCGCCCGTGCGTGCCACGAGGCGATCCGCGACGCGCTCGGGCTCGACGTCGCCGTCCTCGCGCGGAGCGCGCGCGAGCTCGCGGCGGTCGTCGACCGGAACCCGCTCGGCGGCGTCGCGACGAACCCGAAGCGCTACCAGGTGACGTTTCTCGAGCGAAAGCTGACGTCGGCGGGGGCCGAACGCGTGCGCGCGGCCGCCGCCGAGGACGAGCGGGTGGTCGTCGACGGACGCGAGATCTACGCGTGGCACCCGGAGTCGGTCGCGCGCTCGAAGCTGTGGTCGCTGCTCGCGGGCCGCACGCTCGGCGTCGCCGCGACCGCCCGGAACTGGACGACCGTGACGAAGCTCCTCGCGCTGGCCGAGGGTCGTTCGTAACCTTCCGGCATGGCAGACGAGTCGCGCCTCGATGGCGAGTGGACGGTGTCGCGGACCGGCGGCCTCCTGCCGCCGCTCGTCGCCGTCCGCAAGCGGATCCGCGCCGGCCGCGGCCACACGGCGGTCGGGCCGCTGCCCGGCGTTCCCTTCGACGTCGTCGGCCTCGAGCTCCGCTACCGGCGGCCTTTCGGCGCCTTCGTCGACGTCCTCGAGCCGGCCGGAGCGGACGCCTACTCCGGACGCGCGACGTTCCGCGGCCGCACGTTCGGGACGTTCAGCCTCATTCGGGCGCGCTGATCACTGCAGGTCGGCTCCGGGCCACGTGTCCGAGAGCAGGTAGCCCTCCGGAAACGGGTCGCTCGGGTCCACGTAGAGCTCGAAGCGGCCGGTGACGAACGCGCTGCCGCGGATCGCCGGCACGATCGCGGCCCGCCCGTCGACGGTCGTCTCGGCGATGACGCGACCGTCGAACGTCGAGCCGATCGGCGACGCGTGCGTCATCGAGTCGCCGACGCACAGCAGCCCGCGCGCGTGCAGGACGGCCATCCGCGCGGAGAGCCCGGTGCCGGTGGCCGAGCGGTCGAGCCTGCCCGGCGCGATCACGACCGCGTTGCGCGTCACCGCGCCGACGCCGCGCCAGGGCTCCGCGATCTGCACGATCGAGACCCGCTCGTCGAGCTGCGCCTTCGCCGCGGCGCGGATCCGCTCGCCAACACCGCAGATCTCGCTCGCCTCGTGCGGCTCGAGCGCGAACCCGAGTGCCCCGGCGTCCGCGATCGCGTACCACATGCCGCCGAACGCGACGTCCACCGCGAGCGTGCCGAGCCCGTCGACCTCGAGCGGCGCGTCGAGACGCTCCGCGAACGCGGGGACGTTCGTCACCTCGACGCTCTCGACGCGGCCGTCGCGACAGGCGCAGCGCGCCTCGACGACGCCCGCGGGCGCCTCGAGCCGCAGCGTCGTCTCCGGCTCGCGCATCTCCGCCAAACCCGTCTCGAGGATGACCGTCGCGACGCAGATCGTGTTCGAGCCCGACATCGGCGGGTACTCGGTCGGCTCCATCACGATGAAGCCCGCGTCGCAGTCGGGGCGCGTCGCAGGCACGACGAGGTTCGCGTGCGTCGCCACCGAGCCGCGCGGCTCGCGCAGCAGGAACCGGCGCAGGCGGTCGTCGGACCGGAGCGCCCGCATCTGCTCGGCGACCGTCTCCCCGGGCGGCGGGTCGACGCCCGTGACGACGACGTTGCCGACCTCGCCGCCGGCGTGGCAGCCGATCACCGTGATCGTGCGTCGCTCGGCCGGCACGACTGCGACCATCGCACAGCGTCGTCTGTAAGGTTCCCCTTACAGGTGTTCTCCCGCTGTCCCACCGCCGAGGAGCTCGCCCAGCGCCGGCTCGTCCTGCGCCGCTCGGCGTGGCTCGTGGTCGCGCTCCTCGCGATCGGCGCCCTCTCCTGGAAGGCCGTCACGGCCCCGGACGGCGTCACCGATCCGACGGCGCCCGGCGTCCACCTCGGCCACGGCGCGGTCGTCCTCGACAGCGCGCTCCTCGTCTTCCGCG
Source organism: Gaiellaceae bacterium (assembly GCA_035652835.1). Classification (GTDB taxonomy): domain Bacteria; phylum Actinomycetota; class Thermoleophilia; order Gaiellales; family Gaiellaceae; genus PALSA-600. The sequence continues at coordinate 4,059 of DASRDA010000005.1, forward strand.
AGGGCCTCGAGGCCGTGCTGGTGCTCGCGGCGTTCACGGCGAGCTTCGTCGGCGCGAACCGCGCGCTGCGACGCCCCGTAATGGGCGGTGCGGCGATTGCGCTCGCCGCGTCCGTCGTCACGTGGTTCGCCGCCATCGCCGTCATCGGCGCGCTCGGCGGGCCCGGGCTCGACGTGCAGGCGGGCACGGGTGTGCTCGCCGTCGCCGTGCTGCTCGTCGTCATGAACTGGTTCTTCCACAAGATCTACTGGACGGGCTGGATCTCGGCGCACAACCGGCGCCGCCGGCGGATGCTGGACGGCGGCGCGGGCCGCGGCGCGCTGCTCGGCCTCGCGGTCCTCGGCTTCACGGCCGTCTATCGCGAGGGATTCGAGGTTGTCCTCTTCCTGCAGAACCTGCGCTTGAAGGCGGGCGACGCGACGGTGCTCGAAGGCGTGGGGCTCGGGCTCGCGTTCACGCTCGCCGTCGGCGTCGCCACGTTCCTGCTCCAGCACCGCCTGCCCTACCGGCGGATGCTCGTCGCGACCGGCGTGCTGCTCGGCTTCGTCCTCCTGGTGATGGTCGGCGAGAGCGTCCAGGAGCTGCAGCTCGCCGGCTGGCTGCCGACGCACACGCTCGGCGTCGCGTTCCCCGGCTGGATGGGCCTCTGGCTCGCGCTCTTCCCGACGGTCGAGGGCATCGTCGCCCAGGTGCTCGCGGCGGCGCTCGTGATCGGCTCGTACGTCCTCGCCGAGCACGTCCGCGTGCGGCGCCCGCGCGCGCGTGCGGCAGAGCGGGCTCGTCTGCGGCCGCTCGCCGACCGGCGCTGAGCGAGTCCCTCCGCGGCGTCTTCGACGCCGTCGCGGAGCGTTACGACGCCGCGCGGCCGGGCTATCCGGGCGAGCTCTTCGACGACCTCGTCGCGCTCGCGGGGCTCGAGCCGGGCGACCGTCTGCTCGAGGTCGGCTGCGCGACCGGGAAGGCGACGCGACCGCTTGCCGAGCGTGGCTTCCGCATCGTCTGCGTCGAGTTCGGCGCGAAGCTCGCCGAGCACGCGCGCCGCGCGCTCGCCGGGCTCCCGGTCGAGGTGCACCGGTCGAGCTTCGAGGAGTGGGAGGGAACCGGCGGCTTCGACCTCGTCTACGCGGCGACCGCGTGGCACTGGATCGATCCCGAGGTCGGCTACCGGAAGGCGCACGCGCTGCTGCGGCCGGGCGGCCACCTCGCTCTGTGGGCGGCGAACCACGCGTTCCCGCCCGGCTTCGACCCGTTCTTCACGGAGATCCAGGACGCGTACGACGCGATCGGCGAGAGCGCCCCCGGGCCGTGGCCGCCGCCTCCGCCGGACGAGACGGCCGACGACGCAGCGCGGATCGAGGCCGGCGGCCTCTTCGGCGACGTGCAGGTCCGGCGCTATGTCTGGGAGGTCGCGTACACGGCGGACGAGTACGTCGCGCTCCTCGACACGTTCTCCGGCCACATCGCCATGGAAGCGCCGAAGCGCGACTACCTGTACGGCGAGATCCGCCGCCGCATCGAGGCGCGGCCGGACGGCCGCGTGCGCCGGCACTGGCTCGCGATCCTGCATGTCGCCCGCCGGCTTGACATGTGACTGTACGGTCACATATGATCGCGTCATGGCGGACGACGACGATGCCGTGTTCCGGGCGCTGGCCGACCCGACGCGGCGCCACCTGCTCGACCGGCTCTACGAGCGCGACGGCCGCACGCTCACCGAGCTGGAGTCGGAGCTGGCGATGACCCGCTTCGGCGTCATGAAGCACCTGCGCGTCCTCGAGGACGCCGGCCTCGTCGTCACCCGCCGCAGCGGCCGGGAGAAGCTCCACTACCTGAACCCGGTTCCGATCCGGCTGATCCACGACCGCTGGATCGACAAGTACACCGAGCATCGCGTGTCCGCGCTCGCGGAGCTCAAGACGCAACTGGAGGACACGGCATGACCACCGCAACCGCGCAGGCGACCCAGGTCTTCTCGATCGCGATCAAGGCCACGCCGGAGGCGATCTGGGAGGCGATCACGACGCCGGAGTTCACGGCGAAGTACTTCCACGGGGCGCGCATCACCGTCGCGCCCGACCACTATCACTCGCTCGGCCCGGACGGCAGCGTCTGGGGCGACGCGGAGGTGTTCGAGTTCGATCCGCCGCGGCTGCTCGTCCACGGCTGGCGCTCCCTCTATGATCCCGAGCTCGCCGAGGAGCCTCCGAGCCGGGTCACGTGGGAGATCGAGCCGCAGGAGAGCGGCTACTGCATGCTCACCGTGACGCACGACCAGCTCGACGCGTCGCCGAAGACCGCCGCGAACATCGCGGGCTGGACGTACATCATCAGCAGCCTGAAGACGCTGCTCGAGACCGGGGTGCCGCTGCCCCGCTGAGGAAGACGCCCGGGCCTGGTTCGGCCGTCCGGGCCGAACCAGGCCCGCGGTACACTCGCTCGCGCGATGAGCCGCTGGCACGCACTCGCCTTCGGGCAGAACGGCTAGTCCGCCGCTTCCGAAAACCGGCGTCCGGGGAAGCGGCGGGACAGGGACGCGCCGGCACGCCGCGTCGTCGACGCGGCGCCGAGCGCGCACCTTCCCGCACGACACGAAAGGGAAGGTGACGGCGATGCCCATGCCGCATCGCACGCAGATGCAGCTGATCAAGCGACGACTCGTCGGCAAGGAGGGCGGCGAGCGCGTGAAGGAGCTTCGCGCGGTGCTCGCGGAGCTGCCCGACTACCGCAACGGCCCGTACGCGGACATCCGCAAGTGGGTGACCGCGCAGATCGAGGAGGCGCGCGTTCGCAAGAAGGCCGTGCACCGCGACTCGCTGGCGGTTCGTCGCGAGGGCGCGGCGCAGATCGCGCTCGTCGGGCCCCCGAACGCGGGCAAGTCGTCGCTGCTGCAGGCGCTCTCGAGCATCCAGATCAGGACGGGCGACTACGCCTTCACGACGACCAGACCGGTGCCGTCGATCACCCTGGTGCACGACGTGCCGGTCCAGCTCGTGGAGATCCCCGGTCTGATCGAGGGCGCGGCGGAGGATCGCGGCGGCGGCCGCGCGCTGCTCGGCGTCCTGCGCGGCGCGGACGCGATCGTGCTCTGCCACGCCGCGAACGCTGCGATCGCCGAGCTCGACGTGATCCGCGCCGAGCTGGCCGCGGCGGGCATCGAGAAGCGGGCGCTGGTCGCGGTGACGAAGCTCGACGAGGCCGACGCGCGAGTGGTCGACCACGTCGCGCGCGCGACGCGACTGCCTGCCGTCGGCGTCTCGATCCTCGACGACGCGAGCCTCGACGCGCTGCGCGAACGGATCTGGGAGCTGACCGGGCTGATCCGCGTCTACCTGCGCCGACCGGGCGCGGAGGACGCGGAGGCGCGGGCGCTCGCGCCGGGCGCGACCGTCGTCGACGCCGCGCGCGCCGTGCACCACGAGCTCGCGTCGACCTGTATCGGTGGGCGCGTCAGCGGGCCGTCCGCGAAGTTCGACGCCCAGCGAGTGGGACGCGAGCACGTCCTCGCCGACGGCGACGTCGTCGAGGTCCTCACGAGGTGACGGCGACCGACGCGGCGAGCGTCAGCGGGACGAGCACCAGGCCGAGCAGCGAGTAGCGCGCGATCGACGGGCGGGCGGCGACTCCGCGAGCCGCCTGCAGCCACAGGAACGCCGAGAGCGAGCCGGTGACCGCGAGGTTGGGGCCGAGGTCGAGGCCGAGGAGCAGCGCGAACGGGTGCGGCGGCGTCACCGCGGAGAAGAGCACGGCGGCGGGCAGGTTGTTGAGCGCGACCGAGCCCGCCGCCGCGACCGCTGCGGTCGTCCAGCGCCCGCTGCCTGCGAGCAGGTGCGCAGGCCCGTGCCAGCTCCGCGCCAGCACGCCCAGCCCGACGGCGACGACGAAGAGCAGTGCCGGCACGCGCAGGTCGAGCCGGGGCCGAAGGCGGCGCACGACGCATGCGCCGATGCCGATCGCCGCCACCGGGAGTGCGGGCTGCGGCAGCAGGACGACGGCGATCGCGGCTGCGACGGTCGCGGCCGCGCCGGCGCGGAGCACGAGCGGAGGCGGCTCGGCGGCGTCGCGGCGGCCGCGGCCCGGCGGGAGCCCGAGCGCGAGGACGAGGAACGTGACGGCGCAGGAGACGAGCCAGGCGGGCAGCATCCGGGCCGCGAACGCGCCGCCGCCCGGCGCGCCGCCGTCCAGCACGAGCAGGTTCGTGAGGTTCGACCCGGGCAGGAGCGTCGACGCCCCGTTCGCGGTCAGCACCGATCCGTACAGGAATGGCGCCTCGCGCAGGCCGCGCGCCCGCGCCGCGTGCACGAGCACCGGCGTCAGGAAGACCACGGCCGTGTCGAGGTTGAGTACGGCCGTGACGCACGCGTCGAGCGCGAGCAGCGCGACGAGCAGGCCGGCGCCGCTGGCGCGCAGCCGCGCCAGGCGGCCGCCGACTGCCTCGAACAATCCGTCCTCGGCGGCCACCGCGCCGACCAGCAGCAGCCCGCCGACGAGGACGAAGGGCGGCCACGTCTGGCCTGCGGCGTCTAGGATTCGGTGTACAAGCATCCTTAACGGTTAAGCAGAGTTAACGATACCCACGCCGCGGCACCCGAAAACGAGCCGCCGCACGGCGGAGGCGCTGGCCCGCGCGGCGCCGCTCGTCAGCCGCTGGATCGAGCGGCTGCTCGCGGCGCACGAGCCGCCGCTGACCGTCACCCAGTACCTGGCGCTGCGGGCGATCGACGAGGAGGGCCTCACGGGCGTCGAGCTCGCGCGGCGCGCGTCCGTCTCCGCGGCGGCGGTCTCGCAGTTGCTGGCGGCGCTCGAGTCGGCCGGCTTCGTCGAGCGGCAGCCCGCGGCGGGCGACCGGCGGCGCCAGCCACTCCGCCTCGGTGCGCGCGGCCGCGAGACGCTCGCCTCGGCCGAGCTACTTCTGCAGGACCGGCTCGCGGCGCTGCTGGCCGACCTGCCGCACCCCGAGGTCGACGCGCTCGGCCGGCTGCTCACGCGGCTCGAGCAGACGCTCACCGACACGGCCCCGCCGCCGCGCCCGCGGCCGCCGAAGCCCAAGCCGCACCACCCGAAGTAGCGTTCGGGCGGTGAAGGCGCCGCCGTATGCGACGGGCAGAGTGGAGGTGGTCCGCCTGCCGGACGGGGAGCGCACGCGCGACGTCGTCGCCGTCGAGGAGCCGCTTGAGATCCGCATCGGCGGTGCGCCGGTCGCGGTGACCATGCGCACCCCCGGCCACGACGAGGAGCTCGCGCTCGGCTTCTGCCTCTCGGAGGGTCTGCGGCCGACGGCGGCGCGCGTGCCGGACGACCTGGGGGCCAACACGATCGAGGTCGACGCGCCGGCCTTCGACCCGGAACGGCTGCGACGGAGCTTCTACACGAGCTCGTCCTGCGGCGTCTGCGGCAAGGGCGCGCTCGAGGCCGTCGCCGTCGAGGCGCCGCTCGTCGAGAGCGACCTGCGCGTCCCCGCGTCGACCATCGCGGTTCTGCCCGAGCGCCTGCGCGCGGCCCAGGCCGCCTTCGAGGCCACCGGCGGGCTGCACGCGACCGGCCTCTTCTCGGCCGCCGGCGAGCTGCTCTGCCTGCGCGAGGACGTCGGCCGCCACAACGCGATGGACAAGGTGATCGGCCGCGCGTTCCTCGACGGCCGGCTGCCGCTCTCGGAGGCGCTGCTCTGCGTCAGCGGGCGGCTCTCGTTCGAGCTCGTCCAGAAGGCCGCCGTCGCCGGCTGCCCGGTCCTGGTCGCGGTCGGCGCGCCGTCGACGCTCGCCCTCGAGCTCGCGACCGACCGCGGCCTGACGGTCTGCGGGTTCGTGCGCGACGGCCGCGTGAACGTCTACACCGAGCGGTGGCGGATCGAGAGCGGCTGACGGGCGCGCTGCTCGTCGGGGGCGCGAGCCGCCGCTTCGGCTCGCCGAAGGCACTCGCGACCCTCGGCGGCGAGACGCTCGCCGAGCGTCTGTGGCGGCTGCTCGGGGAGGCGTGCGACGAGCGGATCGCGGTCGGCAAGTCCGCCGACGGGCTCGCGCTGCCCTTCCCGCTCGTCGACGACGGCTGCGACGTGCGCGCGCCGGTCGCCGGCGTCGTCGCGGCGCTCCGCACGGCGTCGCACGAGACGTGCGTCGTCGTGCCGGTCGACTGCCCGTGGCTGACCGCCGCCACGGTGCGCAGGCTGGGGCGGGAGCGTGCGGTGCCGCAGACGGGCCCGCTTCCGGGCGCCTACGACAGGGCGATGCTGCCGGAGCTCGAGCGGCGGCTCGCCGCGGGCGAGCTGTCGTTGCGCGGCGTCAACCCGCGGGTCGTGACCGTCGACGAACGGGAGCTACGCGATGTCGACGTCCCCGGCGATCTCCGCGACGAGCTCCTCGACTGAGCGCTCGTCGCCCCGGCCGCGCGCGAGCCCCACGAGGTACGTGACGAGCGGCGCGTTGCGCCGGTCGCCGCTCGTGTGCGCGGCGACGCGCGCGAGCTGGAGCAGCGCGCGCTGCTCGTCGCCGCTCAGCCGGATGTCGCCGCCGAGCTTCTCGGCGGCTTCCTCGAGCCAGCTGTGCATCCTCCGAAGCTTTGCACCTCGCCGCTCTCGACGAGCACGGCTCCGGCCGCCGTCTCCAGCTCGAGGCGCCCGTCGACGCGGATGCCGCGGGCGATGCCGGTGACGCCGTCGACCGTCACCTCCCGGCCTCGAAGGCCGTCGCGGGCGGCGATGCGCGGATGCAACGCGGCCAGCCCCTCGTCGTGCCAGGTCGAGTACGCGGACTCGAGCGAACGCAGAAGCTCGACGAGCAGCGGCTCGAGCTCGCGGTCGCGGCCGTCGAGCGTGCGCAGCGAGGCGGCGGGCGTGCGTGCGTCCGCCGGGAGCTGCTCGGTCGTCTGGCGCACGTTCACGCCGATGCCCAGCACGACCGCGCCGTCGCGCAGCTCGGCGAGCCCGCCGGCGACCTTGCCCCCGTCGACGAGCACGTCGTTCGGCCATTTCAGGCTCGCGTCTCGTCCGAGCGCGCGCTCGACCGTCTCCGCCGTGGCGAGGCCGCCGACGAGCGTCAGCTCGGCCGCGCGCCGACCGGGCGGCGGCCGCAGCAGGACGGAGCACAGGAGCGCCGTCCCCGGCGCGTCGACCCAGGTGCGCCCGAGGCGGCCGCGCCCGCCGGTCTGGTGCGAGGACGTCGCGACCGCGCCCTCCGGCAGCGACGGGTCGAGCAGGAGCTGCGTCGACTCGCACTCCTCGACGTGGATGCGCGGCTCGCCGAACACGCCGCACTAGCATCGCGGAACGCGATGCGTGCGCAGGTGCTCGACCGCCCGGGCGCGCCGCTGCGGGCGGCGGAGCTGCCGTCGCGGCGACTCGGCCCGCACGACGTTCGCATCGCCGTCTCGGCCTGCGGCGTCTGCCGTACCGACCTCCACGTGCGCGACGGCGAGCTGCCCGAGCCGAAGCTGCCGCTCGTGCTCGGCCACGAGATCGTCGGCCGCGTCCTCGAGGGCGGCGAGCGCTTCGCCCGCGGCGCACGCGTCGGCGTTCCGTGGCTCGGCTGGACCTGCGGCGAGTGCGCGTATTGTCGCTCCGGCCGCGAGAACCTCTGCCCGCGCGCCCGGTTCACCGGCTACACGCTCGACGGCGGCTATGCCGAGGAGACGGTCGCAGACGAGCGCTACTGCTTCGCGCTGCCGGCCGAGCCCGGCGACGCGCACCTCGCGCCGCTCCTCTGCGCGGGCCTGATCGGCTACCGCGCGCTGCGCTTCGCCGGCGATGCGAGCCGGCTCGGCCTGTACGGCTTCGGCGCCTCCGCGCACATCGTCGCGCAGATCGCGCGCGCCCAGGGCCGGCGCGTGTTCGCGTTGACTCGGCCGGGCGACGACGATGCGCAGCGCCTCGCGCGCTCGCTCGGCGCCGAGTGGGCGGCGGGCACCGACGAGCCGCTGCCCGGCGAGCTCGATGCGGCGATCGTCTTCGCCCCGGCCGGCGAGCTGGTGCCGCACGCGCTAGCGCGGCTGGCGCCCGGCGGCCGGGTCGTCTGCGCCGGCATCCACATGAGCGACATCCCGTCGTTCCCCTACGAGCTGCTGTGGCGCGAGCGCTCGATCGTCTCCGTCGCCAACCTCACGCGCGCCGACGGCGAGGAGCTGTTCGCCTTGCTCGAGACGACGCGCGTCGAGACGACGGTCGAGTCGTATCCGCTCGACGAGGCGGAGGACGTGCTCTCGCGCCTGCGCGCAGGGCGCGTGCACGGCGCGGCGGTGCTCCTTCCGGAAACTCGTCACGGTGCCTGACACCGTAAAACTTCCGTAACGGTGCCTGGCACCGTAAAGCTTCGTAACGGTGCCTGGCACCGTAAAGCTTCGTAACGGTGCCTGACACCGTAAAGCTTCGTAACGGTGCCTGACACCGTGACGACTCAGACACCGTCCGCGGCCGCGAGCGTGGCGAGCGCCTCCCGGCGCGCGACGTCGACAGGCGCTCCGGCCGCAGCCGCGCGAGCCGCCGCCAGCGCGTCGTCGCCGAGCCGCCCGCGGACGTCGGCGAGCGTCCGTTCGTAGTCCTGCTGCTCCTCGCCCTGCATCTGCGTGCCGATCTGCGCGAACAGCGACTCGGAGAGCGCGAGCATCCGCAGCGCCCGCTCGAGGTCGCCGGCCGCGAGGGCGAGCTCGGCGACCATCTCGACCCCGTAGGCGATCACCTCGCGGAAGCCGACCCGCTGCGCGAGGTCGAAGCACTCGGCGATCAGCCGGCGCGCCTCGTCGCGGTCGCCGAGCGCGAGGCGGATGCGCGCGAGGTTGTGCACCGAGATCGCGACCGCGTCGAGGTCCAGCTCACCGCGCCCGTGCTGCAGCGTGAGCGCCTCCTCGATCGTCTGCGCCGCCTCCTCCAGCCGTCCCTGCGTGCGCAGAACCTCGGCGAGGTTCGAGAGCGCTAGCGCGCGCCGGTAGACGTTCGGCTCGGCGGCGAAGAACTCGGCGGCGGACGAGTAGAGCTCGGCGGCGTCGTCGAGCCGCCCTTCCGTGTACGCAACGTTGCCCAGCTCCGAGCGGCACCAGGCCGTGCTGCTCCGGTCGCCGAGCTCGGTGTAGATCTGGAGCGCCCGCTCCAGCTCCGCCCGCGCGTCGCCGAGGAGGCCGAGCCGGTACGCGAACGCGGCGCCGTGGATGAGCGCGAGCGCATGCTCCGTAGGCGGCCCGTTCGCGCTCGAGGCGATCGCGCGGCTCAGGTAGTAGCGCCCCTCGTTGAGATAGCCGCGCACGAACCAGTAGTGGCGGAGCACCGACGCCAGCCGCACCTCCGACACGACGGCGCCCGTCGCCGCGGACCACTCGAGCGCCGCGCGGAGGTTGTCGTGCTCGCGGTCGAGCTCCCCGAGCATGCGCTCGTCGAGCGCGCTCGTGTCGATCGCCTCGGTGGCCGCGAGGAAGTGCTGCGCGTGCCGCTCGCGAACCTCCGCTTCCTCGCCCGCCTCCACCAGGCGCTCGAGCGCGTACTCGCGGATCGGCGCGAGCAGGCGAAACCGGAGCGGGTCGCCGCGCCGGCGGAGCAGGCTGTGCTCGACGAGCAGCTCGAGCGACGAGACGAGGTCGCCCTCGCCGACCACGGCCTCCGCCGCGTCGAGGCTGCAGCCGCCCGCGAAGACCGCGAGCCTCCGCAGCACGCGCTGCTCGCGCTCGGGCAGCAACCCGTAGCTCCAGTCGAGCGTCGCCCGGAGCGTGCGCTGGCGCGCCGGCAGGTCGCGCGCGCCTTCCGCGCTCAGGTCGAGCCCCTGCTCGAGGCGGCGCGCGAGGTCGAACGGCGGCAGCAGCCGGACGCGGACGGCGGTGAGCTCGATCGCGAGCGGCAGCCCCTCCAGCCGCCGGCAGATCGCCGCGACCGCCTCCGCGTTCGCGTCGTCGAGCGTGAAGCCGGGATCGACCGCCTGCGCGCGCGCCGCGAACAGGCGCACCGTCTCGTTCGAGACGAGCTCCTCGAACGACGCGCGCGGTGGCGGGACGGGGAGCGGCGGCACGGGGTACTCGCGCTCGCCCGCGAGCCGGAGCGGTGCACGGCTCGTGACGAGCGCCCGAAGCCTCGGCGCGGCGGCGAGCAGCGCGGCGACCTCGGGCGCGGCCGCGAGCAGCTGCTCGAAGTTGTCGAGCACGAGCAGCAGCGGCCGCTCGGCCATCGCGTCCGCGATCCCGGCGGGCAGAGAGCCCTGGTCGGCGACGTCGAGCGCCTGCGCGATCGCGTCCATCACGAGCGCGGGATCGCCGACGGGCGCGAGGTCGACGAAGACCGCGCCGCCCGATTCGCCGGCGAGCTCCTCGGCGACCGCGAGCGCGAGCCTCGTCTTGCCCGTCCCGCCCGGCCCGGTGAGGGTGACGAGGCGGCTCTCGGCGCGCAGCAGCCCGGCCACCGCCGCCACCTCGAGCCGACGGCCGACGAGGGGCGTGGGCGGGCGCGGCAGGCGGGTCGTGACGGGCTCGGCCGGCGCCGGCGGCGCGAGCGCGGGATCCTGGCGAAGGACCGCCCGCTCGAGCTCCTGCAGCTCCGGCCCCGGCTCGACCCCGAGCTCGTCGACGAGTGTCGCGCGCGCGTCGCGGTACGCGTCGAGCGCGTCCTTCTGCCGGCCGCAGCGGTAGAGCGCGAGGATCTGCTGCGCCCGCAGCCGCTCCCTGTACGGCTGCCGCCGGATCAGCTCGTCGAGCTCGCCGAGCAGGGCCGCGTGGCCGCCGAGCGCGAGCTGCGCGTCGCCGTGCAGCTCGAGCGCCTGGAGCCGCCGCTCCTCGATCGCGGCGGCCGCGGCGGCGACGGGCTGGCCCGCGAGGTCGGCGAGCGGCTCGCCGGCGAAGAGCGCGAGCGCGGTGCGGAGGTCGTCGGCGGCCTCCGCGGGCCGCCCCGCCGCGAGCGCGCGGGCGCCCCGCTCGACCAGGCGCTCGAAGCGGTGCAGGTCGAGCTCGTCGCCGTCGAGCCGCAGCCGGTAGCCGTTGCCGTGCGTCTCGATCCGCTCGGGGCCGAGCGCGCGGCGCAGTCCGTGCACGTAGACCTGCAGCGACGCGGCCGCGTTGCCCGGCGGCTGCTCGCCCCAGACGGCGTCGACCAGGTGGTCGCGGGTCACGACCTCGCCGGCGTGCAGGAGGAGCTCGGCGAGCGTCGCGCGCTGCTTCGGCCCGCCGAGCGGCAGCGGCGCGCCGTCGAGCAACGCCTGAACCGGCCCGAGGATCCGGTACTCGATCGTCTCTCCGACCCCTCCGTCTCGCTCGCCCGCCGGCCGGCGGCGACCTCTTAAGCCGCCGACAAGCCGATCTTAAGCGGCTCCCCCGATGGTGTGGTCGTCACGTCCCGAGAGAAAGGAGCCCCCCGTTGATCCGTGCAGGCGAAAGCATCGAGAACCCCGTCACCGGCGAGCGCATCGTCTTCCGCAAGACCTCGCGCGAGACCGGCGGCGAGGCGGTCGTCATCGAGACCTACGTGAAGCCGAACGGCTTCGTGGCCGCCGCCCACGTCCATCCGTCGCAGGAGGAGCGCTTCGAGGTGCTCCGCGGCAGCGTCGGGTTCCGGCTCGGCCGCAAGAAGATGGTCGCCGGGCCCGGCCAGCGGCTGACCGTCCCCGCAGGAACGCCCCACAAGTTCTGGAACGCCGGCGACGAGACCGCGGTCTTCGTGTGCGAGATCCGCCCGGCGCTGCAGTTCGAGTCGCTGATCGAGACGATGTTCTCGCTCGCGGCCGAGGGCAAGACGAACCGCAAGGGCATGCCGAACCCGCTGCGGCTCGCGGTGATCGCGCAGGCGCACTTCGACACGGTGCAGCTGCCGTTCCCGCCGGCGATCATGCAGCGGATCGGGCTCGCACTCGGCGCCCCGATGGGCAAGCTGCTCGGCTACGCGCCCGTCTACGTGCCGGGCGAGGCGGCCGCGGCCCCGGCCACGGCATGAAGCGGCGCGTCCTGATCGGCTCGGTCGTCCTCGCCGCCCTCGCCCTCGCGCTGCTCGGGGTCCTGCTCGGAACCGGCCGGCGGCTGAGGATGGCGTAGCCCGCGAACCCGGTTCGGCCGGACGGCCGAACCGGGTTTCGGGGGGTCAGGCGGCAAACCCCTCGAGGGCGGCTTCGACCAGCGCCGGGAGGGTGCGCAGGTTGTAGCCGCCCTCGAGCACGGCGGCGACGCGCGGCGCGAGCTGCGTCGCGCGCCGCGCCAGCTCGCCGAACGCCTCCGTCGAGAGGCGGAGGCCGGCGAGCGGGTCCTCGACGTGCGCGTCGAAGCCGCAGGAGACGAGCAGCAGCTCGGGCTCGAAGCGGCGCACCGCGTCCTCGACGCCGCGCCACGCCTCCAGGTACTCCTCGTCGCCGGTGCCGGCCGGGAGCGGGACGTTCAGGACGGTCTCGCCCTGGTCGTCCGGGCCGCCGGTGCCGGGATAGAACGGCCACTGGTGCAGCGAGCAGAAGAGGATCGACGGGTCGTCGCCGACGACGTCCTGCGTGCCGTTGCCGTGGTGGACGTCCCAGTCGACGATCGCCACGCGCTCGACGTCCTGCTCCGCCTGGGCCCGGCGGGCCGCGATCGCGACCGAGTCGAAGAGGCAGAAGCCCATCGGCCGGCCGCGCTCGGCGTGGTGGCCGGGCGGACGGGCGAGCGCGAAGCCGCCGCGCCGCGCCGCCTCGACCGCCGCCCCGGCCGCGAGCAGCGCGGCCTCGTAGCTCGTCTCCGTGCAGATCGTGTCCGGGTCGAGCCAGCCGCGCGCCGTCCGCACCTGCTCCAGGACCTCCGGCGCGTGGCAGCGGAGGACGTCCGCCTCCGTCGCGGGCTCGCACTCGGCGAAGGCGAGCTCGCGGTGGAGCACCGCGATCCGCTCCTGCGACTCCGGATGGCCGCCCGTCGGGTGGAGGGACGTGAACGCGGGGTGGCTGACGACGTCCACGCGGCCGTCAGGCCCGCTCGGCCAGGCGCTGCGAGAGGGCGTTCAGGCCCAGCTCCTGCGCGTGCGCGGACGCGCGGGCCCAGTCGGGCGGGGTCGGGCCGAGCGCCGGGAGCGGCGCCTGCGGGTCCATGGTGGCGATCCGCAGGTAGAGGCGAAGATCGTCGGCGACGGTCGAGAAGCGCCCGGCCGCGAGCGCGGCCTCCAGCGATCCGTACTGCCGCAGCACGTCGGCCGCCTTCTTCGGGCCGACGCCGGGCGCGCCCGGGATGCGGTCGGACGAGTCGCCACGGAGCGCGATGAAGTCGGGCACCTGCTGCGGCTCGACGCCGTAGCGCTCGCGCACCTCCGCGGGCCCGACCCGCCTCAGCTCCGAGACACCCTTCACCGGCTGCAGCACGCTGACGCGGTCGGAGACGAGCTGGAACGCGTCGCGGTCGGACGTCGCCACCACGACCGCGCCCGGCCACGCGCGCGCGGCGGCGGCCAGGAAGTCGTCGGCCTCGTAGCCCGGCGCCTTCGCGACGTGGAAGCCGAACGACGCGACCGCCTCCGGCAGCAGGCCGAGCTGCTCGAGGATCGAGTCCTCGAACTCGCGGCCCGACTGGTACGACTCGAGCGCCTCGTGCCGGTAGGTGGGCGTGTCGAGGGAGTCCCACGCGACGAGCACGGCCTCGGGCTGCTCCGCCTCCCACAGCCGCAGGAGGAAGTTCGAGAAGCCGACGATCGCGTTCAGGCGGATCGACTTCGGCAGCGCGTGGTACGCGCGGTGCGCGAGCGAGTCGCCGTCGATCGCGAGCAGGAGCCCGCTCACGTCAGGAGACGGTGTCACCGGTATTGCCGAGCGAGGCCTCGAGCTCGCCGATCGCGTGCATCAGCCGCTGCGTCGCGATGCGCGCGGCGCGGGCGGGCGCCACGTCGCGCAGGTCGTCGACCGGCACCGGCGGGCCGTAGCGCACGCGCATCGGCGCGAGCCGCCAGATCGACTCCGTGCCGGCGATCCCGGCCGGGACGAGCGGGACGCCCGCCCGGAGCGCGATCCGCGCCGCGCCGGAGCGCGGCTGCGCGTCGTGCTTCTTCCGCAGCCCCTTCCGGCGTCGCGTGCCCTCGGGGAACATCGCGACCACGTTGCCCTCGCGCGCGAGCGCGACCGCGGTGCCGAGGGCGTCCCGGTCGGCGCGGCCGCGGTGCACGGCGAAGGCGCCGCACGCGTGCAGCACCGGCCCGAGCGGGAACCAGAACAGCTCGGCCTTCGCCATGAAGCGCAGGAACCGGCGCGGCCACAGGGCGAGCCCGAGCGGCCACGGGTCGAGGTTCGAGACGTGGCCCGCCGCGAGGACGAAGCCGCCGGCCGGCGGCAGGTGCTCCCTCCCGTCGGCGCGGTAGCGGAAGACGAACCGCACGACCGGCCACGAGAGGGCGGCGATGAGCGAGTAGACGACGCTGGGCCTGATCGGGCGCGCCACGGCGTCGAGTATCGCGAATCGCGACCACGGCGCTATCGTGGCGCGCTGACATGAGCCCAGACACGCGGAACGGGCGCCGGCTCGTCATCGTCGAGAGCCCCGCGAAGGCGAGGACGATCGCCGGCTACCTCGGTCCCGAGTACATGGTCGAGTCCTCGATCGGGCACGTCCGCGACCTGCCGAACAGCGCCGCGGAGATCCCCGCCGCCCGCAAGGGCGAGCCGTGGGCGCGGCTCGGCGTCGACGTCGAGCACGACTTCGAGCCGCTCTACGTCGTCGACACGAAGAAGAAGAAGGTCGTCAGCGAGCTGCGGGAGAAGCTGAAGCAGGCGGACGAGCTCCTGCTCGCGACGGACGAGGATCGCGAGGGCGAGGCGATCGCATGGCATCTGATCGAGGTGCTGAAGCCGAAGGTGCCGGTGCGCCGCATGGTCTTCCACGAGATCACGCGGCCGGCGATCGAGCGGGCTCTGCAGGAGACGCGGCAGATCGACGACAGGCTCGTCGACGCGCAGGAGACGCGGCGCATCCTCGACCGGCTGTACGGCTACGAGGTCTCGCCGGTCCTCTGGCGCAAGGTGATGCAGGGCCTGTCGGCGGGCCGTGTGCAGTCGGTCGCGACGCGGCTCGTGGTCGAGCGCGAGCGCGAGCGGATGGCGTTCGTCGCGGCCGGCTACTGGGACGTCGAAGGAACCTTCGTGCCCGGCGACTTCGCGGCGCGCCTCGTCTCGGTCGACGGGCGGCGCGTCGCGCAGGGGCGCGACTTCGACCGCGGCGGCCGTCTGACGTCCGCCGACGCGGTGCAGCTCGCGGAGGAGGACGCACGCGGGCTCGCGGCCGCGCTCGACGGTGCGACGTTCCGCGTCTCGTCGGTCGACGAGAAGCCGTACACGCGGCGGCCGGCGCCGCCGTTCATGACGTCGACCCTGCAGCAGGAGGCGAGCCGCAAGCTGCGCCTCTCGTCGCAGCAGACGATGCGTGTCGCCCAGCGCCTCTACGAGAACGGCTACATCACCTACATGCGCACCGACTCGACGACGCTGAGCGAGTCGGCGCTCGCGGCCGCGCGCGACCAGGCGCGCGCCCTCTACGGCGCCGACGCCGTCCCGGCCGAGCCGCGGCGGTACGAGCGGCGCGTGAAGAACGCGCAGGAGGCGCACGAGGCGATCCGTCCCGCCGGCGACCGCTTCCGAACGCCCGACGACGTGCAGCGGGAGCTACGCGGCGACGAGTTCCGGCTCTACGACCTCATCTGGAAGCGGACGGTCGCCTCGCAGATGGCGGACGCGCGAGGGCAGACGGTGTCGGTGCGCATCGCAGCCGACACGGGCGACGGGCGGGCGGTGGAGTTCGGCACCGCCGGCACGGTGATCACGTTCCGCGGCTTCCTGCTCGCGTACGAGGAGGGCCGCGACGAGCCGCTCTCGGGCGAGGCGGAGGAGCGCCGGCTGCCGCCGCTGCGCAAGGGCGACGAGCTGCGGGCGACCGCGCTCGAGCCGGAGGGGCACTCGACGTCGCCACCCGCGCGCTTCACGGAGGCGGCGCTCGTGAAGGCGCTCGAGGAGCGCGGCATCGGGCGACCGTCGACGTACGCGTCGATCATGGGCACGATCCTCGACCGCGGCTACGTCCGCAAGCAGGGGCAGGCGCTCGTGCCGGAGTTCCTCGCGTTCGCCGTCGTCAACCTGCTCGAGCAGCACTTCGGCCGCCTCGTCGACTACGAGTTCACCGCCCGGATGGAGGACGACCTCGACCGCATCGCGAGCGGCGAGGAGGGGCGCACCGCGTGGCTCGGGCGCTTCTACTTCGGGCACGACGGCGAGGAGGGCTTGAAGGAGCTCGTCGAGGACCTCGGCGAGATCGACGCGCGCGCGATCAACACGATCGAGCTCGGCGACGGGATCGTCGTGCGCATCGGCCGGTACGGCCCGTACCTCGAGCAGGACGGCCGCCGGCAGACGCTGCCGCCGGACCTCGCGCCCGACGAGCTGACGCTCGAGCGCGCGAAGGAGCTGCTCGCGCAGGGCTCGCAGGACCGCGAGCTTGGCGTCGACCCCGCCACCGGTCACACGATCGTGCTTCGCACGGGCCGCTACGGGCCCTACGTGACCGAGGCGATCGGCGACGACGGCGACGGCGCGAAGCCGCGCACCGCGTCGCTGCTCCAGTCGATGTCGCCGGAGGCGCTGACGCTCGACGACGCGCTTCGCCTGCTCTCGCTGCCGCGCACGCTCGGCGAGTCGGACGGCGAGGAGGTTGTCGCAGCCAACGGCCGCTACGGGCCGTACGTGAAGAAGGGGAAGGAGACGCGTTCGCTGCAGCGCGAGGAGCAGCTCTTCACGATCACGCTCGACGAGGCGCTCGCGCTGCTCGCGGCGCCGCGCACGCGCGGTAGGCGCTCGGCTGCGCCGCTGCGCGAGCTCGGCGCCGATCCCGCGAGCGGCAAGCCGATCGTGGTGAAGGAGGGGCGCTTCGGCCCCTACGTCACCGACGGCGAGACGAACGCGAGCCTGCGCGGCGCTGACACGGTGGAGGGAGTGACGCTCGAGCGGGCGGCCGAGCTGCTGCTCGAGCGGCGCGAGCGCGGCGCGACGCCGCGACGGCGCCGCTCACGAAAGCGCTCGTAGCGCGGTTCTTCACGAAGACGCAACACTTTCGCCAAACATTTCGAGCCGGCCGGCGTCCATACTCACGGGGCAGCTTGCGGGAGGAGGGCCGCCGCACGGAATTGCATCGCCGGTGCGGGCGTTGATCCAGCCCAGGACGCCCTGGGGCTGGTGCGCGGCGGCCGGACCCCGTAAGGTGGGAAGGTTTGCAGAGGCGATCGCAGAAACGAAAGGACATCGAAGACCCGTTGACCCAGAGCCAGCTGTCCGAACTGCTTGAGACCGAAAGCGCCCGTGCGCTGCTCGAGGCGGGTGAGGAGCGGGGCTGGATCGAGCCCGCCGAGCTCGAGGCGTTCGTCGTCGAGAACGACCTCGCCGAGCCCGACACGGAAGACCTGGTCCGCGAGCTCGAGCGCATCGGCCTCGAGGTGCGCGAGCCCGTCGTCGAGGAGAAGAACACGAAGGCGCAGCCTGAGCCGGTCGTCTACGAGGCCGACGTGCCGTCGGGCGCGGGCGACAGCCTGCAGCTCTTCCTCGCCGACGTCGGCAAGCACAAGCTCCTCACCGCGCACGAGGAGGTCGTGCTGGCGAAGGCGATCGAGCGCGGCGACGGGCGCGCGAAGCGGCGCATGATCGAGTCGAACCTGCGGCTCGTCGTGTCGATCGCGAAGGGCTACCGCGGGCTCGGCGTGCCGTTCCTCGACCTGATCCAGGAGGGGACGCTCGGCCTGAACCGCGCGGTCGAGAAGTTCGACTGGCGCCGTGGCTACAAGTTCTCGACGTACGCGACCTGGTGGATCCGCCAGTCGGTGCAGCGCGCGGTCGCGAACCACGCGCGCACGATCCGCGTGCCGGTGCACGTCGTCGAGCGGCAGCAGAAGCTCTCGCGCGCGGCGCGCCGGCTCGAGGTGGAGCTCGGCCGCGAGCCGACGAAGCAGGAGCTCGCGGAGGCGACGGGCCTGCCGATGCAGCACGTCGACGAGGCGCTCTCGGCGGCGTCCGCGTCCGTGTCGCTGAACCAGACGGTCGGCGCGGACGACGAGGGCGAGCTCGGCGATCTGTTCGCCGACCGCGAGGCGGTCGACCCGTTCGACGAGGCCGAGGAGTCGCTGCGCCGCCAGAACATCCGCAAGGCGCTCGACGCGCTGCCCGAGCGGGAGCGGCGCATCCTCGAGCTGCGCTTCGGCTTCGACGGCGAGCCCTGGACGCTCGAGGCGATCGGCCACGAGCTCGACCTGACCCGCGAGCGCGTGCGCCAGCTCGAGGGCCAGGCGCTGTCGCGGCTGGCCGCGCTCCGCGAGCTGGCCGGGCTGGCGGCGTAGGCCGAAACTCCCGTCCTTAGTTCACGTAGTGAACTAAGGACGCGGGTTCCCGCCCTAGCGGCAGCGGAAGGTCTGCGTTCCGCTGCCGTACTTCGCCGGGAAGCGGTAGCGCAGCGCCGTCAGCTCGCGCTTGCCGGCGCAGGAGCGCGGGCCGGACAGCATCACGTGGGCGGGGTACGTATGGAAGCGGCCCGCGGCGCAGCTCGGCGTGCAGTCGTTGACGTGCGCGGTGCCCGTCGCCGTGGCATGCGTGGCGGTCCAGGTCGACCAGCGGAGACCGGTGAAGTAGAGGTTCGCGTCGGCGCACGCGGCGATGATCGAGCGCGGCCGCACGATCGGCTTCGGGCTCGCCGCGGTGTACGCGCGGCAGCCGACGAAGCCGGGCAGCCGGGCCGCGTCCGAGGCGGGGCCGAGCGCGGGAACCGCGAGCGCGATCGCCGCCGCGGCGACGCACGCCACGGCGCCGGCGGACGCGAGCCTCACGTCGCCCCTCCCGAGCCGCTCGCCACGGGCTCTCGAGGCGCCCGAAGCTGCTCCGCGCGGCGGAGCGCCTCCTCGTCGTACAGGTGGCACTCGACCTCGACGACGCCCGCCGGCAGCAGCCTCGGCGAGAGCGGCTCGTGCCACTCGATCTCGAGCGCGCCGTTCGCCGGCTCGAGGCGCTTCACCCCGCGCCAGAAGGGATCCGCGGGATCCGCGTCGCGAGCGGTCTCGAGGACCTGCATCGCCCGCCCGGGGTCGCCGACGGGGAGGCGCACCCGCGTCTGCGGCGTGTCCAGGGGGTCGAGGCTGCCGAGGGCGGCCTGCTCGGCCTCGTACCGCTCCTCCTCCAGGTGCGCCCAGCGCCGCTCGAGCAGCTCGCGCAGGTCGCGCGACTCCCAGCCGCAGACCTCGAACGCGCGCGGGCAGCGCGGGTGGAACGAGCATCCGAGCGGGGGCCTCGACGCGTCGGGCACCTCGCCGCGCGGCAGGTCGCGCGGCACGCTGCGGCGCGGGTCGGGCTCCGGGATCGCCTTGAGCAGCGCCTGCGTGTACGGGTGCCGCGGGTTCTCGTAGATCTCCTCCGAGGGGCCGATCTCGACGATGCGACCGAGGTACATGATCGCGATGCGGTCGCAGAAGAACTTGGCCGTCGCGAGGTCGTGTGTGATGTAGAGGTACGTGAGGTCGAGCTCGTTCTTCAGCGCGAGCATCAGCTCGAGGATCTTCGCCCGCACGCTCATGTCGAGCATCGAGACGGGCTCGTCCGCGACGAGGAGGACCGGGCTGAGGATGATCGCGCGCGCGATCACTGCGCGCTGCTTCTGGCCGCCGGAGAGGTCGGACGGGTACTTGTCCATGAACTGCTCTGCGGGCGCGAGGCCGACGCGCTCGAGCGCGGAGGCGACCTGCGCACGCAGCTGCTCGCGGCTTCCGGCGACGCCGTGGATCTCGAGCGGGTGGCCGACTGCCTGCGCGATCGTCATCGCCGGGTTCAGCGACGCGTGCGGGTCCTGGAACACGACCTGGATCCGCCGGCGCAGCCTGCGCAGGTCGCGTTCGCGCAGCCCGGTCAGCTCGCGGCCCTCGAAGACGACGCTGCCGGCGGTGGCGGGGACGAGGCCGAGCAGCGTCCGGCCGAGCGTCGTCTTGCCGCTGCCCGACTCGCCGACGAGGCCGAGCACCTCGCCTTTGCGCAGCTCGAGCGAGACGTCGTCGACCGCCCGCACCGCCGCGCCCTCGCGGCCGATCAGCCGGTCGAGGAAGTTGCCGCGGATCGAGTAGTACGTCTTCAGCCCGCGGACCGAGACGAGTGGCTCCTCCGAGGAAATGCCCGTCCTTAGTTCACTTCGTGAACTAAGGACGCGGGTGTCGTCCGTCATGCCTCCTCCGCGACGGCGATCGCCTCGCGCTCGAGCGGCTGCGTGCCGCCGGGCGGGATCGCCGACTCGGGCCCGTGCAGCCAGCAGAGCACGCGGCGTCCCGGCTCCGGGCGCGTCTCGATCGGCACCTTCGCCGGGCACACCGCCATCACGTCCGGGCAGCGCGGGTGGAAGCGGCAGCCGCTCGGCGGGTCGATCAGGTTCGGCGGCGCTCCCGGGATGGAGTGGAGCTCGGTGGTGTCGAGCGAGATCGTCGAGCGCAGCAGCTCGCGCGTGTAGGGATGGCTCGGCTCCGCGAAGACGTCGCGCGCCGGCCCCTCCTCGACGATCTGCCCCGCGTACATGACGGCCACGCGGTCGCACGACTCGGCGACGATGCCGAGGTTGTGCGTGACGAGCATCAGCGCGGTGCCGAAGTTGCGCTTCAGGTCCGAGAGCAGCGCCAGGATCTGCCCTTCGACGATCACGTCGAGCGACGTCGTCGGCTCGTCGGCGACGAGCAGCTTCGGGCGCAGCACGAGCGCGAGCGCGATCATGATCCGCTGCCGCATCCCGCCCGAGAACTCGTGCGGGTACTGGTTGAAGCGTGTCGGCGGGATGCCCATGCGGCCGAGCGTGTCGAGCGAGCGCCGGCGGATCTCGCGGCTCGTGAGCTTCCGCTCGTGCTGCTCGAGCGTCTCCCGGAACTGGTCCGAGATTCGCATCAGCGGGTTGAGCCGCGTCATCGGCTCCTGGAAGATCAGTCCGAGCTCCGGGCCGCGCATCCGCCGCAGCGTCTTCGGCGGCAGGTCGATCAGGTTGCGGCCGCCGTAGAGCACCTCGCCGTTCGCGCGCGCCCCCTCCGGCAGCAGCCCGAGGATGCCGCGGCCGAGCGTCGACTTCCCGCAGCCGGACTCGCCGACGAGGCCGAGGACCTCCGATTCGCCGATGTCGAGCGACACGCCGTCGACTGCGCGCACCGGGTGGCCCGGCGTCCCGTAGTACACGCGCAGGTTGCGGACCGAGAGCAGCGGCGGGGGCGAGCTCACTGCTCGTCCTCCTCGACCAGCGGCTCGATGGTGATCGCCCCGGGCGTCTGCGCCTCGAACTCGATGCGCCCGAAGCGGCGCCGGCGGAGGACGGGGTTGATCGTCTCGTTGAGCCCCTCGCCGAGCAGCGTCAGCCCGGTGACGAGCAGCACGATCGCGAGTCCGGGGAAGAGCCCCGTCCACCAGATGCCGGACGAGGCGTCGGAGACGGCGCGGTTGATGTCGTAGCCCCACTCGGCGCCCTGCGTGGGCTGGATGCCGTAGCCGAGGAAGCCGAGCGCCGCGAGCAGCAGGATCGCGTCGGCCGCGTTCAGCGTCGCGATCGGGGGCACGTTCTGGACGACGTTGAAGAACACGTACTTGCGTATCACCGTGCGCGGCCGCGCCCCGAGCGCCCGCGCGGCGTCGACGTACGGCTCCTCGCGCACGCTGATCACGTGGTTTCGGACCACGCGGAAGTAGAGCGGCACGTAGGCGACCGTGATCGCGATCGCCGCCGTCAGGACGCCCTGGAAGTTCCCGAGCAGGAACGCGATCACGATCGCGATCAGCAGGTACGGGAACGCGAACAGCGCGTCCATGATCAACACGAGCCCGCGGTCGAGCACGCCGCCGAAGTAGCCGGAGATGAGGCCGAGCGGCACGCCGACGGTGAGCGCCATCGCGAGCGCGATCACGACCACCTTCAGCTCCGTCTGCGCGCCCCAGATCACACGGGCCATCACGTCCGTCGACTGCACGGTCGTCCCCATCCAGTGCTTCGACGACGGGTGCGCGAGCTGCGCGAAGCGCACGCCGCCGGACCGGTACTGGTTGAAGTTGTACGGCGAGATCACGGACGCGAAGAGCGCGAGCACGATGAAGAAGACGGTGATCGCAGCACCCGACCAGAGCATCCAGCGCGCGATCCCGCGCGCCTCGCGGATCGGCTTCACCGCGCGGCCGAGCGCCATCACGCCGGCGCGGCCGCGCAGGGAGCGGATCGGAGCGGCGGCGGTCGCCATCAGTACCGGATCCTCGGGTCGACGTACGCGTTGATGAAGTCGACGAGCACGCTGACCGCGACGACGACGAGCGCGAACACGACGATGATCCCCTGCACGGCCGTGTAGTCGCGGTTCTCGAGGTAGGTGACGAGCGCGTGGCCGATGCCCGGCCAGTTGAAGGTCGTCTCGGTCAGCACGGCGCCGCCGAGGAGCAGCGCCATGTTGAGGCCGACGACCGTGATCACCGGCACGAGCGCGTTCTTGAACGCGTGGTGGAACACTACGCGGTGCTCCGGGATCCCGCGGGCGCGCGCGGCCTCGATGTAGTCGTCGCGCAGCGTCCGGATCACGTTCACGCGGATCAGGCGGATGAAGATGCCGGCCGTCGTGAGGCCGAGCGTCGCCGCCGGCAGCGCGAGGTGCTCGAAGACGTCCTTGAGCGCGCTCCAGTTGCCGTCGATCAGCGCGTCGACGACGAAGATGTTCGTGTGCGTCTTCAGCAGCGCCTGCGTGAGCGGGCTCGCCTGGTCGGAGGTCGGCAGCCAGTTCAGCCAGACGCCGAAGACGAGCTGCGCCATCAGTCCGAGGAAGAAGACGGGCGTCGCGTAGACGACGATCCCGAACAGGCGCCCGAAGACGTCGAGCGGCGTGTCGCGGTACCGTCCGGCGACGAGGCCGACGAGCACGCCGACGACGATCGCGACGAGCATCGCGAAGAACGTCAGCTCGAGCGTCGCCGCGCCGTTCTGCGTGATGATCTGCGAGAGCTTGCGGTTGTCGGTGATCGTCGTGCCGAAGTTGCCGCGCAGGATGTCCCAGAGGTAGTCGCCGTACTGCTGATAGAGCGGCTTGTCGAACCCGAGCCGGTGCGTGATCTGCTGGACGTACGCGGCGGGGACGTGGCCGCCGAGCGCCGCCTGGATCGGGTTCCCCGGCGCCACCCGGAGCAGCAGGAACACCATCGTGAGCAGGATCAGCACCATGGGGACGACGAGCGCGAGGCGCGTCAGGAGATACGTTCTGAGCGAGGTTCCGGCCACGGTTCGAGGTTACTCGGAAGGGGCGCCCCGCACGGGGCGCCCCTTCGTCGAGGTGGGTTCTCCTACGACTTCGACAGCAGCCAGAACCGCATGTAGTACGCGGCGTCCAGCGTGGAGTTGACGCCCTGGATGTTGCTCTTGCTGACGGCGATCATGTTCCCCTGCCAGTAGGGGATCGTCGGCAGGTCCTTCGCTCCCAGCGTCTGCATCGCCCGGAGGGCGGCCATGCGTGCGCCGTTCGTGCGGGCGGCCCGCTCCTGCGCGATCAGCTTGGTCATCTTCGGATCGCTGTAGCCGTTGTTGTAGAAGGCGTTCGGCTGGTAGAAGGAGACGGTGTAGTCGTCGGCGTCCGGATAGTCCGGGAACCAGCCGAGCTGGAACGCGCCGTACGTCTTGCCGAGCGCGCCGCTGTACTGCGCCCACTCGGCCGACTTCAGCGTCACCTTGAACAGGCCGGACGAGTTGAGCGACCGCTGGATCTCGGCGTACTCGTCGGCCGACGCGTCGCCGTAGTGCGACGGCGTCCACCAGATCGTGATCGGCAACGGCGTCTTGACGCCCGCCTTCGCGAGCACCGCCTTCGCCTTCGCGACGCTCGGCGACGCTCCGTAGAGCGACTTGAACGCGTCGATGTGCCCGGGCAGGCCGGCCGGCACCATCGAGTAGAGCGGCACCACGGTGTTGTGGTACACGCGCGTCGCGATGTCCTGCCGCGGGATCAGGTACGCGATCGCCTTCCGCACCGCCAGGCTGTTGAACGGCGGCCTCACGACGTTGAACACGAGGTAGCGGATGACGACGCCGTGCCCGGAGTGCACGACGATGCCCTTCTCCTTCTTCAGCGACGCGAGCTCGGTCGGCGTGAACGACTGGAACGCCATGTCGATCTCGCCCTTCTCGAGCGCGAGCTTCATCGTCGACGACTTCGAGTAGTAGTTGATGATGATGCCGCCGTTCTTCGGCTTCGGCCCCCAGTAGAACGGGTTCGGCGTGAGGACCGCCTGCTGGCCCGGCGTGAACTTCACGAGCTTGTACGGGCCGGTCCCAACCTGGGGATCCGTGTTCGACAGGATCTTGTTGAACGGGTACTTCGCCTTCGGGACGACGTAGCCGGCGTTGGTCGAGAGGATGTACGGCCAGATCGAGTCCGGCTCCTTCAGGTGGAAGACCACCGTGTACGGCCCGCTGACGGTCGTGCTCTTCAGGTTCGAGAGGAGCGTCCAGATGCCCTGGTCGCCCTTGATCTTCAGCACGCGGTCGAACGACCACTTGACGTCCGCCGAGGTCATCGGCGTGCCGTCGGAGAACTTGACGTTGTGGCGCAGCCCGCACGTCCACGTCTTCAGGTTCGCCGAGGCCTTGCAGCCGGTCGCCAGCACGGGCTGCAGCTTCGCGCCGTGCGGGAAGCCGTACAGGCCCTGGAAGAGCGGCAGGTCGAGCGTGAACGAGTCGTAGTCGTACTGGTTCGCCGGATCGATGTTCACGACCGTCCCCGTCGTTCCGTCGATGATGACGTTGGACGCGGTGGCGTGCTTGCCAGCGAGCGGTCGCGACAGGCCCGTGCTCGCGCCGACCGCCGCGACGGCGACGGCGACGAGCCCGAGCAGGGCCGCGAGTCGCAGTCCGGTTCTCCGATTCATGGGCTTCCTCCGGGGGTTGGGTGGGACAAGTATCTACTGTGACGCGTGCAGGTGATACTCGGTTTGTGAATGAGAGGAGCGTGTCCACTCTGCGGCCGGACGGTCCGCTCGTCGGCCGCCTGGTCCGTGTCGAGCCGATCGAGGAACGGCACCGGGACGGGCTGCGGGAGGCCGCCGAGCGGGAGCCTCACATCCACCGGTACACCAATCTCTACACGTTCGGGTTCGACCGCTGGTTCGACCTGGCGCTGGCGGCCGAGCACGAGGTGCCGTTCGTGGTCGTCGTCGACGGGCAGCCGGCCGGGTCGACCCGCTACCTCAACGTCGACCCGCTCCACCGCCGGGTCGAGATCGGCTGGACGTGGCTCGAGCGCGCCCGGTGGGGAACGGGCGCGAACGTCGAGACGAAGTTCCTGCTGCTCCGGCACGCCTTCGAGGTCTGGGGGGCGATGCGGGTGGAGTTCAAGACGGACGCCCGCAACCTGCGCGTGCGCGGCGCGCTCCTCGGCATCGGCGGCCGCTTCGAGGGCATCTTCCGGAAGCACATGATCCTGCCCGACTCGGTGCGCGACTCCGCCTGGTACGCGATCGTCGACGACGACTGGCCGGACGTGCGGCGGATGCTCGAGGAGAAGATCGCGAAGCACGCCGGGTCGTGAGGTGCCGCGTCGAGGTCGCGGCGCTGCGGGCCGAGCCGGCGGACGACGCGGAGCAGGTGACGCAGGCGCTCGCCGGCGAGCCGCTCGAGGTGCTCGAGCGGCTCGAGGAGTGGACGCGCGTGCGGACGGCGTACGGGTACCCCGGCTGGATTCGTTCGGCGGCGCTCGAGGAGGGCGTGGGGGAGCTGCCCTCGGCGTCGGTCGGGTCGCCCCTCGAGGCGGCGCGCACGTTTCTGGGTGCGCCGTACGAGTGGGGCGGGATGACGCGGCGCGGGATCGACTGCTCCGGCCTCGTCCACATGGCGTACCGCCGGGCGGGACGGCTGGTGCCTCGCGATGCGTGGCAGCAGGCGAAAGCGGCCTCGCCGGTGGGGGAGGGCGTCGCCGCACCGGGGGATCTCGTCTTCTACGGCGACCCGGGCGGCCGCGCCGACCACGTCGCCTTCTGGCTCGGCGACGGCCGCATCCTGCACGCGACGGCGCGCGACGGGCTCGGCGTCGTCGAGGAGCCCGAGCCGGCCGAGTTGCGCGCGCGTCGGCGTTCGCTCGGCCGCCTCT
The DNA here is from genome assembly GCA_035652835.1 of Gaiellaceae bacterium. Taxonomy (GTDB): domain Bacteria; phylum Actinomycetota; class Thermoleophilia; order Gaiellales; family Gaiellaceae; genus PALSA-600. The sequence continues at coordinate 30,088 of DASRDA010000005.1, forward strand.
AGCTCACTCGAAGGAGGTAGCGAAATGGCGGCTAAAGCCCCTGGAGGGCTGCGCCGATACGGAGGACGTGAACGCTGCGGAGCGCAACGCCATTCTCATGCGCTATCGGGAGCACACGGCTCGGTTCGAGTCCGTCGCGGCTCGCCGTGACGCGGCCCCGAGCGTGGTGCCGCTCGGGAGCCCTCAGGCCGAGACCGGGCTCGAGCCGACGGCGCGCGAGACCGAGGTGCTCCAGCTGATCTCGGACGGCCTCGTCAACCGCGAGATCGGCGAGCGGCTGTTCCTGAGCGAAGAGACGGTGAAGAGCCACGTCCGCCACCTGCTGGCCAAGCTCCAGGCGCGCAGCAGAGCCCACGCCGTCGCGGTTGGCTTCCGGCGTGGGCTCATCAGCTGACGTCTCTCAGGAGGTTTTCGACCGCCTGTGCGCAATCCCACGAATGGGGGACGCACTCATGGCAGAAAACCAGTTTCGTGTGTCGGTTCCTACCAGACCGACCAGCCGCCGGCGACCCTGCCGCGGCGGACCAGATCAACAAACTTGCGCATACCGGACTCCCGTTCTCAGACTGACGGCTAGGCGAGGTTATCACCCGTTTGGGTGACATGTCAATTTTCGCGCGGATTCAGCAAGTAGCGGCGGATCTGAGCACGGCGGTGACCGTCTACATCGGCGCGCTCATGGTCGCCGCATGTGGGCTTCTCGCGGGACTTCTTCTCGCGCACACTGGAATCGGAAACTGGGCGGGCGTCATCGGACTGGCTACGGTGGCCGCGCTGGGGGAGGGCGGCCGGATCAAGGTCCGTGGCGAACTGCGGATCTCGATCTCCCTGCTCCCAGCCGTCTGTGCGGCTGTTCTGTATGGACCGCTCGCGGCAATGGCCGTGTTCGGTGCTTCGGTCGTGGGCCTTCCGTTCCCTGCTGCGGGCCGATTGACCTATCTCTCAAGTAGGGCCATCACCGGGGCTGCGGCAGCTGGGGCCTCGGCAGGTGTAGCTGCGCTTGTGCCGGCGGGGGTCGGAAGCATCATTGCCGGATCAGGTGCAGCGGCGCTGGTCGCCGAAGTGGTTGACGGCGCGTTTGCCTCAGCCACGTTTGCACTTCGCGGGCACGGTTCATGGCGAGACGCGGCACGAGAGGCGCTTCCGGTCACGGTCGCGTCCGTGCCGCTCTACGGGCCAGCTGTTGCATTGCTCGTTCTCGCGTACCGAGACATCTCTCCTTGGACGTTGCCACTGTTCTTTGGCCCCGCCCTCGCCGCGCAACGGTGGTTCCTTCTGTACCAGGACGAGCGCAAGCTTGCTGAGGATCTTCAGACGGCGAACGAGCAACTTCGGGCGGCCAACTTGTCCTTTGCGAACGGGCTGATCGCCACACTCGACGCGCGGGATCGGTACACGGCCGGTCACTCCGCTGCGGTGGCCATCTACGCTCGAGACATTGCAGAAAGGATGAGCCTCAGTGAGGAGACCCAGGCGCTCGCCTACCTGTGTGGACTGGTTCACGACATCGGCAAGATCGGACTTCCCACCGGCCTCCTCGACAAGCCGGGCGCCTTGACACTCGAGGAGCGTCGCGAAATGCAGCGTCACTCTGAGATCGGAGAGAAGATTCTGGCGAACGTGGACACGTACGCCGAGATCGCTTCCATCGTGCGGCACCACCACGAACGGGTGGACGGTCACGGCTACCCGGACGGGATCAGCGGCGAGGAGATACCGCTGCTGTCCCGGATCGTGGCCGTGGCGGATGCGTACAACGCGATGACCTCCGACCGCCCCTACCGCGATGCAATGCCGAGCCGGGTTGCGCGGCTTCGATTGGCCCAGGCCGTCGAGACACAATTCGATACCGGCGTCGTCGCGGCGTTCGAAGCGATCCTCGCCGGGGCGTCAGAGGCGTACCGGCTTGCGCGGGGCGACGAGTTTCAACACGCGTCGAGCTCGGTCGCCGAGGCGCCGGTACCTGAAGCCGCTGTCGCGACAGTCTGAGACTCCATCAGCTCCGCATAGCGCGCCACGGCCTCCGCTCGAGAGCGGACTCCAAGCTTCTCGAGCACGTGCCGTACGTGCACCTTCGCCGTCGACTCGGCGATGAAGAGCGCAGCAGCAATATCGCGGTTGCGCAGACCTCTCGCTACGAGCCCGAGAACCTCCTGCTCGCGCGGGGACAGGAGCTCGGACGCGCTTTGTGGTGACGGAGTGCGGAAGCCTGCACGGCGAGCCAGTGCGTAGTCCATCGTGCCGTACCAGAGTCGCTGCAGGCGAGGTCGTGAGCGCGGGTTGGCGGTCAGCATGTCCGCAAGTTCGCGCGAGGATCGGACCGCGCACACGACGGGATCCCACGTCGCGACGGTTTCAGCGAGCTCGATCAGCGCAAGTGCTCCTCTGACGTTGCCAGATCGCGCGGCCGAAACGGCACGCGCGGCGGCACCAATCACCTTCACTTCGACGCAACGCGTCATGCGTTCAGCAATGTCGACGCTAGCCTCCGCGGCATCCGCCTCCCCAATGCAGGCGAGGACCAACGCGCGACTCGCGGCATGCTCGGCGCGCCACGAAGGTGGGCTTGGCGCTTCTTCCTGAACCTCGAGACACTCAAGGGCGCTACGTGCCTCACCGGTTTGCAGCAGCATCCGCGCGCGAAGGAGGGACGCATTGAGCGCGTGTTCGGGATGGTTCGTGTCGTGAGCGAATCGTTCAAGGATTCGTAGCGATCGGTTGGCCTCTCCGAAGCGGCGTAACCCGAGGTTGATGAGTGCTGCGGTCCAGTGCAAGTACGGGGACGCGAACTCCAGTGAAAATGACTCGACGTCCTTGGCGAGTAGCCGATGAAAGTCGATAGCGCGTCGGTATTCCGCGCGTTGCGCCAACGAACACGCGGCGGCGTACGTGAACGCTGTCCGTACGAGAGGGTCTTCGACCTGAGGCAAAGCGTGGAGAGGCTCCTCAATCGGAAGAGGATCGCGAAGTCCTTCTTCGAACCAGCGACGGCACAGTTCTGCGGCGGCAAACCGCAAGAGGTTGTTGGGGGAGCGATGTCGCTCGCGCCTGAGTGCCCTCATGACCGGGGCGAGGTCGCCCTCCTCACGGAAGATGATTGCTCGGGCTAGACCGTTGAGTGCCTCGGTCGCGTCCGTGTCGTCTAGGGCGGTGGATTGAGCGATCGCGAACGCATCGTGTGCTTCAGCGAACGCCGCGGCGAAGAAGTTCGCCTGGCCAAGAACCGTGTTCGAGCGTGACTTCAGTGGGTGCTCAGGCCCGAGATGAGGTTGGACGCGGCGGGCGAGCTCGATCGCCAGCTCGAAGCGACCGTCGCGGAGTGCCACCTCCGCTTCGACGACGTCCACCGCGGGCGGCGGGAAGCCTGGAGCATCGCGGATCCTGGCTGCGAACGACGCGAGCGTCCCGAGGCGCCCGCTTCGGACGAGCGGCTTGAAGCCCTGCTCCAGAACCGGATCGACGAGATCCTCCAGGCTGAAGCGCAGCACGAGGTCCAGCGCGCCGTCCCAGGCCGAGGCGGCAAGGTGCCCGTGCACAGCCTCGCGCACGCGGGGCTCGGCGCCCGGGCTCTCGGCCAGCTTCGAGAGCAGAAACTCCCGCAGCAGCGGGTGCAGCTCGAATGGCTCGCCTCCGGTCAGGAAGCCGAGTTCTTGCGCGCGGTCGACGAAGCGATCGGCGTCCGGGCCGAAGCGTCCCGTGAGCGTCGTCTCGTCCAGGTTCGGCAGCAGCGCCAGCGTGATGAGGGCGTCCTGCACGTCGAGCGGCGCAGACTGGTACAGCTCCTCCGCGACGTATCGGTACAGCATGGTCGGCAGCGGGTTCTCGTGCCGCGCTTCGGCGTCGAGGCCGGCCGCCAGCGTCAGCACCGCCGGCCACCCCTGCGCGCGCCGAATGAGCGGTTCGAGGTCGGGGCGCGTGCCCAGCAGCTGCCTCGTCTCGGCCGGCGTCATCGCGAGCTCGTCGGGTCCGAGCTCGCCCACCCTGCCGTACAGGATCTGGCGCGCAGTCACCCAGTCGGGCCGGCTGCGGGAGGCGACGAGGAATCGCGCCGAGATCCTCTCGCGGAGGATCGTCACCATCTCCTCGACCTCGGGGGACTGTGCGAGCTCGTGGTAGTCGTCGATGACGACCCACTGCACGGCGGTCTCCTCGACGCGTACCGCCAGAGCGTTCGCGATCTCGCGGGCGGCGCGCTGCGGATTGCTGCGCGCCCGCACGAGCTCGCGGATGAAGCGTCCGGCGGCGCCTCCGAGCGCGTCCACGCCGGCGGCGACGTCCTCCGAGAACGTGACGACATCGCAGTGCGACGGGGTCGACGCGATCCAGATGAGGCCGTTCAGCGTGCGCGCCCATTGCCGCGCGAGCGTCGTCTTGCCGTAGCCGGCCGGCGCGGTGAGCAGGATCGTCCGCGCGTCCATGTCGTCGAGCAGCCGCGTCAGCCGCGGGCGCTCGATGATCCGGCGCTGCCCTCTTCTTCGTGTCGCTTGTTGCCTGCCAGCGGTCATGCCCACTCCCCAAGGCCGCCGCACGTCGTTGGGTCAACGCTATGTCAGTCGGTGCCCTCTGCCAAGAGCTGGGGCGCCCGCGACGGAGGGTGACGTCGCGGGCGCCGCTTCGCCGTCAGCCCCCGTTGTCGGCTCGCGCCGACTCGAGGCAGGACGCCAACGGGTCTTCGCCCGTTAGCAGACGGTAGGCCACTGGGATCTGCCGCCGGCGCGGCACGCCGAGCTTCTGCCGCAGCGCGTCGCTGTGCGCCTTGGCGGTGCGCGGGGAGATCCCGAGCTGGAGCCCGACTTCGTCGTTCGACAGTCCCTGTGCGATCAGCTCGATCACCTGGCGCTGGCGCACCGTGATTTCGGTGGGGTCGACGAGTGCCTGCATGGATGGAAGGTACGGCTTGCGGCCGCCGATGGGCATTCGTCGAAGGGTGTATTCGATTACCGCCGACGGCGCGAGCCGCTGACGACCGAGTCAGGGGCCGCGTCGGCCGAGCTCGTTCCGCCGCCGCTCGAGCTCGTGCAGGTCATCGAGAGCCCCGAGATCCTTGCTGCGCCCCGCCGCTCGCTTCGACCTGATGATGTCTGCGAGCGCGGCGACCTTGACGCGGTGCCGGGCGATCGTCACGTCGGCAGCGGATTGGATCAAGTCGTCGTAACCGCCGGTGCCGTCGGGAGCGAACCAGATGTCGAGCCAGCCGAGAGGTGTCATAACCGCGACGGAGATCTGGTCGAAGCTCCGTTCGTCCCATCCTCCCGGCGGAGCGAACCCCTCCTGCTCGAGGCCCGGCGGTCGGAAGCGCGCTTCCAACGCAGTCAGCGCCGCGGCCAACCGCCGTTTGTTCGTGCGCGTCGATGCCGGACAGATGTCGAGGTCGAACGTGTTTCGTGGCGAACCCCAGAGCGTTGCGGCGATGCCCCCGATGATCACGTACGCGAGCTGGTGAGTCTCGAGGACGTCGATGATCGCGTGCGGACGAAGCAGAGGCGGGCGCGTGCCCCGCTCCGCGCGGGAAGGGTCGTCACCCACTGGCGTGCGGCACCCCGATCTCTGCCAACCAACCGCTCTGCTCCTCCAGCGCCCGCAGCCGCGCCTCCGGGGTCAGCTGAAGCATCGCGTCGATCAGCCGGACCTCGTCCGCGTCGCGGGGAACCAGCTGGCAGCGAAGATCGAGGCCGGCCGCCCGGACGAGATGCCGCAGGGTTGCCAGAGACGGCTCGCGCCGCCCGCGCTCGATCTTCGCAATCGTCGACTGCGGGGCGCCCGCCAGGCGAGCAAGCTCGGATTGCGAGAGGCCGGCCTGTCGCCTCGCGTCGCGGAGAAGAGCCCACGCGGTCATGGCGATACCTTATCAGGTATCGAACCTTTGTTGGTGAGGTCGCCACGCGACACGCGTTTGGGGACGGGCTGCGTCCACGCGGCAGAGGTGCGACCGTGCCGGGCTACGCGGCCACCGCGGGCCGCGCGACGAACGCCGCCTCGTGCCCGCGGGCGTTGGCGGCGCGAAGCTCGTCGGCGTCGAGCGCGCCGATCCGCAGCAGCAGGTCGAACTCGTCGCGCAGGTGCGTCCGCATCATCTCCGGCCCGTCGGTCGCGATCGTGAACGGCACGTCGTGCTCGACGAACGTGCGGAACGTGTCTCGTACGGCGGCCTCGTCGGGCAGCGCCTTCGTGAGCAGGTTCGACGTGGGGCAGACCTCGAGCGTGACGCCGGCACGCCGGATCGCCTCCATCAGCTCCGCGTCGTGCGCCGCGAGGATGCCGTGCCCGATCCGGTCCGGCCGCAGCGACTCGACGACCTCGCCGATCTCCTCGATGCCGTGCTCGCCGCCCTCCTCGCCGACGTGGATCGTCACGCCGAGCCCGGCTGCGCGCGCGACCTCGACGTGCTCGCGGATCTGCGTGTAGTCGAAGCGCCGCCCGTCCGGCCGCGGCCCGGCGATGTCGACGCCGACGATGCCGCGCGCCGCGTAGCGGATCGCCTTCTCGACGATCACCATGTTCTGGTCGGCGGTGAAGGTGCGGTCCATCATCAGGATCAGCCCGGCGCGAACCTGGGGATACTCGAGCGAGGCCACGTCGAGCCCGCGCGCGGCGGCGAGGATGATGTGGTCGAGGTCGCGCTCGCCGCCGCGGTTGCGCTTCATCGGGTTGAAGCGCAGCTCGAAGGTCGTGATCCCCTGCGAGCGGTAGGCGCCGCCGATCGCCGCGTGCACGCTGCGCTCGACCGCGGTCGGTGAGCTCTGGATCAGCTCCGTCAGGTGGTAGATGCGGTCGAGCGAGTCGAGGTCCGGCACGCCCCGCGGGTCGCTGACCGTGACGAGCCGGTCGAACTCCCAGTAGTCGCGCGTCGGCAGGGCGATTCCCTGCTCGTGCGCGAGGCTCCACATGATGTCCGAGGCGACGGAGCCGCCGAGGTGCGTGTGCAGCTCGGCCAGTCCTCCCTCGAACATGGCCGCCGACTCTACCCACGCCACACCCCCGAGTACGATCGGCGCGGTGGGCCCGCTGCCGAGACGCCTCCGCCGGCTGCCGCAGCAGTACTTCGTCGCGCTGCTCGCGCAGGTCGCCGAGGCGGCCGCGAGCGAGGGGCCGCCGCTCGTCGACCTCGGCCGCGGGAACCCCGACATCGGGCCGCCGCCGCACGTCGTCGAGGCCCTCGCGGAGAGCGCACGGCAGCCGCGCGTCCACGGCTACGGGCCGATCCGCGGCCTCGCGCGCACGAAGCAGGCGATCGCGCGGCGCTACAGCGACGTCTACGGCGTGGAGCTCGACCCGGAGCGCGAGGTGGCGCTCGTGCCCGGGACGAAGACGGCGATCGTGGAGCTTGCGCTCGCCCTCGCCGACGAGGGCGACACGATCCTGCTCCCGGACCCGTACTACCCCGACTACCCGTCGGGGCCGGCGCTCGCGGGCGCGCGCCTGCAGACGGTGCGCCTCGACCCCGACGCCGGCTGGGCGCCCGACCTCGACGCCGCACCGGCCGCGGCCGCGCTCTACCTCAACTACCCCTCGAACCCCTGCGCCGTCTGCGCGCCGGACGGCGTCTTCGAAGCCGCGGTGCGCTGGGCCGGGCGCACCGGCGGCGCCGTCGTCCACGACGCGGCCTACGTCGACCTCGTCTTCGACGGCCGCGAGCCGCGCAGCTTCCTCGCCACGCCGGGCGCGAAGGACGTGGGCGTCGAGATGTGGTCGATGTCGAAGACGTACGGGATGGCCGGCTGGCGGATCGGCTTCGTCGTCGGCAACGCCGAGATCGTCGAACGGATCAACATGCTGAACGACCACTGCCGCGTGGGGATCTTCGAGCCGTTGCAGGCGGCGACGATCGCCGCGCTCGAGGGCCCGCAGGAGTCGGTCGCGGATCGCGTCGCCGCCTACGAGCGGCGCCGCGATGTGCTCGCGGCCGCGCTGCCCGAGCCGCCGGTCAGCGAGGGCACGTTCTACGTCTGGCTCCGGCTTCCGGAGGGCCTGACCGCCGAGCGGCTGCTCGCCGAGCACCGCGTCGCCGTCGCGCCGGGTGAGGGCTTCGGCCCGAGCGGCGCCGGCTGGGCCCGCCTCTCGCTCGCCGTCCCCGACGAGCGGATCGCCGCCGGCGCGGAACGGCTGGCGGAGGCCTTCGCGGTGGCGCGCGCGTGAAGATCGGGATCGTCGTCCCGTTCTCGTGGTCGTACTGGGGTGGCGTCGTCGAGCACTCGGAGCACCAGGCGGCGGCGCTGCGGCGGCGCGGGCACGACGTGAAGCTGATCATGGGCCACGACCCGCCCGGCCACTTCACGCGCCTCCTGCACCCGCGCAGCGGCCGCCACGGCGACCTGCCGCCGGAGGTGATCGCCGTCGGCCGTTCCGTTGTCGTACCTGCCAACGGATCGCTGCCGAACATCGTGCTGTCGCCGAGCACGGTGCGCCGAATGCGGCGCGTGCTCGACGAGGGACGGTTCGACGTGCTCCACCTGCACGAGCCGATGACGCCGGCGATCTGCGTCGCGACGCTCGCGCTCGCGCAGTGCCCGCTCGTCGCGACGTGGCACGCGCACGGCGACCTCGGCTGGATGCGGCTCGGCCTGCGCTTCTGGGGCTTCATGGCCGACCGCATCGACGTTCGCATCGCCGTCTCGCCGATGGCGGCGGAGTCGGCGGGACGCTGGCTGCCGGGCGACTACCGCGTCGTCCCGAACGGCGTCCTCATCCCGCCCGAGGCGGATCCCGCAGGCCGCGACCACGCGGTCGTGTTCATCGGCCGCCACGACCCGCGGAAGGGCCTGCCGACGCTCCTCCGTGCGTGGCCGCGGATCCACGCCGAGACCGGCGCCAGGCTGCGGCTGATCGGCACCGACCCGCTCCAGTACCGTCTCCTGCACGCGCGACTGCGTTTCGACGAGGCGGGAATCGACGTGCTGGGGATCGTGACGAACGAGGTGCGCACGAGGGAGCTGTTGCGGGCGAAGCTCTCCGTCACACCTGCGCTCGGCGGCGAGAGCTTCGGGCTCGTGCTCGCCGAGGCGTTCGCCTGCGCGACGCCCGCGGTCGCCTCGAACATCCCCGGCTACGCGGCCGTCGCGACGCCGGAGGCCGCAGCGCTCGTTCCGCCGAACGATCCCGACGCCCTCGCCGCCGCGGTCGTCGAGCTGCTCGCCGACGAGCCGCGTCGCGTCGAGATGGGGCGCGCCGCGCGCGCACACGCGCTCGCCAACTACGCGTGGGACGACATCGCGCGCAGGCTCGAGGAGGTCTACGTCGAGGTTGCCGCGTGAAGATCGACGCGCGCAAGCGCCGGCTCAGGCTGCTGCTGGTGCTGCCGGTGCTCGGCGTCGCCGTCGCGCTGATCGTGGTGCGCGGCCCGGACTGGCACAAGGTCCACGACGCGTTCTCGCTCGTGAGCTGGGAGTGGGTCGCGGCGGCGATCGGGCTCAACCTGCTCTCGGTGATCGCGCGCGCGGCGGCGTGGAACACGGTGATCAGGCAGTCCCTCGAGCCGCCGCACCCGCGCTTTCCACTCGTCTTCTCCGCGTTCTCGGTCGGCCTGTTCGCGAACGCGGTGCTGCCGGGCCGCGTCGGCGAGGTCGCGCGCGCCGCGGTGCTGCGGCGGCGGCTGCCGGGACGCAAGGGCACGACCGCGACGCTGCTCGGGTCGGTGTTCGCGCACCGGATGTTCGACGTTCCGCCCGCCGCCACGCTCGTCGTGTTCGTGCTCGTGTCGGCGCGGCTGCCCGGCTGGGCGCTCGGATCGATCGGCGCCGCGCTCGCGATCGGCCTCGCGCTGATGCTCGCAGCGCTGATGCTCGCGCGCCGTCAGCGCCGCGAGCTGGAGGAGCTCGGCCGCGTGCGCCTGCTGCTCGCGCGCGCCCGCGAGGGGCTGACGATCATGCGCCGGCCGCGCGCCGCCGCGACGGCCGTCGCCTTCCAGTACCTCGGCTGGTTCTGCCAGCTGCTCGCCGTGTGGGCCGTTCTCCGGGCGTTCGATATCCACCAGCCGCTGCCCGTCGCCGGGCTCGTGCTCGTGCTGATCAACGTCGTCACGATCGTCCCGTTCTGGCCGGGGAACGTCGGGGTCGTCCAGATCGCGGTCGCGACCTCGCTCGTCGGCTACGGCGTCGCGTACGCGCGCGGGTTCGCGTTCGGGCTCGGCCTGCAGGCGATCGAGGCGTCGGTCGGCGTCGGCGTCGGCCTCGTTTTCCTCGCGCGCGAGGGCATCTCGTACGCGATGCTCAAGGAGATGGAGGACGAGGAGCCGGCGGTCGAGGCGGACGAGCCGGGCGAGGAGGAGCGCGAGCGCGTGCGCGCCGGCGCCTCCGGGCGCTGACCGCCTATGCCTCCTCCGTCGAGCGCGCGAGCTCCTCGATGCGGCCGCGCACGGTCTCGAGCTTCGTCGCGCAGAGACGGTAGAGCTGCTCGCCGCGCTCCCACAGTCGCGTCAGCTCCTCGACGTTCGCGTCGCCGCGCTCCAGCCGCTCGACGATCGCCTCCAGCTCGCGCTCGGCCTCTTCGAAGCTGAGCTCGCTCATTCCACGCGCGCTCCGAACGTGCCGTCGGCGACGCGCACCGACAGCTCCTCGCCGCGCGCCACCTGCGCCGCGGAGCGCACGACGTCGTCGCCGCGGCGCACGATCGCGTAGCCGCGCTCGAGCGTCGCTGCGGGGCTGAGCGCGCGCAGGCGCGCGTGCGCGGTGTCGAGGCGCGCGGTGCGACGCTCGAGCGCGAGCAGCGGCGCGCGGTGCAGGCGGTCGTGCGCGGCGTCGAGCCGTCGCGCGTGCCTCTCGGCGGTCGCGTGCGCGCCGCGGTGCAGACGCTCGCGCCCCTGTGCGAGCCGAGCGCGCAGCTCGCCCGCGTCGGGGACCACGAGGCGCGTGGCCGCGGTCGGCGTCGACGCGCGGACGTCGGCCGCAAGGTCGCAGAGCGGCGAGTCCTGCTCGTGCCCGACCGCGGACACCGTCGGCACCGAGCAGGCCGCGACGGCTCGGACGACGCGCTCGTCCGAGAACGGCAGCAGGTCCTCGAAGCTGCCGCCGCCGCGCGCCAGCACGACGACGTCGACGCCGCGGCGGCAGAGGTCGCCGATCGCGGTGGCGATCGCCGCGGGTGCACGCGGCCCCTGCACGTACGTCTCCGCGACGAGCACGTTCGCCGGCGGGAAGCGCTGCACGATGCCGGTCAGCACGTCCCGCTTCGCCGCCGCGTCGTTGCCGGTGACGAGCCCGATCAGGCGCGGGATGCGCGGCAGCGGCCGCTTGCGGCGCGCGTCGAAGAGCCCCTCCGAGGCGAGGCGCTGCTTCAGCCGCTCGAGCGCCGCGAGATGCGCGCCGAGGCCGAAGCGCTCGATCGTCAGCGCCTTCAGCCGCAGCTCGCCGCGCTGCTCGTACAGCTCAGGGCGGCCGAAGACGTGCACGCGCTCGCCGTCGGCGAGGCCCAGGTCGAGCGCGTCGAACTGCCCGCGCGGCATCTGCACCGCGAGGCACGCGCCGTCGTCGGGATCCTTCAGCGTGAAGAACACCGACTGCCAGCGCTGCTGCCGCCGCAGCTCGGTCACCTCGCCCTCGACCCACAGCGTCGGCAGCCGGGCCAGCCACCTCGCGACGCCCTGGTTGAAGGCGCGGACGGAGTAGACCTTGCGCCCTTCGACCTCCGTCGCCTCGACCTTCATCGGCCGATGGTAGCGACGCCGCTACAGCAGGATCTCGGCCGCGATCTCGAAGCGGCAGCCGGCGGCGACGAGCTCGACGGCGCGGTGCAGATCGGCCTCCGAGTGCGCGAGCTTCTCGGCCAGGACGAGCGGATACCCGGCCTCGATGAGCACGTGGAGGCGCCAGGACTCCACCTTCTCGCGCTCGGTCTGTGGCTCGATGATCGTCTGCGGCATCGTCGTCGCCTGTTCGCCCTCTCCTAGACGAACCCTGCCGCGGAAAGTTGGCGGCCGGGAAGGGTCGGAAACTGTTTCGAGGACATGTCCTCGAAACAGTTTCGTTAGGTGCGCGCGCCGAGCTCGTCGAGCTTGCGGATCAGGTCGTGGAGCCGCGCCTCGAGCACGGTGCGCTCCGACTCCGCGTCGGTCGCGATCTCGCGCAGGCGCTCGCGCAACCCGACCTCGACCTGGTGCGCGCGTTCCTCGAGCGAGGCGAGCACCTCGTCGCGCTGCCGCTCCAGGTTCGCGCGCTGCTTCGCGAGCCGCTCCTCGACGCGGGCCGCGGCGGCGTCGCCCGCGTGGTTCAGCCGCTCGGTGAGCACCGTCTCGGCCTCGCGCGCGAACCGCTCGACGGCGAGATCGAGCTCGCGCGCGAGCCGGCGCGCCGCCTCCTCGCGCTCGGCGCGCACCGTCGTCTCGAACTGCTGTTGCGCGGCCTCGGCGAAGCGGCTCGTCTCGCGGTCGACGATCCGCTTCAGCTGCTCGATCTGCCGCCGCTCGACGTCGCCGAGCGCGGACTGGATCCGCTGCGCGGCCTCGCCGCCCTCGCGCTCGATCAGCTCCCGCAGCTCGACCTCGCGCCGCCGGAGGCGCTCGGCCACCTCCTGCAGCTCGCGCCGGCGTTCCGCGGCGTGCGCCTCGAGCTCCGAGCTCGCCGTCTCGGCCGCGTCGTGCGCCTGCTTCGTCAGCTCCTCGCGCAGGCGCGCGAGCAGCTGCTTCTGCTGGTCGATCTCGCCCTGCAGGCCCTCCGCGTCGCGGCCGATCCGCGAGGCGAGCTCCGTCATCAGATGCTGTTGCCGCGCCTCGACCCGCTCGAGCTCGCCGCGCAGCCGCTCCTGCAGCTTCTCGACGTCGCTCGCCCACGCCGAGAGGCGCTGCTCGACCGCACGCTGCCCCGCGAGGAGCTGGTCGCCGAGGCGCGCGGACGCCTCCCGTTCCCGCTCGGCGAACTCACGCCGCCGTTCCTCGGCGATGCGGCGCTCCTCCGCGGTGAGCTGCGACAGCGCGTCGGCGCGCAACCGCGCGAGCGTGCTCTCCAGCTCGTCCGCGCGTTGCCGCACCTCGCGCACGATCACCGCGTCGAACTCGGCCTTCCCGCGCGCGATCTCGCTCTCGAGGACGCGCGAGCGTGCCCGCACCCGCAGCAGGAAAAGCGCCGACGCAACCGCCGCCAGCGCCGACACGGCCGCCGCGGCGACGGCGACGATCGTCTCGACGGTCACGCCGTCACGTTAGCCGCGCCGTCACGGCGGCGACGGCGACGGCGGCCGCGGCGAGCGTCAGCAGGCGGAGCGCGCGCTCGAGCGTCTCGACCCCCTCGGTCGTCCGGCGGGCGCGCCGCGCCTCCCGCACGGGCGTCGAGAGCGCCCGCTGGGCGAGGCTCAGCGCCGTCGCGTACGCCGCCGCGAGCAGCGCGTCGACGCGGATCGTCTGCGCCTCGACGAAGTAGCCGGTGAGCGCCGGGAACGCGCCCCACGCGAGTGCGAAGCCGAGGTCGGTGTGCACGGCGCCCCCGAACCACTCCAGGTTGTACGCGGGCACGAGCACGCCGCCGACGGCGACGAACGCGAGCAGCCCGTAGCCCCACGCGATCGCGGCGCCGACGCCGATCGCGACCGCCCCCGCGAGACTCGCAACGGCGAGCGCGGCGAGCATCCGCTTCGGGATCTCGGTCGCGAGCGGACGTCCGTTCAGCTCGTCGAGCGCGTGCGCCGCGACGCCGAGCGCGAGGAAGAACGCCCCGAGCGCCCACCAGAGCCGCACCGCGTGGAAGCCCGGCGCGAGCGCGGCGCCCACGGCGACGTACGACAGGTGCCACAGCGTGTAGGGCGGGTGGAGGAGCGTGACGTAGTCGCGCCAGCCGCCCCGCTGCAGCGCGTAGAACGCGGGGCGCGGAACCTCAGCCACGCGCGCGGCGCCCCCACGTCACGACGCCGCCGCCGAAGCTGAGCCGCCGCCAGGCGACGCGCTCGATGCCCGCCTCGCGCCACGCCACCGCCAGCCGCTCGAGCGGCCACTCGTCGTAGAAGCGCGCGATCGAGCCGCCGAGGAAGTCGCCGACCTCCCGCCAACCGTCGCCGATCGCGCGGCCGGCGGCAGGCAGGCCGAGCCTGACCCACAGCTCCCACGGCCCGCGCCACATCCCTCTCGGCACGCCGAACTCGAGCCCGGCGATCGTGCCACCCGGGCGCACGACGCGCGCCAGCTCGCGCAGCGTCGCCGCGGGATCCTCGACGTAGCGCAGCAGGTAGGTGAACGTGAGCGCGTCGAACTGGCCGTCCTCGAACGGCAGCGACCGCGCGTCGCCCTCGCGCAGCCGGATCTTGCGCGCCGCGCCCGCGAGCGCCGCGCGGAGCCGGCCCTCCTCGAGCATCTCGGGCGTCCGGTCGACGCCGACCACGAAGCAGTCCTTCTGCCGCACCAGCTCGCGCGCCACCGCGCCGGTGCCCGTGGCGACGTCGAGGACGGTGTCGTTCGGCCCGGCCTCGATCCGCGAGACGAGGAAGCGCCGCCAGCGCGGGTCCTGCCCGAACGACAGCACCGCCGCCCAGCGCTCGTACGTCGGGCCGAGCGGCGCGAACAGCTGCCGGGCGTCGGTCACACCCCCGAACCTAGTTCATCTTCGATGAACTAGGTTCGAGAGTTTCCGATGACGTTGCAGGAAGAGCTCGAGCGCATCGCGGCCGCCGCTTCGACCCACGGCGAGGTGACCGGCGTGCTCGCCGCCGAGCCGGCAGGAGAGGGCCGCGTCTACCTCGTCGCGCTCGGCGAGGGCGAGTCGCAGCGCTGGCTGCTGCTCGACGCGGCCGGCACCCCGGTCGCGCGCCGTGCGGCCGTGCGCGGCGCGGCGTCGATCGTCGCGATGTGCGAGCTCGCCGGCGACGTCGCCGGCGGCGGCGACCTCCAGGGGCTGCGCACGCACCTCGAGGAGTTGCGGGCCGCAGACGGCGCCGATGCGGAGCTCGACGCGGTCGAGGAGGCGGCGTGCGAGCTGCAGCGCGCGGTGGGCGAGCCGCCGCGCGTCGCCACGCCCGCCTACCTCGACGCCGTCGGCGAGGCGACGCTCGCGCTCGAGCGCGCGCTCGGCGACCTCGCGTCGCCGTTCGCGGCGGCCCTGCGCTCGGGCACGGGCGCGGTCGACGAGTTCGTCCGCGAGGTCGAGCGCGCCTACGCGGTGCCTCTCGTCTGACCGCTACCCTGGCCGGAGTGGAAGGCGGGATGGGCTTTCCGTTCGGAGGCGATCCGGAGGATCTCCTCCGCGGGCTGCGCGAGTTCGCCGAGCAGCAGGCGGAGTCCGTGCAGGAAGCACAGCGCGAGCAGTTCGCGACGCTGACGCTGAACACCGCCGTCGAGCTGACGGCCGCCGCGCTGTCGCAGATGCAGGTCGCGGGCGGGCCCGACGAGCAGGCGCTCGCGCTACGCGACGCGATGCGCGTGCTCTTCCCCGAGGCGGTGGCGCTCGTCAGCGCCGCGCGCCAGGGCTTCATGCGCGAGCAGTAGCTCTCCCCGCGGGGCGGGCGGCGTACAATCGCCCCGCTCGATGGCCCTCTTCGATCGCGCGCTCGTCCAGCTGCTGCCGGCCGTGCCGAAGCCCGTCGTGCAGCGGCTGTCGTCGCGTTACATCGCCGGATCGACGCTCGACGACGCGCTGCGGGTGGTCGGGCGGCTGAACGGCGAGGGCAAGCTCGCGACCATCGACGTCCTCGGCGAGGAGGTCGCGTCCACCGACGAGGCGCGCACGATCGCGGGCCAGTACCACGACGTCCTTGCGCGCCTCGACGAGGCCGGCCTGGAATCGAGCGTGTCGGTGAAGCTGAGCGGGCTCGGGCTCGAGATCGACCACGAGCTGTGCCGCGACAACCTCGAGGCCGTCCTGCAGGACGCCGCCGCGCGAGGGACGTTCGTCCGCATCGACATGGAGGACTCGTCGACGACGGAGCGCACGCTGCAGCTCTACCGCACGCTGCGCGACGACGGGCACGAGAACGTGGGCGTCGTGCTGCAGGCGCGGCTGCGGCGGACGCTCGACGACGTTCCCGGGCTCGACAACGTGCGGCTCTGCAAGGGCATCTACGTCGAGCCGGCGTCGATCGCCTACCGCGGCTTCCACGAGGTGCGGCGCAATTTCGTCCGCTGCCTCGAGCGGCTCGTCGCGCAGGGGTCGTACGTCGCGATCGCGACCCACGACGAGTACCTGATCGGCGAGGGTCTGCGCATCGTGCGCGGCGCGAAGCTCGACCGCGACCGCTACGAGTTCCAGATGCTGCTCGGCGTGCGGCCCGAGCGCGGCGACGAGCTGGTTGCGGCCGGCCATCGCCTGCGCGTCTACGTCCCGTACGGGACGTACTGGTACGAGTACTCGCTGCGGCGGCTGCAGGAGAATCCGAAGATCGCCGGGTACGTCGCCGCCGACACGCTCGGCCGGCTGCTGCGCAAGCGGCCCGGGTTCACGACGCCGGCCGGTCCGTAGAGCCCGTGGCGCTCGGCGACTTCCCGCGCGTCGACCTGCTCTTCCGCCCCTCACCCGTGCACCGTCTCGAGCGGCTCGGCGAGCACCTCGGCGGTCGCGTCGACATCTGGGCGAAGCGCGAGGATTGCAACTCCGGTCTGGCGTTCGGCGGCAACAAGGTACGCAAGCTCGAGTACCTCGCCGCGGACGCGCTGGCGCAGGGCTGCGACACGCTCGTCTCGATCGGCGGCGTGCAGTCGAACCACACGCGACAGGTCGCGGCTGTCGCCGCGCGGCTCGGCCTGAAGTGCGTGCTCGTGCAGGAGCATTGGGTCGACTGGCCCGACGCGGTCTACGACAAGGTCGGCAACATCCTCCTCTCGCGGCTGATGGGCGCCGATGTGCGCCTCGTCGACGCGGGCTTCGACATCGCGTTCCGGCCGAGCTGGCAGGAGGCGCTCGACTCGGTGCGCGCCGCCGGCGGAACGCCCTACGCGATCCCGGCGGGCGCGTCCGACCACCCGCTCGGCGGTCTCGGCTTCGCGCGCTGGGCGCAGGAGGTGGCGGCGCAGGAGAACGAGCTCGGCGTCTTCTTCGACACCGTCGTCGTCTGCTCGGTCACCGGCTCGACGCAGGCCGGGATGGTCGCGGGCTTCGCCGCCCAGGAGCGCGAGCGCCGCGTGCTCGGGATCGACGGCTCGGCGACGGTCGAGCAGACCCGCGCGCAGATCGCGCGCATCGCCCGTCGCACGGCCGAGGCGATCGAGCTCGGACGAGAGCTCGACGACGGCGAGATCGTGCTGCTCGACGAGTGGCACGCGGGACGGTACGGCGTCCCGGACGCGAAGACGCTCGACGCGATCCGCCTCTGCGCGCGGCTCGAGGGGATGCTCACCGACCCGGTGTACGAGGGCAAGTCGATGGCCGCGCTGATCGATCTCGTCGGCGAGGGTCGCATCGAGCCCGGGTCGCGCGTCCTCTACGCGCACCTCGGCGGGCAGCCGGCGCTGTCTGCGTACGCCGGCGCGTTTTAAACATCGCCTCTTACGAGACCCTGACATCCCGCTTACGGGATCTGCCGTTGCAACGGGAACCGTTGGATCACTGAACTCGACCCATGGAGGGAGAAGCTGATGCCAGCACACCCGAGGCGTCCGTTGCGACGCCTGCTGACCGCGGCGCTCGTCGCGGGCGCGGCGATCGCCATCGGCGCGCTGCTCGGCTCGGCTCAGGCCGGCCGCGCCGCGTCGACCGCGCAGCCGTCGGAGTCGTCGCCGCCGACGATCAGCGGCACGCCGCAGCAGGGGAAGATGCTCACCGCCGACCACGGCACGTGGAACGGCACGGCCCCGATCACCTACACGTACCAGTGGCGTCGCTGCGACAAGAGCGGTGGCAGCTGCGCGGACATCAGCGGCGCGAAGAGCAAGACGTATCAGCTCACGTCCGCTGACGTCGGCAACACGCTGCGCGTGCACGTCGTCGCGACGAACGCCGACGGCTCGGCATCCGACACGTCGGCTCCGACCGCGGTCGTCGCAGCGCCTGCGCCGACGACGACGAAGCCGTCCGAGTCGTCGCCGCCGACGATCAGCGGGACGACGCAGGAGGGCAAGACGCTCACGGCCGACCCGGGCAAGTGGAACGGGACGACCCCGATCTCGTACTCCTACCAGTGGCTTCGCTGCGACGCGCACGGCGGTTCGTGCGGCGGCATCAGCGGCGCTACCGCGCGCGAGTACGACCTCAAGTCGAACGACGTCGGTCACACGCTTCGCGTCCGCGTGAAGGCGTCGAACAGCGCCGGCTCGGCGAACGACACCTCGGCGCCGACGGGGGTCGTGACGGCGGCCGCGCCGCCGCCCGCGCCGACCGGCTGCCCGAGCGGGACCGGCGGCGTGAGCGTCACGCAGCTGTCGCCGCCCGCACGGCTCAACATCGACGGGATGCAGTCGAGCCCGTCGACGCTCGGCCGCCACGTCGGCGACGTGACCGTGAAGTTCCACGTGTCCGCCTGCGGCGGCCGCGCCGTGAGCGGCGCACTCGTCTACGTGACCGCGGTGCCGTTCGCTCAGTTCTCGATTCCGCCGGAGGCGGCGACGGGGAGCGACGGCTGGGTCACCGAGACCATGCACCAGGATGCGCACTACCCGGCGTCGCCGCGGCAGCAGCTGCTGGCCGTCTTCGTCCGGGCGCGCAAGCCGGGCGACAACGTCCTCGGCGGTATCTCCACCCGCCGGCTCGTCTCGTTCCCGGTCGACCTCCGCAGGTAGCGGACGGGGCCTCGAACCCGGCTCGCCTCCACGCGAGGCGGGCCGGGTTCGCGCGTTTGCGCCAGAATGCAGCCCATGCCGGTGCTCCTGATCGCCCTCGTCGCCGTGGTCGTGCTGTTCGTGGTCGGCTGGATCGTCGTCGGGCTCGTGTTCAAGCTGCTCTGGTGGGCGATCATCGGCCTCGTGATCGGCGCGATCGCGCGCGCGATCCTGCCCGGCAAGCAGGCGATCGGGATCCTCGCGACCGCGGGCATCGGGATCGCCGCCTCGATCCTCGGCGGCATCATCGGCCACATCGCCGGCGTCGGCGGGTTCGGCCAGTTCGTGATCGCCGTGCTGGTCGCGGTCGCCGGCGTGTTCGCGTTCAACGCGCGCCGCGTCGCGCGCGCCTAAGTCGCGTCCTTGGTTCGTCGCGCGGGCGTAGCGCGTGAGACTCGCGTCCTTGGTTCGTCGCGAGGCGACGAACCAAGGACGGGCATTATCGCGCGAGGCTACGCGCGCAGCGAGTAGCCGCCGTCGACGACGAGCGTCTGGCCGCGCACCATCTCGGCGTCCGGGCCGCAGAGGAACGCCACCGCGCCGGCGACGTCCTCGGGCGTGACGAGCCGGCCGACGGGATTCGACCGCCCCGCCTCGAGCATCGCTTCCCGGTTCGGGAAGTGCTCGAGCGCGGCCGTCTCGACGACGCCTCCCGAGACGGCGTTCACGCGGATGCCGCGCGGCGCCAGCTCGACCGCGAGGTAGCGCACCAGCGACTCGAGCGCCGCCTTCGACGTCCCGACGAGCACGTAGTTGTCGAGCACGCGCTGCGCGCCGAGCGACGAGATGGCGACGATCGACGAGCCGGCCGGCATCTGCGGCGCCGCGACGCGTGCGAGCGAGAGCAGGGCGCGCGCGTTCGCGTTCAGCGTCCAGTCCCAGTGGCGGTCGTCGGTCTCGAGCGCAGGGCGGATGACGCCCGTTGCCGCGTTGTGCACGAGCGCGTCGAGCGGCCCGAGCGCGGCGACCTCGTCGAGCACGCGCGCCGAGGTGACGTTGCCGCGCACGAGCACGGGCTCGGCGCCGGCCGCGCGCAGCGCCTCTGCGGTCTCCTCGGCGGCGTGATCGTTACGCAGGTACCCGATCGCGACGCGCCGCGCCCCGTCGCGTGCGAACCTCAGGGCGATCGCGCGGCCGATCCCGCGCGACCCGCCCGTCACGAGGACGTTCACGGTGTCTGACACCTCGCGGTGTCAGGCACCGTTCGGAAACCGTGAGGTATCAGGCACCGTTAGGAAACCGTGAGGTGCCAGACACCGTTACGGAAGCGGCGCGTCGGCCGGCGCCGACGACGGGATCTCGGCCCAGCCGGGCCGGCTGTGCGGCTCTCGCGGCCCCTCGAACGCCTTCGACGACGCGTGGCCGAGGCGGTCGAGCAGCTGCATCTGCTCCTCCGCGTAGCGCCGCACCTCGTGCGTCGCCGGCAGCTCGGCGACGAGCTCGCGCACCCGCGCGCGGATCTGGTACGCGAAGTGCGGGGTGGCGGGGCCGACGAGGGCGTCGACGTCGTCGCGCGTCGGTTCCGGCGGCTCGTACACGGTCGGCCACAAGCCTAACCGCCGGTAGCCTCGCGAGGTGCGGCGACTGAGCGTGGTCGACCTGATGCTGCTCGGCACCGTTCTGCTCTGGGCGCTGAACGTGACGGTGACGAAGTACGTGCTGCAGCACGGCTTCCGCCCGCTCGCCTACGCGACGATCCGCTACTTCGCCGCCACCTCGCTTTTCTGGTGCTTCACGTACGCCCGCGAGCGCAGCTTCCGCGTCCGCCTCGCCGACTGGCAACTCATCGCTGCCGCCGCCGTGCTGATCTACGTGAACCAGATCGGCTTCGTCTACGGGGTCGACAAGGCGGGCGCCGCGACGGTGGCGCTCATCCTCGGCACGACGCCGATCTGGGTGGGGATCATCGCGACGCTCGTCGGCTTCGAGCGGCTGCAGCGGAGCTTCTGGGCGGCGGCCGTGCTGTCGTTCGCCGGCGTCGCGCTCGTCGCCGGCGGCACCGGCGGCTTCTCGTCGCGCATCGGCGGCGACGCGCTCGCCGTGCTGACGGCGACGACGTGGGCGGGCTACTCGATCGCGATCGCGCCGCTGATGCGCCGCTACTCGCCCTTCCGCATCTCCGCGCTCGTGCTGGCGCTCGGCTGGGTGCCGCTCGCCGTCACCGGCATCGCGCAGACGCTGCACCAGGGCTTCCGCTTCAGCGCGCTCACGTGGCTCGGGTCCGGCTACGCCGTGGTCGGCCCGCTCTTCCTCACGAACATCCTCTGGTTCACCGCCATCGCGCGTGTCGGCCCCTCGCGCGCGTCGCTGTTCGCGAACATGCAGCCCTTCTTCGGCGTCGTGTTCGCGCTCGTGCTCCTCGGCGAGCACCTGAACGGCTGGGAGGTCGCGGGCGGCCTCGCGATCTTCGCCGGGATCGCACTGGAGCGCGTGCGGAGGCGGCCGCTGGAGCCGGTGATCGCGACGACGGCCCGAGAGTAGACTGGCCCGCATGAGCGACGATTTCATGCCCCTCGACGGGTGGGACCACGTCGAGCTGTGGGTCGGCAACGCGAAGCAGGCGGCCTTCTGGTACGAGCACGCGCTCGGCTTCCGGCGCACGGCGTACGCGGGCCCCGAGACCGGCGTGCGCGACCGTGCGAGCTACGTGCTGGAGCAGGCCGACATCCGCTTCGTCGTCACGAGCGCGTTGCGGCGCGGCCACGAGATCGGCGAGTTCGCGTTCACGCACGGCGACGGCGTGAAGGACATCGCGCTGCGCGTCCCCGACGCGCGCGAGGCCTACCGCCAGGCGGTGCAGCGCGGCGCGCGCGGCATCCGCGAGCCGGAGTGGGTGGAGGACGAGTTCGGCCGCGTCGAGCTCGCCTCGATCGCCACCTACGGCGAGGTCGTCCACACGTTCGTGAACCGCGGCGACTACGAAGGCGCGTATCTCCCCGGCTACGTCTCGCTCGAGACGCCGCACGAGGAGTCGGAGGTCGGGCTGCTCGCGATCGACCACATCGTCGGCAACGTCGAGCTCGGCCGCATGGAGCACTGGGTGGAGTTCTACGAGCGCGTGTTCGGCATGACCGAGATGCTCCACTTCTCCGACGAGGACATCTCGACCGAGTACTCCGCCCTCATGTCGAAGGTGATGACGGACGGGCAGGGGAAGATCAAGTTCCCGATCAACGAGCCGGCCGAGGGCAAGCGCAAGAGCCAGATCGAGGAGTACCTCGAGTTCAACTCCGGGCCCGGCGCGCAGCACATCGCGATGCAGTCGACTAACATCGTCGAGACGGTCGAGGCGCTGCAGCGGCGCGGGATGATCTTCCTCGAGACGCCGGAGACGTACTACGACGAGACGCCCGAGCGCGTCGGCTCGATCGACGAGAGCTGGGACGACCTGCGGCGGCTGCGCATCCTCGCCGACCGCGACGACGACGGCTACCTCCTGCAGATCTTCACGAAGACGGCGCAGGACCGGCCGACGCTCTTCTTCGAGGTGATCGAGCGCCACGGCGCGCGCGGCTTCGGCGACGGCAACTTCAAGGCGCTGTTCGAGGCGATCGAGCGCGAGCAGGCGCTGCGCGGCAACCTGTAGCGGAAACGTCATTCCGTAGGAGGTGTCTGACACCATCGGTGTCAGACACCATGTTCGGGTCGGCGAGGCAACGGGGGGCGATGTGAGCCCGCAGCGGCGCGCGGCGCTCGGCTCGGTGGTTGCCGCGACGGCGCTCGTCGCGCTGAAGCTGTCGGTCGGCCTCGCGACGCACAGCCTCGGCCTGATCTCCGAGGCGGTGCACTCCGGCACCGACCTCGTCGCGGCGCTGCTCACCTTCTTCGCGCTGCGCGTCGCGGCGCGGCCGGCCGACGTGTCGCACCAGTTCGGCCATGGCAAGGCGGAGCATCTTTCGGCGCTCGCCGAGGCGGGCTTCCTCGCCGCGGCGAGCATCTTCATCTCGGTGCGCGCGATCGAGCGCCTCGCCGGCGCGACGCACGCGCACGTGCACGCAGCGTGGTACGCGTTCGCGGTCCTCGCGGCGGTGATCGTCATCGACGTGAGCCGCACCGCCGTCTCGTGGCGGACGTCGCGCCGGTACGCGAGCGCGGCGCTCGCCTCGAACGCGCTGCACTTCGGCAGCGACCTTGCGGGCTCGCTCGCCGTGCTCGCCGGGCTGCTGTTCGCGCGCGGCGGCCATCCGAACGGCGACGCGGTCGCGGCGCTCTTCGTCGGCGTGCTCGTGCTGCTCGCCGCCGCGCGGCTGATCAAGGTGAACACCGACGTGCTGATGGACCGGGCCCCCGCCGAGGCCGAGGAGGCCGCGCGCGCGGCGATCGGGGCCATGCGCCCCGCGATCGACCTGCGCCGGCTGCGCATGCGGCAGGCGGGCGGCCGCCAGTTCGCCGACGTCGTGATCGGCGTCTCGCCGAGCGCCGCCGTCGGACAGGGGCACGCGGCGGCCGACGCCGTCGAGGCGGCGGTGGGGAAGGCGCTGCCGAACGCCGACGTCGTCGTCCACGTCGAGCCGGTCGCCGACGCGAGCCTGCGCGAGCGCGTGCACGCCGCGGCGGCGCTCGTGCCGCGTGTGCGCGAGGTGCACAACGTGGCGCTCGTCGACGTCGACGGCCGCACCGAGCTCTCGTTGCACGTGAAGCTGCCCGGCGAACTCCCGCTCGAGGAGGCGCACGCGATCGCCGAGGAGCTCGAGCGCGCCGTGCGCGCCGCCGTGCCGGAGATCGCCGGCGTGCAGACGCACCTCGAACCGCTCGCCGAGACAACGGAGGCGCGCGAGGTGGAGGCGGGCGCCGCGGTGGTGGCGCGCATCGTCCGCGACGTCGCCGGCTGCGAGCCGCGCGAGGTTCGGTTCCTCCGCACCGACGGCGGTCTGGTCGCGTTCCTGACCCTCGGTCTCGACGCGACCAGCCGCCTCGACGAGGCCCACGCGCGTGCCAGTGAGATCGAGGAGCGGATCCGCCGCGAGCGCCCGGACATCGCAGACGTGATCGTGCACACCGAGCCGTAGCGGCAAGACCCTCCGTCCCCTGTTCGTCCGGCCAGGTTCGGCGTCGGAGACCCGGATTACGGTTCTCGGCTGACGGCTGATGCAGATCGGTCACACGCTCCCCGAGTACCTTCCGCGGTCCGCGACGTTCATCTACACGCTGCTGCGCTTCCAGACGTGCTGCCGCCCGCTCGTCCTCGCGCGCAGAACGGCGAATCTCGACGAGTTTCCCCTCGAGGGCTCGGTCTTCGAGGCCGAGCCCGATTCCACCAGGGCCTCGCGTATTCGGAGCCGCGCGCGGGCCTTCGCGCACGGGTACCGCGAGACGTACCAGCACCGGATCGCCGTCGAGGCGCGCCGCGGAGGGTGCGTCGCGCTCCACGCGCACTTCGGCTGGGCCGGCCGGGGCACCGTGGACGTCGCGCGTCGACTCGCCGTCCCGCTCGTCACGACCTTCTACGGTCGCGATCTGGCGGACCGCAAACGGCGGTGGCAGCGCGGTCCCGTCTACGAGCGTCTCTTCGCCGAGGGGTCGCTCTTCTTCTGCGAAGGGCCCGCGATGGCGGATCACCTCGCCGATCTGGGCTGTCCCGCCGAGAAGATCCGGATCGTGCGCATCGGCCTCGACATGGACCTGTTTCCGTTCCATCCGGCGCAGAGACGGCCGCTGGTCGTGATCCAGGTGGCCAGGCTCGTCGAGAAGAAAGGCGTCGACGTGGCCATCCGCGCGTTCGCCGCCGCGCGCAACCGTCTGGGACCGAGCGAGCTCTGGATCGTCGGCGACGGCCCACTCCGACCCGACCTCGAGCGACTGGCGTCGCGGCTCGGGCTCGGCGGGTCGGTTCGGTTCCTGTCGGAGGTCTCGCACGAGCGGTACCGCGATGTCATGCAGCGCGCGTCGATCGCGATTCAGCCCAGTCGCACCGCCGCGGACGGCGACACCGAGGGCGGCGCGCCGACGGTGCTCCTGGAGATGCAGGCGGCGGGCATTCCCGTCGTCACGACCCGCCACGCCGACATCCCGTTCGTCGTCGACGCAGGCGATTGTCTCGCGGACGAAGGCGACGTCGACGCGCTCGCCGACGCCCTCGTCCGCCTCGCAGGTCTTTCGGAGACCGACTGGCAGGACCGTCTGCTTGCCGCCCGGCGGTTCGTCGAGTCGAATCACGACGCGCGCCGGATCGCGCGCGACATCGAGGGTCACTACCGGGAGGCGATCTCGGAGCTCGCGTCAGCGTGAGACGCCTGCGTGCGCCGCGCCGTGCAGGGCGGCGTGCAGCGCCGACGCCACGTCTTCCTGATCCTGCTCCGTCAAGCCCGGGCTGAGCGGCAAGCTCAACGTCCGCTCGGAGATGTCCGTGGCGACCGGCAGCTGCGCGGGGTCGATCGCGTAGCGGTCACGGTAGTACGGGTGGAGGTGCACGCCCCGGTAGTGGACGCCGGTGCCGATGTTGAGGCGTGTCAGTCGCTCGAGGAGCGAGTCGCGGTCGAGTGGAGCATCGGCCTCCACCAGCACCTGATACAGGTGCCGAGCGTGGCGCATGCGTCGTTCGGGCGGGGGCGGAAGCTCCAGCGGGAGGTCGTCCAGAAGCTCGTCGTAGCGGTGCCAGACCGCGGTGCGCCGGTCGATCCACTCGTCGAGCCGGCCCAGCTGGTGGATGCCGAGCGCAGCCTGGACGTCGGTGAGGTTGAACTTGTACCCGGGGCTCTCGACCTCGTAGTGGCGGAAGCCCGCGTCGGAGAAGCGCTGCCATGCTCCGAGGCTCAGCCCGTGCAGGGCCAAGCGCTCGACCTTGTCCGCCGCGTCGCGGTCGGTGACCGCCAGCGCGCCGCCCTCGATCGTGGTGATGTTCTTCGTGACGTAGAACGAAAAGGCGGTGATGTTGCCGAACGCGCCGATCCTGCGGTCGTCCCATTCGGCGCCGATGGCGTGCGCGGCGTCCTCGATGACCTGCAACCCGTACCGGTCGCGGAGCCGGTTGAGGCGATCCATCGGAACGGGCCGGCCGGCGAGGTGCACCGGCACGATCGCCTTTGTCCGGGACGTGATCATCGCCTCGGCCGCGTCGAGGTCGATGAGGCCCGTGGCGGGCTCGCTGTCGACGAAGATCGGGACCGCTCCGGCGTGCTCGACGGCGTTCGCCGTCGCCACGAACGTCATCGCGGGCACCAGGACTTCGTCGCCCGGCCCCAGGTCGAGGATCTTCAGGGCCACCGTGAGCGCAGCGGTGCACGAGCCGAGACAACGGACGTACGGCGCGCCCAGGTAGTCCTCCAGCAGCCGCTCGAAGCGGTGGACCTTTGGCCCCGTGCCGATCCAGCCCGATCTCAGCGAGTCGACGACCTCGGCGATCTCCTCTTCGCCGATCTCCGGCTTGCCGAAGACAAGGAAGTCGTCCCGCCGCCGGTCGGCGCCGGCGGGCGGCGCGTCGTGCCCGGTCTCCAGCGCGACGTCGGTCACGCCCGACGTCCCCGCGTGAAGGGCCCGGCGCCGCGCGCGGCCAGGAGGACGGCCCGCCTCGCTCCGCGGACGAGCCTGGCGCGGAACGCGAGGCGCTTCAGGTGGTCGAGGGCCGGCCCGGGGTCGTCTCGGGCGAAGACGGCGTCGACGTAGGGCGGACGCACGAGAGCCGGCGATTCCCTCGATGCGAGCGTGATCGCCCAGCGGCGCCGTCGGCCGTCCATCGCGACCGGCGCCGGCGCCTCTCCCAGGAGGTCCCGGTATGCGACCTGCACGAGGTCGACGCCGCACGCCGCGGCCAGGCCGTGCCACTGCCAGAGGCGCGGGTTGATCTCCATGAGCTTGTACCGGCCGTCGCGCGAATCGAGCTTGAACTCGACCTGCGCCAGCCCGTGGTAGCCGAGCCCGCGGAGGTACCGGAGGCCCTGCTCGACCACCTCGTCCACCCACAGCGCCTCTCCGACGCGGCACGTGCCGACTTCGGGAGGCGTCTGGCGCAGCTTGCGTCCGCAGAAGACGCCGAGGACGTCGCCGCCCGGGCTGACATAGGCGCCGACGGTGTAGAGCGTGTCGTCGCCGCCGGGAATGAGCTCCTGCACGAGCGGCCCGTACGGAGCCGCGCGCTCGTACGCCTCCTCGAGCTGCTCCATCGTCTCGCACCGGAAGGCATGCGTGCCGTCGAAGCGACGCTGGAACGCCGTGGGGTCCGTGGGCTTGACGAGCACCGGGAACCCCAGCTCCTCGGTCGGCTGATCGCGCGTCTCCGGGCAGGGAATGCCGAGCGCCACCGCCTGCTCCAGCTGGAACCGCTTGCTCTGCACGCGGCGGAGCAGGTCCCACGAGGGGAAGGGACAGAGAAAGCCTTCACCGAGCGCCGAGCGATTGCGCGCGATCGTGTTGAGGAGCTCGTCGTTCGTCGGGAAGATCGGCCGAGGCGCGTCCTCGTCCCCGAGCTGCGCCATGAACGCCACGAACGCCTCCTCGTCCCGCAGCGGGTCGGGGCAGAGCGCGGCGCGTGTGGTGTACCGCGACCGGAAGCCGAGCGCGCCCGCGTCGTAGTCGACCGCGACGACCGGGACGCCGTGACGTCCGAGGCTGCGGATCGCCGCGAGCCCGTTGACCCAGCCGCACTTCGCCACGACCGCCGGCCGCCGCTCGACGGACCGCCGATTGGCGCCCGACCGGACGAGCGTGGGGCGCGCCCCTTCGGTCGAGCGCAGCCGGGGCGCGGTGCCGATGGCCACGTGGCCACGTTAGGCGGCGGGCTTCCGGGCAGCCATGGTCATTCAGGCAGGCCGCTCGCTACCCGAACGAACAGCACCGGCGCGGCGCCTCCCCACGACGTCCGGACGGTCTTTGCGCGAGTCGCAGACGCGGCGCCCGGGCGGGCCTACGATCGCCGGAATGGCCGGTCGGGAGCCGCCGACGCAGGGGGCGTGGCAGGGCGCGCCCCTCCCTCTCTCGGGCTCGCGCATCCCGACGATGATCTCGCCGGAGGAGACGCAGTACCTCTGGTGGCTGACCGCGACGGAGTGGCGCGACGCGGGGCACATCGTCGAGATCGGCCCGTGGCTCGGCGGCAGCACCGTCTGTCTCGCGGAGGGGATGCGCGCTCGCCTGACGCCTCCGGCGCACCGTCTGCACACGGTCGACAACTTCGTCTGGCGCTCGTTTATGGCCGAACGGGCGGACCTCGGCCTGAGGCCCGGCGAGTCGTTCGAGGCGGCGTTTCGAGCCAACGTCGAGCCGTACGCGGACCTGATCGAGGTCGAGCGTGCGTGGCTGCCCGACGAGCGAATCGAAGGCGACGCGTGGGCCGAGGACGTCCGCGGCGACGGCAACGCGGGCGCGCTCTTCCGCTGGGACGGCGCGCCGATCGAGCTCGCCTTCGTCGACGGCGCGAAGTCCTGGACGGCGTTCGCACACCTCATGCGCGAGCTCGGGCCGAGCCTCGCCGAGGGCTCGCTGCTCGTGCTTCAGGACTACAAGTACTGGGGCTCGTACTGGGTGCCGATGTTGGCGGAGCTGCAGGCGGACCGGTTGGAGCTGGTCCACGTCCTTCCCCACAACACGGTCGGCTTCCGGGTCACGCGCGACCTCGGCCCGCTCGCCGACGCGATCGCGATGCCGGCGCCAGCCGAGGGAGTCGCGCTGCTCGAACGAGCGGCCGACCGCCTCGTCGAGCGGGGCGACCGGCTCGGGGCGGAGATCGTCAGGCTCGAATCGATCCGCTTCCTGGCCCATCGCGGCGACGGAGAAGGAGCGGCTCGCCTGCTCCGGGAGAGGGTGCGCGCATGGCCGGCATCCGCCGACGCGCGGGATCTCCTCCTGGCGCGCGCGTGGCTCGAGACGTTCAGCGGACGATCGATCCGCTCTTCCTCGCTCACGGCGCGTGCGCTGCGAAACGCGGCCCGGCGGCGCGCCGGCCGCGCAGTCCGGATCGGCCGCCGCCGGCTCGGCCGCGCCTAGGCCGTCCCTAGTGGGTCGACGGTCTCGCCGTAGACGGCCAGCAGCCGCCTGCCCGCCGCCGACCAGGTGAGGCTCGGCGCCGCTCGCAACGCGCCCTCGCGGAGCTCCGCGAGCAACTCCCGGTCCCGGTCGAGGCGGGTCAGGTCGGCCGCGAGCGCCTCGACGTCGCCGGGAGCATGGAGGAGCGCGTTCTCGCCGTGCCGGCAGACGCCGGCGCAGACCTCCGAGACGACGGGAACGCAGCCGCTGCCGATCGCCTCGAGGCAGGCCAGCGGGGATCCCTCTTCCAGGGTGGGGAGGCAGAGCACGTCGCTCATCCGGTAGAGCTCGGGCACGTCGGATCGCCGCCCCAGCACCTCGACACCCGGCTGGTCGAGCAGCTCGCGGATGCGGGTCGCGTAGCCAGGCAGCAGCGATCCGGCCACCAGGAACCTCCCTCGCGCGCTCGCGGACGAGCGCCGCCATGCCTCGAGCGCATGGTGCAGGCCCTTCCGCAGGGCGTTGTCGCCGACGAAGATCGCGGTGAACGGCCTCGCCGGGTCGCGCGGGCCCGCATCAGGGAAGAAGACCGTCTCGTCGAAGCCGTACGCGTGACACGCCAGCTTCTCCCCCGGGAAACCCTCTTCGAGGAACGTCGTCTCGACGAAGGGCGACGGGCAGAGCAGCCGATCGGCGAGGGAGTATTCGGCTTCCTCCCTGCGCAGCGCCCGCTCGTCGAAAGAGTGTTCGTGACCGCGCGGCAGCGAGACGCCGAGCCGTTCCTCTTCCGCGCGCACGATCGCGAACGCACGCGCCGTGTGCGCGTTCGGGCGTTCGAGCACCGTCGGCACGCCGAGCTCGCGGGCGGTGCGCAGCGTCTCGAGCGCGCCGCTCGGCCACGCATGCACGACGTCGACGGCGCCGGCGAGCTTGCGCAGCCGTCGCGCGACGATCCTGTCGTGCAGCTCGAGCGCGCGCTGCTGTCCGAGGACCCGGTACGGAACGCGGACGCGCCCGCGGGCCAGCGTCGGCGAGACCGCTACGCCGTCGGGCAGCGTCCTCGCGACCGCGCCCGGATGAAGGTCGACCGCCGCGCCTGCCTCGGCGACGCCGGTGACCTGATACCAGGCGGTGGAGCAGATCCTGCCGGCGCCGATCTTGTGGGGGAAGCTGTAAAGGACGCGGATCGGCCGGGTCTCCGGCTCCCGCGCCGGCCGCTCGTACCCCGTCTCGGCGGTCGATCGTGCGTCGACGGCACCCACCGGCCCAGTATCACAACGCGGCGCGCTCGCTTCCGCTGGGCCAAGGTTCAGTTCTCGCTCCGTCCGATTCGCAGGCGGTCGGGGCTTCCGCGTCACTGGTCGGACGGCCAGTTGCTCCGGCGAGGCTTGCAGCTACGGTGATCCGGCCATGTGCTGTCTCGGAGGGTTTGCGGAGAGGCTGGCGGCGACGTGCGGCGCTTCCTCGGATTCGCGATCGTCGCAGTCCTAGCGCTGCCGGGCGCCGGCGCCGCCCGGCCCGAGGCGGGCGCGGGGGCGTCGCCCTCGGTCTTCGTCGCTCCGACCGGCTCGGATTCCGGCCCGTGTACGCAGGCGGCTCCCTGCCGCAGCTTCGATCGCGCGTACCACGTCGCCTCGCCGGGCGACGTCGTCTCGATCGCGCCCGGGAGTTACCCCGCGCAGACGATCACCGACGATCCCTCCAAGGACGCCCCGGCCGTCCTCTTCGAGCCGCAGCGACCGGGCTCGGTTCAGGTCGTCGGCCTGATGATCCAGGCGTCCCACGTCGAGGTCGACGGCCTGACGTTCACGCGAAGCTGGTACGTCGGCGTCAACTCGAACACCGTGGCGCAGAGCGCCCAGCCGCACGACGTCGTCCTTCGCGACCTGCGTGCGCCGGTCTTCTTCATCACTGCCGCGTCCGACGTATCCGTGATCGGCGGGTCCTACGGTCCCGAGGTCGATCAGGCAGCGCAGATCAAGGGTTGCTACGAGTGCCGTTACGCACCGAGCGACATCCTCGTCGACGGCGTGACGTTCCACGACTTCACGCGCGCGACCAAGGGCACGCACATGGAGTGTCTCCATGTCTATCCGGCGCAGGGCCTGACAATCCGCAACTCGCGTTTCCTGAACTGCGCGATCATGGATGTGTTCCTCTCGAACTACGGCGCGGGAGGCGATCTTCGCGACATCACGATCGAGAACAACGTGTTCGACACGCCCGGTTCGCACGCGGGCGCCTTGAGCAAGGGCTACTACGGCCTCGCGTTCGGCGGCTTCAACCGCACGATCACGAACGTTCGCATCGCGTACAACTCGATGCTGACCGCGTCGATACCCGGATTCGACTCGTCCGCGACGTACACGAACGTCGACGTCGAAGCAAACGTCGGCGCCCTCGACCCGCGGTTTTGCTCGAAGGGCGTGACGTACGCCTACAACGTCTGGACAGCCGCCAAGTGCGGGGCGACCGACACGACCGCGCCGAGCGGCTTCGCCGATCCGGCGCAGTACGACTTCGAGCCGACCGCAACGGCGGCAACGATCGGGCACGGCGATCCTCGCGACCATCCTGCGACGGACATCGACGGCCGGCTGCGCCCATCCCGGCTTGCGCCGGACGCAGGGGCCTATCAGCGGGAGACGGCGCTCATCGTGCTCGGCAAGTCGATCGGAGCGGCGACGATCGGCGAGAGCACGTCGCGCATCGCGGCCTTCTACGGCCGTGCGAGCAGCAGCCGCAGAGTGCGCCTCGCAGGCCGCGCCCTCCTGCGGCAGACGTACCGCATCCACGGCGGCGAGCTATGGGTGACCGCCGCCCAGGGCCGGGTCGTCGGCGTGGCGACGTCGAGCCCGTACTACGAGACCGCGGGCACGCTCGGCCCCGGCGCCGCCGTCGCGCGTGTGCGCAGGCTCTCCCGGGTCACGTGGAGCGGCTGCAACGGCGCGTACCGGCGCGACTACCGCGGCGCGCATGTCTACTTCGCGCCGAAGGGCGGCCGGCGCGGCGCGACGATCGGCACGGTCTCGATCCTGGCCCCCGCCGCGTCCTGTCGATAGACGCCTTCGCGGCTACGTGGCGGCGGGCCTGATGAGGAGCCACATCTCGCGCAGCTGCGATCTGTTGAGGACGACGATCGCGCCGAAGTACAGGGCGGAGCCGGCGGCCACGAGGACGAGGAGGCCGGCGGCCCCGGCCGAGGCGAGCTGCGGCACCGCGAGGCGCAGCAGCCCCAGCCCGGCGATCATCGTGACGCTCGCGGCCAGCGGGTAGCGGATCGCGCGCAGGAGGTCGGCGAAGCGCAGGCCGATCAGTCGCAGCGGGATCGAGAAGAGCGGATACCCGAAGAGGACGATCGCGGTCACCGCGTACGCGGCCGCCACGCCGACCATCCCGAAGCGGAGGCCAAGGAAGAACGACGCGACGGCAACGGCCGAGAATCCGCCGCCGACCCGGAGCATCAGGTCGGCCCGACCCTTCGCCTTGTAGACGCTGCCGTTCATCGCCGAGATGGACTGGATCAGGCCGACCGGCGCGAGGATCGCCACCACGGGGATCGCCGGGGCCCAGCGGGCGCCGTACACGGTGCGCACGAAGACGTCGCAGACGGCCAGCAGCCCGAGCATCAGCGGGAACGACAGCGCGGCGAGCGTGCCCGCCACGCGCAGGTAGGCGTTCGCCAGCCGGCGGTTGTCGTCCTGGATCGACGCGTAGACCGGGAACGTCACGCGGCCGACGGTGAGCGTCACGTACTGAACGGGGAACAGCAGCAGGTTGTAGGCGAGCGTGTAGTACCCGAGCTGCTGCGCGCCGAGGAAGCGGCCGATCAGCAGGTAGTCGACGTTCCTGCCGAGGTAGTTCACGATGTTGTAGGCCATCAGGTTCGCGCTGAACCCCGAGATCGACCGCAGGTCGCCGAGCGCGAACTCGGCCGTTGGGCGCCAGTCGCTCATCAACCAGAGGAGCAGCGTGGTCACGGCGCTCATCACGATCACGAGCCCGACGAGGCTGTAGACGCCGTAGCCTGCCGCCGCGAGGGCGATCGCCGCCGCCGAGCCGGCGATCGCCGCGACCGCCTCGGCGATCGAGATGTTGCGGAACGCGAGCTCGCGCGAGAGCAGCGCGCGCTGCACCAGGCTGAGGCTCGTGATCGCGAAGCCGACCGAGAGCAGCTCGAGGACGGGCACGAGGCGCGGCTGGCCGTAGAACGCCGCCACCAGCGGCGCGGTGGCGAACGTCGCACCGCCCGCCAGGAAGCCGAAGGCGATGTTCGCCCAGAATGTCGTCGAGAGGAGGCGCGGGGTCAGCGTGTCCTTCTGGATCAACGCGGATGTCGTGCCGAGCTCGGTAAACAGGTCGAGAAAACCGGTGAAGACGGCAGCCATGCTCATGAGCCCGAACTCGCGCGGGGCGATGAGCCGCGTCAGGACGATCATCGTTCCCGTCCTGGTGAACAGGCGGACGACCTGCGACAGCACCGACCATCTCACGCTCGCGATGGTCTGGTTTGCGAGCCGACCCATCGCTCAGGACGCCAGGTAGCGACCCAGGTCGCCCGCCAGCCTGCTCGTGCTCGGAATCGCCGGGGTCTCGTGTCGGTCGCTCCGCGGGAGAGCCTCGCCGAGACGGCTCACGTCGTCGACGAGCGTGATCAGGCCGTCCGCGCGCAGGCGCCGGCCGAACGCGAGCTGGTGGTCGTCGACGGCCTCGCCGAAGCGGGCCAGCCGCGGGACGACGACCGGCCTGCGCTCGTGCATCAGCGCGACGACGACCGAGCCGACGCCGCCGTGCGTGATCACCACGCGCGCCCCCCGGATCTGCTCGACGAGCTCGTCGAAGGACAGGTAGCCGACGCACGTGGCACCGGCCGGCCTGATCTGCGACGGTCCGTGCTGGACGACCACCGGCTCGTCGCTCTCGATCGAATCGACGGCGCGCAGGAGGCGGTCGAACGGAGCGCCGTTCGTTCCTGTCGTGACGAGGATCACGCTCAGGGGCCGAGGACGTTGCCCACGTACCGTGCCTGCGGCAGCGAGCGCTGCAGCTCGGGCCATTGAACGTAGAGGCGGCTCGCCGCCGGCCGGATCAGGCGGCAGCTCAACGACGTCTCCTCGACTCGCGTCAGGCTCTCGATGTAGACCACCTGGGCGCCGAAGAGCCGCGCCACCCACGCGAACGGCACCGCGACGCCGGCGCCCGTGGTGACGAGGACACGCGGCCGAAGCCGCCGCACGAGCGTCCAGGCGAGCGCCAGGTTCTTGACGAGGCTGCCGACGCTTCGCGTCGTCGGTCCGTGGGCGTAGTAGACGCGCTCGCCGGCGAGCAGCGAGCGCGCGTCCTCGCGCTCGAGCGTCACCCACGCTCGTGACTTCCCGCGCCACGCGGCCGAGAGCAGGACGAGCTGCAGGAGGTGGCCTCCCGCCGAGCAGACGAGGAGGACCTCGATTCGCTGCGGAGTCCGCTCGCGAAAGCCGCTGGGCGTGGCGGCGCCGCGCACGCTTCGACTGTAGGCAGCGCCGTCCGCGACGGCCACGGTCAAAGAGGCAGCATTGGGTCGTCGCCGCCGACTAGACGATCGTTTAGTGGCCCGAAGCAAGTCTGCCCAACGGACGTGGGCGGTTTTCGACATGCGCGATTAGCATCGATGAGCGATGTGAAGAGCGATCCGCGCGGCTCTGCGGACTCGACAGGACGCTCGCGCAGCGTCCGTGCGCCGTCGGGTCGATGAAACCGGACTGATTATGGATCTCCACCTCTACGCCCGCGTCGTCCGCCGCTTCTGGCCCCTCGTGGTGCTGGGCACGGTGCTCGCGGTCCTGCTCGCGTTCGTGTCGTTCTTCCGCGTCGGCTTCCACGGCGGCATCCACGTCGCGGTGCGCCAGACCAAGACCTGGAAGGGCTCGGAGACGATCCTGCTGACGCAGAAGGGCTTCCCGTGGGGCCGGACGGTCTACCCGTACGACATCAACAGGAAGACGGGCCAGCCGCTGCCGTCGAAGTCGCTGGCCGATCCGAGCCGCTTCACGGATCTCGCCGTCGTGTACGCCGAGGTCGCGAACGGGGATGCGATCCGCTCGCAGGTCTTTCCGCACGGAAGCCACGGCGCCTCCTACTCGGCGTCTCCCGTCGTGAACAGCGTCGGCAGCCCGGTGCTCGGCGCGCAGCCGATCACGCAGATCGTCCCCCTCGTGCAGGTCGAGGCGCTCGCGGGCAGCCCGGCACGCGCGCGCGCGATCGCCGCGCGGGCGTCGAATGCGCTGCGGAGCTACGTCGAGCAGAGTCAGGAGCGCGCAGGCATCCCGCCCAGTCAACGCGTCCTGCTGCAGGTCCTGTCGACGCCGAGGAAG
This sequence comes from Gaiellaceae bacterium, assembly GCA_035652835.1. GTDB lineage: Bacteria > Actinomycetota > Thermoleophilia > Gaiellales > Gaiellaceae > PALSA-600. The sequence goes on from DASRDA010000005.1 coordinate 64,993, forward strand.
GCGACGCTGGCCCGCGGCTACCGGCTGACCGGCCCGATCGTGATCTTCCTCGGGACGCTCGTCGCGACGCTGCTGCTCGCCTTCGTGCTCGAGAACCTGCGGCCGCGCGTACGGAAGCCGCTCGAGGACGAGCCGACCGACGAGCCGGCGTACGCCGGCGGCCAGCCGGCGTCGCCCGCGGCGCCGTACACGAACGGAGGCTCGTCGCGCTTGCCGTCGCTCCCCGGTCGTCCGGTGCCGCAATCTCCCGGTCGTGCGCTCCGCGAGGCGCGTCTCCTGCGCGGGCTCGATCTGCGGGTGGTCGCCGTCCGCACCGGGGTGCCGACGAAGCACCTGCGGGCGCTCGAGTCGGAGCGCTTCGACCTGCTGCCGGACGAGGACACCGCACGGCACGCGCTCCGCGCGTATGCGGAGCACCTCGAGCTCGACCCGGCGGGGTGGCTGGCGGACGGCGTAGCTCTGTCCCACGCAGCCCGGAGCGGCGTGAACGGCGGCGGCCGGAACGGGAAGGTGAAGGCGCTCACGCTGTCCGTTCCGCTGGTCGTCGCCCTCCTCGCCGGCGGGTTGGCGCTCTTCCTGCGGTTCGGGTTCTCGCAGCGGCCGGTGGCCGCCTTCGCCGCGCATTCCTCGACGCCCCCGCACGCGGCACGCGTCCCGGCGCGCCGGGCGGTCGCCCCCGTCGCCGAGCCCCGCCCCGCGACCGCGCCCGCGACGACACAGCTCGTCGTCTCGGCCGTCCGCGGCGACTCGTGGGTCGTCATCCGGGCCGGCTCGTCGACCGGCCGCACGCTCTTCGCCGGGACGCTGAAGAAGGCCGACACGGTGCGCCGCAGCGGCCGCCGGCTCTGGATCCAGCTCGGGGCGGCGGCGAACGTGGACGTCACGGTCGACGGGGCGGCGCCCGGCGCGCGCCTCTACGGAACGGTCGACGCCGTCGTCTCGCAGGGCGGCTTCCGGAAGGTGCCGCTCGCGCAATGACGCACGACGCTCACAAGCGGCTCGAGCCTCCCGAGATCCAGCACGCCCGGCTGCGCCGTCGCCCGTTCGGCTACCGGCGCGGGGACGTCGAGGAGCTGCTCGAGACCGTCACGGCGAGCTTCGAGGAGGTCTGGTACGAGCGCGAGGCGCTGCGCGAACGCGTCGAGCAGCTGCTCGACGAGGGAGAGCGGAGACGCGATCGCGACCGGCTCGTCGGGGACGTCGTCCGCAACGCGCAGCGGGTCGCCGACGAGACGCTCGCCGAGGCGCGCGAGACGGCCGACCGGCTCCTGGCGAAGGCGCGGCGGAAGGCGGACGAGCTGCTGCTCGCAGCCGAGCGCGAGCCGGAGCGTCTCCGGGAGGACCTGCGGGCGCTGGCCGTGGCCGAGAACACGTTGCACGAGCGCGTGCGCGCCCTGCTCGCCCGCGGCGGCGCGACGGCTGACGAGCCCGTCGACGACGAGCGTGAGCCCGAGCGGGAGCCGCTGCGGCCGGTCAGGTGACCCGGGACGCGCAGGGCGCAGCCGTGCCGCGGGGCTGGCGCGCGCCGCTCGCGGCGGTCGTCCTGATCGTGCTCTTCATCCCGATCAAGCGGTACACGCTCCCGAGCGCGTTGCCGATCAACCTCGAGATCTACCGGATCGCGGTCGCGCTCGTGCTCTTCCTCTGGGTGTCGGCGCTCCTCGTCGACCCGCGCGTGCGCCTCCGTGCCAGCCGTCTGGACGCGCCGCTGCTCCTCTTCGTCCTCGCCATCCCCTTGTCGCTGCTCGCGAACCTTCATCGCGCGTCGCCGCTGCGGGGAGACGTCCTGAAGGCCGTCTCGTTCTTCCTCAGCTACGTCGTGCTGTTCTACCTCGTCGTCAGCGTCGTCCGCAGGAGTCGCGACATCGACTTCCTCGCGCGCCTCCTCGCAGCGGGAGGCGCCGTGCTCGGCGTCTGCGCGCTCGTCGAGGCGGGCAGCGGCTACAACGTCTTCAACCATCTGCACACGGTGATGCCGTTTCTCCATTCCGGCGGGCAGGTCTCGGATCTGTACCGCGGCGGAGGACGGCGCGCGTACGCCTCCGCGCAGCACCCGATCGCGATGGGCGCGGCCTTCGCGGTGCTGCTCCCGTTCGCCGTGTACCGCGCCGCAGCCTTCCACCAGCGCCGCTGGTGGCTCGCGGCGGCGCTGATCGCGTTCGGCGTGCTCGCGACGCGCTCGCGCACGCCGATCGTGATGCTCGGCGTCGAGGTGATCGTCTACGCCGTGCTGCGGACGCGCGAGATGAAGCGCGTGTGGCCGGCGTTCGTCGCGATCTTCCTCGCGGCGTACATCGCGCTCCCCGGCAGCGTGAGCGCGGTCAAGGACGCGTTCTTCCCTGCGGGCGGGCTCGTGGCGCAGCAGACGTACGACCACGTGGGCAGCGGCCGGCTCGCGACGCTCGGCCCCGCGCTCGTCCGCGAGTTCGCGCCCAATCCGGTCCTCGGCGAGGGTTTCGGAACCCGGATCACGACCCCCGATCCCGTCGTGCGGGTCCCGAACGGCCCGATTCTCGACGACCAGTGGCTCGGCGTCCTGCTGGAGACGGGCCTGCTTGGAACGGTGTTCCTCGCCTGGTTCTTCGTCCGCTCGGTGCGGCGGTTCGGGGCCGCCGCGAAGCGTGACCTCTCGCCGCGCGGCTGGCTGCTCACGGCTGCCGCAGCGTCGGTCGCCGCCTACGCCGTCGGCATGTTCCTCTACGACGCGTTCGCGTTCGCGCAGGTGACGTTCCTGTTGCTGATCGTGCTCGGGCTCGGCGCCTCGGCCGTCTTCTCGCCGGCCGAGGAGTGGGCGCCGGAGGCGCTACGACACCGGCGAGGGCGACCCGCTCCGGCGGCCCTGCGTCTCGCTCCTGCGCGCGGGCAGCTCGCGTAGCCGCTGCTGGCGCCGGAGGAGCGCCGTGGCGCGGGGGTCCGGGCAGCGCGGCTCGCGGCGGATCGCGGCCGCGGCCCACCCGTGGAGAAGCGCGAGCGCAAACGGGTCGCTGCGGGCGTGGTGGAGGGCGCGGAGCGCGAGGAACGTCGGGCGGTAGCCCATGTAGTGGGCCGCGTGTCCCCGTGACTGCCACCCTGCCCAGCGGCCGTGGCGCCTGCCTTCGGGGCGGTGATGGCGGAAGACGATCTCCGTGAACGTCGACGTGCGCCACCCGTAGGCGTGAGCCTTGAACGCGTCGATTCCGTCCCAGCCCATGCGCGCCTCGAGCGGCGACACGTCCGCGAGGCACGCGGTGCGATAGGCGCGGCATGCACCCCACACGTGATCCGCGGTCACGTGCCGCTCGCGCCAGATCCCCTTCTGCTGCTCGAAGCAGGTTCCGGACGCGATCCCGAGCTGCGGATCCTCCTCGAACCGCGCGAGCAGGCGCTCGAAGTAGTCGGGCTCGAACGAGACGTCGGCGTCGAGCTTCACGACGACGTCGAAGGCCTCGCGCAGGGTGGCGAGGCCCGCCTCGAACGCGTGGACGACGACCGTCGCCTCGCCCAGGCCGGCGTCGAAGGGCAGCGCGATCAGGGTCGTCCGGTCGTGCTCGGCCGCCAGGGCGGCCGCGACCTCCGGCGTGTCGTCGTCGGAGCCGGTGTCGACGATCACCCATGCCCGAGGTGCCACGGTCTGCGCGTGCAGGCAGCCGGCCAGCCGCGGCAGGTCGCGCGCCTCGTTCCGCGTCGGCGTGACGAGCGCGTACGAGAGCGCCGTCATCCGGCCAGCGTCACCCGCGGCCGCGAGGCGACCGGCGGCCGCAGGGCGCGCGGCAGGAACGTCGAGAGCCAGATCTCGAGCATCAGGATCGCGAGCAGCAGCTGACCGTCGCTCGAGTCGCTCGCACTGCGCCCGCGGACGAGCTCCCGCACCGTGCCGGGCTCGAGCACCTCGGCGTACAGCGGCTCCGGCTGCAGGAGGTAGCGGTCGACCGAGCGCGTCGCCTGCGCCTCGAACCAGTCGGCCATCGAGGCGTGGAAGAAGCCGATCTTCCGCTTGTCGATCACGGGGTCCGGCACGAGGCGGCGCGCGGCCTCCTTGAGCAGGTGCTTCGTCCGCAGCCGCCGGACCTTGAGGCGCGGCGGGATGCGCGCGCACAGCTCGACGAGCTCGTGGTCGAGGAACGGCACGCGCACCTCGAGGGAATGCGCCATCGAGGCGCGGTCGAAGTAGTGGAGCATGTCGTCGACGAGCGCGAGCTGCGCGTCGATGTAGAGCGTCTCGGCGAGCGGGTGCGCGGAGACGGCGCCGGCGCGGTCGAGCACCGCGCGCCGCGCCGCCCCGCCGGCCGACGAGACCAGGTCGGGCCTGAGCAGGCGCTCGCGCAGCCCGGGGTCGAGCTTCGTGCTCATCGCGAGCAGGCGGTCGGTCGCGGTCGCGGCGGTCAGGGTGGAGGCGGGCCGCGCGAAGCGCCGCGGCGCATGAGGCGCGAGCCGGGCGCCCAGCCGCTGCGCGGGGCCGGGCAGCCGTCGCCACGCTCCGACGATCGCCGCCGCGCGATGCTTCGCGTAGCCGCCCAGGAGCTCGTCCGCGCCCTGCCCGCAGAGCGCGACGGTCACGTATTCGGCGGCGAGGCGGCAGAGCGCCTGGAAGCCGAGGCCGGAGAGGTCGGCGAGCGGCTCGTCCATGTGCCAGACGAGCTCCTCGAGGTCGACGGCGTCGTCGACGAACGAGAGCTCGAGCTCGTGGTGCTCCGTGCCGAGGTGCTCGGCGACGAGCCTCGCGTCCGCGAGCTCGTTGTCGGCGCCCGCTTCCCGGAAGCCGATCGAGAACGTCTTCACCGGCTCGGTCATGTGCCGGGCCATCAGCGCGACGACGAGGCTCGAGTCGAGCCCGCCGCTGAGCATCGCGCCGAGCGGAACGTCGCTCATCAGCCGCAGGCGCACCGACTCGTCGAGCTTCGCGAGCAGCTCCTCGCGGTACTCCTCCTCGGGCCGCTCGGGCCCGGCCTCCGGCTCCGGGTAGCGCCAGTAGGGCTCGATCCGCACGGCGCCGTCCTCGACGACGAGAGCGCGTCCCGGGAGCAGCTTCGAGACCCCCGCGAGCGGCGTGAGCGGGCCCGGGACGAACCCCAGCGTGAGGTAGGCGTCGATCGCCTCCTCGTCGAGCTCGGGCTCGACGAGCCCGCTCGCGAGCACGCTCTTCAGCTCCGAGCCGAAGACGAGCAGGTCGCCGCAGCGGGCGTAGTAGAGCGGCTTGACGCCGAGGCGGTCGCGCACGAGGACGGCCCGCCGCCGGCGGCCGTCCCAGACCGCGATCCCGAACATGCCGCGCAGCTCGGTCGCGAACGAGGCGCCGTGGCGTTCGTAGAGGTGGGGGAGGATCTCCGTGTCGCAGCGGCTCCGGAACCGATGCCCGTCGCGCTCCAGGCGCCTGCGCAGGTCGCGGTGGTTGTACAGCTCGCCGTTCTGGATCGCCCAGACGTCGCCGTTCTCGTTCGCGAACGGCTGATGGCCGCCCGCGACGTCGATCACGCTCAGCCGCCGGACGCCGAGCGCGATGCCGTCGTCGACGTAGGTGCCGCGGTCGTTCGGGCCGCGGTGCGTCATCACGTCGGTCATGGCCGCGAGCGTGACGTCGTCGATCACCGGCGCGGGCTCGCCGGTCACCTGCACGACTCCACAGATCCCGCACACGACCAGGGCCACGCTACGCGGGGCGCCTGCGCGCGGCGACGGCTATTGGAACGGAGTCGTTCCTAGTCGAATGGGTAGAGCCGTGCCGCCGGCGTGCCCGAGCGCCTTTCGCGCCGCCCGGAGCTGGCCGGTGCGCCAGGTCCGCCCCCGGGTGGTCGCGAGCGCGTGCGTCAGCGCGCCGAGCGCGACGCCGAGCCGCTCGAGCGTCGCGGCCGACCGTCCGCGGTGCTTGCGGGCGTAGCGGATGCGGCTCTCGGCGAGGACGGGCAGGAGGCTCGCGCGCGGCGCGGAGGCGCCGCCGACGTGCGTCGCCGTCGCGGTGGGCTCGAAGCGGACGGCGTAGCCCGCGTCCCACAGCCGCCGGCACAGGTCCTGGTCCTCGGCGTAGAGGAAGAAGCTCTCGTCCCAGCCGCCGATGCGCTCGAGCGCTGACCGCCGCACGAGCATGCACGCGCCCGAGACCCACTCGGCGGTTCCCGCGCGCTCGTATGCGGCCTCGTCGCGGACGACCTCGTCGGCCCAGGGCGCGCGCGGCGCGAGGCGGTGCAGGAAGAGCGCCTGCGCGTAGGTCGACCGTAGGCGCGCGAAGCGCCGCCGCGAGTGCTCGACCGCGCCGTCCGCGTCGACGATCCGCGGCGCGACGAGGCCCGTCGCGGGGTCGTCGTCGAGCACGCGCGCCAGCCGTCCGACCGCGTCCGCGTCGATCGTCGCGTCCGGGTTCAGGAAGAGCACGTACGGCGCGCTGCCGCGCTCGGCGCCGCGGTTGCACGCATACGCGAACCCGTGGTTTCGCGGGAGCGCGGCGACGCGGACGGGCAGGTAGGCGAGGAGCTCGACGCAGCCGTCGTTCGACGCGTTGTCGACGACGACCACCTCGAATCCATCCTTGCCGGCGAGCGGCTCGACGCAGCGGACGATCGTCCCTGCGCTGTCGTAGGAGACGATGACGACGTCGATGCGCGTCATCGCGCGGCCGTCGCCGCCGCGCGCGCGTGCAACCGTGCGGGGTTCCCCGCGACGACCGCGCCCGCGGGAACGTCCCGTGTGACGATCGCTCCGGCGCCGACGAGCGCACCTTCGCCGATCGTCAGGCCCCCGAGGACGACCGCGCCCGAGCCGATCGAGGCGCCGTGCTCGACGCGCGTGCGCAGCAGCTGCCAGTCCTCGCCGGTCTGCAGCTCGCCCTCGGCCGTCGTCGCGCGCGGGTACTTGTCGTTGACGAAGATCACGCCGTGGCCGACGAAGACCTCGTCGCCCAGGTCGACGCCCTCGCAGACGAAGGAGTGGCTCTCGATCTTGCAGCGGGCGCCGACGGTGGCGCCGCGCTGGATCTCGACGAACGGCCCGATCGACGTCTCGTCGCCGATCCGGCAGCCGTAGAGGTTGCAGAAGGCCTGCACGACCACGCCCTCGCCGAAGTCGACGCCGTCGATCAGGCGCCACGGCGTCTGGTTAACGGGCGCCGCCGCCATCCCGGAAGTGCTCCTCGACCGCCTCCGCCACGCGCTCGAGCTGCTCCTCGCGCATGCCGGGGAAGAGCGGCAGCGACAGGTTCTCCCGCGCGAGCGCCTCGGCGGCGGGGAAGGAGCCGGGGCCGTGGCCGAGCGACCGGAACGCCGGCGCCAGGTGCACCGGCTCCGGATAGTGGCGCCCCGACTGGATCCCGCGCCGGGCGAGGTGCGCAGCCAGGGCGTCAGGATCCGCCGTGCGGACGACGTACAGGTGCCATACCGGCTCGCTGCCCGCCGGCACGCGCGGGAGCCGCAGGTCGCCGACGCCCTCGAGGAGCGATTCGTAGCGGGCCGCGACGGCGCGGCGCTCGTCGTTCCAGCCGTCGAGCAGGGGCAGCTTGTGCAGCAGCGCGACCGCCTGCACCGTGTCGAGGCGGGCCGTCCAGCCCGCGAGCTCGTGCCGGTACTTGCCGCGCTGGCCGTGCTCGCGGAGGGCGCGGACGTCCTCCGCCAGCTCCGGGTCGTCGGTGACGACGGCGCCCGCGTCGCCGAACGCGCCCAGGTTCTTCGCCGGGTAGAAGCTGAAAGCGGCGGCGAGGCCGGCCGCGCCGGCGCGGACGCCGTCCCGGCGCGCCCCGTGGGCCTGGCAGGCGTCCTCGATCAGCGTCAGTCCGCGCTCGCGGGCGAGGCGGCGGAGGCCGCGGACGTCGGCCATCTGGCCGTAGAGGTGGACGGGGAGGAGGAAGCGGGTGCGGGGGCCGATCGCGGCGGCGACCGCCGCCAGGTCGAGCGTGTGGTCGTCCGGATCGACGTCGACGGGCACGGGCGTCCCGCCGGCCTGCGCGACCGCCTCGAGCGTGGCGACGAACGTCATCGCCGGCACGATCACCTCGTCGCCGGGCTCGAGCCCGGCCGCCAGCAGCGCGAGCCGGAGCGCGTCGAGCCCGCTCGCGACGCCGACGCACGCGGCCGTCCCGCAGTACGCGGCGAAGGCCCTCTCGAACCGCGCCACCTGCGGGCCGCCGGTGAACGACCCGCGGTCGATCAGCTCCGACAGCTCGTCGAGGATCGCCTCCTTCAGCTCCGCGTGGAGGCAGCCGAGGTCGACGAAGGGCACGGTCGGGGGGGCGTGAGCGACCAGGCGGCCAACGTAGCCGCGGCCGCGCGGCGGGTCGATCCCCGAAGGGCCGGATTGGCCGAGCGCGCCTTGGCCGAATGGGTAGGGCCTCGACGGGTGGGCGGTCTTCTCGGTCCGGCCTGGTACGCGCGAAAGCGGGTTCCTATCGTTGGTTCGCCTCCCCCGATCGCGACCCATGACGTGACCCTGTCCGCACTCCGTGCCCGTCACATTCGCCGCAGCGTGACCCTGCCGCCCGCGGCCGCTCGAGCGGCCGCGTCCGCACCGGCGCGCGGGCGGGTGCCGCTCACGCGGCGGCTCCTCGTCGCGGCGGACCTGGCAGGCCCGGCGGCCGCGTTCGCCGCGGTCGCAGCGGCGGCGGGCGTGTCGGGCCGCACCACGCTCGTCTTCGCGCTCGTCCTGCCGGCCTGGGTCGGGGCGGCGCAGGTCGGCGGCCTCTACGGCCGCGATCGCCGCGTCGACCACTCGACGGCGGACGAGCTGCCGGCGCTCGTCGCGGTCGTCACCGTCGGGACGTGGGCGTTCGTCCTGATCGCGTCGGCCGGAGGCGCGCTCGGGTGGAGCCCAGACCGGCTCACCGCGTTCTGGGCGGCGGCGGTCGCGCTCGTCGTGGCCGGCCGCGTCGTCGCGCGGGCGCTCGCCCGGCGCAACCGCTCGACGGCCGAGGACGCGATCGTCGTCGGCGCCGCCGACGCGGCCAGGCTGGTCGCGCGCAAGCTCGATCGGCACCCCGAGTACGGCATCAGGCTCGTCCGGGTCGTCGAGGACGGCGCGGAGGAGCTGCCCGGCCTCGTCCGGGAGCTGCAGGTCGGCCGCGTGATCGTCGCTGACCCGCACCCGGGCCTGCTCGAGCCCGTCCACCGGCTGCGCGCGGACGGCGTCCGCGTCGACGTCGTGCCGACGCTCCACGAGGCGGTCGATCCCGGCGCCGAGGTGCACTCGATCGAGGGGCTGCCGCTGATCGCGCTCCTCCCGTCGCGCCGGTCGCCCGCCGCGCGCGCCTGCAAGCGCGCCGTCGACCTCGTCCTCGCGAGCGCGGCGCTCCTGCTCGCGGCGCCGCTCCTGGCGCTCGTCGCCTGGCGCGTGAAGCGCGACTCGCCCGGGCCGGTCTTCTTCCGCCAGACGCGGCTGGGCCTCGAGATGCGCCCGTTCACGGCGCTCAAGTTCCGAACGATGTGGACCGACGTCGACGACGCCAGCCATCGCGACTACATCCGGTCGACGATGAGCACGCAGGCGGCCGCCGAGGGGAACGGCCTCTACAAGCTCGAGCGGCGGGACGACGTGACGCCGTTCGGACGCTTCCTGCGCCGCACGAGCATCGACGAGCTGCCGCAGCTCTGGAACGTCGTGCGCGGCGAGATGTCGCTCGTCGGTCCACGCCCCTGCATCCCCTACGAGACGGAGAACTTCGCGCCGCACCACTTCGACCGCTTCCTCGTGCCTGCCGGCCTCACCGGCCTCTGGCAGGTCGCGGCCCGCGCGCGCGCGTCGTTCGGCGAGCAGCTCGAGATGGACGTCGCCTACGCGCGCGGCTGGTCGCTCGGGCTCGACTTCCGGCTGCTGTGCCGCACGCCGCTCGCCGTCCTCCGCCAGGCGGCGACGGCGTGAGGGCGCTGCGGTTCGCCGTCGTCGGCCTCGGCTACTGGGGGCCGAACCTCGTCCGCAACCTGTACGAGCTCGGCGACGCCGAGGTCGAGTGGATCTGCGACCTGAACGAGCAGGCGCTCGAGCGCGTCGGCCGCCGCTACCCGGCGATCCGGCGGACGACGAGCTACGAGGAGGTGCTCAGCGACCCGGCGGTCGACGCGGTCGCCATCGCGACGAACGTGTCGACGCACTACGAGCTCGCGTCGAGCGCGCTCGAGGCGGGCAAGCACGTCTTCGTCGAGAAGCCGCTCGCGAGCTCGGTCGAGCAGGCGTTCGACCTGGCGCGCTTCGCGGAGGAGAGCGGGCTCGTCCTGATGCCCGGCCACACGTTCCTCTACAGCCCGCCGGTAAACCGGATCCGCGCGTTGATCGAGGCGGGCGAGGTCGGCGAGATCTATTCGATCTCGACCAGCCGCGTGAACCTCGGTCTGCACCAGCCGGACGTGAGCGTGATCTGGGATCTCGGCCCGCACGACTTCTCGATCCTCCGCTACTGGCTGGGCGAGACGCCGGCCTTCGCATCCGCCCTGACGCGGAGCTGCGTGATTCCCGGCACTCCGGACGTGGCGTTCGTGAACCTGGAGTTTCCCTGCTCCACGATCGCGCACGTGGAGCTGTCGTGGCTCGCGCCGAGCAAGCTGCGCCGCACGACGATCATCGGCTCGCGGAAGATGGTCGTCTACGACGACACGAGCCCGGAGCCGGTGCGCGTCTTCGACTTCGGCGTCACGCTCCCCGATCCGACGACGTTCGGCGAGTACACGCTCACCTACCGCACGGGGGACATCGTCTCGCCCCGCGTCGAGGTCGCGGAGCCGCTGCAGCTCGAGATGGCCGACTTCTGCGCGGCGGTTCGCGAGGAGCGCGAGCCGCGGTCGTCGGCGGAGCTGGGCACGGACGTCGTCCGCATCATCGCGGCCGTCGAGGAGTCGCTTGCGCAGGAAGGCGCCCGAATCTCGGTGCACGCAGCTACGCCCGCATCCGTGCGATGAGCGGGGCACGGCGGCTCGCGGGCTCCGCGTTCGTCGCTGCATACCGCGCCGGTTGCAGGGCCTGGAGCAAGGGGTTCTCGCTGCTCGCGGCCGGAGCGTTCGCCGAGTTCGGCCAGAGGAGCGTCATCCAGCCGCCGGTGAGGCTTCGAGGTGAGGCGCGCATCGCGATCGGCCGCGAGGTGTTCGTCGGCGGCGGCTCGTGGCTCCAGGTCGATCCTCACGGCCCCGAAGGCGCGATCTCGATCGGCGACGGCACCTCGATCGCCGGCGACTGCGTGCTGTATTCGGCGTGCTCGATCGCGATCGGCGAGCGGGTCCTCATGGCTCGCAACGTCTACGTGTCCGACCATTCGCACGCATTCGGAGACGTCGACCGCGCGGTGCTCGACCAGGGGATCGACCGCGTACGGCCGGTGGAGATCGGGGACGGCGCGTGGATCGGCCAGAACGTCTTGATCGGCCCAGGCGTTCGAGTCGGCCGCGGCGCCGTCGTCGGTGCCAACTCGGTCGTGCTCGCCGACGTGCCCGCATACGCAGTCGCCGTCGGCGCGCCCGCGGTGGTCGTCCACTCCCGCGTCGAGGAGCGCGCGCTCGCCTCGTGATGCGGGCGCTGCTGCTCGCGTACCACTTCCCTCCGCTCGGGGGCGGCGGGACCCAGCGCTCGCTCAAGCTTGCGCAGTACCTGCCCGAGTTCGGCTGCGCGGTGACCGTGGTGACTGGGCCGGCGCGATTCGGGGGCCGGTGGACGCCGCTCGACGAGACGCTCCTCGGCGAGCTCGGGGATGTCGAGGTCTGTCGCATCGACGCCGCTGAGCCCGACGCGGACCCACGCTGGCGCGCCCGTCTGCAACGCTGGGCCGACATCGCGGCGCCGTGGTCGCGCTGGTGGGTTCAGGGTGCAGAGGTCGTCGGCCGCCGAGTCGGCAGGCCTGACGTGATCGTCGCGACGATGCCGCCGTTCGTGAGCGCAGGGGCGGCGGACCGCCTGTCGTGCGCGCACGGTTGTCTGTGGGTCGCCGACCTTCGCGACTCGTGGGCTTTCGACGAGATGGCCATCTATCCGAGCGCGCTCCACCGGCGGCGCGAGCTGGTGCGGATGCGGCGGCTGCTCCGGACCGCGGCTGCCGTCGTGGCGAACACGCCGGAGGCCGCCGCGCGGATCCGGACGCTGCTCGGCGAATCGTCTCCGCCCGTCGCGACGATCCCGAACGGGTTCGACGGCGCCGACTTCGCCGGCGACCCGCCCGAGCGCCGCGACGACGTCTTCCGCATCGTCCACACCGGCTCCCTGCACACGGAGCTCGGGGGAGAGCAGCGGCGCGCGCGAGTGCGCCGGCTCCTCGGCGGCGAGGTGCGCGGCGTCGACATCCTGACGCGCTCGCACGTCCACCTGCTCGAGGCGGTCGACCGCCTGCTCGCGCGCCGGCCGGAGCTGCGTTCCCGTCTCGAGGTCGTCCTCGCCGGCGCGACGACGGCGGGCGACGAGGAAGCGGCGCGCCGCTATCCGTTCGTGCGGCTCGTCGGCTACCAGCCGCACGAGGCGACGGTCGCCCTAATGCGGTCGGCCGACCTCCTGTTCCTCCCGATGCAGAACCTGCCTCCCGGCAGCCGCGCGACGATCGTCCCCGGCAAGACGTACGAGTACCTCGCCGCCGGGCGTCCGATCCTCGCCGCGGTTCCGGAGGGTGACGCGCGCGGCCTGCTTCTTCGCGCCGGGACCGCGCATGTCTGCGCGCCCGACGACGTCGAGGGCATGGCGGCCGCGATCGAGGCGCAGGTCGCGGGGACGTCGAGGCTGCGCGCCCGGCCGCCGGCCGACCTGCTCGCGCGGTTCGAGCGCCGTGCCCTCGCGGCGGAGCTGGCGGCGCTGCTCGACTCGGTCACCGGCCGCCGCTCGAGCGCGGCCGCCGTCGCCACGGCTACGCGTGGTTCGCGCGCAGCGGCTCTGCCGGCAGCAGGCCGTTGATCTGCGCCCAGCGGCTCGCCTCGGTGCGGTTCGCGACGCCGAGCTTCCGGTAGATGTTCGACAGGTGGAACTTCACGGTCTGCTCGGTCACCCAGAGCATCCGTGCGAGCTGCGCGTTCGACATCCCCTCCGACACGAGCTGCAGGATCTCCACCTCGCGGCGCGTCAGGTCGGAGTTGTCGATCGGCTTCTCGACCGGCAGCGCCTGCGAGCGGTCGACGAGGCTCGGGAGGTAGATCGAGTGCTCGTACACCTGGCGCACGGCGACGGCGAGATCGTCCGGATGCGCCTTCTTCACCACGTAGGCGACCGCACCGAGCGAGATGGCGGTGGCGATGTCGCTCGGCTCGTCCGAGGAGGAGAGCACGATCGGCGCGACGTCCGGGGAGCGCTTGCGCGTCTCGGCCAGCCACTCGAGCCCGCTCTGCTCCCCGTCCGACATCGCCGTCTCGACCACGAGCAGGTCGGGCCGGAAGTCGCCGATCAGCCGGCTTGCCTCCTCGAGCGAGGTCGCCTTGCCGACCACGTCGATCGGCACCGACGCCAGCACGCCCTCGACCGCATCGAGCCACAGCGGATGTTCGTCGACGAGGACCGCGGTGCGATTGTGATCCGGCACTAGCCCTCCCACAGAGTCGGCGGAAACAAACGCGAATGGTCATTGTGGTGCCTGGGGCGCCAACTTCTCATCACTGAGACGAGGGAATTTTCCACAGGTCACCTGGTCGACGTGGAGATCGGAAAATGCGCCGTTCACTCGCTCGGGGAGGACGAAAACCACCCTTTCGAGCGTTGTCGCGCAACGCCCAACGGCCGGACAATTCACTCGTTCACGGCGGCTAAACGCGCGAGTGCAAATCCGTAACTCAACCTTCAGGGTTTCCTTACCGGCGACGCCCGACGGCCCGATCCTCCGGGGCAACGGCGACGCCGGTGCCAACGGCGCGGCCGAGCCGCTCCGCGTCCTCCTCGTGGGCGCCCAGGCCTCGCCGGTCGGCCCGGTGGACGCGGTGGGCGGCAGGCGCGTCGAGGTGGTCGGCTGCGCCGCGACGGCGGCCGAGGCGGCCTCGCTGGCCGAGCTCTATCGGCCGGACGTGGTTCTGCTCGCGGCCGCCGGCCGTGAGCACGCCCTCTCGCCGGACGTGATGGGCGCGGTCCTCCGCATCGCGGACCTCTGCCCGTAGCCGGATCGCGGGTCTGAATTCTGTGCGAGCATTAATTCGCACCCGACCCGAAATCGTGGTCTGGCGTGTGTCATCTCATGGCCTTAGCGGCGGCATACGACTCCCGGTGGCGACCCGCGGCGGCCGCCATGATCGCGGTCGCGGCGTTTCCCTGTACCTCGCTCGCGGGGGGATATCGAGCCTCTATCTAAGGCTTCAGCGAGACAGTCCAGTTGAGGTCACATAGGCATCGACGGTGCCGCTGTGGTTCGGCCGCACCGATCTGCCGTTGACGCGCAGATCCAAATTGCCGAGTGCTCCAAACCGCGCCCAGAGACGCCACCCTGTCACAGACACCGACTTCCCGATCCGAATCACGCCGACGTAGACGAGTGGCCCCCCGGCACCGCCGCTGCGGATCAGGACCCAGGAGTCCCCGCGAACCGCACTGATGCGGAGCGACACTCGACGCAATTTCGGAGAGGGCGGAGAACGGGACGCCGTTGCCGCAACCGTCGAGCCCCGATGCCTTGTTTGGTGCATTGACCCATGTCCGAATGTCGAGCGGACGGACTGCGGGAGGTCGTGATGCGGAGACGTGGATATGAGGCCAACGTGAACGTGCCCGCCCCAGAGGGCGATGTCGAAGCCAATCAGGATGAGAGCCAGGACCACCCCGCCCGATAGGGCCGCGCGCCGAGTACGGCGGCGCCTCCGGCGCCGCAGCTCCTCTCGCTGTTGCATCCAGGCGAGGGTCGCCTGGAGCTGCGTCAGCGAGTCTTCCGGTGGAAGGGTGCCTACTCGCTGATCCATCGGGTCCCGCGCCGACCGTTCGTTGCTGGGAGACGAGGGGTACGGTAACAGCATGAGACCGCGCCTCGGATTCTGCGGACCAGGGAGTCGAGCGCTCAGAGGCCACGCGCGCGGATGGAACGGCTGGGTGGTCTGGACTGCAAGCGGCAGATCGCACCCGCATGCCGGCGGGTCGATTGGGTCGCGGATGGTTAAACGCGCGTTCGAGCCCGACGCATCGCGAGATCGTCAGACTCCGCCCGCTCACCCGACGGTGGGCGGCGGAGACAGCTCCCAAGCCCTCCGGACGTGAGAATCATGTTCATACGCTCGCTCGATCTCGTCGGCGCGAGCGTCGTCGCGTGCGCTGCCGTCGGGACTGCGTTCTCGTCGGACGTACCCGCCCCGGTCAGCTCTCTATTGGGACTGGTCCTCGTGTTTGTTCTGCCCGGATATGCATTCACGGCCGCAGCGTGGCCGAGCCTTGGTCGATGGCCCGAGAAGGTTGCGTTTACGCTCGGGTCGAGCATCGCGCTCGCTGTAATCGCCGGCCTCGTATTGAACCTCATGCCGTGGGGCCTAGAGCGTCAGACGTGGGCTGTATCGCTGGCCGCATTCACGATCATTGCCTCGGTCGTCGGTCTCGTCCAACGAGAGCATCTGGGTGTTCTGCCGAAGCGTCCCGAGTTGAGGCTGCCTGCCGTTCCGCTGCTGCTATTCGCTCTCGCTCTGCTTGTCGCTGTTGCGGCGGTCGGAATCAGTCGACAAGGAGCCATCCAAGCAGACAACCAGAGTAAGTTCACGCAACTTTGGATGATCCCCGCAACTGGCAAGGGAAAACTTCTCGTGGCAATCGCGAATAGGGAAGGCTCTGCACAGCGGTATCGAGTTGTCCTGCGCGCTGGACGCCGGCCGCTGACGGTGTTCCGACGAATCCGTCTCGATTCCGGTGACCGATGGGAGCGGCGCGTTCGGCTACCTCAAGACCTTCCCTCGCACACGCGTGTCGAGGCGGATTTGTATCGGATCAAGGACCCGAACGTGGTCTACCGCCATGTCACATTCTGGTCGCAATAGCCAAGTTCCCGACTGGGGGCGGGCCGGCGACTATGGCTCGAACGGGGGGTGGCGTCGAAGGGAAGCGCGGCCGATGCGACCCCAAGGTGACCTGTTTTGGGCGCAGATGGTCTCTGGCTGCGATCCTTCTCAGCGCTAGCTTGGCTGCGCCTGCCGCGCAGGCGCGTCCTGCCTTGTCTGCCGGGACTTCTACGTCAATCGCTCTTGGCGTGAGCGTCTCCGACCCTGGCCGGGCGCCGGCTCTTGAGCGCTACGTGTCCGAGGTCGGCCAGAAGCCAGCCGTAGTGATGTGGTTCCAGAGTTTCGATGAGCCTCTTTACTACAGCGATCAGAGGACAGCCGTCGACGGGCTCGGCGCGCTCCCGATGATAAGCTGGGAGCCCGTTCAGGATGGTCGCGGCATCCCGCTTGCCCAGATCGCATCGGGCGCGATTGATTCGTATCTCCGCGCGGCAGCCGTCGCAGCCGCTGCCTGGCACCGGCCGATCTTCATTCGCTTCGCGCCTGAGATGAACCTTGCAAATCAACCCTGGGGACCTGGAGTCGAAGGGAATACCCCGAACGCGTACGTTGCCGCCTGGCGGCACATCGTCACCCTTTTTCGGAACAGCGGTGCGACGAACGTCCGCTGGGTGTGGGCGCCGAACGTAGACTGCGGCGGCCGGTGCCCTTTCGACTCCTTCTATCCCGGTGATCGCTGGGTCGACTGGGCTGCGCTTGACGGTTACAACTATGGGCCCATCAACGGCAACGAGTGGATGAGCTTGGTGGAGACGTTTGGCTCATCCTACGACGACATCACGGCACTTACGGCGAAGCCTCTCATGATCACAGAGACAGCGTCTGCCGAACTGGGCGGAAACAAGGCGGCCTGGATCACGCAGGCTTTCCTATACGGAATCCCCACCCATCTACCAAGGGTGCGGGCGGTTGTATGGTGGCAGCACGACGACCAAGAAGCAGACTGGAGGGTGGATTCCTCCCCCGCAGCCCTCGCCTCATTTCGCGCGGTTGCCGCGTCACCGCTTTACTCCGCCGGTGCGAGTGTCCTTGCCGCGGCGATCCCGTCAGGGCGTTGACAGGCCGGCCGTGAAGACTGTTGCCACGTTCCAGACGTAGGTCGTTCGAACAAAGTCGAGCGAATCAGGCTCTGCGCGCAGCAGGCGCTCGACGTGTGGGCGGTCAAGGACCGTCCAGGCAGGATGGTGCTGCTCAGAGAGCACCACGTCGCGTATCCCGGGGAGTGCTCGAGCCATAACGGTGTTACCGTTTCGGGGCACAAGCGCCGCTGCCCTACGGCGTAGATCGTCCGGAAGCTCAAGCAGGACATGTACGAGAGGCTGGAGGCGCGTACGCAGTGGGCTGCGCCGGCTTGGCCACCCGTTGCCCCGCTCGAACGGAACCTCGACAAGCCGAGGTTCGAGCTGCGCGAGCACTGTTAGATGGAAGAGTTCCCGCACGCGTTGCCTGCTCGGTAGGCCGAGCTCGAGCGGGACCACGCGATGGCTCCAAAGCGGCGAGGTCGTGTCTCGCACGTACTCGGCGCAGCCGTGACCCGGTCCTGCCCAGGTGCCCATCCGCTTCTTCAGGTAGAAGAGATCGGGCACGTCCTCTGGGCTGAAGCCGGACGCTACCTGCTGCTCGACCCAGTTTCGGATCTGGCCCTTGACTAGCCGCTCGCCCTCTGCTGAAAGCGGCGGCGCGACGCCTGGGCGGATTCTGCAGAACTTCCGGTAGAGCGAGCGAGTCAGCTGCTCCGCGTCTAGCCTCGCGCCCGTCCCGTAGTAGCCGCGAGCGATCTCGCCGCCCTGGCCGGAGTGCCAGAGGCTCAAGGGTCCGACCGGCGCATCTAGTTTGTAGCCGTGGGCGTCCGCGAGGGACACCGTGCCGCTCGCCATTAAGTCGACGACGCGTGCGGTCCTCCGCCAGTCCGTGAGGCGCGGGTCGATGTGAGTGCTGTCGACCACGTGTGGAAGCCCGACCGCCTTCGCAAGGAGTCGCCCGACCCGGACGTCTGCATCGTCGGGTTGGCCACCGGTAAGCAGGCAAGCCTGAACCCCGGCGGCGACGATGGCGCCGAGCACGAGACGCGAGTCTCGGCCGGCGGTCACACCGACGATGCTAGGGCGACCAGGCCAGTCGGCAAGCGCACGGATGTTCTGCACGAGGAGAGCGGCGGCTTGGCTTGGCTCGAACGTCGAGCCGAAGACGACCTCGGGATCGTCCTGGTCGAAGCTCGGCCGCAGCGATCTCCTGTTGCCGCGGATCGCATGGACCCCTGCGCCTTGGACACGGGTGACCGTCTCCCAGAGCGGGTCCCCATTTAACGGCCAGCCGCCGGCGACGAGCCCAGCCGCAGCCACGAGCGAGGGCGCGCGCGAACCACGGAGCCGCCGCAGGATCTCGGCGTTATTCGATATGAGTCGCGTGCCCCGAAACGCCGTCTCGAAGAGCGGGTATGCGCCGAGCGGGTCGGTGACCAGGTCGAGCGCTCGAGTCGCGTCGTTGTAGCGAGCCGCCGCGAACCGGCCGTCGAGAGCCAGCAGCGAATCGTCTGTCGCGTCGAGATAGAACCGGGGGTCGAGCGGTGTTCGCCCGTCAGCCTTGTCGCTATGCCAGAGGATCGGCCGGCCAACATAGAGAGCAAGGCGCGTGTCATCGCCGCACACGTATCGAATCCCCCCAACGCGGGCCGGGCCGTGAGCGATCCAGGCGCAAGCGAACGATCTCGATGGGGCGACCCACGACGCGACCTTCTCGCCAGGAAAGAATGGCAGGTCGCGAGTCAGGTCGGTAAGCGTCTGCCGCAGGATCGGCGACTCGCCGTGGCCGTGCTCCGAGTACGCAAGCACGAATAGGTTCACACCAGTGTCGTGAGTCGCCTGTCGCGTCGGTTGATCGCGACCAGATTGACCGGGTAATTGGGGCCCTTCCACCGCTCGCGCAGGCGGTCGACGTCGGCGTACTCGCCGATCTCAGCGAGCCGCCAGCGATTCCCATCCCCCACGATCCCGAGAATCGCGTAGTCGCGCTCGCGCAAGAATGTCATTGCCGAGTCGGGGGCGGACCACGTAGACGCGTTTCGGTCCACCTCGAACAGGACCGCGGGGCGGAACTCAGAGATCGTCCGGTCTGCGCCTGCAAGCGCCGCACGTTCGTGGCCTTCGACATCGACCTTGACGACCGAAACCGGCCCCCGGTGCTCTGTCAAGACATCGTCCAGCCGCACGAGCCGGACACGCGTCTCTACTGCATGCGTCGCGCTTTCGCTAATCCTCGGCCTGAGCTTCTCGAGGGTTGCGAGGCCTGAATTGCCGCTTTCGACGGGCAAGTACAGGACACCCTCGCCGGCACGATCGGACACGGCAACTGAGAGAGGGGTGACGCGGTCATCGAAGCTGTTTTCTGCGATGTTTGCGACCAGCGTGGCGAAGACGGTAGGTTGCGGTTCGAACGCGAAGACTCGGCCGGCCGAACCGGTACGCCACGCGGCCCGCAGGGTGTGCTCGCCGATGTTCGCGCCCACGTCGACGACGGTATCCCCCGGCGCGATCAGCTCCTCCAGCACGCCCCCGAGGTAGTACTCCGATGTCCCGTAGACGAAGATCTCTCGTCCCATCGCGTCGTTGAGACGGACGCGGATAGTCATGCGCCCGGCGAGCGGCACGCGCCGCTCCCGGCCGTATCGCGTGCGGAGCACGCGTCGCTCGAAGCCGAGAGCGATTCGTCGTCGCGCGATGCTTGCGCGGGCGGGTGCGCGCACGTTCATGCCGCTCGCAACGCCTGCGGGCGAGTACCGAGAAGAGTTGGGAGGATCTCGTCGCGGAGTCGCGTCTGTCGCGATGCCGCCGAGTACGGCTTGAGCAACTCCCCGGCCCGGAGCGCGTAGGCTGCGCGCTCCGTCTCGGAGTAGCAAAGCGCCGCACGAATCGATGCACTCAGGGCTTCCACGGATCGCGCTTTCGGCGCGAGTAAAGGATCGAGAGCGCGAGCAAGCTCAATGGGTTCGATGGGCCAGGCCGTTGGCATTGCGACGAGGAGCGCGCCGTCGGCGAGAGCTTCGAGTAGCGCGACCCCGTACTCCTCTCGCCGCGCCGCCGAGATGAACACCGTCGAACTTGCGACTAGCCGGCGGTACGCCTCCGACTCGAGCGGCCCGCACCAGCGAACCCACGCGGGAACCTGGATGCGGTGGCGTAGAAGGAAGTCGCGACCTTTCTGCTCATCGACCCCGGCGACCAGGAGTTCCACATCGTCCTCCCTGGCGGCGGCGAAGCCCTTCACGATCAGGTCGAGTCCCTTCTTCTCCGGGTTTGCCGCGTAGCAGACTGCTCGGCGCACACGCGGCTCGATGGGTTTTCCGGGCCTGACGAGGGGCGGCAGGGGTATGACCGGCACCCTGTAGTAGGCTCTGAGATCGTCCGCTCCGACCCGCGAGAAGGGCAGCAGCATGCACGCTCGCGAGAGCTGCCTCCGCTCGAGCCAGCGCTGGGGTAAGTTCCTGATTCCGGGTCGGTTGACGCTTGCTGGCTTGTCGATGCGAACAGCAGCGCGTGCGAGCCGCCGCCGCGGCTGCAGGATCGTTGCGATGCTCGTCCCGTAGATGAATGCAGTGACCTCCGTCTCGCGCAGAACACGGCTCGTCTTCCATCGAAGCGCGGCCGAGACGAAGAGTTCCCCGGCAGCGTTCGGCAGCCAGCCGGGAGTGGCCCACGACGTGTCCTTCCAGAGAAAAAGCACTCGGACGGTGCAGCCAAGCGCCCGCAACGAGTCGGCGAGCTCCTCCGCCGAGGCGCGTAACCCCATCGTCACGCCGGGAGAGACGACGAGCACGTCGACGAGGCGACGGCTCACGTCGTTCCGCCCGCGATGGCGCGAAGCCTGGGAACGATCCGATCCCGGCGCCGCAGGGGCGTCGCGAGCAACGATGAGGCGGAGCGGAAGAGGTCGGAGATCCGGACGACGGGGCTGTCCTCGACGAGGTGCAGCCCACCCTGGCGGCGGAATCCCGTCGGCTCGTTTACACGCAGCCGGCGGATGCCGAGTAATTCGTTTGCAGCGTTTCCGCCGTGGATGGTAACGAGCCAGCGCGGCGGGCCGAGGAGCTGTCGGACCTTCCCAACCCGGTGCAGCGTGTCATGCGGGCCGCAGTGAACGGTGGTCGGTAACCGGCCGTCGGCAGGCACGCGCTCGATCAGGCTGATGAAGGTGTTCGATCGCGCGACACGGTGGTAGAGATGCCCCCGGTACCACTCGTATCCGAGCGGGACGTTGAGGAACTCGAAATCCTGGCCGCGGAACGCACTCTGGACACGCTCCATGTAGTCGTCCCCTAGGGCGTCGTCGTTGTCGAGCCGGGTCGTCAACAGGTACCTCGCCTGGTGCGCGAATCGCTCGGCGACGAAGCCAGCTATCCGCTCGTCGGTCAACCGGCCCTCGACATAGACCGGCGCGAGGCGGGCGTGAAGTTCGACCACCCGCTTGAACTCCGGTGGCGTTGCGGCGTCGAAAAAGACCAACCAATGGAAGCTAGCCGTCTGTGCGCACACTGAGGGGTAGCAGAACCGGTCGAACAACCGGAATCGCTCGACGAGCCACGCCGGGTCGAGCCGGCGCTCGGGGTCCGCCCCGTAGCCCACGAGCACGTTAAAGCGCGTCAGAAGAACGTGCACGAATGTCGTCTGCGTGTTCAGTCAAGCTCCTCTCAGGAATGAACCGCGCGGGAGTCCGGACGACGACGGTGTGCGTCGGAACATTCGACGTGACAGCGGCCCCAGCGCCACGACGGCGCCCGAGCCAATGCGGCGGCCCGGGAGGTCACGTGCGCGCCGACCCAGCGTCGTCGTCGATGGCTGGCCGTTTCGTCTCCGTTCCGGGTACGGTAGGTGCCCTCGAACCCATAGTAGACCGCATAGAACCAATCGGCCCGCACGCCGCGCAGTGTCGACGCTCATTTGACGCTTCGCACGCGGCCGGCGAGTCCCGCCCGGACGACTGGCGACATTGCGAGGGCCTCGGCGCACAGTGCAAGCAACCAGCCGAGTGCCGCACCCTGAGCCTGCCCGACCGCCGCTCCGGCCGCTCCTCCCGCAACCTCTGCGCATGCGCCTGCCCAGACGAGCGGCATCCGATTCGCAAGGAGTCGCTGGATGCGGGTTAGGGCGATGAAGTGGGTCTTGAGCGTGAGGGGCACGGCGGCTAGAGCGAGGACAAGCAACGTTGTGGCGCCGTCTCTGTAGGCCGAACCGAACGCGCGGAGCAGCGGGCCTCCAGCGGCCGCGGCAAGCGCGATGCCGGGGAGCGCCACGGCTGCCGAGAGACGTAGCGTCAGCCGAAGCCGCCCGGAGACCGCGTCGGGTTCCGACGCGCCCACGGCGAAGAGCACACCCGTCAGAGCGGTCGGGACGACGTAGAGCGCTCCTGCGATCTGGAGTGCGATGTAGAACGTTGCGTTCGCCGTGGCCGACGCGAAGCTCAGCACGACTACGGGAAGCGACAGCGCCGGGATCGTGTAGGCGACGTTGTAGACCTGGTGTCCGATCGCATCACGCCAGAGACCGCGGAGGGCTGACGGCCGTGGGCGGTACTGACCGAAGGCCGTTCCGCGCCGATGCGACCACGCCCAGGAGAGCGACAGCGAGACGGCGATGCCGGCGACCCAGGCTGCGAGGATCGAGAGTTGTCCATGGACTGACAGCAGCGCGAGTGCGGCCAGTACGCCGAGCTTGGCGACAGCGAAGAATCCGTTGCGCCATAGCTGCAGACGCCCTCGGAGGGCGCCGATCGTTGCAGCGTCGAAGATGCTGGCTGCGGACGTCAGCGCCACCCCCCCGGCGAAGAGGCAGATGGTCGCCCAGTCGGAGGCGAGCGGGCGATAATCTCTGCCCAGCTGCGGCGCGATAGCCGCGAACATCAATCCGCCAACCGCGCCCGCGGCAGCGCCGGCGGAGATCGCGGTTGAAACGAGCGTGCGGCCAGGCGAGCGGCGGCGTGGGAGCTCGCCGGTCAACAGCGTGCCGAGCCCGAGCGTGCAGATCCCGCCGAGCAGCGCCATCGCGGACATGAGTCCGCCGCTCAGCCCAACCGTCGCCTTCGTCCAGTGACGCGCGGCAACGAGCCAGAATGCCATCCCGAGGCCGGATGTAACGACGAACGTGCCGACGAGCGACGCGGCGTTCGCCAGCACGACCCGGGTCATCGGGGTAGGTCGTAAAGCCTCTTTCGCTGTCCACGCAGCCGAGCGGGGCCGGTCCAGTCGGAGGACTTCCTGCAGGAGCGTCATCGTGTCGCCGCGGCCGTCGCCGAGATGAGCTTCCGCATGAGCGCATCGAAGCGCGGTATCTGCACTTCGGGAGTGAAGCGTTCCGCACTTGCCGTCGCCGCGCGCTCGAGCCGGCTGCGCAGCGCGGCGTCGTCGAGAAGGAGGCGCATAGCGGCGGCGAGCGCGTCCACGTCGCCCGCCCGCACGAGCAGCCCGTCGACGCCGTGATGGATCATCTCGGCATGGCCGCCCGGTGTCGTGCCGACCACCGTCTTTCCGCGGCTCATTGCCTCGTGGACGACGTTGCCGAGAGGTTCGGGCAGCACCGACGGGGCGACTCCAAATAGAGCACGATCCCACGCCGCCATCACCGTTGAATGCGAGACGTCGTATTCGACGACGACGTCGTCCGGGAAACTGGTCGGCATGTCTGGTGCACGCGAGCCGAGGACAACCAGCGGAGGTCGCGCGTCGAGTCGCTCATAGGCTTCGACAAGGACGCGGATCCCCTTGATCTCGCGAAGCGCACCCACAAAAAGGATGAAGGGCTGGCGGGGAAGGCGCGCGAGAACCTGCTCGTCTACCGCGTCTCCGTTGCCCTCGAGCCGGAAGTCGGGGATGACCATCTTCATTAGTCTCCGATCGCGTGACCCGTCGCCCTCCGTTCGGACGAGGTGTCGTCCGAGGATCTCCTCCACGTATGTGCTGACGCTTTGCACAGCCCGGATCTTCGAGCGCAGCAATGGCCGCCCGCCGAGCACGCCAGCAACGGCAAGAGTCCCCTTCACCGCGCCGTAGTGATCAGCGGCGCAAGCGAGGCACTTCGATAGACCCGGGCCCTCGCAGAGGACCCCGTCGCGCACAAGAGACCCCACCGCGCAAACGTTGCCGTAGTCGCGGCCACCGAGGATGAGCGGGACGTCGTTGCCGAGGAGCGCAACGGCACATGAATACGAAAGCCAACCCGAGGAGTGCACCACGTCTGGCCGGATGCGCCGGATCAGCCTGCGGAGCCTCCAGACGAGCTCCGGATCCGGGAACGGCGGCGGAACACGGCGGTATGGGTTCGCCGAGAGCCGGGTCATTCGCATCGTCAGTCCGCGCAGTCGGTGTACGCCAACGCCGTCCTCGTCTTGCTCCGTGAGAGGCGTACCCGGTTGCCACGTGGTGGCTACCGAAACCTGATAGCCGCGTCTTGCAAGCGCCCTAGCGATGAGTTGCGCGGAACGCGTCGCGCCACCGATCAAGGGCGGATAGTAGTCGGTTACGAGCAGGACACGCGAATTCATATGATTCACGTACGTCCTGTTCTATAAATGGCGATGTTGCCGCTGTCGTAAACGCGCGCGAGCTCGGGCGTCTGGTCGAATTTGCGGAGGCCAAAAGGCGGGAGCGGGCGTGTCAGCCCGAGTTTGTAGTCGTCGGGTCCGAAGTAGCCTCCGTTTAGCGGAAGAGCCTTAGTCAATCGCTCGTCGGTTACGAGGTAGTCCACTTCGTTGAGCGCCTCTCGATCGAGCCGTGTCAGAGTCCGGTCGCGGAAAAGCTTGAGCGGTGGCAGCGCCGCGATGGGTGTCTCGATCGGCGCCTGCCTTCCATACGACGCCATCAGCAGGGCGTTCGTGCTGTCCGCCAGGAGGATGTTGTTCGTGCCGAGAGAGCTACTCATCCACTTCGCTGCTGCGACGCCCTCGGGACTGATCGAACGCGGGGGATCTCCCACTTCGAACGGCCCAGGCAGCCGTGCCGAGGGGGACCAGCCGATGATGAGACCGCCCGCAAAGACGATGCCTGCGTAGACGCTGAACGCCGGAGTCACTAGCCTGGATAGTCCGAGGAACCCGTTGGAGTTCGCTTCACTGGACGGACTTCCAACCAGGGCGAGTGCGACGACGTAGCCGACGCCGATAAAGACGAACTCTGATGCGCGGCTCGAAGTTTCGGTGCCGGCGGTGGTCAGGCGTAGGACGAGGCTGGGTGGATAGAGCAGTGCGAGTCCGAGGAGAACGATCGAGACTGCATTACCTCTGCGGAGGGTTCGCCGTAGGCCGAACGGCAGGAGCGTCAGGATCAAGACGACCGACGCGTACCCGATCCAACGGGTCAGTAGTGGTTCCGGTGTTCCATTGGCAGCATGGAAAAGCTGGCGCGGCGGAGCGTTGCCGAAGATCAGGTCCCATATCGACGAGGCGGCTGCGCCGGGAATCGTTCCGAGTTCGCGCTCGGTCGCTGAACCAGCAAAGAGGAGCCACCCGGTGGTCGTGATCAGACTCACCGTGGCAAGGACCAGCGAGCCCCGCGGTGTTCCGGAGAACCGCTTCGACTGGCCGGCGAGAACCCAGGCGGCGAGGAACGCGGTCAGGAAGTAGGCGCTGATGTGGTGACTCACGACCGTGCCCCCAACGAGGATGCATGCGACGAGGGCGCTTCCCCTTGGAGTCTCCCTTGTCGAAGGTTCGTCCGAGGTCGAGCCGGCTGCACGCAAGGCGACGCAACACAGCGTCGCGACAGCGAGTGGCAATGCAAGCGACTCGTAGGCGACCTGGCCATCAAAGTAGACGAAGTTTGGATTTGCCGCGTAGAGCAACGTTGCTATTCCGGCCACCCGGGATGAGGCGCTCGCAACCTCGAACATTCGGAAGAGCGCGATTACGAGGACGATCCGGGCTGCGCCAACGACGAGGAAGCCGGCAGCGGTTGGACTGACTCCGGACAACGACGCTACCGCATTGCTGACTTCCTCGAGCCCTGGGTAGTACGAATAGGCGGGGACGATCGGGTTGGTCGAAAATAGATGGTGTGAAGCATCGATATCGAGTGTCGTTCGGAGTTGACCCAAATCATCGTGGAAGGCGAAGCCGAGTGGCCACGTCATTAGCTTCAGGAGATAGCTGGCGACGCCGACGACGAGCAGAAGGCCGATCCGTTCGGCGTGCGAGCACGTCCGGCGTGTCAGTCGGGCTGCGATCGGGACGACAATCGCAACGATTGCGATCCAGTAGAGACCCGTCGCATGCCTCTGATGCCCGCGTGCCGCATTGTCGGCGAAAGCGAGGAGGAGGACTCCTCCCGCCGCGACGAGGCTGAGCGCCGGAAGAAATCCCCAGTTCTCTCCAGTTCGGCCGTCCACGATAGCTGCACGGTCATCAAACCAGGGTCGAATGTGGACCTCAGTTGCGGCGATCCCAGTCATCGCTCGCGACTCACGCGCACTGGCCAGCCGAAGCGCGTGGCGCTGATTGCATACGCGATCGGTCCATACAGCATTCCCTTCAGCTCCGCGCGTCTCAGCTCACCGGGATAGGATGGTGACTTCCGAGTGTTCTTGGCCGAACTCGGTGCCAGCGCGAAATGCAAGCCTTGAGGCAACCTGCGGATTAGGGAGGGAATGAGGCTCGGCTTCGCAACTAGAGAGCGCAGGACAAACGCGCTGAGGCCGACTCCGTAGGCGTAGACCCGATCGCGTAGCTCAGCTGCATCCCGAAGATGGCGATGCCTGACGATGGCTGCCGGCTCATACACGAGTGTGTAGCCCTCGATGAGGGTGCGGAAGAAGACCTCAAGATCTACGCCGCCAAGGGCAGGAGTGCCGTTTCCCAGCGCCGGGTCGAACCCGCCGAGACGCTCAAGCAGTACGCGTTTGAACGCCATACTCCCGCCAGACCCGAAACGTCCAGCATTGAACGGAAACAGGGGATCGTCGGGCCGATTCGCGTGCATGTCGAAGACCCGCCGCGCGAAGCCCTTTGTGGCCCCGCCGTACTCCTCGAACCATAACTGCGCAGGCCACTCGAGCTCGGCCGGAAGAATCAACTGCGTAACGCACGCAACGTCCGGGTTGAGACTGAAGGCCTTCGCCAGCTCGACGAGCCAATAACGATCAGCGACGGCGTCGTCGTCGATGAATGCGACGATTTCGCCCGACGCTGCAGCGAGACCGCGATTTCGCGCCGACGCACTGCCGGCGACATCCTCCCGGAGGTATCGGACCTGGTCGCCGAATTCCGCATGCAGGAAGTCGGCCGTCTTCGACGTCTTCGGCACGTTGTCTACCACCACGATCTCTCGCCGCTCACTCGGGTAGCTGCAAGCGAGTAGCGAATCGAGACAAGGCCCCAGTCTGGCGCCTCCATCCCGCGTGGGCACGACAACGCTGACCGAGGGCGCGTTACTGAGAACCAGGTTGCGATCATGCTGGCATGCTGGAGCGGCGACACTGGGAAGGCCGGCCTCGCTCAACTGACTCGGCTGAGGTAGGCCGTCTGCCTCCAAATGTGCTGAGATCTCTAGGCCAAAAGCGTCCCAGATCTGCGCCGCATAATCCGCGGGCGTCAACTCGTCTCCCGAAAGCGTCAGCTCGACCATGCCTAACGGATAGGTGTGGAGCCTCACGAGCGAAAGGCCTCGGCGATAACGGCGCCCTGTCTCCTCGTTGACCGTCGGCAAACTCGGGAGTGACCTGCCGATCTCGACCTCATGCAGCTTGATCGGGTCAGGAATCACCATCGAGCGCAGCTACTCCTCCCTCGTGCACCGGAACTAGGCTCGCGCCGCGAGGACGCGGGGATCGACGTCCTCCTCGTGGACCGTCCGAGGTCCGAGAAAGCGAGCTCGCGCATAGCCGCACCCTGCTGCGGCTGTGCCGACCAGGATGGCCGCCGCACGACCGAGTCCGGCCGGATCGCGTCGCAGAAGCGCGTCACCGACGCCACGAGCGACACCGGCCGGAAGGATCCTCATTAGATACTCGCGTTCGGAAGAGAGCCCGTCCTGGGAACCGACATAGCGGGCCATCGACACCTTGGCGAAAGCCTCGTCGTAGCAGTGTGTGCGAAAGTAGCGAAACGTCGTGCGTGCAGCGGGAACCTCGTGGACGACGCGGGCGCGAGGTTCGTGCACGAATACGCCGGTTGGCCAGTGTTGTGCGGCTCTGATGCACAGTTCGGTTTCTTGAACTCCGAACGGCCGCGTACCAACCCGGGACAAAGATGTCCTGAACCCACCTATTCGGTCAAGAACCGAGCGCCGCACGGACATGTTCCCCATCCACAGGTTCCGCACCGAGCTTCGCTGCCGAGGCAAGCCTCGGTGGCTAGCGCCGACCACCCAGAGAAACTCATCGGGAAACCAGCGTGGGCGAGCCGTGAGCCAGTTGGGCTCGATGAGACCGCCGACACCCAGCACGACCGGCCGGTCGTAAGCGTTGACGAGCGACGCGAGCCAGTCGTTGTCCGCGGGGACGGCATCGTCATCGATGAAGGCGACGACTTCACCCCTCGCGACGCCGAGCCCGTGATTCGCAGCGCCCGCATGCCCTCGCGCGCCTTCGTTCTCCACAACACAGACATCCGGAAAGCTCGCGCGGAGTTCCATTGCCAGAGGCCCGTTCCCGTCGACGACGGCAATCACCTCCATCGGCGGATAGCTCTGGCTTAGCAGCTTTATGAGCAGTTTGTGGAGGTTCCCCAGGCGCTCCTCCGTGTACGCGCAAGTTATGACCGAGACAGTGGGTTGTTCGGGGAGCGTTGGCAGTCCGTCGAGCAGGCTCGCGCCCGTGTCCATCACGCAAGCAGATCCCATCTGATGCGCCCGTCGCCCGCCGCGAGACGAAGAGCCTGCGCAGCGAACACGGACGCCCAGATGTTTTCGTGCAGCGGCGTGGCGTCGGGTTGATAGACAGCTGCCCGTCCGTGCTCGCCCTCGACCGTTAGCTCGGCGACCCGACAGACTGCTCGTTCCAGCCCGGCAGGCTCGAGTTCAAGCAGGTAGGCCATCCGAACCGCCTGCGCGGTGGCGTCCGCCTGCTCCGGCCCTGGGACACCTGAGGCGTTCTCGACGGAGCGGGGGAAGCCGCCGCTCGGCAGTTGATGCTCGAAGGCCCATTCGAGTCCATGGCGAGCTCGCTCGAGCGCCCAATCGTCTGAAGAGGCACAACCCCATATCCATAAGCCCTCGAGGGCGTAGTGATGCGGATGGAGCATCGTGGTTTCGTCCCGTGGATCGGTGACAAAGCGACCCTCCGGCCGCTGGAGTTCGGACGCCTCTGCGATTAGAGTTTGAGCTGCGGCGTGGGTGTCCAAGCCGGCGGTTTCGCGCGCGAGAAGCAGACACTGCACGACCTTGAGAAGATGAGCGCGTCCCTCGACCGCCCAGCCGGTGTGCGACGCCCGCGGTCCACGTGCTATGGCCGGCAATTTCCCCGCAGCTCGGATTTCAGCGTCCAGGTACTCGACGAGTGCGGCGCCTGCGTTTGTGTACTCACCTCCGAACGTTCGACCGAAGGCCATCAAACCCGTCGCAATCATCGCCAAGTCGAAGGTGTAAATCGCCTCCCCGTCCCAGCCCGCCCGAGCAGAGCGGTCGCCGCTGGCGAGCCGGCCGACGAGCCACTCGGCGGCCCGACGTGCGGCGTGCACGACAACCGGCTCGGGATCACGCATGCTCGAGGCGAGCGTCAACGCGTACCCCGTGATTTCGGGGTAATCGAACGCAAACTCGCCCGTGTCGCCGTCACGCCAGGCACAGAAGGCGCCACTCCTGGACTGCGCCACGCCCGAGAAGAGCCACTGCTCGACCCCCGCGACGACCCTGCGGATGTCCTCCGCAGTGGCTGCCATCTGCTCAAGCCGTTGCATAGAGGGATGCGAAATGAACGCGTTCCATCAACTCGTCGGCTGCTACTGGCTCAGCGACGCGGGCGAGACGGTCGGCGATCCGCTCTGCAGCGTGGCCGTCCCCGTAGAGATTCGTGCTGGTTACGGGGGGCATCGACTCAAGCCCATATAGGAGTCGCGCTGCCCACCAGGCGAGATCGCCGCGATCCGAGCCGACGAGTCGAGCCAGACCCGCCTCGACTCCCTCCATTCGCTCGGTCCGGTCGCGTAGGACGAGCACCTGCTTGCCGATCCCGACCGCCTCCTCCTGCAAACCGCCCGAGTCGGTAATGACGAACTCGCTGCGCTGCAGGAGCCAGACCAGTGCCGGATACTCGAGGGGCGGGACGAGGCTCACGTTTTCGAGGTTGGAGAGGACCGCCTCGACCGGGCCCCGGACATTCGGGTTCAGATGAACGGGAATGACAAGGTGTACATCTGGGCAATTCGCCGCGATCGCGCGGAGACCGAGACAGATATCGCTCACCGCCGCACCGTGGTTCTCCCGTCGATGGACCGTTGCAAGAATTGTCCGTTTTCCCTCGAGCGGCAACCCAGCGAGGGGCGTGCGCTCCAGGTCGAACGGACGAGCGGCCACCGCCTTGAAGGCATCGACCACGGTGTTCCCAGTCACGGAGATCCGATCAGGGGGGACACCTTCGGAGAGAAGATTCGCGGCGGCAAGCTCCGTTGGGGCGAAGAGCAGTTCGCTGATTGCGTCCGTCGCGCGTCGGTTCATCTCCTCGGGTCTTGGTTCATCCAGACTTCCGCTCCGCAGTCCCGCCTCGACATGCGCAACTGGGATCTGCGCGTAGAACGCGGCGAGCGCAGCCGCATAGGTTGTCGTCGTGTCGCCCTGAACGACCACCCAGTCAGGGCGTTCGGTCGCAAGCAGTGGCTCAAGGCGCCGCAGGACCTCGCACGTGATGCCAGTCAATGTCTGCCCGTCGGTCATTACGTCGAGGTCGAAGTCGGGCCGGATCTCGAAGAGTTCGAGCATCTGGTCGAGCATCCGCCTGTGTTGTCCCGTAACGCAGATGCTCACCGCGAAGTCGTGCGGGCGCGCAGCCAGTGCGTCGATTACGGGTGCCATCTTGATCGCCTCCGGACGTGTCCCGAAGACGCATAGAATTCGCTGCTTCCGCTGACCCCCAGCTACCACCACAGAACCTAACTAGGCGAGGGTTGGGGAGCCACTCGCCGTTCGCGCCAGATCGTCTTGAGCACGCGCCAGCCGTCGGGCAACGTAACGAGTCGACCCATCCCGTGAATCCGCTCGGCCTCGAAGCTTGGTACCTCCTTGATCGCGAGCCCTGCCTTGTGGGCGCGGATATTCAGCATCGTTTCGATTTCGAACCCGTCGGCGTCGAGATCGAGACGCGGCAGGACGCGTCGCCAGAACGCGTTGTAGCCGTAGCAGAGATCGCTGTAGCGCGCGCCGTAAAGTGCACGCACCAGGAGAACGAAGACCTTATTTCCAAGACGCCGTAGCCAAGGCATGTCGCTCGTGCCGCCGCCGCGAATAAAACGCGAACCCTTTGCGAAGTCCGCGCCAGCAATGAGAGCTCCTACGAACATCGGGATCTCACCCGGGTCCTCGGAGCCGTCGGCGTCGAGCATCACAATTACTTCTCCGCGGGCGGACTCAAATCCAGCGCGAAGGGCATTGCCCTTGCCAGGCTCACGCTGATTCTCGACAATCACCACAGACGGTAGTAGCTCGCGCGCCACGACGACCGTATCGTCAGTGCAGTGGTCGTCGACCAGGATCACCTCATGCACCCACCTGGGAACACGAGGCAGAACGTGGCGGAGGTTCTCGGCCTCGTTCAAGGCGGGGATGATGACGCTTACGGTCGGGACGTTCCGAGCGGGCGCGACCGAACTGGACGTACCCCTGCCGCCGTTATCGGGATTCACAGGCGCGGAATCCTTGAGCGCCGCAGTGTCCACCAGTTTCCTCTCCCTTGCCCTTGTGATGACCCGGGGCCCGCGATGACCCTAGGCCGCAGCCGATGACAAGCTAGGGCACTCCGAATCCGAATGGGGTCTCGAAGCCTGAGTTCTGGACGAAAAGCCAGGACCCGCCTCGACGTCGGGCTGGCGTCGGAGCCTCCGGGCTTTCTCAGTTGCCTGGGCTATACGCTTCAACGGCTTCTCGGGCGGCCGCGCGTGTTCGTATCGCTTCCGGCACCCCGGGGGCGACCGGTCCATGGTGGCCCCGACTTGCCACCGGTAGCGCCCGACTTGCATATTCGTTCGGCGTCACTACGCTGTGCAACGCAGGGCGCGGGTGGGTTAGCCGCACAGCTGGATCGTTCGAGTTGCCGACGGAAAGGCTGTAGACACATGGGGCTGAGGGATTCGAACAAGCAGGCCGCCGACGGCGGATCCGCCAGGGAAGCCGGCCAGGAGGTGCCGAATCCGACCACGCTCGGGGCCGAGATCGCCCGCGCGCGCCGCGCCGCCGGGATGACGCAGCGCGAGCTCGCGGACAAGCTCGACGTCCGGCTCTGGATGGTCGACGAGTGGGAGGCAGGGGCCAAGCCGATTGCTTCCGACCAGCTCGAGCACATCGCCGCTGCCGTCGGCACCAGCTCGGCGCGGCTGCTCGGCCGGGAGGATGCTGTAGCTCCGGCGACGAAGGCGCCGCCCGCGGACAGCGCGCAGCCGACGCAGGCGCAGGAGAGCCAGCCGAGCCCGCAAGCCGCCCCCGCGCAGCAGCAGGCTCCTCAGCAGCAGGCTCCTCAGCAGCCCCAGCTCGCCCAGCAGCAGCTGCAGCCACAACCCCATGTGCCCACGCCGATCCGGCCGCAGCTGACGGCCGAGCAGATCCGCTCGGCCGAGATCCCGCGCGGCTTCCGCGGCTACGAGGAGAGCGCGACGCGCCGGCTGCTCGCCGAGATCGCCGCCAACTACGAGCGCGCGATCAGCGAGCGCGACGGGCTGCGCCTCCAGATCGAGCGGCTCGAGTCGTCGCTCGCGGGCCGGCAGGACTACGACACGGTCGTCTCCGAGCGCGCCGCGCTGCAGCAGCGCATCGAGGAGCTCGAGCAGGCGAGCGCGGCCGCCAACGCGAACAGCGAGTCGCTCGCGCTCCTCTCCGGCGAGCGCGACGACCTCCGCCGGCAGGTCGAGGAGATGACCGGCCAGGTCGAGGAGCTGAACACGCAGGTCAACGAGCTCTCGGAGCTGCTCTCCGCGCAGGACGGCGACGAGGCGCTCGTCGCGGAGCGGGATGAGCTGCGGAAGCGGGTCGAGGAGCTCGAGTCGACGCTGGCAAGCCGGGAGGAGTCCGAGCAGATGCTCACGCGCGCGCTGCTCGCCGCGGGCCGGGCGGGCGAGGAGCTCGTCAAGCAGGCCCAGGCCGAGGCCGAGGCGATCGTCACCGGCGCGCGGCGCGAGGCCGAGCAGGTCGAGAAGGAGCTCGAGGAGCGGCGTAAGTCGATCGACAAGGAGCGCGACTCGGTGCGGCGCCAGCTTCGGCGCGAGGCGCTGGCTTCGGCGCGGGCCGACCTCGAGGGGCTCCACCGCGAGGCCGAGCCGGTGCTCGAGGGGCTGCTCGCGCTCAGCGACCGGCTGCGCGCGCTGATCTGGCCGGACAGCGTCGAGTCGGTGCCGAGCTCCGAGCTGCTCGAAGACCTGCGGCCGCAGGGCGAGACCGAGCCGGTCGCCGACGACACGTCGGACTGACGGCGCTCGGCGAGAAACTCACGAACTTGGTTCGCGACTTCGTCGCGAACCAAGTTCGAAGCTCACCCGCGACCCTGGTTCGCGACTTCGTCGCGAACCAAGTTCGAAGCTCACTCGCGACCCTGGTTCGCGACTCCGTCGCGAACCAAGGTCGGGTCCCAACCTCCGTCGGGTGAAGCTGTGCATGTTCACGCCGCGGGAGCTGGCGCTCGAGCGCGGCTGGCCCGGCCGGATCGAGGGCGACCGGGTCGTCCAGCTCGCCGCGCAGACGCTGCAGTCGTTCTTCACCGGCGGCGGCGTCGCGCGCGAGCACGCCGAGTTCGCGCTCGCCGACGTCGACCTGCGCCCGCCCGTGCTGCACCCGCCCGCCGTGCGCGACTTCATGGCCTTCGAGCGCCACGTCGCCAACGCCCGCGCGCGGCGCGGCGCCGAGGTGCCGAAGGAGTGGTACGAGATCCCCGTCTTCTATTTCTCGAACCCGGCCGCGATCTACGGGCCCGACGACGACGTGCCCTACCCCGAGGGCACGCAGGAGCTCGACTACGAGCTCGAGGTCGCGGCGGTGATCGGCGCCGGCGGCGTGATCGGCGGCTTCACCGTCATGAACGACTGGTCGGCGCGCGACCTGCAGCGCGCCGAGATGCGCGTCGGGCTCGGGCCCGCCAAGGGCAAGGACTTCGCGACCTCGTTCGGGCCGGTCGTCGTCACCCCGGACGAGCTCGACGGCACCGCCGGCGAGATGGTCGCGCGCGTGAACGGCGAGGAGCGCTCGCGCGGCAACCTGCGCGAGATGCACTGGGGCTGGGACGACCTGCTCGCACAGGCGGCGCGCAACACCACGCTGCGACCCGGCGACCTGCTCGGTTCCGGGACGGTCGGGAGCGGCTGCATCCTCGAGCACGGCGACGGCCGCTGGCTGCAGCGCGGCGACGTCGTCGAGCTCGAGGTCGAGGGGATCGGCGTGCTGCGCAACCGCATCGCGTGATCGGGGCGGACGACGTCCGGCGGGCGGCGAAGGTGCTCGACGGCGTCGCGCACCGCACGCCGGTCGTCCGCTCGCGCACGCTCGGCGAGGGCGTCGTCCTCAAGCCCGAGAACCTACAGCGGGCGGGCGCGTTCAAGTTCCGCGGCGCGTACAACAAGATCGCCTCGCTGCGGCGCGGCACGGGCGTGCTCGCCTACTCCTCCGGCAACCACGCGCAGGCGGTCGCGCTCGCCGCGTCGCTCCTCGGCTCGCAGGCGACGATCCTGATGCCGGCGGACGCGCCCCGCTCGAAGCTCGAGGCGACGCTCGGCTACGGCGCCGAGGTCGTCGGCTACGACCGCTACGCCGAGGATCGCGAGGCGCTCGGGGAGGCGCTCGCCGCCGAGCGCGGGCTGGAGCTCGTGCGACCCTACGACGACCCGCTGGTGATGGCCGGCCAGGGAACGGCGGCGCTCGAGCTGCTCGAGGACGCGGGGCCGCTCGACGTGCTCGTCACCCCGCTCGGCGGCGGTGGGCTGATCTCCGGCTGCGCCGTGATCGCGAAGGAGCTCGGCGTCGCGCGGGTGGTCGGGGTCGAGCCGGAGGCGGGCGACGACTGGGCCCGCTCGTTCGCCGCCGGCGAGCGGGTGCGGATCGACGTGCCGCGCACGATCGCCGACGGCCTGCAGACGAACCAGCCGGGAGCGCTGACGTGGGAGGTCGCGTCGCGGCTCGTCGACGAGGTCGTGACCGTCTCGGACGCAGAGATCGTCGAGGCGATGCGCTTCGCCTTCGAGCGCCTGAAGCTCGTCGTCGAGCCGAGCGGCGCCGTCGGGCTGGCGGCCCTCCTGACCGGAGCCGTGCCGGCCGCCGGGCGGGTCGGCGTGATCCTCTCCGGCGGCAACGTCGCGGCCGACCGCTTCGCCGAGCTCGTCGGGTGAGGCGGGCCGATCCGGGCTAGCCGAAAGGGTCGCGGACGACGATCTTCTCGAACCGCCGGTAGCCGCGGTCGTGCGTCCAGATCTCGTGGGCGCGCTGGTCGGCCTCACGGGGATGGGCGGCGGCTCGCTGATGACGCCGGTGCTCGTTCTCGCCTTCGGCTTCTCGCCGACCGTCGCCGTCGGCACCGACCTGCTCCACGGCGCCGTGTTCAAGACGGTCGGCGCGATCCGGCACCGAACCCTGGGGACCGTGCAGGCGCGGCTGAGCGGCTGGATGTTCGTCGGCAGCGCGCCGACGTCGCTCGTCGGCGTCGCGGTCGCGACCTGGCTGCGGCACCGCTACGGCGCCGGCGTCGACTCGGTCACCGGCCGGGTGCTCGGCGGCGCGCTCGTCGCAGGCGGCCTCGGGATGATCGCGAAGGGGCTCGTGCGCTACCAGGACGTCGGCGACGCGCCGTTCCTGCTGACGCGACGCGACCGCCTCGTCGCCGTCGTCATCGGTCTCGTCGGCGGCTTCGCGGTCGGCCTGACCTCGGTCGGCAGCGGCGTGTTCTTCGGGCTCACGATGCTGCTCGTGTTTCCGCTCCGTTCGGCCAAGGTCGTCGGCACCGACGTCTTCCACGCCGCCGCGCTGCTCTGGGTCGCCGGCCTGGGCCACCTCGTCGCCGGCAACGTCGACCTCTCCGCGGTCGCCTGGCTGCTGCTCGGCTCGATCCCCGGCGTCCTCGTCGGCAGCCAGTTCACCCTGCGCCTCCCCGACCGCGCCCTGCGGCTCGCGCTCGGGCTCGTCCTGCTCGCGAGCGGCGAGCGCCTGCTCGGCGCGCCGACGTCGGTGCTCGCCGGAGCTCCGGCGGCGATCCTGCTGGGGCTCGGCCTGCACCGGCTCCTGCGCCGTGGGTCGGCGAAGCAGCTGCGGCCGGAGCCTGTGCTCGGCGGCGTGAACCTGTCAGGCTACGCGGGTCACGGCAGCGAGGGGAGCGAAGGAGGCGGGCCATGAGCAAGGTGTCGGAGATCGTCCACGAGAAGGGCGGCGTGCTCTACCGCGTCGACGCGGACGCGTCGGTGCTCGACGCGGTGAAGGCGATGGTCGAGGCGAACGTCGGCTCGCTGCTCGTCACCGAGGAGGGCGACATCGTCGGCATCGTCACCGAGCGCGACTACCTGCGCCGCGTGACGCTCGAGGGACGCGACGAGCGCACGACGGCCGTGCGCGAGATCATGACCTCGCCGCTCGTCGTCGTGACGCCCGACACGGAGGTCGAGGAGTGCATGGCGCTGATGACGGAGCGGCGGATCCGGCACCTGCCGGTCGCGGTCGAGGGCAACGTGATCGCCATCGTCTCGATCGGCGACCTCGTGAAGTTCATCTCGAGCCGGCAGAGCTTCGAGCTGCGCTACCTGCACGAGTACATCAGCGCCGGCTGACCCAGAATACGCCCGTGGCCGCGCTGCCCACGGGGACCGTCACGTTCCTCTTCACCGACGTCGAGGGGTCGACGCGGCTGCTGCACGAGCTCGGCGCCGAGGCCTACGCCGACGCGCTCGCCGGGCACCGGCGCGTCCTGCGCGAGGCGTTCGCGCGGCACGGCGGCGTCGAGGTCGACACCCAGGGCGACGCCTTCTTCTACGCGTTCCCGACCGCGCCCGGCGCCGTCGCGGCCGCCGCCGACGGGCAGCGGGCGCTCGAGGACGGGCCGATCCGGGTTCGCGTCGGCGTCCACACCGGCACGCCGCTGCTGACCGCCGAGGGCTACGTCGGCGCCGACGTCCACCGGGCCGCGCGCATCGCCGCCGTCGCGCACGGCGGCCAGGTGGTCGTCTCGGCGGCCACGGCCGCCCTGGCCGGCGCGGACGGCCTCCACGACCTCGGCGAGCACCGGCTGAAGGACCTCTCCGCGCCCGAGCGGCTCTACCAGCTCGGCGAGGCGGAGTTCCCGCCGCTCAAGAGCCTCTACCGCACCAACCTGCCCGTGCCGGCGACGCCGTTCCTCGGGCGGGAGCGCGAGCTCTCCGAGGTCAGCTCGCTGCTCCTCGACGGCGCGCGGCTGCTGACGCTGACCGGCGCCGGCGGGAGCGGCAAGACGCGGCTCGCGCTGCAGTCGGCCGGCGCGACGGCCGACGAGTTCCCCGACGGCGTCTACTGGGTGCCGCTCGCGACGCTGCAGGATCCGCAGCTCGTCCCGGCCGCGGCCGCGCAGGCCGTGGGCGCCGAGGGCGACCTCGCCGCGCACGTCGCCGACAGGCGCATGCTCCTCTACTTCGACAACTTCGAGCACCTCGTCGACGGCGCCTCCGTCGTCGCCGAGCTGGTGGGCGCCTGCCCGAACCTGAAGGTGCTCGTGACGAGCCGCGAGCCGCTGCGGCTGACCGGCGAGCAGGAGTATCCGGTGCCGCCGTTCGTGCACCAGGAGGGCGTCGGGTTCTTCACGGCGCGGGCGCGCGCCGTCGACCCGGGCTTCGTGCCGCACCCCGCGGTGGGGGAGATCTGCCTGCGCCTCGACAACCTGCCGCTCGCGCTCGAGCTCGCCGCGGCGCGCGTCAAGGTGCTGCCGCCCGAGCGGCTGCTCGCGCGGCTCGAGGCGCGCCTGCCGCTCCTGACCGGCGGCGCCCGCGACCTCCCCGAGCGGCAGCGCACGCTCCGCGCGACCATCGCGTGGTCGTACGACCTGCTGGCCGCCGACGAGCAGCGCCTCTTCCGCGCGCTCGCGATCTTCGTCGGCGGCTGCACGCTCGAGGCGGCCGAGGAGGTCGCGGGCGCCGACCTCGACACGCTGCAGTCGCTGCTCGACAAGAGCCTGCTGCGGCGCACGGAGGACCGCTACTGGATGCTCGAGACGATCCGGGAGTTCGCGCTCGAGCAGCTCCGGGAGTCCGGAGAGGAGGCCGAGCTGGCGCGGCGGCACTTCGACCACTACGCGGCGCTCGCCGAGTCGGCCGCCCTGACCGCCGAGTCCCTCGCAGGGGGCCAGCGGTACGAGCTCGTGAGCCCCGAGGCCGACAACCTGCGGGCGGCCATCGACTGGGCTGCGGGCGCCGGCGACTGGGAGCGTGCGACGTCGCTCGCCGTGTCGCTCGAGCAGTTCTGGGTGACGACGGGCCCGTACGAAGGGAAGCGCAGGCTTGCCGAGTTGCTCGAGCACGAAGAGGAGCTGTCGCCGCTTCTCCGAGGGCGGGCGTATCGCGTCCGCGGCGGCATGACGTACATCGTCGGCGAGTTCGAGGAGGGGACTCGCTGGCACGAGAAGGCCCTCGCGGTCTTCCGCGAGCTCGGTGACGACGCGCGGACGGCGCACATGCTCGTCCGCAACGCGATCGAAGCGAACCGCAGCGGCGATCCGGCGCGTGCGCGGGCGATGGCCGAGGAGGGGCTCGCGCTGACCAGCGGACCCGTGGAGGAGTCGCAGGCGCTGTACGTGCTCGGGAACGTCGCGTTTACGGAGGGACGCGGCGAGGAGGCTCTCGAGCTGCTGGCGCGAAGCGCCGAGCTCGCCGACCAGGTCGGCTTCCGCTGGTGGCAGATCGGCGCACTGGGCAACTACGCCGAGATCGCGCTCAGGATCGGGCGCGTCGACGACGCCGCCGAGGCCGCGCGAAAGGTCGTCGAGATCGCGTCCTCCATCGCCGACCGCCAGCACGCGGTCTACGGCGTCGTGTATCTCGCGTGGGTGGCAGCCGGGCGCGGCGAGCTCGAACGCGCGGGCCGGCTCTGGGGAGCCGTGGAAGCCGAGGTAGAGAGAGCCGCGGTCGGGCAGTGGGAGGGGGAGCGGGACGAGCTCGCCTCGCACGTCGTTCGCGACGACCCGGCCTTCGAGCGTGGCTGCGCGGAGGGCCGCCGGCTGACGCTCGACGAGGCGGTCGCGGAGGCGCTCGCTACGCGCGAGACCGCGTAGCGGCTCTCGACGAGCAGCCGTCTTGCACAGTCAGCACGCCGACGGTCCCACCTGCCTCGTCGTACTCGTAGACGACGATCATCCAGCGCCACGGACCGAGCACGAAGCGCAGGCCGTCGTAGCCGTGCCCTGCGAGCTCACGCCCGAGACGCGGAAAGGCTTCGAGAGACTCGACCGAGCGACGAAATCGGTCCTTCGTGTCGGCAGGAAGGCTGTGCGTGACGATCAGCCGTTCGAGAGCCTCGATCGCCTCCGGCGTGACGACGACGCGGGGCATCGCATCCGCCTACACCTCGTCGAGGGGGACCGCGTCCCCGCGCGCGAGCTGCTCGCGGCCGCGCGCGATGGACTCGCGCGCCCCCGGGATCCCGTTCAGAACCTCCACGATCGTCCGCCCGTCCAGCTCCGCATCGTCGATCGCCCGCGAGAGGAGCGAGCGCGCGAGCGTTCCCTCTGCCGCATGGGACTGTTCCGCCATTCGCCGTAGCCGGGCAGCGTGCTCCTCGTCGAGCAGGACGTTGATCCGATGCGTGCGCCCGCCTCGCGCCACGCGGCCAACCTAGCGCGATTCCACACAGATCGTGCTGGCCCGGGCGGCGATATCCTCCACGCATGCCGTTCTACCAGCGTCTCGGCGAGCTGCCGAGGAAGCGGCACATCGTCTTCCGTGACAACGGCACGCTGCTGACGGAGGAGGTGATGGGCTTCGAGGGCTTCTCGGGGCTCGAGTCGATCCTCTACCACCTGCAGTCGCCGTGCCGCGTCGTCGAGCTGGGCGAGTTCGAGCCGATCGCGCGCGACGAGTGGGTGCCGGACGCGCACGCGCACCGCCACTTCCGCACCGCCGACGTCCCCGCGGGCGGCGACGCAGTCACCGGCCGGCGCCTGCTGATGTGGAACGGCGACGTCGAGATCTCGCTCTGCCGCCCGAGCGAGGCGATGGACTACTTCTTCCGGAACGGCGAGGGCGACGAGGTGATCTTCGTCCACGAGGGCTCGGGCACGCTCGAGACGATCTTCGGCGACCTGCCGTACAAGCCGGGCGACTACGTCGTCGTCCCGCGCGGGACGACGTACCGCTTCGCGCCGGAGGGCGAGCAGCGCTACCTCGTGTTCGAGACGCCCGGGCTGATCACGATCCCGAAGCGCTACCGCAACGAGCACGGGCAGCTGATGGAGCACGCCCCGTACTACCACCGCGACATCCACGCGCCCACCGAGCTGCACACGCACCGCGACCGCGGCGAGCACGTGGTGAAGGTGCGCGTGCGCGACGGCTACCAGACGTACGTGCTCGACTACCACCCGTTCGACGTCGTCGGATGGGACGGCTACGTCTACCCGTGGACGTTCTCGATCCACGACTTCGAGCCGATCACCGGCCGCATCCACATGCCGCCGCCGTCGCACCAGACGTTCCAGGGCCCGAACTTCGTGATCTGCTCGTTCTGCCCGCGCAAGCTCGACTTCGACCCGGAGGCGGTCCCGATCCCGTACCACCACTCGAACCTGCAGAGCGAGGAGATGATCTATTACGTCGACGGCAACTTCTCCTCGCGCAAGGGGATCGAGATCGGGTCGATCACGCTGCACCCGTCGGGGCTGCCGCACGGGCCGCAGCCGGGGCTCGCGGAGAAGTCGCTCGGGATGACGGAGACGCACGAGCTGGCGGTGATGTGCGACACGTTCCACCCGCTGCGGCTGACGGCGTTCGCCGCCGACCTCGACGACGGCAAGTACGCCTACTCGTGGGCCGACGACGCGTCGCGCGACGGCCGCACGCCGGACGAGGATCCGGCCGGCGTCACCAGCCACTTCTAGGACTCGAGGCGCGAACGTGGCCTGGGGCCGAGCGAAGCGGTGAACGAGCTCGTGCGCGCCGGGCTCGTCGCCGGACGGACGGCGCGCCCGTTCCGTCAGCGGACGCACGACCTCGGTGCCGGGGCCGACGTAACGAACATCGGCGAGACGCTGGAGACGTTGGACGGGCCGGCTGCGGCCTGATGCTCGTCGACGCGAACGTTCTTCTCTACGCCGTCAACAGCCGTGCCACCCGCCACGAGGCGGCCGTCGCGTGGCTCACGGAACAGCTCAACGGGGCTCGACGGGTCGGCCTGCCGTGGCAGAGCCTCGCCGCCTTCTTGCGAATCGCCACGCACCCGCGAGCGTTCGAGCGGCCCCTCGAGCCCGCGCAGGCCTGGGCGCTCGTCAACGAGTGGCTTGCGGCGCCCGCCGCGTGGATCCCCGAGCCCGGCCCGGAGTACGCGAGGCTCCTCGGCGAGCTCGTGCTGCGACACGAGGTTCGCGGCAACCTCGTTCGCGACGCGCAGCTCGCGGCGCTCGCGCTCGAACACGGTCTGACGGTGTACTCCACCGACACGGACTTCACGCGCTTCGACGAGGTCGCCTGGCGCGATCCGCTCGCGTGACGAGCTCGCGAACCTGGTTCGTGACTCCGTCACGAACCGGGTTCGGGCCTTCGTGATGCTGCTGCGACTTCCCGAGCCGTACGACTTCGACATCTCGACCGAGCGCTTCCGCTCGTTCGGCGTCGACCTCGCGAACCTGTGGCACGAAGGCGGCCTGCACCGCGTGGTGAACGGCAGGGAGGTGCGGATCGAGGCGGCGCCGGGCGGCGTCGATGTCGTCTTTGTCGATGACCCAGGGCCGCTCGACGACGAGACGCGCGCGGCCGTCCTGAAGCTGCTCGGCGCCGAGTTCGAGCTGGCGCCGTTCTACGCGTGGGCGGCCGAGGACCCCGTGCTGGCGCCGATCGCGAT
This sequence comes from Gaiellaceae bacterium, assembly GCA_035652835.1. GTDB lineage: Bacteria > Actinomycetota > Thermoleophilia > Gaiellales > Gaiellaceae > PALSA-600. Next base: position 107,014 of record DASRDA010000005.1, read on the forward strand.
CCGGCTCGCCGGCTTCCGGCCGCCGCTCGCGCCCGACCCGTTCGAGGCGCTCGTCTCGAGCATCACCGCGCAGCAGGTGTCCCTCTTCTCCGCGTTCGCGATCCGCTCGCGGCTGATCGAGCGCTTCGGCGAGCGCGGCGTGCACGCGTACGCGTTCCCGACGCGGGAGCGGCTGGCCGCGGCGCGCGAGGAGGAGCTCGTCGCGATCGGCTTCTCGCGCCGCAAGGCCGAGTACGCGATCGGGCTCGCGCGCGGCGACCTCGACCTGGACGCGCTCGCGTGGCTCGCCGACGACGAGGTGCGCGCGCGGATCACGGCCGTGCGCGGGCTCGGCGCCTGGAGCGCCGAGTGGTTCCTCGCCCGCCACCTGGCGCGGCCGCGCGCCTGGCCGGCGGGCGATCTCGCCCTGCGCAAGGCGGCCGAGCTTCTCTACGGTGTCGACGTGCACGAGCTCGGACCGCGCCTCGACCCGTTCCAGAACCTCGCGGCGCACTACCTGCTCGTCGGCGCGCGGACGGCGCCGGCGTGAACATCCGGCGCGCGACCGAGGCCGACGAGGCGGTGCTGCGGGAGCTCTGGGAGGAGTTCTCGCGCGAGGTGCCCGAGCCGGTCGGCGAGCCGGAGCCGTGGGAGGAGGAGTGGCGCGACACGCTCGACGACGTCCGCGACGGCGGCGTGTTCCTCGCCGAGGACGAGGAGGGGCCGGTCGGCGTCGCCCGGATCGAAGCGCCCGAGCACGGCCGCGCCGAGGTGAACCTCGTGCACGTGCGCGAGCGCGCGCGCCGGCAGGGCGTGGCGAAGGAGCTCCTGCGCCACTGCGTCGAGCACGCGCGCGAGCGCGGCGCGCGCTTCGTCACCCTCGAGGTCGTCTCGACGAACGAGGTGGCGCTCACGATGTGGCGCCGGCTCGGGTTCGAGGAGGTCGTGAAGTGGATGGCGACGCCGATCGACGCGCTCGAGGCGCGGCTCGACGAGGCGCCGCGCGCGGGCGACCGCGTGACGATCCACGTGCAGACCGACGACGAGGCCTCGGTCGCGCGTGCGCTGCAGCAGTTCGTGCCGCGGCTCGAGGCGCCCGACGTGCGCGCCGGGGAGAGCTGGATCCGCATCGCCGACCCGGCGCTCGACGCGAACCGCGACGCGCAGGCGCGGCTCGCCAAGGAGCTGTCCGAGCGGCTCGGCGCGGTGACGGTGCAGCTCGCCGCCGAGGAGGGCGCGGTCGTCCGCTTCCGGCTCTACGAGCGCGGCGCGATGGTCGACGAGTACCTCTCCGTTCCGGGCTACTACGGCCCGATCTCGAAGGGCGACGAGCTCGCGCTGGAGGCGAACCCCACGCTCGTCGGGCGGCTGACGGGCGCCGACCGCGAGCAGGTGCGGCGCGTCGCGCGCACGGCCGCGAGCCCGGCCGAGCTGCCGCCGGCGGACGAGCTGTACGAGCGGATCGCGGCGCTGATGGGGCTCGAGCCGTGAAGCTCTACGACGCTGCGAGGTGTCCGTACTGCGCGCGGGTGCGGATCGCGCTCGCGGAGAAGGGCATCGAGTACGAGACGGTCGAGATCGACCTGGCCGACCGGCCCGAGTGGATCTACGAGCTGAATGCGACGGGCCGCGTGCCGGTGCTCGACGACGGCGGCTTCGTCCTGCCGGAGTCGGAGGTGATCATGGGCTACCTCGAGGACCGGCACCCTGAGCCCGCGCTCCTGCCGGCGGACCCGGTCGGTCGGGCGCGGGCGCGGCTGCTCGTCCACCGCTTCGACGCGAACCTCGGCGACGACTACTACGCGTTCCGGCGAGGCGAGGAGAACGAGCTCGCGGAGCGGCTCGCGGCGCTCGAGGTGGGGCAGAGCCTCTTCGCGGACGTCGCGTACGTGCCGTGGGTGGCGCGGGCGCGGGACCTGCTCGGCGTGCGGTTGCCGGCGTGGCTGGCGCGCTGGCTGGAGGAGCTCGCGGAGCGTCCGTCGGTGGCCGCCGAGCTCGCGGTGGTCGCGCGGCTGTGACCGACGTCGCGCTCGAGGAGCTCGCGCGGCGGCTCCGGGAGGTCGCGATCCTCGACGTCCGCACGCCGCCGGAGTACGACGGCAGCGGCGGCAGCGCGTGCGACCCGCGGCAGGGCCACATCCCGGGCGCGCGCAACGTCGACGTCTACCGGCTGATGGAGATGAGCGCCGACGAGGTGCGCGGCGAGCTCGGGCTCGAGCCGGGGGCGGAGGTCGTGACGTACTGCCACAGCGGCCAGCGCTCGGCGATCGCGGCGCAGATCCTGCAGGCGCTCGGCTACGACGCGCGCAACTACGCCGGCTCCTGGCACGAGTGGTCGCGCCGCGAGGATCTACCGGTCGAGTGACTCGCGTCCGTGGTTCACTTCGTGAAGCAAGAACGGGCATTTCTCGGTGTGGTAAGGCTGGAAACTGTTTCGGCGCGAAGAGCCGAAACAGTTCCGTGAGGTGCCTGGCACCGTCACGGAACTGTCGCGAGGATCTGCCGGTCGAGTGACTCGCGTCTTGGTTCACTTCGTGAAGCAAGGACGGGCATTTCTCGGCTGCGGGAAGCCTCGAAACTGTTTCGGCTCGGAGAGCCGTAACAGTTTCCGTGAGGTGCCTGGCACCGTCACGGAACTGTCGCGAGGACCTGCCGGTCGAGTAACCCGCGTCCTTGGTTCACTTCGTGAAGCAAGGACGGGCATTTCTCGGCGTGCGGGAAGGCTGGAAGCTGTTCGGCTCGAAGAGCCGTAACAGTTTCCGTGAGGTGCCTGGCACCGTCACGGAACTGTCGCGAGAAATGCACGGCCCAGCGCGGCGCCCAGCTCCTGCCAGCGGGCGATGCCGGCGTCGACGTCGGCGCGCAGCTCGTCGAGCGGCTTCGGCAGCACGCGGTCCGACGCGAACCAGCGCAGCACCTGGTCGTGCCGCACCTCGGGGTGGAACTGGACTCCCCAGGCGCGCGCGCCGACCCTGAACGCCTGGCTGCGCTCGCCGGCGCGCGCGAGCTCGACCGAGTCGGGCGGCGGGTCGAAGCGGTACGCGTTCGCGTTCAGCGCCTGGAAGCGCGGCGGCAGGGCGCCGAGCACGGGATCGTCGCGGCCGGCCGCGGTCAGCTCCGTCTCGTAGAAGCCCGCGAGCGGCGCCGCCGCCTTCCTCACGCGGCCGCCGGCGGCGTGCGCGAGCGTCTGCGAGCCGAGGCAGACGCCGAGCAGCGGCGTGCCCGCGTCGAGCCAGCCGCGCAGCAGCTCGTACTCGCGCTCGAGCCAGGGATGCACACGCTCCTCGCCGACGTTCTGCGAGCCGCCGAGCACGATCACCGCGTCCGCCTCCGGCGCCGCGCCGCCGTCGCGGATGTCCCACTCCGCGAGCTCGTGCCCCTCCTGGCGCACGACGTCGCCGAGCAGCTCCGGCCCGACGTCGGGCCCGTGGACGAGGGCGAGCACGCGCATCATCCGACGGGAACGTTCTCCTCCTCGAGCAGCTTCCGCAGCAACTGCGCGCCGGCCGGCGCCTGCGCGACGCCGTTCGTCTGGTTGTTGTTGTTGAAGAACGCGTACGCCTCCTCGGCCTGGTTCGAGAGCTCGCGCAGCGGGCCGGTCCACTCGCGCAGCTCGTCCTCGCCGTAGAGGTAGTCGAACCGCTCGGCGGCCGAGCCGCCGCGCACGTTCCACGTCGAGGCGTTGCGGCCGTGGAAGCGCACGTACGCGAGCGGCGACGTGACGGCGACGAGCGTGCCCGGCACGTTGCCCGCGTCGACCTTCGGCGCGTCCACGACCACCCAGGACATGCCGCGCTCCTCGAGCCAGCGCAGCAGCTCCGCGCGGACCTCGTCGGCGAACCAAGAGCGGTGGCGCGGCTCGACGAGCATCCGGTCGCCGGCGAGCTGCTCGTTCGCCCACTCGAGGTAGTCGAGCGACGACGGCTTCCACACGACGTACGGCGGCAGCTGGAAGAGGATGCCGCCGAGCTTCCCGGCGTCGCGCAGCGGCGCGAGTGCGTCGAGGAACGCGCGGAAGACGGCGGCGCGCGCCTCGCGCGGCGGGCGGTCGACGCGGCCCCGCTCGTCCACCGGCAGCCCCTCGCGGAGCTCCTCCGGCACCCGCTCGAGCTGCACCGGATGCCGCGTCATCAGCCCGAACGCCTTCACGTGCATCACGAAGCCGTCGGGCGTCCGCTCGGCCCAGCCGCGCACCATCGAGTCCGTCGGCACGCGGTAGAAGGTCGAGTCGACCTCGACCGTCGAGAAATGGCTCGCGTAGAAGGCGAGCCGCTCCTTCGCCGAGACGCCCGGCGGGTACCAGTGCTTCGAGAGCGCGTCGTCCGCCCACGAGCAGGTGCCGATGCGGATCGGTGCCGCCACACGAGGAGCATACGAATGGGCATCCCGCGCCCTCCGTAGAATCGGCGCATGCCCGACGCGCGGCCGATCGGCGTCTTCGACTCCGGCGTCGGGGGCCTCACGGTGCTGCACGAGTGCCTCGTGACGATGCCGAACGAGGACTTCGTCTACCTCGGCGACCACGCGCGGCTGCCGTACGGGCCGCGGCCGGCCGGGGAGGTGCGGCGGTTCGCGCACGAGATCGGCCTCTACCTGGAGCGGCAGGGCGTCAAGCTCGTCGTCGTCGCGTGCAACGCGGCCACGTCGGCGGCGCTGCCCGACCTGCAGCAGGCGCTCGCCGTGCCGGTCGTCGGCGTGATCACGCCCGAGGCGCACGCGGCCGTGCAGGCGACGCGGAACCGGCGCATCGGGCTGCTCGCGACGCAGCTCACCGTCGAGACGGGCCGCTACGAGACGCTCGTCCGCACGCTCGACGCCGGCGTCCGCTTCTCGGCCGTCGCGTGCCCGCGGCTCGTGCCGCTGATCGAGAGCGACGAGCCGTTCGGCGCCGCGACGACCGACGCCGTGCGCGAGTACGCCGCGCCGCTCAAGGAGGCGGGCTGCGACACGGTCATCCTCGGCTGCACCCACTACCCGCTGATCCGCCCGATCTTCCAGCGCGCGTTCGGCCGCGACGTCACGCTCGTCTTCTCGGCCGACGAGACCGCGCGGGAGGTCGCCGAGACGCTGCAGCGGAAGGGGATCGACAACGACCGGGCGCGCGAGGGGACGTACCGCTTCCTCACCACCGGCGAGCCGGAGCCGTTCCGCGCGCTCGGGCAGCGGTTCCTGCAGCTGCCGCTCGGCGACGTGCGGCGGGTGACGCTCGCCGAGCTCGCGGAGGCCGCGTGACGCGCGCCGACGGGCGGCGGCCCGACCAGCTGCGCCCGCTCGAGGCGGACCCCGCGTTCCTCGAGCAGCCGCACGGAATGGTGCTGTGGTCGCAGGGGAAGACGCGCGTGCTCTGCACCGCCTCGATCGCCGACGGCGTGCCGCGCTGGCTCTACCGCTCCGGCCGCGGCTGGATGACGGCCGAGTACTCGCTGCTCCCCGCCTCCACGGGCGACCGCTCCGAGCGGGAGGCGTCGCGGGGCAAGCAGGGCGGCCGGACGGTCGAGATCCAGCGCCTGATCGGGCGCGCGCTGCGCGGGGTCGTCGACTTCGAGGCGCTCGGCGAGCGGACGGTCTGGCTCGACTGCGACGTGCTGCAGGCGGACGGCGGCACGCGCTGCGCCGCGATCTGCGGCGCCTACGTCGCGGCGCGCCGGGCCCTCGACCGCTTCGGCCTCGGCAAGGCGCTGACCGGCGCGGTGGCGGCGGTCTCGGTCGGCGTCGTCGAGGGCGCCTCGCTGCTCGACCTCGACTACTCGGAGGACTCGGCCGCGGACGTCGACCTGAACGTCGTCATGACCGGCGACGGCCGCTTCGTCGAGGTGCAGGCGACCGCGGAGCGCGTGCCGTTCGACCGCGAGCGGCTCGACGGCCTGCTCGACCTCGCCGCCGCGGGGATCGACGAGCTGCGCGCCGCGCAGGAGGAGGCGATCGCTGTTCCTCGCGACTGACGTCGCCCAGCTCGGGTGGGGCGGCGCGCTGCTTCGGCTCGCGGTCGCCGCCGGGCTCGGCGCGGTGATCGGCTTCGAGCGCGAGATCCGCGAGCGCGAGGCGGGCCTGCGCACGCACCTCCTCGTGGCCGTCGGCGCGGCGCTGTTCACGATCGTCTCCGCCTACGGCTTCGACGACATCCTCGGCTCGAGCGGCCCCAGCGTGCTGGTGCGGCTCGACCCGTCGCGGATCGCGGCGCAGGTGGTGAGCGGCATCGGCTTCCTCGGCGCGGGCGCGATCATCCGCCAGGGCCTCTCGGTGCGGGGCCTGACGACGGCCGCGTCGCTCTGGGTCGTGGCCGCGATCGGCATGGCCGCGGGCGCCGGCTACTACGCGGGCGCCGTGCTCGCGACCGCGCTCGGGCTCACCGCCCTCTGGCCGCTGCGCGCGCTCGGCTACCGCGTGATCGAGCGCGTGCGGCCGGAGGAGAACCGCATCACCGTCGAGCTGAAGCAGGACCAGCCGACCGGCTCGCTGCTGCGCGAGTTGCACGGCGTCCGCCACTTCGAGCTGACGGAGGAGCCGGACCGGCGCGTCGTGCAGGTCGAGCTGTCCGACAAGGTGGACGAGGCGCTCGTCGCCCGGCTCGCCGACCTCGACTACGTCGTCGGCGTCCGGTGGCGGCGGTGAGCCTGCGCGTGACGGTCTGCTCGGCGAACCCGGCGAAGCTGAGCGAGCTGCGCGACCTCTTTCCGGGCTTCGAACTCGAGCTGCTCGACGCCGGGTCGCTGCCGCCCGAGGACGGCGCGACCTACCTCGACAACGCGCTGATCAAGGCCCGCTTCGGCCGCCGCGCGGGGCCGGCCGAGCGCTGGATGCTCGCCGACGACTCCGGCATCGAGGTGGACGCGCTCGGCGGCGGCCCGGGTGTCCTCACGGCGCGCTGGGCGGAGGGGAGACACGTCGAGAAGCTGCTCGCCGCGCTCGACGAGATCGAGGACCGCGGCGCCCGCTACGTCTGCGAGCTCGTCTGCGTCTCGCCCGACGGCGAAGAGCTCCGGGGCACCGGCATCCTGCGGGGAACGATCGCCGAGGCGCCGCGGGGACACGAGGGGTTCGGCTTCGACCCGGTCTTCGTCCCGCTCGGCGAGACCCGCACCGTCGCCGAGCTCGGCGACGCCTGGAAGGCGAGCCACTCGCACCGCGCGCTGGCGGCGCAGGCGCTGACCCGCGTCCTTAGTTCACGTAGTGAACTAAGGACGTGAGTTTCCTCGTCGCGATCCTTGTTGCGGTCCTTCCCGGCTTCAAGTCGCCGTCCGGGAACATCTCGTGCGTCGCCGTCGCCCGCGGAACGGTGCTGCACTGCGAAATCCGCCACGCCGACTACCGCGCGGCCCTGCAGCGACGGTGCGGGCAGGCGGCGGGCGTCGACTGGCACGGCTTCGACCTTCCCGCCGCCCGCCGCGGCCTCGTCTCCTGCGCGGGCGGGCTCGCCTATCCCGGCCGGCGGACCTACGGCGCGCTCGGCTACGGCCGCACGTGGCGGCGCGGCGCCTTCACCTGCCGCTCGCGCGTGACGGGCGTCACCTGCACCACCCGCAGCGGGCACGGCCTCTTCATCTCGCGTGGGCGTTGGCGCGCCTGGTAGCGACGTGCCAGTTCACCTCGGCCCCGAGCACGATCACGTTCGCCATCACGTAGAGCCACACCAGCAGCACCGCCGGCCCCGACAGCGTCTGCAGCACCGGGTTGTGCTTCGAGAGGACGACGTACTGCGGCAGCACCTGGAAGGTCGCCTCGAGGATCACCGCCGCCGTCAGCGCGCCCGGAACGACGTCGCGCACGTTCAAGTCGACGTTCGTCAGGACGAAGTAGGCGGACGTGAGGAACACGAACAGCCCGGCGGCGGAGACGAGGATCGCGATCGCGCGCGCGCTCGCCGCGTTGCCCTGGAACCCCGCGTAGCGCTTCAGCACCTCCTGCCCGACCGAGCCGACGAGGAGCGAGACGAACAGCGCGACGAGCGAGCCGACCATCATCAGCGACGCCAGCGCCTTCCCGTGCAGGAAGCGGCGATTCGGCCGGCCGTAGACGATGTTGAACGCGCTCTCCAGCACCGAGAAGAACGAGAGCGACGACCAGAGCAGGAACGCGCCGCCGACGATGCCGAGGGCGGTCGCGTTCGCCTGGATCGCGCGAATGGCGCGCAGGATCGACGTCACCGAGGTGGACGGGAACGTCTTCGACAGCTCGCGCACGAAGAACGAGTTCTCGCTCGCCTGGTGCACGAGGCCGAGCAGAGCCAGCGCCAGGAAGAGCAGCGGCACGAAGGAGAGCAGCGCGAAGTACGCGATCATCGCGGCGAGGTGGGTGCCGCGATCCGCGAAGAACTTCGACAGCACGGCCCGCACTTGGATCGCAGTATGCTCGGCCGGATGGACGCAGCCCAGGCCATCGCTGATCTGACCGAGATCTCTCCGCAGGTGCGAGAGGTGGTCGTGGTCGGCGCGGACGGGGGCGTCGTCGGCACGAACGCCGAGGCCGGCCGCGCCGACTCGCTCGCGGACGGCGCGCGGCGCCTGCTCGAGGCGGCGGACGAGGTCCGCTCGGGCCACGGCGCCGGGCCGGTGGCGCAGGTCGAGGCGGCGACGAACGCCGGCAGCTTCTTCGTCGTCCGCGACGGCGGCCGCGTGATCGCCGCGACGACGACGCCCGACCCGACCGTCGGCCTCGTCTTCTACGACCTGAAGACGTGCCTGCGCTCGGTCGACGAGCCGAAGCCCAAGCCGAAGCGGCGCCCGCGCAAGACACAGCCGGAGGCGGACGACGCCGCCGCGTAAGGTCGTCACGGGGTTCCTGCTGGCCGCGGGCTCGCTCGCCGGCTCGGTGCTGGTGCGGCGCCGCGCCGCCCGCCGCCGCGAGCGCGTCGACCTCTACGCGGAGGACGGCACCATGCTCTCCTTCGCCGACGGCACGCCCGAGGCGGCCCGCCTCCTCCCGATCGCACGCACCCTCCTCCCGTGACCCGCGAGGAGCTGGCGCGCCGGCTCCGGGAGGTCGCCTACCTGGAGGGCGACTTCGTGCTGCGCTCGGGCCGCCGCTCGCGTTACTACCTCGACAAGTACCGCTTCGAGACGCAGCCCGAGCTGCTCGGCCCGCTCGGCGAGCTGATCGCCGAGACGGTGCGCGAGCACGAGCCGGACGCGGTGCGCCTCGCCGGCCCGGAGCTCGGGGCGGTGCCGCTCGCCGCGGCGGCCTCGCTCGCCGGCGGGCTGCCGTTCGTGATCGTGCGCGGCGCGGCCAAGGAGTACGGCACCGCGAACCGGCTCGAGGGCGCGTACGAGGCCGGGGAGAGGGTCTGCCTGGTCGAGGACGTCGTCACCTCGGCGGGGGCCGCGATCGAGGCGGTGCAGGCGCTGCGCGAGGCGGGCCTCGAGGTCGGCAGCGCGGTGTGCGTCGTCGACCGCGAGGAGGGAGGGGTGGACGCGCTCGCCCGGCACGCCGTGCGGCTGCGTCCGCTCTTCACCGCCTCCGAGCTCGCCGCGGCGGCCGAAATGCCCGCAAATCGGCTTCGTTGAGCGATATCCGACCCCGTTGTTAGGGTTTTCGCGGGTCTCAACGCCTGTCCCCGACTCGCAGGAGGAACTTTGACCAAGCAGGAGTTCATCAACAAGGTCGCGCAGAAGAGCGGGCTGTCCGCGCGCGACGCGGGCAAGGCCGTCGATGCCTTCATGGAGTCCGTGACGGAGACGCTGAAGTCCGGCGATTCGGTCAACTTCACCGGCTTCGGCAAGTTCTCGGCCTCGCAGCGCGCGGCGCGCCAGGGCGTGAACCCGCGCACCGGCGAGCGCGTCCAGATCGCGGCGACGACCGTGCCGAAGTTCTCGGCCGGCAGCCAGCTCAAGGCCGCGCTCAAGTCGTAGCCCGAGGCACGGCGGAGGTTTGCGGCGGGCGGCTCCAGGGCCGCCCGCCGCGTCGCCCGCTACGTTTCGCGGGATGGCCGTCGCCGCCACGCTGACGTTCGCGGACCGGCTCGCCGCCGAGGTGGAGCGGAAGCGGTCGCAGCTCTGCGTCGGCCTCGACCCGCGGCGCGAGCTGCTGCCGGTCGAGTTGCGCGGCGACGTCGCCCGCTTCTGCTGCGGGTTGGTCGACGCGGTCGCGCCGCACGCGGTCGCCGTGAAGCCGCAGCTCGCGTTCTTCGAGGCGCTCGGGGCGGCGGGGATCGCCGCCTTCGAGCAGGTCTGCGACTACGCGCGCCGCGCGGGGCTGCTCGTGATCGCCGACGGCAAGCGCGGCGACATCGGCTCGACCGCGCGCGCCTACGCGGATGCGTACCTCGAGGGCGCGCCCGCGCGCGCCGACGCGCTCACCGTGAACCCGTGGCTCGGCCGCGAGTCGGTCGAGCCCTTCCTGGCCGCCGCCCGCCGCGGCGGCGCCGGCGTCTTCGTGATCGTGAAGACGTCGAACTTCGGGGCCGACATGCAGGACGTGTCGCTGCGCGACGGTCGCCCGATGTGGCACCACGTCGCCGCCTCGGTGGCGGAGTGGGGCGCCGACCTGGTCGGCGACGTCGGGCTCTCGTCGATCGGCGCCGTCGTCGGCGCCACCCATCCGCACGAGGTGGGCGTCGCGCGCCGGCTGATGCCGCAGGCGATCCTGCTGCTGCCGGGCGTCGGCGCCCAGGGCGCGTCCGTCGGCGAGCTCGCACGCGCCTTCCAGAGCGGGCCGGCGAGCGCGCTCGTCAACGCGTCCCGCTCGATCGACTACGCCTTCCGCGAGCGCGGCGGCGACTTCCGGGCCGCCGCGGGCGCCGAGGCGGCGCGGCTCCGGCGCGAGATCTGGGCGGCCTCCGGCTGGTAAGTGCGCCGGCCGGGAAATACGGCACTGCCCTGGCGGCTGCAAAGCGTCGCCATGCTGCGTCCTCGGTCGCGCCGATATGCCCGCATATCGGCGCTCCCTGCGTCCTTGCCTGGCTCGCTTTTCGCTCGCCAGGATCAGCACCGGGTTTCCCGGCCGGCGCACTAGCGTGGAGTGGCGCCGCTACGCCGCGCCGGCGGCGTTCCTGCTCGCGGCCACGATCGCCGTCGTCCTCATCCGCTCCGGCCTCGAGTCCGGGAACGGCGCGCGCGCGACGACGCCGACGGTGACGCGGCACCCCACGACGCGGCCGACGCCCCGCTACTGGACGGTCCGCGCCGGCGACACCTTCGGCTCGATCGCCGGGAAGGCGCACGTCTCCGTCGCGACGCTCAAGCGCCTGAACCCGCACGTGCGCCCGACCGCGCTCACGATCGGCGAGAGGATCCGCCTGCGATGAGGCGCGCGCTCCGCCTCGTCCTCCTCGCCGCCGTCGCCCTCGCCTGCTGGGCCGCCGCGGCACGGGCCGCCCCGCCGCCCGTCGACGGGCGCGCCTACCTCGTCCTCGACGCTCGCACGGGCGACGTCCTCGCCGCGCAGAATGCGCACGAGCGGCTGCCGATCGCGTCGATCACGAAGCTGATGACGGTGCTGATCGCGCTCCAGCGCCACCGGCTGACCGACGTCGTCACCGTCGATCCGCGCGCGGCGGCGGTCGGCGAGTCGACGATCGACCTCGCGCCCGGCGAGCGGCTCACCGTGCACGACCTGGTGGAAGGCGCGCTCATCCAGTCGGCGAACGACGCCGCCGACGCGCTCGCGCTCTCGGTCGCGCCCGACTTCCCGGCGTTCGCGACGCTGATGAACGCCGAGGCGGCGAGGCTCGGCCTCCGCGACTCGCACTTCGTGCGCCCCGACGGCCTCGACGCGCCCGGCGAGTACTCGAGCGCCGCCGACGTGACGACGCTCGCGCGCGACGTGATGCGGATCCCGTTCGTGCGGCAGACGGTGCGGCAGGAGACGGCGACGATCGGCGGCGACCGCGTCCTGCACACGTGGGACGACCTGCTCGGCGTCGTCCCGAACCTGCTCGGCGTGAAGACCGGCCACACCGACGAGGCCGGCTGGTGCCAGGTGGCAGCCGTCCGCGGCCGCGGCGTCACCGTGTACGCGACGCTGCTCGGCAGCCCCGACCGCTCGGAGCGGAACGCGAGCCTCGAGTCGCTGCTGCAGTGGGGGCTCGCGCAGTTCCGCGTCGTGCCGGCCGTGCAGGCGGGCCGCACGTACGCGACGGTGCGGCTGCCCTACGGACGCACGCCGGTGCGGCTCGTCGCGTCGCGGCCGCTGCGCGTGGTCGCGCGCGTGGGCCATCCGCTGTCCGAGCGCGTGGTGGCGCGGGCGGCGGCGGCGCTGCCCGTCCGGCGCGGCCAGGTGCTCGGGCGCGTCGAGGTGCGCGACGGCGCGCACGTGCTCGGCGTCCGCGATCTCGTCGCCGCGCGGAGCGTCGCCCGGCCGACCCTCGCGGGCCGTCTAGGCTTCTACGCCGGCCGGGCGCTCCACCACCTCGCCCACCTCTTCCACGCGTGATCGTCACCGTCACCCTCAACGCGGCGATCGACCGGACGCTGACCGTTCCGAACTTCCAGCGCGCGCAGCGACACCGCGCGAGCGCGAGCCTCGCGCTCCCGGGCGGCAAGGGCATCAACGTCGCGCGCGCGTTGAAGACGCTCGGCGTGCCCGTGGTCGCGACCGGCTTCGTCGGCGGCTCGACCGGCCTGCGCATCGTCGAGGCGCTGACCGCCGAGGCGATCCTGAACGACTTCGTCCGCATCGAGGGCGAGTCACGCACGTCGACGGCGGTGGTCGACCCCGCCGGCGGCACGTACACGGAGATCAACGAGTGGGGGCCGGCGGTGCAGCCGGAGGAGCTCGAGCTGCTGCTCGAGAAGCTGCGCTACCTCACGCAGGGCGCCGAGCTGGTCGTCTTCGCCGGCTCGCTGCCGCGCGACGTCCCGGACGAGTTCTACGCGGAGACGATCCACGAGCTCTCGCGACGGCACGTCCAGGCGGTGCTCGACTCGGACGGGGAGCCGCTGCGGCTCGGCGTCGAGGCGGAGCCGTTCCTCGTCACCCCGAACCAGGCCGAGGCGGAGGCGCTCGTCGGCCAGGAGTTCCACGACGACGAGGACTTCCAGATGGCGCTCGACCAGATCGCCGCCCTCGGAGCCCGGAACGTCGTCATCACCACCGAGCTCGCCCCGCTCCCGGTGTAGCCGCCGGGGCCGCCGGTACAGTTTCCGGATGGACGTCGAGCGGTTCGGCTACGAGCCCGCGCTGGCCCTTCCGGAGAAGTTCGCGCGGGAGGGCCTCACCTTCGACGACGTCC
>DASRDA010000006.1:0-17786 GCA_035652835.1 Gaiellaceae bacterium
CTACGACCAGCTGATGCGCTTCGGCTGGAAGGTGCTCCTTCCCGTCGCGACCGTCAACGCGGTCCTCACCGCCCTCTTCGTGGTGGCATTCAACGGATGAGCAGCATGCAGCCCATGTCGACGCTGAAGGGGTTCGGCGTCACCTTCAAGCAGATCTTCAAGAAGCCGATCACGCAGCAGTACCCGGAGTACAAGCGGCCGATCTATCCACGCTTCCGCGGCCGGCACCGCTTGTGGCGCCACGAGAACGGCTTGGAGAAGTGCGTCGGCTGCTCGCTCTGCGCCGCGGCCTGCCCCGCGGACTGCATCCGCGTCGTCGCCGCCGAGAACACGCCCGACAACCGCGTCTCGGCGGGCGAGCGCTACGCGCGCATCTACGAGATCAACCTCTCGCGCTGCATCTTCTGCGGCTACTGCGAGCTCGCGTGCCCGTTCGACGCGATCACGCTCGGCAACGAGTTCGAGATCTCCGAGTACAACCGCGACGACCTGATCTACACGAAGGACATGCTGCTCGCGCCGCCGATCAAGCGCGTGCCCGTCGCCGACCCGGCGCTGTACGACACGCCGCTGCCCTACTACAGCGCTCATTCGTAGATGGCCGCGAACGTGCTCGTCTGGATCGTCTGGGTCGTCGCTGCGTTCGCCTGCCTCGCGAGCGCGCTCGCGGTCGTCAGCTTCCGCAACCCGTTCTTCTCCGCGCTCGCCCTGATCGGTAACCTCGCCTCGCTGGCGGTGCTCTACCTGCTCCTCGGCGGCGAGTTCGTGGCCGCCGCGCAGGTGCTCGTCTACGGCGGCGCGGTGATGGTCATGTTCCTGTTCGTGATCGCCTACCTCGGCGACAAGACCGAGGAGGCGCCGTGGGCAGGCGGCCCGTCGTGGCAGGCGATCGGCACCGTGCTCGCCGCGGGCGCCGTCCTCGTCGAGGTGATCGTCGCGATCGGGCTCACGACCGGCGGCGAGCTGTCGCACGAGCACCACATCGCCCGCTCGTTCGGCTCGCCGGCGAGCATCGGGCGCCTGTTCCTGACCGACCACCTGCTGGCATTCGAGATCACGTCGATCGTGCTGCTCGTCGCCGCCGTCGGCGGCGTCGTCCTCGGGCACCACGCACGCGCCACCGACAGCCTTCGGCTGCCAGGACCAGGAGCGACCGACGCACGGACCTGATGTCAGCTGGTACCTCGCGCTCGCCGTGACGCTGTTCGCGATCGGCTCGCTCGGCGTGCTGCTGCGCCGCAGCCCGCTGATCATCCTGCTCTCGGTCGAGATCATGCTCAACGGCGCCAACCTCGCGTTGATCGCGTTCGCGCGCCGGCTCGGGCACGAGGACGGGCAGGTGTTCGCGCTCGCCGTGATGGCAGTCGCCGCCTCCGAGGTCGTCGTCGGACTCGGGCTGATCGTCGCCATGGGCCGACGCAACCTCGAGCTCGACGTCGACAAGTTCAGGACGCTGCGAGGCTGACGTGAACGTCGCCTCCTGGTTCTGCCTCGGCCTGCCGCTGGCCGGCTCGCTCGCGATCACCGCCGCCGGCACGCGCAGCTCGCGGCGGACTGCAGCCTACGTGTCGACGCTGACGACGATGGGGGCGTTCGTGGCCGCGATCGTCACCTTCGTCGCCATGCTCGGGCGCTCGGAAGCGGCTCGCACCGACAGCACGACCTCGTGGACCTGGCTCGCGGCAGGGCCGTACCACTTCGGCCTCACCCTGCTGAACGACCAGCTGAGCGTGCTGATGATGCTGATCGTCACCGGCGTCGGCTCGCTGATCATCGCCTACTCGATCGGCTACATGGACGGCGAGGACGAGGAGCGGCGCTTCTTCGCCTACATGTCGCTGTTCGTCTTCTCGATGCTGCTCCTCGTCCAGACGGCGAACCTGCTGCTGCTCCTCGCCGGCTGGGGCATGGTCGGCCTCTCGAGCTACCTGCTGATCGGCTACTACCAGGAGCGGCCCTCGGCGATCGCCGCGGCGAAGAAGGCGTTCGTGATGAACGCGTTCGGCGACGCGACGATGGCGCTCGCGCTCTTCCTGCTGATCGAGCACACGGGTCGGCTCGACTACGGCGGCGTCTTCGCGGCCGCCCCGCACGGCGGCGCGGTCGCGAACCTGATCGCGCTCGGCCTGCTCGGCGGCGCGGTCGCCAAGTCGGCGCAGATCCCGCTCCACACGTGGCTCCCGGACGCGATGGAAGGCCCGACCCCGGTCAGCGCCCTGATCCACGCCGCGACGATGGTCACGGCCGGCGTCTACCTGATCGCGCGCACGCACGTCCTGTTCGAGAACGCGTACCTGATCCAGGACCTCGCGGCCGGGCTCGGCGCGCTCACGCTGCTGATGGCCGGTCTGATCGCGCTCGTGCAGACGGACATCAAGCGCGTGATCGCATACTCGACGATGTCGCAGATCGGCTACATGTTCGTGGGAGTCGGGCTCGGCGCGTACGCGAACGGCCTGTTCCACCTGATGACGCACGCGTTCTTCAAGGCGCTGCTCTTCCTCGCGGCCGGGATCGCCATCCACGCGGTCTCGGGCGAGCAGGACATCCGGCGGCTCGCCGGGATCGGCCGCCTGATGCCGTGGACGAAGTGGGCGTTCCTCGCCGGCTCGCTCGCGCTCGTCGGGATCCCGCCGTTCGCGGGCTTCTTCTCCAAGGACTCGATCCTCGCGGCCGGGCTCGACCGCGGCTGGTACGGCTACCTCATCTTCGCGGCCGGCGAGATCGGCGCGCTTCTGACCGGGATCTACGCGTTCCGCCTCTACTTCGTCGTGTTCACCGGCGAGCCGACGGCGTTCGCGCGCGAGCACCACTACGCGCACCACGGCAAGGAAGGGCCGTTCTCGATGCTGTGGACCGTCGGCGTCCTGACGGTGCTCGCGGTCGGCGGCGGCTTCCTGCAGTTCGCGCCGGTGTGGCATCCCCTCAGTGACTGGCTCGCGCCCGTCGCGCGGCCGATCGCCGAGGCGACAAACGGCCAGGAGGCGCTCGCGTCCGCGCTCGCCGTCGGGCTCGGAATCACCGGCATGGTCGTCGCGTGGCTGCTCTACTCGGCGAAGCGCGTGCGGGTGCCGCGCGCGTCGCGCATCCTCGAGCACAAGCTCTACTGGGACGAGCTGTACGACTGGCTCGCCTACTACCCCTCCGACCTGGTCGCGCGCGGGCTGCACGCGCTCGTCGAGCGCCCGCTGATCGGCGGCTCGCTCGGCGCGGTCACCGGCGGCTTCGGCCTCGGCTCGCGCGAGCTCGGCCGCGCGCAGACCGGGCTCGTGCGCAGCTACGCGCTCGCGATCGCGGGCGGCGTGGCGATCCTCGCCGTCGTCTTCCTCTCGGTGCGTTGACGCATGGCCCACTGGCTGACGACGATCCTGCTCCTCGTGCCGCTCGGCGGGGCTCTGCTCGTCAGCATCGCGCCGCTGCCCGCCTACTGGCTCGGATCGCTCGCGGCGCTCGTCTCCCTCGTCGAGGTCGGCTTCTGGATCGACGCGGCCGGACGCTTCCACTTCGGCGATCCGTCGCTGCAGCTCGACCAGCGCGCCTCGTGGTTCAGCGACCTGCACGTGTCGTGGCATGTCGGGCAGTACGCGTTCTCGCTGTGGCTCGTCGGCATGACGGTCGTGGTGATGGCCGCCTGCACGATCTACGGCTGGTGGGTCGGACGCACGCGCGCACGCCTGTACTTCGCGCTGATGCTGCTCTTGACGGGCGCCATCGTCGGCGTCTTCACCGCGCAGGACCTGCTGCTCTTCTACGCCTTCTTCGAGGCGATGCTGATCCCGCTGTACGTGCTCATCGGCGTCTGGGGCGGCCCGGCGCGGATGCGCGCGACGCTCACGTTCGTCGTCTACACCGTCGTCGGCTCGCTTCTGATGCTGGCGGCGATCGTCGCCTACGGCCTGCACGAGCACACGTTCGACCTCACGCAGTTACCGCAGCGCTCGTCGACCTGGCTCTTCCTCGGCTTCGTGATCGCGTTCGCGATCAAGGCGCCGCTGTTCCCGTTCCACGGCTGGCTGCCCGACGCGTACCGCGAGTCGCCGCCCGAGGTGGCGGCGATCCTCTCCGGCGTCGTCTCGAAGGCCGGCCTGTACGGGCTGCTCCGCATCGCGATCCCGAAGTTCCCGACGGTCGCGCACGACTGGCGCGTCGTGCTGCTCGTGCTGGCGTCGATCTCGCTCGTCTACGGATCGCTGCTCGCGTTCCGCGCGCCCGACTTTCGCGGCGTCGTCATGTACTCGTCGCTCGCGCAGTCCGGCCTGATCGTGCTCGGCCTGTTCGCGTTCGACGACCTCGGCTTCGACGGCGCCGTGCTGCAGATGGTCAACCACGCGCTGATCTCCGCGGCGCTCTTCCTGCTCGCGGGCATGATCGAGCGGCGGACGTCGACCGGCGAACTGCGCCTGCTCGGCGGGATGGCTCGCGGCCGGCCGATGCTGGCGACCGTCGTGATGACGACGGGGATCATCTCGCTGGCCGTCCCGCTCTCGACGTCGTTCGCGGGCGAGTTCCTGATCCTCGCCGGCGTCTTCCAGCAGCACTGGGCGTGGGCGGTCGTCGGCGCCACGGGCATCGTGCTGGCGGCGATGTACATGCTGCGCGCGATCTCGGCCGTGCTGCACCAGGACGTCGGCTCGGCCGTTCCCGACGCGGCGCTCGACCTGCGCGCCGGCGAGCTCGCCGTCGTCGTCCCGCTCGTCCTCTGCCTCGTGGGGCTCTCGGCGTGGCCGAACCTCGTCTCGGGCCACGCGTTCGGCGCCGGGCACGCGACGCAGCAGGTCGAGACCGGGCTCTCGTTCCCGGTCGGCTGGACCGGCTATGTGCCGGAGGCGAAGTGATCTCGACGCCGCACGTCGACTGGCTCGCGCTCTCGCCGCCGCTCGCGCTGCTCGGCGCCGCGGGCCTCCTGCTGATGGTCGCGGTGTTCGTGCCGCGCCGCATGCGCATGCCGGTCGCGGCGTTCGTCGGCTTCGCGGGCTTCGTCGCCGCCTTCGTCTTCGCGGTCGTCGTCGCGGCGCGGAGCCCGCACGCGCAGACGCTGATCCACGACTCGATGTTCCGCGACCGCTGGAGCGCGCTCGCGCAGGTGCTGCTCGCCGGGTCGGGTGCGGTCGCCGTGCTCCTCTCCGTCGGCGAGCGCTGGGGCGACGAGCACGTGGCGGAGTACTACGCGCTGCTCACGGCGGCCGGGGCGGGGATGACGTTCTTCGTCGAG
This sequence comes from Gaiellaceae bacterium, assembly GCA_035652835.1. Classification (GTDB taxonomy): domain Bacteria; phylum Actinomycetota; class Thermoleophilia; order Gaiellales; family Gaiellaceae; genus PALSA-600. The sequence goes on from DASRDA010000006.1 coordinate 5,213, forward strand.
GCGGCGAACCTGATGACGCTCTTCCTCGGCCTCGAGTGGTTCTCGATCGGGCTGTACGTGCTGACCGCGATCGACATCGTCCTGATCGGGTCGCTCGAGGCGGGGCTGAAGTACCTCGTCGTCGGCGCGGTCGGATCGGCGACGCTGCTCTTCGGCTCGGCTCTCGTTTACGGCCGCAGCGGGCAGCTCGCGTTCGACCGCATCGGCGCGTCGGGGCACGGGCACGACGCGATGTTCGTGGTCGGGCTGGCGATGATCATCGCCGGGCTCGCGTTCAAGTCGTCGGCCGCGCCGTTCCACATGTGGACGCCCGACGCCTACCAGGGGGCGCCGACGCCGGTGACGGCGTTCATGGCGTCGGCGACGAAGATCGCCGCGCTGGTCGTCTCGTACCGCGTGCTCTCGAGCGCGTTCCCGCAGGACGCGTGGCTGTGGCGGTGGACGATCGCCGGCATCGCGTGTGCCTCGCTCGCGTGGGGCAACATCGGCGCGCTCGTCCAGCGGAACGTGAAGCGGATCCTCGCCTACTCGTCGATCTCGCACGCGGGCTTCATGCTGATCGCGGTCGCGGCGGCGAACCAGCTCGGCGCACGGGCGCTGCAGTACTACCTGATCCCGTACGCGGCGATGTCGCTCGGCGCGTTCGCCGTCGTGGCGGCGCGCGAACGCGAGCTCGGTGTGCCCGTCACGCTCCAGAACCTCGCCGGCTTCGGGTGGGAGCGGCCGTTCCTCGGCGTCGCGATGTGGACGTTCATGCTCGGCTTCCTCGGCTTCCCGCTCACCGGCGGCTTCATCGGCAAGTTCTACGTCTTCGCGGCCGCGTACGACCACGGGTTCTGGTGGCTGATCGTCGTCGGCGTGGTCGCGACGATGGTGTCGGCGTACTACTACCTCGGCATCGTGCGCGCGATGTACTTCCGCGAGAGCGCCGACCTGACGCTCGCGCCGTCCGGCGGCTCACCGCCGCGCGAGGTGCTGCTGAGCGCCGGCGTCACGGTCTGCCTCGTCGTCACCGTCGGTTCGTTCTTCGCGGTGCAGCCGCTCATCGACGTGGCGAGGGCCGCCGCGCACGCATTGCCCCTCTAGAAAACGCTCCTGCCCGCGTTGCCGGTGTGGAAGACGGGGCCTGGTACGTGCCTGGCCCCGGAGCCCCACGCACCAGGGATGTCCGCTTTCGGACCTCGCCGCCCGAGAGGGCTGCGGAAACCCCTGCACGCGGCGTCTTCAGCACACTTCCGTCACCTCGATGCGCGTGATTCGTCACCACCGGGGCCAGGTACGTGCCAGGCCCCGGAGGTCGTCGATCACGGGGGGTCGGGCGGGCTTCGAGTGGGCGTCAGGGCTTCGCCGGCCGAACGAGCGCGAGGCGGCGCACGTACGGCGCGACCGCGAGGCACACCTTCAACGCGAAGACGCCGAGGCAGCCGACGAGCGCCGACCAGCCGAGCGGCGGCAGCGTCTGCGTCTGCGTCGCCGGCGAGCGGGCAGCGCACGAGAGCACGAGCAGCGCGAGCGCGACCGCCCACAACAGCGCCTGCAACGCCACGACGGGATCCTCGCGTCGCTCCAGGTACTCGCCGAATGCGACGACGCCGGAGCCGGCCGCGAACGGAACCGCGCCGAGGAGCGCGTAGAACGCGAGGCCGTGCGAGCCGTGCCGGTCGGCGACCGCGGCGGCGATCGCGAGGAGGGCCGGAAGCACGCGGCGGGACACCGGCACCTAGCTTCGCGCTCGGCCCGGACGGTCCTTCTATGCTCCGGCCGTCCTCTCCGAAAGGAGCTCGATGGCAACGCTCACCTGGCTCGGCCACGCCGCATTCCGCCTCGACAGCGATCGGGGGAAGCGCATCTACATCGACCCGTTCCTCACGGGCAACCCGAAGGTGCCCGAGGAGGAGAAAGAGCCCGAGCAGGTGGACGTGATCGCGCTCACGCACGGGCACGGCGATCACGTCGGCGACACGGTGAAGCTCTCGGAGCGCTTTCCGCGCGCGCAGATCGTCGCCAACGTCGAGCTGAAGGACTGGCTCCAGCGGCAGGGCGCGAGCGTCGGCGGCCAGCCGCCGGGCATCAACAAGGGCGGCTCGCAGACGATCGACGGCGTCCGCTACACGCTCGTCAACGCGTTCCATTCGTCCGCCGACGACGACGGCGCCTACCTCGGCGAGGCGGCCGGCCTCGTGATCAGGCTCGAGAACGGCCGCAGCGTCTACTTCGCAGGCGACACGTGCGTGTTCGGCGACATGCAGCTGATCGCCCGCCTCTACAAGCCGGACCTCGCCGTGCTGCCGATCGGCGACCACTTCACCATGGGGCCCGAGGAAGCGGCCGTCGCTCTCGAGCTGCTCGGCAACCCGCGCTGCCTGCCCTGCCACTACGGCACGTTCTCGCTCCTCACCGGCACGCCGGAGAAGCTCGCCGAGCTGACGAGCGCGCCGATCGAGCGGATCGAGCCGGGCGGCAGCCTCGAGGTGTGACCGCCCGATGAGGGAACGCTGGTTCGGCGCCACGGGCCGCCGGGTGCCGGAGATCAGCCTCGCCGGCGAGCTCGACCTCGGCGACGCGCTCGTGCTCGACGACCCCGACGAGGAGACGCTGCGCGAGGCGCACGCCGCCGGGCGTCCCGTCGTGGTGCGCGCGCGGACGGCGGAGGAGGTGAAGGCGGCGCTCTCGCGGCCGGAGGTGGCGAGCGCACTCGTCGAGGACCCGGCCCTGCGCGACGTCGACCTGACCGAGCTGACGTATGGCTGAGCCGGTCGTCGCGACCTACTCGATCGTCGCGTGCGACCTCACGGCGGGCCAGTGGGGCGTCGCCGTGCAGTCCAAGTTCCTCGCCGTCGGCTCGCTCGTCTCGTGGGCGGAGCCGCACGTCGGCGCCGTCGCGACGCAGGCGCTCGCCAATCCCCGCTACGGCCCTGACGGGCTCGCGCTGCTGCGCAAAGGACTGCGCGCGCAGGAGGTCGTCGAGCGGCTGACGGAGGCCGACGAGGGCCGCGCGCATCGCCAGCTCGGCGTCGTCGACGCGCACGGCAGCGCGGCGACCTACACGGGCGACGAGTGCATGGACTGGGCCGGCGGCATCGCCGGCGACGGCTTCGCCGCCCAGGGCAACATCCTCGTCGGCGAGGAGACGGTCGACGCGCTCGCGCGGACGTTCGGCGAGACGGCGGGGGCGCCGCTCGCGACGCGGCTGCTCGACTGCCTCGCGGCGGCGCAACGTGCGGGCGGCGACCGGCGCGGCCAGCAGTCGGCCGCGCTGCTCGTCGTCGAGCGCGACGCCGGCTACGCGGGCCTCACCGACGTGCTCGTCGATCTCCGTGTCGACGACCATCCCGAGCCGATCGAGGAGCTGACGCGCATCTACCGCATGCACGACCTCCTGTTCGGAACCACGCCGCCGGCCGAGTGGGTGCCGGTCGACGCGGAGCTGCGCGCGGAGCTCGAGGAGCGGCTCGGGCGGCTCGGCTACGCCGGCGACCTCGAGCGCGCGTTCGCGGCCTGGGCGGGCACCGAGAACCTCGAGGAGCGCGTGGCAGGCGTCGAGCGCGTCGACCCGGTCGTGCTCGCCGAGCTCCGACGACGGTGAGCGGCTACACGATCCTGTCGCTCGACGAGCTCGAGCCGGTGCCCCACCGCGACAGCAACCTGCTCGCGGTGCGCGACGCGCTCGGCTTCCGCGCCGCCGGGATCAACGCGTGGCGGGCAGACGCCGGCGGACAGCTGATCCCGCCGCACGAGGAGGTAAGCGGCAACGAGGAGCTGTACGTGGTCGTCCGCGGCCGTGCGACGTTCACCGTCGGCGAGGAGACCGCCGACGCGACGGCCGGAACGCTCGTGTTCGTCCCGCCGCGCGTGATGCGCACGGCACACGCGGAGGAGGCGGGCACGATCGTGCTGGCGATCGGGGGGACGGTCGGGCAGCCGTTCGTCGCCCACGGCTGGGATACCTATGCCGTGGCCGACGCGCTCCGCCGCAGCGGGCGCCTGGAGGAGGGGCGCGCGGTGCTGCGGCGCGCGATGGCCGACTCGACCGGCTTCTGGGCGCTGCCGTACAACGCCGCGTGCTGGGAGGCGCTCGCCGGGAACGCCGACGCCGCCTTCGCGCACCTGCACTCCGCGCTCGAGCTCAACGAGCGCGACGTCCGCGAGTACATGGAGCACGACGGCGACCTCGACTCGCTCCGCGGCGACCCGCGCTGGCAGGAGCTGCTCGAATGAATGTCGTCCACGTCGACGAGCTGGACCGCATCGAGATGCCGGACGGGTTCGTCTGGCGGCCGGTCCGGCGCCGGTTCGACATCCGCGCCTTCGGGGTCAACGCGTACACGCCCCGCGAGGCGGGCGCGCAGGTGGTCGAGGAGCACACGGAGAAGACGCTCGGCCACGAGGAGATCTACCTCGTGCTGCGCGGGCGGGCCCGCTTCACCCTGGACGACGACGTCCACGAGCTGGGGCAGGGCCAGCTCGTCCACGTGCGCGACCCGGCCGTCCGCCGCGGCGCCGTCGCCCTCGACGCGGACACGGTCGTCCTCGCAGTCGGCGGGAAGCCCGGCGAGGCGTACGAGATCTCGGCGTGGGAGGCGATGTTCGCAGCAGTACCGGCGATGCAGCAGGAACGGTGGGACGAGGCGATCGCGATCCACGAGGCGGCGCTCGAGGAGCGGCCCGACCATCCGGCGCTCCTCTACAACCTCGCCTGCATGGAGGCGCGCGCAGGTCGGCCGCTCGACGCGCTGCTCCACCTGCAGAGAGCGGTCGAGCTCGAGCCGAGCTGGGCCGAGCACGCGCAGCGCGACTCGGACTTCGCCTCGATCAGGGACGAGCCCGGCTTCCCGGCAGCCTGACGCCGCCGGCGAGCGCACGCAACGCGGGGACCGGATCGGCCTCCGGCCGCGCGACGAGCAGCACGGCGCCGAAGCCGTCGTCCGGGTTCAGCGCGTCGACGAGGAGCTGGAGCCCGACCGCGAGCGCGAACGCCTTGTACGCCTGCCCGCCGCCGAACGGGACGAGCTCGTCCGGGCCCGCGCGGCCGGCGAGCACGTCGCCGTAGGTGACCGCGCCCATCGACACGTCGGCGACGACCGGCTCCCCGTCGGAGGAGGGAACGCCGATCGCGAGCGGGTTCGTGCCGGCGAGCGCAGGGCCCCCGTCCGGAGAGGCGAGGCGCGCGGGCGACGTCGCGGTGAGGACGCCGACTAGGCCGCCGTCCGCCAGCCGCCGCACCCAGTAGCCGAGCGATCCGGTCGGGAAGGTGCGCGAGCAGACGACGAGCCGCGCGCGCGCCGGCGGGTCGTCGAGCTGCGCGCGTACGGCCGCCGCGAGCGTCAGGTAGCCGAGCGCGCCGCCGCCGTCCCAGCGCTCGTACCCCGGCTCCGATGCGACGCGGCGCGGCCGCGCCTCGGTGTCGAGGCTCTCCCAGGTCTCGAGCCATTCGATCCGCGACAGCCCGTGCCCGACGCGCCCGCGCGTCTCGGCGTCGAGGAAGTGGTCGGCGAGCACCTCGACGTCCTCCGGCCGGAAGCCGAGCGCCCGGAGCCGCGGCCGCGCCTCGTCGGGCCGCATCGACGCTACGAGACGAGCGGCAGCGTGCGCGTGAAGCCGCCGGCGCGGCTCGCGTCGATCGTCCGCGCGATCGCGGCGATCGCCTCGGCGGGCTCGCTGTCCGGATCCGTGAGGACGAGCGGCGCCCCCTCGTCCGCCGCCTCGCGGAGCCGGGCGTCGAGCGGGACCGAGCCGAGCAGCGGCACGCCGAGCTCGGTCGCGAGCCGCTCGCCTCCACCGGCCCCGAACACCTCCGACGTCATGTTCTCGACCACCCCGACGAGCCGCAGCCCCGTCTTCTGCGCCATCGTCGCGGCGCGCGCGGCCACCTCCTGCGCGAGCGGCTGCGGCGTCGTCACGACCACCGCCTCCGCGCGCGGCAGCAGCTGGCCGAGCGAGATGGAGACGTCGCCCGTGCCCGGCGGCATGTCGACCACGAGAGCGTCGAGATCGCCCCAGTGCACGTCCTGCAGGAACTGCTCGAGCGCGCGATGGAGCATCGGGCCGCGCCACATCACCGGCTGGTTGTCGTCGAGGAAGAAGCCGATCGACATCAGGCGCAGGCCGTACGCGACGGGCGGCACGATCATCCGGTCGACGACCACCGGCCGCTGCGAGATGCCGAGCATGTGCGGCACCGAGTGCCCGTAGATGTCCGCGTCGAGGATGCCGACCTCGTGCCCGAGCGCGGCCAGCGCGGCGGCGAGGTTCACGGTCAGCGACGACTTGCCGACGCCGCCCTTGCCCGAGGCGACGGCCAGGACGCGCGTCGTCGCCGGCAGCTTGATCCCCTTCTCCTCGACGGGCCCGCGCAGCTTCGTCGTCAGCGCGGAGCGCTCCTCGGGCGTCATCACCGTGAACCCGAGCTCGACCGTCTCCACGCCCGGCAGCGAGGCGACGTGCTCGCGGACCTGATCCTCGAAGCTCGACCGCAACGGGCAGCCGGCCACCGTGAGCGCGATCGTGACGCCGACCGCGCCGCCGTCGATCCGGACGTCGCGCACCATGTCGAGCTCCGTCACCGGGCGGCGCAGCTCCGGGTCGATCACGCGGCCGAGCGCGGCGAGGATCTCTTCGCGGGTGGGCATCACCGTAGGCTAGCCGCCGGCCCCAGGCGGGCCCGCAGGTACCGGGCGTTCTCGGGAGCGAAGCCCTGCCAGTCGTTGTTGAAGTACGCGAAGACGTCGACATCGCGCGCCCAGCCGCCGAGCAGCTCCGCCCAGTCGTCGAGCTCCGCGTGCGAGTAGTTGCCGTCGCGGCCGCGGGTGCCGCTGTGGAAGCGGACGAAGGTGAAGTCCGCGGTCAGCTCGCGGCTCTGGAACGCGTGCACCTCGGGCCGGTCGCCGATCACGAGCGCGACGCCGTGCGCGCGCAGGAGCGCGTACGTCTCGTCGACGAACCACGACGGATGCCGGAACTCGAACGCGTGGCGCTGGGCGCGCGGGAGCTGCCCGAGCGCGGCCGCCAGCCGCTCGTGGTCGGCCTTGAACGTCGGCGGCAGCTGCCAGAGCAGCGGGCCGAGCTTCGGCGAGCGCAGGAGCGGCTCGATCCGCTCGTAGAGCAGCGCCAGGTGCTGCGGCAGCTCGAGCAGCCGCTTCACGTGCGTGAGGTAGCGGCTGACCTTGACCGAGAACAGGAAGCCGTCCGGCGTCTCGGCGACCCAGCGCCGCACCGCGTCGACGCGCGGCAGGCGGTAGAAGGTCGTGTTCAGCTCGACGGTGTCGAACCGCTCCGCATAGAAGGCGAGCCACCGCCGCGCCGGGCAGCGAGGCGGATAGAAGACGCCGTTCCGCCAGTGGGCGTAGTTCCAGCCCGAGCAGCCGACCCTTATCGGATGTTCGCGAGGCGTGAGCACAGCGCCGTGTTCCCGGCCGCGACGACGCGTGAACGTCGGCCGAGGTCGAGCGGCGCCGCGCCGAACGGCGGCGTCTCGAGCAGCTCGATCGCGAGGCCCCGCTCGCGCACCAGCAGCTGCGCCGCGGCGATGTCGACGGCGCGAACCGGCTCCGGCGAGACGACCCCGTCCACGCGGCCGGCGGCGAGGTGGCAGAGCGAGAGGGCGAGCGACCCCATGATCCGCAGGCGGTGGACTCTCTCGCGCAGGAGCCCGGCGTCGCGGGCGACGTCGGCGACCGTCGTCGCCTCGAAGCACACGATCTCCAGCTCGTCCTTCGGCGGCTCGCGAAGCGGCTCGCCGTCGAGGAACGCGCCTCCGCCGCGCTCGGCGGTCCACTCCTCGCCGGAGCCGAAGTCGTGGACGTAGGCGACGAAGACGTCGTCCATCGTCTCACCCTCCGCGACCGCGATCGACAGCGAGAAGAACGGGATCCCGCGTTTCGCGTTGAGGGAGCCGTCGATCGGGTCGACGACGACCGTGAACCTGCCGTCGCCGACGACGCCCGCCTCCTCGCTCACGATCCGGACGTCGGCGTCTCGGAAGCGCTCGAGCACGGCCGCCTCGGCCGCGGCGTCGATCCGCGTCGTGTCGTCGCCTCCCTCGCCCCGGCCGACGACCGGCTCCCGCTCGGCGCGGCCGGCCATCCCGACGAGCGCGCGCTCGACGTCCGCGCGCGCCGCGCGGCAGCGCGCGAGCCAGTCGCCGTCAGCCAACGGGGTGGAACAGCAAGCCGGAGGTGAGCTTCGGATAGAAGAACGTCGACTTCTGCGGCATCGTCTCGCCCGCGCGCGCGAAGCTCGCGACCTGCTCGACCGTGACCGGCTGCAGCAGGAAGGCCGCCTCCGCCTCACCGCGGTCGACGGCGGCCACCGCCTCGCCGGCGTCCGGGGTGTACGTCACGCCCTCGGGCGCGAACGACTCGACGACGCGCGGTCCGAAGTCGTCGTCGGCTTCCACGCGCAGGTACCGGCCGTCGCGATAGAGCGTCACGCCCTCGCCGGGGCCGTCGACCTCGACGCCCGGCACCTCGCCGACATGCCGGACGACGCGGTGCGTCGGGAAGATCTCGAGGCCCGGCGCCGCGGCCGACACGAACACGGCCAGCAGGTGCGTCGCCTCGGGCCGCTCCTCGCGGAACGCGACCGCGGTCTCGTAGCGGTGGTGGCCGTCGGCGATCAGCAGCGACGTCGGCAGCTCGATCTCCCCGTCCGCCTCCACGCGCCAGAGCCGCGTGCGGACGCCGCCCTCCTCGACGTCGGCCGCCGGCGGCCCGCTCGGCGCGCCGAACGGCGGCTCCCCCTCGTAGAGCAGGAAGATCGGCTCCAGCTCGACGCTCGTCGCGCGGAGGAGCGCGAGCCGCCCCTGCTTCGGGCCCTCGTGCGTCCGCTCGTGCGGCAGCACCCGGCCGGCGCCGTACGGGCTCGCCTCGACCGACGCCGCGAACCCCTCGCGCGTGCGGCCGATGCCGTCCGGGCCGACGTAGTCCTGCGCGACCCACCAGAACGCCGGCGGCTCGTCCCGCAGGACGCCCTGCGCACGCCACGACGAGAGCGTCGTCGCCGCGTCCTCCGGCGAGTCGGGAAGCGTCAGGTGGACGACGTTGTACGGGCTCCGTGCGAGGTACGCGAGCCGCGCCTCCGGCGAGATGACGTCGTACGGCGGCGCGACGAGGTTCTCGAGCGGACCGGCGACCTCCGGGTCGTAGCGAAGCGCGCGAAACGGCCTGACGGGCGGCACCGCAGCAGCCTAGACGGCCGCGGGGTTCCCATCGTGGTCGCACCATAGGATGCGCCGGTGACCATCGCCGAGCTCGCGGAAGACCGCGTCGTCGAGGGCGTGTACGCGGTGCGGCGGAAGCGCCGGCTGCGGACGCGAAACGGCGCGCCGTACCTCGCGCTCGAGCTCGTCGATCCGACCGGGCGGATCGAGGCGCGCGTCTGGAACGACGTCGAGCTGCTCGACGGCCGCTTCGGCGAGGGCGACGCCGTCCGCGTCCTCGGCCGCGTCGAGCGGTTCCGCGACCGCCTGCAGCTCGACGTGCGCACGCTCGAGAGCGCGGACGTCGACCCCTCGTCGCTGACGCCGGCGATCCGGCGCGACGCGGAGGAGCTGGCGGGCTTCCTCGACTTCCTGGTCGGCGAGCTCGCCCACCCCGGCCTGGCGGCGACGGTGCGCTCGACGCTCGCGGAGGTCGACCTCGCCGCCTACCCGGCCGCCCCGGACGCCCACCACGCGTACGCCGGCGGCCTGCTCGAGCACACGGTCGGCGTCGCGACCCTGTGCCGCGAGACGGCGCAGCTCCATCCGCGCCTGCGCGCCGACCTCGTGCTGGGCGCGGCCCTCGTCCACGACGTCGGGCGCACGCTCGAGCTCTCGCGCGGGCCCGCGTTCGCGCCGACGGCGGAGGGTGCCCTGCTCGGCCACGTGCACCTCGGCCTCCGGCTGATCGAGGAGCACGCGCAGGGACTGCGGCGCGAGCAGCTCGCCGAGCTCCTGCACTGCGTCGCCGTCCACCACGACGCGCGCGGGGCGCGGAGCGCCGAGGCGGCCGTGCTCTACCACGCGAACCAGCTCGACGCGACCGCGGCGACGCGACCCGTGGAGTGAGAGAAACCAGTGCCGGTGTCTGACACCTTCTGCGGCACCGCCTAGGGAAGCGCACCGCCAAGGGTGTCAGACACCGGCGCTCTGTTTCTCGCGCTCGGCGCGAGCCTCGCCTGGGGCGTCGCCGACTTCGTCGGCCCGCTCTGGGGACGCACCTTCGGCGCCCTGCGCGTGATGCTGTGGGCGCAGCTCGGAGGCGTCGTCGCGATGGCGATCGCGGTCGGCGCGCGCGGGGAGGCGCCGACACGCTGGGCCGTGCTGCTCGCGGCGCCCGCCGCCCTGTCGGGGACGCTCGGCCTCTACGCCTACTACCGCGGCATGGCCGTGGGCGCGATGAGCGTGATCGCGCCGATCGCGGGCGCGTCCGCGGTCGTGCCGGTGGTCTTCGGGATCGCGTCGGGCGACAACCCGTCGGCGGCACAGCTTGCGGGAATCGGATGCGCGATCGTCGGCGTCGCGCTCGCGTCGTTCGAGCAGAGCGCCGGCGACCGCCGGGTCGCCGCGGGCGCCGGGCTCGCCGTCCTGGCGGCGATCGGCTTCGGCTTCTACTTCCCGCCGATGCACGCCGCCGGCCACGCCGACTTCTGGTGGGCGTCGCTCGTCTTCCGGAGCACGGCGCTGGCCGTCGTCGCGTGCGCCGTCGCCGTACGGCGGCCGGAGCTGCGCCTGCGGCGCCGCGACCTGGCCGTGGTCCTCGCCGTCGGGCTCGGCGACACGCTCGGCAACGTGCTGTTCGCCGCCGCCTCCGGCCACGGCCTGGTCAGCCTCACCTCCGTGCTCGCATCGCTCTACCCGGTCGTCACCGTGCTGCTCGCCGCGCAGGTGCTGCGCGAACGGATCGCACCGGTGCAGCGCATCGGCATCGTGCTCACGCTCGCCGGGGTGGTCCTGATCGCGCTGTGAAGGAAATGGTGTCTGACACCATTGGTGTCAGACACCTTCTCGAGCTCCGCTGGTCGCCCTCTGAAACGCCCGAACCTGGTTCGCCTCTTCGAGGCGAACCAGGTTCGCGGGTCGGCGGGTCAGACGTTGAAGCGGATGTTGAGGACGTCGCCGTCGCGGACGACGTAGGTCTTGCCCTCGAGCCGCTGCTTCCCGCGCCGCGCGACCTCCGCGTGCGACCCCGCCTCGACGAGGTCGCGCCAGTCGACGACCTCGCAGCGGATGAACCCGCGCGCGATGTCGGAGTGGATCGCCTCCGCCGCGTCGAGGGCCGTCTCGCCGTTTCGCAGCGTCCAGGCGCGCGTCTCCTTCTCCCCGGCCGTGAAAAACGTGATCAGGTCGAGCGCGTCGCGCAGGCGCGCGGCGACGTCGTCGAGCGCCGAGGTGCCGCCGTCGCGAAACGCCGCAGCCTCCTCGTCGGGAAGCGCAGCCAGCTCCGCCTCGAGCGCGAGGTCGATCCCCGCGGGGCCGTTGACGATCGAGAGGAGCGGCTTCGTGGTGAGCGGCTCGAGCTCCGGCGGCAGCGTGCCGGGATAGTCGGCCAGCGACCTGCCGGCGTCCACGTGCGCGAGCATCTTCTGAAGCTCATCGACCTCCGCGCGGAGCTTCGGGTCGCCCGACTTCGCCTGCTTCGAGACCCGCTCCAGCCGGCGCTCGACGTGGTCGCGGTCGGCGACGAGGAGCTCGAGCGCGAACGTCTCGAGGTCGCCCTCGGGATCCGGGTCGGCCCCGAACCCGCGCAGCACGACGAGCAGCGCGTCGACCTGCCGCAGGTTGCCGAGCAGCGCGGCGCCGGACCCCGGCACGTCCTGGACGCGAATCGTCGCCGGCGTGACCTTGCGCGCGTCGACGACCCGCGCGAGCTCGTCCAAGCGCACGTCGTGGACGGACGCCACGCCGACGTTCGTCCGGCCGTACTCGCCGCCGGCGGCCTTCGTCAGCGCGGTGAAGAGCGCCGTCTTGCCGGCCGCGGGCGGCCCGACGATGCCGACCTCGAGCGCCACGCGCCGAGGTTAGCGGTCGCCCGACTCGCGCCTCGCGAGCTGCTTCTGCAGCGACGCCAGCGCGCGGTGCTGCAGTGACTTGACGGCGCCCTCGGTCTTGCCGAGGATCGTCGCCGCCTCCGCGTTGCCGAAGTTGAAGACGAACTTCAGCGTGAGCACCTGTTGCTGCTCGGGCGAAAGGTCGTCGATCAGGTCGAGCATCGACTTGCGGCCGATCGCCTCGAGCGCGCCGGCCTCGGCCGACGTCGACTCGTCGGGCTCCGGCTCCGGCACGTCCTCGGACGGCTGCCAGCGCTTGGTCGCGCGGAAGTGGTCCATCGCGAGGTTGTGCGCGATCCGGAACAGCCAGGCGGAGAACGGCGCCGACTGCCACCGGAACTTGCCGATCGACTCGAGCATCTTCAGGAACGTCTGCGTCGTCAGGTCCTCGGCGTCGTGGCGGTTCCCGACGCTGACGTGCAGGTAGCTGTAGATCCGGTCGAAGTGGATCAGGTAGAGCTCTTCGAGCGCGGCGCGGTCGCCCTTCTGCGCCCGGTCCACGAGCTTCTTGACGCGCTGGGTCTCCTGCGCGCGCGCGGAATCGGTC
>DASRDA010000007.1:0-3396 GCA_035652835.1 Gaiellaceae bacterium
GGCCGGGGACGTCGGGCTGGTCGTGCCCCGCCGTCTCGTAGACGAGCAGGCCCTCGTCGGCGAGTAGCCGCTCGAGGTGCGGCGCGAGCTCGGCACGACGCGGGTAGTCGTACGGCGGGTCGCACAGGATCAGGTCGTAGCGCGTGCGGTCGGCGGCAATCGCGCGCACGACGTCCTGGCAGAGGACGGTTGCGACCAGGCGCAGCTTGTCGAGGTTCGCGCTGATGACGCGGCAGGCGTCACGGCTCGAGTCGACGAACACCGCGCGGGCGGCGCCGCGCGAGAGCGCTTCGAGACCGAGCGCGCCCGAGCCGGCGAAGAGGTCGAGGACGACCGCGCCGTCGACCGGCCCGATCAGGTTGAAGGCGTTCTCGCGGACGCGGTCGGAGGTCGGTCGCGTCGCGCGGCCCTTCGGCGCCTCGATGTGGTGCCCGCGGCGGCTGCCGGCGACGATCCGCATGGCGGCCAGCGTAACGAGCACCTGCGGATCGTTCGCCACACTTCCGTGACGGTGGCTGCCACCGCGGCGACGGAACGCCTCCGCTTCGTCGCTGCGAGGCGCAGGAGCTCGTTGGGGGAGAGCACCTCGCCGCGACACTTCTGTCACGGTGGCTGCCGCCGGATGGGTCCCCGGATGGGTCCGGATCAGGCGAGGCTGGTCGAGGCGGCGGCGGTCAGGAGCTTCGCCGCCTCGTCCCGCCACGGGCCGTCCTCGTCGTAGAGCTCGAGCGCCACCTCGCGCGCTCGTTCGAGCAGGTCGCGATCGGCGCGCAGCCGCGTGAAGCGGAGGTCGGACACCCCCGACTGCCGCGTGCCGAGCAGCTGCCCCTCGCCGCGGAGCTCGAGGTCGCGCTCGGCGAGCTCGAAGCCGTCGGCGGTCTCGACGAGCGCCTCGAGCCGCGCGCGCGCCGCGTCCGGGAGCTCTTCCTTCGGGCGCGAGAGCAGCAAGCAGTACGACTGCTCCGACCCGCGCCCGACCCGCCCGCGCAGCTGGTGGAGCTGTGCGAGCCCGAACCGGTCCGCCTCCTGGACGATCATGATCGTCGCATTCGGCACGTCGACGCCGACCTCGATCACCGTCGTCGCGACGAGCACGTCGAGCTCGTGGTCCTTGAACTGCCGCATCACCTCGCGCCGCTCGGCCGGCTTCAGCTTCCCGTGCAGCAGGCCGACGCGGTAGCCGGCGAGCTCGGCGCGGCGCAGCCGCTCCGCCTCCGCCTCGGCGGCGCGGGCGAGCCGCGTCTCCGACTGCTCGATCAGCGGGCAGACGACGTAGGCCTGGCGGCCGGCGTCGAGGTGGACCCGCAGCCTGCTGTACGCCTCGCTCGACCGCTCCGCGCCGACCCGCGCGGTCACGATCGGCTTGCGGTTCGCGGGCGGCTTCGCGATCTCGCTCACCGCGAGGTCGCCGTAGATCGTCAGCGCGAGGGTGCGCGGGATCGGCGTCGCCGTCATGTGGAGCACGTGCGGCGACCTGCGCTCCGCGAGCGCCTGGCGCTGTGCGACGCCGAAGCGGTGCTGCTCGTCGACCACCGCCACGGCGAGGTCGGCGAACTCGACGTCGCGCTGGATCAGGGCGTGCGTGCCGACCGCGATCTGCGCCTCGCCCGACGCGATCGCCTCACGCACACGGCGGCCGCTCGCGGCGCCGACGGATCCGGTCAGCAGCGCGCAGCGGACGCCGAGCTCGTTGCAGAGCGGCTCGATCGTCAGGAAGTGCTGCTCGGCCAGCGTCTCCGTCGGCGCCATCAGCGCGCCCTGGCGCCCGTTCTCGACCGCGCGCAGCAGCGCGTACAGCGCGACCACCGTCTTGCCCGACCCGACGTCGCCCTGCAGCAGCCGCTGCATCGGCGTCGTCTGCGCGAGGTCGAGATCGATCTCGGTGATCGCGCGCTCCTGGTGCTCCGTCAGCGTGAACGGCAGCGCCGAGCGGTAACGCTCGATCAGCTCGCCCGGCTCGGCCAGCGAGGAGGCGACCGCATCGGTGTCGCGGAGTCGCGCGACGACGAGCTGCAGCGCGACCAGCTCGTCGAGCGCGAGCCGCCGCCGCGCGGTCTCGGCCTGCGCCTCGTCGGCGGGGAAGTGGATCGCGTGGAGCGCGTCGCCGCGCAGGGCGAGCATGAGCGACGCCGGCAGCGGGTCGGGGAAGCTGCGGCCGTGGAGCGTGAGCGCGGAGCGAACGAGCTCGCGCAGCCGGCCGGACGGGATCTCCTCGCTCGCGGGGTAGACCGGCGCGAAGTCGGCCGTCCGCCGCGCCTCGCCGATGTCGTAGCTCCGCGGCTGGAAGCCGCGGGACGTCAGCTTCCCGCGCACGCGGATCGGCGTGCCGGGCGCCAGCTTGTCGGCCAGCCACGGCTGGTTGAAGAACGGCACCGCGATCCGGGCGCCGCTGTCGTCGGCCACGCTGGCGGTGAGCAGCGTCCGCCTGCCGCGCAGCGGCCGCGAGCGAGCGGCGACTACTCGACCCTCGATCGCGACCTCGCCGTCGGCCTCGGCGAGACGCGCGATCGGCACGCGGTCGACCGCGCTCTCGTAGCGGCGCGGCGCGTGCAGCAGCAGCTCGCGGACGCTCTGGATGCCGAAGCCGCGCAGGCGCTTCGCGAGCGACGGTCCGACGCCGGGAAGCGACTGCACGTCGAGCGCGTCGAGGTGCTGCGGCGGCGACCAGCCGCGGGGCCGCGGCCACTCGGACCGGACCACGCCGGCGAAACCCGTGTGCGCTCGGGTCATCGTCGCCACCGACCTCGAGCATAGGACCCCGACCGGATGTCAGGGGGCCTCGTCCTCGAACCAGAAGAAGCCGACGGTGCCGGGACCGGCGTGCGTGCCGACGACGGCGCCGAGCGTCGTCGCGATCTCGACCTGCGCGTGCGGTCGCTCGCGCGCGACCAGCTCCTCCAGCGCACGCATGCGCTCGGGCGCGGCCGCGTGGGCGATGCCGACCTTCAGCCGCGGCGAGTCGCTCGACGTCTCGACGAACAGCGACCGGAACTCGGCGTACGCCTTCGCGTTCCCGCGCACGCGCTTGAGCGGCACGACCTCGCCGTCGCGGATCGTCAGGATCGGCTTCACGTTGAGCAGGTTGCCGGCGAAGGCCGCCGCCTTGCCGATCCGGCCGCCCTTCGCGAGGTACTCGAGCGTGTTGACGGTGAAGAGCAGCTTGTGCTCGCGCTGGTACTCCGCAACGAACGCGTCGATCTCGTCGTCGGTGGTGCCGCGCTCGAGCCGCCGCTGCACACCGAGCGCGACGAGTGCGAGCGACGCCGAGACCGTGCGCGTGTCGACCACGCGTACCTGGTCGCCGCCGAGCAGCCCGGCCGCGGTCTCGGCGCTGCCGAAGGTGCCCGAGAGCGTCGAGCTGATCTGCAGCGAGAGGATCCGCTCGTACCGCGGCGC
>DASRDA010000008.1:0-167779 GCA_035652835.1 Gaiellaceae bacterium
TTCGACTACATCGAGTGCTTCTACAACCCGAGGAGGCGCCACTCGAGCCTCGACTACCTCTCACCAGTCGAATACGAGAAGATCAACAACGAGGCCAGAGCGGCCTAATCAACCCGTGTCTACGGAAACGGGGGAAGTCCATTCCCGAAGGCGCCACCGGCTGGTGTCGCCGCACTCGATACGAAGGTTTCGAACGACCTCTCGCGTGATTAGCCGTTCGGCGCGTTCCCGCGCCCGAAGCGGTCTCCTAGCATCGAATCGCGGGGGACGGGAGGACGCGTTTGGCGACGGCGGAAGCTTCACGGACGGAGATGGACCAGCGTGCACCGGCGCGGGCGGTCCGCCTGGTCCTCGCGGACCCGTACAGCGTCTTTCGGCTGGGAGTACGGTCGGTGATCGCCGACGAGCCCGACTTCGAGATCCTCGAAGCGGGGAGCCTGGGCGAGCTCGAGGGCCTGCTCGAGCCCGGCGGCCGGCCGGACCTCGCGCTGATCGACCTCGACCTGCCGCCGGGGGGCGCGGCCGAGGCGATCGCCCTCCTGCGCCCGGTCGGCACGCCCGCCGTCGTCTGGTCGCAGCGGGCCCGCTTCTCGCCACAGGTCGTCTTCGATCTCGTCCGCGCCGGCGCGATGGGCGTGCTGAGCAAGGAGATCTCGGCCTCCGGGCTCGTGCGCGCGCTCCGCGGCGTCGTCCGGGGAGAGGCGGCGCTCGAGCGGAACGTCGCGTGGCTCCTGATCGACGGCATGCACACGGCGAGCGACGAGCTGAAGCTCCGGAGCCGCATGGGGACGCTCTCCGCACGCGAGCGCGAGGTGCTCGAGCTCGTCTGCGAGAACCACAGCAACAAGGCGATCGCGGCCGCGTTGTGCGTGTCGGAGTTCACCGCGAAGCGCCACGTCCAGAACATCCTTCGCAAGCTCGACGTCCACTCGCGCTGGGAGGCCGCCGCGTCGTACTACGCGTTCCTCGAGAACGCGCCGCTCGCGGCCCGCAGGCACGAAGCGAGCCGGACGGCGTGACGCCGACGCACGCGCCGTGACAGCCGAGCCCGCACTCCGGAACGCCGGCAGACCCGCGCCCGTGCTGTCGGAGCTGCGGATCGAGCCGGTCCGGCTCGCGCCGCCGAACGACCCCGCGCTGCCGCGCAACGCGTTCACGGTCGACGTCGAAGACTGGTATCAGTCGTGCCTCGACTACGACGCGCCGATCACCGAGCGCGTGGTCCGAAACGTGGACCGCGTGCTCGAGGTGCTCGACGCGTGCGCCGTCAAGGGCACCTTCTTCGTGCAGGGCCGCGTCGCCGAGACGTACCCGGCGCTCGTGCGCTCCCTCGTCGACGAGGGCCATGAGGTGCAGTCGCACGGCTACAGCCACAGGCCCCTCTTCGGCATGAGCCGCGACGAGCTCCGGGAGGAGCTCGAGCGGGCGAAGGCGACCGTGGAGGACGCGGCCGGGACGCCCGTCACGGCGTTCCGCGCCCAGGACTTCTCCGTCCTCGCCCGGAACCTGTGGGCGCTCGAGACGATGGTCGAGGTCGGCTTCGAGGTCGACTCGTCGATCTTCCCGATGCGGTCACGGCACTACGGCGTCCCTGGATGGCCGCTCGAGCCGCACGACGTGGTGCTCGGCGACGAGAGCCGCCTGCTCGAGGTGCCGGTCGCGATCTGGTCGTGCTGGAAGCTGCGCTTCCCGGTGGCGGGCGGAGGCTACTTCCGCCTGCTCCCGCAGCGCGTGATCGGCGCGGGCATCGGCGCCGTGAACGCCGCCGGCCGGCCGGCGGTCGTCTACTGCCACCCGTACGAGTTCAACGACGACGAGCTCGGCGACTACCCGGACGCGCCGCGCCTGTTCCGCTCCTCGCAGGGCCTCGGCAGGGGGAGGTTCGCAGCGCGGATCCGCTCGCTGCTCGCACGGCACTCCTTCGGCCGATTCTCGGACGTGCTCGCGGCCTGGGGGATCCGGTGAACGTCGTCATCCTCACCGTCGACGACCCGCTCTACCTGCCGGCGTTCCACGAGCGGATCCTCGCCGAGCGCAACGACGTCGCCGCGATCTTCGTCGTGCCGCCGCTCTACAAGCGCCAGACGCCGCGTGACGCCGCGCTGCGCTACCTGAGGACCTTCGGGCCGCGCGCGACCGTGTCGCTCGTCGGCCGCCTCGTGCTCGCGAAGCTCAGGCGGCGCTCGATCACGGGCGTCGCGCGGCGACACGGCGTCCTCTGCGAGCGCGTCGCCGACGTCAACGCCGAGGAGTTCCTCGAGCGGCTGCGCGACCTCGGCACGGACCTGATCGTCTCGGTCAGCTGTCCGCAGCTCTTCAAGCGGCCGCTGATCGAGCTGCCGCGCCGCGGCTGCCTGAACATCCACGGCGCGATCCTGCCGGAGTATCGAGGGGTGCTGCCGAGCTTCTGGATGCTCGCGAACGGCGAGGCGCGCGCGGGCGTCTCGATCTTCTTCGTCGACGAGCGCATCGACGCCGGCGAGCTGTGCGGGCAGCGGACGTTCGAGATCCGGGCCGGCGAGAGCCTCGACGCGCTCGTGCGGCGCTCGAAGGCGGAGGCCGCCGACCTGCTGCTCGAGGTCCTGCGCACGATCGACGACGGCTCCGTCACGCGCACGGCGCTCGACCTCGGCGCCGGCTCGTACCACTCGTGGCCGGACCGCGCAGCCGTGCGGCGCTTCCGCACCGCCGGCCACACCGTCTGGTAGGCGCTGGATCGCGAATGGTGTCTGACACCCCTGGTGTCAGACACCACTTCCGTGACCCGCCACGAACGGTGTCTGACACCCCTGGTGTCAGACACCCTTTCCGCGGACGATCAGCCCGCGCCGTGGCGGGCCGCGATCGTCGTCGAGTCGATCACGGTGCCGGGCGCGCACTTCATGTCCTCGTGGTCGATCGAGGGCCCGCAGATCGCCTGGATGCGGAGCGCGGTCGCGGTGACGTCGATGCGCAGGTGCTCGAGGTGCATCGCGCGGTACGCGGTGCGCGGGTCGGAGCTCGTCCACGGCGGCTCGAGCGAGCCGCTGCCGCCCGAGGTGATGTGCACGACGTGGTGGATCGGCTGGAACCGCTCGTAGTCGTGCGAGTGGCCGTTCAGGTTGAGGACGTACTTCGAGTAGCGGTCGCCGAACCCGTTCATGATCGCGGCCAGCGTCGGGTCGCCGGGGTGGTAGCCGGTCGAGTAGGCGGGCCGGTGCCCGAACGTGACGATGAAGTGGATCTTCGGGTCGGCCTGGGCGGCGGCCATGATCGGGCCGACCTGCTTCTGCCAGTCCGGCCACGTGGCGTCGCTGTACGGCTCCGGGTAGGAGATGAAGCGCACGCCGCCGGCGTCGAACCAGCCCCAGTCCTCGCCGCAGCAGCCCTTCGCCGGCGCGCCCGGCGAGGCGTGCGGATGCGGAATCGCGAAGCGCCCCTTGTAGTTGCGCAGGTCGTCGGTCGGCTCGTCCCACTCGTGGTTCCCCCACGCGGGCATGTACGCCGCCGTCCTGCTCCAGACCATCACGTCGTCGAAGGCCTGGTCGACGGCCTGCTGCCCCTCGTCGTTGCCGTAGGTGAGGTCGCCGACGACGAGCACGAACGCCGGGTGGTCGGCGGCGATCTGCCGCTCCGTCGTCGAGACGCCGGAGAAGTCGGTCGACGCGCCGACGTCGCCCTCGACGTCGAACCGCATCGGCCCGACCGGGGCGGTCGAGAACGTCGCGTCGGGTCCGCCGCCGATCGAATAGTGGTAGGTCGTCCCGGGCTTCAGCCCCGTCAGCGGCGCCTCCCAGAACGGGCCCTTCGACGAGAACGGCAGCGGCGTGGGCGTGTGCGCGGCGACCGTCCTGCCGTAGCGGCGCGTTCGGCCGAAGCGGATCGTCGAGGGGGCCCCGCGCCAGTCGAAGGTCACCGAGGCGGCGCCGGTGTACGTGTAGTGCACCTCGTCGACGCGCGCGGCGGCGGACTGCAGCCGCCGCAGCGGCGCGTGCAGCGGGCGGCCGCGGTTGAACTGGGTCAGCACCGCGAGCAGGTCGGGGCGGCTCGCGAGCGCGTTGCCGTCCCACTTCCAGGCGAACGTCATGTAGCCCGCCTCGTGCGACGCGCGCCACTGGCCGAGCATGTGCCGCTCCTCGCCCGCGGTCGGCCAGCGCCACGAGCCGCCGGTGAACGCCTGGACGACGCCCCAGTAGCGGATGCCCAGGCGGTCGGCGGCGTGGATGATTGTGTTGATCCAGCCGTAGTTGCACGGCTTGCCGCGGTAGCAGGGATACGGGTCGAGCGCGACGTAATCAGCCGCCCCCGCCCAGAGGGGCATCTGGCTCAGGCTCGCCGCGCCCGAGTTGGAGTCCATCAGCATCACCGTGAACGCGTGCGGGTCGAGGCTGTGGATGAGCTGCGAGCGTGCGCGGTGCTGCGCCGGCGCGGCCGGGCACGCGACGGGGTCGGGCTCGTCGGAGAAGAAGAAGCCGGCCACCTTCCGGTCGCCCGCGGTGCCGGCGAGCCGGGCGCGCAGGTCGGCGTCCGAGACCTCCCACGAGCAGCTCGTGTTGTCGTAGTCGCCGACCCAGACGAGCCCGCGCGTGCCGCGGGGCAGCTCGTCGGCCTCGGCCTTCGAGCTCACGTCGAGCAGGTTCCACCCGTGCGCCGCCGCCTGGGCCTGCCCGCCGCCGGAGTCGATCAGGTAGCGGTACGGAGGCGGGCCCGCGGCCGGCGGCCCGGCGACCGAGCGTGCCGGCGCTGCCGACGCCCGCGCCGCGCCGAGGACGAGGATCGCCGCGCCTGCGACGAGCACCGCGTCGCGCTGGGCGGCGCCGGCGATCCGCGCGCCGCCGCGTGCGAGGCGCCCACGGCCCCACGGCTCCGGGCCGCCCGGCTCGGCCACCCGCCGGAAGAGCCAGACGAGGGCGACCGTGCTGCCGAGGTACGCGACGGCCGACGCGCACGCGGCGCCGGTGGCGCCGAACGGCGGGATGAGCGCGAGGTCGAGCACCACGGTGATCGCCAGGCCGGCGCCCACGCCCCAGGAGTTCAGGCCGGGCCGCCCGACGCCGTAGAGGAAGGCGGTGATCACGCCGGCGACGCCCTCCAGCGCGAGCCCGATCACGATGATCCGCGCGGGCGTGACGGCCGGCTCGAACGAGCGGCCGTAGATGGCGGGGATGAAGAACCCGGCGGTGAGCCAGAGCGGCACCATCGCCACGCCGATCGCGGGCCCGACCTTCCGCATCAGCGAGCGCGCGCGCCGCGCCGCCTCGGGCGGGTCGACGCGGGCGTAGGCGGGATAGAGGACGTACGAGAGGGCGAGGCCTGGGATCTTCAGGAGCTCGGCGAACTTCGAGGCGATCGCGTAGATCCCCAGCACCGCCGGCCCCGCCATGACGCTCAGGATCACGAAGTCGAGCCGCAGGTTGAGCAGCGTGATCACGCCGCCGACCTGCGCGCGCATCCCGTAGCCGCAGATGCTCCGCGCGAGCGGGAGCGACGGCCGGGCCGCGCCGGCGAGGTGACCTCTGCGCGCGAGCCGCACCCATGCCGGGACGAACGTCGCCACGTCGGCGGCGAGCAGCGCGATCACCAGGCTCTCGTTCCCCCGGATCCCGAGCAGCCAGAGCAGCCCGTAGGCCGGCAGGAACATCAGCTCCTCGTTGACGATGACGATGTTCGCGCCGCGCAGGTCGTCGCTGCCCTGCGAGCACGACTTCGCGGTCGCGACGATCAGCTGCGTGAGGACCGTGACGCCGGCGAGGAGGACGAGCCCCGTCGAGAGCTCGGGGAAGAGCCGCGGGCCGACGAGCGGCGTCGCCGCGAACCAGAGCGCCGTCCCCACCGCTCCGCCGGCGAGGGCGATCGTCCAGATCGTCAGCGGCAGGCGGCGGTCGTGCTTCGCCGGCCCGGCGAGGAAGTACGCGATCGCGCCCGGGAGGCCGGCGGAGACGACGACGCCGAGCAGGCCCGGCAGCACGCGCAGCAGCGCGTAGATGCCGACGGCGCTCGGGCCGCCGACGCGCGCGATCACGAACGTCGCGAGCGACAGCGACACCAGCGCGGCGACACGCGCGCCGACGTTCGAGGCGATGCTGCGCGAAGCCTCGCCTCGAATGGCGGCGAGGCGCGTCATTCGCGGGAGAGGCCGACGGCCGCGACCACGGCGAACAGCGCCCAGACGTGGCGGGTGTGCAGGAGCTCGTTGAACGCGGCGCCGGCGAGCGTGCCGGCGACGGCGCCGGCGAGCGCGCTCGGGTGCGGGACGACGGCGGCGACGCGTGCGTGCAGCCTCCGCGCGGAGCCGGACCACGCCCGCTGGAGGACGCTCCCCACGAGGAGGATCAGCCCGAGCACGCCGATCGCGCCGCGCTCGAGCAGCGTCGCCACGTAGTCGTCGTGGGCCTCCTTCACGTACGGCGCCTGCTCGGCGGCGAGCCGCGCCTTCGTCGACGCCGGCCCCTGGCCGAAGAAGCCGCCGCTCCGGTACAGGGGCAGGCTCTCGTGCAGGATCGTGCTGCGCTCGGTGATGCTCGAGTCGCCGCGGCCGATGCCGTCGCGCAGGAACGCGTACTTGCTGTCCTGGGCCCAGTTCTGGATCCCGGTGATGCTGACGTTCGACCCGGCCACGTAGCCGACCGCGACCAGGCAGACGAGGGCGGCGAGCGCGCTCGCGGGGCCGCGCTGGCGGTAGAGGAAGACGAGGAACGCGACTGCGGCCCCCACGATCAGCGACACGACGCCGCTGTTCGAGCCCGTCGACACGAGAGCGACGACGAGCGCCGCCGTCGCGGCGAGCCGGGCGCGCAGGCCGCGCGGGCGGCCGGCCGCCCAGACGATCATCAGCCCGACGAAGAAGTAGCTCGCGGCGTAGTTCGGGTCGTGCAGGGTCAGCGTCGTCCGTGCACCGTCCCGCGCGGTCTCGCCCTTCAGCGTCGGCGAGCCGACCACGATCCCGACGACGAGCACGGACGCCCAGGCGAACGCGCTGTAGGCCCAGGCGGCGAGCACGATCTGCAGCCTCTCCGGGGTCGAGCAGACGTTCGCGACCGACCAGCACGCGAGCAGCAGGACGATGTCCTGGACGAGCGCGACCGCGCCGGTCCCCGGCACGGGGCCCGCCACCGCGCCGAGCGCGCCGCCGAGGACGAAGACCGCGATCGCGACGAGGTACGGGAACCGCCAGACCTGCCGCGTCCTCCAGCCCCACACGGTCGCCGCGACGATCGCGACGCCGATCAGCAGGTCGGCGGGCGCGATGTTCGCCGGGCCGGCCGGGACGAGCAGCGGCAGCCCGGCCACGGCGACGGCGGTCGCCCCGATCGCGACCTGCTCTGCGGTGAGCGCCCGCAGGCGCTCGCCGAGCGTCGCGCGCGGCCGCGGCCGCACGCCCGGGAGCGCGAGCCCGCTCACGATCTCGCCTCCGCTCATCCGAGCGTGATCGACGCGTCGTCGGCGTAGAAGCAGACGCCCGGCGGGCTGTTGGCGGTGCTGGTATACGCGTTGAAGTCGAGGTTCGACGAGCCCGGCTGCTTGGGCACGTACGTCACCGTCACCTGCTGCCACGACGTCGAGAGCGTGATGTTGGTCATCGCGGTGCCTTCGAGCGTCGAGCCGGCGTACTCGCGGAAGCGCAGCGTGAGCGTCCGGCCGGCGTTGTCGGCGCGCACCCAGACGCTGCCGGTGTAGGTGCCGCTGCTCGTGGTCGCGACCCAGTTCGGCGCGTCGTTGAGCGTGCAGCCCGAGTTGCTGCTGCCGGTGTTGGTGAGCGCCGCGGCGTAGGAGCCGCCGTGCCCGCCCTGCACCTGGCTCAGGGTGACCCCCGTGCCGGAGCCGGAGGTGTTCCAGCCCGAGGTACCCGACTCGAAGCCGGCGTTGCCGACCAGGTTGGTCGGGCCGCCGGCGCTGACGGTCACGGACTTCGTCGCCTGCGAGCTCAACCCGCCCGTATCCGTCACCGTCACCGTCACCGTGTAACTCCCAGCCGCCGAATACGTATGCGACGCCGTCGCCCCCGACTGCGCACCCGACGACGACCCATCACCCCAATCGAAGCTATACGTCGCAATCGGCGTCGAATCCGTATCCGACGACCCCGACGCATCCGCACTCACCTGCAACGGCGCCTGCCCCGACGACGGCGACACCGACAACGACGCCACCGGCGGCGCGTCGGCCGCGAAGACGATCGCGGCGTCGTCGGCGTAGAAGCAGTTTCCGGGCGGGCTGTTCGCCGTGGTGAGGTAGGCGTTGAAGTCGATCGTCGACGACCCCGGCGACACGGGCGTGTACGAGACGCTCACCTGCTGCCACGAGGTCGAGAGGGTGACCGACTTCGTGGCGGTGCCCTTGAGCGTCGAGCCCGCGTACTCGCGCAGGCGCAGGTTCAACGGCTTCCCGCCGCTGTCCGCGCGCACCCAGAGGCTTGCGGTGTAGGTGCCGCCCGAGCTGGTCGTCGCGACCCAGTTCGGCGCGTCGTTCAGGAGGCAGCTGCTATTGCTCGAGCTGGTGTTCGCGATCAGGCCCGAGTAGCCGCCCGAGTGCCCGCCGGCGACGCGCGTGAGCGTGACGCCCGATCCGCCGCCGGACGTGTTCCAGCCGGACGTGTCCTTCTCGAACCCGGGATTGGCGACGATGCCCGAGCCGACGACTACCGACGTGGTCGCCTGGGACGAGTTCCCGGCCGTGTCGGCGACCGTGACCGTGACGGTGTAGCTGCCGGACGCCGTGTACGTGTGGTTGGCCGTGGCGGCCGTCTGGGCGCCGGTCGACGTTCCGTCGCCCCAGTCGAAGGCGTAGCTCGCGATCCCGGTGCCGTCGTTGTCGGTCGAGCCGGACGCGTCGGCGGACACCTGGAGCGGCGCCGCCCCCGACGTGGGGGTCACGGCGAGCGCGGCCGCCGGCGGGGCGTCCTTCACCGTGACCGTCTTCGTGGCCTTGCCGGTCAGGCCGCCGGTGTCCGCGACGGTGACCGTGACCGTGTAGACGCCGGCCGCGGTGTACGTGTGGTTGGCCGTGGCGGCCGTCTGGGCGCCCGTCGACGACCCGTCACCCCAGTCGAAGCTGTACGTCGCGATCGGCGTCGAGTCGGTGTCCGTCGAGCCGGACGCGTCGGCGGTGACGGCGAGCGGCATGTTCCCGGAGGTCGGGCTGACCGCGAGCTTCGCCGCCGGCGGGAAGTCGGCCCCCTGGGAGACGCTCACGTTCTGCGACTGCGTCGAGAAGTTGCCGGCGGTGTCGGTGACCGTGACGGTGACCGTGTAGGTGCCCGCCGCGGTGTACGTGTGGTCGGCCTGCGGGCTCGACTGCGGCCCGGCCGTGGTTCCGTCGCCGAAGTCGAAGGCGTAGGTCGAGATCGGGGTCGAATCCGGGTCGGTCGACGCTGACGCGTCGGCCGTCACGTCGAGCGGCGCGGGTCCGGAGCCGGGCGTGACGGTCAGCGCCGCCGTCGGCGGCGCGTCGGTGACGACGACCTGCTGCGACGTCGTGCTCTTGAGCCCGCCCGTGTCGGTGACGGTGAGCGTCACCGTGTACGTGCCCCCGCCTGCGTACGTGTGCGTCGCCGTCGGGCTCGTCTGCGGCCCGACGGTCGTCCCGTCGCCGAAGTCGAACGAG
This sequence comes from Gaiellaceae bacterium, assembly GCA_035652835.1. Taxonomy (GTDB): domain Bacteria; phylum Actinomycetota; class Thermoleophilia; order Gaiellales; family Gaiellaceae; genus PALSA-600. The sequence goes on from DASRDA010000008.1 coordinate 9,583, forward strand.
TAGCTCGCGATCGGCGTCTTGTCGATGTCCGTCGAGCCCGAGGCGTCGGCCGTCACCTGCAGCGGCGCCGGCCCGCTCGCCGGGGTGACCTTGAGGACCGCGTTGGGCGGGTAGTCGGGCGGCTGGAACTCGTACGCGCCGAGGTCGTCGTAGGTGCGCGGCCCGATGCCGGAGTTGGGGGTCGCCGCGTCGTCGACGCGGGGGTTTCCCTCCACGTCCGTCGACGGCTCGCCGCTCACCGCGGAGTCGGCCGCGTCGATCGCCGGCGACCCGGCCCTCAGGTGGAAGTCGCCGCCCGACTGGTTCACCCACAAAGGGTTCGCGACCGACCCGTGCATCATCTGGCCGCTCGCGTTCTGGTACGCGGAGAGCGACGTGTAGCTCACCGAGCTCCAGATCAGGAGCGTGTCGGGCGTCGACAGGTAGACGAGGTTCCAGTCGACGGTCGTGCCGGCGGTCGACCCGTTCTCGACCCTGATGTCGCTGTGCGTCCGGCTGCTCTTGATGCCGTTGTCGACGCTGATGTTGTCGAAGATGGTTCCGCCGGTCGAGCCGCCTTCGAGGTTGATCCCGGCCGTGTAGTTCTTGTAGACGGAGTTCGAGATGATCCGCTGCCCGGTGCAGCCGTAGTCGTCGATCCCGTGGTCGCCGTTCGAGTACGAGACGTTGTCGTAGATGAGGGTGTTGTTCGAGCCGCTGAACGACTCGATGCCCGAGTCCTCGTTGTCGTGCGTGATGTTCGCGTCGACCGTGTTGCCCGGCGACTTGTAGAGCCGGATCCCCGCCGCCTGCCGCTCCCACTGCTGCGCGTTGCTGAACGTCAGGTTTCCGCGGATCTCGTTGCCGGTCGAGCCCGTGGAGAGCTGGATGCCGGCGTCGCTGTTGTGGTCGGTGTCGTTGCCGGTGATGAGCGAGTTGCTGCTGCCCGTCAGGAAGATCCCGGACTTGGTCTGGTTCTTCACCGGATGCCCGGAGTACGTGACGTGATTGTTCGAGATGACCAGGTTCGAGCTATTGGTCGCGTAGATCCCCTGGTTCGTCGTCTGCGTGACGGTGAAGCCGTTGACGGTCACCCAGGAGAGCCCCGAGAGGTAGAAGCCGTAGCTCCCGCCGGTGACCGTGACCGTCGCTCCCGGCGCCGTCGTGTACACGATCGGCGAGCCCGACGTGCCCGAGGCCTTCGGCGTCACCTGCTCCTTGTAGGTGCCGGAGGCGACCTGCACCGTCGTGCCCGCGGTCGCCTTCGCCGCCGCGGCGCCGATCGTGCAGAACGGAACCAGCTGCGTCCCGGCGCCGGGCGCGGTGTCCGAGCAGAGCACGTTGCCCTGGTCGACGTAGAGCGTGCTGACGGTCGCTGCCGCGAACCCGTGCAGCGCCGTCGCAGCCGCCGCCGCGGCGACCGCGACGACCGTCGCGAACAGGACGATGCGCGTCGAGCGACGCCGGCGGCGTCCGTGCGGTGCTGCGCTCATCTCGATTCCCTCCCGAGCAGGCCGCCGATGCGGCAGAACAGGTCGAGGTGGCCGGCGGCGAACGCGTCGTCGTCGCTCCGCGCGGCGATCTCCGCGATGCCGGCGAGCACGAGCTCCGGCCACAGGTCGGGTGACGCGCCGAGCCGCCGCAGCCCGCCGCGGAGGAAGGCGCGGAACTGCTCGGGGAACCAGCCCTCGCCGGCGACGGCGAACTCGACCGCCGCGCCGAAGCTCCCGGCCCGCAGGCCCGGGTGCCCGGCAACCCGGCGTCCGGGGCGCGTCCGCCGGTCGAGGTAGAGCGCGTACGAGAGCGCGAACCGCACGACGTCCCGGAGCGGCTCGCCGACCGGCTCGCCGAACTCCCAGTCGACGACGCCCGAGACGGCGCCGTCGGTCACGAGGACGTTGCCGAACCAGAAGTCGCCGTGCACGACCGTGCTCGGCGTCGTCGCCCGCTCGAGCCGTGCGCCCGCCTCGGCGAGCCTGTCGAGGACCTCCCCGAGGCGTGCGTCGTCTGCGAAGCGCTCGCGCAGCCGGTCGCCGACGCCGTGGACGACGTCGACCGGCGCGTGCTCGCCGGCGGTGGCGTCCTGCAGCTCCGCGAGCCACGCGCCCGCCCTCTCCAGGTCGCCCGCGACGCGGCTCCGGTCGCGGGTGTGGCCGCGGCGGAGGTACGACGTCGGCATCGGCGAGCCGGCGAGCGCCGTCGTGACGAGCGCCCGCTCGCCGTCGAGCTCGACGGCCTGCAGCGGGCACGGCACCGTCGCGCGCAGGCGCTCCGGCAGCCCCGGCCGGATGGCGCGCAGCATCCGGGTCTCCCGCTCGACGGCGCGCGCGGCCGTGGCCGTGGTCGGCGCCTTCACCACGAGCTCGGGCCGGCCGCTCTCCGGCGAGACGAGGATCAGCGTGACCTTCGCGTTCGCGTCCTTCGAGACGCCCACGACGATCGGGGCGAGACCGGTTCGCTCGAGGAGCTCCCACAGCGACTCGCCGGCGTCGACCGCGGTGTCGGCCGAGACCGCGAGCTCGACGGCCGCGACCGTCACCGGAGCCTCCCGACGGCGACCAGCCCCGGCGCGAGGAGACGGAGCAGCCTCGACGGCGCGACCGCACGCACCAGCCCCACGCCGAGGTCGACCGGGAGCGCGAGGCGCAGGCCCGGTGGGGTGACGAGGGCGTGCTGGACGAAGACGCGGATCGGCGCCGGGCGGTCCTCGACGAGGTACGCGGGCGCCGCGGCCGAGGGGAAGGCGAGGAGCTCGCGCGTGAGGTCGATGCCGTTCTCCGCCGCGAAGCGCCGGCAGCGGCGCCGCGCCAGGGGAGCGGACGCGGAGATGACGACCGGCGTGCCGCTCCCAAGGCCGGCGAGCCTCGCCGCCGCCGCGCGGCGGCCGCCGCGCAGGCGCGGCAGGCGCACCTCGACCGCCCCCGGCGGGGCCACGACCGCGACGTTGCGCCGCCAGCGGTCCACCGTCCCGAGCGCTGCGCTCAATTCAGCACCGCGAACGGCCGGAGGCGGGCGACGGGGCGGACGACGTCGGCGTCGGCCAGCAGCGTCAGCGCCGCCTCGACGGCCCGGTCGTCGAGCTGCTCGACCTCGACCGGCTCGCGGCGGTCGTAGCCGAAGCGCAGCGTGGTGCGCCCCTGGGGATCGCGGCCGGAGAGGCCGCGCGCGACGAAGCTCTTGATCGTGGAGCCCGCGCCGTGGCAGACGGAGTCGAGGCTGCGGTGCGACTCGTCGCCGGGTACGCACACGAAGGACGACGTCCGGTTGGTGCCGGGCAGCAGGAGCGGCTGGCCGATCTTCCCGAAGACGGGGTGGCCCGGGAGCCGGGCCGCCGGGTACGCACGCGCCGCGTTGTGGCGGTGCACCAGGGCGGGCTTGCCGTCGACCTCCTCCTCGTAGATCGAGTTGTGCGGCGAGTCGACCACGAGCCGCGGCTCGCGCGAGCCGAGGCATTCGCGGGCGAGGGCGGTGAGCCACCCGTACGCCGCGGTGCGGAACGCGAAGCCGTAGTTCATCGCCATCGCGTTCGCGAGCAGGAGCCGCTCGCCCTCGCGACTGTCGCGCTCGACGGGCGGGTACTCGCGCGAGAAATAGAGCCGCCTGCGGAGCTTCAGCTCCTGCCACGAGCGCGCGCTCGCGAGGTGGAAGAGCGGCTTCTGCACCGCCATCTGGACGCGCACCGGGCGCGGGTAGCGCTTGCGGCGGCCGTAGAGGAGGCCGATCTCGCCCGGCAGGGAGCCTCCGCCGCCGTGGTACTGCATCGTGATCCCGCCGGCCTCGAGCCCGAGCAGCGCGGCCGCGTCGCGGTCGAGCACCTCGTCGACCACCTGCAGCTCGACGAAGTGGTTGCTCGGTCCGATCGTCCCGAAGCGGATGCGCGAGAGCTGCCTGACCGACCACGGCAGCTCGCGCCGGACGCGCTCGATGCCGCCGAAGCGCTCGACGTCGAGCCGGCCGCCTTCCTCGACGTTCGCGAGCACCGAGCGGTCGACGTCGAACCGATCCGCGGCGAACGGCGCTCCCTCCGCGGCGCAGCGCACGACCTCCTCGGCAGTGAGGTCGCGCCGGTACGTGGGCGGGAACGGATGCGTCTCGCGGACGCGCGCGTAGAAGGCGGCGATCGCCGCGGGCGTCGGGCGCTCGGCGTCGAGCGTCACGAGCGCCATGCCGCAGTTGACGGACGCGCTCGTCAGGACCGGCCTGACCGTGCCCTCGGTCGCGACGGCGATGCTCGACGGCATCTCCATGTTGGACTTGTGGTGGAAGTCGGGCAGCACGACGGCCGGCGCGGCGAGGTCGGCGTCGGCGAGCGCGCCGTCGAGGTACGCGAGCGCCTTCGGATCGGCGATCGCGCCCTCTCCCTCGAACACGCGCACGCGCGCGTCGGCGTCGAGCCGGTCCTCGTGCGCGGTGACCACGGTCACGCCGCCACCGCCTCGGCTTTCAGCAGGTCCGCGAGCCGCACCCGGTCGGCGGTTCCGAGACGCAGCCGGTAACAGGGCAGCCGGGAGACGAAGGCGGCGGCGACGTCCGCGACCGGCGGGTGCGTCGGGCCGACGCCGGTCCCGGCCGCGAGGGTGGCGGCGAACCGCCAGTAGCGCCCGAGCTCGCCGGCCATGTAGGTGCTCGCCGCGAGCGCGCGGGCCGCCACCACCGGGTCGCACGGCTCGAGCTCGGCCTGCGCCGAGTCGCCGCGCTCGAGCACGACGATCCGATCGGGTGCGAGCGACCGGAGCCGCTCGCGAAGGGGAGCCTCCCCGCGGCCGTGCGTCGTCCGCCGCCCGCCGACGCCGGTGGCGCGCACCGGCTCGACGAGCCCCCACACGCTCGTCCCGTCGCCCACCGCGATGTTGTCGCCCGTCGCGACGCCACCGGCCGCGATCTCGCGCAGCAGCAGCGTCGAGCGCCCGACGCCGCCGGCCGAGACGACGAGCGCGCCTGCGCCGGCTGTGCGGCAGCCCGAGACGTGCAGCGGCACGCGGCCGCGCGTTCCCGCCCACCACAGGGCCGGGTACTGCATCAGCACCGCGCGCGCCAGCAGCCGGAAGCGGGCGCGCAGCACCAACGACGCGGCCCGCTCGCGCCGCGGCGGGCGCCAGCGGAACGCGAGCTCGGGACCGTCGGCGCCGCAGCGCACGCGGACGTCGAAGCCGCTCGAGCACACGTTCTCGATCACGACCTCCGCTTCCCCGGCGTAGGCCTCGCGCGTGAGCAGCCGCAGGCCCGCGACATCGAACGGCTGCACCGACTTCTCGACGACGACCTGGAGCGACGGCTCGGCGGGAGCGCCGTGCGTGCGCAGCTCGCCGCCCGCGCCCTCCGCGATCAGCTCCGCGACCCAGGGCAGCCGGCAGTCGAAGGAGATCCGCTCGCCGGCCGTGTCGAGCAGCGGCCGCATCAGCGCGTCACCGGCGTCCCTGCCAGCACGGCCTCGTACACGGCGACGATCGCCTCGCCGAGCGCCTCCGGGCGGTAGCGATCGCCGAGGTGCGCGCGAGCCGCGTCCGCCATCCGCTCGGCCTCCTCGGGATGGTCGAGCACGTGCGCGAGCGCACGCGCGAGGGAGGCCGGGTCGGCGGGGCGCGCGAGAGTTCCCGTCTCGCCCGCGACGACGAGCTCCGGAACGGAGTTGACCGCCGTGGCGACGACTGGGATCCCGCAGGTCATCGCCTCGACCAGCGCGCACGGAAGCCCCTCGTAGAGGCTCGAGAGCGCGAAGACGTCGAACGCCGGCAGGAGCTCGGTGACGTCCCGCCGCTCGCCGAGCAGGGTGAAGCGGTCGCCGAGCCGCCGCCGCGCGATCAGCCGCTCCGTCTTCGCGCGGAGCCCGCCGCCGCCGATCCAGACGACGCGCACGTCGGGACGGTCGAGGAGCGCAACCGCCTCGACGAGGTCGCACGGCGCCTTCTGGCCGTCGAGCCGTGCGACCGTGCCGATCAGCCGCGAGCCGTCCGGCACGCCGAGCAGGCGCCGCGCGCGGCGCCGGTCCTCGTCGGTGCGCGGCCTGATGCGGTCGTCGACCGGAACGGTTCCGAAGGCGCGGATGCGCTCGGGCGGCGCGATGCGGAGCCGCACCGCGTCGGCGGCGATCGTCGTGCCGGCCGCGAGGAAGCCGTCGGTGATCCTGCCGAGGCGGCGCTCGATCCGGATCAGCGCCCGTCGCGTCGGCGGCGACTGGAAGTCGTGGAACGGAAAGCCGTGGAAGGTGTGCACGACCGCCCGCACGCCCACCCTGCGGGCGGCGATCCGGCCGAGCGCGCCGGCCTTCGCGCTGTGCGTGTGCACGAGGTCGAACCGGCCCGCGGCGAGATGGCCGGCGAGCTCACGCACGCCCTGCGCGTCGCTGCCCGGATAGATCCCGCGCCCGCCGGCCATGTGCCGCAGGCGGATCACGGGCAGCCCCTCCGCCTCGGCCGTCTCGAGCAGCGAGCCGCCCTCGGCGGCGAGGATCGTCGTCTCGTACCGCTCGGGGTCGAGCGCGAGCGCGCCCCGCAGGGCGATCACGCCCGCGCCCGCGGTGAACCGCGTCACCACCTGCGCGACGCGGATCTTCGCGGGCCCGGACGCGGCGAGGCGGGCGGGCGGCCGCGCCCGCTCCGCCCCGCGCTCCCGAGCGAGGACGCTCACGTCTGCTTGACGGCCTTCGCGGCGCTCACCGCCGCGTGGCGCTCGGGGACGATGCCGGCCCACCAGCGCTGCGCGGGCTTGAACGTGATGACGCCGAGCAGCGGCGAGCGCGTCACGCGGATCAGCTCGGCGATGCCGTTGAGCTGCGTCTTCTTCAGCGTCGCCGGCGCGATCACGACGAGTCCCGTCTCCCGGCCCTCGGTGAGGTTCTGGGGGCCGACCGGCCGGATCCGGAGCTGCCGCTCGACGACGATCGAGGACGGGCCCGACACGTGCACGTGCGAGTCGCGCGCCGTCGCCTTCGCGGTGGCCGCCTCGAGCGCCTTCGCGAGCGGCCCGAGCTCGAGCCCGGGAACCGCCCCGAGCAGGTCGACCTTCCGCACCTGCGCCGAGACCGCGGCCTCCTTGAGGTCGTGCGTGAGCGCGACGGCGCCGTCGACCGCCCCGGTCTCGCCGTCCACGGCGTACGTCCCGAGGTGCGCGGTGCCGAGCTCGCGTGCCACGGCCGCGCCGCCGGCGAGCGTCGGACGGACGGATTCGGCCAGCACGGCGAACGCGAGCCCGAGGATCAGGCCGAGCAGCCCTCCGAGCACCCCGTCCGAGCGGTACGGCGACGTGACGGCCGTGGCGTTCGCGGCGGTGGCCGCGCTGATCACCGACGGCATCGGCCCCACCGACGAGCTGGTCAGCAGCCCCGCCTGCTGCGTCTCGAGGACGCCGCGCTGCTGCGTGAGGAAGTCGCGGAGCCGCGACAGCTGGTCGATTCGCGCCTGCAGCGCCGCGGCCTGCGCGACGCCTCCGCGCGCGAGCTGCACGTTCAGCGACGCCAGGGTCGAGTCGAGCCGCGCGATCCGCTGGTCGAGGTCGGTGACCTTGCCGGCGATCGCCGCCTGCGTCTGCCGGGCGAGCCCGGTCGCGATCTCGAGGCGGGTGCGGATCACCTCCTGCGCCAGCGCGTTGGCGACGGTCGCCGCGACGCGGCGGGAGCCGTCGGTGACCGAGAGCTCGATCACCCCCGACGTCCCGAGCGTGTTGACGGAGATGTCGTTCGTCGCGAACGCGTCGATGCTCTTGCCCGTCACTCCAGCATCGGCGAGCGCCTTGCGGACGAGCGACGGGCTCGTCGCGATTGCCCGCGCGGTGTCGGCGATCGCCGTCGACTCCGCCCGTGCCTTCGGGTCCTGCGAGTCGATCACCATGCGCGTCGAGGCCGTGTAGCCCTTCGAGCCCACGGCCAGCGCCACGCCGATCGCCGCGCCGGCGAGCACGGCGATCGCGATCAGCAGGCGATGCTGGAGGAAGATGCGACGTACCGCCTCGTTCAGTTCCACACCTTCCCTCCGATCTCGGTTGGTTGTCTGCGTTGCCTGCCGTTCGTGCCCCGTCTCGGCGAGTGGCCGACGAGCCTCAGCGTCGCCTCGGTGACCGCGGCGACATCCGTGTCCCGCATGTGGGGATAGAGAGGCAGCGTGAGCAGCCGGTCCGCCACGGCGTCCGTGACCGGCAGCGCTCTGCGCGCGCCGAGCTCTTCGTAGTACGAGAACCGGTGGATCGGCGGGTAGTGGACGCTCGTCTGGATGCCCGCCGCCGCGAGCCCGGCCCGTACCGCGTCGCGCGGGCGATCCTCCGGCAGGAGGACGACCGCGAGGTGGTGCGCCGCGTCCGCGTCGTCGTCGAACGGCATGCGCAGGCCCGCGACGCCGTCGAGCTCCGAGCGGTACCGCGCCACGATGCGCGCGCGGGCCTCGTTGCGCGCCGCCAGCCGGCGCAGCTCGACGAGCCCGATCGCCGCCCGTAGCTCGTCCAGCCGGTAGTTGAAGCCGCGCTCGACCACGTCGTAGTCGTGCGCGTGCCCGCGATGGCGGTCCCACGTCAGCGCCGTCATGCCGTGCGAGCGCAGGAGGCGCAGGCGGCGGGCGAGCTCCTCGTCGTCGGTGACGAGCATCCCGCCCTCGCCGGTCGCGAGGTTCTTGTTGGCGAAGAAGCTGAAGCAGCCCACGTCGCCGATCGAGCCGCACGGCCGCCCGTCCCAGCGCGCGCCGAGCGCGTGCGCCGCGTCCTCGACGACGACGAGGCCGTGCCGGTCGGCGAGCGCACGGATCGCGTCCATCCGGCAGGGATGGCCGCCGTAGTGCATGACGACGACCGCCTTCGTGGCGGGCGTGACCGCCGCCTCGAGATCCTCGGGGTCGACGTTCAGGTCGAGCGGGCTCGAGACGTCGCAGAAGACGGGAGTCGCGCCGACATGCCCGATGACGTTCGCGACGGCGACGAAGTTCAGCGAGGCGACGAGGACCTCGTCGCCGGGGCCGCAGCCGACGGCGAGCAACGCCAGGTGCAGCGCCGCCGTCCCGTTGGCGACGGCGATCGCCGAGCGCGTGTCGCAGAAGCTCGCGAGCTCGCGTTCGAACTCCTCGACCTTCGGTCCCATGCTCCACCAGCCCGAGCGAACGACGTCGGTCACGGCGTCGTCGATCTCGCTGTCGACGAGGACGTCCGCCAGCGGGACGAGCCAGCGCGCGTCGGGGGAAGCGTGCGCCTGGGCGAGCGCGGGCGTCGTCGTCACGGCGCGGCTCGATCGAGGATCGCGTTCGCGGCAGCCTCGGCGACGTCCTCGCCGAGCCACGCGCTGACGGCACGCTCGTAGTCGTCCCTGCGGCCGATGTCGAACCACATCCCGTCGAAGGGATAGGCCCCGACCGGCTCGCCGGCGTCGAGGAGCGCGCGGACGAGATCCGGGAAGTCGAAGTAACCGGCCTCGGGGATGTAGTTCATCGCCTCCGGCTCGAGGACGTAGATGCCCATGCTCACCGCGGACGTCATCTCGGGCTTCTCGTCGTACGCGAAGACGCGGTTCGAGTTGCCGTTCGTGCCGAGGTGCAGCACGCCGTAGTCGACCCTGATCACCCGCTGGTGGGTCGCGATCGTGACGATGTTGCCCTGCTCGCGGTGGACGCCCAGCAGGTGGTTGAAGTCGAGCGTCGTGAGCACGTCGCCGTTCATCGCGACGAAGGTGGAGTGCAGCCCCGGCACGAGGCGGAGCGGTCCGGCCGTGCCGAGCGCCTCGCGCTCGACGACGTAGCTGATGTCGAGGCCCGACGGCGTGCGGTTGCCGATCACCGCGCGGATCAGGTGCGACAGGTAGCCGACGCAGAGCGTCACGTCGAGGATGCCGCAGCCCTTGAGCTGGCTGAGCACGAGCTCGAGGATCGACCGGTCGCCGATCGGCATCAGCGGCTTCGGCAGCACCGAGGTGTAGGGGCTCAGGCGCGTGCCGCGGCCGCCCGCGAGCACGACCGCCTTGGAGCCGGGGCGCGAGCGCGCCGTGAGGATGTCGACGATGCCCTCGGTCATGGATCCACCTGCACGCTCGCGAGCCCGTCCCAACCGTGGTCCTCGCGCGGCCGCCGCCGCGAGCCGAGGCCGCCCGTCTCGCGCTGCACGGCGACGCTTCGCCGCAGGACGATCGCCGCGGCCGTCCAGGCGAGGATGCGGAGATCCATCCCGATCGTCCGCCGGGCGACGTAGAGCCGGTCGAGCGCGACCTTCTGCGGCATGATCCGCTTCAGGTAGTCGGCCGTCGGGTCCTCCGGCCCGAGCAGCTTGGCCTCGTCGACGAAGGCGAGCTGCGACAGGCCGGTGATGCCGGGCCGGACGCTCAGGATCTCGCCGTAGTCGTCGACGAACTCCCGGGCGAGATCGGGATCCTCCGGTCTCGGTCCGACGAGGCTCATCTCGCCCGTGATCACGTGCCAGAGCTGCGGGAGCTCGTCGAGCTTGGTGCGCGCGAGCACCCGGCCGACCCTGGTGAAGCGCGTGTCGCCCGACACGGTCAGCCCGGGGCCGGCCGCGTCGTGCACCATCTTGCGGAACTTCAGCATCCTCAGGGCGCGGCCGCGCAGACCGGCCCGGCGGCAGCGGTAGAAGACCGGCGCGCCGCTGTCGAGGACGATCGCCAGCGCCACCAGCGCGAACACGGGAGCGAGGAGGACGAGCAGCGCGGTCGCGACGGCGAGGTCGAGCAGCCGCTTCGCAGCGGCACTTCGGAGCGGCGCCTCGCGGTGCGGGACGGCACTGCCGCGCTCGAGGCGGACGACTGCACCGCCTTCGATCGCAGGCGGTGCCACGTCCGCCTTCTCCCGAGACCCGACCACGTTTTGGACACACCGACGGCTCACTCACACGCCCCGATTCGTTCACCAGACTGACGCCGACCCTCCGCTAGCCCGTAACCAACAAGCCGGAATGTACGGCGCTCCTTTCCGCCGAGTAACCGTCCGCCGGGCTGGTCCGGCGCGTCCGATCGATACCTTCGGGACGCAAGCGGACCATGGCTCGCGGCGAGACTCTCCGAAGGTCCGGGAGGCCGCTCGACCCGTCGCCGGAGCGACCAGCCGGACGGCTGAGCCGGCCGCTACGCCGCCCGCGGCGCGGCCGAGTCCAGGCGTACGAGGAGCGCGTGCAGCGAGCGGCGCAGCGCGGCCGTCGCCGGCGAGCGCGCGATGTTGTCGAGCTCCCACGGGTCGCGCCGCAGGTCGTAGAGCTCGCGCCAGCCGTTGCGGTACTCGATCCAGACGTACCGGGCGGTGTGGACGGCGACGTACGGCGGCGGGCCGCCGGCGCGGAGCTGCGAGCGGCCGAGGTACTCGAGCAGGTACGCGCGTCGCCACGGCGTCGCGGCGCCGTGCAGGAACGGCGCGAAGCTGCGTCCGTCGACGGGCCGGCCCGGCTCGACGTGCGCGAGCTGCGCGATGGTCGGAGCGAGGTCGACGTTGAGGACCGGCTCGTCGTTCACCGTTCCGTTCGCCGCCGTCCAGGGCGTGCGGACGACGAGCGGCACGTGCGTCGACTCCTCGTACGGCCAGAGCTTGCCGCCGAGCCGGTGCTCGCCCCAGAGGAAGCCGTTGTCGCTCGTGTAGAGGATCACCGTGCGGTCGAGGACGCCCTTCGCGCGCAACGCGGCGACGATCGACCCCACCGAGCGGTCGAGCGCGAGCAGCGACTCGAGCTGGTGCACGCGGACGCGGTCGCCGTAGAGGCGGGCGGCGGCGCTCAGCAGGCCCGGGTGCCACGCCGCCCACGGCTTGTCGCCGAGGTCCTGCTCGTCGTAGTCGGGCGAGTGCAGCGGGGCGAGGTCCTCGAGCTTGCCGCGATCCTGCGGCGCGGGGATCGCCGGCAGGTGCGGCGCGACGGGCGCGAAGTAGAGGAAGAACGGCGCGCGGGCGCGATGGATGAAGGCCGTCGCCTTCTGCGTCAGCACGGTCGTCGAGTAGTCGGAGGGCGCGGCGCCGTAGTGGACGATCCGCCCGTTCTCGTCGAGGCTGTAGTCGTAGTACGCCTCCTCGGGCACGCTGTCCATCACCTGCCAGTCGTCCCAGCCCGGCGGAATCGCGCCGTGCCCGTCGAGCGTGTAGTCGTTCAGGTACTTGCCGACGAGCGCCGTGGTGTAGCCGGCGCGGTGCAGCCACACCGGCAGGTCGGCCCGCGGGTCGAACGCCGGGTATCCGTGCGGGCCGAAGTTCGTCAGCACGCCGGTGTGGTGCGAGTAGTCGCCGGTGAGGATGCTCGCGCGCGACGGGCCGCACAGCGACGTGGTCACGTGGTAGTCGTCGAAGGTGACGCCGTGGTGCATCAGCAGCCGGTGGACGTTCCGCATCACGTCGTCGCCGTCGAGGCGCTCGTCGTCGCTGAGGATCAGGACGACGTTCAGGCGGGCCGCGTGCCGTGCGGGGACGCGGTCCGGGCGCGCGCCGGCGGCGCCGGCCGCCGCGACGACGGCGGCCGAGACGACCACGGCCGCCGCGACGATCCACCTGCCGCGACCCATCTCGAGCCGATGATCTTCCCGCCGCGCGAACCGTGCTTGAAGCGTTCGCGAAGGTCCGGTTAAGGCGGCGCGCTCCGTTCGTCCTCGACCGGGACGTGCACGTCGATCCGCTCGTCCTGGCGGCGCTCCTCGACCTTGGCGCGCTGGGTGAGCGCCTGCCGGTCGCCGGTCGTGGCGGGCTGCTCGAAGAGGATCGAGAAGCTGCGCGGCCACAGCCTGCGGGTCGCGACGACGTTGCCCTCGGCGGCCAGCAGCGTCACGTGCGCGGTGAGGTAGATGAACGACAGCAGGCCGATGACGAGCGCGAACGTGCCGTAGGCGTTGCTCGCGTTCCGGATCACGTGGCCGACGTAGTAGCCGCCGAGCAGCTGGAGCAGCTCGTAGCCGATCGCCGCCGCGGCCGCGCCGCCGCGCAGCTCCCGCCAGCCCACGTCGCGCGCGGTGAGGATGCGGAAGCCGATCCAGAACACGCCGAAGTCGAGCAGGGTCGACAGGACGATCGACGCCAGCTTCCAGCCGATCCCGTAGCGGGCCCCGAAGGTGCCGGCGCCGGCGAGCACGGTCGCGGCGAGGACGCCCGTCCCCAGCGCGAACAGCAGGCCGAGCGCTCTCAGGCGCGCGCGCAGGAAGTCGGGGCGCCGCTTGTGCGGCACGCCCCAGAGCTGGTTCATCGCGTTCTCGGCGGCGACGACGGCGCCCATCCCGGCCCACAGCGCGCCGACGACGCCGACCGCGAGCGCCCAGCTGCTGCCGTGCAGCGAGCGCGTCTGCAGCTCGTGGCCGATGACCGGGAACTGCCCCAGCGCCGAGCGCACGATCACCTCCTGCAGGTGCCGATGGCCGCGCAGCACGAACCCGAGCGCGGTCGTGAGCACGAGCAGCAGCGGGAAGACGGAGAAGAAGCCGTAGTAGGCGACGGTGGCCGCCAGGTAGCCGCCCTGGTCGTCCGAGTACTTCTGCCGCACGGCAAGCGAGAAGGCGAGCCAGTGGTGACGCCGCTGGAAGTCGTCGACGCGCCGATAGAGCCTCGGAGGCATCTCGTGCCGCGATCGTTCCCGCCTCGCGGCGTTCGGGAACCGCGGCGTCCGCGGTTCGCCGGCCGACGGCGCAGGGCATACCCGCCAGATGGCTGCCGAGGGCGTCGATCCCGAGGTGCAGCGGCTCGTCGAGGAGCTGCTCGCGCTCGAGGAGCAGGAGCGCGACGTCTCGGCGCGGCGACGGAAGCTGCACGCGCAGATCGCGATCTTCCCGAACCCGGCGCTCGAGGCGCGCGAGACCGAGATCTCGCGGGAGCGACGGGAGCTCCACCGGCGCATCGACGACCTCCGCGCGCGCCTCGCCCTGCTGGGCTGGCCGCCTCGCGAGCAGTGACGGCGTTACGGCGCGCGCGCAACGGATATAGGTGACGAGTGCTCGACCTGCTCGTCCTGATCCTGGTGGTGATCGCGCTGGCGGCGCTCTTCGCCCGCCGCCGGCTCGCCGGGCTGGGTCGCGGCTTCGGGTCCGGCGTCCGCGAGTTCCGCCGCGCCCGCGCGGGCCTGCCGCCCGCCGACCCCGCCCTGCGCGACACGGAGCAGCCGGCCAGGGAGGGGTCTGACCCTTAACGTTGAGAGTCAGACCCCTGCGAGCTTTCGAACGCTGCCGGCGCCGATGAAGACGGCGAGGGCCCCGCGGCGACCGGCGTCCGTCGCCTCGGGGCCCTCGGAGCTGCGGGAGCGCGCTCGCTAGCGGGCCTTCTCGTTCACCCCCGCCTTCATCATCCCGCCGGTGGCGATCTTCGTGAGCAGCTTGTCGGCCTGCGACTCCTCGTCCAGCGTCTGCTCGAGCAGGCTCTCGGCCTCGTTCAGGCCGAACTGGCCCGCAAGCGTCTTGGCCGTCCCGTAGGCGGCGATCTCGTAGTGCTCCACCCGCTGCGCGGCCGAGATCAGCGCCGCGTCCTTCGCCGCCGGATCCCCGCTCGACTCGATGATCTTCTCGCCTTCCGAGATGAGCGCCTTCATCCCTTCGCACTCGATCCCGGTGCGCCGCTTGCCGAGCTCGCCGAAGATGTGCTGGATCCGGTCCCGGTGGTCGCGGGTCTCCTCGAGGTGCTGCTCGAACGCCTGGCGCAGCTCCCGGTTCGACGCCGCCTTCGCCATCTTCGGCAGCGCTTCGACCAGCTGGTCCTCCGCGCTGTAGAGGTCGTTGAGCTCGTGGCCGAGCACGTCCTCGAGTGAGTCGATCTTCATCCGTTCCCCCTTTTTGCCTCGGAAGTTGCCGCAAGCACCTAGCCGTTCCTCGGGCGCGGAAACATCGAGGTCCGTACCAAGCCTCCCTCGGTCGAGCGATGCGCGAGCCGCCGCCGGCGTCGATGCATGACTATCCGATGTATTTCGCGCGCCGCCCCCACGTCCGTTCCGACGACGGCTTCACGCTGATCGAGCTGCTCGTGACGCTGGTCATCGTCGGCGTCCTCGTCGGCATCGCCGTCCCCGCCTACGCCGCCTTCAAGGGGCGGAGCGAGACCAAGGCGGCCGAGTCGGACATCCGGCAGGCGCTCCCGTCCGTCCAGGCGTTCTACCTCGACAACGACACGTACGTCGGCCTCGGCAACAAGCCGAACAAGAAGCCGCCGGGAATCTCCTACTACGACCCGGGCGTGAAGGCGACGGTCGCCACGGGCAAGGGCAAGCCGACGTCGACGACGTACTGCCTCACGGCGACCGTCGGAGGCACGACGCTCAGCTTCCAGGGACCCGACACGCAGACGTGGTTCACGACCAAGAACTGCACGGGCGCCGGGTCGACGACGGCGCCGTGAGATCGAGCCGTGTGGGGGAGCGGCCGGCTCCCCCACACGGCGGACGGAGCTAGGCGGCGAGCTGCAGTGCCGGCTCGGCCGGTTCCGCGGCCGGCTGGACGAGCTCGTGCCGGCGGATCAGGGTCAGCGCCGCCGCGATGCCGAGCGCCGCGACGATCACTCCTGCCGCGAACGCGCCGTGGAAACCGGTCACGAGCGCGGACGGGTGCGACGCGCCGCCCGCGAGCGCGTGGCTCGTACGCGAGGTCGCGATCGTTGACAGCGCGGCGATGCCGAGGGCGCCGCCGATCTGCTGCGAGGTGTTGATCAGGCCGGACGCGAGGCCCGCCTCGGCGGGCTGCACCCCGGCGAGCGCGGCGATCGAGATCGGGACGAACGAGAACCCGAGCCCGACCGCGATCAGGAGGAAGCCGGGCAGCAGGTCCGCGACGTACGAGCCGCCGACCGCAACCTGCGTGAAGTACGCGAGCCCCGCCGTGAGCGCGACCATGCCGATCGCGAGCACCGGCTTCACGCCGATGCGCGTCACGAGCTGCGCGGCGATCGTCGACATCAGGATCGCGCCGCCCGCCACCGGCAGGTAGGCCAGGCCGGTCTTCATCGGCGAGTAGCCGAGTACCTGCTGCATGTACAGCGTCAGCATCAGGAACATCGAGAACGTCGCCGTGCCCATGATCAGCCCGGCGGCGTTCGCACCGCTCACGGTCTTGATGCGGAGGATGCCGAGGCGCATCAGCGGCTCGGGATGGCGCGACTCCCACGCGACGAAGCCGACGAGCAGCGCGACGGCCGCGGCGAGGAAGGCGATCGTCCTGCCGGCGAGCCAGCCGTCCTGGCCGCCCTGGGTGATCGCGTAGACGAGCGACGACAGGCCCGCCGTCACCGACACCGCGCCGATCGCGTCGAACGACCTGACGCGTGCGTCGCGGCTCTCGCGCAGGAGCAGCGGCGCGAGCGAAAAGCCGATCACGCCGACCGGGACGTTCACGAAGAAGATCCACGACCAGCTGAGCGCGCTCGTCAGGACGCCGCCCATCAGAACGCCGGCCGCGGCGCCGAAGCCGCCGACCGCGCCCCAGACGCCGAGCGCGATGTTGCGTTCGCGCCCCTCGACGAACGTCGTCGAGAGGATCGACAGCGCCGCCGGGGTGATCGTCGCCGCGCCGAGGCCCTGGAAGGCGCGGGCCGCGATCAGTGATGCCTCCGACCAGGCGAGGCCGTCGACCAGCGAGGCGATCGTGAACACCGCGATGCCGAGCAGGAAGATCCGCCGGCGGCCGAGCAGGTCGGCTGCCCGCCCTCCCAGGAGCAGGAACCCGCCGAAGACGAGCGCGTAGGCGCTGATCACCCACTGCAGGTTCGCCTCGGAGAAGTGGAGGTCGACCTGGATCGAGGGCAGCGCCACGTTCACGATGGCGATGTCCAGGACGACCATGAACTGGACGAGGCTCAGCAGGGCGAGCGCGAGCCACTTGCGACGATCGGAAGCCACCATGGCCGCCTTCCTTTCATTCGAGGAGATCAAGCTTGCACCCTACCAGAAGATACTTCTTTATTGCAAGTATCTCCTTCTCAACAGCAAGCCGGAGCGCTACACTAGGGCGAGATGAGTAAGCGCTACGACCAGTACTGCCCCGTCGCCCACGCGCTCGGGCTCGTGGGCGAGCGCTGGTCGCTCCTGATCGTCCGCGAGCTGCTCCACGGGCCGAAGCGCTACACCGACCTCTCGGCGAGCCTGCCGGGAATCGGCTCCAACATCCTCTCGGCCCGCCTGAAGGAGCTCGAGAACGCGGGCCTCGTCACCAAGCGCCGCCTCGAACCGCCCTACGCGTCACAGGTCTACGAGCTCACCGAGTACGGACTCGGGCTGAAGCCGGTGATGCGCGAGCTCGCCCTCTGGGGCCTCCGCACCATCGGGCCGCCCACCGACGACGACGAGCTCGCGCCCGGCTGGCTCTACGGGGCCCTCGACACCGTGTTCGCGCCCGTCGCGCCGGCCGGCTCGTTCGAGTTCCGGATCGCCGGCGAGACCGCGGCGCTCGTCGACGGCGAGCCGCGGCGCGGCCCGGTCGACGCCCCGGACGTGGTCGTCGCGTCGGACAAGGTCGAGGGCTTCTACCGCCTCTTCGTCGAGCGCCGCCTCGAGGGCGTCACGATCCGCGGCGACCGCGAGCGGCTCGAACGGCTTCTCGAGGCCGCGACCCTCAGCCAGGACGCCCCGGTCGCCGCCTGACGGAAGAGAGCCGCGCGCGGGCCTCCCTTCTGCCCGAACACAGCCGCATGCGCTCGCGAAGCGAACACCCGGCGAACGCGAGCGAACGCCAGCTGCGACTATCGCGACCATCGATCCCGCGCGGCGCACGCAGCGGGCCGCTCGCGACCGACGGTTCGTCAAATGCAGGTCGTCGCGCCCGGCGTCTGCCGGCCGAGCGATACCTAGATGATCTGGACAACGGCGTCGTACAGTTTGACCTCGTACGAAGCGGAGGCGGTGGGGAGAATCACTGTGAGTGCGAGCCCCTGGTTGACAGTGGTATCGACGGAGCCTGAGTTCCACGCTTGGCCGTGAATCGCGGAGATACGGGCTGTGCCCGAGCCACCTTCCCCCAGCCAGCCGACGGAGCCCTCGCCGGTCGCGAACGCCACAGAGCCGCTGTATTCGGATGGATTGAGGAGTTGCGTCCCGTCGAGAACGAACGAGCAAGATTGCGAGTTAGTGATGCCAAGGTTGACGACCTCAGCCTCGACCCTCCAGCCGTAGCGCGTCGCCGTCGCGTTCATATCGCCAACCGACGTCCCCGTGTCGAAGAGGACGGTCGAACCGAGCTTTAGCTTGAAGCGCGCGACACTTAAGCGTCCGGCGTTATTCAGCCAGTCGCCTTTGGCAACGAGTCGCAACATGTTGCTTGCTCCGAGTATCCCCGCTGCAATCGTGATCTCGCCATTCAACAGGTCGGTCTCAGTCGTCGTGTTGTTGACAGTCTTGGCAGTCACCTTGCGGTAGGTAGCTCCGGCCGCGTAGTTGTTGAACACCTGCCAGCCGGTGTTCACCGTCACACCCTAGTCTTGGCATAGAGGTTGTTCGATCCGGTCCCATCGCGTCGCATGAAAAGCGAGCCCTGGGGCGCGTAGATGAGCCCTTCCGGAGAACCGTCGCCATGGAGGAGCTCTGGCGTTCCAGTCGGTCGGGGGAAGGGCTGGGCCTCTCCAGAGACGGTGATCTTCCCCGAGTTGTAGGCGTTGTTGAGCGCGTCGGCGACTGAATCGCTCGTCAGATAAAGCGAGGTGTCCGAAGTGTCGTCGACGGTCAGGGTCTGACCGATCCCGGCCGCCAGATGCAGCGGCCCGAAGTAGACGTCGACGGTGGTTTGGTTGGTGACCAGCATGGCGAGCTACGCCTTCGTCACGCGCAGGTAGCCGGGAACGAGGTTCCCGGAACCACCGGCGCCTGCGTTTACCGTCAGCGTTCCGGTGGTCACGAACGCCTTCACGGCGTACGTGTGCGCACCGGCAGCGGGTGTGTCGAAGATCTCGAGCCCGGCGCCTTGCAGCGTCGTGTTCACCGTGCCGCCGTACACCTGCCCGACGACGGTCGAGTCGCGGTAGACGACAAAGGTGGCGACCAGCGAGGCCGACGCAGACAGCTTCGGCACGAAGAACTGAATCTTGACGCGCGAGCCGTCGTAGTAGACCGAGTCCCCCGTGATCACGGGCTGCGAGGTCGCCTCCGTCGTCGCGGTGATCGCCGCCGAGTTCGTCGTGATCTGCGCGTAGTCCAGCTCCTGACCCGGCAGAGCCACCCAACCGGTGTTCACGGTGACAGCGGTGGTCTTCACGTACAGGTGCCACGCATCGCCACCGTCACGCCGCATGTAGAGCGAGCCCTGCGGCGCGTACTGCATCCCCTCAGGCGACCCGTCGCCATGCATCACTTCCGGCATCCCCGTCGGACGCGGGAATGGAGCAGCCGCACCGGTAACGGTGATCTTGCCCGAAGCGGCGAGATTGTTGATCGCGTCAGCGACCGTGTCGTCAGTGAGGTAAAGCGACGTCTCGGTCGTGTCATCCACGACGTAGTTGACAGCGTTCGGCAGCAGATGCAAAGGTCCAAACCAGTAGTCCTGGCTGGTCTTGTTCGTGACGTTCATTTCGGCTTCTCCCTCTGACGACCCTGCGCCTGCGCACGCCGACTACACCGGAGTTGACCCGGCGCGCGCTATTCCTCGATCGAGGCCAGAAAAGCGGCAGCGGCGCGACACGCCACCACATCCAACCCACATACGCTGGCACCGGATCCACCGTCGTCGTCGCGAAAGAACCCGTGCGATACCGAACGCGACGCTTCGAGCCGCCGATGCCTGCCCACCCCACCGCGGCACTGACTGCGCGCCTGACAGAGATTGCAGTCGCGGAGGCGCGCAGCGCACGTACGGCCGGCAGGCCGGCCGGTCACCGACCTGAAAACCTCGCCGCTCGACGCAGCCCAGGATCGCGCGCCGCTGTTGAGTACAGCACGTATCGGGCCGATGTCCGGCTTATGCCTGGCCAGGCACTCGGCTACGCACCCGGCCGAGGGTATTACGCCAAGAGGGGAATCGACAGGTTCGCAGATGAGCAGATAAAGCGACCTACGCGCCTGCTCCACGAGACATTGCGCGTACGACGCGTACGAACGATGGTGGCGTCCGAAGTCCGAGATTCTGGCGGTGGATCACGTCGTCTGGCGAGCGCCGCTCCACCCGGCCGCGGCGGGGCGGGCAAGAGGCAGACCCGGCCTACGCAGCCTAAGCGACTGTTGCCCCCTACTCGGCGAAAGGTCTCCTCCGCCGGTCTGCACGCGGTCGAGGGATTTGAGGGCTGGCGGAATCATCCCTATACCGACAACTTAGGAAACGCGACCATCGGGTTCGGGCATCTACTTCACCGCGGTCCCGTAACTCCGGCAGACGTCGACAAGTGGCGGACGATAACCCGAGCGCAGGGACAGCGAATCCTCACTCGGGACATGGCGAACGCGGTCAACGCCGTGAAGAAGCTCGTCAAAGTGCCGCTTACGCAGGCGCAGTTCGATGCATTGGTCTCGTTCACATTCAATATCGGATCCGCTGGCCTAGCCGACTCAGAAGCTTTGAAAGATCTCAATGCGCGCCATTACGGGCGAGTGCCTGCAGATATGCTGCATTGGGATCACGATAGCGCTGGGAATGTCGTTGAGGGCTTGTACAACCGGCGCAAAGCAGAAGGGGAAATGTTCTCCAAAGGAGTGTATCCCGGTAGAGGCTCGCGTTCTAGCGAGTGAATAGGCTGCGCGCGTGGAAGCGTGGGCGCTAGCCGAGCACCCCAGCGCAGATGTCGGTTGTTGGCCCATTTGACAGATCGCGGGCCTGCGCCGACAACCGAAGACTGCCTGCCCAGCCTCGCGCTTCGACCCTCCGCTCCCACGTCCGAAGCGAGATCCGCACAACTGTTGCGTTAGGCGCACCTGGATCGGACGGGTTGGTCTCCCAATTGAACGTAAGCCCCGCAAGAGGAACTTTCCACAAACCCCGCTGGAGACGTCGCCGAGGCGCGTAATACCAGCCACAAGAGATGCGGAACTCAGCCGTCTTCGCTCTTGTGTCGATACGCACCAAACGGCCCAACGCAGCAGCGTGTCTCAGGATGGGAATGTCCTTGGCTATTGGGCCAACGGCGACTTTCGCTGGGTTTGTCGCTCGGGCGGTTTGAAGCAGACTGGTCGACGAGACACCAGTCATCCCCACCCCAACAAGGCTCGCCACCACGGCGACTCGACCAGACGCTGCCATCATCCTGGGGCTCAGGCTACATATGCCGGCGACGGTGAGGCGGCTTTCCGTCACCGTGCGAAAGTACGCACAGGCGACGGCGCGGGATCATGTCACGGGCGTACCGCGGGCGGTGGACTTTCGCCGGGGTGCACCGCGTGATGGGGAGCCTGTAAGCTCGCCCCTCGTCTTTCTCAGTGAAGCCCGACGACGCGGCCCAGCGCGTGCGCCGCGATAGTCGCTGGGCCGGGGTGCCGCAGGCCGATGAGGACGCTGATCGCTGCAACGACCTGCGCGAGTACGCCGCCGAGAATCTTCCACTTCAGGCCGTCGAGCTTCGCCGTGAGCGTCTTCTCGACAGCGCCAATCTGCGTGCCGAGCACGGCCTCCACGCCTCACGGAGCCGCGCTACCCGACGACGCAGGAGCTCGGGCGCCTGCTCGACGCGCTCGGCGACACGTGGCGCCCGGTCGCGGCGACCTGCGCCTACGCCAGCCTACGCATCTCAGAGGCGCTCGCCCTGCACTGGCGGGACGTGGACTTCGCCGCCGGCACGATCAGCGTCGAGGCTCAGATCGGGCGCGGCGGCGAGCTCGTGCCCGTCAAGACGCACGCGAGCGAGGCGCCCGCACCGCTCCTGTCCGCGCTCGCCCGCGAGCTCAAGGCCCACCGGCTCCGGCAGGCGGGTCGGGCTCGACCGCATCCGGCCCGACACGCTCGTCTTTCAGACGCGCAACGGGCGCCCTCAATCGCGCCGGAACGCGCTGCGAGCCGTCCACGCGGCGGGTGATGCCGCGGGCCTGAACCCCGAGGGCCGCGAGATGGTTGGCCTCCACGACCTGCGCCATTCCTTCGCCGGGCCCGCGCTCGACGCCGGGGCGTCGCTCGCCGAGGCCTCTGCGCTGGCGCGCCACGCGGACGCTCGCGTCACTGCGCAGGTCTACGCCGGGCTGGCCGACGACGGGCGCGCGAAGGCGGCCTCGAAGCTCCTCGCGGCGGGGTTCGGAGCGTAGCGGCGGCCATCCAGCGGCCATCGCAACGCGTGGAGCGCATGAGCATGACGACGAGAGCAAAGAAAAGGCCTGCGTTCTGCAGGCCTTTCTCTTGAGCCGACGCTCGGACTCGAACCGAGGACCCCTTCATTACGAGTGAAGTGCTCTACCAGCTGAGCTACGTCGGCGTAACGCCATTGTAGGCGCTCCCCAAAAACGCCCACCCCGTCAGAGAGACCACCGTCTCGGGGGATGGCTCGATCGGCCACGGCTACTAGGGTCGATGCGTGCTGCGGCTCCTCCCGCCTCTCGCGGCGGCCTTTCTCGCCACGGCTGCGCTCGCCTCGACCGCCGCGACGGCGGATCGGCCGCAGGCGGCCGCTCACGCCGCGTGCGGCTCCGGCTACGTCGCGGGGATCGTCGGCGGCGAGCCCAAGTGCCTGCGCACGGGCGAGTTCTGCTCGCCTGCGCACGCCGCCGACTATCCGCGCTACGGGTTCAGCTGCTCCGGCGGGCACCTCGTCGCCGGCGCCGGGATCGCCGCGAACCAGCCGGACGCGAGCAAGCAGCTCGACGGGCAGCACACGCGTCGGCCGCACCGTCCTCCTCGCCCGCCGCTCGCGCACCGCCGGCTGCCGGCGCAGCGCGCTGCCCGACCGCCGATGCTCGCCGGGCGCGTACTACGCCGGGCTCACGCGCACGGTGATCTGCTCGGCGGGTTTCCGCACCGGCGACATCCGCAACGTCCCCCAGTCGGAGAAGTTCGCGGTCGAGCGGGAGTACGGCATGCCGGCGCGGCTCTACGGGCACACGATCGAGATCGACCACATCGTGCCGCTCGAGCTCGGCGGGTCGAACGCGGCGGCGAACCTCTTCCCCGAGCCGGGCTCGGGCCCGGCGAGCTACCACGTGAAGGACCGGCTCGAGAACCGCCTGCACGACCTCGTCTGCGCCGGCCGGCTGTCGCTCGCGGCGGCACGGCGCGGAATCGCCGCGGACTGGGAGGCGCTCTACCTCAGGGCCTTCGGCGTGCCCGCATAAGAAATACAGTCAGGCCGCCAGCTCGCGCGCGACCTGGACGAAGAGCGCCTCGAGCGCGAGATGCGGCGACAGGTTGAACTCCTCGAGGCGCCGCCACGTCTCCCGGACCGCCTCGGCGGCCCGCTCCGCGCCCACGATCCGCTCGCGCGAGGCGTCCTCGCGCAGCGCCGGCAGCTTGTCGAGGTGGATCGCCGCCTCCTCGGCGCCGACCGCGACGGCCACGAGGTCGCGGTACCAGGCGGCGAGCTCGTCGAGCTCGGCGAGAAGCTCCTCGCGCTCGGCGCCGCGCCCGGCGCGCTTCGCCCGCTGATCCGCCTCGCGGGCAGGAAGGTCGAGCCCCTGCATCCGCGTCTCCTCGAGCTCGCGCGCCTCGTCCCCGCGCGCCGCCGCGTTCGCGAGCAGCGCGCTCGCCGCCTCGCCGGCGTCGAACCCCGGCACGCGGTACACGGCGCGGGCCTGCTCGATCAGCGCGTCGCGGCGCGCCGCAGCCTGCGGGTCGAGCAGCCGCGCGAGCCGGTCGAGCCGCCCTCCCGCGACGCGGGCGAGCGCCGCGCGCTCCTCCTCGGGCAGATGGGGCGCGCGCGAGTCGACCAGCTCGCGAATCGAGCGCTCCGAGAGGCGCCGGAACGGGACGAGCTGGCAGCGCGAGCGGATCGTCTCCGGGATCGGCCCGAGATCGTCGGCGACGAGCACGACGACGGCGTACGGCGGCGGCTCCTCGAGGTCCTTGAGCAGCGCGTCGGCGGCGTCCTCGTTGAGGAGGTGCGCGCTGAAGACGAGGTAGACGCGACGGTCGGCCTCGAAGGGCCGCATGTGCAGGTCGCGGCGAAGCTCCCGGATCGCGTCGATGCGGATCATCTCGCCGAGCGCGTCGAGCTGGTACAGATCGGGGTGGAAGTCGCGCTGCGTCTGCAGGAGCGCCCGCGCGAAGACGAGCGCGGTCTCACGCTTGCCGACTCCCGCCGGGCCGTGGAAGAGGTAAGCGTGCGCCGGCCCCTCCCGCAGCGCCGCCTCGAGCAGGCGCGCGGGCTCGGCCTGCTCAGAGAAGCGCGCGAACGTGCTCACGGACCTCCTCCGCGACGGTCTCCGGCTCGCGCGCGGCGTCGAGGGCGACGATGCGCTCCGGGTCGTGCGACGCGAGCTCGCGGTACGCCGCGTCGACCCGCTCCATGAAGGCATCCTCCTCGCGCTCGATCCGGTCGGGCTCGTCCGGCGCGCGCCCGCGCGCGACCGTGGGCGCAACGAGCAGCAGGAAGGTGCGCTGCGGCAGCAGCCCGCCCGTCACGATCAGGCTCAGGTCGCGAACGCGCGCCTCGCCGAGCCCGCGCGCGATGCCCTGGTAGGCGACCGACGAGTCGAGGTAGCGGTCGGAGACGACGTCGGCTCCGTCCGCGAGCGCCGGCGCGATCGCGCGCTCGACGTGCTCCGCGCGCGCGGCCGCGAACAGCGCAGCCTCGGCCCACGCGCCCATCTCCTCCCCCTCGAGCAGCAGGCCGCGGACGCGCTCGCCGAGCGGGGTGCCGCCCGGCTCGCGGGTGAGGAGGACGTTCCGTCCCTGCTCGCGCAGCCAGCCGGCGAGCAGCTCCGCCTGCGTCGTCTTGCCCGACCCATCGACGCCTTCGAACGTCACGAACATCGCGGGCGCCTACGATACTTTTCGATGCGGGCTCTGGTTACCGGCGGCGCCGGCTTCATCGGCTCGAACCTCGTCGACGCGCTTCTCGCGCGCGGCGACGACGTGGTCGCCGTCGACGATCTCTCCTCCGGCAAGCGCGAGAACCTCGATCCGCGCGCCGAGCTGCGCGAGCACGACATCCGCGAGCCGTTCGAGGTCGACGCCGACGTCGTCTTCCACCTGGCCGCGCAGGCCGACGTGCAGACGTCGATGCAGCGTCCCGAGTACGACGCCGCCGTCAACGTGGTCGGCACCGTCAACGTGCTGGCGGGCGCGCTGCGGAGCGGCGCGCAGGTCGTCTTCGCCTCCTCGGGCGGCGCCGGGTACGGTGAGTGCCCCGGACCGGTCGACGAGGACTTTCCCTTCCTGCCGCTGTCGCCGTACGGGATCGCGAAGAAGTGCGGCGAGGAGTACCTCGCCGGCTGGAACCGCATCCACGGGACGGGGCACGTCTCGCTTCGCTTCGCGAACGTCTACGGGCCGCGGCAGGACTCCGGGCTCGAGGGCGGCGTCGTCGCGATCTTCCTCGAGCGCATGGCGCACGGTGCGCCCACGACCGTCTACGGCGACGGGCGGCAGACGCGCGACTTTGTCTACGTCGGCGACGTGGTCGACGCCGTGCTCGCGACGGCAGGCCGCACGGGCGGCCCGTACAACATCGGCACCGGCCGCGAGACGAGCGTCCTCGAGCTGCACACCGCCTGCGCCGAGGTCGCGGGAGTCGCCGACGATCCCGCGTTCGCGGAGGCGCGGCTCGGCGACGTGCAGCGGTCGGTGATCGATCCCTCGCGGGCCGGGCGCGAGCTCGACTGGCGCGCGCGCGTCGAGCTCGCCGACGGGCTGCGCCGGACCTGGGAGTGGATGCAGGAAACGGCCACGGATGCGCCGAATCAAGGCGTCCCGTGGACGCACCGCTGACCCAGACCGACGCCATCGTCCGCCCGTGGCGGCTCGCCACGCTCGTCGCGAGCCTCGTCGCCGCCGTCGAGCTGGTCGGCCTCGTCGTGCTCGGCTTCCTGCTGCTCGCCAAGCCGCTCTCGCACGCGCTCCAGCAGCGCGCGACCGCCGCGCCTGCTCCGGCGAAGGCGACTCGCGTCGTGCGTCACCTGGTGAAGCCGGCGCCGATCGGCAAGCCCAAGCACACGCGCGCGCAGACGGGTGTCCTCGTGCTGAACGGCAACGGACGGGCGGGGGCCGCCCATTCCGAGGCGGCGCGGCTCCAGCGCCTCGGCTACCGGATCCGCGGGGCCGCGAACGCGCAACGCTCCGACTACGCGACGACGGTGGTCATGTTCCGGCCGCGGTGGGCCGCCGAGGGTCACCGCCTCGCGCGCGACCTGCACGTCGCCGTCGTGGGCCCGCTCGACGGCATGCGCACGTCGAAGCTCGACGGCGCGCAGCTCGTCGTCCTGCTCGGCGCGCGGTAGCCCGGTTCAGCAGAGCGGCTTGCCGCTGTTCACGAGCTTGAGCGCGTGCAGGTACTCCGCCGGGCCGTCGCTCGGCGCCGCGTAGCGGTCGAGCGCGTTGAAGCGGTAGAACGCGGCGAGCGCGTGACGTGCGCAGCCGTGGCGCAGCTCGAACTCGGCGCTCAGCAGCCACGTCTCGGCGTTCTGCGGCTGACGCTCGGTCGCGAGCCGGTAGTAGTTCCGCGCGTTCGCGTACCGGCGACGCTCCTCGGCCGCGGCGGCCAGCGCCCAGTACGGCTCCACCAGCAGCGGATCGACGGCGCGGGCTCGGTTCGCGAGCTTCGTCGCCTGGGCGGGCGTGTCGGCGACGAACGCCGCGTCCGCCCAGCGCTCGCCGAGCCACGGCAGGAGCAGCACGCAGAAGGCGACCGCGGCCGCGCCGGCCGCGAGCAGCGTGGCGAAGCCGCCGACCCGACGCTCGGAGGGACGACCGGCGAGGGCGCCGCCGACGAGGAACGCGGGCGCCGAGACGGCAACGAAGTCCCAGTCGATGTCGACCAGCCCGTGCAGGAGGTACGCGACGGGGATCAGCGCGAGGGCCAGCTCGTAGCGGCGGCGGCGAAATCCCGGACGCACGAGCGCGAACGCGACGAGCGCGAACAGCGCCAGCCCGACCGCGCCCGCCTCGGAGAGGAACTGCACGGGCAGGTCGTGCGGCTCGATCGTGTAGTCGAGGTAGCTCGTGCGGTAGCGGAGGTTGGTGACGTTGAAGGAGCCGGCGCCGGTGCCGAGCGCGGGATGGTCGGCGAAGCCGTGCCACGCCTGCCGCCACCACGTCCAGCGCAGGTTCGAGGAGAGCGACGCGCGGGCGCCCTGATTCGCGACCGATCCCGACGCGGTGAACTGCCGCCACGCCGCCGGCCCCTTCACGAGCGCGCCGACGACGAGCGCGGCGATCGCGAGCGCGGCCGCCACGACGAGGACGCGCCGCAGGACGGTCGACGAGCGCGGACGCGGCAGCTGCGAGAGCGCGGCCGCGAGGGCGCCGCCGGCGAGCAGCGCGAGGCCGAAGAGCAGGCCGTCGTGCCAGCGCGTCGCCGACGACGGGTTCTCGCCCGTCACGCCCGGCAGTGCGAACGCCAGCCCCGCGACGCCCGCGGCGGGCAGCCCGGCGGCGACGACGGTGACGAGCGCGTCCGCTCGCTCGTCGTCGAGCGCGATCCACGCCACGACGACCACCGCGGCGACCGCGAGCCCGCCGCGGGACAGCGTCAGGACGATCGCGACACCCCATGCGTACGCGAGCAGCGTGCCGAGGATGCGCAGCCGTCCCGCCAGCCAGAGTGCGAGCGGCAACGCGAAGTCGCCGAGCAGCGCGAGCTGGTTCCACAGCCCGACCGGCGTGTCGAGCCGGGAGCGCACGCCGATCACCGGCTCCGCGCCGACGGGGAAC
Organism: Gaiellaceae bacterium; assembly: GCA_035652835.1. Lineage (GTDB taxonomy): Bacteria > Actinomycetota > Thermoleophilia > Gaiellales > Gaiellaceae > PALSA-600. The sequence continues at coordinate 37,169 of DASRDA010000008.1, forward strand.
ACCTTGCTGCCGAGCGACCACAGCACGACGGCGCCGAGGAGGGCGCACAACCCGAGCGCGAGCTGGCGCGTGCGGCCGCCCAGCCAGAGCCCGACCGCCGCGAACAGCAGGTAGAGGAACGTGCGGTCGGCGTAGTCCCACGAGCGGTCCGGCAGCGCCGACCACGAGATCGAGAGCGCGAGCCACGCCGTGAGCGCGGCCAGCGGGAGCAGCGCCACGAACCCGTGCGGGATGCCGTCGAGCGCGGCGAGCAGGACGAGCGCAGCGAGCGCGCCAGCCGCGAGCCAGGGCACCATCCCGTCTCCGGCCGCCTCGCCGTGGAAGACGGCGGCGGCGAGAAGAAGCAGGCTCGCGGCGAGGGGCAGCTCCCGGATCGCCCGCGTGCCCATTCGAAGGCGAAGCTAGCAGCGCCCCCGGTCGCTCACAAAAGCCTTACAGGCGACGCATTCGCGGCATACTGGTGTCCGGCAGGATCGCCAACATTCGCCGTCTCCAGCCTCTGGACCGAGCCCCCCGCTTGTCGCATCCATCGAGAGCACTGATCGCCGCGAGCCTGCTCGCGCTCGCCCTCCTCATGGTGGGTGCGGCGAGACCGCCCCGCGCGCAGGCGGCGACGCCGTGCTGGAAGACGCTCCTGAACGACTGGTACGACGGCCGCATCGACGGCACGTACCCGCTGCACTGCTACACGGACGCGCTCCATCACCTGCCGAGCGACGTGAAGACCTACTCCAGCGCGGCCGACGACATCGAGCGTGCGCTGCAGAGCGCGCGCGCGGCGGCACGCAAGCAACACAAGAAGCTCGGCCCGGGAACGCTGCTCCGGCCGGCGAGGGGCGGGTCCGCGAAGAGCCCCACGAACTCGAAGACGGTCACGGCGACGACGCCCGGCCGCAAGCGGAGCAAGGGGTTCGCCGGCTTCGCCGATCGGCTCGATCCCGGTAGCCCGTCGGCGCTGCCGCTGCCGCTGCTCGTGCTCGGCGGGCTCGCGATCGCGCTCGTCGCGGCGGGCGGCATCGGGCTCGTCGTGCAGCGCCTGCGCGGCCGGTAACGCCCCTCCGGGCGCGGTCCGGCAGCCCGGATGCCGCCGGTACGATTCCGTCCGAGGACCGCTCTACGCTCCGTTTCCCTTTCGTTCAACTGGTCCGCGTCTCGCGCCCTGGGAAGCGCGGTAGAGGAGGCTCAAGATGGCGTCCGTCGAGCAGGAAAGCACCGTCCAGATCCACCCCGACGACCTGGTGAACAGCGTCGCGGACGAGCAGTCGACGCTCGGCGTCCGGCGCAGGTTCACGATCGAGGGACGCGACCCCTACGACGAGATCGAGTGGGAGATCCGCGACGCGTTCATCCCCGGCAAGGACGGGCCCGCCTTCGAGCAGAAGAACGTCGAGTTCCCGAAGTTCTGGTCGCAGACCGCCACCAACATCGTCGCGCAGAAGTACTTCCGCGGCCGCATGTCGAGCCCGGAGCGCGAGCGGTCGGTGAAGCAGATGATCGGCCGCGTCGTGTCGACTCTTGGGCGGTGGGGCCGCGAAGGCGGCTACTTCGCCACCGAGGACGAGGCGCAGACCTTCGAAGACGAGCTGAAGGCGATCCTCGTCAACCAGCTCGCCGCCTTCAACTCGCCGGTCTGGTTCAACGTCGGGTTCGAGGAGACGCCGCAATGCTCGGCGTGCCTCCCGTACCACGCGTTCGTCTCGACGCCGGACGGCATGGTGCCGATCGGCGAGCTCGTCGAGGAGGATGCCGTCGGGCGCGAGGTCTACGACGCGCATGGCGTCACCCGGGTCGTCGCGGTCAAGCACAACGGCCGGAAGCCGGTGTTCCGGGTCACGCTGCGCAACGGCCAGTGGGTCGAGGCGACCGCGGACCACGTCGTGAAGGCGGTCCACGAGCGGCGCACCACGCCGCAGTGGCTGCGCGTCGACCAGCTTCGGCCCGGCATGCGGATGCACCTGCACCCGCACCGCGCGAAGGTCGAGCAGCGCGCGGCGGTCGCGGTCGGCGCGGGCGGGCTCGCCGATGAGCTGCCGGAGACGAGCGGGGAGCGCATCGTCGCGGCGGCCGAGGCGGCGCTCGCCGGCTGGCTGCAGGCAGACGGCTTCGTCGGGCAGTACGACCACGGCACCAACCGCTCGCTGACGGTCGAGTTCCAGGTCGCGACGGACGACGAGTTCGACTGGGTGACCACGAATCTCGACGTCGTGTTCCCGGACGTGCACCGCAATGTTCGGGAGGTCCCGACACAGAATCCGGCGCTCCATTGCCGACGGATCCGCCTCTACGGCGAGGCGCTGCGCGAGTTCGTCGAGGGATGGGAACTCCTCGACCGCGGAGTCGACATCCGAGTCCCTTCCCGCCTCTGGACGGCATCGCTCGAAGAGATCACCGCGTACCTGCTCAGCGTGTTCCAGGCCGACGGCTACGTCTCCGTCCGGCGCGAGCACGGATACGAGGGCGCGCGAGTCTGTTTCGCCGTCATCGGCGAGAAGTGGGCCGAGGACATCCAGCTCCTGCTGAACGTCGTCGGCATCTACTCGCGGCGGCTCCGCAAGCAGGAGAAGCGGCCCGACCGCCACGACCTGCACGAGGTGCAGATCGCAATCGGCTCGGAGCGCGCCCGCTTCGCCGAGCTGGTCGGCTTCGTCGGCGGCGAGAAGCAGCGCAGGCTCCTCGAGTCGCTCTCGCTACGCGGGCCAAAGCGCTGCCCCGACCTGCGCGAGGAGGAGATCGTCTCGATCGAGCCCTGCGGCGTCCAGGAGGTGTACGACATCCAGACCGAGTCTGGCGAGTACCTGTCGAACAACGTCGCCGTCCACAACTGCTTCATCCTCTCGATCGAGGATTCCATGGACGCGATCCTCGACTGGATCCGGCGCGAGGGCATCATCTTCCGCGGCGGCTCGGGCTCGGGCGTCAACCTGTCGCGCCTGCGGTCGTCGAAGGAGCAGCTGTCGAAGGGTGGCTACGCCTCGGGGCCGGTGTCGTTCATGCGCGGCGCCGATGCGTCGGCCGGGACGATCAAGTCGGGCGGGAAGACTCGCAGGGCGGCCAAGATGGTGGTGCTCGACGTCGATCATCCCGACATCGAGGAGTTCATCTGGTGCAAGGCGCACGAGGAGGAGAAGGCGCGCGTCCTCGAGGCCGCCGGCTACGACATGTCGCTCGACTCGCCCGACTGGGCTTCGATCCAGTACCAGAACGCAAACAATTCCGTGCGCGTCACCGACACGTTCATGGAGGCCGCCGAGGCCGACGGCGACTGGAACCTCACCGCGCGCACCGACGGCACCGTCGTCGAGACGATGAAGGCGCGCAAGCTGCTGCACCAGATCGCGGAGGCGGCGTGGCGCTGCGCCGATCCGGGCGTGCAGTACGACACCACGATCAACTCCTGGCACACGCTGCCGAACACGGGGCGGATCAACGCGTCCAACCCCTGCTCCGAGTACATGTCGATCGACGACTCGGCGTGCAACCTCGCCTCGCTCAACCTGATGAAGTTCCGCCGCGAGGACGGCGAGCTCGACGTCGAGGCGTTCGAGCACGCGGTCGACGTCGTCTTCCTCGCGCAGGAGATCCTCGTCGGCAACTCGTCGTACCCCACGCCGGAGATCGAGCGGAACGCGAAGGCGTACCGCCAGCTCGGGCTCGGCTACGCGAACCTCGGCGCGCTGCTGATGGCGCGCGGGCTCGCGTACGACTCGGACGAGGGTCGCGCGTACGCGGCCGCGGTGACGGCGCTGATGACGGGCCGTGCGTACCGCAAGTCGGCGGAGATCGCAGGCCGGATGGGGCCGTTCGCCGGCTACCGGCCGAACGCGGCCGCGATGCTCGGCGTGATCGCGAAGCACCGCGCCGCGGTCGGCAACATCGCTCACGCGGAGACGGTGCCGTCCGACCTGCTCTCGGCGGCGCGGCAGGCGTGGGACGACGCGCTCGACCTCGGCGAGGTCAACGGCTACCGCAACGCGCAGGCAACGGTGCTCGCGCCGACGGGGACTATTTCGTTCCTGATGGATTGCGACACGACCGGCGTCGAGCCGGACTTCTCGCTGGTCAAGTCGAAGAAGCTGGTCGGCGGCGGCGAGATCACGATCGTCAACAAGACCGTCTCGGCAGGGCTCGAGAAGCTCGGCTACGCCCCGAACGAGGTCGACGAGGTGATCGCGTTCATCGACGAGCGCAACACCGTCGTCGGCGCCCCGTACGTGAAGAGCGAGCACTATCCGGTCTTCGACTGCGCGGTGGGCGAGCGCGCGATCCACTACACGGGCCACGTGAAGATGATGGGCGCGATCCAGCCGTTCATCTCCGGCGCGATCTCGAAGACGGTGAACATGCCGGAGGCGGCGACGATCGACGACGTCGCGAGGCTCTACGTCGACGCGTGGCGGCTCGGCGTGAAGGCGATCGCGATCTACCGCGACAACTGCAAGGTCGCGCAGCCGCTGCAGGGCAAGGGCGAAGGAGGGACTGCGGCTCAGGCGACGCTCGCTCCGGCGGCGCACACCGCTGCTCCGCGCCGCCGCAGGCTGCCGGACGACCGCACGGAGATCGGCCGCAAGTTCAGGGTCGGCGAGTACGAGGGCTACATCCACGTCGGCGTGTTCGAGGACGGGACGCCCGGCGACATCTTCGTCGACATCGCGAAGGACGGCACCACGCTGCAGGGCCTGATGAACTCGCTGATGATCGCCGTGTCGATGGGGCTGCAGTACGGCGTGCCGCCCGAGGTGTACGTCTCGAAGCTGTCGCACCTGCGCTTCGAGCCGTCGGGGCCGACGAACGATCCCAACATCCGCGCGGCGAAGTCGATCGTCGACTACATCTTCCGCTGGTTCGGCATGAAGTTCCTCGACGTCGACCAGCAGGAGGAGGCGGGGATCCTCTCGCCCGAGGTGCGGGCGAAGCTCGCCGACCGGTACGCGAACGGCGGCGCGTCCGAGCCGCGGGAGCAGCCGGCGCCGGGCCAGACCGCGCTCTTCAACTCGTTCGAGGACGCGATCGAGTGCAACCGATGCGGCGGCCGCATGGTGCGCGCCGGCACCTGCTACACCTGCCGCGACTGCGGCACCTCCACCGGCTGCGGCTAGGGCCAGGATGACGCAGTGAGCGGGGCCGCGTACGCGACCCCGCTCACCAAGGCGCAGCAGACCGCCGATGCACGTCTCCTGCTCAACCGGAGAGCTCTGCGATGACCCGAAGTGCCGCCGCCACGGCGTCGGCTGGGAGCTTGATGATCCGCTCGTCGCGCCAGATCCAGTTCTTCAGATCCTCGTCGCCGTCGGAGTAGGCGAAGACAGGAAGCGAGCGATCCTGCAGCGCAGCCGGCAAAAGCTGCAAGAAGCCGCGCATGACACAGGGTGAGCTCCCGGCTTCGCGCGCTCTCATGCCATCGCAAGGTGTCTGACACCGGCATGTCCGGTGTCAGACACCTGTTGACGCGATCCGCGGCGATCCGTCAGGCTCCCCCGGTGCCGATTCCCACCGAGCCGATCGGGAGCATCCCGCGCCCGCCCGAGCTGATCGCCGGCGTCGCCGCGGCTGCCGGCGGCGAGATCACGGCGGACGAGCTCGACGCGCTGTACGCCGCCGCGCTCGAGGACACGATCGCGCGGTTCGAGGAGACCGGGTCCCCCGTGATCTCGGACGGCGAGCAGTGCAAGCCGAGCTTCGCGACCTATCCGCTCCACGGGCTCGACACGCTCGCCCCCGACGGCGTCGTGATCCCCTTCGCCGACGGTCACACGCGGCAGCTGCCGCGCCTGACGAGAGGGCCGTTTCGCTACGCGACGTACGCCGACGCGTACGTCGCCGAGGCCAGGCGCCACACGAGGAGGCCTGTCAAGCAGGCTGTCATCTCCGCCTCCGCGCTCAGCCTCCTCTATCCGCAAGAGGGGATCGACGGCTACTCGCGCGACGCGTTCGTCGCCGACCTTCTGGACGAAGCCGAGGCCGATGTCCGCCGCTCGCTCGAGGCCGGCGCCGCCTCGGTGCAGATCGACTTCACCGAGGCGCGCCTGTCGCTGAAGCTCGACCCCTCCGGGGGGCTGCTCCGAGCCTTCGTCGATCTGAACAACGCCGTCCTCGACCGCTTCACCGACGAGGAGCGGCGGCGGCTCGGCGTCCACACGTGCCCCGGCGGCGACCGGGACTCCACGCACAGCGCCGACGTCGACTACGCCGACCTCCTGCCGACGCTCTTCACCCTGCGCGCGGGCAGCTTCTTCGTCGCCCTCGCCGGTGAAAGAGATCGCGAAGCCGTCCTCGAGGCGATCCGCGACCACTCGGCGGACGATCAGCGGATCTTCGTCGGGGTCACCGATCCGATCGACCCACGGGTCGAGACTCCGGAGGAGGTGCGCGACAAGGTGCTCGAGGCGGCGCGGTACATTCCGGTCGAACGGCTCGGCACGACCGACGACTGCGGCTTCTCGCCCTTCGGGGACGACACGTCGACCGCCCGCGACACGGCCTTCGAGAAGATCCGCGCCCGCGTGCGCGGCACGCAGCTCGCAGCGGAGGCGTTGGGCCGCGACGCTTGAATCGCGGGCGATTCTCTCCTAACGTCAGGGCGACGTCTCGATAGGGGGTCTCTTGGACACGTACCACGTCGTTCTGTACATCCATTTCCTCGCGCTCTTCGTCGGCATCGGCGCCGGCACGGTGCTCTCGGTCGCGCTGTTCCAGCTGCGGGCTGCGCAGACGCTCGAGCACGCCGTGCCGTGGGGCATGCTGGCGGGGAAGGTCGAGAAGGCGTTCCCGATCGCCGTACTCGGCCTCTTCGGCTCGGGTGCGTACATGACGAGCGATCTCTGGACGTGGGGCACCGGCTGGATCGACGTCTCGATCGCCGGTCTCGCCCTGCTCGCCCTGCAGGGACCGCTGGTCGGCGGGCGGACCGGGAAGCTGCTCGAGCGCGCGCTGCACGAGAACGGGCCCGGTCCGCTCGGCGAGACGGCGCGGAGGATGACGCGCCATCCGGGGCTCTGGGTGACGGAGTTCTCGAACCTCGGTCTCGTCTTCGGGATCGTCTGGACCATGACCCAGAAGCCCGGCACGGGCGGCGCGATCGCCGCGCAGGCGATCGGCTACCTCGTCGGGGCCGCCGTCGGCTACCAGTTCACCCGCTCGGCGCCCGCGCCCGAGGCGCTGCCCGAGACCGCGGCGTGACCGTCCTTCGCGGACGTGTCCGGTGCCTGACACCGGACACGTCCGCGGCGGGCAATCCTCAGTACAGCCCCTCGCGGCGCGCGTAGCGCGCCGCGCGCTCCCGGTCGTACTCGTCGGCGTCCAGCTCCGGGTCGGCGATGCGCCGCAGGATCGCACCCGAGCTCGGCAGCTCGGACCGGTCGATGAACCGCTCCGGGTTCCAGAGATCGGAGCGGATCAGCGCCTTCGAGCACTGCGTGTACGCCTCCTCGATCTCGACGAGGATCCCGAGCGCCGGCGTCTTCCCGTCGACCGTCGACGGGGCGAGCAGCTCCACATCGTCGACGACACGGCCGCGGCCGTTCACGCGGAAGCTGTCGCCGACGCCGGGGATCAGGAACAGCAGCGCGATGCGCGGGTCCGAGAGCAGGTTCGTGAGCGTGTCGGCCAGCCTGTTGCCCGGGCGCTCCGGCAGGAGCAGCGTGCGCTCGTCGAGGATGCGCACGAACCCGGCGGGGTCGCCGCGCGGCGAGACGTCGAGGCCGCCGTCCGCGCTCGCGGTGGCGACGCACACGAAGGGCGATCGCTCCACGAACTGACGCGTCAGCTCGTTCAGGCGGTCGGCGATCTTGCCGGCGACGAGCTTGCTCGGCGAGCCGAGCACGGCGCGCAGCTCGCGCTCGTCGCCGATCGTTCCCGCCGCCACCGAGCCGAGCATACCGGCAGCCTCGTCGCCCGCAGGAAGGCTCTGCCGGCGGGCCTGAGGCGGCGCCGTCAGGCGGCCCTCCTACGATGCGTCCGTCCGATGGCGCCGCTTCCCCCGCTCGACCCCGACCACATCACGGCGGCGGCGCTTCCGGTCGGCGTGCGCGGCTACCGGCGCGAGGAGACCGACGGCCTGCTGAAGCGCGTCGCGCGGCACTACCGGCAGCTCCTCGACGAGCGCGACGCGCTCGCCCGGCGGGTCCGCGAGCTCGAGCGCACGTGCGACGACCTCGAGGCGGACAAGTCGCTGCTGCGCGCGGTGCGGAAGCAGCTCGAGGACGAGCTCGGGGCGCAGCGGCCCGCGCGTGCGTCCGCCGAGGTCGAGCGGCTCGTGCGCCTCCAGGACCAGCTGCGGAGCCAGCTGCGGCGGGCGCTCGAAGCGGCGCTCCGCGAGCTCGACGTGGACGCGGTCTCGCGCCCGCGCTTGCAGGACGACCTCGAGAAGCTGCTCGCCGCGGGCTGAGTTGCGGGCCGCTCAGCGAGCGGCGGCGGCGGCGCCCACCCGCTGCACGGCGCCCAGCCGGTCGCCTTCGCCCGCGGCGCGCGCCTCGCGCCGTTCCCGCTTCGCCGCGAGCAGCTGCAGGTCGGCGCGCTGCTGAGCGGCGTGCAGGTCGCCGCCGCGCTCGGTGGCGACGCCGATCGCGAGCTGGATGCGCGGCTCGTCGGGCTCGGAGGACGCGTCGATCGCCTCGGCGAGCCGCCCCAGGACGATCTCGGCCGCCTGCTCGTCGGCGCCGCAGAGGAGCACGCCGAACTCGTCGCCGCCGAGGCGCGCGACGACGTCGCCGTCGCGGACGCAGCCGCGGAGCAGCTCGGCCGTCCGCTGCAGCAGCCGGTCGCCCGTCTCGTGGCCCAGGGTGTCGTTCACGCTCTTCAAGCCGCCGCAGTCGACCTCGACCACCGTCGCCGGCGCCTCGGAGCAGGCGTTCGCCGAGGCGAGGGCCTCATCCCAGCCGAGCCGGTTCGCGAGCCCGGTCAGCGGGTCGCGGCGCGCCTCCGCAGCCGTCCGCGCGAGGTCGTCGCGAAGGCGGTCGCGGAGCAGCGCGGCGCTCAGCAGCGGCTGGGCCGCCTCGACGAGCTTGATCCCGAGCGACTGGCAGAGCTGGGTGAAGCCGCGCGCGGCCGACGAGTCGGTGTGGAGCAGCAGGAGGATCCCGGGAATCGGCTCCTCGAGCGCGAGCAGGTAGTAGGAGACGACGCCGTCGGCCGAGGAGAGCGGCGCGGGCAGGTCGTCGGCGTCGGCCTGCTGCACGCACAGAGGACGAGGCCGCTCCTGCGCGATCCGCGCGAGCGCCCCGTCGATCCCGCGGCTGCCGGCGAAGCTGCGCTTGGCGTCGGACGAGACCGTGATGCCGAGGTCGGGCACGTGGGCGAAGCCGGCGTCGCACGAGAGCGCGCGCGCCGCCTCGTCGACGAGCCGCTGCAGCCCCTCGGCGAAGGTGTCGGGCGGCGCGTTGAGGAGCGCGGCCACCGCCGTCAGCACCTCGAGCTCGTCGGCCAGCCGCTTCGCAGGTGCGACCTCGATCAGCGCGTCGCCCGCGTAGCGGGCGAGATCCTGGAGGTCGCGGTCGGCGGGCAGAGCAGCCCCCACCTCGGCGCCGAAGACGACGAGCAGGTCGGAGTCGAGCGGGACGACCGCGACGGTCGCGGCGTAGTAGGGGCCGAAGACGTGCCACGGCTCGTCGGCCGAACGGCGGACGACGGAGCCGGCGGCAACCGCCTCGTCGATCAGCGGCTCGTCGACGAGGCCGACGTCGACGATGCCGGCCCAGCCGACGCCGCGCCCCGCGCCGCCGACGTGTGCGAACCGCCCCGGGCCGAGGCGCCTGAAGACGAAGAGGTCGGCGGCGCCGGCCGCCTCGGCGATCTCGGCCGCGCTCGCGCCCGCCCAGACGGCCGGTTGCTGCTCTTCGACGTCCACTCCGTCGTTGTCGGCACGCGGGGCCGACGGCTTGAGGGTCGCCGGCGAGGCGCTACGACGCCGGCGGCCGCCGCTCGGGGTAGCGCGGGAGACCGTCGTCGGGGATCGGCGCCCAGGCGGCCGCGTACGCCGTGTACTGGTGGTACGACGGCCTGACGCCGGGGTCGCCGTCGAAGGCGCCCATGCGGACGCCGATCGCGTCCGGGTCGTCCGGATTCCGGCTCCAGAGCGCCGACCCGCAGGCCGAGCAGAAGACCTTCGCGTAGCCGTCCGGCGGCTCGTAGGCGGCGAGCAGCTCCTCGCCGGAGAGGATGCGGAGCGAGCCGGGGGCGAGCCGCGCGGAGACCGCGGCGGCCGTCCCGGTGCGCCGCCGGCAGCGGGTGCAGTGGCAGTAGCTGGCCGAGAGCGGCGGCTCGGTCACCTCGAACCGGACGCCGCCGCACATGCAGCCGCCCGTGAGCGGAAGCTCCGTCACGGCCGCCAGCCTACTGCGGCGACGCCGCCTCCCGTCAACGGGACATGTCCGGTGTCAGACACCGGACATGTCCGTTCGGGCGTCGGTCAGGCGGAGGCTTCGAGGCCGTCCGCGAGGCCGCGCAGGGTCTCCTGCAGCTCGCGGAGGGCGCGCGTGCGCTCTTCGAGCTCGCGCTCGCGGTCGCCCAGCTCCCGGGTGCGCTCGTCCAGCTCGCGCTCGCGGTCGCCGAGCTCGCCGCGCAGCCGCGCAATCTCGGCCCGGTCGGTCTCCTGCGTCGACCGCGCCGCGACGACCACCTCGCGCAGCGTGGCGACGCGGCCGCGCAGGTCGTCGATCATCGTGTTCGCCGCGTCGTCGAAGTCGGCGATCTCGAACGAGCTGCCGGCGACGGGACCGTCCGCGACGGCGGCCGGCTCGAGGTCCGCGGGCTCGTCCTCCGGAGCGGACGGCGCCTCGACGGGCTCGGCCTCGGCCTCGTCCGCGGGCTCCTCCGCGCCGCCGTTGCCGCGGCGCGAGAGCAGGTCGCCGCGCAGGCCGACGTCGAGGGCCGACTTCGGCACGACCACCGGGACGAGCCGGTCGCCGAGCAGCGAGCGGAGGGCGAGCAGGCGCGCCTCCGTCGGCTCGGCGAGCGCGACCATCATCGCGCCGTCGGGGTCGAAGCGCATCGGGAGCGCCTCGAGCCGCGTCGCCTCCTCGCGGGAGATCTTGCTGAGCGCGTTGGCGTCGAAGGAGATGCCGGAGCGGTCGAGGTACCGCAGCTGCCACTGCTCGGCCAGCACCTTCGCGAGGTCCTCCTCGCTCACCCAGCCGAGCCGGACGACGACCTCGCCCAGCCGCTCGCCGCTCTCGCTGCCGACGCGCAGCGCCTCGTCGAGCTGGGCCTGGTCGATCAGACCGCGCTCGACGAGCATCGTCCCGAGCGCCCTCCGGGCGCCCGTCTGTGTCTCTTCCGCCTGCGTCACCGCAGCATCCATGATCCGTCGCTCCTCGGTCAAAAAGGCTTGTCGGCCTCCTTTGTCGGCCGCGCGAGCGAGAACCTTTAGAGGTTCTCACACAATGAATGTTGAGTCGCCCGGCCGCGCTCGGCGGCACGATGCTGTGTCCTCAGTCGCGCCCATACGCACCGCGTATGGGCGCTCCCTGCGTCCTTGCCTCGTGCTCGCCGATCGCACCCGGATCGACGAACATCATCGTAATGAGAGCCTCTTAGACCCTTCTGACCCGGACGTCAGCGGTCGCCGGGCTCACGCGGCGCGGCCAGCGTCGCGAGCAGCCGGGCGGCCGTGCGCCGGTACCGGCCGGCGTCCTCGTACGGCCGGGCCGTCAGCAGCGCCCCTTCGAGAGCGCTCACGAGCGCCCGAGCCAGGTCGCGCGGCGAGCCCGAGAACGCGAGCGTCCCGGCACGCCGGCCCTCGCGCAGCACCCCTCCGAGCCAGGCCTCGTTGCGGTCGAAGAACGCGAGGACCGAGCGCCGCATCTCCTCCGGCAGCGTCTGGAACTCGGCGGCGAGCATCCCGCACAGGCACATCCGCTGCCCCTCGAGGACGGCGCCGTACAGGTCTGCGTACGCGGCCAGCCGGGACGGAGCGTCCGCGACGCGCTCGTCGATCTCCGCGAGCCTGCGCGCGAACCGCTCCCGGTAGCGGTCGATGAGCGCCGTGCCGAGCGCCGCCTTGCTCGGGAAGTGGTAGTGGAGGCTCGGCTTGGTGACGCCAAGCTCGGCCGCGACGTCCGCGTAGCTGAAGCCGTTGTAGCCGCGGAGCTGGACGAGCCTCTCGGCCGCGTCGAGGATGCGCTCCGCCGACGCGCCCTTCGTCCGGTCGCTCACCGCCATCCGTCCATCCTCCACGATCTCCCCACCTCTTGACAGTCTACCTACTAGTAGGTCAGACTCGACCCGTCGATCGGAGAGGAGACGACGATGGAGCAGACCCACGTCACGGAGCACAAGACGTTCGCGGCGCCGGACGAGACGCGCGAGTTCCCGAACGGCCGCGCCGAGATCGTCAACGTCGGCGGCGCCGAGATCGGCCGCCTGGTGTTCGAGCCGGGCTGGCGGTGGTCGAACGACGTCAAGGCGATCGCGGGCACCGAGAGCTGTGAGGCGCCGCACTTCCAGTACCACGTCAGCGGACGGCTCGCGATCCGGATGGACGACGGCACCGAGCTGGTGGCCGGCCCGGGCGACGTCACGTCGCTGCCGAGCGGCCACGACGCCTGGGTCGTCGGCGACGAGCCGGCCGTGGTGGTCGACTGGTACGGGGCGAGCAACTACGCCCGACCGGCCTGAGCCGACGGACGACGGCCGCCCGCTGCGCGCCGTCGTCAACAGCTACGCCGAGGCGTGGAACCGTCACGACGTCGACGCGATCGTCGCGCTGCACGCGCCTGGCATGGTGTTCGAGAACCACACCGCGGGGGAGCGCGCGGACGGCCCCGCGGTGCGCGCCCACGTCGCCGGCATCTTCGCCGCCTGGCCCGACATCGCGTTCGCCACGCGGCGCCTGTACGTGCGTGACGACCTGGTCGTGCAGGAGTGGACGGCGTCGGCGACCCACGCGAGCGAGCTCCGCCGCGGCGACATCGTCGCGCCCCCGAGCGGCCGGCGGATCGAGTGGAAGGGCGTCGACGTGATGCCGTTCGAGAACGGCCTCGTCGCGCGCAAGGACGTCTACTCCGACTCGGTTTCGATCCTGCGCCAGGTCGGCCTGCTCGGCTGACGGGGCGCGCTACGCAAGCCGCAGCGCCACGTTCGGGAGGCGGTGCTCGCGCTCGAGCAGGCCGCGCAGCGCGTCGGCCTGCATCGGGCGCGCCAGGTGGAAGCCCTGGCCGGCGTCGCAGTGCAGGCGCCGCACGGCCGTCAGCTGCTCCTCGTTCTCGATCCCCTCGACGACCACCTTGAGCCCGAGCTCGCGGGCGAGCGCGAGCAGGCCGCGCAGGAGCGGCGAGTCGCCCCCTGCCGCGTCGACCATGAACGACCGGTCGATCTTCAGGACGTTCGGCGCGAGCTCCTGCAGGTTCCCGATCCACGAGTGGCCGACGCCGAAGTCGTCGATCGCGAGCTCGACGCCAAGGTCGGAGGCGGCCGCGAGGTTGGCGCGCGCGGTCTCGGTGGCGTCGAGGAGGACGCTCTCGGTCAGCTCGAGCCGCAGCGCGCACGCGGGCAGCCCCGCCCCGGCGAGCGCGGTCGAGACGTCCGCGACGAACCCGGGCTCGCGGAGCTGCCGGCCGGACACGTTGACGGCGACGATCGGGCCTCGCCCGCAGGCGCCGGCCCACGCGGCCGCCTCGCGGCACGCCTCGCGCAGCACCCAGCGGCCGATGCCGACGATCGCGCCGCTCTCCTCGGCCGCGGCGATGAACGTCCCCGGCGCCAGCAGCCCGTGCGCCGGGTGCTGCCAGCGGAGGAGGGCCTCGACGCCCTCGATGGCGCCGTCGCGGAGGTCGAACGTCGGCTGGTAGTGGAGGACGAGCTCGTCGAGCAGGCCGGGACGCGCGACCTCGGCCAGGAGCGCGAGCCTGCGATCGGCGGCCGCGTGCATCTCGGGCGCGAAGCACGCGTACGCGTCGCCCCCGCGCCGCTTGGCCGCGTACATCGCGAGGTCGGCGTTCCGCAGGAGGTCCTCGGCGGCGCCGCCGGTCGCGATGCCGATGCTCGCGCTCAGCCGCAGCTCGCGCCCGTCCAGGAGGAGCGGCGTGCGCACCGCCGCCAGCAGACGCTCGGCGAGGAGCTCGAGCGTCGCGTCGTCGGCCGTCTGCGCGAGGACGGCGAACTCGTCGCCGCCGATGCGCGCGACCAGGTCGTCCGCGCGCACCGCCTCGCCGATCCGGTGCGCGAGCTCGACGAGCACGCGGTCGCCCTCGCGGTGGCCGAGGCTGTCGTTGATCGTCTTGAAGTCGTCGAGGTCGAGGAAGAGCAGCGACCGCGCCACGTCGCTCCCTCCTTCGCGCAGGCGCTCCGTCAGCAGCGTGCGGTTCGGCAGCGACGTGAGCGCGTCGCTCGACGCGAGGCGGCGCAGCTCCTCCTCCGCCTGCCGGCGGCGCGTGATGTCGAGCATGTACCCCTGCGAGTGCACCGCCTCGCCGCGCTCGTGGTAGAAGGTCGACTCGTCGCGGATCCACACGGTGCGGCCGTCCTTCGTGATCACGCGGTACTCCGTCGAGAACGGCGTGCCCTCGGTGTTCGACCGGTGCACCTCCTCGAGCACGCGCTCGCGGTCGTGCGGGTGCAGCACCTTCACGAAGAGGTCGGGGTCCGACACCCACTCCTCGACCGTGTAGCCGAGCAGCGACTCGACCTGCGGGCTCGTGTAGATGTTCGACGAGTTGTCGGTGAGCTCGTCGACGTAGACGACGAGCGGCAGCTGCTCGACGAGACGCTGGTAGTGCGCCTCAAGGGCGCGCCGTCGCGCCTCGGCGTCGTCGGCGAGACGCGCCGCCTGCGACACGAGCAGCGTGATCGCGGCCACCATCAGCGCCGTGAACGCGCCGAGCCCGAGCCACGCGTTGAAGAGGTGGCTGCGCTCGCCGAGCCACGAGAGGAAGCTGCAGGCGACGACCACCGCGATGCTGCCGGGGAGCAGTCGCAGCCGCAGGATGTGGCCGCTCGACGCCGGCTGCGCGTCGAGCAGAGCGGCCGCGAAGCTGCTCGGCGGAGCGGCTTCCCGCCGGCTTTCGGGGTCGCGAGGTCCTGTCGGCCGAAGGCCCACACCGTGCTCATCGGCACCGCCTGCGCCGCATTCAAGGACCGATCGAGGGGGACGGCGGCAGTGCACTAGGCTTCCGCGAGTGCGCGCGAGAATCTGGGGCTGCAGGGGCTCGCTCGCGACGCCCGGTCCGTCAACCGTGCGCTACGGCGGCAACACCTCCTCGGTCGAGGTCCGCACCGGCCACGACGAGCTGATCGTCCTCGACGCGGGAACCGGCATCCGCGAGCTCGGCCGCGCGCTCGGCGCCAATCCGCCGGCTCGCATCCACCTCCTGCTCACACACCTCCACCTCGACCACATCGAGGGCCTCGGCTTCTTCGCGCCGATCTTCGACGAGCGCTGCACGATCACGATCTGGGGGCCGCGCCAGGATGACGGGACGCTCCGCGACCGCATCGTCGCCTACCTGTCGCCGCCGCTCTTCCCGCTCCGCTTCGAGCAGCTGCCGTCGCTGATCGAGGTGAACGAGACGTGGGAGGACGCATGGGAGCTGGCCGGGCTCCGGATCCGCTCCGCCCCGGTCCGCCACCGCGGCCCGACGCTCGGCTTCCGCCTCGAGGAGAACGGCAGCGCCCTCGCGTACGTGCCCGACAACGAGCCGGCGCTCGACCCGGACTCGGGGCTCGACCTCGCGAGCGGAGCCACCGTCCTGCTGCACGACGCCCAGTACACGACCGAGGAGTACGAGACGCGCGTGGGCTGGGGCCACACCGACCTGGCGAGCTTCGGCGGCTACGTCCGCCGGGCCGGCGCCGAGCGGACGCTGATGTTCCACCACGATCCCGCGCACGGCGACGGGACGCTCGAGCGCATGTGCGACGAGGCGACGGAGCGCGCGGGGCGCGGTCTGGAGCTCGCGCGCGAAGGCCTCGAGCTCGCGCTCGACGGCGGCGCCTGACGCTCGCTTTTCGAGCGCGGGCGTTCTACGATCCCGCCATGGCCGCGCCCGTCGACCTGCTGCGCCGTGTGCCGCTCTTCCACGGCCTCGGCGACAAGGACCTGAAGATGCTCGCCGAGAGCTTCACCGAGCGGACGTTCCGGTCGGGCGATCACCTGACCACCGAGGGACAGGGCGCCGCCGGCTTCTTCGTCATCGAGTCGGGCGAGGCGAAGGTGACGGTCGACGACGACGAGCGGCGCACCCTCCGGAGCGGCGACTACTTCGGCGAGATTGCGCTGATCGACGGTGGAACGCGCACCGCGACGATCACGGCGACGAGCGACGGCCGCGCCTACGGGCTGACGTCGTGGGTGTTCCGCCCGCTCGTCGAGAAGAACGCGGCGATCGCGTGGCCCCTGCTCGAGGCGATGGCCGCCCGCGTGCGCGAGCTCGACCGGCACGACTGACCGAAACCGGTGTCTGACACCACCGGTGTCGGACACCTGCGCATCCGGCGTCAGCTAGAGCGCGTCCGCCTCGAGCCGCGCGGCGAGCGCGGCGACGACGCGGTCCTGCACCGAGGGCATCCGCTCCACGACGCGGCGGAACGCGCGGTCGGTGAGGACGAGCAGCAGCGCCTCGGATGTGGTCGTCACCGTCGCCGTCCGCGGCATCCCGGTGAGCAGCGCGATCTCGCCGATGAAGTCGCCCGGCCCGAGCTCGTTGATGCGCCTTCCGTCCCGGTGCACGTCGGCGGTGCCCTCGACGAGGACCATGAACTCGCGTCCGCGGTCGCCCTGCGTCGTGAGTGGCCGGCCGGCGGGCAGCGGCAGCTCGTCCGCCTCCGCGGCGAGCGCCTCCAGCTCCTTGCGGGTGCAGCGGGAGAAGAGCGGCACCGCCTTGATCAGCTCGACCTTCGCGTTCTTGCGCAGGCGCATGTCGGCGATCGTAAACGTGCGGCCGCGCGCTGACCAGCGACGTCGGCGCTCAGCTGCGGATGACGACCGGGGTTCCGGCCGACGCGAGCGCGAACAGCCTGCGCATCGCGTCGTTCCTGAGGCGCACGCAGCCGTGCGAGGCCGCCGTCCCGATCAGCTGCGGCTCGTCGGTGCCGTGCAGGGCGACCGGGCCGCCCTCCACCCAGTCGGTGAGCACGTTCGAGCGCGCGGAGATGCCGAGCGCCGCGGGCCCGAAGGGGCCGTCCGCGCTCGAGAGCAGGAACCGCTCGTCGACGAAGAACGTGCCGGTGGGCGTCGGCGTGCCCGGCGCGCCGACGGCGACCGGGACGTCGAGCACCTCGCGTCCCGCGCGGTAGGCGTGCAGGCGGCGCCGCCGCAGGTCGACGACGATGCGCGCGTCGACGCGGAAGACCCGCACGGCGCGGGCGTCGATCCAGCCCGTGCTGCCGTTCGCGATCGTCGGGCCGGTCGGCAGCCGGACGCGGTACCAGGAGGCGCGACACGCCCGACCTGTGCGCTCGGCGAGGACGGCGAAGACGATCGGGTAGCCGTTGACGTCGCGGCGCCCGAACCGGGCGACGACGCGGGTGTGGCGCGGCTCGGCATAGGCGGCGAGCGGCCGGCGCCCGACCGCGGCGAGCGAGGCGGACGCGGTGCCGACGCGCCGCACGGCGGCCGCGCAGCGGACGACGTCGCGGTGGCGGACCGACCGCACGGTCGTACGGTCGACCGCGCCGATCCCCGCCTGCCGCGCGACCTGGTTCGACGGCTCGCTCCGGAGGACGCGCTGCGCATGGCCGCCACAGCCCGCGAGAGCCGCAGCCGCGCACGCGAGCGCGACTGGTCCTGCCCTGCGGAGCGCCCGTCGGCTCATCGACCGGAAGGGTTGCAGACCGGCGCGACGCGCGCCGCGCTACGAGCCGGGAGCGGCGACGGCCGCGACGAGCGCGTCGACGCACGCAGGGTCGAACTGGGAGCCGGCGCAGGCGAGCAGCTCGTCGAGCGCCGCTTGCGGGCTCAGCGCCGGCCGGTAGGGGCGCTGCTCGAGCATCGCGAGGAACGCGTCCGCGACGGCGACGACGCGGGCCGCCAGCGGGATCTCGTCGGCGCTCAGCCCCTGCGGGTAGCCGGCGCCGTCCCACCGCTCGTGGTGCGCGCGGATCACCTCGACGATCTCGTCGCCGACCGCGCCCCGTACAAGCCGCTCGCCGTCCACCGGGTGCCGGTTCACCTTCGTCCGCTCGGCCGGCGTCAACGGGCCGGGCTTCGTCAGGATCGCGGCATCGACGAGGAGCTTGCCGACGTCGTGCAGCAGCGCACCCACGATTACGGTCCGCCGCGCGCGCTTGGGGAGCCGGAGCTGGTCCGCGATCCGCGCCGCGAACTCCGCGACGCCGAGCGCGTGATCGTCGAGGTAGCCGGCGCCGGCGCCCCGCAGCAGCCGTCCTGCGCGAGCCTTGCCCTTTCCGCTCCGGGAGCGTGCGTTGCGGGCGGCGAGCGACACGGCCTCACCCTTTCGGGGGATCCCACGACCCTCCTGCAACCGCATCGGCCTACGACCTGCGTCGCGGACCACGCGACGGCCCAAACCTCGACCCTCGCATAGGTCCAACCCCACCGTCGGCGCGGCTCGGCCCGAGGACGCCCGATTAAGATCGCCTATGAGAGACGTATCTGCGAGAGATAACGTTCCCAATCGCTGAAACCTGAGGAGAGGAAATGAAGAAGCTCGTCGCACTGGGAGTCGCACTGGTCTTCGCTCCGGCGACGACGGCCTGGGCCGCGGGTGGCGCAACGAGCGGCGGCTACGGCGGCAACGCTCAGGTTCAAGGCGCCGTTCAGAAGGCGGGAACGACGGGACACGGCACGCTGCCCTTCACGGGTCTCAGCCTGACGGTCGTGGTCGTGGTCGGCGCCCTGCTGATCGTGAGCGGGCTGCTGATGCGCCGGCGCCACCGCCCCGACTCCTGACGGAAGCGGCAGCCGCGAGATAGCAGGTTCTTCGGCGAGGGAGGGCTTGCCGGTTTGCAAGTCCTCCCTCGCGTGAGCACGAAGACGGGTCCGCTCGGCGCGCGAGCGGAGGGTTTCGTACGCCCTGGGGTCGGCCGCGCGAGGAGTACCGACCAACGGCTAGGGAATCGTCAACCTTCGGACGATGCCTCGAAAACTAGGTTGTTGATGCTCGACAGAGGGATGACTCTTACGGTGACGAACGGCTGGAGAAACTCGGTGGACCCGCTGGGCGCGACGTCGCCCGCGACGCTCCGGCCCGCCTCCCCTGTCGCGCCACAGGCAGGCGTCTAGCGTGGCTACCGCCGAAGCAGGCAAGGTCCCGCTCGAGCTCGTCCTCCCCAGCGAGCGCCTCACTGTCGTCGACGAGCCGGCCGCCTCGGCGGTCGCGCGGCGGATGCTCCTGTATGGCCATTCGCGCGTGTTCGCAACGCTCGTCACGTCCGTCATCGTGGCCGCGTCGTTCGAAGCGACGCTCGCGTCCGCGCTCGTCACGAGCCTCGTGTTCACATGCTCGTGGACGCTCGCCGTCCACGTCGCCGAGCGGTCGCTGCAGACGGTCCAGGCCGCGGCCGGCCGCTTCGGCATGGCCGCGATCGGCGCGCTCTCGGGCGCCGCGGTCGCGTCAGGCGTGAGCTTCTGGCTGCGCGCGGTGGCCGAGTCGCGGGCCGAGGTCGTGACGATGGCCGCGGCGTCCTTCACGCTCGTGCTCGCAGCCGAGGTGGCCAGGGAGCGCATCGCCGTCCTGCGCCCGCGCGTGCTCCTCGTGGGCGGCGGGCGCAGCGTGCTCGACCTGCTCGAGGTGCTCGCGTACGACGACCGCAACCCCTTCACCGTCGTCGGCATCGTCGACGACGACAGCGCCGCCTCGGGGATCGGCGGGGTGCCGCGGCTGGGCGACCTGCACTCGCTGGCCGCGGTGGTCGCGATGGAGAAGCCCGATCTCGTCGTCGTCGCCCAGACGCGCGGCCGCCCCGAGGTGTTCTCCTGCCTCGCGTCCGCGGCGAGCCTCGGCTTCCGGGTGGTGGGGCTGCCGGAGTTCTGCGAGCAGGCGTTCGGCCGCGTCCCGGTCCGGAACGTGACCGACGCCTGGTTCATGAGCGTCATTCACCTCTACCAGCGGTCGTACAGCCGCGCGACGAAGCGCGCGTTCGACCTCGTCGTCGCCCTGGCCGGGATCCTGGTCGCGGCGCCGCTCTTCCCGCTGCTCGCGGTGCTCGTCCGGTCGACGAAGGGCCCGGTGTTCTACCGGCAGACACGACTGGGCGAGAACGGCCGACCGTTCTCGATCCTGAAGTTCCGCACGATGACCGTCGACGCGGAGAGCAAGGGCGCCGTGTGGGCCGTCGAGCACGACCCTCGTACCACGCGCGTCGGCCGGCTGCTACGCCGGATCCGGCTGGACGAGCTGCCGCAGCTGATCAACGTCCTGCGGGGCGAGATGTCGATCGTCGGCCCGCGCCCCGAGAGGCCGGAGTTCCACGCCATGCTCGAGGAGAACGTGCCGTTCTGGTCGCGCCGCCACCTCCTCAAGCCGGGCATCACCGGCTGGGCGCAGGTGCGCGCGGGATACGCCGCCGACGCCCAGAGCACCGAGGAGAAGCTGGCGTACGACCTCTGGTACCTGCGCCACCAGAGCCTGCTGGTCGACTTCCTCATCTGCATGCGCACGCTCCCGTCGCTGTTCTTCGCGACGGGACGTTGACGCTCGCCACTCGCCCCCGCGCCGCGGGCGATACTGCTGCGCGTCGCGTGAGCGCGCCACTCGTGAGGAGACGTCTCCCGCCGCCCGAGGTCGTGCTCGTGGCGGCGGTCGTCGCGGCCTCGTTCGGCCTCTGGTCGGCCGAGGACGGGGGCTTCGCCGAAACCGTCTGGTACCCGGTGGGCATCGTGCTCCTCCTGCTGCTCGGCGTCCTCGCCTGGGCGACGCGGCAGCGGCCCTTCGGCCGTCTGACGACGATCGCCGCCGCGGCGTTCGCGGGCCTGACAGGGTGGTCGTTCCTGTCGATCCTGTGGGCGGGGGACCGCGGCGCGGCTCTGTCGGGCGCGAACCGGACGCTCGTCTTCCTGCTCGTCCTGCTCGTCGTCGCGCGGCAGCGGTGGCAGCCGCGCGAGGCGGCCGGGCTCCTGCTCGTCTGGGCGGTGACGGTGACCGCCGTCGGAGCGGTCGACCTGGCGAACGTCGCCTTGGGCTCCGGCGGCGGCTCCGCGTTCGTCGACGGACGGCTCAGCGTCCCGATCGACTACGCGAACGCGAACGCGGCGCTCTTCGTGCTGGCGGCGCTGCCGTCGCTCCTGGTCGCGCAGACGTCGACGGCGCCGGCCGCGCTGCGGGCGTTCTGCCTCGGCGCGGCGGGCGTCGCGGCAGAGCTGGCGATCCTCGCCCAGAGCAAGGGCGGCGCGATCGCGACCGCCGCGACGATCGTGCTCCTCCTCCTGGTCGCGCGGCGGCGCACCCGCGTCGCGGTGCCGCTCGCCGCGGTGGCCGCGGTGGCGGCGATCCTGCACGGCCCTCTCCTCGGGGTGTACACGCGGCTCAACGACGGCGAGAATGCGCACGCCGCGATCAGGTCGGCGGCAATCGCAATCGCGATCTCTTTCGCGTGCCTGGTCGCGATCGGCGCGCTCGTCGTGCTCGTGGAGCGCAGGGTCTTCGCCCGCTCCCCGCGCCTCACCACGATCGGCACGCGGGCCGCCGGCGCCCTGGGCGCGGCGGCGCTCGTCCTGGCTGTCGCCATCGCGATCGTCGAGCTCGGCAGCCCGGTGACGATCGCACGGCATGCCTGGCACGCGTTCAAGTACCCGCCGCGCACCTCGACCGCGTCGTCGCACTTTGCGAGCGCGGCGGGCAACCACCGGTACGACTTCTGGCGCGTCGCAGCGCACCAGTTCGCGGGCTCCCCGCTGCTCGGCCGCGGGGTCGACAACTTCGCCGCCGACTACGTGCGACTGCGGCGAAGCACCGAGCAGCCGACCTTCCCGCACAGCCTCGAGGCGCGCCTGCTCGGCGGGACGGGCCTGATCGGGTTCCTGCTGTTCGCGGCCTTCGCCGCCGCCGCCGTCCTGCTCTGCCTGAGGGCGGCGCGCGCGGGCGGCACCTGGGCGCTCGTCGGGCTCGCCGGCGCGACCATGTTCGCCTACTGGCTCGTCCACGGCAGCGTCGACTGGCTCTGGGAGTTCCCCGCGCTCAGCGGGCCGGCGGTGGCGGCGGTCGGCTGCTGCGCCGGCATCGAGGGGATCGAGACGCCGCCGCGGACGTCGCGGCGGGTGCGCCGGCTCGCTTCGGCGGCGTGCGTCGCCGCGGGCTGCGCCGCGGCCGTGGCCCTCGTTCCTGCCTGGCTCGCCGCGCGCGACGTCTCGCAGGCGATCGGCGTGTGGCGGACCGACCCCGGCTCCTCGTTCGCCGCCCTTCGCCAGGCGGCGCGTCTGAACCCGCTCAGCGACCAGCCGGACGTGACGGCCGGGACGATCGCCGAGCGTCGCCGCGACTGGCCCGCCGTCCGCAGCTACTTCTCGGCCGCGGTGAAGAGGAACCCGGGGAACTGGTACTCGCAGCTCGAACGGGGCATCGCCGACGCCAAACTGGGACAGCGTGCCGAGTCGCTCGCGAGCCTCCGACGTGCGGCGCAGCTCGACCCGCTCGAGCCGACCGTGCGGGACGCGCTCGCCGCAGTCCGGCGAGGCGGGCCGGTGCCTGTCGACGCGATCGACGCGACGCTCGTCACCGAGGGGAACGTCGGCGGGCGCTGAGCCCGCCGACGTCGCCCCGCAGCGAGTCCCGCAGGAGCCACCAGAGGATGCGCGGCCGGCGCCGCACCTGCCTGACCGCGTAGGGCAGGTAGCCGTGGCCGTACGACACGTAGACGCGCGTGGCGACATCTCGCTCGCCGGCTACCGCTCCGACTGCCGCCATCGGCAGCCCGTAGAGAAGCTCCAGCTCGACGGGAACGCCCGCCTGGAGCAGCCGGTCGACCGACGCTGCCGCGAGCGCGGCGTCGTGCGTCGCGACCGCCGCGGCCGGCGCGCCGGCCCGGGCGAGCCGGTCGACGACCTCGAGGAACCCCGCGCGCGGCTCGCGGTCGCCCGGCCACTGCCCCTTCACCACCCTCACGCGGACGCCCGCCGCCGCGAGCGCCGCCGCGTCGGCGACGCTGCGGGACCACCCCCCGGGGAGCGACGCGCCAACCTCGACGCCGGAGGTTGCCAGCAAGCGCGCCAGCGCCAGGGTGCGGTCGGCATGCTCCTCCTGCAGCGAGTCGAAGTGCAGCCGGACGCCCGCCTCGGCCGCCTTCGCCGCGACGCGGTCGACCGCGCCGGGCGCGTCGCCGAGGGCCGGCAGCTTCGCCGACAGGTACGCGTCGAGCGACGGCTCCGCCGCGGCTGCGATCGCCTCGCAGTAGGCGTCGGCGACCGACGCGCCCGTTTCGCCGGGCGCGTCCCAGTACCCGAACGTGACCGGCCGAGCGAGGCGGTGCGCCGCCCTCACCGCGTCGGCGAGCGCGGGCCCGGCGATGTACGCGCGGGCGAGACGGCCCACCACCCGCTGCACGACGCCCGGGGCGGGAGTCACCGGCGCCTGACCCGGCGGAGGCCGGCCCGCGCGACGTGCTCGGCGAGCGGCCCGAGGGAGCCGACGCGCGGCGGCAGGAACGCGACGGACGTCGAAGGACGCTCCACCTCCGTCCACCGCCGCGTCCAGGGCGCGCTCGAGCCCAGGAACTCGATCGCCTCGAGGTCGTGGCTCGCGCTCCAGCGGATGGTCTCCAGCATGAGCAGCTGTCCGGGCGACGAGCGGTCGAATTGCGCGTCGTGCCCGATCTTCAGGAGCCACAGCCGGCGCGAGCGCTCGACGGCGATCTGCATCGCCACCACCGCTCCGTCGATCCGGAGGAACGCGATCCTCAGCGAACCGTCGCGTGCTGCGAGGTCCGCGTACCGTCGGTAGAAGGCGAGGCGCGGCGGATCGTTCAGCAGCGCGGTGCCGGCCCGGCCCTTCCAGCCCCTACTCTCGACGCCGACGGCCTCGTCGAAGGCGCACGCGACGGCCTCGGGGCCGGGCACGACGACTTCGAAGTCGACCTCGCCGTGCTCCTCCGCGTGGCGGCGCGCGCGACGCAGGTCGGACCGGCGGCGCGAGCCGAGTCGCGCCTCGGGCTCTCGCCACGTCTCGTCGAGCTCGAAGACGGGCAGCGGCGAGCGCGGCTCGCGAAGCTCGAGTGCACGCCTGCCGTACGCGCGGCGAAGCGTCTCGGCGGTCGGCGAATCGCCCGGAATCCGGCCGAGGACGAGCGGAACGCGGTGCGCCGCCAGACGTGCCGCGAGCTCGCCGAGCGACGCCTCGTCGCGCCACAGGAAGTCGACGGGCTCGTACAGGCGCCGGACGCTGACCGCCTCGCAGGCGCCGCCGCGCCGCACGAGCGGCGCGACGGCCCGCACCTCGCCGTCGTCGAGGACGGCGACGCGGAGCCTGTCCTCCGGGAACGCGGTCGCCGCCGCCTCGACCCAGGAGAGATCGCGGGTCGGGCTCGACACCGAGCTTCCCAGACGATCCCATTGCTCGCGGAGGTCTCGCAGACCCTCGGGCGTGTCGACGACGCGGAGCGGCGGCGGCGCCGCGGCCGTCACGGGATCGACCGCCGTTCTCTCCTTCGCGCCGCACGCGCGCGCCGGGCGACGTGCAGCCGGCGGAACGCCGCCTGCAGCGCCGGCTCGGTCTTCAGCCGGAACGCCGCGCCCACGTCGCGCGGGTAGAGGTCGGCGCGCGGAAAGGCGTACCGGTCCCGGGCGTCGCCGGAGAGGAGCATGAACCCGCCCTCGAAGCCGGCGCGACGCGCGGCTGCGAACACGCGCGAGTCGCCCTCGCCGTACGGGTACGCGACGAACCGGCACGGCCGCCCGAGCTCGTCTTCGAGGCGTTCGCGGCTCTCCCGCAGCTCGGCCAGCAGCTCACCGTCGCCGAGACGGGGCAGGTGCGGGTGGGACACGGTGTGCGCGCCCAGCTCGACGCCTCGCTCCGCGAGGCCGCGGAGCTCGTCCCACGTGAGCGTGCGCAGCTCCTCCGGGTTCGCAGCGAGCTCCTCCCGCAGCTCGGGAACGTCGAGCCGGCCGCCGGCGAGCCCCGAGCAGACGAAGACCGTGACGGGGACGCGCAGCGCCTCGAGCCGCGGCAGCACGCGCAGAATGCTTCGCAGCGAATCGTCGAACGTCACGTGCAGGATGCGTCCGCGCCGCGAGAGCACGTCCGCGGCGCTCACCGGCCTGAAGCGCCGGGCCAGCAGGCGCCGCACCTGCTGCTCGATCATCGCGGGCGGAAGCGCGAGCAGGTGGCGCCACTGATCGGACGCACCGTGGTAGCAGACGACGAGCCCCGGCGTCACAGGCGCTTCGAAGCGGTGCGTTCAGGCGTCCCGGTCCCGCCGGCGCCACGGCGCCAGGCGTGACCTCGGCTGCGCCGGGACCGCGTGTTCCGCCTGCGGGCCGTCCGGCTGCGCGGGAGCCGCATCCTTCGCGCTGCCGTCCCCGAGCCGCTCGGCCTTCTCCTTCTGGTCTCGCCCCGCCCGGACGAGCTCCTCCGCGGCGACGCGCCGGCCGGCCATCTCCGCCTCGGCCTGCGCGAGCCGGCGCCGGCGCTCCTCGAGCCGGCCCTCCTCGGCGTCGAGCTCGCCGCGGCCCGTCGAGGTGCCGGGAGGCCGCGACGCCTTCTCGGACTGCTCCTGCCGCCTCCGCTGCTGCTCGAGCTGCTGCGCGTCGGCATCGAGCTCCTCGCGGCTCTTCACCAGGAACTCGCGCTGCTTCTCGAGCCCGCGCAGAAGCAGCTTTACGGCGAGGTCGCGCTCGGCGACCGCCCGCTCCCTGCCTTCGCGCTCTGTGGCCCACTGCTCGCGTTGGCGCGCCGCCGACGCCTCTTGCTCCCCGGCAAGTCGTCTCGCGACCGATTCGAGCTCCCGGCTGCGCTGCTCGAGCGCAGCCTCCCGCTCCTGCAGGTCGCGCTCGCGCTCCGCAAGCGCCCGCCTAGCCTGCTCGAAGTCGGTCAACTCCTCGAGGTTCAAGGGGAGTGCAGCCTCGCTCTCGGCGACCGCCTGCTCGCGCGCGTCCAGGTCGCGCTCGCGCACGGCGAGCTCGTCGAAGCGCCGGCGCACCGCGCGCTCCTCCTCGTCGAGGGCGGCGCGAGCGTTTCTGAGGCGCCGGCGCTCCTCGGCCAGCGACTGCAGCTGCGCACCGACGCGCTGCTCGCGCTGCTCCACGAACTGCTCCCTCACGTTCGCATCATATGCAGCCTCGCGTCGAGCTCCACCCGCGCCGCCGCCACCGAAGGGCGCGGCGACCGCGGTGAGGGCGGCCGCGCGGCTTTCGGGCTCCTCGCCGCTCGAGCGCGCGACCGCGAACGCCGCCGCGACGAAGCCGAGCACGAGCCAGATCTGCTTCTCGTACTCAGCCGTCAGGAACACGTACGCGGCGAGCAACCCGACGAGCCCGATCAGCAGGCCGCGTGCGAGCACCTCGAGCTCGAAGTCGCCGGCTCGCCCTGCTCGCCGCACGGCCGCGAGCCCGAGCCGGTACGTGCCGGCGAGAACGAGCGCGAAGACGGCCAGCCCGACGAGCCCCAGCTCCGTGACCACCTGGATGTACGTGTTGTGCGCGACGTGCGGCGAGTCGAAGACGATTGCCAGCGACGAGAGGTCGAGAGAGGTCTTGACGTAGTTCGGTTCGACGAGCACGAAGTTGTCGGCTCCGATGCCGAGGATCGGATGACCGGTGAAGATGCGGAACGCGATCGACCACAGGTCGTTCCGGCCGCTGCTCGCGCTGCTGCTAAACGCGGTGATGCGGGAGAGCGCCCCCGGCGGGGCGAACAACACGAAGTAGGCGATGCCGAACCCCGAGACGCCCGAGACGAGGGCCAGCGCGCGCGCGCGCACCGGGCCTGCCAGGACGACGACGGCGACCGCCATCGCGCCAAGCGCCACGATCCCGCCGCGGGACGCGGTGAGGAACAGCGCCGCCGCGATCACGGCGGCGGCGCCGCCCAGGCACCATCGGCCGACCGTCGAGCGCTCGGTGACGAACATGAAGGCGGCGTACGCCAGCGCCGGCACGAGCAGCGCCGCGAAGTAGTTCGGGTCCCCGATCGAGCCGGCGAAGCGGTCGCCGGCGGTCGCGGTGTCCGCGCCTGTCCCTCCTCCCATGCCGACGAGCGCCGTCAGCGTGGCGCCGGCGACGTAGGCCAGCATCGCGAGTCGCAGCTGCCGGCGCTCGCGGAGCGCCGAGTACACGATGAAGAACAGGAGCACGCCCTGGGCGCCGCGCAGCGAGGCCGAAACCGCCGCACCGCTCGACGAGGCCCACAGGCTCGACGCGAGCGACCAGCCGACGAAGCCGACCGCGGCGAACGCCAGGACGGGCCGGTCGGAGAGCAGCGTCCTCCTGGTCTCCGGGCGGGTCGCGAGTTGCAGCGCCCACGACGCCGCCAGCAGCGCGCCCGCGACCTTGATCAGACTGAGCCCGGCACCTGACGTTCCCGGCAGCGCCGCGAAGAAGACGAGCGCGGAGAAGACGACGACGCCGCCGGCAAGGCTCGCGAAGACGAGCCCGACGAAGAGCAGCCCGAGCGCAAGGTCGAGCGCCCGCGACGGGGCGACGACGGACGCGACGCCGAGGACCACGGCCCCGACGGCGAGCCCGATCGGCAGTAGACCACCCCGCGTTCGGTTCGCCCCGACGAGCCGTGGAGCGAGCGCCGACACGCCGGCTACGCAGGCCTCCTCGGTTCGCGCCGCAGCGCGTCGCCTCCGGGCCGGGCGGCGGCCCGACGCGAGGCCGGCTTGTCGGAGGCGCCCGGCCGCGCCTCGGCGACCGCCGGGGCTGCAGCCTCGGCGCTGTCCTGCTCGCGCCGCCTGCCTCCGAAGAACCGGGCGACGGCCCGCCGGTCGTCGGCCGAGGCCGCAGCTTCGGGAATGCGCCGCTCCTGGGCGGTGCGCGGATCGTTCGACCTGTCGAAGCCGTAGTAGTAGCCGTGGCCGCGCGTGCGGCGCCTCGTCGTCACGACGACGCCCATCGGAGCGAGGCCGTGCTGCGCGAACATGCGGCGAAGCTCGAAGAGCCGGTCGCGGCGAGAGCGTCCGAGGCGCACGCAGACGATGACGGCGTCGACCTCGTCGGCCAGCGCGAGCGCGTCCGCGACCTCTGTGACGGGTGGTGAGTCGATGATCACGACGTCCGCCTGGAACCGCAGCTCGTCGAGCACCTCGGCGATACGCTCGCTCCGCATCGAGTCGATCAGGTGCGCGTGTTCCGGGCTCGCGAGCAAGAGCTGGAGACGGTCGCCGTGCCCAGGCGCGGGAATGATCGCATCCGTCGGCTTGGCGCGGCCGGCGAGCACGTTTGCGAAGCCGGAAGGGCGCGCGCCGACGCCGAAGAAGCTCGAGACCATCGGCCGACGCAGATCGCCGTCGACGAGCACGACGGACGTCCCGGAGAGCGCGAGCGTGATCGCGAGGTTCACGGCGGTCATCGTCTTGCCCTCGCCCGGCATTGCGCTCGTCACGAGCACCGTGTGCGGGAAGCCTCCGTCGCGCCCGGCCGTCGAGAGGCTCGCTCTCAGCGTGCGGTACGACTCGCGTGCATCGCCGGGCAACGGCTCGCGCCCCGCCACGTAGCCGTTCAGGATCGAGCGTGGCAGGCGTGGCACCCGGGCGAGGACCGGGAGACGGTGCTCGAGCAGGATCTCGTCCTCCTGCTTGATGCGCGGCGTTACGAAGTCCATCCCGATCGCGAGCCCCGCGCCGAGCAGGAGCGCGGCGATGAAGGCGACGCCGACGCTCAGAACAGGCCTCGGCCAGACGGGCGCCGTCGGCGGGGTGGCCGCGTTCATCAGCTGCAGCGTCGGATCGCTGGTCTTGCGGAGTCCGGTCAGCGTCCCGAGCCGCTCCTCGATCGTGAGCGCCTCGGGAGACGTGGTCCGCAGCGCCGCGGGGATCTCGTCGAGCGAGCCGCGCAGGCGGCTGAGCGTCGTCGCGAGCTGCTGCTGGAACAGAGCCGCCCGCTGCGCGAGGAAGGTCGATGCGAACGTGTTCGCGATCGTCGCCGCCGTGCGGGCGTTCGAGGCCTGGCCGACGATCGAGACGATGTTGCCCTGGCTCAGCGGCGTCACGGTGACCGCCGCGAGCACCCCGTCGGGCGTCATGTGCAGCCGGGGAGCCGCCGCTGCCGCGACGGAGCTGCTGTCCGCGTAGCGGGCGGCGACGACCACCGCGCGCGCGTCGGGGTCGGTGGAGTCGCGGAGGACGCTGAAGCCCAGGAACGTGGTGTCGTCAGGCGCGACCGGCGAGACGAGAATGTCGGCTTCCGCCTTGTACCGCTTCGTGGCCGTCTTCGAGTAGACGGCGGCGACCGCGACGGCTCCGAGCACGAGCAGGACGATCAGCAACGCGTGTTGCCGAAGGGACGCGAGGTAGCGCTGCGCCCCGCGCCGCTCGTCGGCGAAGGCGATGACGGGATTGGGATTCACGCGGGTACGAGGAGCGTCGACCGGGAGGCCTTCGGCTGGGGATAAAGCGTATCGGCATACAGAGCCGATCGGTTGACCCTCGACAGGGGATCCGTCACCGGCGCCGCCATAGGGAGCGCCGTCCGGTGGGCGGCGGCGGCGGCGGCACCGGCTCGCCGGCGAGCACGGCCGCGGGAGCCTCCTCCGTCAGGTAGCGGGCGACGGCTGCATCCCGGACGGCGTCGGCGCAGGCGGAGAGGGTCATCGCGCGCATCGTCGGGCCGTGGGCGTCGGTGGCGGCGACGTGCGCGAGCCGCAGGCGGACCAGCTCGTGGCCCGTCGTCGCGGCGGCACGGCCGAGGCCCCCGGCGAGCGAGGCGGCGGTGACCTGGACGAGGCAGCCGGACTCGACGACCGGCAGCAGCCGTCGAGGCGACTGCTGGACGAGGTCGTTCCGCTCCGGGTGCGCGAGAATCGGTGTGATCCCGGCGCCGAGCAGGCGCGCGGTCGCCCCTTCGAGCGCGACAGGCCAGCCACCGTATGGGAACTCAACCAGGAGGTACCGCCCCGCCTGGCCGATCGTGAGCCGGATGACCTCCTCTTCCGTTAGTCGCGCGAGGGCGCCGATGTCGACCTCCGCGCCGTGGACGACCTCGAGGGGGATCCCGGCGTCGCCGAGGCTCCGCCGGACCTCCTCGACCCCGCGCTCGACCTGCTCCGGGGTCGTGGGGTAGTCGTCGCGCACGTGCGGCGTAGCCGCCGTCACCGCGATCCCGTCCGCCACCGCAACGCGGGCGAGCTCGCAGGCCTCCTCGAGCGACCGCACCCCGTCGTCGACCCCGGGAAGGATGTGCGCGTGCAGGTCGATCAAAGGCCGCTCCGCGTCCCGCCGAGCGGCGGCGCCGGCACGGCGGCGGCCGCTGCAGCGTCAGGCCCTGGCTTCCCGAACATGCGGAGGACGCGCTCGAGCTCCGCGAACGACGCCGGCGCGACGACGGCGAGCGCGAGCAGGAGCGCGACGAACGCTGCGGCTCCCTCGGACACGAAGAGCGCCACCGCGACGGGCGTGCGGTGGCTCGCCGGGTCGAGCACGATCTCCAGGCCCCAGGCGGCGCCCATCGAGAGGAGGGCGGCCACGGCAGGTCGGACGAGCTCGGCCGCCAGGGCCCGCAGCCGCAAGCCGGTAACGAGCGAGATTCCGTAGAGGGCATAGGCGGCGCCCGCCACGCCGCCGACGGACACGGCGGCGGCGACCGCACGCAGCCCGAAGCCGGACAACGCCGCGCTGAGCGACACCCCGACGACCGCGGTCAGCAGGTGCATGCGCGGAACGAGGGAGGGCCGACCGACGGCGTCGAAGGCCGCCGCAGCGAGGGAGACCACGGCGCCCGCGGCGCCGAACAGCGCCATGAAGGGAACGGCGTCTCCGGCCGGACGCCACCGCGCGCCGAAGAAGACGACCAGCAGCGGGTGTCCGAGCGGGATGAGGACGAGGCTGGTCGGAAACCCGAGCAGGGCCATCCAGCGGAGGCTGCGAAGGACCGCCGCCCGGAAGCGCTCCTCGTCGTCGGAGATCCGCGCGAGCACCGGCAGCAGGACGTACGACGCACCGTTGACGACGATCCCGAGCGGGATCAGGATCATCCGATAGGCGTAGGTGTACTGGCCGAGGTCGGAAACGCCGACGAGCCTGCCCACGATCGCCGTCCTCGCCTCGAGGTCGAGGCGGCGGATCGACTCGCCGGCGATCACGTTCCGGCCGAAGCGGGCGAGCTCCCGCCACATCCCGAACGACGCGAGCCGTAAGCTCGGACGCCAGTCGATCATCGCCCAGCAAAGGACCGCCTGCGTGAGCATCGTGGCGTAGATGCCGATCACGAGGCCCCACACGCCGAGTCCCGCCGCCGTGCCCGCGATGGCCGCACCGGCGCCGAGGAGCCCGCCTGACGGCTCGAGGATCACCCGGCGCACGAACGAGAACCGACGCTGCATGATCGCGTCGGGGGCGACCATCGTCTGGCGCACGACGAGGACGCCCGAGAGGGCAGCCGCGACGAGGCCGATCGTGCGGTTGTGGTAGAAGAGCCCGACGACGGGCGCCAGGCCGAGCGCGACGAGGCTCATCAGGATGCCGCCCGCGACCGTCGCGACGAAGGCGGTGCTCGCCGCCTCCTCGACGCGGTCGCGGCGCTGCACGAGCGCGGCCAGCATCCCCGACTCCGAGACGAGCGTCCCGACGCCGACGACGATCGAGCCGGCCGCGAGCTGCCCGAATTCGCGCGGCGACGCGAGCCGCGCTAGCACGAGGTACGACCCGAGCGAGATGACGAACGTGAGCAGCTGTCCGCCGGCGGCGATGCCGACGCCGCGCGCCGCGGTCGCGGCGAGCGGCGTGCGCTCGGCGGCGGTCATGCCGCCGGCGCCGGAAGGAAGCTGCGGCGAGGCGGGACCCTCGCCGCGGTCCCGGTCTGTCAGGGCAGCCGCCCGAGCGCGGCGCAGCCGCTGCCGGCGAGAAGACGGTAGTCGTGGGTGGACGCGTCGGCGAAGCGCGGGTCGGCGACGGTGTTGTCGACCGCGGTGAACCCCAGCTGCTCGCCGACCTCACCCTCGGCCCCGTTCCAGAGGCAGTTGTCGCGGACGACGTTGCCCACGCCGACTGCGCCGCCCCAGAACGACTCGACGTTGTACCGGATCACGGAGTCGCTGATCACGTTGTCGGTGATGATGTTGTTGCTCGACGCGTTGTCGCTGTCGCCGCTGATGATGATTCCCTCACCGTTCCCGTCGATGATGTTCTTCGCGATCAGCGTGTGCTGCGCGTCGGGGTAGAGCTGGATCCCGCGATCCGCATTGTCATAGATCAGATTGCCGACGATGCGAAGGAATTGGCTGTGCTCGACGTAGATGCCGTGACCGTGGTTGTACGCAGGCAGCGGACCGCAGTTGTGGATGCTGTCGCGGAGGATCGCCGCGTCGTTCGCGACGCCGTCCTCGCCCCCGACGAGGACGCAGATGCCGGTGTTGCCGCTCTCGAGCTCGCTGTCCTCGATCGTCACCCGGTCGCCCTCGATGAGCAGGTCGGACACTGGCGGAACCAGCGAGCGGTCGATCGGCACCACGTTGTCGACGGTCAGGTTCGAGACGACGACGTCGTGAGCCGAATGCCGCACCCAGATCTGGCCGTCGATAGTCGCGTGGTAGCGCGGCGTCGAGCGCAGCCTGATCGGCCGCCCGGGCGTGCCGCCCCGGCTGATGATGATCCGGCCGCTGTAGGTCCCGGCGAGCAGGCAGCCTGTCTGTCCCGCGCGCAGGCGATTCACCAGCCCCTGCACGGACAGCGGCCGCTGGATCGTGCCTCGCTTGCGCCCGCTCCGCCCGTCAGGAGAGGCGTACAGCGTGCAGAGGCGCGATGGGACGGGGGGCGCCGCCCCGTGCTCGGACCAGCGAAAGCCGGCCGCGCCGGCAGCGGCGGCGAGCAGGAGCAGGACGAGCGCGAGACCTCTCCGCCGGTAGCGGGACCGGCGAGGCCCGGCGTCGGTGTCTTCTGGGGGTTCGGCGGCTGTCATTCCGCGTCGCCTGCCGCCCGCCTGCGTGAGACGGCGAGACGAAAGCGTACCTTCCCGGCGAAGGCGCGACCTCTGCAGCGTCGGGAGCGTTCGTAGGCCCGGAACCGCTCGCGCATCGCGGGGAACTGCGGCAGCGGCGACAGCCGCGCGAGCGCGTCGAGCTGGCTGATGTGCAGGTGGTGATACGACGAGCTCGCGACGTTCACCAGCGGATGCGGATAGAGGTCGTAGCGGGACCAGTAGCCGAGATCCCAGCGGTGCAGACTCTGCGCGTACGCCTGCGCCGTCTCCTCGAAGGCGGCGAGCGCTTCGGCATCCGAGAGGCCGAGGCCCGCGTCGTACAGCCCGAAGAGCGCGAAGAGGCCGCCGTTCAGGACGTACGAGGGCGGCTCGGTCGGGTACTCCTCGTGCACCGGGAGGCCGTCGAGAAGCACCTGCACCCCTCCCTCGCTCGTCGGCCGGGCGAGCGGGGCGAGCGAGAGGCGCGCCGCCTCGGCGTAGGGGGGCTCGCCGGTCTCCTGGTGGAGCCGAACGAAGAGGCTCGCGGCCTGGCCCTGCGTGATGCCCGAGAGCCAGGGCGGCGGCAGGTGGAACGTGTGCGGGTACGGCTCGTCGTGCACGAAGCCGCCCGTGAGCCGACCCCCGCGCGTCTGCTGCACGAGGAGGTGATCGCCTGCGGCGATCGCGGCGGCAAGCCAGGCCTCCTCACCGTCAGCGAGGTAGTGCTCGTAGCAGCCGAGGCCCCATTGCGTGATCGCCACGTGGAGCTTCGCCTCGCTCAGCCAGTCCGGGGGCCAGCTGGGCGCGGCGGGCTTCATCCGGAAGTCGACGTAGTACCCCCGAACCTTCCCCGGCTCGACGTTCGGGCCTGGATCGAGGCGGAGTGTGTTGACGCTCGAGAAGAACCCGGTGTGCCAGCGACCGGGCTTGCCCGGGGGCGCCGGCGTGGCGCGGTCTGACGAGGTCGGCTTCTGGATGAGGCGTTGCGATCGGAGGGACGACGCGGCCGTTCATGATAATCGGGGCTCATGGATTCCCCGCCGAGGCGGCGCCTCCGCGTGCTGACGCTCATCGACACGATCGCGGCGCCGGGGGGAGCCGAGATCCTCGCCGTGCGGTCGACCGCGCGGCTCGACCGCGAGCGCTTCCAGCCGTACTTCTGTGCGAGCAGGTCGGCCGCGTCGGCGCTCGCCGGCGAGCTCGAGGCGGCCGGTGTGCCCCTCCTCGTGCTCGGCCGCGACTCGCCGGCCTCTATCAGGCCGTGGCTGCCCCTGGCCCGGCTGCTCCGGAACGAGCGCATCGACGTCCTGCACGCGCACAAGTTCGGGTCGAACCTCTGGGCGGCGATCCTCGGACCGCTCTGCGGCGTTCCCGTCGTGATCGCACACGAGCATTCGTGGGCAGGCGAGCGGGGACGGTTCCACCAGGCCCTCGACCGCCGGTTGATCGCGCGCAGCGTCGAGGCGTTCGTCGCAGTCGCCGCCGCCGACGCCCGGCAGATGGTGGAGGTCGAGCGGATCGACCCCCGCCTGGTGCGCCACGTCCCGAACGGCGTCCCCGCACCCCGCGCGGCGGCGGGCCCGTTCCTGCGGGAGGAGCTCGGGATCGCGCCCGGCGCGCCGGTCATCGGGTATGTGGGCAGGCTCGGCGCGATCAAGGCCCTCGACGTCCTCCTCGACGCCGTCGCACGCCTCCAGGAGCGCCTTCCGCAGGTCAGGGTGCTCCTCGCCGGCTCGGGCGACGAGGAGGAGCGCCTGCGCGCGCGGTCGGCCAGGCTCGGGCTCGGCGAGCGTGTCGTGTTCCTCGGCATTCGGCCGGACGTCGACCGCGTCTTCCAGGCCGTCGACGTGTCGGTCATCTGCTCCGACTCGGAAGGTATGCCGCTTTCGGCGCTCGAGGCGATGGCGGCCGGCACGCCGCTGGTCGCGACGCGGGTCGGCGGGCTGCCCGAGGTCGTCGACGACGGGGTCACCGGGCTGCTCGTCCCGCCCCGCGACCCGGACGCGCTCGCCCGCGCCCTCGAGTCGGTGCTGGGCGACGAGGAGAGGCGCCGCCGCATGGCGGCGGCGTCGCGCGAGCGCCACCGACGGGAGTTCGAGCTCGACCAAGTCGTTCGGCAGCTCGAGGGCCTCTACGAGGAGCTCTTCGCGCGCAGCCGGCGCGGCCGGACCGAGAACAGCCCGCCTTCCTGAGCGCGCGGGCGGCGACGGCCAGAAGGGCGCTACGGTGCGCGGACCGTCGTGACCAACGTCCACATCCTCTCAGCCGCTGACGCCGAGACGGACGGTGGGCACGGCCACGACGAGCTACAGAAGATGCGCGCCCACGCCGCCTCGGACCGCTTCGGCGTCCACGCGCTCGTCGACGATCCCGCGGCGGCCGAGATCGTGCTCTTCGTCGAGAGCAGCGCCGCCGCGGGCGCGTACTTCGAGCGAGTTCGCCGCCACCCTGTCTTTCGCGCCCGGCGCGAGAGCTGCTACCTCTTCAGCTCGACCGATCGGATCGTGCCCTTCCTTCCCGGCGTATACGCGTCGGTCGAGCGCTCGTGGTACTGGCCGCGCTGGACGCGGTCCGGCATGTACCTCGGCATCCACGAGTCAGACCACCTCCGGTACCGCCCCGACGCGGCGGCCGCATACCTCTTCTCCTTCGTCGGCTCGAGCGCGACCCATCGTGTCCGCCGCGCAGTCGTCCGTCTGACGCATCCGGAGAGCCGCATCATCGACACTGCTGTGGAGCGCCCGATCGGCCACGCCGCGTCGCGCGTCCGCTACGGCGAGATCCTCGCGGCAAGCGCGTTCGTGCTCTGCCCGCGCGGCGGCGGCCCCGCCAGCTTCCGGCTGTTCGAGACCATGATGCTCGGCAGGTCGCCGGTCGTCATCTCCGACGAGTGGATGCCGCCGGTCGGACCGAAGTGGGACGAGGTAGCGGTGCGCGTGCGCGAGCGGGACGTCGAACGCGTTCCGGCCCTCCTGGAGGCGCGGCGCGAGGAGGCCGCCGCGATGGGGGCGGCCGCCCGCGCCGCCTGGCTCGAGTGGTTCGCGCCCGAGGCGGCGTTCCACCGGACGGTCGAGTGGTGCCTCGAGCTCGCGTCGGCCGCACCCGGGAGGGCCGGCGCGCGCCGGGCACTGCCGTACGTGCAGATGCTGCGGCCCTACCACGCTGCTCGCTGGACACTCCGCCGCGCCGGCCACGGCGAGCGCTGGCGGGTGCCGCGCCCCGCGGAGCTCGGGGCCGCCGTCGAGCGCGCGCGTGCACGCCGCTCGCGGCGCTGAGCCCCCGTTTCGCGGTTCTGCCACTACGATCGAAGACGTGTGCGGAATCGCAGGCTTCGTCGGCGCGGCCGTCCCCGGCCTCGGCGAGACGATGGCGTCGCTCGTCGCCCACCGCGGCCCCGACGACGCCGGCTGTACCGAGCTCGCCGGTCCCGAGGGGCTGACTGCGACGCTCGCGCACCGGCGCCTCTCGATCATCGATCTCGAGGGCGGCCACCAGCCGCTCGCGAACGAGGACGGATCGGTGCAGCTCGTCTTCAACGGCGAGATCTACAACTATCGGGAGCTGCGCCGCGATCTCGAGCAGCGCGGCCACCGCTTCGCGACGCTCAGCGACACCGAGGTGATCGTCCACCTCTACGAGGACGACACGGAGCGGTTCGTCGACAGCCTCCGCGGGATGTTCGCGTTCGCGCTCTTCGACGCGCGCAGGGGACGTCTCGTCCTCGTCCGCGACCGCCTCGGCAAGAAGCCCCTGTACTACGCGGCGCCGGGAGAAGGCCCCGTCCAGCTCGCCTTCGGCTCGGAGCTCAAGTGCCTGCTGGCGGTGCCGGGCGTCTCGCGCGAAGTCGATCTCGAGGCGCTCGCGGGCTACCTCGCCTACCTCTACGTCCCGCATCCGCACACGATCGTGCGCGGTGCGCGGATGCTGCCGCCGGGGCACATGCTGGTCGCCGAGGCGGGCCGGGTCGACGTGCGGCGCTACTGGGGCATCGACCCCGACTCCGCCGGCACCGCGGAGCCCGACGCAGACCGGCTCTGGGAGGTGCTCTCGGAGGCCGTCACGGCGCGGCTCGTCGCAGACGTCCCGGTGGGCGCGTACCTCTCGGGCGGCGTCGACTCGAGCTCGATCGTGGCCGCCGCGGTCGCGGGAAGCCCCGGCCTCGCCACCTTCACCGTCACGTTCGACCGCCCCGAGGAGCGACTGTACGACGAGAGCGCCGACGCGCGGATCGTCGCGGACGCGTTCGGCACGTCGCACCACGAGCTGACGGGGCAGCCCCACCTCGCCGAGTTGCTGCCGCGCATCGTGAGGCACTTCGACGAGCCGTTCGGCAACCCGACCGCGCTCCTCGCCTACGCGCTCGCGGAGCTCACGCGCCGGCACGTCAAGGTCGTGCTCGGCGGCGAGGGCTCGGACGAGCTCTTCGCCGGCTACCTGCGCTTCCGGGGGCTGCTCGACCTGGCGCGCTACCGTCGCCTGCCCGCGCCGATCCGCACGCTGGCCGCGGTCGGCGCGAACGTCGTGCCGGAGTCGACGCGCGGGCGCCACGGCCTCCGGCGCGCGCGCCAGTTCGTCCGCGCCGGTAATCGACCGCTCGACGACGCGTACACGTCGTGGGTGACCTACTTCTCACCAGCGGAGCGGGACGAGCTGCTCAGCGAGGGGGTGCGCGAGCGTCTGCGCGAGTCGCCGCCGCCGGAGCACTTCGTCGGCGAGCTCTTCGCGCGCGCCCCGCGGGACGACCTCGTGAACCGGGTGAGCTTCGTCGAGCTGCAGTCGTACCTGCCGTGCAACATCCTCCAGTACAACGACCGAATGAGCATGGCGCACGGGCTCGAGGTTCGCGCGCCCTACTGCGACCACCGGCTCGTCGAGCACGCGTTCGCGCTCCCGGGCCGGGCGAAGGTGCGCGGGCGCGAGACGAAGGCCCTGCTGCGCGAGACCCTCGCGAACCGGCTTCCGGCGCGGGCGCTCGCGAAGCGGAAGGTCGGCTTCAACCCGCCGATCGGCGTCTGGCTGCGGGGCGAGCTCTCGCCGCTCCTCGAATCGCATCTCGGGCCGGAGCAGGTGCGCGCGCGCGGGCTGCTCGAGCCGAAGGCCGTCACCGCGCTGGTCGACACGCTCCGCGCCGGCCGGCGCGACGTATCGCTGAAGGTCTGGTCGCTGATCGTGCTCGAGCAGTGGTTTCGCGAGTATGGCGACGGTCAGCCCGTACCGAGCTGACCGCGGAAGAACGCCGCCACGCGGTCGAGCTCGGCGTCGAGCGTGCGCTCGGCGACGGACGCGAGCCCTTCGGCGACGAGCCTGCGCCGTAGCTGCTCGTCGAGACGGAGCCGCTCGAGCGCGTCGACGATGGCGCGAGGATCGCGCGGCGGCACGACGAGCGCATGGCGCCCGTCGCCGAGCGCAGCGCGCACGCCGCCGACGTCGGTAGCGACGACCGGCAGCCCCGCAGCCTGCGCCTCCAGCAGCACCTGCGGCAGGCCTTCGGTGAGCGACACGTGCAGGAAGGCGGCGCTCGAGCGGTAGAGGCTCCACAGCTCGTCGCCGAACGGCACGTATCCGCGCAACTCGAGCGCGTCGTCGACGCCGAGCGCACGAGCCCGCGCCTCGACGGCGTCGCGGAGCGGTCCCGTCCCGACGACGACGAGCCGCCAGCGGTCGCATCGCCGCCGGAGCTCCGCGAGAGCCTCGGGGAGGAGCAGCGGGTTCTTCTCGGACTCGAGCCGTCCGACGCTGAGGATCGGCAGGTCGCCGTCCCAGGAGCGCGCGAGCGGCTCATCGAGCGAGACGATGTCCTCGCGACGCACGAGCGAGACCGTCGTCTCGAGCAACGGCCCTCCCTGCCGGCCGTACACGCGGCCGAGCTCCGGCCCCACCACGACCGTGGGCACGCGCCGCGCCAGCCGCCGAAACGCGAGCTCCAGCCCGTGCGCGACGGGGAGCGCCCACAGCCACGCCCGGCTCGGCAGTCGGCCGCCGATGTAGCGCGGAAAGTCCTGGCGGATGCCGAGGAAGACCGGCGTGCCGCGCCGCAGCGCGAGCCTGGCGAAGACGAGCGCGAGGGGATGCGGCCCGAAGAGCCACAGCGCGTCGAGCCGGTCGAGCTCGCGGAGCAGCGCCGCACGTGCGCGCCGCACCGAGCGCAGCACGCCGCGGACGTCGGTGACGCGCTCGTAGTGGGGCAACGGGACGAGCTCGATCTCGTCCGGCAACCGATAGGGCGCGCGCCCGGGCCTATCGTCGAGGCGCCCCAAGAACACGAGCTCGCCGAGCCGCGACGCGAGACCCGAGACGAAGAGGATGAACGAGAGGTCGGTGGACAGCGCCGCGTCCTCGCGGCGGAAGACGAGGTCGGTGTAGACGCCGATCCTGAACGGTCGCATCGCCGTCGAGCGTATCCCTCGCCCGGCGGCCGGATCGCTCCGGCGGGCCGTCGTCAGCTCTGCGCCGTCGTAGCAGCGCACGTCGTCGCTGCGAGCTGGCGAAGGTCTCGACCGGAGGCGCTCGACGGAGGCGCCATGATCTTGTTGTCGGTGGCGGTGAAGCCGGTCTGCTCGCCGATGTTGCCCTCGGCGCCGTTCCACAGGCAGTTGCCGCGGACGACGTTGCCGACCCCGATCGCGGAGCTCCAGTACGACTCGACGTTGTAGCGAATGCGCGAGTTGCTGATGATGTTGCCGGTGACGAGGTTGTCGTTCGACGTCATGTTCCCGTCGCCGCTGATGATGATCCCCTCGCCGTTACCGTCGATCACGTTGCCCTCGACCAGCGTGTGCTGCGCGTCGGGATACAGCTGGATGCCTCGATCGGCGTTGTCGTAGATCCAGTTGTCGAGCACGCGCAGGTTGCGGCTGTGCTCCACGTAGATCCCGTGGCCGTGGTTGTACGCGGGCAGCGGACCGCAGTTGTGGATGCGGCTCCCGGCGATCGTCGTCTCGGTCGCGGTGCCGCGGTTCCCCCCGACGAGGATGCAGATGCCGCTGTTCTCGCTCTGGATGTCGCTGTCGGCGACGGTGACCCGGTCTCCCTCGATTAGCAGGTCGGAGACGGGCGGCATCTGCGACCGGTCGATCGGGACGACGTTGTCGAGCGCGAGCTTCGACAGCACGACGTCGTGGGCCGAATGCTCGATCCAGATCCTGCCGCGGACGAGCGCAGGCGTACTCGACGCGCTGCGGATCGTGATCGGCGCGCCCGGGTTGCCGCCCGCGGCGACGGTCGCGCCGCCGGCGTACGTGCCGGGAAGCAGGCAGCCCACGCCGCCGGGCCGGAGCATGTCGACGACACGCTGGAGCGAGCGGACGGGGAGCGCGACGGTCCCGGGGGCCGTGTCCGAGCCCGCCGGAGACGCGTAGACGGTACAGCCGCCGGGCGCCGCCGCAAGCGGCGCGGGCGGCGCAGGAGACGCTGCGGCGGGCGCCGTCGAAGCCGCGGGCGGCGCGGCGGGCTGATCGGAGGTCAGCGCCAGCTGGTCCACCTCGAAGCTGTCGCGCGGGCTCGGGTCGACCGCGTAGACATACAGGTCGAGACGGTCGCCGCTCGAGGCGGCGGTGTAGTCGACGGCGCCGAACGGCTGCCAGCCCGACGAGCTGCGCCCGCAGGCCTGGGCGGAGCCGACGACGGCTCCTGCGCGCCATTCGCGGACGCGCAGGCACAGCGTCTGCGGCCGATCGCTGCGGAACCAGCCAGACGCCGAGTAGCCCACTCCCGCAGTCGTCGCCGGGACGGGGAAGGGGCTCGTGTCGATCGAGTAGCTGGTTGAGCCCGGGAGCGCCTCGACCCTCGCGGCCGTTCCACCTCCGACGCCGTCTCCGGCCAGCGACAGGCGCGACGCGT
Source organism: Gaiellaceae bacterium (assembly GCA_035652835.1). Classification (GTDB taxonomy): domain Bacteria; phylum Actinomycetota; class Thermoleophilia; order Gaiellales; family Gaiellaceae; genus PALSA-600. The sequence goes on from DASRDA010000008.1 coordinate 77,937, forward strand.
ACCCGTCCCAGCCGCTCGTCGTGCGATCGAAGCCGCCGTTTGGAAGCAGGTTCGCGGCGCCGCCGGCCGAGGCTGCCGCCGAGAACGGAAGGACCGCGGCGACCGCGGCCACCATCGCTGCTGTCCGGGCGTTCCCCCTCACCGAAGAACTCGGTCGGCGTCGAGGTGACGGCACCCGATCCCTCGTTCGAGTAGCCCGCCCGGGGGATCGACCGGAAAACGAGCGTCGATATGGTCAAGGCGATGCCCGCCGCGGTCTCAGTGATCATCCCCGCATACAACGAGGCGCGACACATCGAGGCGTGCCTCCGCTCCGTCCTCGCGCAGGAGGTCGACGGCGAGCTCGAGGTGATCGTCGCCGACGGCGACTCGACCGACGCGACCGCCGAGCTCGCGCGCGCCGCGGGTGCCGTCGTCGTCTCGAATCCTCGACGCCTCACGCCGGCCGGCCTGAACGCGGCGCTGGCCGCCGTGACCGCACCGGTCGTCGTCCGCTTCGACGCCCACGCGGAGATGCCGCCGGGCTACGTCGCCGCGTGCCTACGCGCGCTCGCCGCCGAGCCCGGCGCGGTGAACGTCGGCGGCTGGCGCGACGTCCGCGCCGACGGCCCCTGGGGACGTGCGACCGCGGCCGCGCTCCGTTCGCGGTTCGGCGTCGGGAATCCGCGCATCTGGCGCCGGCCGACCGGCGACGGCTGGCGGCGCGACGTCGACACCGTCCCGCTCGGCTGCTGGCCGACCGAGGCGCTACGCACCGCGGGCGGCTGGGACGAGCGCTTCGTCCGCAACCAGGACTTCGAGCTCAACCACCGGCTCCGGCGCCGCGGCGGGCGCGTCGTCTTCGATCCGGCAATCTGGTCGATCTACCACCCGCGCGAGTCGCTGGCGGCGCTCGCTCGCCAGTACTGGCAGTACGGCCGCTTCAAGGCGCGGATGCTCGCGGAGGACCCCCGCTCGCTGCAGCTGCGCCAACTCGCGCCGGTCGCGCTCGTCGCCGCGGCGGCCGCCACGCCCGCACCCGGCCCGATCGGGCGCGCGGGCCGCGCGGCGCTCGGCGGCTACGGGCTCGTCCTCGCCGTGACGACGGCTCGCGGCCGCGGCGGTTGGCGCACCGCGCCCGCGCTGGCCGCGATGCACGGAAGCTGGGTCGCCGGGCTGCTCTGGGAGGGTGCGCTGCTCGCAGGCGGCTCACGCCCGCCCGACTCCGCGCCGGGCGAGCGCGCGTAGCGGGCCGAGCCGGTCGGCGGCGGCGCCCGCGAGGAGCGCTGCCCTTCCGAGGGCGGTCAGCGGCCGCGCGACGGTCGCAATGCGCGGGTCGTCGGTCGCGACGCGGTACTTGTAGTCCTCTGGCCCACGGAGCAGGAGATACTCCCCGACGCCCTCTTCGACTGCGGCGCGAAGGCTCTGCCAGAGTAGGAGGAGGCCCGTCGAGACGGCCTTGATGCTCGGGTCGCGGCCCGTCTGGACGTGCCACTCGCGCCCGGCGAAGCGAAAGCCGAAGATCGACGCCACGGCCGCACCGTCCAGCTCGAGCTGCCACATCCGCAGCCAGCCGCGCGTGAGCGCCGCCGCGGCGAGCTCGCGGTAGAAGGATGCGCGCGAGAGAAAGTCGGTTTGGGTCTTCCAGCGCGCTCGGTGCAGCGCGAACAGCGTCTCGAGGTCGCGCTCGAGCGAGCCAGCGTCGGTCAGGCGGTATTCGACACGGCCGTCGCGGCCGAGGCGCCGCTCCTGCCATGCAAGCTTCTTCCGGAAGTGCCCGCTCCGGCTGCCGACGTACTCGTCCCAGCTCGCCGCCCGGACGAGCGGGAAGGCCTCGTCGCGCACGACGCGCCCGGAAGCGAGCCACGCTTCCGACCGCTCCGCCGCGGGTACGTGCTCCGCGAGCAGGACGTCCGCGCCTGCCGCCGATGCCGCCCGCGCGACGGCGTCGCCCGCTTGGGCGCGCCACTCCGGCCCGCACACCGGACCGAGGAGGTCGGCAGGCCCGTGCCCGAGGAATCTGACCGTGCCGAGCGGGCCGTGCCTGCGCAGGTAGAGCGGCAGCAACGCGACGAGCCGGCCGTCCCCCTCACGGCACGCGATGAGGAGTGGGCGGTGGCCGCGTCCGAAGTGCGACCACCACAGCGTGAGGAACTCGCGCGTCGCGAAGAGGTTCCGGCTCGCGAGTGCGAGGCCGTCCCACTCGGCCGCCGGCACGCGCGCGGCGTCGATCTGCTCCAGCCGTAGCACCGACTCAACCGCCGATGCGGAACGCGACGAGGCGCGGCGGGCCGCTGCCCTGAGGGATGCCTGCTCCGACGATCAGCGTGCTGCCGCTGATCGCCGGTGGCGAATTTGCGCCCGCGGGCAGCTGCGTGCGCCACAGAACGGCACCCGTCGTGCGCGAAAGCGCGTACACGTGACCGTCGTGGGTCGTCGTGAAGACGAGGTCGTTCGTCACCGTCGCCGCGCCGTAGGGCGCGTCCGGGAGCTTCGTGTCCCAGGCGACGCGCCCGGTCGCGAGATCAAGAGCGACGATCTCCCCGCTCTCGGTCGAGCCGCTGTGCGCCTGCTGCTGTCCCGTGTACGTCGTGGCGAGGTTGACGACCGGCACGTACACGAGCCCTCCGGCGACCGCGAGCTGCGTCAGCACGCCCCCGAACGCACCAGGAAGGACCGTGACGGGCAAGGTTGGCATCTCCTCGCCGTGAAGCGCCCGCAGGTTGTCGGCGTCGTGACCGTTGTGCTGCCCCACGGCGCGCTTCCAGACCGGCGCTCCGGTACGGGCGTCGAACGCGTAGACGTAGCCCATCTTCCCGGAGACGACGACGATGCTCCGGTTCCGGACGGTCGCGAGCACCGGCGGAAGCTGCAGATCCCAGTCGTAGACGTCGTGCGGCAGGACCTGGCGATACCACTCGAGCTTGCCGGTGGCGTGATCGAGCTTGACGAGGCTGTTCGTGTAGAGGTTGGGGCCGGGACGGCTGGACGCCCACGGGTAGCGGTCGGTGCCGAGGAACGGCGCCGGGTTGGCGATGTCGACGTACATGGCGCCGTTCGGTGCGAATGCCGGCTGGTACCAGAGACCACCGCCGGAGTTCACCGTGCTGTTGCCCCAGAGCGACGAGGGCGTCGTCTGGAACGACCAACGAACCTTCCCCGTCGACGCGTCGAGTGCGTACAGCGTGCCGCCGACGCCACCGCCGTAGAACGTCTTGGTGTTCCCGGGAACCGTCGAGACGTAGACAAGGTGGTCGAAGACCGCAGGTGCCATGTCGATGCCCGCGTTCGCCGACGGCGTCAGCTTCTTCGACTTCCACACGAGCCGGCCTGTGCGTACGTCGAGCGCGAACGCGTAGTCGGACGTGGCGCCGTACACACGTCCGTAGCCGAGCGAGACGCCGTTCGGGCCCTCGTCCGGCTGGTTCGGGAACGCGTGGCGCCAGAGCACCTTGCCCGTCGCGAGGCTGTATGCGGTGACCGTCGAGGCGAGGTCCTGCGTGTACACGGTGGTGCCCGCGATGATCGGCGTGCTCGCGAAGCTTCCCCAAGAACTCTGGCCCGTGATCGGCGCCGACCACGCGACCGAAAGTCGCCTCACGGTCTGAGAGTCGATCGCGCTCGCAACGGCCCGCGAGTTCACGAGGTCGTGGTTCGGCGCCGGCCACTGCTGCGCGACCTGCATCACGTCGGACGGCGCCGCCGGGAGCGCCGCGCCCGTCGCGGCCCGCCCCACCGCCGGCACCGGGTGCGGGCGGAGCACGGTCGTCGTCACGGCGTGGTTGCGCGCGCCGGCGCTACATCCCACCGCGAGCGCGCACCCGCACATCGCGAGGACGCCCGTCAGCCGACGCCGCGCAGCTCCCGGAACGTGGTCGTTCGCGCGCACGGCACGGCGGTTGACGCGGAGCCTCACCTGGCCAGACGTTAGACGAACCGACCTTGGAGGCTCTTAAGAGGCTCGCCCTCGATGCCGACGCGGATGTGCATGGACGACCGGCGTTGTGTGAGAGCCTGCTAGATATGCGCCTCGCGTACCTGGTGGGCGCCCGGCCCAACCTCGTGAAGATGGCGCCCGTCGTCGGCGAGGCGCGCCGGCGCCTGGACGGCTCGCACGTGCTGATCCACACGGGGCAGCACTACGACTCGGTGATGTCCGACGTGTTCTTCGAGGAGCTCGGCGTCCCCGAGCCCGACCACGTGCTCGGGGTCGGCTCGGGCACGCACGCGGTGCAGACGGCGCGCGCCATGGAGAGGCTCGAGCCGGTCCTGATCGACGAGCGGCCCGACCTGCTGATCGTGCCGGGTGACGTCAACTCGACGCTCGCCGGCGCGCTCGTCGCGGCGAAACTCGGCATCCCCTTCGCCCACCTGGAGGCGGGCCTGCGCTCGTTCGACAGGTCGATGCCCGAGGAGGTGAACCGCATCGTGGCCGACGAGTTCGCGGACCTCCTGTTCGTCACCTGCGAGGACGCGATCGGGAACCTCGCCGCCGAGGGCATCGACAACGGGCGCATCCACTTCGTCGGCAACACGATGATCGACACCCTCGTCGCGCTACGGCCGCGGATCGCCGAGTCGAAGGCCGCGGAGCGGCTCGGCGTCGCGGCCGGCGACTACGTCCTGGTGACGCTGCACCGCCCGGCGCTCGTCGACGGGCCGCTCCTGGGCGAGGCGGTGGCCGAGCTCGGCAAGCTGGCCCAGACGCTTCCGGTGGTCCTCCCCGCGCATCCCCGCACAGCGAAGCGCCTCGCGACGCTCGACCTCCCCGCGGGCATCGTCGTCACCGAGCCGCTCGGCTACCTCGACTTCCTCTCACTGGAGGCGAGCGCGGGCGCTGTCCTGACGGACTCGGGGGGCGTCCAGGAGGAGACGACGTTCCTCGGCGTGCCGTGCTTCACGCTGCGCGACAACACGGAGCGCCCGGTGACGATCACGGCCGGCACGAACACGCTTCTCGGGCTCGCTCCCCGGCGAATCTCGGACGTCGCAGCGCTGCTGTCGGAGAAGGTCGCCGGACCCGCCGCGCCGCCGCCGCTCTGGGACGGCCGCGCCGCCGAGCGCGTCGTCGACGTGCTCGCCGCGACGCTCCGCCAGGCGTAAGACCCGCTAGTGCCGGCGCCCCGACACGAGCGACCGGGCGAGCAGCACCCACCCCAGGTGGTAGGAGCGGCACTCGCGCAGGAGCTCAAGGCGTCGAGGCTCGGCACGAACGCCGGCGGCGGACGCGAGCCCGCGCGTTGCGAGCGCGACACGGGCGAGGCCCGGGCGGGACATTCCCCAGTGAGCGTCCGCGTGGCTGCCGCGCCGCTGGATCGCGCGCAGGAAGAACGGGTCGTCCTCGTCGACCAGCGGTGCGGAGAGCTCGTTCGCGCCGAAGATCCACTCGACGCCCCGGCGAAGTGCGTCGGCGTAGTCCCCAATGCCGAGACGCTCCAGCGGGACGAGCGCCATGAACGCCATCCCGTCCTGATGGACGCTGTAGACCGGATAGCCGTCGATGACGCTTCCGTCGCGCGTCGAGTACAGCCACCACCACTGCCCGAGCGGTCCCTGCGCCTCGACGAGGCGGTCGGCAACGGCGCCGAGCCAGGACGGCGGATCCTCGCCGAAGCGCTCGGCGTAGAGGGATGCGCCGAGCAGCGGATAGACCTGCGAAGCGAAGCTCGTGACGCCGCCGTACACCAGGCTCTCGCGGTTCCGGTCGAAGCCCTGGGCCCGCACGACGCGCGCCCGCGCCGCGAACCGTGCGGTCAGCTCCGCGAGCGCGATCGTTCCGACGCGGCGGGCCGCTGCCTCGGAGCCTGCGTCGCCGGCCGCCGCGGCCGCCCCGGCGAGCAGCAGGCCGAGGCCCATGCTGGGCCCCTGGCGAAGGTCGAGGCGTTCCGAGGCCGCCATGAGATCGCGCGCCCGCGCGTCGCCGGCCGCGGCGAGCGCCCAGGCGGCGGTGCCGAGCAGTGACGAGTGGGCCGACGTCGACGCCGCGGCGTAGAGCGCGTCGAGGCGGGCGCCGGTCGCGAGGCCGGCCGCGTCCGAGTCGTCGGCAAGCGCCCCGACGATCACCATCGCCGTGTACAGCGGGTTGCCCTCGCGGTTGACGTAGCGGCCGTCCCGCCGAAACGTCTTGTGCGAAAAGAACGGCCCGCCGTCCTCCTGCATCCGCGGGAGCAGCCGCCGCGCGACGCGGGCGAGCCGTTCGAGCGAGTCGTTCGTCTCCGCCGAGAACGACGTCCGATCGCGCTCCGCCGAAAGGTCTGCGTCTGCCATCACCGCAGCGTACTGGACCGGTTCCAGGCCGCTTCGTCGACGAACCGCACGACGCGCGCGGCCACGACGTCCCACGATTCGTCGGCCGGCGGCGCCAGCTCCTCAGGCCTCCAACGGCGCTCGACGTGCCGCCGTACGTCTCGGGCGGCGTCCGTGGCGTCGGCGGATACGACGAGCCAGCCCGGCCTCGAACGCGCGTACTCCGCGGTCGCGTCCCGCTGGCGGTCGAGCGTCACCGCGATGCGCGGGATCGGCAGCGTGAGGTAGCTCACGGCCTTGCTCGGGAGCTGCCCCTCGTCGATGTTCCCGATCACGAGCGCCGCGTCGAACTCGCGCGCCCGAACGACGGCCTCGTTCCACGGCACCGGTATCTCGTGCCGGAGGCGTACGTTGTCCGGCAGTCCGTGCCGGGACCAGCCGCCGCTGCCGAAGAGCGCGAGGTCGACCTCGCGCCACGCGCCGGACGACGCGAGCCGGGTGAGGAACGGACGGATGTCGATCCGCGCGCCGTAGACCGAGCCGAAGTGCGCGAGCGCGAGCCGGCCGTCGCCCCTGGGCGCGGGTGCGGCCAGTGGCGCAGCGTCGACGGCGTCGAGCCCGTTTGGCTGGACGAGCACCGGGAGCGCGGGGAAGAGCTTCTGCAGTCGGTCGCGCTGCACCTCCGTCGTCACGATCGCAGCGGCGGCGCGCGACCACAACGCGCGCTCGGCGCGGCGTGCGCGCGCGAGGCCGAGCCCGCTGACGATCGGCTGCGCCGCGGTCAGCGCCCACGGGTCGCCGACGTCGACGGCAAAGGGGATCCCGCACGCGGCGAGACGGGAGGCCGCATACGAGAGCGGCGAGAACGGATAGCCGATCAGGAGCGCGCCGTCCGCCTGCGGCTCCCACGTTCGGAACCGGGCCCGGCTCCACGCCTCGAGCCTGTCGATGAGGACGGTGTCGGGAAGGCGACCGGCCCACCTCCGCGCCGCGAGCGGGGTCAGCCGGTGCAGCAGCGGAGTTCCGTCCGTGGCCGGCGAGGGCGCGGGGGCCGCAATCAGCTCAACCAACCGTTGCCGCTCGAGCTCACGCACGAGGGCGCGGGTTCTGATCCCGCGCGGCGAGAACGGGTCGTGCGCGAGGTACGAGACGACGACGATCCGGGCCGCGCTCATCTGCCCGCGCTCCGGCCGCGCGGGACGGCGACGCGCCGCGCAACTGAGAGTGCCGAGAGCAGCCGCGGGCGGAGCACGACAGTGCCCCCCTCGCACGCCGACTGCGCCGTGCCGAGCGACGACTTGAAGATGTACAGCCCGTGGTCCCGGTCGGCGGGATCGACCGCCGCGGCGCCGACGCCGCCGAGGTTGAGCCGGTCGAAGCCCTCCGCCCCGAGCCGTTCGAGCGACTCGAGGATCAGCAAGGGGACGGCGCCCGTCTCGAATGCGCGGGCGCCGGCGCCGTTGTGCAGGTAGAACGCCGAGCGGCCGAACGTGCCGAACAGGCATGCGGCGACCGGGTCGGGTCCTTCCCAGACGAGGAAGAGCCGACCGCTCCCGCTCTCGACGAGCTCCGCCACGGCTTCCCGGTCGAGCGTCTCGAGCGCGACGCCCTTGGCCCCGGAGAGCCGGGCGATCGTCTGGTCGTAGAGATCCACGAACGCGTCGACGTCGCCGCGCCCTCCCTCGCGAACCTCGAGGCCGGCATGCTCGGCGCGCTTGACAGCGCGCCGCTTGTCCTCGCGCATCCGTCGCAGGAGCTGCTCGCGCGCGGCAGGCGCGGCCAGGAACTCGATCCGCGCCGCCGGATGGGGCAACGGAACGTTGCCCCACGATCGACGCGCGTCGAACGAGCCCAGACGAAGGTCGAGAAGCGTCCGCTGCGAGCGGCACCACGCGAGTAGCGGGGCGAGCAGGTCGCCCTCCCCCGTGCCCAGCGGGGCGCTGTCGAACTCGAGCCGCCTCAGCAGCCGGCCGGCCCGGCCGGGCAGCGACAGCGCGCGCTCGAAGCCGAGCGCGAACGCGGCCGGTCGGGGATCCGAATCGGAAAACCAGCTGCAGAAGAGGGGTGTCGCCGCGGACGTCGCGCGGCGGTACCGTGCCCACCGCAGGCAGTGGAAGACGGTGCCGCCGACCGCTGCGAGCCCCGCGTCCCAGCCCTCCGGCGGCGCGCTCGTCGCCTCGAACCTCATGCCGGGAATGCTGCACGTTGCCGTCGCTTCGCAGCCAGAGGCGCGTCAAATGCGGCGTTTTCCGGCGGAAACGTCCTGCACTCACGGTCTTTCGTCGTCCGCTCTCGACCACCCGCCTGCTACACCATCGGGTGGGTCGATCTATGCGGAACGCCGGTGCGCGCTCCGCGTCGTCTGGGAGACTTCCGCGGGCAGGAGCCGGGTTAAGGCGTCCCGGGGTAAGGCTGCGAGCCGCAGGTTGCCTCTCGCCCCGTCGCGGCGGACGCCCCCGGCTCCAGCTCTTGCCCGCGGCCGGATCGCCGCCGGCCGATCCCCCGTCGGAGGGTTGCCGGTGCCGGTGCGCGACGGAAGCATGGAGAGCGCGAGTATCCCTCCGACTATCGGAGATCGGCCGAGCTTGAGCGAGATCCACCGGCAGCGACAGGCGCAACCGACACGCGCGCGGGGCCACCACGCGACGCGCCTGGTCGGCGTCCCGCCCCTGCCGGGCACAAGCTCGCCCGACTCGGCGGCGGAGGCGGCGCGGCGGAGCCTCGTCCGGCTGCGCCTCGACCTGCACGACGGGCCGATGCAGGACCTGACCGCCGTCGGCTTCGCCCTCGCGGCGCTGCAGCGCGAGCTGGACGCGGTGCCGGCCGACACGTCGGCCGCCCTCGCGCGCCTCGAGGAGGTCAAGCAGCGCCTCGGCGAGATCGAGCGCGCGCTGCGCGCGGTCGCCGGCGGCGGCAACGAGTTCCACGCGACGCGCATCGCGGATCTCGCGCGTGCCGAGATCGCGCGCTTCGAGCAGTGGAACTCGGCCCGCGTCGAGCTCGAGCTCTCGGGCGACGTCGAGCCGGCGACGGACTCGCAGCGGATCGTCCTGCAGCGCGTGCTGCGCGAGGCGCTGACGAACATCGCGCGCCACGCCGACGCGACCGAGGTGCACGTGGCGCTGTTCGAGCTGGACGACACGGTCTGCCTGCGCGTGCACGACAACGGGCGCGGCTGCGATCCGGCGGACGCGTCGCGCTCCGGCGACGGGCGCGCGCGCCTGGGCCTGTCCGGGATGCGCGAGCGGCTGGAGCTGCTCGACGGCACGCTCTCGTTCAGCAGCGCGCCGGGCGGCCCGACGACCGTGACGGCGACGGTGCGGCGCTGGCGCCCGGGCGAGCCGCAGGGGCCCGCACGCGGCCGCGCCGCCGGGAACACCTAAAGCCCGGCTCGACCTGCGACGATATGAGTAAGCCGTGCGGGTCGTAATCGCCGATGACCATCGTCTGATCCTGGAGGGGATCCGGCGGGCGCTCGAGGACGCCGACGACTTCGAGGTCGTCGGCGAGGCGAGCACCGGAAGCCAGGTGCTGCCGCTCGTGCGCCGGCTGTCGCCGGACCTCGTCCTCCTCGACCTGCGCATGCCCGGCATCGACGGCCTGACGGCGCTCGAGCAGATCAAGCACGAGAACCCCGACGTGAAGGTCGTCATCCTCTCTGCCACCTCCGACCAGTCGGTGATCCAGACCGCGCTGACGCGCGGCGCGAGCGCGTACGTGATCAAGAGCGTGAACCCGCCCGACCTCGCGGCCACCCTGCGCCAGGCCATGGAGGGCAACGTGTTCCACGCGGTCGGCCTGCCGCCGCAGGGGCAGCCGTCGGCGGCGAGCGAGCTCGGACTGACGGGCCGCGAGATCGAGATCCTGAAGGCGCTCGCGCGCGGCCTCTCGAATCAGGCGATCGGCAGGGAGCTGTACGTCGCCGAGCAGACGGTGAAGTTCCACCTGACGAACATCTACCGGAAGCTCAACGCCGCGAACCGCACCGAGGCCGTGCGCCTCGCCTACCAGCACGGCATCATCGACAACCCGATCTACGAGCGGTAGCGCAACGCCCGAACCTGGTCGTGACGGAGTCACGACCAGGCAACGCCCGAACCTGGTTCGTGACGGAGTCACGAAAAAGGTTCGCGAGTCTCGAATTGCGCTATGCGTCCGGCGGGCGCCAGCGCGCCAGCACCGCGCGCACCGTCGTGCCGCGCCCGGGCGCGCTCGTCACCCGGAACACGCCGCCGAGCAGACGCACGCGCTCGGCCATCCCGACCAGGCCGAGATGACCCGTCGTCGCGGCCTCGCGCATGCGCGCGGACGCGTCGAACCCGCTCCCGTCGTCGACGACGGTGAGCGAGACCGCGCTGCTCGACTCCGTCACCCGTACGACAACGCTCGACGCGCGGCTGTGCTCCGCCACGTTGGTCAGCGACTCCTGGGCGATCCTGAACAGCGTGATGCGCTGCGAGTCGGTCAGCGCGCGCAGGTCGGCGCTGACCTCGAGCGTGCAGTCGATCGCCGACCGCGATCTGAACGCCGCGGCCTCCCGCTCGAGCAGCTGCTCGAGCGGGAGCCGCGAGACCGTCGAGGTCTCGAGCGACTGCGCGAGCTCGCGCAGGTCCTCCGCGAGGCGAGCGACCTTCGCGCGGACGCTCCCGAGCCCCTCGCGCACGGATTCGCGGAACCGGTCGCCGACGAGCGGGTCGACGTCGTCGGCGAACAGCCGCAGCTCCTCCGCGAGGACGAGGGCGTCCTGCACGGGCCCGTCGTGCAGGTCGTACGCAACGCGCGCGAGGCGCCGCTCGGCCGCGGCGACGATCGAGACCGACCGCTGCTCGCTCTCGCGCAGCAGCCGCGCGCGCTCGAGGACCGGCGCCACGCGGTGCGCCGCGGCGACGGCGAGCTCCTCCACGTCCTCGAAGCGCGGCGAGCGCGCAAACCGGACGACGACCGCGGCGTGCACGGTGCCGTCGTAGGCGACGGGCGCGGCGACCACCGGCGCGCGCACGCCGAGCTTCGCAACGACGCCTTCGGCGACCGCGATGCCCGCCGCCGTCACGACGCGCCGCGGGTGACGATCGCGCCCGCTGGCGGCGACGCACGTCAGCGCGCCGGGCGCCTCGAGCGGCCCCCAGACCGAGACGCCTTCGGCGCCGCTCAGCGCGCCGAGGATCGACGCCTGCGCGTGCAGCGCCGACTCCGGCTGCAGGCCCGCGAGCCGCGGATCGCCGAGAGCGCGGTCGAGCAGGTGCACCGCCACCTGCTGCAGCTTCAGCCCGAGCCTCGACTCGGCGCCCGCGAGCGCGCCGGCGATCGCGGAGTCGGCGCCCGGCCCGGACAGCGCCGCCGTCACGGCGTCGTGCGCGACGGCGTCGGCGGCGACCAGCATGTCCTCGCCGCGCTGGTCCGCCGAGCGGCGCGATTGCGGAGCGGACGCCTGCGCGCCCCGACGGGCCTCGCTGTGCCGTGCCTGGGTTGTCGCCACGCTGCCCCTTTCGCTCCGCCGCCCGGCGGAGCACCCGAAGTCTCGCGCGCAGCGGCGCTGCGGGCAAGGGTGCCGACTATACGTGCGGGGGCTCGGGCGCGGCGCCTGCCTCAGGCCGCGTCGTCGATCGGCGTCCCGGCGAGGATGCGCGCCTTCGCGGCCGCGAACTCCGCCTCGTCGAGCAGCCCGTCCTGCCGCAGCGCGGCGAGACGCTCGAGCTCGGTGACGACGCCGGCGTGCGGGTGGCGCCGCTTCGCGGCGGCGACGAGACGGCGCAGCTCCGCGAGCGGTGCGCGATACGCCTCCACGTGCCGGCGGTTGATCGGCACGCAGTTCGGCAGCTTGTAGACGTCGCGGTCGGACGAGCGCGGATGCCGCGTGTGCTTGCGCTCGCGGCCCTGGAAGCTCGGCGACGAGATCTCGATCCAGCCCGAGACGAGGTGCATGCGGAGCTGGATGCCCGTCACGTCCTCGTAGTAGATCGTCGCGGCCATCGCGCCGAACGTCGTCCCGGCGTGGAAGCCTCCCTTGAGGATCAGCAGGCGGTCGTCCACGCAGACGAGCGCGTGCCCGAGGTCGCCGCGCAGGCAGAAGCGGACCTCCTCGCCGGGCTGCATGTTGCGGTCGAGCTCGCGGCGCAGGCGTCCGGGCAGGATCTCCGCGCCGCCGACGACGGGCCGGCGAAAGAGCGTGCGGCGCGCGGCGCCGGGAGGGAACGGATCAGCGGTGGTCGGATCCACCGTCGCCCCACGAGTCGTGGTGGTCCGAGTGGTCGTCGCCGCCGGAGGAGCCCGAGTGGTCGGAGTAGCTCTGGCCGTTGCCGGAGTCGCTCTCGTCGTCCCCCGAGCCGCCGTCGTGGTGGTCGTCGTCGCCGTCGTCGCCGCCTCCGCAGGAGGAGCCCTGGTGCTGCTGCCCGGGCGGCCCGGAGTGGTCGTGGTTGTCGTCGCCGTAGCCGTTGCCGGGCTTTCCGCCCCCGCTCCCGCCCGACGACGGCGGCGGGGACGGAGTCGGCGTGGGAGTCGGGGTCGGCGTCGGAGTCGGAGTCGGAGTCGGAGTGGTCGCCGGCGGCGTCTGCGTCGTCTCGGTCGGCGGCGTGGTCTGCGTCTGCGTGGCCGGCGGCGCGGGCTGCGAGACCGCCGTCGGCGCCGGAGTCGAGGCCGGGGTCGGGCTCGGAGCCGGCGTGGGCGCGGGTGTCGGCGTGGGCGCGGGCGTCGGCGTCGGCGTCGGCGTGGGAGTCGGCTCGGGCTTCGGCTTCGGCTTCGGCTTGGGCTGGACGATCGTCGGCGCCGGCTCCAGGCGCGCGACCGGCGGCGGCGGCGCCGAGACGCGCTTCGGCGGCGGCGCCTCGATGTGCACGACCACGGGTGCGGGAGCCGGGGCGTGCGAGCCGCGCGGGCGCCGGCGGTTCGAGACCTGGACGACGGGCCGCGGGTGGTGGTGGACGCGGACGTGCTGCCGCTTCGCCGGGCGCGGGCGCGAGGGGGTGGGCGAGGCCGGGCCGCCGGCGATCGCGACGCCGCCGCCGGCCGTGCCGGGCGTCTCGCCCTGCTCCACCGGGAGCGCCGTTGCCTGGTCGATCGACCTCAGCCAGAACCGTCCGAGGCCGATCAGGATGACGGTCAGGACCGCGACGAAGATCGCGAACCGGAGCGGACGCACGGCGCGATCATCACACGTCCACCGGACGGCCGGAGGGAGGTCCCGGCTGGCTCGGAGCGACCACCCTGTTCTTGCCGCGGCGCTTCGCCTCGTACAGCCTGCGATCGGCGTCGGCGAGCAGCTCGTCGGCCGCGGCGACCACCGGGAAGCACGAGACGCCGAAGCTCGCGGTCAGGCGGAGCTCGCCGCGCGGGCCGCGCAGCGGCGCCTTCTCGAGCGCCTCGCGCAACCGTTCCGCGAGCTGCGCGGCGCCCGCGAGATCGGTGTCCGGAAGCAGGACGGCGAACTCCTCGCCGCCCAGCCGCACGGGAAGGTCGACGTCGCGAACGGTCGAGCGGAGGATCTCGGCGAAGCCGCGCAGGGCGTCGTCGCCCACCTCGTGGCCGTACGTGTCGTTGACGCGCTTGAAGTCGTCGAGGTCCGCGAGGACGATTCCGAGCGGCGAGCCGCTGCGGCGCGAGCGGGTCACCTCGAGCTCGAGCTGCGACAAGAACCGGCGGCGGTTGGCGAGCCCCGTGAGCTCGTCGGTGACCGCCTGACGCTGCACGAGCCCGTGCAGGCGTGCGTTCTCGAGCGCGATCACCGCCTGCGCCGCGATCCACGCGGCGGCGTCGCGCGCGTCGACGCCGAAGCCGTGCGGCGGCGGATACAACGTGAGCGTCGCGGGCGGCCCCTGCGGGACGTCGAGGCCGACCTCGAGCGGCCCCTGCTCCGCGGCGACGTGACCGCGCGCGACGATGGTGCGGCCGCCCGCGGTGATCGTGCCGCCCGCGGCATTCGTCGCCTCGACCGCCGCCTGCAGGATCACCGGCAGCAGCGCATCCGGGTTGTGCGTCGCGGCGAGCGTCTCGCCGACGAGCGCGACCGCGTCCCGTACCGTGTTCGGCGGCGGCTCCGCGCGCCGGCGATGCTCCCGTCGCTCGAAGACGACGAACGAGATCGCGAGCGCGGCGAGACCGAGCAGCGTCGGCCACAGCCACTCGAGCGGTACGCGCGGCGGGTCGCGGTACCCGACGATGCGGGTGGGCGCGCTCGGCGATCCGTCGAGCGCGATCTGATCGTGCAGCGTCCCGCTCAGCAGCCGCGTCGTGGTCGTCGCGTACGGAAGCGCGGGGACCGCGGCGACGATCCTCTCCCCCACGACGAACGCCAGCCGTGTCGCGGACGACGGCGTCCGCGCCCCGGCGAGCAGCGCGGAGTCCGGACGCGTCGCCACGACGACGCGGCCGGCGAGCGCGCCGGCCGCGTACACCGCGACGCTCGTGCCGAGGCCGGGTATCGGCGGACGACCCGCCGTGTGGCCGTTCCACAGGACGAACGACACCGCCGGATGCGTGCGCGCGACCGCGCGGAGCGTCGCCGCGTCGTGCGTCGCGAACGCGCGCTGAACGCGCGGCGACGCCGCGAGCGCCGTTGCGGCGTGCACCGCCGTCTGCTGGCGGTCGACCAGCAGGATGCGCGCCTGGCTCAGCGTGTCGCGGACGTCGTTCAGCCACGCCGTCCGCTGGCTGCCGACGATCCCCGCCTCGAGGGCGAACGTCGCGACGCCGATCGAGGCGCCGACGAGCAGCGCGGCCGCGACGACCGACGCGCCGGCCCCACGTATGCGTGCGAGGATCATTCGCGCCGACGGTCGGGGCGCTCGCGGGCCGGCGCCGTCCCTACGCCGACCGCAGCCGCCGCTCCGTCGCGACCTGCGCGTTCGCGCGGGCCGCGGGAACGCGTGTGGAGAGCTCGCGGGCTCCGGGGACACGGGTTGCAGCCTGGATCACCCGTCCCAGGCTAGTTGGAGCGGACCCCGACGCACCGGACCTGCGGCCGGGCGTTGACGTACCTTCGGATGGGCGAACGCGCGTCGACGCGCGTTCCCTCCCCCGGCCGGGGGATGCTCGTGCCGCGGGTCGGATCGATGCTCAGTCGAGCAGCATGCCCGACCAGATCGCCGACGCCGCGGGCGACGATCCCGTCGCCGCCTCGTACCGGCAGCTCGCAGACGTCTACCACGACCTCCTCTCGCGGGACGGCGTCGAGGAGCTGCTCGAACGCCTGGTCAAGACCGTCCGCGGTCTGATCCCGGTGACGTCGATCCTCGTCGCCGAGACGAGGATCGAGGAGCGCGTGCTCGTGCCGCTCGTCGCGGAGGGCGACTGGCCGGAGGACTTCCTCTCGACCACGCTGCCGTTCGGCGACGGCCTGATCGGGATGGCGGCCGAACGCGGCCGGCCGATCCTCTGCAACGCGGCGCACCTCGACCCGCGTGCGGGCCACGTCGCCGGCACGCCCGACGGCGAGCCCGAGGCGATCGTGTCGTTGCCGCTCGTCAGCGGCGGCGTCGTCATCGGGGCGATGAGCCTGTATCGCGAGGGCGAGGGCGCGACGTTCACGCCGTTCGAGTTCGAGCTCGCGAAGCGGTTCGCCGACGCTGCGACGCTCGCGCTGCAGAACGCCCGGACGCGCGCCGAGCTGCGGGAGCGCGGCCGCCGCGACGAGCTCACGGGGCTGCTCAACCGGCGCGGCTTCAACGAGCTCCTCGCGTCGACGCTCGCCCGCGCGCGCGAGGACGAGGTCGCCGTCGCGCTGCTCCTGATCGACATCGACGACTTCAAGCGCGTCAACGACAGCCACGGGCACACGTGCGGCGACGCGCTCCTGCAACACGTCTCCCGGCTGCTCGACGAGGCGACACGCCATCGCGACTGCGTCTGCCGGATCGGCGGCGACGAGTTCGGCGTCGTCCTCCTCCGTGCGGACACGGAGCAGGGCCGCGCGGTCGCCCGGCGGATCGAGGAGTCGGTCGAGGCGCACCCGATGCTCCACGGCGACGAGCCCGTCGCGGTGACGGTGAGCACCGGCGCCGCGAGCACGCGCGAGACGCCGCCCCACGCCGAGAGCCTGCTGCGCGAAGCGGATCGCGCGATGTACCGGCAGAAGCGCGAGCGGAAGCCGGCGGTGGCGTTGCGGCTCGTCTCCGAGCAGTAAGAACGTCCCGTACTCACCCTGCCGAGGGATTCGACGCGACAGGTTCGCGTAGGTTGGCTGCGGGAGCCTTGACCGAACCTCCCCGCGCGAACGACGCGCGCTTCAAGAGGAGTGCGGGGGCCGCCGATGAAGTCAGCGACGCACGCCGGAGGAGCCCGCATCGTGACCAGGCAGCATCGACCCAACGTCCTCGTCGTCGACGACGACGCCATGCTCTGCGAGCTGCTCAGGGCGACGCTGGAGCTGCGCGGCATCGACATGTACGAAGCCGGCCACGTGATCGAGGCCGAGCAGCGTTTGGCGGCCGGGCTGCCGGACGCGATCGTCCTCGACGTCGGCCTGCCGGGCGTGGACGGCCTCTTCTACTGCGAGCGGCTGCGGGAGAGCCCGCGCACGCGGGCGGTGCCGATCGTGGTCATCAGCGGGTCGCGCGAAGCGGGCGTCCGCGCGCTCGCCGTCGGCGCGCAGGGGTTCCTGGCGAAGCCGTTCGACCCGCTGCAGCTGCTGGCCCTGCTGGAGCGCGTGCTCGGCCTCGACCCGCTCGAGCAGTCGCTGCTCGAGGGCCCGCCCGGCGCGGCCGCGGCGCCGTCCACGCTCGGCGAGCTGCGCCGGCTGCTCGCGATCGGGCGTCGCCAGCACGAGCTGCTCGAGCAGTCCTACCGCGAGACCGTCACCGCGCTCGTGTCCGCGCTCGAGTCGCGCGACGTCGGGACGGGCGCGCACTCGCAGCGCGTGACCGCGTACGCGACACGCCTGACGATGGAGTTCTCGCCGTCGCTCATCGACGACACGAGCCTCGAGTGGGGCTTCCTGCTCCACGACGTCGGCAAGATCGGCGTCCCCGACCGGATCCTGCACAAGCGCAGCGAGCTGACGCCGTCCGAGCGCCGCATGATGGAGCAGCACACGAAGATCGGCGAGTCGCTGCTCGCGCACCTGCCGCTGCTGCAGGGCGAGGGCCTGAACGTCGTGCGCTCGCACCACGAGCGCTGGGACGGCGGCGGCTACCCGGACGGGCTGGCCGGAACGTCGATCCCGGTCGGCGCCCGCATCTTCACGGTCGCCGACACGCTCGACGCGATGACGCACGACCGCCCGTACCGCAAGCGCCTGCGGTGGGACGACGCGCTCGCCGAGATCGAGCAGCACGCGGGAACGAAGTTCGACCCGAGCGTCGTCGACTCGCTGGTCGCCTGCGAGCCCGACCTCCGCAGCGTGCACGAGACGACGCTCGCGCACGCGGCCGCCGTCTGAAACTGTTTCGCGACTTCGTCGCGAAACAGTTTCCGATTCAGCCGCACGCGGCCGGCCTGAAACTGTTTGCCGACGAAGTCGGCAAACAGTTTCCCGTCAGCGGGGATTCGTCAGCGTGTACGTGTGCGTCTGGCCGTGCGGCGTGAAGGCGACGAGGCGCGCGTCGACGATGTAGCGGTGCGTCGCGAAGAAGCGCGGGTGGCACGCCTGCAGGCGCAGGATCTCGCGGCCGTGGTTGACGAGCACGGACAGGTCGTCGGCGGGGACGACGTAGTGACGGAACGCGCGGTACGTGAACGTCGCGTACGGCAGCTCGAAGGTGACGTAGTCGCCGTTCCGGATCGAGTCGATGTGCGAGAACGGCGCGAGGAACGTCGTGCGGTGGCCGGCGACGTAGATCAGGCGTCCTTGACCGGGAAGCGCGGTGCCGATGTAGTGGCCCGGGCCCTTCTCGAGCGACGCCTCGTCGGTCCCCTGCACGACGATCATGTTCAGGCCGATCCGGCCGATCTTCATCCGGCCGACGGGATCGCCGGCGCGCAGCGAGCGGCGGTAGCGCGCGGCCTCGAGCGCGATCTGCTTCTCCGCCGCCGCGAGCTCGCGCGCGGGGTTGCGCGTCGGGCGCCGGACGATCGGCGGCGGCTGCGCCGCGACGAACGCCGCCGCGTGCTTCGAGTAGACGTGGGCGAGGTGCTCCTGCTGGAAGTGCGTGTAGAGCGCGGTGAACGGGTCCTGCCAGCGCCACACGACGACCGCCCACGCGAGCGTGAGCACGCCGGCGACGACGAGCAGCGTTCCGAGCAGCCGCGTCGCGCGACGGAGCCTCACACGGCCCGCGGTCCGAACGGTCTCCGTGGACGCCGCGGAGCTCACCTCGTCATGATGCCCGAATCCGTGCCCGGCTCAGTGCCGCGCGCCGAACTCGTTCGCCCACAGGCTCGCGCCGTGCACGCCGAGGAAGTCGAATCCCATCCGCAGGCCGAGCCCGAACTCGCGCCATTGCGGCGAGAGCAGGTTGCGCAGGTGCTCGGGCGAGTGGAGCCACAGGTTCATCACCTCGCGCGGCGACGCCATGCGCGTCGGCGACCAGGCGAGGTTCTCGCCGACCGCGTACGCGGTGGCGCTCGCCGTGTAGCCGGACCTGGAGAACACGCTCATGAAGCTCGACCCGCACGGCGTGTGCGAGAACTGGCCGCAGCGCACGTCGGCGTCGATCTTCATCGCCGCCGCGCGGTCGAGCACCCGCGACACGCGCAGCGACGGCAGCCCCGCCTGGTCGCGTGCGTACTCGACGAGGCAGGCCATCGCGCGGACCTGGACGTCCGCCGGCGCGGTCGCGTCGGTGCTCGACGGGCAGGCCGCCGGGGGAGCGAGGAGTCGCTCGACGTCGCTGCGGGAAGCAGCCGCAACCGGAGCCAGCGCTGCCGCGAGGGCGACGGTTGCCACGACGATCCTGGATGCGTGTCTGGGGGAGCGCATCGGACGGGGGGCAGGTTGGGCCCGATTCCCGGGAGGGGCTCAGGCCTCCTGAACGGCGTGGTAGGGGGTTCGGAGCGGCGACTCTAAACCCTTCGCGTCGATGACGACGAGGGATACGACCCGGTCGAGGCTGTCGCGCAGCCGCTCGATCGCGGAGATGTTGGTCGGATCGCCCACGCCGACGACGATGTGGTCGTCGGTCTCGGCCACGACGACCGCGTCGAGCTCCGCCGCCTCCGCGATCGGCAGGCGGGTCGCGTCCTCGGGCGCCGGCGCGGCGTCGAGGTCGTGGTAGGGAAGCTGGAACTGCTCGGCGAGCGCCATCGCGACGTCGCGGCTGGACACCCAGCCCCAGCTCACCAGAAGCTCGCCGAGCCGGCGGCCGCTCTGCTCGCGCTCGACGAGCGCGAGCTCGAGCTGCTCGGGGGAGATCAGCCGACGCCGCAGCAGCAGCGTCCCGATCGGAACCCACTCGTTCTCGATCGCGCCTTCGGCCACCTTCTGAGTCTCCACGGGTCGGCGCGAGATGCGATCCC
Organism: Gaiellaceae bacterium; assembly: GCA_035652835.1. Lineage (GTDB taxonomy): Bacteria > Actinomycetota > Thermoleophilia > Gaiellales > Gaiellaceae > PALSA-600. Next base: position 97,545 of record DASRDA010000008.1, read on the forward strand.
CCGGATGGGTGACGCTGAGCGGCGCCCCTCGTTCGCGCTCAAGCTTTTTCCGAGCGTTACCGAAGAACGTCGGGCATGGCCGAACGCGCGACTACGAAGCCGGGCTGGGCGTTCGACGAGCCGGAGGTCAAGGAGGGCGAAGAGGGCCGCGAGTCGGCGAGCGCGGATGATCCGCTCAAGACGTATGTCCGGCAGATCGACCCGCGCCTGCTGACGCCCGTCGAGGAACGCGAGCTCGCGCGGCGCAAGGACCTCGGCGACGAAGCCGCGAAGCAGAAGCTGATCGAGTGCAACCTGCGGCTCGTGATGTCGATCGCCCGCAACTACTCGAAGTCCGGCGTGCCGCTGCTCGACCTGATCCAGGCGGGCAACCTCGGGCTCATCCGCGCGGTCGAGAAGTTCGACTATCAGCTCGGGTACAAGCTCTCCACGTACGCGACGTGGTGGATCCGCCAGGCGGTCACGCGTGCGCTCGCGGAGCAGGGCAGCATCATCAGGCTGCCCGTCCACGTCGCCGACCAGGCGCGGCGCGTGCTGCGCGCGCAGGTGCAGCTCGCGCAGAAGCTGAACCGCGAGCCGACGACGGCGGAGATCGCGAAGGAGTCGGGCCTCGAGGAGGACCGCGTGCAGGACCTGCTCGACCTCGTCCGCGAGCCGATCAGCCTCGACACGCCCGTCGGCGAGGGCGAATCGAGCTACGGCGACCTGATCGCCGACGACCACGCCGACGATCCCGCGCACGTCACCGCGCGCACGTCACAGGACGCCGAGCTCGAGGCCGCGATCGCGCAGCTCGAGCCGCGGCTGCAGACGCTGATCGCGGCGCGCTACGGCCTCGGCGGCGCCAGGCCGCAGACGCTCGAGGAGATCGCGGGCACGCTGCACATCACGCGCGAACGGGTACGCCAGCTCGAGCGGCACGCGCTCGCGAAGCTGCACCGCCTGGCGCCGCACCTCCGCCACTACCTGCAGTCGTAGTCGTCGCGCGCCGGCGTCGGCGCGTGGGCTCCTCAGCGCCGGAAGAGCGCCTGCGCGTCGTCGAGGAGCTTCCGCTGCCGCTCGCACTCCTCGCGCAGCCGAGCGATCTCGTCCTTCAGCAGCTCCGTCTCCTGCAGCGCCATGAGCGCGGCGATGAGCCCCTTCTGCTGCGACCCGTAGCGGGCGACCGCCGCCATCAGCAGCTCCTCTTCCTGCGGGTCGACGTGGAAGTGCACCTGGCGCCGGACCGCGCGGCCCTTCGGCCGTCCGCGCTTGGGCTTCGCGGGCTGGGTCGCGGCCGCGTCGGCGGCCTCCGCCTCGGGCGCCTCGGCCGGACGCGCCGCGGGCGCGCCCGGCAGCACGGTGCGATACGTCGGCCTTCGCGGCGGCGCGGGACGCGCTGCCGGCTGCGCGGCAGGCCGCGCCGGCGGCGGCGGTGCGGGAGCGAGACGCGGCGGCGGAACCGGCTCCGGCTCCTCGGCCGGCGCCTCGGGCACCGGCTCGAGCTCGTCCTCGAGGTCGGGCGCCCAGGTCAGGATGCGGCGCCCGTGCTCCGAACCAGTCACGTCACTGAGTGTACGTATCGACGGTGGTCGACGTGCGTCGGGCGCTCGAGCGCGAGATTATCTGGGCGTCCGGCGCCGGCGGACGCTGATCAGCGCGATCAGCGCAACGATGAAGATGACGATGAGAACCGCAGTGAGCATCGAGATGCCTCCTCTTTCAAGGACCGCAGAGATGCGTTTCGAATACGTGTGACGCCGAAATCACCATACAACGGAATGCCGCAAATTCCGATAGTCGTCCGGAGAGGTTCTTAGCCTGTTGTTCGTGCTCCATCTCACGGTCGGGTCCTTCGTCGCGCTGCTTCTGGCCGGCGCTGCCGTCCTGGCGGTGTGGACGGTCACACGCTTCGGGCGGCTCGGCCCTCGGACGCTCGGCGGCGCGATGCTGCACGAACTCGCCGCGATGATGCTCGTGGCAGCGCTGCCGAACCTCGCGGAGGCGACCGCCGCGGCGGCGTTCCCCGGGGCGAGGCTCGTGATCGCATTCGGCCTCGTCCTGCCGGTGTTCACGTACCTCTTCCTGGCCTCGCTCTGGTTCGTCCGCCTTCTGGTCGACCTCTTCGGGGGGCTGTACTGAGGTGTTCGTGCCCACGGTCGCGGTGGGTCTCGCCGTGGTGGCGGCGATCTCCGTTTCGCCTCTCTACGCGCGGCGGATCCGTGTGCGACGTTCATTCGGGGTAGGAGCGTGCCTGGTGGTGCTGGCCGCGGCCGTCGTCTGCGGCTTCGCCGATGCGCCCGCGAGCGTGCCCCTCGGCCCCGAGCTCGTGCTTGCCGCCTTCCCCATGCTCCTGCTCGGCGCGCTCTTGATCCTGAGCGGGAACGGCGACGACGGCGGGCACGGAGGCACCGGGAGCGGGGACGAGCCGCCGTGGTGGCCCGAGTTCGAGCGTGAGTTCAGGCGCTACAGCCGGCGGCGCCGGCATCCCGTCGCCGGTCGCTGACGACCCCTCACTGTCCGAGTAGTCACGCCGAAGGTGGGGCTTCTGCCCCCCGGACGGCGAGTCACAGGACTTTGGCTTCGTTGTTTGATGTTCTGCGTACCAGGTTTCAACTGGGGTCCTGCACTACCGAAGCGGAGGGAGAGGATGATCGATCAGCTGAACATGAGTCTGCTGAAGCTCCAGGCGGCCGTCCTCGGACGGCTCGCGAGCGGTGTCGAGACGCGCGATCGGATTCGTCGCGAAGACGGACAGGCGTTCGTCGAATACGTTCTCGTCCTGACGCTCGTCGGAGTCGCCGTCGCGCTGCTGGCGCAGTGGACGAGCTTCACCCAGACGATCGCGAACAGCCTCGGAAGGGTCATGAACGCGCTGACGGGTGCGGGCACGAGCACCGGCTAGAGCGACAGCGAACGGCCCGGCAACGCATACGTAGGGCCACTGCGCCGAGATGCCGGCGACCGAGAGGCGCAGCGGTTCGGGTGCCTTCGACACCTGGGTTCAGGCCTGCCGAAGTCACGGTCGGCGCATTCGCTGCGCCGACGGTCAGGCCATGGTCGAGTTCGTCCTCGTCCTGCCGCTCGTTCTGATTCTCCTGTTCGTCCTTGTCCAGATGGCGTTCGATCTCAACAGGTACATCAAGGTCACCGACGCGGCACGCATCGGGGCGCGGGCGGCGGCAGTCGCGCGGTTCAACCCCTCCGGGTGCGCCTCGGGGGACACGACGTGCATCTGCCACACGGCGACGCAGGCGGCGACACGTGCGGACTCGGACGGACTGAGCGTCGCCTGCAACGGCTCCGGGACGCCGGGAAGCCCCTTCACGGTGACGGTCACCGTCCCCAAGGGAGATCCAAGCCTGCCCTTCGTAGGAACCGTGCTCGCCGGCGTGGTGCCTCGTACGGCTTCGGCCACGGAAGCGCTGGAGTGAGAGCCGTTCGCCGCCTGCGTGAAGAAGAGGCGCAGAGCCTCGTCCTCGTCATCAGCGTCATGTTCTTCGCCATGCTTCTCGTCGGGCTCGTCGTCACGATCGGGTCGTGGCTCGAGGTTCAGCGCAAGGTCCAGAGTGTCGCGGACGCGGCCGCGCTCGCCGGCGTGCAGGAGCTTCACGGGGGCTGCGCGTCGTGCGGAAACGGCGCCGCGGCCGCTGCCTCTCAGTACGCGTCGAAGAACTCACCGTCGGGCCTCGTGAAGCTGGACACGGTCGACGTCCCCCAGAGCGACAACTACTCGACGATCGAGGTCAAGGCCTCCGCGCCGCTGTCCGCTCTCTCGCCTGTCCTGAGCTTGACGGGGCTCAAGCGAGCGACGGCGGCGGCCTCGGCCGAGGTCCAGCCGCCGCAGACCCTCAGCAACTCGGAGCTCGGGGGCCCGCCCGAGCCGTACATCACCCCCCTCGTCATCAGCCAGCGAATCATGCAGGACTGCCTGCAGTCGAACTGCTTCGACACGTCCGAGCCTGCGCTTTCGATCGGAGACGGCCTCGGCGTGTTCTGCGCGACGTCGTGTCCCGTCACGGGACGGGGACGAGGAAGCGGTCGCAGGTCGGCGGCCGCGAAGATCGCCGGCTGGATCACCGGCGGCGTGCCCGGCACCTACCCGCGCAGCGTCGACGGAGCTCCTGATGGCGCGGTCGCCTCGAACCGGGTCGCAGATGCACTCCGCAACGTCGAGGGACGCACGTTGATCCTGCCCGTCTTCTCGAACTTCGACGGCCGCTCGTACGACCTCTCGGGTTTTGCCGCTTTCGTCATCGACCCCGGCGGCGTCAGCTGGGACAACGGCACCTGCAACGGCGGCGGATGCCGCCTGTACGGCCATTTCACGACTTACACAACGTCAGGCACGCTTTCCCCGTCGGGCGGCACGACGGATTACGGGGTGAGGGTGCTCGGCCTGACCGGCTAGAGGAGCAATAGCGCGCATGCAAGAGATGCTGTCGAACTATCGGATCCGCAACTCCCTCGTCGCCGGCGGCCTCGCGATCGTCGGCGCCCTGCTCGTCTTCCTCTACATCTCCACCTACCGCAAGCACGTGCAGACGGGAGCGAACCTCGTGACGGTCTACGTGGCCAGCCACGACATCCAGGCGGGGACGGACGGCTCGACGGCAGCGAGCGCCATCCACACGGAGTCCGTCCTGCGGCGCAACGTGGTGGGGGGAGCGATCTCGAAGCCGAGCCAGATCACCGGTCTCGTCACGTCGCAGCCGATCCTCAGCGGCGAGCAGGTGACCGTGAGGCAGTTCGCGCCGATCGCCCAGCAAGGAGTGCTCGCGAACATCTCCGGCAGCCTTCGCGCGATGCAGCTGCCGGGGGATGCGAACCAGCTCCTCGCCGGAACGGTGCAGAACGGGGATCACGTCGACGTCATCGCGAACATCCACTACTCGGTGCACTCGAGCTCCGGTGGCGGCGACACCGTCGGCCTCGTCGCGACACGCGTCATCCTCCGCAACCTGCTCGTCCTTCGGGCGCCCGCCAACGCCGGCAGCAAGGGCATCGCGGGCGTGCAGACGGGCGGCACTTCGATCACGCTCGCCGTCACGGACGCCCAGGCGCAGAAGCTGCTCTTCGTCCTCAAGAACGGCGACTGGTGGCTGGCGCTGAGGCCGGTGTCGAGGCCGAGCGACCAGCCGGAGAGCGTCGAGACGCTGCAGTCGATCCTCGGCGACGGTCTCGGCCCGACGCAGATCGGCCAGCTGACCAACGGCCTCGGGAAGGGGAGCATCGGTGGCGGTTAGTCAGGCACAGGCAGCTTCACGGGGACGCATCGTCGTCCTGCTGTCCGGGGCGTCGCGAGACGACTTCCCGCCTGCGCTGGTCGGACGTCGCGACCTCGTGATCCGCGAGTACTCGACCGACGGCCGCACGCCGATCGAGAGCGCCGATGTCGTCCTGCACGTGACGAAGGCGCGAGCGCCGATCGGCACCGAGGTCGCGGCGCTGCAGCGGCAGACCGAGGCTCCGATCGTGCTCGGGCTCGTGGGCTCGCGTGAAGGACTGGTGGACGAGGCCCTCGACGCGCCGCTCGCGGACATCCTCATCCTCCCGCAGCCGCCCGAGGTGATCGCGTTCGCCCTGCACAAGGCCGCGCGGACCCGTGCGACGCAGCAGGCGACGTCGTGCCGGCTGATCACCGTCTCGTCCACCAAGGGCGGTACCGGCAAGACGTCGCTTGCCGTCAATCTCGCGGTCGAGCTGAGCGAGCGGGGCCTGCAGACCCTGCTCGTCGACCTCGACGTCCAGTTCGGCGACGTGGGCATCGTGCTCGGGCTCGAACGGCCGGCGAAGACGCTGTACGACCTGGCCGGAGGAGCGCTCGACCTCGACGCAGAGAAGCTGCGCGGCTACGTGATCCGGCACCGGCCGATGCTCCACATCCTCCCGGCGCCGCTCCGGCCGGAAGAGGCAGAGGGCATCGAGGCGGCGCAAATCGCCACGATCCTGCAGATCGCGCGCACGCTCTACGACGCGATCGTGGTCGATACGGCGCCTCTCTTCGACGGGCCGATGCTTGCCGCGCTCGACCGCAGCGACGAGCTCTTGCTCGTCTCGACACCCGACGTGCCGGCGATGAAGAACGTGCGTCTCGCGCTTCAGACGCTCAACCTGCTCGGCTTTCCGGTCGACCGGATCTCGCTCGTCGCAAACCGGTCCGGCATGCCGGGCGGGGCTTCGCTGGACGAAGTGGCCAGCACGCTCGGCCGTCCCATCCGCTTCGTCCTGCCCGAAGACGCCTCCGTGCCGTCGAGCATCAACTCGGGAACGCCGCTGATGCAGGTCGACTCGCGGAGCCGCTTCGCACGCGGCGTACGCGAGATCGCCGAGTCGATGACGGCGAGCCAGAACGGCAGCCGTCCCGAGCGCAACGGCCGCAGGTTCCGTCTGCCGGGAGCCGGCCGGTGAACCTCTCGGAGCGCCTCTCGCGCGGAAACGAGGACGCGGTCGCCCTCGGCGCGCTCGTCGGGCGGATCGACGAAGCGCTGATCGACGGAGTTCGCGCCCGCCGCGCTGACCGCCCGGCGGATCCGAACGCCGAGCTCAAGGGCCGGATCCACCGGGCCTGCATCGACAAGCTCGGCACCGCGCTCTACACGATCGACTCCACCGAGGAGCTCGCGACGCTCGTCCGGGCTGCCGTGGCCGAGGAGCTGATGCTCGACCGGACGCCGCTGACTCGCGACGAGCGGGTCCGCATCGAGCGCGAGCTCACGGACGACATCCTCGGCTACGGGCCGCTCGAGCCGTATCTGCGCGACCCGACCGTGACGGAGATCATGGTCAACGGCGCGTACGACGTGTACGTGGAGCGCGACGGCAAGATCGAAGAGGTCGACCTCAGCTTCACCGACGACGCGCACGTCCTGCGAATCATCGACCGCATCGTCTCGCAGGTCGGGCGGCGCATCGACGAGTCGTCGCCGATGGTCGACGCGCGCCTCCCCGACGGGAGCCGCGTGAACGCGATCATCCCTCCGCTCTCCCTGCGGGGGCCCATCCTGACGATCCGGAAGTTCTCGCAGGATCCCTACTCGCTGGCCGACCTCGCCACCTTCGGCACGCTGTCGGCTTCTGCCGGCGAGTTCCTGGCCCACTGCATCCGCGGCAAGGCCAATCTGCTCATCTCGGGCGGCGCCGGCTCGGGCAAGACGACGCTGCTGAACGCGTTGTCGGCGTTCGTCCCTCCGAACGAGCGCATCGTGACGATCGAGGACGCTGCGGAGCTGCAGCTGCAGCAGCGGCACGTCGTCTCGCTCGAGTCGCGGCCGCCGAACATCGAAGGGCAGGGCGAGGTTCGGATCCGCGAGCTCGTCCGCAACGCGCTGCGCATGCGCCCGGACCGGATCATCGTCGGCGAGGTCCGCGGCGCGGAGACGCTCGACATGCTCCAGGCGATGAACACCGGCCACGAGGGGTCGCTGACGACGATCCACGCGAACAGTCCCCGCGACGCGCTGCACCGGCTCGAGATGCTGACGCTGATGGCGGGCGTCGACCTGCCGCTGCGCGCCATCCGCGAGCAGATCGCGTCGGCCTTCGACGCGATCGTCCACCTCGTCCGGCTCGTCGACGGCAGCCGCCGGGTCAGTCGCATCACCGAAGTCGTGGGCATGGAGGGCGACGTCGTGACGATGCAGGACGTCTTCCTCGCCAAGACCGACGACGATGAAGGTCGCACCTCCCGGATCTCGCTGCTCGGGCCGCTCCGGGCGACCGGGCTCGTGCCCGGATTCCTGCCGAAGCTCGCCGTGCAGGGAGTGGACGTCCCGAACCGCCTGTTCGAACGGAACGAGTGACCATCCGGCGCTGGGCACTCTTCCTCACCCTCGGCGCCTTGCTCGCGCTGCCGGCGGCGGCTGCGCGTGCATCGTCCGGCGGCGCCGGCTACCAGCTGCGCCACGTCGACACGGTCGGCTTTCCCACCGTCCGCGTCGTCGTCCGCGGCACCCGCACGGCGGCGCCGCCGTCCGTGTTCGAGAACGGCGTCCGCGTCTCGCTCACGAACCGCCAGAACCTCGGCCAGAGCAAGGCACTGGTCGTGGCGATCGACCGGTCCCAGTCGATGCGCGCCAGCGGTCTCGAGGCAGCGGCGAGAGCAGCGACGGAGCTGCTCGACCGGAAACGGCCCGCGGACGAGGTTTCGATCGTCACCTTCGCCTCGCGCGCCCAGGCGCAGACCACCTTCAGCACGGCGACGATCGACGCCGAGACGGCGCTGCGCGCGCTCTCCGTGAGCTCGACGCCGGGAACGGCCCTGTACGACGCCGTCCGGCTCTCCGCCCGGGCGCTCGCGTCGCAGCCTCTGCCGGGGCGGGTCCTCGTCCTGTTGACGGACGGCTACGACGTCGGCAGCCGCCATTCGGTCGCGCAGGCGATTCGCACCGCGCGCCGCGCGGGCGTCGTCGTCTACACGATCGGATTCGGCGGGCATGCGGATACGACAACGCTGCGCCGCCTGGCGCGCGACACGGCGGGCGCCTACTACGGGAGCCCGACCGCCGCGTCGCTGAAGGCGATCTACCGACGAATCGCCACCGAGCTCGATCGCACCTGGACGATGGCGTACGTCACCGCAGCCCGGCCGGGCCAGCGCATCACCGTCGGCGTCGGCGCGACCGCGGCCGCCGCCGCCCGCGCCCAGCAGTCGGTGGTCATCCCCGGCGGCGGCTCGGTCACCGCCACCACGTGGATGCCGCACTTCCTGCTCACTGCGGGAGGCGTCGCGATCGTCAGCCTCCTGGTGGGTCTCGCAGTCTTCCTCATCGTCCTTCGGCTCCAGGCGTTGCCGCGTGCGGAGCGGATGAAGCGTCGCGTCTGGGAGCACACGGAGGAGCGGCGCAGGCCGAGACGCGCTCCGCTCCGGCGACGGATGCCGACGACCCAGGCGGTGCTCTCGAGCCTCGACACACGTCTGCGCAACCTGCCCCAGTGGACCCGGCTGAGCACGCTCGTCGAGCGATCCGGGCTGCCGGTCCCGCCGTCCGCCGTCCTCGTGAGCGCGGTCGCGCTCGCATTGCTGCTCGCCGTGCTCGGCGCCGCCACCGGCGGGGGCGGGTTCCTGGTCTTCCTCCTGATCGTCATCGGGCTCGGCGCTCCGCTCGTCGTGCTGCGAGTCATCGCGACGCGCCGTCTGCGGGCATTCGACAACCAGCTGCCCGACCTCCTCGCGTCCATGGCCAGCACGTTGCGCGCCGGACACGGTCTCCGCACCGCGCTGCAGGCGGTTGCGGACGAGGGCACGCCGCCTGCGAGCGTGGAGCTGCGGCGTGTCCTCTCCGAGGCGCGACTCGGACGCCCCCTCGACGAGGCGCTCATCTCGATGTGCGAGCGCCTCGGCTGGGACGACCTGCTCTACGTCGCGACGGCGGTACAGGTACAGAGCCAGGTCGGCGGCTCGCTCGCCGGCGTGTTCACGACCGTGGCCGAGACGGTGCGACAGCGCCAGCAGCACCGGCGGCGCATTCGTGCGCTCACAGCGTCCGGCCGGTCGACGGCGATCGTGCTGTCGGTGATGCCGTTCGTCTTCGCCGGGCTGCTCGCCCTGATCAACCCGACGTACATCATGCCGTTCCTGCGCAGTCACACGGGCCACATCTTGCTGATCGCCTGCGTCATCTCGATCGCGATCGGCGCGTCGCTGCTCAACCGGATCGTCAACGTGAAGGCATGACCCTCGTCCTCGTCCTCGGTCTGCTCTTTCTCGCGGGAGCGATGCTTCTGGGGCTGCAGGCGATCGTCGCGCCGCGCGCCCAGCGGCAGGCCTCGCTTCAGCGCGTTAAGGCCTATGCGGCGCACGTCGACGCGGTGCCGGCAAGAGGCGATGGAGCGAGAGGCGCCTCGCTCGCCGAGACGCTGGTCCCGCCGCTGAGCAGGGTGGCGCTCCGCTTCACCCCGCGTGTGCAGCGCGAGGAGCTCCAGGCCCGGCTTACCGCCTCTGGCCTCTCCAAGCGGATGACGCCACAGCAGTTCCTGGCGCTCAAGACCGTGCTCGCTTCGGTCCTGCTCGTGCTGGCTCTGGCCGCAGCAGGGCCCACGGCGAGCGGCGTCCTCCTCGCACTGGTCCTGGCTGCCGCCGGTCTCGTGCTTCCCGATTTCATGCTCCGGCGCTACGCGCAGTCCAGGGCGGACCGGATCACCGCAGACCTCCCGGAGGCGCTCGACCAGATCGTCGTCTCACTCGAGGCGGGCGTTTCCTTCGACGCGGCTGTCTCGTTCTACGTGCGGCGCAGCAGATCGCTGCTCGCGCGCGAGCTGCAGGTGATGCTGTCCGAGCTGAGGATGGGCGAGAGCCGCTCCGAGGCGCTGCGTCGGCTCAGCGAACGGGTCCCGTCGAACGACATGCGCAACGTCGTCCAGACGCTCCTGCAATCCGAGAGCGTCGGCATGTCGCGCGCGGCCCTGCTCGCGAATCAGGCCGCTGACTTGCGGCATCGCCGGCAGATGGCAGCCGAAGAGAGCGCGCACAAGGCACCGATCAAGATGCTGTTCCCTCTCCTCATCTTCATCCTGCCCGTCATGTTCGTGGTCATCTTCGGCCCTGCGCTGCAGCAGATGTCGAGGATTCTCGGAGGGTGAGGGAGGTCGTTCTTCGTACACCTTCCGGCGAGACCGCGCCGTGCCTCGTGGCAGAACGGATCTCCGAGCGGCTCGTCGGTCTGATCGGACGTGCAGAGGCACCTCGCGGCGGCCTGCTGATCCGGCCCTGCCGCTCCGTGCACACCGCGTTCATGCGGTTCCCGTGCGATGTCGTCTTCCTCGCGAGAGACGGACGCGTGCTGCGCGTCTCCGCGAACACGCGGCCCTGGCGGATTCGCTTCGCGCCGCTTCGCACGCGGTGCGTCCTCGAGCTCGCCTCCGGCGAGGCGTCGCGCCTCGGTCTCGAGCAGGGAGCGACGGTGACGACCGATGACGACGACGACGACCTCTTCTGAGGCCGCTCGTGGCCGACCACACCCTCGAGCTGCCGAACCGACGGCTGGATGGGATCGCCAACGTCGTCGCCCCGTTCCTGCCGGCCCTGGTGGGGATGGCGCTCGTCGGGCTGGTCGCGCTGGTCGCCGCCCCGGCGGCTGTCGTCTCGGACACCTGGCTCGCCCTCGTCTCCGGCCGCGAGATCGTCCAACACGGACTTCCGTCTCACGACCACCTCACGGTGCTCGCCCGCGATCGACGCTGGGTCGATCAGGAGTGGCTCGGCCAGCTCGCGCTCTACGGCGTCTGGCGCATCGGCGGGCTGGGCGGAGTCTCCGCGTTTGCGACCGGCACCGTGCTCTTCGCCTACGGACTGCCGACAGTCGCGGCTGCACGAACGGCCGTCAACCCGAGCATCCCGGTCTTCCTGCCGCTCCTCGCGATAGGGGCGGGGGCATTCGCCCTGCAGCCGCGACCGCAGACGTTGGCGCTCGCCGCTTACTCACTCGTGCTCTACCTGCTGCTCACGGATCTCGCCGGAACGAGGCGTCGGACGTTCCTCGTGTTTCCCATTCTGGCCGTCTGGGCGAACGTTCACGGCTCCGTCGTCCTCGGCGCACTGCTCGTGGTGATCTACGCGCTCTGCCTTCTCGCGCGGAGCGTCCGACGGCGAGCGATCCTGTTTCTCGCCGCGCCGGCCTGCGTGTTCGCCTCACCGTACGCTCTGTCGCTGCCGCACTACTACCGGGCGATGCTGCTCGACCCGCCGTTCAGACGCCTCGGAATCGCTCCCGAGTGGCAACCGGCCGGCCTCTCAGCCCTGTTCGCGGGCTTCTACCTGCTCGTCGCAGTGGCGATCCTCGTTGTCGCGCGCCGTCGGAGCCGGATCGCCATGTTCGAGCTGCTTGTGCTCGTGGTAACGGCGGCAGGAGGCTTCTTCGCCCTCCGGAACACGGTCTGGTTTGCGCTCGCGGCACTGTTCGTGCTCCCGCGTGTGTCGACCTCCTCGGAGAAGCTGAAGCCACGGATGAGCAAACCGCTTGCGTTGGCGCTGGCGGTGGTCACCGCATTGGGCGTCCTGGTTGCCGTGGACAGACAGAGCTCGTCCGCGTCTCCACGCGGATTGACGGCGCGTGCCGCCGCGGCCGTGGGGGCGTCGGTGAAGCGGACGGGCGGTGCCATCTTCGCGGACACTCGACACGCGGACTGGCTGCTCTGGAAGGTACCGTCCGCGCGCGGCCGCGTCGCGTACGACGCTCGGCTGGAGCTGCTGACGTCGAGCCAGCTGGCCGAGATCGGCCCGATCATCCGACATGGAGCGGCTTCTCCGCTCATCCACTCGTACACGTTCGCCGTCCTCTCGCCACGGCAGGCCGTTGCATTGGAACGATCGGGCTGGGGCCGCATCACGTACGAGGACAGGTCGACGGCGCTCGTCCTCAGGTCGACCGATGGCCGCAGGCGCTAGCGTCCTCGAAGGGCCGGCCGGTGACGTCCTCGTCGCGACGCGCCGGACGTTCCCGGCCCTGCTGCCGCTCGTCGGGCCGGTCGGGATGCTGGCCGGCATCCTCATGCTGCACCGACGCCAGCTCGTCCAGACCGATACGTGGGTCGCGCTCGTCGCGGGCCGCGAGATTGCCCGGCACGGCCTGCCCTCGCACGAGCACCTCACCCTGATCGCGCACGGGCACCGGTGGGTCGACCAGCAGTGGCTCGCACAACTGGCGCTGTACCGAGTCGAGCGGATCGGCGGGGTCGGGCTCATGATCGCCGCCTGCACCGCCGCAGCTCTCTGCGCCTTCGCAATTGCGGCTGCAGCGGCGCAGGCGCGTGGTGCGTCCCCGCTCTCGCTGGTGTTCTGGCTGCCGGTCGCGTTCCTGATCGGCCCCTGGGGAGCGCAGGCGCGCACGCAGTCGCTCGCGCTCCCGCTCTTCGCCTTCGTGCTCTGGCTGATCCTGCGCGATCCCGACCTCCGGCGGCGGTCCTCGCTGTGGGCGGTCCCGACGCTCTGCCTCTGGGCGAACCTGCACGGCTCCGTCACGCTGGGCGCCGCGATCGTCGCCGCGCATGCGCTGCAGGCGCTCGTCCGTACCGGCCGGCGGCGGCTTCCACTCGTGCTCCTCGCTTCCGCGCCGGCCTCGATCTTCGCCTCCCCTTATGCGCTGGAGCTCCCGGGCTACTACCGGATGATGTTGCTCCACCCGCCGTACGGCCACGACATCGTGGAATGGGAACGGACGACGCCGTCGATCGCGCCGCTCTTCTTCGCGCTCGCCGGCGTGGTCGCCCTCGCGGTTCTCCTCCGACGGAAGCGTCTCGGGCCCGCAGAGTGGGTCGTGCTCGGCGTCACGTTCGCCGCGGCACTGACGGCGGTCCGGATCACGCCCTGGTTCGGGCTCGCCGTGCTCGCGGTCGTTCCTCCGCTGACGACGCGCAGGCTCGGCGTCCACGATCTCAGGGGCGTCGGCGCAACGGTGACGGCGGGAGCGCTCGTCGCGGGAGTGCTCGGCGGCCTCGCTTGGATGGCGCGCCAGGACTACGCCGGGCCGGCGAACGTCGCCGCCGCACTACGCGCCGAGCCTCCGACGGCTCGGGTGCTGGCCAACCTGACGCTCGCAGATTGGGCGCTCTGGGAAGCGCCGAACCTCCGGGGCCGGGTTGCCTACGACGGTCGGCCCGAGCTGCTGACGCGCCGCGAGTTCGTCGATGTGGCCGTTCGGTTCGAGCGATTCAGGGCGGGGTGGGCTCGTGCCGTGCAGCCGTACACGGTGATCGTTACGAACCGGGCCATCGCACAGCGCTTGGTCGCGTCGCATCGAGGCTGGAGGGCCGTCCGTAGAGACGGCGGGATCGTCCTGGTCGAGCGCTCCCGCGGCGCCGCGTAGCCGGCTCCCCCGGCGAAGGCTTGATCTTTCGCCCCGTCCCCGCTAGATGAGGAGGATGCGGGAGCGCCTCGGTCTGACCCTCACCCTGCTCTGCCTCGGCGTGGGCGCGGTGACCGCCGGGACGGCCTCCGGCGGGCCCGCCGCCCAGGTCGTCGTGCTGACCGCCCGGACGGCCTCGAGCGCCGCCTCGGCCCGGCCGCTCGCGAACGCGCCCGCCCTCGTCGCGACGCGGCCGGAGCGGAGCCCCGCGACCGCACTCGTCCCGAGTGCCGCACGCCGCAGCACCTCCATCCCGGCCGTGGGCTTCACGCAGGAGGGGATCGACCGCAACGACGCGAAGGGCGTCTGGGACCCCGCCGACGTCACGCTCGGCGTCGGCCCGACCTACCTGGGCGAGGCCGTCAACTCGGCGGTCGGCTGGTGGCGGATCGGCGCCGGCTTCGACGCGTCGGGCATCCGGCCGCTCGGCGAGTTCTTCACGACCGGCAACACGAACCGCAAGAAGGACCAGATGGCCGATCCGCGCCTCCTCTACGACCCGAGCTCGGGCCACTGGTTCTTCACCGCGTTCGACATCACGCGCGGCGAGATCAACCTCGCCGTCTCGACCACGTCCGACCCGACCCGGCCCTTCTGGATCTTCACCTACCAGGCCGGCGGCTGCCCGGATCAGCCGCGCCTCGCCGTCAGCGGCACCATGGTCGCGCTGAGCTACGACGTCTACCCGAGCTGCAGCAAGCGGACGGGGCCGACGAGCGGCGGCGTGCTGTGGGTCTGGAGCAAGCAGCCGCTGATCAAGGGGGCCGCCCCGCAATACACGAGCTACGGGCCGACGCCGGCCATCGCCGGAGTCACGCCTGCGCCGTCGCCGGGCAGCGGCTCGGCGATCTACATGCTCGCCGCCGACTACACGAACTCGCAGGTGATCCTCTTCACGGTCTCCAGCGTCGGCGAGCAGACCATCCCGCTGAAGCCCGTCGCCATCCAGCCGCTGCGCCTGGCGCCGTCGCCGCCCGAACGCGGCTCGAGCGCGCCCCTCGCCCCCGCCAGCAACCGCGTCCAGGACGCGTTCTTCTCGGGCGGCCACATCTGGCTGGCCGCCAACGACGGCTGCAGCGTGCCGGGGCCTGTGCCCCTCCAGGGCTGCGTGCGCCTGGTGGAGCTCTCGCCGGCCGGCCAGGTGCTGAGCCAGGTCGACCAGGCGCTCGCGAACGGGCGCTCCGCGATCGCCCCGGCGGTCAGGCCCGACGGGCACGGACATGTCTTCAGCGTCTTCGGGTACAGCTCGCCGCGCGACTATCCGGGGCTCGCCGCCACGGTCGACCCGGCCGTCTCGAACGCCTACCTACAGCTCAAGCCCGGCCAGGCCGCCGATCGCAGCGGGCACTGGGGCGACTACTTCGCCGCCGCCCGCGATCCGAGGCACTCGAACCGGGTGTGGGTCGCGGGGGCGTACGGCCGGCCCGGCGGCTGGGGCACCTACATCGCCGCGCTCTCGACGACGCCGTTCAGCATCCCGCGCCCGGGCGGCACGCCGGCCGGAACACGCGACCGCACGCCTCCCCGCGTCAGCGCGATCCGCAGCGCCGGCGTCCGGGGCCGGCCGGTCCTGCTCCGCTACCGGCTGTCGGACAACTCGCGGCGCGTGCGCACGAGCATCAGCGTCCGCCGCCTCGGGCACGTCGTCGCCGTCGTCCAGACGCCGCTGCAGCGGATCGTGAACGGCCGTGCCTACTGGGCGACCTGGCGGGCGCCGCGCACGGCCCCGACCGCGCTCACCTTCTGCGTGATCGCGTTCGACGGGAGCGGGAACCGCAGCAAGCCGAGCTGCGCGCCGCTCCGCCTCAGCGCCGCCTGATCGAAGCGGCCTCCGTGCTCGGGCGGCCGATGCCGCCTACGCCGCCGGCGATGCGGGCTTCGCCGCTTCAGACGGCCGCGGCGCCTCGACCCGCTCGCGGATGCCGCCGCACAGCTTCCACGAGCGGATCGAGGCCCGACAGCCGGACGATCTGACACAACGGGTGGGAGGGCCTGAGCGCCACCGCGTGGCGCCGCGGCCCTCCCGAAACGTGTGCTCGAAGAGCACGAGGGAGGGCGTGCCGCCGACCGAGCGGGCGACGGCACGCCCACCGGGCGGAGGGGAGAGCCACAGCTGGGCCGCCGATGTCGGCCCGGCCATGACCCTCCACCCCGACCAGGAGTCCCTGGAGTTCACGTGCTCCGCTGCCGAGGCCGCGCGACGCGACCCCGACAGCGAGAGCGTGAGTTGTGCCTTTCGTGTTGGTGTTCAGGTGATTCACCTTCCATGCCCCTCCGCCTCCCGGAGGGTCGACGCGGGTCGGAAGCCCCTTGGGACGGCCCCCGCCATGGCGCCGTGGGTTGTCAAACGCCTGTCCGCCCGTCGGCGACCAGGCCTCGTCAACGGAAATCGCCCGAGCAGGCAGCCACCGCCGAGCCGCGGCCTTGGGCGCCACGGTGGCCGGTGCTGCGCTGCTCCTGGTGTTTCCGTTGACGGTCATTCCTGTTTCGGGCTTTCTCGTCTTCCTGACTTTCGGGTCTACGACTTCGCCGAGTTCGTCAGCCCGTGCAGGCGCTGCGAGATCGGCTGGATCGTGGCCGAGTGGTTGCTCTGGAGCACGACGTTCACGGCAGTGCCACCGTTGCCGCCGTTGCCGGCGGTGCCGCTGTTGTCGTGGCTCGTCGCCGATGCGACGCCGCCGATGTTGGCGGTGCCACCCGAGGAGACGGCCCCGCCGGCGGCCGAGGTGCCGCCGACCGCGTTGCCGCTGTCCTTGGGAGCCGCCACAGCGATGCCGCCCGCACCGCCGGTCGCGCCACCCGTCGTGCCACTGTTGTTACCGGTCGTGCTGGAGACGGACGGGCTTCCGCCAGTCGCGTCGCCGCCGGTCGTCGTGTTCGTGTTGCTACCGCCGGTCGCAGCGCCCGTCTTGACCTTCGACGAGCCGTTGCCACCGTCACCACCGTCAGCCGAGCTGCCAGCGGCCGCCAGGCCGTTGCCGAGCGTCGCGCTGCCGGTGTTGCCGCCGGCGTTACCGCCGTTGCCCGAGTCCGCGTCGTTCTTGCTCAGGAAGGACAGACCGGCGTTGGCCTCGGACTCGCCGCCCTGGATGTCGCCAGAGCCGGGGACGTTGCCGTTGCCGTTACCGCCGTTCGCGGTGGCACCGGAGCCGCCACCGTTACCGCCCTTACCGCCGCCCGCGGCCGAGAGCACGCCGCCGCTGTTCGCGTTGGCGTCCTGGTCGGTGTGCGAAGCGGTGATCGCGGCAGCGTTGCTGTTCGCACCGGTGTCGTTCGCGCCGGTGTTCTGGTAGTTGCTGCCCGACTTGGCGTCGCCGCCGGAGGCGTTCGCAACGCTCGGCGAGATCGCGATCGCGCCGGCATCACCCGAGGTGTTGCCGTTCGACTGCGAGTTGCCGCTGTTGTTGGCCTCAGCCGTGCAGCCGGCGTGCTGGCAGGTGTCGGCCGACGCAGCGGTCACGTTGTTCACGCTCCCGCCGTCGCCGCCCTTCGACACCGCGACGTTGCCGTTGCTCTCGTTGCTCTGGTCGGTATCCGAGCGGTTACCGGCCAGCTGAGCAGCGATCTGCGCCGCCGTCGCCGGGCTGTTGTTGTGGTTGTTCGTCGGCGCCGTGTTGTTCGAGTTCGGCGCCTGGTTGGTCGTCGTGTTGGTGCTGTTGTCGTTGGTAACGGGAGCGTTGTACGTCGTGTTCCCGTTGCCGTTGTGGGAGTTGATCGTGCTGCACGCCGCGCTCAGGAACGCTGCGCTGCAGGGATCGCTGCCGCCGTGGTTGTCCGCGAACGCGGCAGGAACCACGACGAACGAGGCGATGATCACGACCAAGCCCACGAGCCACTTGATCTTGGGATTCAACGTTTTCAGTCCTTTCGAGCGTTGTTGGGATAGCTACTTCCGCCGGGGTCCCAAGCACCCCGACGCCGTTGAGGCCCCTCAGGGCCGAGCTACCCAGGCCGCTCGAACGGATCCGGGAATCTCACCGGCGGCCCAAGCGCCGGTGCCGGCGTCTGCGGCCCGAAGAGGGCGGGGGCCGCAAGCTTGTAGGACTCGGCGAGGAGCAGCACGGAGCCGCTGCCCGTCGCGGGCGCAGATCCCGGCGCTCCCATGCCGAGGATGCCGTCGGGCGAGGGGTTCCCCGCCGGCGGCTGCTCGAGCTCCGTGGCGCCGCGCGAGCTCTGCAGCGCGGCGGGCCAGGAGACGACGATGCGCAGCCGCGGGGCCGCGCCGTACGAGAAGGGGAGGCCCTCTCCGCCTCCGCCTCCACCCTGGGCGGCAGCGGGCGACGACGACTCGGTCGTCGTCGTCGCCTCGCAGCCGCTGCCGCAGATCGAGTCGGGGCCGGAGAGAGAGGATGGCACCGCCGACTCCACCTGCAGCCTCGTCGTGTGCGATCCGCGCTCCACCGCGAACGGGATGCTGACGACGATCTGGATCGAAGACGTGGACGAGAGGTCGGCGGAGCCGGAGCTCAGGAACACGCTGGCCGACGCACTCGAGGAGCCGCCGGCGCTCGACTCGCCGCCGGCGGACGGCTCGACGCCGAGCCACCCGGCCCGGTTGACGAGGTCCGTCTGGGAGGCAGCCATCTCCTCGGCGCCGGTCTGGGTCGTGGACGCCTCGTTGTAGGCGTACGACTGCTCCACGACCGACTCGCCGTTCTGGGTCTGGCTGATCCACTGGTTTGTGGACTCGACGTTGATCGCCTGGGTCGTCGCCGAGGCCAGGTTGCTCTGCGCGACGCTCGGGTTGGTCGCGCGGCTGCCGGCCGGGACGATCACGTCGTTCAGGTTGAGGACGCCCGTCTGGGTGACGATCGAGACCGAGTAGCCGGTCTGGAGGTTCACCAGGATGTTGGTCGCCTCCTCGTCCTGCTGCGTCGCCGAGCCGGCGTTCTCGAACTGCTGGATCCACTGGAGGGCGCTCGCCCAGTTCAGGACGCCCGCGGAGCTGAGACCGCCGTTCAGCTGGGCGACCATTCCGACCCGCGCCGCGTTCGGCGAGGAGGCGACCGCCGAGTTCGAGTTCGCGGTGGCGTTCGAGTCGGCCTCGGCGATCGCGACGGCGTCCTGCTGGCTGCCCGTCCAGTTCCACGCCGACATCGTCTGGGTCGTCCCCGCGCCCGGCGTCTGCTGCTGGATCGTCACCTGCGTGGTGTCGAGGTGGTCGTAGGCGAGCGCATCGGCCTCGAGCGCGTTCAGCTGCGACACCGGATCGGTCGCGACGCCCCAGGCGAAGTTCCAGTTGCTCGGGTCGAGCATGTTCACGGTCGCCTTGGCGAGCGCCGACTGGTCGCTGATCACGGTCTGAACCGCGTTCGCGCCCTCGAGGGTCGGCTGCTGGTCGAGCGCCGTGTTGTTCACGAGCTCGGTGGTGGCGGACGCGTTCGCGGCCGCCGAATTCTGCTGGTCGACGGAGCCGGTGTCGTAGCTCGTCGTCGGAGCCGGGGCGGAGCTCTCCGAGCCGCCGGCCGGCGTCGTGGTGGTCGACGCGGGCGCCTGCTTGCTCCAGTCCCAGTTCCAGTTCCAGGTCCAGTTGCACGAACACGCCTGCGACCACGTGTAGGTGGACGTCTGCCCGTTCGCCTGCGTCCACGTCCACGTCCAGGTCCACGTGCCCTGCGCGCCCGGCGTCGTCTGCGAGCCGCTCGATGCCGGGTCGCTGCTCCACGTCCAGGTCCACTCGCTGCCCGACGTGGGCGCGACGTCCTGGGCCGACGCGTCGCTCGGCGGCGTCCAGCTGCCGTCCCAGTTCCACGACCACTGCCAGTCGGGCCCGGGGGGCGCCGAGACGTTGCCCGGAATCACGATCGAGACGTTCGTGTTGGTGCCGCCGTCGGTCGAGACGATGCTCAGCTCCGGCGACGTGCCCGTCGCGGTCGCGCTGTTCGTCTGCGTCACGGGGCCGTCGGTGCCCGGGCTGCCGATCCGCACCGACACGTTCACGTTGCTCGCGCCGGTCTGCGTGGCCGACGCGGTGCCCGTCGTCGGCGTTCCGGAGGTCGGCTGCGTCGTCGGCGTCACGTCGACGCCCGGCGGCGCATCGCCCTGCTGCTGGTCGATCGTCTGATCGGTCGACGACTCGTTGTCGCCGTCCGCTTCGCCCGTCGTCGGCACGCTCTGGCTCGTGGTGCCCGTGGGCGGCGTCTGGCCGCCGGCGGACGCCTGCGTCGGGGGCGTCGACCCTGCCGACGCGTCGACCGTGTTCTGCTGGTTCACGGACCCGTTGTCGCCGGCGCTGCCGACCCTGACCGAGACGTTCTGGTTGCACGGCGACGTCTGCGTCGCCTGCGCGTTGCTCGAGGCGGGATCGCCCGTGCCGCCCGTGGCCGGCGCGTTGCTCGCACCGGAGGCGGCCGACGCGTCGTTCGACTGGCTCGTCGAGCCGTTGTCGCCCGGGCTGTCCACCCGCACGTTCACGTTCGTGTTGCACGGCGACGTCTGCGTCGTCGTCGCACCGGCACTCGAAGTCGACCCGTCGCCGGCCGGAGCCGTGCCTCCCGACGAGGTGCTCGATGCCGTCGATGCATCGCTGTTGCCCTGGGTCACGTTGCCGTCGTTCCCGCCTTCACCGGTGCGGACGGTCACGTTGCCATTCTGCGCCCCGCTCTGGTCCGCGGACCCCGTGGCCGCCGAGCTCTGCGTTCCGGAGCTCGGGGGGTCGGAGGCCGAGGGCTGTGGCGGCGACCCGTCGGAGCTGCCCGCATCGGACGAGCCGCTCGGCTGGTCAGTCGACTGGCCGGTCGACTGCGAGGAGTCGCTGGGCGTGGGCGCCCCGCTCGACTGGTCGGTCGACTGCGTCGTCGACTGGTCGGCGGTGGACGGGCCGGCGTCGCCGGCGGCCTGGCTCGACGCGTCCGCTGCAGGCTGCGCTGCGTCCGGCGTCCCGGACGTCGCGGCGTCCGGCGTCCCGGACGTCTGGCCCTGCTGGTCGGTCGTCGTCGTGTCGGTCGCGGCGGGCTGTCCGCCCGAGGCGCCCGAGTCGGCCCACGCGGTCGGCGCGGCGAGGAGGAGCGCGACGGCGGCGGTTGAGACCGCCACGATCCCGAGCGCACCCCGGCCGACGCGGCCGCTGGTCCGGCTTCCGGCAACTGCGATTCGAGTCCGGTCATCGTGCCTCGGCACGCTCGACCATGACCCTGGCGTCACCCAGTCCGCGCGGATGTCGACTGTCGCGTTCCGAGTCCGGTCATCGTGCTCTCGCACGCTCGACCATGACTCCGCGATCCGGCTGGTGGAGACGCGGTGCACGAAGCGAGTCCGGTCATCGCGCCGCGGCGCGCTCGACCATGACTCCATCGGGCTTCGCGAAGGTGCATCGGGGCTCACGGCAGCGGGAAGCACGAGGCCTCGGTCGACGGAGAGGAGGCCCTCTCCAGACCACTGCTCGAGCGCTTGTCCAAGCCGGAACGCCATCTGCGGGCCGCATGGTGCTCGCGCGCAAGCGCGCGATCAATGGGCGCCGAGCCCGGTTCGGGGGGCCCGTTTGTAAAGTTTCATTTCGCTGTACGGATCGCGGCCGTGTACCACGAAATGCCGGGCGCGAGACGCGGCGCGAAGCGTGTACAGGAAAATCGCAACGCCGCATGGATGCTGCGTTTGCGCGGGTGTACCACGTCAGCTCGACGCGTGCCCGGCAACGCGCGACGCGGGACGTTGTACATGCCGTTTTCGCCGTTTGGACCCGTTCGAACGGCCGGCGCGGGCAATCTCCCCCCGTGCAGCTCGTCGCGGTGATCGCCGACACGCACCTGCCGCGGGGCGGACGCCGCCTACCCGACGGGTGCCTCGAGCTTCTCGCCGCGGCCGACCTGATCGTGCACGCGGGCGACGTCGCCTCGGCGGCGGCGCTCCGCGAGCTGGAGGCGCTCGGCCCGGTCGCGGCCGTGCACGGGAACGTCGACGACGAGGAGCTGCGCCGAGCGCTGCCGGCGCGACGGGTGGTGGAGGTCGAGCGGGCCCGCATCGGCGTCGTCCACGACGCGGGCCCGCGGGAGGGGCGGCACGCACGCCTCGTCGCCGAGTTCCCGGACTGCGACGCGATCGTCTACGGGCACACGCACCTGCCCGAGCTCGGGCGGGCGGGCGCGGTGTGGATCCTCAACCCGGGCAGCCCGACCGAGCGCCGCCGCGCGCAGCGCCGCTCGCTGATCGCCCTGGAGGTCGACGGCCGCGGGCTGAGCCCGCGCCTCGTCACGCTTCCGTGACGGTGCCAGGCACCGTCACGGAAGCTCGCGGGCGCCGACGCCGGTGAGGAGCTCCTCGCTGCGGAGCGGTCCGCCCGCATCCGAGGCGAGCGGCGGCGTCTCGATGCCGGCGCCTTCGCGCATGCCCTCGATCAGCTCGAGCAGGGCGTCGATCGACGACCGCTGCGGCCGCCAGCCGAGCTCCCGCTCGGCGCGGGTCGTGTCGAGCAGCGGCACGTTCAGCGCGAGGTCGATCCATCCCGGCTCCGACGGCTGCAGCCGCAGCCGGTACGACGCGGCGACGGCGACCCGCGCCGCGGCGGCCGGGACGCGGACGGTGCGCGCGCCGACCGCGCGCGCCACCTCGTGCGCATCCAGCACCGGCTCGGCGGCGACGTTGAACGCGCCGCGCGCGTCCCCGACGACCGCGAGCCGGTAGGCGTCGCCGACGTCGCGCGAGTGCACGGCCTGCGCGCGCAGGCCCGGCACGTCGGGGACGAGCCTGAGGAGCTCCGGCCGAAGGAGCGGGCTCGGCACGAACGGCCCGGCGAACAGCCGCCGGATGCCGGACGCGGCCTCGCGCTTGAAGACGAGCCCCGGACGAAGCCGCACGACGCGCGTCTTCGGGTGCTCGCGCTCGAAGCGGTCGAGCAGGCTCTCGACCGCCGCCTTGTGCCGCCCGTAGAAGCTCGTGCCGACGCCGGCGACCGGCCAGGACTCGTCGACGCGCCTGTCCTTCGGGCCCGGCGAGTACGCGCCGACCGACGACGCGTAGACCAGCGACTTGACCCGCGCCTCGGCGACGGCGCGGAAGACGCGCGCCGAGCCGTCGACGTTGACGCGCCGGAGGCGCGCCGGGTCGCGCGACGGCTGGATCAGCCAGGCGAGGTGGACGACCGCGTCCGCGCCCTTGAAGAGCGGCGCGAGCTCGGACGAGGTGACGTCCGCCTGCGCCCACTCGACCTTCGGCACCTCGAGCTCGACCGGACGGCGGGCGACGCCGAGCACCGACTCGACCCGCTCCTCGCGGGCGAGCGCGTCGAGCAGGCTGGTGCCGACGTTCCCGCTCGCTCCGACGACGACGACGCGCATGTCAGGGCTGGAGGACGACCTTCACCACGCCCTCCTCCTTCTTCTGGAAGAGCTCGTAGGCGCGCGGGGCGTCGGCGAGCGGCAGGTGGTGGGTGGCGAAGCCCTCGGTCGCGAAGGGGTCGCCGTCGGCGAGGAGCGGCAGGATCTCGTCCGTCCAGCGCCGCACGTGCGCCTGCCCCATCCGGATCTGGATCCCCTTGTCGAAGAGCTCCATCATCGGCATCGGGTCGACCGCGCCCCCGTAGACGCCGGAGATGGAGAGCGTCCCGCCGCGCCGGACGGCCGCGATGGCGGCGTTCAGCGCCGAAAGACGGTCGATGCCGGCCTTCTCGACGAGCGGCCGCGCCGCGGCGTCGGGCAGCAGCCCGGCGGCGCGCTGCGCCAGCGCCGCGAGCGGCGCACCGTGCGCCTCCATGCCGACCGCGTCGATCGCGGAGTCGGCGCCGCGGCCCGACGTCCGCTCGAGGATCGCCTCGACGGCATCCTCGCGGCGCAGGTCGATCGCCTCGGCCCCGTGCCGCGCCGCGACGTCGAGCCGCTCCGGAACGAGGTCGACGCCGAAGATCGTCTCCACGCCCCGGTGGCGGGCGATCCGCACGCACATCTGGCCGATCGGCCCGAGCCCGAAGACCGCGAGGCTGCCGCCGTCCGGCACGTCGGCGTAGACGACGGCCTGCCACGCCGTCGGCAGGACGTCGGAGAGGTAGAGGAAGCGGTCGTCCGGCGGCCCCTCCGGCACCTTGATCGGCCCGAAGTGCGCCATCGGCACCCGCAGGTACTCCGCCTGCCCGCCCGGCACCTCCCCGTACAGCACCGTGTAACCGAAGAGCGCCGCGCCCTTGCCGTGCTCGCGCACCTGCGTCGTCTCGCAGTGCGCGAACAAGCCGAGATCGCACATGAAGCAGTGTCCGCACGAGATGTTGAACGGGATCACGACGCGGTCGCCGGGCTTCACCTGCTCGACCTCCGCCCCGACCTCCTCGACGACGCCCATCGCCTCGTGCCCCAGCACGTCGCCCGGCCGCATGAACGGGCCCAGCACCTCGTAGAGGTGCAGGTCGGAGCCGCAGATCCCGGACGAGGTGACCCGGACGATCGCGTCGGTCGGCTCGCGGATCGCCGGATCGGGAACCGTCTCGACCCGGACGTCGCGCCGCCCGTGCCAGACGACGGCCTTCATGCGGCTCCGGCTACCCCGGCCCGCTGCGGCGAAACTCGGCGCTACGCCGGCGCGGGCTCGACCCGCCGGGGCCGCGCCGCGAGGACCGAGCCGACCAGGATCAGGACGAAGCCGACGCCCATCCCGGCCGTGAACCGCTCGCCGAGGATCCCGACGCCGAGCGCGGCGGCGACCGCCGGGTTCACGTACGTGATCACCGTGGCCCGCACTGGGCCGATCGCGTCGATGAGCGCGAAGAAGAGGACGAACGCGACGGCCGTGCAGACGACGGCGAGCGCGACGACCGACGCCACGACCTTCGCCGGCGGGAGCGAGCCCGGCAGGGCGAACGCCGCGACGGGCGCGTAGACGACGGCCGTGACCGCGAGCGAGGCGGCGATGACGCCGAGCGCGGGCAGGTCGCTCAGCCGCCGCGCGAGCACGACCGGCCCGACCGCGTAGCCGAGCACGACGCCGGCGATCTCGAGCACGCCCGTCGCGCTCGTGCCGCCCAGGTCGAGCCCGACGAGCGCGACCACTCCGCCGAGGCCGAGGACGAGCCCGCCGAGGCTCCGCGCGCCGAGCCGCTCGCGGGTGATGACGGCGCCGACGAGCGGGACGACCGCGATCATCAGCCCGGAGAACGAGCTCGAGAGCCGGCGCTCCGCGCTCGAGAGCAGGAGCCACGGGATCGCGATCTCGACCGCGGCGAACAGGAGCAGCGGACGCCAGTGCGGCAGCACCCGGCGCAGCTCCCCGCGCGCGGCGGCGAGCGGCAGCAGGATCAGCGCCCCGATCGCCGTCCGTCCGAACACGAGCACCGACGGGTCGAGGTCGCGCACCGCCACCCGGATCAGCAGGTAGGGCACGCCCCAGATCAGGCACATCGCCCCGAACAGGGCCCAGCGGCGGGAGGCGTCCGTCATCCGCCCCTATAAAACACTGTCGGACCCCCCTTGAAACTGTTTCGTGACGAAGTCACGAAACAGTTTCCTTACTTTAGAATCTGAAGCGATGCCCGAGGTCCGCATCCCGCCCGTGCTCCGCGGCGAGGCCGGCGGCAACCGCTCGCTCTCGGTCGACGCGGGCACCGTCCGCGAGGCGCTCGACGAGCTCGTCACGCGGTACCCGTCCCTGGAGAGCCGGGTGCTCGAGGGCGGCGCGCTGCCGGCGTTCCTGAACGTCTTCGTCGACGGCGAGGACGTACGGCTCGCCGACGGGCTCGCGACCCGCGTCGAGCCCGGCTCGACGATCCTGCTCCTGCCGGCCGTGGCCGGAGGGGCCCTGGTAGCTCGACGGCGAAGCTGGTAGCGTCCGGGCATGCCAGCGATGGGCCGCATGTCGAAGCTCTTCCTCACGGTCATCGCCTGCGCGCCACGCGCCTAGCCGGCCCGCCCCGTTCCACCGGTTAGGCGCCTCACACGAGACGGGGCCCCGGCGGTGAGCCGCTACGCGCTGCACTGCCGCGTCTGCGAGGAGGTCGCGCCGCCCGACCCGGTCGAGGCCTGCGTGCGCTGCGACGGGCCGACGGACGTCCTCTACGACTGGGGATCGATCCGCGACCGCACGAGCCGCGAGCGGATCGCGGCCGGCCCGCGCTCGCTCTGGCGGTACGCGCCCTTCCTGCCGGGCGCCGCCCGACTCGACCTCGGCGCCGGCTGGACGCCGCTCGTGCACGCGCGGCGCCTGTCCGACCTCCTCGGCGTCGAGCTCCACCTGAAGCTCGAGAGCGCCAACCCCACGCTGTCGTTCAAGGACCGGATGGCGACCGTGGCCGCGCAGGTCGCGCTCGACCACGGGATCACGACCCTCTCCTGCTCGTCGACGGGCAACCTCGGCGACGCCGTCGCCGCCGCGGCGGCCGCCGCCGGCCTGGAGGCGATCGTGCTGGCCCCGGCGGGCGACGCGTCGGTCGGCTCCACGGCGGTCGCGGCCGGCGCGCGCGTGTTCGCGGTGCGCGGGACGTACGAGGACTGCCGGAGGCTGCAGCGCGAGCTGCGCGAGCTGTTCCCGTGGGGCTTCGTCGACGGCAACCTGCATCCGTACGCGGCCGAGGGGGCGAAGACGATCGCGTACGAGATCGCCGAGCAGCTCGACTGGCGGCTTCCCGACGCGATCGTCTGCCCCGCCGCGTCGGGGATCCTGTTCGCGAAGCTGGCGCAGGGCGTGGCGGAGCTTCGGCTCGCCGGGCTCGTCCGCGGGCCGGGCCCGAGGCTCTTTGCCGCGCAGCCGGAAGGGGCGAGCCCGATCGCCGCCGCCTATGCGGAGGGCCGCGGCATCTCGCGGGTCCGTCCGCGGACGCACGTGCGCTCGCTCGCCGTCGGCGACCCCTCGTACGGCGACCTCGCGATCGGGGCCGCGCGTTCGAGCGGCGGCGACGTCGTCGCGGTGCCGGAGTCGGAGGTCGACCGCGACACCGCGCTGCTCGCAGAGACCACGGGCGTCCTCGCGGACTGCGCCGGCGGCGTGGCGCTCGGAGCGCTGCTCGACCGGCTCGCGGCGGGCGCGATCCCGCCCGGCTCGCGCGTCGTCCTGGTCGTGACCGGCGCGGGGGTGAAGCCGCACGACGCCGACACGGCCGCGGCACCGGTCGTCGTCGACGCCGACCTCGCCGGGTTGCTGCGCCACATCCGCCCGTAGTGGCCGAGCGCGCCGACGCGGCCCGGCCGCTGCGCCGCGACGTGCGACTGCTCGGCAACCTGCTCGGCACGGTGCTCGTCGAGCAGGTCGGCCCGGAGCTGCTCGACGCCGTCGAGCGGATCCGGCTTCTCGCGCGCGGCGCCCGCGAGCGCGGAACCGTCGCCGACCTCGGCGACGCCGTCGCAGAGCTCGACCCCGGGCTGCAGGCGCTCGTCCTCCGCGCCTTCGGCCTCTACTTCCAGCTCGCGAACATCGCCGAGCAGCACCACCGTGTCCGCCGCCGGCGCGCCGAGCCGCGGGAGGCCCCGTTGCGCGAGTCGCTCGCCGAGGCGATCGCGGAGCTCTCCGCCGTGCCCGAGCCCGAGCGCACCGCCCGCGCGCGCGCCGCGTCCGTGCGACTCGTCCTCACGGCGCACCCCACCGAGGCGACGCGCAGAACGGTGCTGCTCGCCCACGTCCGCCTCTCCCGCCTCCTGGCCCGCCTCGACGACGAGGCGGCCGCGCCCGAGGCGGTGCGGCGGATCGAGGAGACCCTGGCGGAGGAGATCACGCTCCTGTGGCAGACGGACGAGGTGCGACACGACCGGCTGCGCATCGGCGACGAGATCCGCAACGGCCTCTGGTACTTCGAGCAGAGCCTCGTCGACGCCGCGGAGTCGCTGACGCGCGACTGGCGCGAGCGGTTCGGCGACGCGCCGCCGCCGGTCACGTTCGGCACGTGGATCGGCGGCGACGCCGACGGCAACCCCGCCACCGGCGAGGAGACGATCGACGAGGCGCTCACGCGTGCGCGCGCCCTCGCGCTGGCGCGCCACCGCGACGACGTGCGCGAGCTGGCGGTCGAGCTCGCGTCCCACCGCTCGTTCGCGGCGATCAGCGAGGAGCTCGAGTCGTCGCTCGAACACGACGAGCGCGAGCTGCCGTCCTACGCCGCGGAGATCGGCGCGCGCAACGAGCTCGAGCCGTACCGGCGGAAGCTGTCGTTCGTCTGGTGGCGGCTGCAGAACGACCTCTACGCCGACGCCGGCGAGCTGCTGGCCGACCTCGCGATCCTCCGCCGCAGCCTCCTCGCCCACGGCGGCGCGCGGATCGCGAACGGCCGTCTCGCGCGCGTCGAACGGACGGTGGAGATCTTCGGCTTCCATCTCGCGACGCTCGACGTCCGCGTGCACGCACGCGACCTCGACGGCGGGCGCGCACGCTCGCTGATCGCGCACGCGTGCGCCGCGAGACGGCGCTTCGGCGCGGAGGCGGTCGACACGTTGATCCTCTCGGGAACGTCGTCGGCCGACGACGTCGTGCGCGCGCTCGAGCTGACGGACGAGCCGCTCGCGGTCGTGCCGCTCTTCGAGACGATCGACGACCTCGCCGCCGCGCCGGCGATCGTCGAGGAGCTTCTGGCGGACGAGCGCTTCGCGCGACGTGTCGCCGAGCGCGGCGGGTCGCTCGAGGTGATGGTCGGCTACTCCGACTCGGGCAAGGACGGCGGCTACCTCGCCGCGCAATGGGCGATCCATCGCGCGCAGGAGCGGCTGGCCGGCGTCGCCGCGCACCACGGCGTCGAGCTGACCATCTTCCACGGGCGCGGCGGCAGCACCGGGCGCGGCGGCGGCCCGACGCACGCGGCGATCGTCGCGCAGCCTCCCGGCCACCCGCCGGGACGCGTGAAGGTGACGGAGCAGGGCGAGACGATCTCGTTCAAGTACGGCCTGCCCGGCCTCGCGCGCCGGAACCTCGAGGCGGCGCTCGCCGGGACGCTGCTCGCGACGTTCCCGGAGGTCACCTCGCGCGTTCCGGACGAGCGGCAGCGCCGCATCCTCGACCGGCTCGCGGCGACGTCGCGGGACGCGTACCTCGAGCTCGTGACCGACCCGGGCTTCGTCGGGTTCTTCCGGTCGTTCACGCCCGTCGACGAGCTCGCGCTGCTCGAGATCGCGTCCCGTCCGCTGCGCCGGCCGGGCGGCGCCGAGTACCTGCGCTCGCTGCGCGCGATTCCGTGGGTGTTCGCGTGGACGCAGACGCGCGTGCTGCTGCCGGCGTGGTTCGGCTGCGGGACGGCGCTCTCGGCGCTGGACGACGAGGAGCTCGCCGCGATCGCGGATCTCCCGTTCGTGCGCACGATCGTCGCGAACCTCGAGATGACGCTCGCCAAGTCGAGCCTCCCGATCGCGCGCGGCTACCTCCCGCTCGTCGAGGACGCCGGGCTCGCAGAGCGGATCTTCGGCGCGGTCGAGCGCGAGCACGAGCGGACGGTGTCGGCGGTGCTGCGCGCCGCCGGCGCCGAGCGCCTGCTCGAGCGGCAGCCGGTGCTGCGCCGCTCGATCGAGCTGCGCAACCCGTACGTCGACCCGATGAACGCGATCCAGGTCGAGCTCCTGCGCCGCCACCGCGCCGGCGACGAGTCGGCCCGGCTGCCGCTGATGCGCTCGATCGCCGGCATCGCGGCCGCGCTGCGGAACACGGGCTAGAAACTCACGTCCTTAGTTCACAAAGTGAACTAAGGACGTGAGTTTCGCCTTGCGCCCGTCCGGTGCCTTGCGTACAGTGCGGGCACGCATGCGGCCCACGGCGGCCGCGCGCGGAGGCACTGAGGCCTCAGGACTCTTCGGAGCCCTGGGGCCTTTTTCGTTGCGCGAACGAGCTGGAAGGAGAGGCGATGCTGTACCCGCACTGGCTGAACCCCGGCGACAACGCCTGGCAGATGACGGCGGCGACGCTCGTCGGCCTGATGAGCGTCCCCGGCCTCGTCGTCCTCTACGGCGGCGTCATGCAGAAGCGGTGGTCGGTGAACAGCATGATGCTCTCGTTCGTCGCGTTCGCGCTCGTGCTGGTGATGTGGGTGCTGTACGGGTTCAAGATGGGCTTCGGCCATCCGGTGCGCCTGTTCGGCGGCAAGCACGGCTTCTTCTCGAACTTCGTCGGGAAGCCGGGCGGCGTCCTGAACCACCTCGAGGAGCAGGGTCAGGGCAAGGTGCCGAACCTCGGCGCCGCGGGCGTCATGGACTTCCCGCAGTCGTCGCTCGTCTACTTCCAGTTCGTGTTCGCGGCGATCACGCCGATCCTCATGCTCGGCTCGGTGCTCGGCCGGGTGAACTTCAAGGCGTGGATCCCGTTCGTCGTGCTGTGGTCGACGTGCATCTACACCGTGAACGCTTTCCTGATCTGGGGCGGCGGCTGGTTCGCGCAGCACGGCGCGGTCGACTTCAGCGGCGGGTACGTCATCCATCTCTCCGCCGGCGTGTCCGGCTTCGTGGCCGCGTGGGTGATCGGCCCGCGTCTCGCGCGCGATCGCGAGATCGACGCGCCGAACAACCTCGCGATGGTCGCTCTCGGCGCCGGCCTGCTCTGGCTCGGCTGGAACGGCTTCAACGGCGGCGACCCGTACAACGCGGGCGCCGACGCCGCCGCCGCCGTGCTGAACACGAACCTCGCGACCGCGGTCGCCTTCCTCGTGTGGCTCTGCTGGGACTACGCGACGGGCCGCAAGCCGTCGCTCCTCGGCAGCGTCAACGGGATGATCGTCGGTCTCGTCGCGATCACCCCCGCGGCGGGGTTCGTGAACGGCTACGGCGCGATCCTGATCGGCGTGATCGCATCGTCGGTCGTCTACGTCGCGTACAACTATCTCGCGCTGCTGCGGCCATTCCGGCACGTCGACGACACGCTGGGCGTCGTCTACACGCATGCCTTCGCCGGGCTCGCCGGCGGCCTCCTGACGGGGCTCTTCGCCGACTCCGCGATGCAGGTCGTGCCCGGCTTCTCGGTCGGTGGCGGCCTGCACCTGCTGAAGTGGCAGGCGCTCGCCGGGCTCTGGGTCGTCGGCTTCTCGGCGGCCGGGACGTTCCTGCTGCTGAAGCTCGTGGGCGTCTTCGTGCCGCTGCGGATGACCGAGGAGGATATGGAGGCGGGCGACCTCGCCGTCCACGGCCACGAGGTCTACCCGTCCGACATCGCCTCGCTCGGCTACCCGTCCGGCCTGCCCGCCCCGGCGCCCACCGCGGCGCCGGGCGTCGGTGCGGGCGCGGCGGCGACGTCGAGCTGACCGGAGCCGGATGGCGCTCACCGCGATCGTCTCCTACGACGGGACGGACTCCGACCGCGACGCGCTCGCGCTCGGCCGCCTCCTCGCCCGCGCCGGCGCGTCGCTCGAGCTCGTCTACGTGAGGCACGCGCCGGACGACCTGAAGGACGCGCCGGCCACCGACGACGGCATGCCGCTGCACGTCGTCCTCAGCGGCTCGACGCCCGACGGGCTGCGTGCCTTCGCGCTCGAGAACGGCGCCGAGCTCGTGGTCTTCGGCTCCGAGTACCGGACGGCGCCCGGCCACGTCGTCCCGCAGGCGTCGGCCCGGCGGCTCATCGACGGCGGGCCGGTCGCGGTGGCGCTCGCGCCCGCCGGGCTGCACGAGCGCGACGAGGTGCCGGTGGCGACGATCGGCGCCGTGGGCGAGGACGGCGACCCGTGCGTCGCGGAGACGGCCGGCACGCTCGCCGCGGCGCTGGGCGCCGAGGTCGCCCCGCGCGCGACGGCGGGCGCCGATCTGCTCGTCGTCGGTTCGAAGCCCGGAACGGTGACGGGCCGGGTCACGATCAGCGCCGCCGCGGAGTACCTGATCGAGCTCGCGCGTTGCCCTGTGATCGTGCTCCCGCGCGGCGTCGCGCTGGCGCCGTAGGACGATGCCGGCGGAGGCGCAGCGGCTTCGACGCGGGATCGCCCGGCGCGACCGGCGCGCCCTCGCGGCGCTCGCGTGCGCGGTGGCCGCCGTCACCGGCGGCTCGCTCGCGCTCGGCGTCGGCGGCCAGTCTCCCCCGCCGTCCGGCTGCGTGGCGAAGGCCGCCGCCGGCGTCGTCGGCGGCGGCACGTGGCGGGTCTGCCGGCCGCCCGGCCACGCGCACGGTGTCTGACACCGTGAGGTGTCAGACACCTCTCGAGTACCCGGATGCGGCAGCGGCGCCAAGGGTGTCTGACACCGTGAGGTGTCCGACACCTCTCGAGCACCGACCGCGCGGCCGCGCGCACGGTGTCTGACACCGTGAGGTGTCAGACACCTCCTCGAGCACCGCCGGCAATCGGCACCTTGACCCAGGCCCGGCTCGGCAGCACGATCCCGGTGTGACGCGCCGCGCGGTGGTCGTGTGGGCGGCGGTCGCCGTGCTGGCGGGCTGCGGCGGCGCCGCCTCGACGCGCGTGGACCGGCAGTGGCTGCAGAACACGACCGGGCTCGTCGCGCAGCTTCGAAGCGACGAGGTCCTGACCGCGAACGGGACGAGCAGCCTGGCGGCCGCGCGACACGCGCTGCACGACGACTCGGACCTGTACGTCCTGCTCGTGGCCTACAGCGACTTCGGCGGCTGCCCGCAGATGCTCGCCAACACGGGCGGCGCGCTGGCCGACCGCTCCCTCGCGCCGACGCTGCGGAGCGCCTGCGACTTCCTCGCCCGGTCGGCGGCGCTCTTCACGCGCTCCGCCGGCGGCGACGACCCGCACACGCTGCTCGCGGCCGCGCGGGAGGCGCAGCGTGCGTGGCCGCTGCTCGACCGCGCCGCGCTCGAGCTCGCGAGCCGCAGCCGCTGAGGGCTGCGAGCGGCTTGATCTCGTCGAGGGCTGGCGAGAGAATCGCTCAGCAGTCCGCCCTTTCGGGAAGGAGCGTCATGGCCTGGAACCTGAGCGGCACGTACTTCGAGACGTGCTCGTGCGAGGTCGTCTGTCCGTGCACCGCGTCGTTCAGCCTCGGTGCCGACTACGAGCGCTGCAAGGTGACGCTCGTCTTCAACATCCTCGAAGGCGACGTCGAGGGAACCGACGTCGCCGGCACGAAGGTGGCCGCCGTCGCCGACGCGCCGCAGGTGATGACCGACGGCAACTGGCGGCTCGGCGTGTTCGTCGATGCGCAGACGGACGAGCAGGCCGACAAGCTCGCGGCGGTGTTCGGCGGACAGCTCGGCGGGCCGATGGAGGCGCTCGCGCCGCTGATCGGCGAGAGCCTGGGCCTCGAGCGCACGACCATCGAGGTGCAGGAGGACGGCCTCCGCCACAGCGTGAAGATCGGCGACGCCGTCGACTTCGAGATCGAGGACGTGGTGCCGTTCGGCAGCGAGAGCGGCGAGCCCGTCCGGCTGAGCGGGATCTTCCATCCCGCCGGCTCGGAGCTCGCGATCGCAAAGGCGACGCGCTCGCGTATCAACGCGTTCGGGATCGAGTACCAGGGCAAGTCCGCGTACAGCACGTCGCACTTCGCCTGGGCGGCCTGAGCCGAACGTGGCTGCGAGCGTCGCGTCCGACACGGGCGCCGTCGGGCTCGGTCCGGCGTTCGCCGCCGTGCGCGCGCGGCTCGCTCTCGTCGCCTTGCTGCTCGCGCTCGCGGCCGTCGCGTGGTGGTGGAGCGCAGGCGAGATGCGCGGCATGGACGAGGGCCCGGGCACCGCGCTCGGGAGCCTGGGCTGGTTCCTCGGCGTCTGGGTGGTGATGATGGCCGCGATGATGTTCCCGTCGGTCTCGCCGACGGTCGCGCTTTACTCGCGGATGACGCGCCGTCGGGTGCCGCTCGCGCCGCTCGTGTTCGTCTCGGGCTACCTGATCGTGTGGGCGGCGGCCGGGCTCCTTGCGTACGGCCTCTGCGACGCCGGCCGGCGGCTGCTCGGGCCGCAGCTCGCGTGGCACGCGGGCGGGCGATGGACGGCGGGCGGCGTGCTGCTCGCCGCCGCGCTCTTCGAGCTCACGCCGTTGAAGGACGTGTGCCTGAGACGATGCCGAAGCCCGCTCGGCTTCCTGCTCGGGTCGTGGCGCGAGGGGTTGCGTGGCGCCCTGTCGCTCGGCGCACGCCACGGCGCGTGGTGCGTGGGCTGCTGCTGGGCGCTGATGGCGTCGCTCTTCGCCCTCGGCGTCATGAGCATCACGTGGATGGCGTTCGTCAGCGCGCTCATCGCCGTCGAGAAGACGCTGCCGTGGAAGCGGCCGGTGACGTACGGCACGGCGCTCGTGCTCGCGGTGCTCGCGGCGTTGCTCTTCGCGGCGCCGGGGTCGGTGCCGGGCCTGCGCACGCCCGGCGGCGGCACGACCATGACGATGGACGGCTGACGCCGGTGGCGGGTCGTGCGCCGGCGGGCCCGGCCTTCGTCGTGCTGCGGCGCGGCGAGGACGGCCGCTGGGAGGAGCTCGGCGAGGTGGCGCGCCGGCGCGGCCTGCCGGCACGGGCGGCGCGGACGCAGGCGATCGTGGACGCGACCGGCGGCGCAGCCGCGGCGGGCGAGGTCTACGCGGCGGTGCTTCGCAGCGAGTGGCGCATCGCGCAGGACTGGACGCCGCCGGCGAGGAGCTGAGCGGTCAGTCGAGCAGGCGGTCGAGGCCGCGCGTCAACCCGACGCGCCCGACGACGGAGCGGATCGCGAGCAGCGTGCCCGCGACGTACGGCACGGGTGTCTCGCCCGCGTCGTGGCGGATGGAGAGACGCTCGCCGGGAGCGGCGAAGACGACCTCGGTCGAGACGACGAAGCTGGGCAGGCGTACCGAATGGACCTGCGAGCCGGCGACGGACGCGCCCCGCGCCTCGCGCGGCCCGACGACGTCCTCGACCGGGACGCCGACCGCCGGCGGTCGGACCTCCGCGAGCCGCTCCGCGAGCTCGCGCGAGGTGCCGCTCGGCGCGTCGGGCTTCGTCGCGCTCGCGTAGTCGATCACCTCCCACGCCTCGAGATGTCGCGCCGCCTCCGTCGCGGCGCGCAGGAGCATCGCCGCGGTCAGCGAGAAGTTCCCGGCTGCGACGACGCCGACGCCGCGGTCGCGCGCACGCTCGTCGATCTGCTCGTAGTCTCCGGCCGAGAGGCCGCTCGAGCCGACGACGACGTTGACGCCCCGCTCGATCGCGGCGAGGACGTTGTCGCGGACGACGCCCGCGTGCGTGTAGTCGACCAGGACGTCCGCCGCGACCGCGTCGAGCGCCTCGGCGACCGACGAGTACGCGCGCGGATCCGAGCGCGAGACCCCCGCGACGAGCTCGAGGTCGTCGGCTCGCCGGACGGCATCGGCGACCGGCCCCCCGGTCCAGCCGGTGACGCCGGCGACGCACACGCGGATCACGGGCGGGCTCGACACCGGCGGCACGTTAGTAGGAGTGCGGCCGGCCTCGCCGCACCAGGCATACTCCGGCCCGGGTCGTGGCCGCTGGGCTCATCGCCGCGAGAAAGCCCAGCGGCCATACCCCGTCTTGGCGGCTACGCGGCAGGCTGCGCCGGCGCCGGCCGCGCACGCGCCTCGAGCAGCACGGCGGCCAGGACGATCGCGCCGCCGGCGAGCGTGGCTGCCGACGGCCGCTCGGAGAGGACCGTCCACACCCACAGCGGCCCGAGCACGATCTCGAGCAGCGTGATCAGCGCGACCTCGCCGGCGGGAATCAGACGGCCGCCGATCGTGAGGAAGACGAAGCCGAGGCCGATCTGCGTGATGCCCAGCGCGGCGAGCAGCGCCAGGTCTTCCGCGCCGGCAGAGCCCGTCGAGGCGAACGGCCCGAACACGGCGAGCACGAGGAGCTGCGACAGCAGCGTCGCGGGCGCCATCGACACCTCGCGGCGATGGCGCGTGATCACGAGGGTGCCGGCAAACGACGACGTCATGACGAGGGAGAGGCCGATGCCGAGCGCGGTCGAGCGGCCCGGGCCGCCGACCATCACGCCGACGCCGACCACCGCGATCGCCATCGCGACCCACGTGCGTCGCTCCACGGCGTCGCCGATGAGGGTCCCGAGCGCCGCGGCGAGGATGGGCGCCAGCGCCTGCATGAAGAGCACGTTCGCGACCGACGCGTGGTTCAGCGCGACGAGGAACGAGGCCGACGAGGCTGCAAGGAGCGCGACGACCGCGAGGCCGCCCACGCCGATCGCCCGGAACGCACGGATCGTCCCGCCGCGCTCGACGGCGGCGACGTAGACGGCGAGGCCGACCGCCGCGAAGAGCGCGCGTCCCGCGACCTGCGTCGCGGTGTCGACGGAGAGCTCCCGCTGCAGGAGCCCGGCCGTCGACCATGCGACCGCCGCGAGCGCCACGAAGAAGCGGCCCTTCTGCTGCTCGCTCATCGCGACAATCAATCACGCGCCGCTGGGGCGGCGGCTCGGCGGGTCGTACGATCAGGCCCGACGTGGGACGGACGCCGCTCGAGGTCACACGCCCGCAGGTCCTCGACTTCCGGCGGCGCGCCGGGGCGCTCGACCGGCGGCTGGCGCCGGGGCCGCGGTCGCTTCGCGCGGCGGCGTGGGCGGGCCTGCAGGACAGCATGCCGCGGGCCGCCGCGCTGTCGCTCCACGCACGCGTGGAGGGCGCGAAGCCGTCGACCTGGGAGGATCCGTCGCTCGTGCAGGTGTGGGGGCCGCGGTACCACGTCTACGTCGTGGCCGCGCGGGACCTGCCGGTGTTCACGCTCGGCCGGCTGCCCGACGCGGGGCGAACGCGCGAGACCGCCGAGGAGCTGGCGGCGCGCTTGCACGCGCTGCTCGGCGGTCGTCGCATGCCGTACGGCGACGCGGGCGATGCGCTCGGGGTGAACCCGAACGCCCTCCGCTACGCCGCCCTGACCGGCACGCTCGCGATCCGGTGGGAAGGCGCGCGCCAGCCGGCGGTGTGGACGGTGCCTCCCGCCGGCATCGACCCGGCCGAGGCCACCCGCGAGCTCGCGCGACGCTTCCTGCACGTCTTCGGCCCCTCGGGCCCGGCCGCCTTCGCGCGGTGGGCGGGAATCGCGGCGCGGAAGGCCGCGACGGTGTTTCGTGAGCTCGAAGGCGAGCTGGTCCCGGTCCGGACGCCGTCCGGCGACGCGTGCCTGCTCGCGCGAGACGAGGCGGCGCTCCGCGAGCCGTCTGCGCCGGCGACCGGCGTGCGACTGCTGCCGAGCGGAGATGCGTACACGCTGGGCGTCACGAGCGAGGAGCGTGCGCTGCTCGTGCCCGCTGCGGCGCGACGGGGCGATCTGTGGACGCCGCGGGTCTGGCCCGGTGCGCTGCTCGTGGCGGGCGAGGTCGCCGGCACGTGGCGCCGCGCGGGACGCGCGGTGACCGTCACGACCTGGCGGCGCCTGTCGCGCGGGGAGCGGGAAGCCGTCGTCGCGGAGGCGGAGTCGCTCCCGCTCCCGGACGTCTCCGGGCGGATCGCGGTCGACGTGCGCTGACTGCCCGTTAGCCTGCCGTGAGGTGCGACGGATCCTGCTCACGGGGATGTCGGGCGTCGGCAAGTCGACCGCCCTGGCGGAGCTCGAGAAGCGCGGCTTCGAGGTCGTCGACACGGACGAGGACGGGTGGAGCGTCTGGTCGGATGCCGACGGCGGCTACGTCTGGCAGGAGGACCGGATCCGCGAGGTCCTGTCCCGCGAGGAGGGGCCGTCGCTCTACGTCTCGGGCACCGTCTCCAACCAGGGCCGGTTCTATCCGCGGTTCGACGCGGTCGTGCTGCTGAGCGCGCCCGCCGATGTTCTCCTGCGCCGCATCGACGCGAGGACGACGAACGACTACGGCAAGAGCGTCGAAGAGCGCGATCTCTTCCTGCGACATCTCGAGGAGGTCGAGCCGCTGCTTCGCGCGACCTGCACGCACGAGATCGACGCGACGCAACCCGTCGACGCCGTCGTGGAGCAGCTCGTCGCGATCGCGCGGGAGTCGTGAGCGACCCGGTGGTAGCGTCGATGCGTGCGCGTCGAGCAGGTGGACTTCATCTCGATCCCGACGCAGGATGCGGGACGTGCGATCGCCTGGTACCGAGACGTTCTCGGCCTGCCCGAGAGCGACGTCTCCGAGCACGAGCTGGAGACGCCGAACGTCACGCTGAGCTTCTGGGAGCCGGAACGCGACGGCCTGCCGTTCGTCGCGAACACGGCCGGCTTCGCGGTCCGCGTGGCCGACGTCGCAAAGGCGCGCGCGGAGCTCGAGGCGAAGGGCGTTCGGTTCGTCGCGGAGACCTGGGACTCCGGCGTGTGCCACTTCGCGGCATGCCTCGACCCCGACGGCAACACGGTGATCCTGCACCGGCGCTACGCGCCGAGAGAGGCGCGCCGCGGGCGCTGAGCTTCGATCACACGAGGAACGGCACGAGCATCTTCGTCGAGCGCCTGTACGCCGGGTAGTCGTCCGGGAACCGCTCCGTCAGGTAGCGCTCCTCGACCCTCGCGCTGTAGATGAAGTAGACGCCGGCGAGCGCGACGGCGATCAGCCACACCCAGCTCAACCCGACCGCGGTGGCGACGCCGGCCAGCAGGATGCCGGAGTAGATCGGGTGACGCACGAGGCGGTACGGGCCGCTCGTGACCAGCTCCGGCTCCTTCTTCTCGGTCATGGGGATGCCCCAGTTGCGGCCGATGTGAAGCCGCGCCCAGATCGCGAACGCCAGCCCGAGAACGAAGAGCGCGAGCCCGAGGACGGCGCGCCACAGATCGGTGTGGATCCCGTGTCCGCGAAATGCTCCCACGCGGATCAGGACGATCACGACGATGCCGATCACCGCGCGGATACGCAGCTCGCGGGACCACGGAACGCGACCCCGCTTCATCGAGAAGGCGGCCACGAGCCAGTAGAGCCAGAAGAGCGCCCAGCCCACGGCGAAGACGAGCGCGACCGCACGCATCGTGCCATCATCGTCCCACGCGGCGCCGGAAGCTGTCTCGACCGCCGCTGACGGGGCTCAGCGCGTTGCCCCCTGCTCGAGCAGCGACCTCAGGTAGTCCTCCAGCTTGTCGAAGCTGTCGTCCTGGCCGTCGTGCGCGGTCATGTGGGCGCGGCCGGCCTGGTCGCGGAACGCCAGCATGATCGTGACCGTCGTCGCTCCGGCGTCCTCGCGCAGCTCGATCGTCTCGTCCGCCCATGCATCCGGCCATCCTTCGAACAGCCACGTGTCGACGATCCGGGTCGGCCGCTCGATCTCCAGGTACGTCCCGCGGAACGAGCACTCGGTCCCGTCCTCGGTCACGAAGACGATGTGGTAGTCGCCGCCGACGCGCAGGTCGATCGAGCACACCGTCACCCGTGCGGCGAATGGAGCGAACCAGTTCCGGACGTGCTCCGGCTTCGTCAACGCGTCGAAGACGAGCTCGATCGGGGCGTCGAACGCTCGGGTGGTGAGGATCTCGAGCTCGCTCGGGAACTCGACGACCGAGGATCCGTGGCGATCGGCTGTCACTGTGTCTCTCCTTGTCGTTGGAGCTCTTTGAGGTAGTCGTCCATCCGGTCGAGGCGCTCGTTCCACGCCTGCTCGTACTTGGCCAGCCAGTCGTGGAACGGCCGGAGGCGCGCCGGCTCGAGGCGGTACAGCCGGCGACGCCCCTCGGCCCGGCACCGGACGAGCCCGACCTCGCTGAGCACGCGCAGGTGCTTGGACACCTGCGGCTGGGAGAGCGACAGGTCGTTCACGATCGTCCCCACCGCCTTCTCGCCCGCGATCAGCGTGTCCAGGATCTCGCGACGGCGCGCCTCGGCGACGGCGTTGAAGACGTCGGCGGTGCTGGAGGTGCGAGCCATGCAGGCTAATATATTCCGATATCGGAATATGTCAACTCGCCTAGGCGCCGAGCAGGCGCCGGCCGAGGCCCCGGCCTCCGCGCGGCGCGACACCGCCCTACACTCGCCGGTGTGCGCTTGGTGGCGGCGCTCGTCGCATCGCTGACGCTGCCTTACGGGGGCGTGCAGTGGTGGACCGTCGCGTCGACGGGCGGATCGCTCCTCGTCACGGGCTCCCCGCCGAGCGGCCCGCTTTGCGAGTTCTACGTCGTCTCGCGGGCGACCTTCAGGGGCCGCGGGCCGTACAGGCGGGCGTGCAACGAGCCGCCGGTGCCGATCCACGCGGTCACGCCGGTGGTGGGCAGTGAACGCAATCTGTTCGACGTCCCGCTCACCGTTGCCGGGAAGGTCGTCATGCGCTTCAAGGATTTCTCCGACACGCGTCCGCAATACGCGTGGTACGGGCGTTCGCTCTGGATCTACGACGTCGCGACCAGAGACGGCGCCGAAGTGCTTCGGCTCGACGCGCACAGCGGGACGCTGCTGCAGCGGACCGAGATGCCGCGGGTGTACCGGCCGGTGATGGTCGCGAACGCGGACGGCCTCTGGCTCGACCCGGCCACCAACGGCGGCATCAGCGGTGTCACGAGCGCGCCGGTGCTGCACGTTCCGTTCGGCGCCTCGCGGCCGGTCGTGGTCCACCGGGGCGGCCGGGCGGCCCTGTGGATGGCGGCGTCCGCGCACACGGTGTGGCTCGAGCAGATCTCGGGCCGCTCGAGCGTCGCGATCTGGCGGATCGACGGCACGAAGGCGCGGCTGCTCGCGCGGCCAAAGGAGATCGGCTTCCAGGCGGCCTACGGCGGCGGGAAGCTGTGGGAGCTGACCTGCGGCGCAAAGGAGCACCTGCTGCGGATCGATCCGGCAACCGGCCGGCAGACGCGGGTCGGGCAGCTTCCGAGGACCGCGAGCTACTGCGACGCGACGATGACCGCGTCGGGCGGCGACGTCGCCGTGCTCGAGGGGGGAACGCTCTACATCTACACGTAGCCTCGCGGCGGCCCGCGTCGCGGCTGCGGTTCTCGCCTAGGGGCGCGGCGCGTACTCGACGGCGGCGAACGGCCAATCCGATTCGAGCCACTCGCTCACCGCGCGCCAGAGCGGGGCGTCCAGGTGTGCGTGGCTCTTCCGCACCCAGGAGAGCACACAGGCGTCGTGGTCGCCCTCGCTCGCCGGGTAGATGTAGACGCATCCGATCACGTCGCGGCCGGCCGGATCGAGCACCGTGTAGGTGAACCCCTTCCGGGTCCGGAAGTCGTCGGCGTGACGCTGCAGGTCCGAGCGGTTCTCGTCCCGCGTCATCTCCCGCGGCCATGAGCCGTCGGGATACCCCGGCGTCGCTGCGATGTGATCCATCGACGACGTCCAGGCGTCGTAGTCCGCGTCGTTGTGCTCGGGCCCGAGTGGCTCGAGCACGAAGTCGGACGTCTCGAGACCGTTCGGGACGTGGAAGTCGGGCGGGACGAAGTCGGTCATGCCCACCGATCGTAGAGCGGGGGTGACTGGTGCCTGACACCTGTGGTGTCAGGCACCAGTCGGTCGCGACGGAGCGAGAGTGCCAGGCCGGGAACGAGAAAGGACAGCGCGTGCTTACCGGGCGCGGCGACGCTGCTCCCGCTGCCGTTCGCGGCGCCGTTCGGCGGCCAGCTCGTCGCGCAGGCCGGTGAACGCGCCGCCGAGGTCGCGCAGGCCGCGCGCTCTCTGCACGCAGACGCCATCGTCTTCGGGTGCTACGCCAGCGTTCGGAATGACGCCTTCACCCGGTGGCTGAGATGGTGTCTGACACCCACGGTGTCAGACACCGTTCCTGTCTCCTCCCGCGCTTACGCCAGCGTACGCGCGTCGAAGCGGCCCGGATGGGACGCCTCGAAGGCCGCGATGTCCGCCTCGTGCACCAGGGTCCGCGCGATGTCGTCGAGCCCGTGGACGAGCGACTCCTGGTCGTACGGATCGAGCTCGAACGACACGCGGAGACCGGACGGATGGCGGACCTCGAGCGCCTCGAGATCGACGACCAGCTCGTTTCGATCCTGCACCGCCGCACGCACGCGCGCGAGCTCGGCCGCCGGCACGACGACCGGTGCGAGCCCGGCCTTCACGGCGTTCGTGCGGAAGATGTCGCCGAACGACGGCGCGAGGACGGCAAGGAAGCCGTAGTCCTCGAGCGCCCACGCCGCGTGCTCGCGCGAGGAGCCGCAGCCGAAGTTACGACCGGCGAGCAGGATCGAAGCACCCTCGGCGTCGGGCTGCCGCAGCTCGAACCCGGGATCCTTCATCCAGTCGTAGAAGAGGAACTCGCCGTAGCCGGAGCGCTCGATGCGCTTCAGGAACTGCTTCGGGATGATCTGGTCGGTGTCGACGTCCGGCCGGTCGAGGACCGCGACACGACCCTCGACGCGCGGCAGCTTCCTCACGACCGCGCCAGCTCCCGCACGTCGGTGAAGTGCCCGGCGACCGCGGCCGCCGCCGCCATCGCGGGCGAGACGAGATGCGTGCGTCCGCCGGCGCCCTGCCGGCCCTCGAAGTTGCGATTCGAGGTCGACGCGCACCGCTCGCCCGGCGCCAGCACGTCCGGATTCATGCCGAGGCACATCGAGCAGCCCGCGCGCCGCCACTCGAAGCCGGCCCGCTCGAACACCTCGCGCAGGCCCTCCTCCTCCGCCTGCGCCTTCACCCGCGCCGAGCCCGGCACGACGATCGCGCGCACGCCGTTCGCCACCCGCCGTCCGTCGACGACGCGCGCGGCCGCGCGGAGATCCTCGATCCGCGCGTTCGTGCACGAGCCGATGAACACCCGGTCGACCCGCACCTCGACGAGCGGCGTCCCGGGCGCGAGGTCCATGTAGCGGAGCGCGCGCTCGACGGCCTCGCGCTGGTCGGCGGCGAACTCCGAGGGGTCCGGGACGACGTCGTCGACGGCGGCGACCATCCCCGGGTTCGTCCCCCACGTCACCTGCGGCTTCAGCTGCGTCACGTCGACGACGACCTCCTCGTCGAAGCGGGCGCCCGGGTCGGACCGGAGCGAGCGCCACCGCTCGAGCGCGGCCTCCCAGGCCGGCCCGCGCGGCGCCGCCGGACGCCCCTCGAGGTAGCGAAACGTCGTCTCGTCGGGCGCGATCAGCCCGGCCCGCGCGCCCGCCTCGATCGACATGTTGCAGATCGTCATCCGCCCTTCCATCGAGAGCGCCTCGATCGCCGCGCCCGCGTACTCGACCGCGTGCCCGGCGCCCCCGGCCACCCCGATCCGGCCGATCGCGCCCAGCACCATGTCCTTCGCCGTCAGCCCGAACGGCAGCTCACCGGCGAAGTCGATCCGCATCGTGCGCGGCTTCGCCTGCGGCAGCGTCTGCGTCGCCAGCACGTGCTCGACCTCCGACGTCCCGATCCCGAACGCCAGCGCGCCGAACGCGCCGTGCGTGGAGGTGTGGCTGTCGCCGCACACGATCGTCATCCCCGGTTGCGTCACGCCGAGCTCCGGGCCGATCACGTGCACGATCCCCTCGCCGCCGCTTCCCGTCGCGAACAGGCGGATGCCGAACTCGTCGCAGTTGCGCCGGAGGGCCTCGAGCTGCGCGCGCGCGAGCGGATCCGCCACCGGACCCGGTGTCGTCGGCACGTTGTGGTCCATCGTCGCCACCGTCAAGTCCGGCCGCCGGACGCGACGCCCGGACGTCCGCAACCCGTCGAACGCCTGCGGGCTCGTCACCTCGTGCACGAGATGGAGATCGACGTACAGCAGCGCTCGGCCTCCATCGTCAGTGACCACGTGCTCGTCCCAGATCTTGTCGAACAGGGTGCGGCTCATCGCGAAAGCTCCCGAACCTGGTTCGCTCCGCCGCGAACCAGGTTCGTGTCGGTGCCCTCCGCGGCGTAGGACCCGAAGACGCGCAGCTCGCGCGTCGACGCGCGGAGCTCCGCGAACGCCGTGCGCACCGACTCGTCGAAGAGATGCCCGTCGACGACCGCGTCGAAGCGATACCGCCACGGCGAGTCGGGCAGCGGCCGCGAGACGAGCTGCACGAGGTTCACCCCGGCGCGCGCGAACGGGCCGAGCGCACGGAAGAGCGCGCCCGGGCGATGGTCGGTGACGAAGGACACTGCCGTCCGCCAGCCGGGGCCGCCCGCGATCTGCGTGTACGGCGCGACGGCGACGAAGCGCGTGAACGCGCCCGGCCGGTCGCCGACGTCGGCGGCGAGGACGGCCAGGCCGTACACGCCCGCCGCCTCCGGCCCCGCGATCGCGGCCTGCGCGGCGTCGCCGGACTCGGCCACCTCGCGCGCGGCGTCGGCAGTCGTGGCCGCGGGGACCAGCTTCGGCGTCCATCCCCGCAGCAGGTCGCGGCACTGGTCGAACGCGGCCGGATGCGAGCGCACGACGCGAACGCCGGCGAGCGACGCGCCGGCGACGCCGAGCACGCAGTGTGTGATCGGCAGGGTCGCCTCGCGTACGATCGACAGCGGCGAGCGGAACAGCAGGTCGTGCGTCTCCGCGATCGGACCGATCAGGGAGCTCTCGATCGGCAGGACGCCGAGCGAGACGTCCGTCGCCGCCGCGGCATCGACCACCGCGCCGAAGCTCGGCAGCCCGACGGCGCGCACCGCTTCCGGCGCGAGCA
Source organism: Gaiellaceae bacterium (assembly GCA_035652835.1). GTDB lineage: Bacteria > Actinomycetota > Thermoleophilia > Gaiellales > Gaiellaceae > PALSA-600. The sequence continues at coordinate 141,577 of DASRDA010000008.1, forward strand.
CGGCCGCCGCCGCGTTCGAGTGGCTCCCCTCGGGCCCGGGATAGCCGACGCTCGGCTCGTCCGTCATCCGCGCTCGAACGCGATCCTCGTCGGCAGGCCGCAGCGGGCGCAGTACGTGCGCGCGGCGCCCTTCCACGCCGCCTGCACCTGCGGCACCGGCGTCGCGCAGCTGCAGACGCTGGCCGAGTTGTCGTGTGCCGTCCACCGCTCGGGGACGACCTGTGGTGTCAGGGCGTTGCCGTCCATTGCTCCTCCGTGGTCGGGGTGTCTGCGTTCCGCAGGGCGTCGATCACCGTCTCGGCGAACGTCTCGGTCGTGGCCATGCCGCCGACGTCCGGCGTCGGCGTCGCGGTGAGGGCGAGGTCGACCGCGAACTCGACGTCGCGGGCGAGGTCGGCGCGGCCGAGCGCGTGCTCGAGCAGCAGCGCCAGCGAGCGCAGCATCGCCGCCGGGTTCGCGACGCCGGCGCCGGCGATGTCGGGAGCCGAGCCGTGCACCGGCTCGAAGATCCCGGGGCGACCGTCGCCGAGGCTCGCGGACGCGGCGAGGCCGAGCCCGCCGGTGACCGCGGCCGCGACGTCCGAGAGGATGTCGCCGAAGGTGTTCTCCGTGAGGATGACATCGAATCGCTCGGGGCTCGTGACCAGCTCCATCGCCGTGCTGTCGACGAGCGCGTGGCGGAGCCGGACGAGCGGGTAGTCGGCCGCGACCTCGTCGACGACGCGGCGCCACAGCCGCGAGGTCTCGAGCACGTTCGCCTTGTCGACCGAGCAGAGGCGGCCGCGCCGAGCCGATGCGAGCTCGAACGCGCGCCGCGCGACGCGCTCGACCTGCGCGGGGTGGTACTCGCAGGTGTCGAAGACCGTGCCGTCGGCGAGGACTCCGCGGCGCCCGTAGTAGAGGCCGCCGACCAGCTCGCGGACGATCAGCAGGTCGACGTCGCGCTGGACAGCGGGGCGCAGGTTCGCGAAGACGTCGAGCGCGCGCCGGAGGCCGATCAGCCCCTTCTCCGGACGCACCGCCGAGCCGTCCCAGCGCGGGCCTCCGACCGCGCCGAGCAGCACCGCGTCGGCGTCGCGACAGGCGTCGAGCGTCTGCGCCGGCAGGGGGTCGCCGCACGCGTCGATCGCGGCGCCGCCGAAGAGGTGCTCCTCGACCGCCACGTCGACCGGCAGCGCGTCGAGCACCCGCACGGCGGCCTCGGCGACCTCCGGCCCGATCCCGTCGCCGGGCAGCACGACCACGCGGAACGTCATGCGCTCACCCCCAAACCTTCGAGCAGCGCGTCGACGTCGGCATCGATCTCGATGCCGCCGCGGGCCTCGACGAGCTGCGGAGTCTTCAGGCCGGTCCCGGTGACGAGCGCGACGACGCGGTCCTCCTCGCCGATCGCTCCGCGGCGCGCGGCCTCGCGCAGCGCGCCGATCGTGACCCCGGCCGCCGTCTCGCCGAACACGCCCGTCAGCGACGCGAGCAGGGACATGTTCGGGCCGACGTCGTCCTCGGGCACGTCGTAGACGGCGCCGCCGGAGGCGCGCGCGGTGGCGACGGCGAGGTCGCCGTCCGCCGGCGCGCCGATCGCGAGCGAGTGCGCGACCGTGTCGGGACGCACCGGCGACACCGGACGCTCGTCCGCGAACGCGGCCGCGACCGGAGCGCACCCGGCCGCCTGCCCGCCGTACAGGCGCGGGCTCGGCCCGTCGACGAGCCCGAGCCGGCCGAGCTGCTCGAACCCCTGCCACAGCTTCGTGTACAGCGAGCCGGAGGCGATCGGCGCGACGACTGCGTCCGGCGTCTCCCAGCCGAGCTGCTCCGCGATCTCGAACGCGAGCGTCTTCGAGCCCTCGGCGTAGTACGCGCGGAGGTTGACGTTGACGAACGCCCAGTCGAGCTCGCCGGCGAGCTCGACGACGAGGCGCGAGCAATCGTCGTAGCTGCCGCGCACCGCGTACATCTCCGCGCCGAACGCCGCCGTCGTCAGCATCTTCTCCGGCTCGACCGTCGCCGGATAGAGGACGACGGCCCGCATTCCCGACGCGGCCGCGCGGGCGGCGACGGCGTTGCCGAGGTTGCCGGTGGAGGCGCACGCGAGCGTGTCGGCGCCGAGCTCGGCCGCCTTCGCGGACGCGACCGCGACCACGCGATCCTTGAACGAGTGCGTCGGGTTGGCGTGGTCGAGCTTCAGCAGCACCTCGCCGACGCCGAGGGCGCGCGCGAGGCGCGGCGCGGGCACGAGCGGCGTCCACCCCGGGCCCGCGCCCGCGTCCGGCGGCGCGGCGGTGGGCAGAAGCGCCTCGTACCGCCACAGCGAGCGCGGGCCCGCCGCGATCGACTCGCGCGAGACGCGGCGCGCGATGACGCTCCAGTCGTACACCGGCTCGAGCGGGCCGAAGCAGCGAACGCACACGCCGCTCGCGACGGCGGGATACTCGCTCTCGCACACCCTGCACCTCAGCGCCTCAACGGACATGGAACGGGCTCCTACACTACTTTCCGAAGTGAAGTTTCGGCGTGTCGAGGACCTGCCGCCGTACGTCTTCGCGACGGTGGACGCGCTGAAGCGCGAGCTGCGGCGCGAGGGGCGCGACGTGATCGACCTCGGCTTCGGCAATCCCGACATCCCCTCGCCGCCGGCTGCGGTCGAGAAGCTCCGCGAGGCCGCGCTCAAGGCGGGCAACCACCGCTACTCCGCGAGCCGCGGCATCCCGCAGCTCCGCGCCGCTGTCTGCGAGCTCTACGCGCGCCGCTTCGGCGTCACGCTCGATCCGGAGACGCAGGTCGTGAGCACGATCGGCGCGAAGGAGGGCCTCGCCCACCTGATGTGGGTGCTGGTCGAGCCCGGCGACACGGCGGTCGTGCCGACGCCGAGCTACCCGATCCACCACGTCGCGCCGCGGCTCGCCGGAGCCGCCGTCGTCACCGCCCCCGCGTGCGGCGGCGTCGACGCGGTCGTCGAGGCGGCTGCCTCCTGCGGCGCGCGCGTCGCGGTCGTCTCCTATCCGCACAACCCGACGACGACCACCGTGACGCTCGCCGAGCTGCAGCGGCTCGTCGACGCCGCGCGCGAGCACGGCTTCCTCGTCGTCCACGACTTCGCGTATGCCGACATCGCGTTCGACGGGCACAGGCCGCCGTCGATCCTCCAGGCGGACGGAGCCTTCGACTGCGCCGTCGAGCTCTACAGCCTCACCAAGTCGTTCTCGATGGCCGGGTGGCGGGTCGGCTTCGTCGTCGGCCGCGCCGACGTGGTCGGCGCGCTCGCGAAGCTGAAGTCGTACCTCGACTACGGCACGTTCCAGCCGATCCAGATCGCGTCGATCGTCGCGCTCCGCGAGGCCGCGGACTACCCTGTCGAGGTGTGCGAGATCTACCGCAGGCGCCGCGACGCGCTCTGCGCCGGCCTCGCCCGCGCGGGCTGGGAGGTCGAGCCGCCACGCGGCACGATGTTCGTCTGGGCGCCGATCCCCGAGCGTCATCGCGCGCTCGGCTCTCTCGAGTTCGCCCTGCAGCTGGCGCGCTCCGGCGGCGTCGCGGTCAGCCCGGGGATCGGGTTCGGTGCGGGGGGCGACGGGCACGTGCGCTTCGCGCTCGTCGAGAACGAGCAGCGCATCGGCCAGGCGACCCGCGCGATTCGGAGGTTGCTGCAGAGCTGAGTTGCCCGAACCTGGTTCGCGGCGGAGCCGCGAACCACGTTCGGGAGTTTGGCGCCTCACGACGTCACCGCCCCTCGTGACGCCGAGCCGACAGTCGCCGCGTACTTGGCGAAGACGCCCGACGTGTACCGCGGCGCCGGGGCCTCCCACTCCGCGCGGCGGCGCTCGAGCTCGGCCTCGTCCACCGCGACGTCGAGGCGCCGCGCAGCGACGTCGACCGTGACCCGGTCGCCGTCGCGAACGAGCGCGATCGGCCCGCCGTGCGCCGCCTCGGGCGCGACGTGGCCGACCATCAGCCCGTGGGTCGCTCCCGAGAAGCGGCCGTCGGTGACGAGCGCCACCTCGTCGCCGAGCCCCTCGCCGACCAGAGCCGCCGTGACGTGGAGCATCTCGCGCATGCCGGGACCGCCGGCCGGCCCCTCGTAGCGGATGACGACGACGTCGCCCGGCCGGATCGACCGCGCCTTCACGGCCGCGAAGCAGTCCTCCTCTGAGTCGAAGACGCGCGCAGGCCCTTCGTGCAGCAGCCGCTCGTGCCCCGCGAGCTTCACGACCGCGCCCTCCGGGGCGAGGTTGCCGCGCAGGATGGCGAGGCCGCCCGTCGGCTTCAGCGGCTCGTCCCAGCGCACGACCACCTGCTGACCGGGCCGCTCGGTGGCCCCGTCCGCGACGTCGCGCAGCGTGCGGCCGTCGACGCCCCGTGCGTCTTCGTGCACGAGCCCGGCGGCGACGAGCTCGCGCGCGACGAGCGAGGTGCCGCCCGCCTTGAAGAGATCCGTGGCGACGAAGCGGCCGCCCGGCTTGATGTCGGCGACGATCGGCGTGCGCGCCGCGATGGTGTCGAAGTCGTCGATCGAGAGGTCGACGCCGGCCTCGTGGGCGATCGCGAGCAGGTGCAGCACGCCGTTGGTCGAGCCGCCCGTCGCCGCGATCGCCGCGATCGCGTTCTCGAGCGACTCGCGCGTGAGCACCTGCGACGGCCGGGTGTCGGACTCGACGAGCTCCATGACCAGCTCGCCCGCGCGCACCGCCGCCTGCGGCTTGCCGGGATGGGCCGCCGGGATCTCGTTCAGCCCGCGGACGCTGACGCCGAGGAAGTCGAGCGCGGTCGCCATCGTGTTGGCCGTGTACTGGCCGCCGCAGGCGCCGACCCCGGGGCACGCGACGCTTTCCAGCGCGTGCACCTCGGCCTCGGACATCGTCCCGGCCGCGTGCGCGCCGACCGCCTCGAAGACGTCCTGGATCGTGACGTCGCGGCCGCGGTAGCGCCCGGGCGCGATCGAGCCGCCGTAGAGCACGAGCCCCGGCAGGTCGAGCCTGGCGAGCGCCATCACCGCGGCCGGGATCGTCTTGTCGCAGCCGACGAGGCAGACGAGCCCGTCGAGCAGGTGGCCGCGCGCGACGAGCTCGATCGAGTCGGCGATCACCTCGCGCGAGACGAGGGAGGCGCGCATGCCGGTCGTCCCCATCGAGACGCCGTCGGAGACGGAGATCGTGTTGAACTCGAGCGGCGTGCCGCCCGCGCCGCGGATGCCCTGCTTGACGTGCCGGGCGAGCAGCCGCTGGTTGAGGTTGCACGGCATCGTCTCGATCCACGTCGTCGCGACGCCGATCAGCGGCCGTGCGAGGTCGGCATCGGTGAAGCCGGCCGCCTTCAGCATCGCCCGCGCGGGCGCGCGGTCGACGCCGTCGACGAGGGCGGCGCTGTGCCGCCTCACGCCGGCCCCGCTCCCCGCGCGGCCACGTCGAGCGGCAGCACCCTCGTCCCGGGAGGCGCGATCTCCTCGATCTGCGCCGCGACCCGTGCTCGCTCCGCGGGCTCGGCCCAGACCACGACCGACGGGCCCGAGCCGGAGAGGGTGACGCCGGCGCCGAGGCCGGCGAGCTCCTCGAGGAGCGGTGCGTTCCCGCGCCGGTACGGCTCGTGGAGCGCGTCCGCGAACGCCGCCCGCAGCAGCTCCGCGTTGCCGGCCGCGGCCGCGGCGCCGAGGCGCGCCGCGGCGCCCGCGGTGGCGGCCGCGTCGGCGTGCGGCACCGTCGCGGGCAGGCCGTTCCGCGAGTGCGCCGTGTTCACGCGCTGCGGGGGCACGGCGAGGAGCGGCTTCAGCGGCAGGTCGTCGGCCACGCGCACCGCACGCATGCGACCGCCGTCGCGCCAGGCCAGGCAGACGCCGCCGTTGAGCGCGGCGGCGAGGTTGTCGCCGTGCCCCTCGAGCTCGGCGCCCGCGTCCAGCAGCTCGTCGGGCGGGACGCCGCCGCCCGCAACGGCTGCGCCGGCGACGAGGCCGAGCGCGATCGCCGCCGCGCTCGAGCCGAGCCCGCGCTCGAGCGGGATGCGGTTGACGAAGCGAAAGCGGCGGCCCTGCGACTGCGCGAACAGCGCGAACGCCCGCAGCGCGAGATGCGTCGCGTCGCGCGGCAGCTCGTCCGCCCCTTCGCCCTCGATCTCGACGCCCTCGCCGTCCTCGACCACGAGCTCGTTCCACAGGTCGAGGGCCGCCGCCGCGCAGTCGAAGCCCGGCCCGAGGTTCGCCGTCGACGCGGGCGCGCACACACGCAGCAGTTTTGTGACGGTGTCAGGCACCGTTAAGAACCTCCAGGATCGCGTCGAGCCGCGGCTCCACGGCGGGGGCGTCGTCCTCCGGGACGCGCTCCGGGTCCTTCAACCCGTGGCCGGTGAGGATGCAGACCGCCGTGCCCTCGTCGGGCAGCGCCACGCTCCGCAGCGCCGCGAGCGCCGCCGCCGACGCCGGCTCGCAGAAGACGCCCTCGAGACGGGCCAGGTCGAGCCAGGCCATTCGGATCTCGTCCTCCTCGAGCGACACGACCTCCACCGCGCCGGCTTCGACGAGCGACGCGACCTCGTCGCCGTGCGCCGGCCGCCGGATGCGGATCGCCGACGCCCACGTCGTCGCCCGCTCGGCCGCCTGGCCCGCGACCACGCGCGGGCGGGCGCCGGCCTCCTCGAAGCCGCGCGTGACGGCGCAGAGGTTGCCGCCGCCGCCGAACGGCAGTCCGACGACGTCCGGCGCACCCCCGAGCTCGTCGACGAGCTCGAACGACACGGTCTTCTGGCCCTCGATGCGGTCCGGGTTGAGCGAGTTGACGAGGGCGAACCCGGGCTGCGTCGCGAGCTCGCGGCAGCAGCGGAGCGCGTCGTCGAAGCTGCCGCGAAGCTCGAGCACCTGCGCTCCCGCCGCACGCGCCTGCGCCCGCTTCGGGCCGGCGGTCGCCCCCTCCGGCGTGAGCACGACGGCGCGCAGGCCGGCCCGCGCCGCGTACGCCGCAGCCGACGCGGCGGTGTTGCCGGTCGAGGCGCAGACGACGGTGTGCGAGCCCGCCTCGCGCGCCCGCGAGACGGCGACCGCCATCCCGCGATCCTTGAAGCTCCCGGTGGGGTTCGCGCCCTCGCACTTCAGGTAGACGCGCAGCCCGAGCTCCGCCGACAGCCGCGGCGCCGGCACGAGCGGCGTCGCGCCCTCGCCGAGCGAGACGGCCGGAACGGTGCGCGTCACGCCCACCCGAGCTCCACCACGCCCCGCTCGGAGATCACCGGCAGCGGCTGCGGGCGCCGGCGGACGTCGGGCAGCGCGGCGATCGCGTCGAGCGCCTCGTCGAGCGCGCCCGTCCGCGCCTCGTGCGTGATCACGTGCAGCGCGGCACCCGAGCCGTTCGCGTGCTGCAGCAGGCGCGCCACCGAGATCCCGCGCTCGGCGAGCTCCTCCGCCACGCGCGCGAGCACGCCCGGCCGGTCCTCCACCGACAGCCGGAAGTAGAACGGCGACCTGCTCTCCCCGCGAGGCAGCGGCGGCAGCTCGCGCCACGCCGCGTCGTTCTGCAGGAAGCCGGTGCCCATCGTCCCGATCACGCTCACCATGTCGGCGATCACCGCCGACGCCGTCTCCACGCCGCCGGCACCGGGGCCCTCGAGCGTGATCTCGCGGATCGCGTCGCCCTGCAGCATCACGGCGTTGAACGCGCCGTCGACCTTGGCGAGCGGATGCTGCTTGTCGACGAGCGCGGGCCGCACGCGCACGTCCACGTGACCCTCGACCAGCCGCGCGGCGCCGACGAGGCGGATCGCCATGTCGAGCTCCCGTGCAGCCGCGAGGTCGAGCGGGTCGATCTCCTCGATGCCTGCGACGTCGACGTCCGCCAGGTCGACGCGGGAGTTGAAGGCGACCGTGGCGAGGATCGCCATCTTCGCGGCGGCGTCGGCGCCCGAGACGTCGTCCGCGGGATCCGCCTCCGCGTAGCCGCGCGCCTGCGCCTCGGCCAGCGCCTGCTCGTAGCTCGACCCCGACTCCATCTCGGTCAGCAGGAAGTTCGTGGTGCCGTTGACGATCCCGAGGACGCGGTGCACGTTCGTCACGACGAGCGCCTCGCGCAGCACCTTGATCACGGGGATCGCGGCGCACACGCTCGCCTCGAAGCGCAGCTGCACCCCGGTCTCCGACGCGGCCGAGAAGAGCTCGCCGCCGCGCCGCGCGACGAGCTGCTTGTTCGCTGAGACGACGTGCTTGCCGCGCCGCAACAGCTCGAGCACGTACGAGCCGGCGGGCTCGACGCCGCCCATCACCTCCGCGACGACGGCGATCGACGGATCGTCGAGGATCTCGCCGACGTCGGCCGTCAGCACGCCGCTCGGCGCCGGGTACGAGCGCTCCTTCTCCGCGTCGCGGACGAGCGCCTTCACCACGCGCAGCCGGTGGCCCGTCGCGCGCTCGATGTCGTCCGCCTGCTCGGTGAGCAGGCGGTTCACGGCGGCGCCGACGGTGCCGTAGCCGAGGAGGGCGACCGGGACGTCGACCGCGGCCACTAGCGCGTGCCGACCTCCTCGGCCGCGCGCCGGTTGAGCCGGCGGAGCCGCTCGCCGACCCGCTCGAGCTGCGTCGCCGCGAGCTGCGCACGGTACTCGGACAGGCTCGGCTGCCCGCGGTCCATCTCCGCGATCCACTCGCGCGCGAACGAGCCGTCGCGGATCGCCGCCAGCACCGCGCGCATGTTCTCGCGCACGTGCTCGTCGACGACCTTCGGCCCGACCGCGTGCGAGCCGTACTCGGCGGTGTCGGAGATCGAGAAGTGCATCCGCTCCAGGCCGCCCTCCCAGATCAGGTCGACGATCAGCTTCAGCTCGTGCAGGCACTCGTAGTAGGCGACCTCCGGCTGGTAGCCGGCCTCGACGAGCGTCTCGAAGCCGAGCCGGATGAGCTGCGACACGCCGCCGCAGAGCACGCTCTGCTCGCCGAAAAGGTCGGTCTCGGTCTCCTCCGCGAACGTCGTCTCGACCATCCCCACCCGGCCGGCGCCGATCGCGGCACCGTACGCGAACGCGAGCTCGCGCGCCTGCCCGCTCGCGTCCTGCGCGACGGCGACGACGGCGGGCGTCCCGTACCCCTCCTCGTACAGCCGCCGCACGATGTGCCCGGGGCCTTTCGGCGCGACCATGATCACGTCATGGCCGTCCGGCGGCGCGATGCGCCCGTAGTGGACGTTGAAGCCGTGCGCGAAGAGGAGCGCGGCGCCGGGCGCGAGGCTCGGCGCGACCTCCTGCTCGTACAGCGCGGGCTGCGCACCGTCCGGCACGAGGAACGCGACGAGCTGCGCGCCCGACACGGCGTCGGCGGTCGAGCGCACCGTCAGCCCTGCGTCCTCGGCCGCGGCCCACGACGGGCTGCCGTCGCGCAGCCCGACCTCGACCTGTACGCCCGAGTCGGCGAGGTTGAGCGCGTGCGCGTGCCCCTGGCTGCCGTAGCCGAGGACGGCGACCTTGCCGCTCAGGAGGTCGGTGTTGCCCGAGGTGACGATCTCTGCCATGAGGCTTCCTTTCGTGGCTAGCTGACGGGGGCGGGCGCGCGGCGGCCCGCCGCGCTGGGACGGCGCAGGCCGATGCGGCCGGTGCGGGCGAGCTCGCGCACGCCGAAGGGGCGCACGAGCTCCTCGAACGACTCGACCTCGTCGGGCCGCCCGACGAGCTCGAAGGTGATCGCGTCGCGGCCGATGTCGGCGACGCGCGCGCCGGCCGCCTGCGCGAGCGCGACGAGGCCGCCGCGCTTCTCGGGGCCGACCGCGACCGTGATCAGTACGAGCTCGCGCTCGAGCGACTCGTCGGGCCGCAGCTCGGTGACGCGGAGCACGTTCACGAGCTTGTGGATCTGCTTCTCGATCTGCTCGAGCGAGTGCTCGCTGCAGTCGACGCGCAGGGTGAGTCGAGAGATGTCGGCCCGCTCGGTCGGGCCGACCGCGAGGCTCTGGATGTTGTAGCCGCGGCGCGAGAAGAGCTGCGACACACGCGCCAGCGCACCCGGCTTGTTCTCGAGTCGGACGCTGAGGGTGTGCGAGGTCACGCGGAGACCCTCCGAAACTGTTTTGCGACTCCGTCGCAAAACAGTTTCCAGACTCCATCGCGAACCAAGGACGGGCACCCGAACCTGGTTCGCGGCGAAGCCGCGAACCAGGTTCGCGAGTTCCGAAGCTCGTTCACGCGACCGCCTCCTCCGGCGCCTCGATGACGTCCACCGAGGCCGCACCGGCGGGCACCATCGGGAAGCACTTCTCCTCCGGGTCGCAGCGCACGTCGACGACGGCGGTGCGGCCGGCGGAGAACGCCGCTTCGAGGGCCGGCTCGAGCTCGTCCTCGTCCTCCACCGTGAACCCGGCGCATCCGAACGCCTCCGCGAGCTGCGCGTAGTCGGGCACCTGGTGCGTCAGATGGGTGTGGGCAAACCGCTCGTCGTAGAAGAGCTCCTGCCACTGACGCACCATCCCGAGCCAGCCGTTGTTGATCACGACGGCCACGACGGGCAGCCGCTCGAGCGCCGCGGTCGCGAGCTCCTGGCAGGTCATCTGGAAGCAGCCGTCGCCGTCGATGCACACGACGGTCGCGTCGGGCCGCGCCGCCTTGGCGCCGATCGCCGCCGGGAGGCCGTAGCCCATCGTCCCGAGCCCGCCCGAGCTGACGAACGTCCGCGGCCGGTCGCACACGAGGTACTGCATCGCCCACATCTGGTGCTGGCCGACGCCGGTCGTCCAGATGACGTCCTCGTCGCGCGTCGCCGCCAGGTCGCGAAGCGCCTCGACCGCCGCCTGCGGCTTGAGCGTGCCGTCGCGGCCGTAGCGATAGGGATACAGCCGCCGCCACTCCTCGACCTGTCGCAGCCACTCCTCGTGGCGCGGCCGCTCGAGCTCCCGGAGCGCGGCCGTCAGCTCCGCGAGCGCGAGCTTCAGCGGCCCCACGACCGGGATGTCGGCGTGCCGGATCTTCCCGACCTCCGCCGCGTCGACGTCGAAGTGGATCACGCGCGCGTCGGGCGCGAACGCGGAGAGCTTGCCGGTGACGCGGTCGTCGAACCGGGTGCCCACCGCGATCACGAGGTCGGACTTGTTGAGCGCCCAGTTCGCGTACTTCGAGCCGTGCATGCCCGGCGCGCCGTAGTTGAGCGGGTGCGAGTCGGGCAGGCACCCCTTGCCCATCAGCGTCACGACCGCCGGCAGCTCGGCCAGCTCGACGAGCGCGCGCAGCTCCTCGCACGCGTCGCCGTTCAGGACGCCGCCGCCGGCGTAGACGACCGGCCGCGTCGACTCCGAGATCGCGCGTGCGGCCTCGGCGACCTGCCGGCGGTGCACCCTGGTCGGCGGCTTCCAGCCGGGCAGGTCGACCTCGTCGGGGTAGGAGAAGTCGAACGCCGCCTCCTGCACGTCCTTCGCGACGTCCACGAGCACCGGGCCCTGCCGTCCCGTGCGTGCGACGTGGAACGCCGCCTTCAGCACGCCCGGCAGCTCCTCCACGTCCTGCACGAGCCAGGAGTGCTTCACGATCGGCATCGTGATGCCGGTGATGTCGACCTCCTGGAAGGCGTCGGTGCCGATCAGGCTCGACCGAACCTGGCCCGTGATGCAGACGAGCGGCGTCGAGTCCATCCACGCGTCGGCGATCGCGGTGACGAGGTTCGTCGCGCCCGGCCCCGACGTCGCGAGCGCGACGCCGACCTTCCCCGACGCGCGCGCGTAGCCCTCCGCCATGTGCCCGGCGCCCTGCTCGTGGCGCGCGAGCACGTGACGCACCGTCGTGCCGCGCGCGAACGCGTCGTAGGTCGGCAGGATCGCGCCGCCGGGGATGCCGAAGCAGACCTCGACCCCCTCGTGCTCGAGGCAGCGGAGGATCGCGTCTGAGCCCAGCGTTCTCAACGCCAGACCTCGTCGAACAGCTCGACGTCGGTCCGCGCCTGCGGAAGCAGCTCGATCACCGCGTCGGTGAAGCTGCGGGTGTCGCGGGCGGCGCCTGCGCGGGCGGCCTCGCCGACGGCCCGCTCGAGCGTCCGCGACGCCGACCGCCGCTTCAGCCCCTCGCCGAGGAGGAGCGACGCGGTGAAGAGCATGCCGGTCGGGTCGGCGACGCCGAGGCCGGCGACGTCGCTCGACTCGGACGTCCCGGGCGCGAACACCCCCGGCCCGCCGTCCGACATCCAGCCGTGGGCGACCGCCGTCCGCGAGCCGGCGAAGTGAGCCGCCGCATCGACGAGCGGCGACACGAGGTGGGCCTCGGTGACGACGACGTCGAGGCTCCCCGGCTGCTCCTTGAGGCGGATCAGCGCCTCGCCCAGCGTCGGCTGCTCGACCGCCATCGCTCCCCAGCGCGCGCGCTCGCGCTCGACCGCCTCGCGCCAGCGCGGACCGTCGCCGACACACGCGACGCGGCCGCGGCGTGAGGCGGCGCAGCTGAACCCGCGCGCGATCGCGCGGGCGTTCGCCTCCGGCGCGACCGGACCGACGACGACGACGTCGCGATGAGCGCTCACGTGGACGCGCGCGACCCGCCAGGCGAGATGGAGGTCGGCTTTGACGCCCTCGAGCGCCGGCTCCTCCGGCGAGGCGACGAGGATCGCGTCCGCCTCCCGATAGGCGGCGCGCGTGGACCGCGGCAGCGCGTGGCCGGATCGCGTCACGGCCTCGCCGGCGAAGGGCAGGTGGACGTCGTCGAGCTCGAGCGAGTGGAGACGGGCGACGCCCTCGAGCGCGCGCGTCGCCGCGGCCATCAGCTCGGGGCCGACGCCGTCGCCGGCCAGGCAGGCGACTGTCTTCGCACTCATGCCGCAGCTCCTGCGAACACGTCCTGCAGCGAGACCGGCCCGCCGAGGTCGGCGAGCTCCTTGAAGCGGCGAAACGCGTCCGCGAGCTCGTCGGCGCCGAGCTCGAGCCCCGCGTCGCTGCACGCGCGCGCGAACGCGTGGCGGCCCGAGTGCTTGCCGAGCGGCAGCGTCATCGCCAGGCCCAGCTCGGCGGGATCCATGATCTGGTACGTCGAGACGTCCTTCAGCAGGCCGTCCTGGTGGATGCCGGCCTCGTGCGCGAACGCGTTGGCGCCGACGATGGCCTTGTTCGGCTGCACCGCGTAGCCGGTGAGGCGCGAGACGAGCGACGACGTCTCCCAGATGCCGCGGGGATCGACGCCGGCCACGCCGTCGTAGGAGTCGCCGCGCACGCGCAGCGCCATCACGACCTCCTCGAGCGCCGCGTTGCCAGCACGCTCGCCGATGCCGTTGACCGTGCACTCGACCTGCGTCGCGCCGGCGCCGACGCCGGCGAGCGAGTTGGCGACGGCGAGACCGAGGTCGTCGTGGCAGTGCACCGACAGATGCACGCGCGCCACCGCCGGGCAGAGATCGCGGATGTCCTCGAAGAGCTGCGCGTACTCGAGAGGCGTGGTGTAGCCGACGGTGTCCGGCAGGTTCACGACGTCGGCGCCGGCCTCGACCGCGCGCCGCACCGCCTCCGCGAGGAACTCGCGGTCGCTCCGCGTCGCGTCCTCGGCCGAGAACTCGACCTCGTCGGCGAGCCCGACCGCGCGGTCGACCGACCACGAGATGCGCTCGAGCACCTCGTCGGGCCGGAGGCCGAGCTTCTTCTCCATGTGGACCGGGCTCGTCGCGATGAAGACGTGGATGCGCCGTCGCGGAGCGCCGGCGAGCGCGTCGGCGGCGGCCTCGATGTCGCCCTGCGTCGTCCGCGCGAGCGAGGCGACGGTCGTCTCGGAGACGGCGGCCGCGACCGCCGCGACCCCTTCGCGGTCGCCGGGCGACGACGCGGCGAACCCGGCCTCGATCACGTCGACGCGCAGGCGCTCGAGCGCACGTGCGACCTCCGCTTTCTCGGCGGGACGCAGCGCGATGCCCGGCGACTGCTCGCCGTCACGCAGCGTGGTGTCGAAGATGGTGATCCTGCGCACTCGATGAACTCCTTCGTCGGCGCCCCGCACGGAGGCGCACTTCTTCCGTCTGACGTCGGCGTGTGCGGCGTCGCGGCCGCGTGAGTGCGTCGCTCCCCCTAGCGGGGGAGAATGATGAGCGTGAAGAGGACGACGTCCTGCGACGTCGTCTCGGAGACCATGCGCATGCGGCGCGGCTCGCCCATCAGGCGTCGAGTGTGCCTGCCGCGCGAGCCTCTGTCAAGCTTTCCTTTGGAAAGCGACCGCGGAAACTGTTTCGGGGACATGTCCCCGAAACAGTTTCGTCGGGCGGCGTCTCAGCTCGCGATCCCCTCGGCCTCCGCCAGGCCGCGGCCGATCCGGCGCGTCAGCGCCGGGAAGGCGAGCGTGATCGCGATACCGAGCGCTGCCCAGCCGGCGATCATCAGCGGGAACAGGTCGTACGGGTACGCCGGCTTCGGCCAGACCTGCTTGTAGAACGTGTAGACGATCGCCGCCGTGGCGAGGACGAGGATCCCGGCGCGCCACCGCGGCTCGCGCCCCTCGAGGTGCAGGAACTTCGCCGCGCCGAACTGGATCACGAAGTAGGCGACGAGCATGGAGAGCACGCCCGCCGTGCCGGGATAGAAGAACGCGTTGACCGAGGAGGTGTCGTTCACGCGCAGCCCGATCGTCAGCGCGACGCCGAAGGCCATCACGACGGCGAGCGCGTTCGCGGGCGAGCCCGTGCGGACGGACGCGTCACCGAGGCGCCGCGTGAGGAAGCCGTCGCGGCCGAGCGCGAAGAGGATCCGCGACGCGCCGGCGGCGCAGCCGAGGCAGCTCGCGAACGCGCTGAGCGTCGCGCCGAAGTTGATCGCGTCCTGCATGCCGCTCGACACGTAGGTCTTCGCCAGGTCGGCGACCGGCGCGCTCGAGCCCGAGAACGCCTTGATCCCCGCCCCGTTCAGGCCGAAGCCGAGCGACTGCGCGAGCATCACGATCGTGTAGAAGACGCCGCAGAAGCCGACGGCCGCGGCGATCGCGAGCGGGATGTTGCGGCGCGGGTTGTTCGTCTCCTCGCCGAGCGCGGCGGCGCCCTCGAAGCCGCCGAACGACAGCAGGCCGAACACCGAGGCGAACGCGACGGCGCCGATCGTCGTGCCCGACGCGGGCACGAACGGCGAGAGCGTGAAGTGCTGGCTGTTCGGCGCGGAATGCCCGATCACCTTCCAGAAGATCACGATCACGAGGACGACGATCAGCGTCACCGAGATGCCCTCGAACGAGAGCAGCGCGCGGGTGACGACCTTGACGTCGCCGTAGGCGAGGAACCAGACGAGCGCGGCCGCGATCAGCGAGATGAGGATCCACGACGGGTTGCTCCAGATTCCCGCGCCGCTCAGGAAGGAGCTGCCGAAGAGCCCGACCTCCGCGATGTCGGCGGCGATGAAGAGCGAGTAGGTGGCGAGCAGCGCCCACCCTGCGAAGAAGCCGGCGCGCGGGCCGAGCGTGACGCCCGCCAGCGCGTAGGTGGAGCCGGCGTGGTTGAAGAAGGTCGTCAGGCGGATGAACGAGTAGGCGATCAGCGCGATCGCGATCGCCGCGAACAGGAACGCCAGCGGGACGGCACGGCCGACGAGGCCCGCCGGCACCGTGCCGTTCAGGGCCATCGCCGCGGTCGGCGCCATGATGCCGACCGAGATCGCGACCGCCTCCCAAAACCGCAGCTCCCGCCGCAGCCGCCCGTGTGACCGCTCCTCGGCCCTCACCGCCTGCGTCGCCGTCATCGCCCGCCTCCTCTCACTCGTCGAAGATCGATTCCGGCACGAAGCAGCCGACGACCCAGTTGGGCGCGTCGACGACCTCGTGGATCCGGAGGTCGCACGCGACGCTCGCGAGCGCGTACGCCTCCTCGCGGTCGAGCCCGTGCCGCTCCCCCAGCCAGCCGACCGTCGCGCGCACGGCGTCGCGCGCCGCCTCCATCAGGTCGGGGCCGACGCCCGTGCACACGTGGTAGCCCGACTGCTCGTGCGCGCCGACCAGCCCGGCCGGCACGTCGTACTGCGGCGCGTCGACCCGGACGTCGCGCCGCACGCTCAACCGGAGGACGACGTCCATCGCCGTCTCGATCGCGGTCCCGCACACCTCGCCGTCTCCCTGCGCGGCGTGCGTGTCGCCGAGCGAGAACAGCGCACCCTCGACGCCGACCGGCAGGAAGAGCGTCACGCCGGGGTTCAGGTGCTTCGTGTCCATGTTCCCGCCGAAGCGCGACGGGGGCACGATCGAATGTGCTCCCGGCTCGTCCGGGGCGACGCCGAGCGTGCCGGGAAACGGCCGGAACGGCAGGCTCACGCGGTCGGAGAAGCGCACCCGGCCGCTGTCCGCGTCGACGCGCGAGATGCGGAGCCACGGATCGGGGTACTCGTCGGCGAGCAGCCCGAAGCCGGGGATGATCGCCGTCCACCCCCACTCCTGCGGCCGCAGCTCGAGGAGCTCGACCGCGAGCGCGTCGCCCGGCTTCGCGCCCTTGACGTAGACCGGCCCGCTGACCGGGTTGACGTGCGAGAAGTCGAGCTTGCCGACGTCCTCGACGCCCGAGCCCTCGTGGATCTGCTCGTCCGAGGCGTCCCGGACGTGGAGCAGCACCGTCTCGCCCGACTCGATCTCGAGCGCGGGCTCGACGGCGTTGTCCCAGGCGTACTGGAACGCGTCGCGCCGCAGCTCGTGCAGGGAGCCGGTCTGCAAGGCGCCATGATCGCGCCCCGCAGCTTGCCGGGTCAACCTTCTGCGAGCTCGCGCGAGCGCTCGGTCGCGGCGCTGATCGCGCTGAGGAACGCCGCGCGGACGCCGGAGCGCTCGAGCTCCCGGATCGCCCGGGTGGTCGTGCCGCCCGGCGAGGTCACCGCCTCGCGCAGCTCCACCGGGTGCATCGACTCGTCGCGCAGCAGACGCGCGCTGCCGAACATCGTCTGCACCACCAGCCGCGTCGAGACGTCCCGGCTCAGTCCGAGCAGCAGCCCCGCCTCGATCATCGCCTCCGCGAGCAGGGCGAAGTAGGCCGGGCCGGAGCCCGAGATCGCCGTGACGGCGTCCATGTCGACCTCGGCGACGCGCACCACGCTGCCGAGGTGGCCGAGCGCCTCCTCGGCGAGGTCGAGGTCCTCGGCGCGCGCGTGCGCGCCGCCGCAGATGCCGGCGATGCCCTCGTCGACCAGCGCCGGCGCGTTCGGCATCGCGCGCACGACGCGGGCGCCGTCGGGCAGCCGCGACTCGATGAACGAGGTCGTGATACCGGCAGCCATCGAGAGCAGCGTCCGCTCGCCGTCGACCGCGGGAGCGATCTGCGTGAGCACGGCGGCGATGTCCTGCGGCTTGACGGAGACGATCACGAGCGGCGCCGACGCGGCCGCGGCCTCGTTGTCGTGCGTCCCCTCGACGCCGTAGCGCTCGCGAAGCTCGGCCAGGCGCTCAGGGCGCCGCACGGTGACGACGAGATCGTCCGCCGCGCGCCAGCCCGAGCGCAGGAACCCGCGGACGAGCGACTCGCCCAGGCGGCCGGCGCCGAGGATCGCGACGCGGCGGCTCAGCGTCTCGCCGCGACGCGGCGCCGCTTCGGCGCGGGCTCCGGGATCAGCCACGCGTGCCCGTACTTGCGCATCTCGCGGATGATCGGCAGCAGCGCGCGGCCCTTGTCGGTCAGCTCGTACTCGACGCGCGGCGGCGACTCCGGATAGCTGCGGCGGACGAGCACGCCCTGCCGCTCGAGGTTGTCGAGCCGCTCCGACAGCGTCCGCGGGCTGATGCCCGGGCACGCGTGCTCGAGCTGCATGAACCGGCGCGGCCCCTCGGAGAGGTCGTGGACGATGAGCGGCGTCCACTTCGTCGCGACCAGCTCGGCGGTGAGCGCGACGGCGCACTCCGCGTCGTGCACCTCGTTCATCGTCCGTCTCATGGGCCTCAGTCTACTCCGGTGCTCGGAAAACTCCCGTCCTTAGTTCACTACGTGAACTAAGGACGGGCATCTTGCTTTCCAAAGTATAGTAACGGCATGGTGATCGTTCGGCTCCGGCCCTGGTCGAAGGCGGGCGGGCGCTGGACGCACGAGCTCGTCGGCTACGCGCTCGACGTCTTCCACCGCCGCCACCTGCGCACGCCGACGGTGCGTGAGCTGCGCGCCGGCGTCGACGGGCTGCCGAGCCACTCGACGATCCGCCGCCTGTACGGCAACGCGTCGACGATGTTGCGCGCGCACGGCTACCGCGTGCGGCGGCACGGCGGCCAGCCCGGCCACCCGTGCTGGGCGCAGGTCCGCGACGAGCGCGGCATGTTCCTGCCTCGCGGCGCTCAGCGTGCGGTCGCGGCGGCGACGGCGCCCGCGTCCCGGCGCTCGCCCGCGAGCCACCGGTCGACCTCCTCCGCGCAGCGCCGGCCCTCGGCGATCGCCCAGACGACGAGCGACTGACCCCTGCGGGCGTCGCCGGCGGCGAAGACGCCCTCGACCGACGTCGCGTGGCCGGCCGTCGCCACGTTCCCGCGCGCGTCGCGCTCCACGCCGAGCGCCTCGAGCAGCCCGGGCTCCGGGCCGAGGAAGCCGAGCGCGAGCAGGACGAGTTCCCCCGGCCGCGACTCCTCCGTGCCCGGCACCGGCTCGAACGGCGGCGCGCCGGCGTTCCGGCACCAGTGGATCCGCTCCACGCTGCCGTTGCCGCCGGTCAGGTGCGTGGTCGAGATCGCGAACGCCCGCTCCCCGCCCTCCTTCAGCGCATACGAGGTACGGAGCTTCATCGGCCAGCGCGGCCACGGCGTGACGTCGTCCGGCCGGCGGGCCGGCGGCTCCCCGAGCAGCTCGATCTGCGTCACCGACGCCGCCCCCTCGCGGTGGGCGTGCCCGACGCAGTCGGCTCCGGTGTCGCCGCCGCCGACCACGATCACGTGCCTGCCCGCGGCCGACGGCCCCGGCGCGCCGCGCTGCCGCGCGTAGAGGTACTCCATCGCGAAGTGCACGCCGCCCAGGTCGCGCCCCGGGATCGGCAGGTCGCGCGGGACGCGGGAGCCGGTCGCGAGCACGACCGCGTCGTGCGCCGCCCGCACCTCGTCGGCGTCGACGCCGCGACCGACGTCGGCCCCGAGGCGGAAGACGACGCCCTCGGCCTCGAGCTGCGCGACGCGCCGCTCGACGAGCGCCTTCTCGAGCTTGAACTCGGGAACGCCGAAGCGGAGGAGCCCGCCCGCGGCCTCGTCGCGCTCGAACACGGTGACCGCGTGGCCGCGGCGCGCGAGCTGCTGCGCGCAGGCGAGGCCGGCGGGGCCGGAGCCGATCACCGCGACCGACCGCCCGCTCGGCGCGGACGCCCGTCGCGGCACGACCCAGCCCTCCTCCCAGGCACGGTTCGCGATCGCGACCTCGACCTGCTTGATCGTGACCGCCTGTCCCTCGTCGATCTCGAGCACGCAGGCGGCCTCGCACGGCGCCGGGCAGACGCGGCCGGTGAACTCGGGGAAGTTGTTCGTGCGGTGGAGCTGCTCGGCCGCCTCGCGCCAGCGGTCGCGGTAGACGAGGTCGTTCCAGTCCGGGATGAGGTTCGAAAGCGGGCAGCCCGAGTGGCAGAACGGCACCCCGCACTCCATGCAGCGGCCCGCCTGCCGGCGCAGCTCGGCGAGCGGCAGCGTGCCGACGAACTCGCGCCGGTCGCGGATGCGCTCGCGCGGGTCGCGCTCCGGCGGCTCCCGCCGCGGCGCGTCCATGAAGCCGCGAAGCTTGCCCACTACGTCGGCCCCTTCGGACATGACCGGTGCCTGGCACGGTGACAGGAGTGCGACGTCACGCGGCGGCCTCGGTCTCGCGGATGAGGAAGCCGACGCCGCCCGCCGACCAGGCGTCCTCGCCGAGCTCGTCGAGCGCGCGCCGGAAGTCGTGCGGCATCACCTTTACGAAGCGGTGCGGGTCCCACGCCGCCAGCACGCGTGCCGCGACGGCCGAGCCCGTCCGCTCGCGGTGCTCGGCGACGAGCGCCCGCACGAGCTCCTCGTCCTTCGGCTCGAGCGCCTCGAGGCCGACGAGCTGCGTGTTGCAGCGCGCGGCGAAGGAGCCGTCCTCGTCGAGGACGTAGGCGAGGCCGCCGCTCATCCCGGCGGCGAAGTTGCGTCCCGTCGGGCCGAGCACGACCACGCAGCCGCCGGTCATGTACTCGCAGCCGTGGTCGCCGACGCCCTCGACGACGGCGCTCGCGCCCGAGTTGCGCACGGCGAACCGCTCGCCCGCGAGCCCGCGGAAGAACGCGCGGCCGGAGGTCGCGCCGTAGAGGACGGTGTTGCCGACGATCACGTTCTCCTCGGCTGCGAAGCCGGCGTCCTCGGGCGGGCGGACGGCGAGCACGCCGCCGGACAGGCCCTTGCCCGCGTAGTCGTTCGCCTCGCCGACGAGGTCGAGCTCGATCCCCGGCGCGAGCCAGGCGCCGAACGACTGCCCGGCGGCGCCGCGGAGCGCGATCCGGATCGTCCCCGGCGGCAGGCCGGCGGCGCCGTACCGGGCGACGACCGCGTGCGAGAGCAGGCCGCCGACCGTGCGGTCGACGTTCGAGACGGCGAAGGACACGGCGACGGCCTCCCGCCGCTCGAGCGCCGCCGCCGCGGCGGCGATCAGCCGCTCGTCGAGGCAGCCCGGAAGCGGCGAGACCTGCGGCTCGGTGCGCCGAAGGGGGGTCCCGACCGGCACGTCGGGCGGGCGCAGCACGGCGGAGAGGTCGATGCCGCGCTCCTGCCAGACCGCGACTGCGTCGTCCGGCTCGAGCAGGTCGACGCGCCCGACGAGGTCCTCGAAGCGCGCGACGCCGAGCCGCGCCATCAGCCCGCGCGCCTCCTCCGCGACGGCGAAGAGGAAGCGGATCACGTGCTCCGGCTTGCCGCGGAAGCGGCGCCGCAGCTCGGGGTCCTGGGTCGCGATCCCGACCGGGCAGGTGTTGAGGTGGCAGGCGCGCATCATCACGCAGCCCATCGAGACGAGCGGCGCCGTCGCGAAGCCGACCTCGTCGGCGCCGAGCAGCGCGGCGACGACGACGTCGCGGCCGGTCTTCAGCTGCCCGTCGGTCTGCACCCAGATGCGCGAGCGGAGCCCGTTCAGGACGAGCGTCTGCTGCGTCTCGGCGAGCCCGATCTCCCACGGGATGCCCGCGTGCAGGATCGACGAGACCGGCGACGCGCCGGTGCCGCCGTCGTGGCCCGAGATCAGCACGTGGTCGGCGTTCGCCTTCGCGACTCCCGCGGCGACGGTGCCGACGCCGACCTCGGCGACGAGCTTCACCGAGACCCGAGCGTGCGGATTGGCGCAGCGCAGGTCGTAGATGAGCTGCTTCAGGTCCTCGATCGAGTAGATGTCGTGGTGCGGCGGCGGCGAGATCAGGCCGACGCCGGGCGTCGTCATGCGGACGCTCGCGATGTAGCGGTCGACCTTGTGCCCGGGGAGCTGGCCGCCCTCGCCTGGCTTCGCGCCCTGCGCCATCTTGATCTGCAGCTCGTCGGCGTTCGCGAGGTAGCTCGCGTTGACGCCGAAGCGCCCGGACGCGACCTGCTTGATCCGCGAGCGGCGCTCGTCGCCGAACCGCGCAGGGTCCTCGCCGCCCTCGCCCGTGTTCGAGCGGCCGCCGATGCGGTTCATCGCGACCGCGAGCGTCTCGTGCGCTTCGCGCGACAGCGAGCCGAGCGACATCGCGCCGGTGGAGAAGCGCTTCACGATCTCGGCCGCCGGCTCGACTTGCTCGAGCGGGATGCCGCCGTCCGCGGGGAAGCGGAAGCGGAGCAGCCCGCGGATCGTCGAGCGGCGCGCCGCGTCGCCGTTCACGGCCTCGGCGTACTGCTCGTACGCCGCGTCGCCGCCGTGGCGGACGGCGTGCTGGAGTAGCGCGATCGTCTCCGGGTTCCACTGGTGGTGCTCGCCGCCGGCGCGCCACGCGTAGAGGCCGACGACGGGCAGCAGCTCGTCGCCGGCGCCGGGGTACGCACGCGCGTGGCGCGCCAGCGCGCCCTCGGCGATCTCCCGCATGCCGATCCCGCCGATCCGCGAGGGCGTGCCCGTGAAGTGGCGGTCGACCAGCTCGCGGTCGAGGCCGACGGCCTCGAAGATCTGCGCGCCGCAGTAGGAGGGGATCGTCGAGATGCCCATCTTCGAGATCGCCTTCAGCAGGCCCTTCGAGATCGCCTTCACGGCGCGCGCCCGCGCCTGCTCGCGCGTCAGCTCGAGGCGTCCCTCGTCGACGAGCTCGTCGAGCGTGGCGAGCATGAGGTACGGGTTGACGGCGGCGGCGCCGTAGCCGATCAGCACGGCGACGCTCTGCACCGAGCGCGGCTCGCCGGACTCGACGACGAGCCCGGCCTGCAGCCGCGTCCCGGCGCGGACGAGGTGGTGGTGGACGGCGGCGGTCGCGAGCAGCGAGGGCATCGCGACGCGCTCGGGGCCGACTTCCCGGTCGGAGAGGACGAGGACGTTCGCGCCGCGCTCGAGCGCGGCGTCGGCGTCGGCGCAGAGCCGCTCGACCGCCCGCTCCATCCCGTCGGCGCCGTCCGCGACCGGCCACGTGATGTCGAGCGTCTCGGCGCGGAAGAGGCCGGTGCGGACACAGCGCAGCCGCTCGAGCTCCTCGTCGGAGAGGATCGGGTCGTCGATGACGAGCTGCCTCGCGTGCTCGGGCGTCTCGCCGAGCAGGTTGCGCTCCGAGCCGACGAGCGTCTGCACGCTCATCACGACCGACTCGCGGATCGAGTCGATCGGCGGGTTCGTCACCTGCGCGAAGAGCTGCTTGAAGTACGAGTAGAGCAGCGGCCGGCGGTCGGAGAGCACCGCCAGCGGCGTGTCGTTGCCCATCGAGCCGACCGCCTCCTCCGCGTTCGCGGCGAGCGGCGCGAGCATCACCTTCATGTCCTCGTGCGTGTAGCCGAACGCGAGCTGCAGCCGGCGGAGCGGCTCCGCGAGCGGGCGCGGCTCGCAGGCCGGCAGGTCGGCGAGCCGCACCGACTCGCGCGCGAACCATTCGCCGTACGGACGGCGCGTCGCGACGACGCGCTTCGCCTCGTCGTCGGGCACGATCCGGCCGGCCGGGAGGTCGACGAGGAAGAGCTTGCCGGGCTGGAGGCGCCCCTTCCGCCGTACGAGCGCGGGCGGCACGTCGAAGACGCCGGCCTCGGACGAGAGGACGACCCAGCCGTCGGTGGTCTCGAGCCAGCGCCCCGGCCGCAGGCCGTTGCGATCGAGCGTCGCGGCGACGACGCGGCCGTCGGTGGCGACGAGCGCGGCCGGCCCGTCCCACGGCTCGACGAGGCAGCCGTGGTAGGCGTAGAAGCCCTCGAGCTCGGGCGGCAGGTCGCCGGGGCGGTGCGCCTCGGGCACCATCATCATCAGCGCGTGCGGGAGCGAGCGCCCCGCCAGCACGAGCAGCTCGAGCACGTTGTCGAAGGTCGCCGTGTCGGAGCCGCCCGGGCGGATCACCGGCAGCACCTTGCGCAGGTCGTCGCCGAAGAGCTCCGACTCGAGCTGCGACTCGCGCGCGCCCATCCAGTTCGCGTTGCCGCGCAGCGTGTTGATCTCGCCGTTGTGCGAGAGCATCCGGTAGGGATGCGCGAGCTCCCAGCTCGGGAACGTGTTGGTCGAGAAGCGGGAGTGGACGATCGCGAGCTCGCTCGCGAACCGCTCGTCGCGCAGGTCGGGGTAGAACGCGCGCAGCTGCGGCGCGGTCAGCATCCCCTTGTAGACGAGCGTCCGCGACGAGAAGCTCGGGATCACGAGGTCGGCGCCGGCGGCGCTCTCGGCGACGCGGCGGATCACGTAGAGCTTGCGCTCGAAGGCGTCGCGGTCGCGCGCGAGCTCGGGCGACGCCGCGACGACGAGCTGGCGGATGCACGGCGCGAACGCGCGCGCCGTCTCGCCGGGCACCGCCTCGTCGACCGGAACGTCCCGCCAGGCGACGACCCGCTGGCCCTCGGACTCCACGGTCTCGGCGAGGAGGGTCTCGAGCTCCGCGCGGCGTCGCTCGTCGCGCGGCAGGAAGCACGCCGCCACGCCGTAGGCGCCGGCCGGCGGGAGCTCGACCGGCAGCACGCCGCGCAGGAACACGTCCGGCAGCTGCACGACGATGCCGGCGCCGTCGCCGGTGCCCGCGTCGGCGCCCGCGGCGCCGCGATGCTCGAGCCGCTCGACCGCGTCGAGCGCGCGCGTCACCACCTCGTGCGAGGCGGGCGCGCCCAGGTGAGCGACGAAGGCGACGCCGCACGCATCGTGCTCGAAGCGCGGGTCGTACAGCCCCTGCGCCTTCATGCCTTCCCGCCTTCGGTGCGGCTAGTCCGGCGGGGCGGGTGGGGAGCGGGGCCGGCTAGCTCGGTCGCGGGCGCGCGACCTTGAAGTCGACCGTGATGCTCGTCGTGATCGCGCCGCCCATCGCTTCAAAGAGTAAAGCAGAGCCCGGACGAAGGTACAAGCCCGGCCCGACGAAACTGTTTCGTGGACATGTCCACGAAACAGTTTCCTAGGCGATCGCCTCGCCGGTCTCCAGGTCGAAGAACTGGAGCCGGCGGGTGTCGACGGCGAGGCGGACGGGCTCGCCCTCGCGCGCGGCCGACTCGCGGCCGACGCGGGCGATGAACGGGCTGCCGTGGTGGTGCGTCTGCTCCTCGGCCGCGGCGATCGCCTCGCCGCCGACCAGCTCCCGCAGCGCGTCGGAGGCGACCGGCGGCGCGTCGACCGCGAAGTGCAGGAAGACCTCGGAGCCCATGTCCTCGCGGATGTCGACGGTGACGTCGAGCCGCTGCCCGGCCGGCACCTCGCCGTTCGCCGCCGCGACGTCCTCCGGCCTGATCCCGAGCGCGACGGGGCGGCCGGCGTAGCTCCGCAGGCGGGGGCGCGCCGACACGACCTGGTCGGGCACGTCGAGCTCGTGCGGACCGAACGCCGTCCGGAACCTGCCGTCCGCGCTGTCGACGGTCGCCTCGACGAGGTTCATCGCCGGCGAGCCGATGAACCCGGCGACGAAGAGGTTCGCCGGCCGCTCGTAGAGGACCTGCGGCCGGTCGACCTGCTGCAGGACGCCGTGGCGCAGGACGCACACCCGGTCGCCGAGCGTCATCGCCTCGCTCTGGTCGTGCGTCACGTAGACCGTCGTGACGTTCAGGTCGCGCTGGATCCGCGCGATCTCCGCCCGCATCTGCACGCGCAGCTTCGCGTCGAGGTTCGAGAGCGGCTCGTCCATCAGGAACGCGGACGGCTCGCGGACGATCGCCCGGCCCATCGCGACGCGCTGCCGCTGGCCGCCCGAGAGCGCGCGCGGCTTCCGCTTCAGGTAGTCCTCGAGGCCGAGCAGTCTCGCCGCCTGCTGCACCCGGCGGTCGATCTCGTCCTTGGGCATCTTCTTCAGCCGCAGGCCGAAGGCGATGTTCTCGTAGACGGAAAGGTGCGGGTACAGCGCGTAGCTCTGGAAGACCATCGCGATGTCGCGGTCCCGCGAGGGGACGTGGTTGACGACGCGGTCCCCGATCCGGAGCGCACCCTCCGAGATGTCCTCGAGGCCCGCGACCATCCGGAGCGCCGTCGTCTTCCCGCACCCGGAGGGGCCGACGAGAACCATGAACTCGCCGTCCCTGATCTCCAGGTTCATATCGTTGACGGCCCGGGTTCCGTCCGGGTAGATCTTGCTCACCCGCTCGAACGCGACCTGCGCCATTCGCTAACCCCCTGATGTCCCTGCCGGGGACGGCTGAAACGACGTGGCGATAGTACGCCTTTCCCGCAGGTTGGCGCTACGCTGCCAGTCGCTCGTCCGCGGGCTCGGCCGCGAGCTCGATGCGGCGCCGCGGCGGTCCCGCGATCGCGGCCGCTCCGTACAGCGTCATTCCGATCGCGCAGGCGCCGCCGACGGCGAACGCGAGCTCCGTGCCGCCGCGGTCGCAGAGCCAGCCGACGACGACCGCGCCGAGCGGTGCGAGCCCGTTCCAGGCGTAGTAGTAGAGGCCGAGCACCCGACCTCGCAGGTGGTCCGGGCTCGCGAGCTGGATGGCGGCGTTCGAGTTGGCCGTGTAGCTCGTGAAGAAGACGCCGCAGACGAAGAGCACGGCGCAGGCGAGCACCACGCCGTGGACCGGCGCGATCAGGAGTTCGCAGACGCCGAAGCCGGCCGCTCCGCCCAGCATCGTCCGCCACCGCGCGTTCGCGACCGCGGCCGCCGAGAGCGCGCCGACGAGCGCGCCCGCGCCGAAGGCGGCGGAGACGATTCCGAAGGTGCGCGGGCCCGCGGCGAGCGTGTCCTTGGCGAGGAGCGGCAGGAGGATGTTGAAGTTGAAGCAGAGCGACGCGAAGACGACCATCATCAGGAGCGTCACCCTCACC
>DASRDA010000009.1:0-16828 GCA_035652835.1 Gaiellaceae bacterium
GCGCAGGCTGCGAGCGCGCCGAGCAGGAGGTCGCCCGAGCACGGCGCCGTTCCCTCGCCGCCGACGCCGGCGTGGGCCTGCGCCGCATAGACGGCGCGGCCGATGTCGACCGAGCAGGCGGCCGCGCCCTGCGTCTCCCCGCCCTTCGCGCTCAACGTGATCCGGGCGGCGTCCGGCTCCGCGCGATACCGCTCCTTCAGCGGCTTTTGGGCTTCGCGCAGATCCACGCACCTACACTAGCCCCCGATGATCACCGCGCGAAAGCTCGGCAAGCGCTTCGGCGACAAGCGCGTGCTCCGGGGCGTCGACCTCGAGGTCGCGCGCGGCGCCTTCGCCGTCGTGACGGGGCCGAACGGCTCGGGCAAGACGACGCTCCTCCGTGTCTGCGCCGGCCTGGCGCTTCCGACCGAGGGCGAGCTCGTCGTCGACGCGCCGCGCGCTCGCATCGGATACCTCGCGCACGAGCCGCTCGTCTATCGCGAGCTCTCCGCGCTCGAGAACCTCGACATGTACGGCCGCCTCTACGGCGTGCCCGAGCGGCGCGAGCGAATCGGGATGCTGCTCGAGCGCTTCGGCCTCTGGGAGGTCCGGCACGAGCGGGTCGCGACCTTCTCGCGCGGCATGCAGCAGCGGCTGGGGCTCTGCCGCACGCTCCTGCACGAGCCCGGCGTGCTGATCCTCGACGAGCCGGCGAACGCGCTCGACCGGGACGGGCTGGAGCTGCTGCAGGCCGTGCTCGAGGACCGGCGCCGGGCGGTTGCCGTCGCGACCCACGATCCGGCGAGCGTCGAAGGGCTCGCGACCGCGCGGCTCGCGTTCGCGTGACCTACGTCGCCGACGTCGGCGCGCTCGCGCGCAAGGACCTGCTGCTCGAGCTGCGGGCGAAGGAGACGCTGCCGTCGATGCTCGTCTTCGTCGTGGCGACGTTCGCGATCTTCCACTTCGCGCTGCCGCACGGCACGCGCCACGTCGCGGCGCTCGGACTGCTGTGGGTCGCGCTGCTCTTCACCGCGCTGCTCGCGCTGACGCGCGCGTTCGTCGCGGAGCGCGAGGAGGGCCTCTTCGACGCGCTGGTGCTCGCACCGTGCGACCGCAGCGCGATCTGGCTCGGCAAGTCGCTCGCCGTGCTCGCGTTCCTCGTCGCGGCGGAGGTGGTGGCGCTGCCCGCCTTCGGCGCGTTCTTCTCGGGGGTCGACGCGCGGACGGTTGGCGCCGTCGCGCTCGCCGACGTCGGCATCTGCGCCGTCGGCACGCTCCTCGGCGCGATGGCGGTCGCCGGGCGCGCGCGCGAGCTGCTCCTGCCGCTCCTGTTCCTGCCGCTGGCGGTGCCGATCGTCGTCGGCGGCGTCGGCGCGAGTGCGGGCGCGGGCGGGCGCTACCTGCTCTTCCTCGCGTTCTACGACGCCGTCTTCGGCCTCCTCTCGTGGGCGGCGTTCGAGTACGTGGTCGCGGAGGCTTAAGTGCTCCCTCCCGGAAGCCTTCTTGCGTCCCGGCGGCTGCAAAGCCGCGCCTGGCGGCGTCCTCGGTCGCGCCCGTACCGTCCAGGTACGGGCGCTCCCTGCGTCCTTGCCCGGCTTGCTTTTCGCTCGCCGGGTCATCAAGCCGCCTCCGGGAGGGAGCACTCATGACCGCGGTCCGCGCTCCGGAGCGGCCGCGGGACGCGACTACCATGCCGCTCGTGGCCCGCCCGTTCGCGCAGAACCGCGTCGCCGCCGTGGCGCTGCTCGCGGTCGGCCTGGTCGCGGCGGCGCTCGCGCTGATCTTCTTCTACGCGCCGACCGACGCCGACCAGGGGTTCTCGCAGCGGATCTTCTACTTCCACGTGCCGATCGCCCTGACCGCGTACGTCTGCTTCGGCTGGGGCGCCTGGAAGGCGCTGCGCGTGCTGTGGAAGCGCGACGAGGCGGCCGACCTCCAGAGTTACGTCGCGATCCACCAGGGCGTGATCTTCGGTGCGCTGACGCTGCTCACCGGCTCGATCTGGGCGAAGGCCTCGTGGGGCGTGTGGTGGTCGTGGTCGGAGAACCAGCTCGTGCTCTTCCTCGTGCTTTTTCTCTTCTACTGCGCGTACTTCATGCTGCGGTTCTCGGTCGAGCCGGGGCCGTCGCGCGCGAACATGTGCGCCGTCTACGCGCTCTTCGGCGTCGTCCTGATCCCGGTCTCGTTCCTCGCGATCAGGCTCTCGCAGCGCTTCATCCATCCCGTCGTGTTCACGCTCCACGGGCCGCAGATGGCCGGCTCGCAGTTCCTGACGTTCTGCGTCGCGCTGGCCGCGATGCTCGCGCTCTTCGCCACGCTCTACGCGGTCGAGCTCGCCGGCAAGCAGGTCGACGCGCACGTGCGCGAGCTGCGCGCGCTCCTGCAGTGACGGCGCAGGCGCCTCCGTCGGAGTGGCAGTACGTGGCGGCGGCGTACCTCGTCGTGTTCGTCTTCGTGCTCGCGTGGGTCGCGATCATCGGCGCGAAGCTGCAGCGGCTGCAGCGGCAGCTCGCGGAGCTCGTGCGGAGGGCGGCCGAGCGTGGTTGAGGCGCTCTTCTGGCCGGCCTTCCTCGGCTACGGGGAGGCCGCGCTCGCGTACGCGTCCGCGCGCACGTCGCGCGCCGCGACGTGGGGCGTGCGCCTCGGCTGGCTCGCGCAGACCGCGCTGCTCGCGGCGCAGGCCGCGCGCGCGGGCGGCTTCCCGTGGACGAGCTGGAGCGGCTCGCTCGACCTCTTCGTCTGGCTCGTCGTCGCCGCGTACCTCGTCTGGGGCTGCCGGCCGCGCTTCCGCCTGCTCGGCCTCGCCGTCATGCCGCCTGCCGCCGCGCTCTTCCTCGTGGCGCGGCTCGACGGCGGCATCGCAGCCGCCGGCCGCGCGCGCTACTCGAGCGTGTTCCTCGTCCTGCACGTCGGCTTCGTCCTCGCGGCCTTCGCCGGCTTCACGCTCGCCGCCGCGCTCGCCTCGCTCTACCTCTGGGAGGAGGGCAGGCTCAAGCGGCGGGCGCCGGACATCCTGCGTCTGCGGCTGCCTCCGCTCCAGTCGCTCGAGCGGCTGACGCGCCGCACCATCGCCGTCTCGCTGCCGCTGCTGACGCTCGGCCTCGCCGCGGGGATCGTCCGCCTGCGCGAGGACGGCTCCCCGCTCGACGCGCTGGAGGCGCTCACGCTCGCGACGTGGGCGCTCTACGGCGGCGTGTTGCTCGCGCGGCCGGCCGGCCGGCGCGGTGCGTACCTCGCGCTCGGCGGGTTCGCGCTCGTCGTGGTCGCCAGGCTCGTGCTCTCCGCGGGGCACTTCGCATGACGTCGCTCTCCCTGGTCGGCCTCTCGCACCACGTCGCGCCGGTCGAGCTGCGCGAGCGCGTCGCGCTCGACGTCGAGGCGGCCGCGGCGCTCGCACGGTCCGTCGGCGACGCCGTGTGCCTGTCCACGTGCAACCGGACCGAGGTCTACGTCGCCGGCGACGACGCGGCACCAGCCGCGGGCGCGCTGGAGCGGCTGGCCGGCGAGCCGCTCGACGGCGTGCTCTACCGCCTGCACGACGAGGCGGCCGCCGTGCACCTGTTCCGCGTCGCCGCGGGCCTCGACTCGCTCGTCCCCGGCGAGGCGGAGATCCTCGGCCAGGTCCGCGAGGCCCTCGACGCGGCGGAGCCCGGGCCGCTCCTCGGACGCGTCTTCCGGCAGGCCCTCGCCGTCGGCAAGCGTGTGCGGGCGGAGACGGCGATCGGCGAGAGCCCCGCCTCGGTGTCGTCGGCCGCCGCCGCGCTGGCCGCTCAGGTCTTCGGCGAGCTCGAGGGCCGCCGCGTCCTCCTCGTCGGCGCGGGCCGGATCGGGGCGCTCGCGGCCGGCAACCTCGCCTCTCGCGGCGCCGAGATCGCGTTCGTCGCGAACCGCAGCCCGCAGGCGGCGCGGCGCGTGGCCGACCGCTTCGCTGGCGAGGCCGTCGGCCTCGACGAGCTTCCGCGCGCGCTCGCCGCGGTCGACGTCGTCGTCGCGTCCACCGGCGCGCCCGGCGTCGTGCTGCGGGCCGCCGAGGTGCCGGAGCGCCGGCGGCGGCCGCTCTTCTTCATCGACATCGCGGTGCCGCGCGACCTCGACCCCGCGATCGGCGGGCTCGACGGCTGCTTCCTCTACGACATCGACGACCTCGAGGCCGTCGTCGCCGAGACGCTCGCCGGCCGCCGCGCCGAGGCCGCGCGCGCGGAGCAGCTCGTCGCCGAGGAGGCCGAGCGCTTCCGTACCTGGCGCGCCTCGCTCGACGTCGTGCCGGCGATCGCGTCGCTGCGTGCCTACGCCGAGCAGATCCGCGCGGGCGAGCTCGCGAAGCTGGGCGACCGCGTCTCGGAGCGCGAGCGGCGGACGCTGGAGTCGGTGACGCAGCAGATCCTCAACAAGCTGCTGCACGTGCCGACGGTGCGGCTGAAGGAGGCCGCGGCCGGCGCGGACGGCGCGTCGTACGCGGACGCCGTCCGCCACCTGTTCGGGCTCGACGACGGGTAGCGGCGGTGCTGCTGCGGATCGGCTCGCGCGGCTCGCGGCTCGCGCTCACGCAGGCCGAGCGGGCGGCCGAGGTGCTGCGCGGGCCCGGCATCGAGATCGCGTTCGTACCGGTGACCACCGCCGGCGACCGCGACCGCAGCCGGCCGTTCGGCGAGATCGGCGCGCGCGGCGTCTTCGTGAAGGAGCTCGAGGAGGCGCTGCTCGCGGGCAGGGTGGACGTCGCCGTCCACTCGGCGAAGGACATGACGTCGACCGACGAGGAGGGGCTGGCGGTCGGCGCGTACCTCCCGCGCGACGATCCGCGCGACGCGCTCGTCGGCGCCGCCGACCTGCGGCCGGGAATGCGCGTCGGCACCGCCTCCGCCAGGCGCCGTGCGCAGCTGCTCGCGCTCGAGCCGACGCTCGCGATCGAGCCGCTCCGCGGCAACATCGACACGCGCCTGCGCAAGCGGAGGGAGCGGGGGCTGGACGCGGTCGTGCTCGCGGCGTGCGGCCTCGACCGGCTCGGGCTCGCGGACGAGATCGGGCATCGCTTCGAGCCGGAGCGGCTGCTCCCGGAGGCCGGGCAGGGCGCGCTCGCGCTCCAGGTGCGTGCGGGTGAGGAGGCACTCGTCGCACGTGCCGACGACGCGGAGACGCGCCGCCGCGTCGAGGCCGAGCGTCGGTGCGTGGCCGTGATCGGCGCCGGCTGCCTCGCGCCGGTCGCGGCCTACCACGACGGCGCGCTCCTGCACGCGCTGATCGCCGACGAGGACGGGTCGCGCGTCGAGCGGCGCGCGGGCGGCGATCCCGAGGCGCTCGCCGCCGAGCTGCTCGCGCTCACCGCGTGAGGGTCTTGGTCACTCGGCCGCGCGCGCAGTCGCGGCAGCTCGTCGAGCGGCTCGAGGCGCTGGGGGCCGACGTCGTCGAGTGCCCGCTGATCGAGATCGAGCCGCTCTCGGACGAGCCCGTCGACGCCTCGGGCTACGACTGGGTGATCGTGACGAGCCCGAACGGCGCGGCCGAGCTCGCGCGGCGCGGCGTGAACCTGCCCCGGGTGGCGGCCGTCGGGCCGGGCACGGCCGAGGAGCTCCGCGGGCACGGGATCGAGCCGTCGTTCGTCGCCCGCGTGTCGTCGCAGGAGGGGTTGCTGCGCGAGCTCCCGCGGCCGGCGGGCCGCGTGCTGTTCGCGGCGGCCGAGGGTGCGAGCCGGCGGCCGGTCGACGAGCTCGGCGCCGACTTCGTCCCGCTCTACCGGACGCGCCAGCTCGACGCGAACCCGCCCGCCGCCGACCTCGTCGTGCTCGCGTCGGCGTCCGCCGCCCGCGCGTACGCGGCCGCGGGCGGCCGCGCGCCCGCGGTGACGATCGGTCCGCGCACGTCGGAGGCGGCGCGCGAGCGGGGGCTCGACGTCGTCGCGGAAGCGGCGACACACGATCTCGACGGTCTCGTTGCTGCCGTAGGCTCCGTCCTGTGAGCGCGCCGATCACGTTCCTCACCGACTTCGGGCTGCAGGACGACTTCGTCGGCGTCTGCCACGGCGTGATCGCGCGGATCGCGCCCGAGGCACGCGTCATCGACCTCACCCACGGGATCGCGCCGCAGGCGGTGCTGCAGGGCGCGCTCGTGCTCCGCAACACGCTCCCGTACCTGCCGGAGGGCGTGCACCTGGCCGTCGTCGATCCCGGCGTCGGCGGCGATCGCCGCGCGGTCGCCGTGCGCTCCCGCGACGGGCGCGTGTTCGTCGGGCCCGACAACGGCCTGCTGCTGCTCGCCGCGGACGGCCCCGGCGTCGAGTCGGCGCACGAGCTCGCCGATCGGCGGTTCCGGCTGCCGGAGGTGTCGCGGACCTTCCACGCGCGCGACGTCTTCGCCCCTGCCGCGGCGCACGTCGCGCGCGGCGTCGCCGTGGAGGAGCTCGGCCCGGCGGTCGACCCGGAGGACCTCGTCCGCGTCGAGCTCCCCGAGCCGGAGATCGGCCGCGCGCAGATCGGCGCGCTCGTGCTCGCTGTTGACCGGTTCGGCAACGTCGCCACCAACGCCGCAGGCGCGCACGTCGAGCAGCTCGGGCTCGAGACCGGCGAGCGCGTCGAGGTGCGGCTTGCACTCGACCGCTACTACGCGGTCGTCGCGAAGACGTTCGCCGACGCTCCGCGCGGCGAGCTGATCCTCTACGAGGACTCGTACGGGATGCTGACGCTCGCGATCAGCGAGGGCGACGCCGCGAGGCTGACCGGTCTGCGCCCCGGCGACCGTCTGCGGATCGCGCGCGAGTGAGCTTCACGGCGGGACAGCGGTTCGCGCGGCTCGTCACGGACGCCGTGGTGCGGCGTCCGCGTCTCTGGAGGCTCTTCCGCGGGCCGTTCAGGCGCATGTTCGACGGCCTCGCGCCCGTCTGGGACTCGACGCGTGTCTCGCCGGCCCACCTCGCGCCGCTCGAGGCCGCGTTCGAGCGCGTGCCCACGCCGCCGGGACGGATCCTCGACGTCGGGACCGGGAGCGGCGCCGCCGCGCGCGCGGCCGCCCGGCGCTGGCCGGACGCCGAGGTCGTCGGCGTCGATCTTTCCGCGAGGATGGTGGAGGAGGCTCGACGCAACGCGACGTCGGAGCGCGAGCGGTACGAGGTCGCCGACGCGTCGGCGCTTCCGTTCGCGGACGGCTCGTTCGACCTCGTGGCCCAGCTGAACGCGATCCCGTTCTTCGACGAGCTGGCGCGGGTGACGGCGCCCGGCGGGCGCGTCGTCGTGGCGTTCTCGCGCGGGGCGGCGACGCCGATCTGGGTGCCGCTCGAGCGGGTGCGCCAGGAGCTCGCGCGGCGCGGCTTCGACGGGTTCGAGGAGATCGCGGGCGGAGCGGGTCGGGCGCTGCTTGCGGTCAGGGGCCGGGTTTCGTAAGCTCCCGCGCACGGAGACGTTCGTGGCGCGGTAGCACCGGCCCGGACGTCTCTTTTTGTGTCGGGAGGGAACTCGGCCGCCTCGGGCTACACTCGGTGGCCCAGGCGAGGTAGCTCAGCTGGTAGAGCACACGGCTGAAAACCGTGGTGTCGCCGGTTCAAGTCCGGCCCTCGCCATTCAGGCCTCCACGGTCGGCGGCTCGAGCAGGCGGAAAGACGGTGCATCGGCGTCGAGCTCGGCCTCGACGCCGATCGGCATCGTCAGCATCGGGTCGGTGTGGCCGGCGTCGACGTTGGCCAGGACGGGCAGCCCCGCCGTCTCCGTGCGCCGCGCGACGACCTCCCACAGCAGCTTCACGTCCTCGGCCGCGTAGCCTTTGGGGCGGCCGAAGACGACCGCGGCCGCCGACTCGAAGACGCCGAGTTGCTCCAGGTCGGTCAGGTACGCATCGACGTGTGCGGGCGACGGCGCCTCCTCCGAGGTCTCGAGCAGCAGGATCGCGCCCGCCGGGTCGATCCATGCGCTCGAGCCCTTCAGGTGCCAGCAGATCGTCTCGAGGCAGCCGGCGAGAATGGGCCCGCGCGCGGTTCCGCCGCGGATCGCGACCCAGCCCTCGCCCGGCAGCAGCGTCCTCGCCCGCGTCGAGTCGAGCTGCGCATCCCAGTCGAGGAATTCCTCGGTCCACTCCGTTGCAGGCTCGTAGACCATCGGCTCGGCGCCGAACCAGGCGGCGCGCAGGCAGCGATCGGTGAGGTCGAGGACGCGCGGGAACTCGCCGAGCTCGGACACGAGCGCCGGTCCGTAGAACGTGGCGAGGCCTGCGTGCTTCGCGATCGCCCAGTGCAGCACCGTCACGTCGGAGTAGCCGTGGAACACCTTGGGATGGGCCGCGATCAGGTCGACGTCGAGGAAGGGCAGCAGCTGGTTCGAGTGGTTCCCGCCGATCGAGGCGAGGACGACCGCGACCTCGTCGTCGGCGAACGCCGCGTGCAGGTCGGCGGCGCGATCCTCGGGCGGCGCCGAGGCCCAGCCCTCGCTGCGCCCGGCGTTCGGCATCACGCGCACCCGCAGGCCGAGCGAGTCCAGGTACGCCGTCGCACGTTCCACGCGGTGCGGCCAGCGCCCGACGGCGCCGAAGCCGGGCGAGACGACGGCGACCACGTCGCCCGGACGCACGCGCGGCGGCCGCCGCAGGACCTCCATGCGGGCACGCTACCCGGCCGCACGAGTAGCGTCCCCGTCCGTGGCTGACGGCGGGACGGCGCAACCGGTCGCGATCATCGGCGCGGGCCTCGACCTCGGCGCCGGGCGACGCGGCGTCGACATGGGGCCGTCCGCGATCCGCTACGCGGGGCTCGAGGCTCGCATCCGCGAGCTCGGCGGCGGCGTCGCCGACTGGGGCGACGTGCGCACCGCCGTGCCGGAGGCGACCGCCGAGGGCGACCCGAGCGCGCGCTACCTCGACGTGATCACCCAGTCGTGCGAGCGCGTCGCGTCGCTCGTCGAGAAGGCGGACCGTGAAGGCCTTCTGCCGCTCGTCCTCGGCGGCGACCACTCGATCGCGATGGGCACGCTCGGCGGCATGGCCGCCGCGCGCGGCGTCGGCGCCACGCTGTGGATCGACGCCCACGGCGACCTGAACACGCCTGCGACCTCGCCGACCGGCAACGTCCACGGGATGCCGCTCGCCGCCGCGCTCGGCGCGGCCGGCGGCGCCTTCGCCGGCGCGCGCTACCCGGTGCCGTCGGTCGAGCGCGCGGCCCTCGTCGGCGTCCGATCGCTCGACCCGGGCGAGCGTGAGCTCGTGCGCGCGCTCGACCTGAAGGTGTTCACGATGAGCGACCTCGACAAGCTCGGCGTGGAGCGCGTGCTGCGCGAGGCGCTCACGTTCCTGAGCGGGTCGCGGTTCGTGCACGTGAGCCTCGACCTCGACGCCGTCGACCCCGACACGGCGCCGGGGGTGGGCACGCCCGTGCGCGGCGGCCTGTCGTACCGCGAGGCGCACTTCGTGCTCGAGCTGGTCGCCGAGTCGGGCCTGCTGGACTCGCTCGACGTCGTCGAGGTCAACCCGATCCTCGACCGGGAGAACGCGACGGGAAAGCTCGCCGTCGAGCTGGTCGCGAGCGCGCTCGGCGCGCGCATCCTGTGACGGTGCCTGACACCGTCACGGATCCGTCCCCTTCGGCTCCGCGTCCGCCGACCGCTCGACCGCGCGCTCCTCGCCGTGGCCGGACGGCTCGTAGTAGACGCGGCCCGCGAGCTCCTCGGGCAGGCAGTCCGTCGCGAAGCCGCGCTCGTCGTCGTGCGGGTAGAGGTAGCCCTGGCCGCGCCCCAGCTTGCGCGCTCCCGGATACGCCGCCGAGCGCAGCGCGTCCGGCGGTCGCAGGTGGCCGCGCTCGCGCACGTCCTCGGTCGCGCGTCCGAGCGCGACGTAGGAGGCGTTCGACTTCGGCGCCCGGGCCAGGTACACGGCGGCCTGCGCGAGGTTCAGCCGCGCCTCCGGCAATCCCACGTGCTCGACCGCCTGCGCCGCGGCCACCGCGACGAGCAGCGCGCGCGGATCGGCGTTGCCGACGTCCTCGGACGCGAGCACGATCATGCGCCGCGCGATGAAGCGAGCGTCCTCGCCACCCTCGAGCATCGCCGCGAGGTAGTAGACCGACGCCTGCACGTCGCCCGCCCGCGTCGACTTGATCCAGGCCGAGATGAAGTCGTAGTGCGCGTCGCCGCCCTTGTCGTAGACGAGCGGCCGCTTGCGGGCGGCGTCCTCGACGTGGCGCTGCTCGAGCGCGACGCCCTCGCCGCGCGCCGTCTCCACGGAGAGCTCGAGGATGTTGAGCGCGTTCCGCGCGTCCCCGCCCGCGCGCCGCGCGATCAGCTCCTCGACGTCCGCCGGGACGTCTGCCTCGAGCGCCCCCGCACCGCGCCGGACGACCTCGCGCAGGTCGTCGTCGGAGAGCGGCTCGAGCTCGTAGATCTGCGCGCGCGAGAGGAGCGCCGAGTTGACCTCGAAGTACGGGTTCTCCGTCGTGGCGCCGATCAGCGTCACGAGGCCCTCCTCGACGCCGGGCAGCAGCGCGTCCTGCTGCGCCTTGTTGAAGCGGTGGATCTCGTCGAGGAAGAGGATCGTGCGGCTCCCGTTCGCGCCGAGCCGCTCGCGCGCGCGCGCCAGCACCTCCCGCACGTTCGCCACCGTCGCCGAGACTGCCGAGAGCTCCTCGAACTCGGCGCCCGTCGTGGCCGCCACGATGCGCGCCAGCGTCGTCTTGCCCGAGCCGGGCGGCCCGTAGAGGATCAGCGACGGGACGCGGTCCTGCTCGATCGCGAGCCGGAGGGCGCGTCCCCGCCCGACGACGTGCGCCTGGCCGACGAACTCGTCGAGCGTGCGTGGGCGAAGCCGCTGCGCGAGGGGCGCGACGGCGTCGAGACGCCGGCCGGCGGCCTCGCTGAAGAGGTCACCCACGCCCGAAGTATGCTCTCGCGCGTGGGGGAGATCTGGGGCGTGGGCACCTACGAACGTCTCGCCGCCCGCTTCGCGCCCGTCCACGACCAGCTCGTCGACCGCCTGCGGCCGGCGCCGGGAGAGCGCTTCCTCGACCTCGCCACCGGCACCGGCGAGGTCGCGGCCCGGGCGGCGCGCGCCGGCGCCGTCGTGACTGCCCTCGATGTCGCCGAGCCGATGCTCGAGAAGGCACGGCGACGTGCCGAGGAGGACGGTCTCTCGATCCGCTTCGACCTGGGCGACGTCGAATACCTGCCGTACGACGACGAGTCGTTCGACGTCGTGTCCTCCAACTTCGGCCTCGTCTTCGCGCCCGACCACGCGAACGTCGCGTCCGAGCTCGCCCGCGTCTCGCGGCCGGGCGCCCGCCTCGGCTTCACGGCATGGAAGCCGAACCCGAAGCTCGGCGAGCTCTACCGGCGCTTCACCGAGGAGCCGCTCGAGGGCCGCGAGGCGTACGAGTGGGGCCGCGAGGACCACGTCGAGGACATGCTCGGAGAGGACTTCGAGCTCGACTTCGAGGACGGCACGCTCTGGCTCGAGGCCGCGTCCGGCGAGGAGATCTGGGAGCTCTTCTCGCAGTCGGCGCCGCCGGTCGTCTCGCTCGTGCGACGGCTCGACGAGACGGACGCCGAGGCGTTCCACCGCGCGTTCGTCGAGCTGTACGAGGGCTACCGCGTCGAGGGCGACGGCGTCCGCGCGCCGCGGCGCTACCTGCTCGTGCTCGGCCGCCGCAAGTGACGGAGGTCGCAGACCTCCTTCGCCGGCTGATCCGCGTCGACACGACCAACCCGCCCGGCAACGAGACCGCCGCGGCGGAGCTGCTGCGCGACTACCTCGAGCCGGCCGGCGTCGGGTGCGAGCTCTACGCGCGGTCGCCCGAGCGGGCGAACCTCGTCGCGCGCGTGCGCGGAAGGGGCGACGGGCCGACCCTGGTGCTCCTGTCGCACACGGACGTCGTCCTCGCCGACCCGGCCGAGTGGGCGCACGACCCGTTCGCCGGCGACCTCGTCGACGGCGAGGTCTGGGGTCGGGGCGCGCTCGACATGAAGGGCCAGGTGGCGGCGTCGGCGGTCGCGATGGCGGCGCTCGCGCGCGACGGCTGGCGCGGCGCCGGCGACGTCGTCTTCGTCGCCGCGGCGGACGAGGAGGGCGGCACCGGCTTCGGGCTGCCGTGGCTGGTCGAGGCGCACCCCGATGCGGTGCGCGCGGACTTCGCGGTCAACGAGGGCGGCGGCGACCGCGTGGAGCTCGGCGGGAAGACGCTCTACCTGTGCGCGACGGCCGAGAAGGCGACCGCGCCGTTCCTCCTGCGCGTGTTCGGCCGGAGCGGCCACGCCTCGATGCCGGGCATCGCCGACAACGCGCTCGTCAAGGCGGCCCGGCTCGTCGAGCGGCTGGACGGGTTCGCCGTCGCGCCGCGGCTGATTCCCGAGACCGAGGGCTTCCTCGCCGCGCTCCTGCCCGAGGTGCCGTCCGCGGCCGAGGCGCTCGACGCCGCCCGCCGGGTCGGCCCGCTCGCCGCCGAGCTGGTCGAGCCGCTCCTCGGGATGACCGTCTCGCCGACGATGGCGCACGCCTCCGACAAGCGCAACGTCATCCCGGCGCTCTGCGAGGTCACGCTCGACGTGCGCCTGCTTCCGGGGCAGAGCGTCGCCGAGGCGAAGTCGGCGATCCGCGCCCGGCTCGGCGAGGGCGACTACGAGCTGGTCAACATCGAGGAGCGCGGCGGCACGCGGTCGCCCGCGGACGGCGTGCTCTGGGACGCGGTGCGGACGTTCGTCGAGGCGGAGGAGCCGGCGGCGGCCGCGGCGCCCATCTGCGTGGCCGGGTTCACCGACTCGCACTGGCTCCGCGAGGCGTTCGGGACGGTCGCGTACGGGTTCTTCCCCGCCCGGGAGCTCGACCCGGAGGTCGCGGCGCGGCTGATCCACTCGGCCGACGAGCGCGTTCCCGTCGCGGACCTCGAGCTCGGCGTGCGCTGGCTCCTGCACGCGGCGCGCGCCGTCTGCGGCTGAGCCTGGATCCACCGATCTGCGCGGGCGTTGCGTCCGTCTGGGCTCGCCAGGGCGCTTCCCGGCCCGGAACCGGGCCGGTGCGCTCCGCGTCACGGCGTCGGCGGCCGGGCCTCGGCCCGTCCGCCGCCACCGCGCCGCGTCCTGACGGCCCAGCCGAACGCCCCGCGGTCACGCATCTCGGTGGATCCAGGCTGAGCGCGGGGTAACCTCCGGCCGTGGCCGAACGGGTCCGGCTGGGAGGCATGGCGCTCGCGAACGGCGTGCTTGTGCACGGGCCCACCGCCTGGGGCTGCGCGGTGCGGCTCCCGGACGGGCGGCTCGAGGTGGCCGCCGAGCGGAAGAAGCTCCGCGCCGCGGACGTCCGCCGCCCGCTGCTCCGCGGGCCCGCCAGGCTGGTCGAGGCGTTCGCCGTCCTGCCGGCGGTGAAGCGGGCGCTGCCCGCGGCGCAGCTGCCGTTCGAGCGCCCGGGCGTCGCGGCCGCGATGGTCGGCAGCGCCTTCGCCGCGCACGGGCTTCGCCGCTCGGCGTTGCGGCCTGCCGCCCGCGAGCTGGCCGGCGCCGTGCTGTCGCTCGCGCCCGCGCTGCTGGCGCTGCGCTCGGGCGAGCTCGCGGCGTACCACGGCGCCGAGCACGTCTCGATCGGCAGCTACGAGCACGGCGAGGCGCGCCCGAAGGAGCACGAGCGCTGCGGTTCGCACCTCGTCGGGCCGATGCTGGTGACGTCCGTCGCCGGCAGCCTCGCCGCCGAGCGCGCGCCCGCGCGCCACCGCCCCGCCGCGAAGGCGGCCGCCGCCGCCGGCGCGCTCGCCGCCGCCACCGAGATCTTCGGCTGGATGACACGCCACCCCGAGCACCCGCTGGCGCGGGCGCTCGCCCGGCCCGGCCACGAGCTGCAGCATCGCGTCGGCACGGACGAGCCGACGCCGGAGCAGCTCGAGGTCGCCGACGCCGCCCTCCGCGCCTGCCTGCGGCTCGAGGACGCGCATGATCACGACACGTAGGCGCCTCGACCCGGAGATCTTCGACCTCCCGGTCGAGAAGATGCGCGCCGGCTGGTACACCGATGCCTACTTCAACCACGCGCGCGCGACGCTGCTCGCCGACGGCAGGCACCCGCACGTCGTGCTGCAGGTCTTCCAGAAGAAGCACGCGTACCTCGGTGGGATGGACGAGGCGATCGCGATCCTGAAGCTGTGCGCGGAGGACTGGGAGGGGCTCACCGTCCACGCGCTCTACGACGGCGACGTGCTCGAGCCGTACGAGACCGTGCTGACGATCGAGGGCGACTACACGACGTTCGCGCACCTCGAGACGGTCTACCTGGGCACGCTCGCGCGCCGCACGCTGATCACGACCAACGTCGTCCGCGTGCTGGAGGCCGCGAACGGGAAGCCGCTCATCTTCATGCCGGCGCGGCACGACCACCACCGCGTGCAGACGGGCGACGGCTACGCCGCGTACGTGGCCGGGCAGGTGCTCGGCGCGCCGATCGGCGTCACCACCGAGGAGCAGGCCTCCTGGTGGGGTGGCACCGGCATCGGCACCGTGCCGCACGCGTTGATCGCCGCGTACGGGGGCGACACCGTCGCCGCCGCGCGCCACTTCGCCGACTGGGCGTCGCCGGACACGAACGTCACCGTGCTCGTCGACTTCGAGAACGACTCCGTGCGAACGGCGCTCGAGGTCGCCGCCGCGCTCGGGCCGCGGCTCTGGGGCGTGCGCCTCGACACGTCCGAGTCGCTCGTCGACCGTTCGCTGTGGGACGAGCTCGGCGACTTCACGCCGACCGGCGTGAACCCGCGCCTCGTCTGGAAGGTGCGCGAGGCGCTCGACGCGGCCGGCTTCCCGGAGGTGAAGATCGTGGTCTCGGGCGGTTTCACCGCCGAGAAGATCCGCCTCTTCGAGCGCGACGGCGTGCCGGTGGACGCGTACGGCGTCGGCTCGTCGCTCATCCGCGGCGCGAACGACTTCACGGCCGACATCGTCACGACCGACGGAGCGCCGACGGCGAAGGCCGGACGGCGCCTCCGGCCCAACCCCCGGCTCGAGCTGGTGACGTGAAGCGGATCCTCTGGGACGTCGACACGCAGGTCGACTTCGTGCATGCCGACGGCAAGCTCGCGGTGCCGGACGCGGAAGCGGCCGTGCCCGCGATGCGCACGCTGGTCGGCGCGGCGCAGGCGGCCGGGCTGCCGCACGTCGCGTCGGCGGACGACCACGAGCTCACCGACGCCGAGATCTCCGAGACGCCCGACTTCTCCAGCACGTACCCGCCGCACTGCCTGCGGGGCACCCGCGGCGCGCAGAAGATCGCCGCGACCGCGCAGTCGGACCCCGTCCCGCTCGGGCTCGGCGAGGTGCCGGCGCGCTGGCTTCGCGGCCGGGAGTTCCTGCTCCTGAAGAAGCACTTCGACGTCTTCACGAACCCGAACGCGGAACGGTTGCTCGAGCTGCTCGATCCCGACGAGGTGATCGTCTTCGGCGTCGCGACGGACGTCTGCGACGACGCCGCCATCCGCGGGCTGCTCGACCGCGGCCGCCGGGTCGTGTTCGTCGAGGAGGCCTCGCGGGGCCTCGACGAGGCGCGGACGAGGACGTGCACGACCGCCTGGCGCGAGCGGGGCGTGCGGTTCGCCGGCGTGGACGAGGTCGTCGCGTCGCTAGGCTGACCCGCTCATGGCGGTGAAGGGCATCCACCACCTCGGCGTGGCGGTCGAGGATCTCGCCGGCGCGGCCGCGCTCTACGCCCGGCTGTTCGGCGCGGAGCTCGAACGGCGCGAGGAGCTGCCCGACCAGGGCGTCGACGTCGCGTCCCTGCGCGTCGGGGACTCGCACATCGAGCTCCTCTCGCCGTTGGCCGCCGACACGCCCGTCGGCAGGTTCCTCGCCGGCCGCGGGCCGGGCATGCACCACGTCGCGTTCGCAGTCGAGGACGTCGGCGCCGAGCTGGTGCGGCTCAGGGCCGGGGGCGCCGAGCTCGTCGACGACGAGCCGCGCCCGGGCGCGTTCGGCACCACCGTCG
Organism: Gaiellaceae bacterium; assembly: GCA_035652835.1. Taxonomy (GTDB): domain Bacteria; phylum Actinomycetota; class Thermoleophilia; order Gaiellales; family Gaiellaceae; genus PALSA-600. Next base: position 15,892 of record DASRDA010000009.1, read on the forward strand.
CGTTCGTGCACCCGAACGCCGCCGGCGGCGTGCTCGCGGAGCTGGTGAGCGATGGCTGAGCTCGACCGCGTCCGCCTCGAGATCGCGTTCGAGGGCAGCCAGGCGCTGACCGTCTACGTGCCGACGACGACCGCCGACGACATCGACCGCGCGATGGGCGCGGGCAACGAGAGCCTCAGCTTCGAGGCCGAGGACGGCCGGTACACGATCTCGGTGCCGAAGATCGTGTTCGTCAAGCGCTTCGCCCGCGAGAGCCGCGTCGGCTTCGGGGCCGGCGGTTAGACCGCTCGCGCCCCGGGCACGACTGAGCGCGTGAGCGCCCCGGCGAGCCGGAAGCAGTCGGAGGCGGCCGTCGTCCGCGGCCTCGTCGACCGCGCACAGCAGGGTGACCGCGAGGCGCTCGAGGAGCTCTACCTCATCCACTTCGACCGCATCTACAGCTACCTCCACGTGAGCGTCGGCAACCGCCACGACGCGGAGGACCTGACGACGCAGACGTTCCTGAAGATGCTCGAGTCGATCGGGAAGTTCCGCTGGCGCTCGGCGCCCTTCTCGGCCTGGCTGTTCCGGATCGCGCACAACCTGGCCATGGACCACTTCCGCGCACGGCGGCGCTGGCAGCCGGAGGCGGACGTGCCCGAGCAGCCGGGCGAGGAGGAGCCCTCGGCCGAGCTCGCCGCGATGCAGACCATCGGGCGGGAGTCGCTGCTGAAGCTGATCGAGCGGCTCTCGCCCGAGCAGCAGCAGGTGCTGACCCTGAAGTTCGTCTTCAACCTGGCGAACGCCGAGGTGGCCGCGATCCTGGGCAAGACCGAGGGCGCGATCAAGTCGCTGCAGCACCGCGCGCTCGTCTCGTTGCAGAAGCAGCTCGAGCAGCGCGCGCGGGACGGAAGCGCCTAGCTCCGGAAGACGCCGAGGAGCGGCGGCGAGCTCACGC
>DASRDA010000010.1:0-79262 GCA_035652835.1 Gaiellaceae bacterium
TTCCTCGACGGGCTCGACGGCCTGGCCGCCGGCGTCTGCGCGATCTCCGGAGCGACCTTCTCGGTGATCGAGCTCGACTTCGGACGCGTCGCGCCGGCGGTGCTGGCGGCGATCGTCTGCGGCGCGAGCCTCGGCTTCCTCCGCCACAACTTCTATCCCGCGCGCATCTTCATGGGCGACTCCGGCGCGCTCCTCCTCGGCTACACGCTCGCCGCCGTGTCGGTGCAGGGGCTCCTCAAGACGGCCGCCTTGGCGACGCTCGTGCTGCCGCTGCTCGTGCTCGCGGTGCCGGTGCTCGACACGTCGTTCGTGGTCGCGAAGCGGATCCGCAGCGGGCAGCCGATCTACCTCGCGGACGCGCGCCACCTCCATCACCGCTTCCTGCGCATCGGCTTCTCCCAGCGGCGAGCGGTGCTCCACCTGTGGGCGTGGTGCGCGACGCTCGCGTTCGCGGCGCTGGCGACGCACTTCGCGCCGCCGCGGCACCACGGCGACTGGACCGTCGTGAACATCGCGATCGACGCAGGCGCGGCGGTGCTCGCTGCCGCGTTCTCGCTCTACGTGGTCTACCTGCTCGAGCTGGTGAAGCTGTCGAGCCTCCGCCGCCGGAACGGCGCCCGCAGCGAGCAACAGGTTCGTCGCAGCGCCTGAACCTCGACGAGCTCAACGCGCGCCACGGCACGTCGTTCCGCGACGGCGGCGCCTACTCGGGTGGCGAACTCGGTGCGCGTCGACTCGTCGGCGACGACGGGGTGGGTACGTGCTGAAGCTCCAGCCGCCCGGGCTCGCTCCTCGCACGACCAAGGTGCTGAGAGCAGTGGGCTATCCCGCTCCCCGCTACGTCGTCGTCGCGGACGCGTACTCGGTGCAGGAGGAGCTTCCGGGAGTGCCGCTCGGCGAATGGGATGTCGCACCGCCGGCCGGGCTGATCGAGCTGAACGAGCTGCAGGAGGGACGGGCGGTCGACGGTGACCGCACATGGGCCGACGCCGTCGTCGAGTCCGTCGAGGTCGGCTTCGACGAGTACATGGTCCTTCGGAGCCTCGAGGAGCACTCGTCCGAGGGACGCGAGCTCCTTCGGCTCTGCCGGCGGGCAGTCGAACGGCACTCGAGGAGGCTCACCGCCCGCGACGACATCGTGCACTGGGACTTCACCGCGGCGAACATCCTGGTCGATCGCGGCGACGTCAGCGGCGTGATCGACTGGGGCGGGACGTGCAGCGGAGACCGGCTGTTCGACCTCGCGACCTTCGCCTTCTACGCGCCGGCGACCGGCGCCGGTCTCCGCGCCTACGTCGTGGAGAGGATCGGCGAGGAGGGGTTGTGCGTGTACCTCGCGCACATGGCGATTCGCCAGGCTGATTGGTCGGTTCGCCGTCACCGCGACGAGGTGGGCTGGGCGATGGTCCGCTACGGCCTGGAGCTCGCTCGCGGGTTTCCTCTCTGACGCGTTACCGGCGTCCGCGCGCGGAGCGCAACGCCGCGTGAGCCGCGATCCAGCCGGGCGCGCCGTGCACGCCGCCGCCCGGGTGCGCCGACGCAGACGCGAGGAAGACGCCGGGGACGCCCGTCTCCGGACGGCCGAGGCGGCCGCGCAGGACGAGCAGCCGCCGCATCGTCCCCAGGCTCACGCGGCCCGGCGGCAGCCGCTCGACGTTCCGCCCGCGGATCGACGCGCGGAAGCCGGGCGCGAGCGCCTCGACCTCCGCCTCGAGCGCGTCCGCCGAGGGGAGGTCGCGCGTGTACGCCCAGGCGGCCTCCTTGCCGGCCGGCGCCCGCGACGGGTCGGCGAGCGCGTACTGCCCGAAGATCGCGAACCGCCCCGGGCCGCCGAGGTGCACGACGGGCGAGCGCCGGGCCGCGTCGGCGCGCCACGGAGCGGGACCCTCGAGCGCCCAGTCGACCTTCAGCACCGCCGGGTCGGGCGGGAGCGCGCTGGGCCGCCCAAGCAGCCGGCCGAGCTCCCAGGCATCCACCGCCACGACCACCGCGCGCCGCGCGCGCGGCAGCCGCTCGACGCGCACCCCGCACCGCAGCTCGACGCCGCGCGCGAGCGCGCCCTCCACGAGCAGCCGCGTGAGCGTCGACGCGCCGCCGGCGACGCACGGGAACCCGTAGCGGCGGCCCAGCATCGTCAGCGCGACGCCGAACGCGCGGCCGGGGAGCGACGTGGGGGGCAGGTCGGTGTGGAGCGCGTTGCCGACGACGATCCGCCGCTCGAGCTCGTCGCGCGGCAGCCGCAGCAGCCGCGCAGCACCGGGCTCGAGCGCGACCGCCGCCGCCGCGCGCACCTGCGGAAACGGCGTCACGAGCCCGCGCAGCACCGCCGGCTCGATGCGCCGCCATTCCTCGACGCCGCCGTCGCGCTCCAGCACCGCGCAGGAGCCGTCGCGTGCCGGATGGGCGAGCACGAGCGGCCCGTGCCGCCACGGAACCTCGAGGCCGAGCGCCCGGAACACGGGGGAGGCGGCTCCGAGCGGGAAGAACGACGCGCAGTGGTCGTGGACGAAGCCCCGCTCGACCGGCTCGCCCGAGCGGAGCGCCCCGCCCGGCTCCTGCTCCGCCTCGAGCACCGTCACCGACCAGCCGGCGTCGGCGAGCACGTTCGCAGCCACGAGCCCGTTGTGGCCCGCACCGATGACCGCCGCGTCGGGTTTCGACGTCACAAGCGAGACGCTACCTCCGCATGAAAAGCGAAAACCCGGTGTCACAAGCGGGCCTGGTATCCTCGCCCGCGCGTGCAGGCGCCGGACCGTTCTTCCTTCCAGCCCGCGGAGGCGGGGGCCGTGCTGATCGCGACCGTCGGCGTCTGCGGCGGCGCCGGCGCGCTCGTCGGCTGGGCCGCGGGCTCGCCGGGCCTCGGCGCCCTCGGCGGCGTGGTCGTCGGCATCCCCGCCGGCGCGGGCGTCGTCTACCGCCGCTACCGCGGCTGGTTCACGTGAGGAGCGCGCTCCTCTCGACGCCGCGGCCGGTGCCCGGCCGGCGCGCGCCGGCCCTCGCCGGCGCGGCCGTCGTCGTGCTCGCGCTCCCGGTGTGCCTCGCCGGCGGCTTCCCCTTCGCCGGCTGGTTGCTCGCCGCTGTCCTCTGGGTCGCGGCGGAGCTGCTCGGGCTCTGGCTCGGCCGGCTGCCGACGGGCGCAGACCACCTCGCCCGCTCGGGGATCGTCGCGGTCGGAATGGCGTTCCGCGGCATCGGCGTGATGGTCGTCCTGCTCGCCGTCACCGTCGCGAACAAGGACGTCGGCATCACCGCCGTCGTCATCTACGCGCTCGCGTACACGCTGTCGCTCGGCATCTCGCTCGTCGAGTACTTCACCGGGGAGAAGCGCGGATGAGGCGCCTCGTGCCGCTGCTCGGCCTGGCCGCGCTCGTGCTCGCCCCGCCCGCTGCCGCCGCCGGCACGTTCAACCCCGCCAACGAGTTCGAGCTGAAGCAGTGGGTGTCGCTGCACGCCGGGCCGATCGACTTCTCGATCAACAAGGCGGTCGCGTACCTCGCCCTCAGCGCGCTCCTGACGATCCTGCTCGGCATCTTCCTGATGCGCGCGCGCCTGGCGCTGCTGCCGAGCAAACGGCAGACGGTCGGTGAGGCGCTCTACGAGATCGCGCAGACGCAAATCGCCGAGCAGGGGCTGCCGTCGAAGGCGATCGGGCGCTGGTTCCCGTACGTCGCCTCGCTGTTCCTGTTCATCCTCGTGATGAACCTCGTGGGCTTCATCCCGCTGCCGCTCACCGGCGAGAAGTACCACGGCGTGCCGACGTGGGGGATCTACGCGGTCACCTCGCAGCTCTCGGTGACGCTCGTGCTCGCGATCTTCAGCGTGATCTTCACGCACGTCGAGGGCGTGCGCTGGAACGGGCCGAGCTACTTCAAGTCGTTCGTGCCCGCCGGGGTGCCGAAGCCGATGGTGCCGGTGATGGCGCTGCTCGAGACGATCTCGCACGTGTTCCGGATCGTCAGCCTGAGCGTCCGGCTCTACGCGAACATGCTCGCCGGGCACATGCTGATCCTGATCTCGATCGGCCTGCTGTTCATCCTCAGCGGGGCCACGTTCTGGGTCACCGCCGTGTTCTCGCTCCCAATCGGCATTGCCTTCTACATCTTCGAGGTCGTCATCGTCGTCACCATCCAGGCGTTCATCTTCGCCGCCCTGACCGCCATCTACATCGGCTCGGCGATCGAGCCCGCTCACTAAGGAGGAGACCCTTTGCATCTCGTTCTCGCAGCAGGAGACGTCGTCAAGGCCGCCAAGGCGCTCGGGTTCGGGCTGGGGATGGGCCTCGGGTCGCTCGGCGCGGGCATCGGCATCGGCACCGTGTTCGGGTCGATGATCCAGTCGGTCGCGCGGCAGCCCGAGCTGCGCGGCGAGCTCCAGGGGATCATGTGGCTCGGCTTCGCGCTCACCGAGGCGGTCGTGTTCTACGGGCTCGTCGGCGGCTTCCTCGGCTTCGTGCTCGTCTCCGGATGACGCACGCGAGCTTCATCGTGGGGGCGTCGAGCCCCCTGACGAAGATCATCCCCGGCCTGATGATCTGGACGATCGCGTTCTTCGTCATCGTCCTCGTCGTCCTGAAGAAGTGGGCGTTCGGGCCGATCCAGAAGACGATCGACGAGCGGCGCGAGCGGATCCGCCAGGCGATCGAGGAGGCCGACCACGCGCGCGCCGAGGCGCGCAACCTGCTCGAGAAGCACCGCAAGCTGCTCGGCCAGGCGAAGTCGGAGGCCGAGGAGATCCTGGCCCAGGCGCGCCGCGTCGCCGACTCGCAACGCGAGCGCGTCCGCGAGGAGACCGAGGCCGACCGGCAGCGGCGGCTCGAGGAGACGCGGCGCCAGATCGACCAGGCGACGCACCAGGCGCTCGGCCAGATCCGCGACGAGGTCGGCCGGCTCAGCCTGATCGCCGCCGAGAAGGTCACGCGCAAGTCGCTCACCGAGGCCGACCAGCGCCGGCTGATCGAGGAGGCGCTCGCCGACATCGACTTCTCGCAGCTCGAAGGGAGCCCGCGTTGAAACTGTTTCGAGGCGAAGCCTCGAAACAGTTTCGTAGGGGCCGTCGTTGAGCGCCGCGCACCGCATCTACGCGCGCGCCCTCTTCGAGGCCGCGCAGGAGCAGGGTCGGCTCGAGGCCGTGCACGCCGACGCCGACCGGCTCCGCGACGCCGTCCTCCAGGTGGAGGAGCTGCGCGCGCTGCTCGAGAACCCGGAGGCGGACTCGCGCCTGAAGGGCGACGTGCTCGCGCGCGTCGCCGAGGGCGCGGACGAGCTCGTCGTCAACTTCGCCCGCCTGCTGGCCGAGAAGGGCCGCGCCGGCGAGCTGCCGCAGGTCGTCGACGAGCTGGACGCGCTCGTCGCCGCCGAGGAGCGCATCCTCGAGGTGGAGCTGACGACGGCGGAGGAGCTTTCCGACGACTTCTTCGACCAGGTGGTCTCGCGCATCGAGGAGGCCTCGGGCCGCAAGGTGCAGGCCTCGCGCAGCGTCGACCCGGACCTGATCGGCGGCATCGTCCTCCAGGCCGGCTCGATGCGGCTCGACGCCAGCGTGCGCGGCCGCCTCGAACGACTTCGCCACGACCTCACGACCGCAAGGAGCTGACGCCCCGAATGAAGCTACGTCCCGAAGAGATCACCTCGATCCTGCGCGAGCGGATCGAGCAGTTCGACGTCGAGACGAACCTCGCCGAGGTCGGCACCGTGCTGCAGGTCGGCGACGGCATCGCGCGCATCCACGGCCTCGAGAACTGCCTCGCCCTCGAGATGCTCGAGCTCGAGCACGGCGTCGTCGGCCTCGCGTTCAACCTCGAGGAGGACAACGTCGGCGCCGCGCTCTTCGGCGAGTGGGAGCACGTGAAGGAGGGCGAGCCGGTGCGCCGCACCGGCACCGTCGCGTCGGTCCCCGTAGGCGAGGCCCTACTGGGAAGAGTCGTCGACCCGCTCGGCAACCCGCTCGACGGCCAGGGGCCGATCGAGACGAGCGAGACGCGGCCGCTCGAGTGGAAGGCGCCGGGCGTGATCAAGCGGCAGCCGGTGAAGCAGCCGCTGCAGACCGGCATCAAGGCGATCGACTCGATGATCCCGATCGGCCGCGGCCAGCGCGAGCTGATCATCGGCGACCGCTCGACGGGCAAGACGGCGATCGCGATCGACACGATCCTGAACCAGCACGACCAGAACGTGAAGTGCTTCTACGTCGCGATCGGCCAAAAGGCCTCGACCGTCGCGCAGGTCTACGAGCGGCTGCGCGAGGCGGGCGCGATGGAGTACACGACGATCGTCACCGCGGGCGCGTCCGAGGCGGCGCCGATCAAGTGGATGGCGCCGTTCGCGGGCTGCGCGATGGCCGAGTACTTCCTCTACAAGGGCGAGGACACGCTCGTCATCTACGACGACCTGACGAAGCAGGCCGACGCGTACCGCCAGCTCTCGCTGCTGCTGCGGCGGCCGCCGGGCCGCGAGGCGTTCCCGGGCGATGTCTTCTACCTGCATTCGCGGCTGCTCGAGCGCGCGTGCAAGCTGTCCGACGAGGAGGGCGCGGGCTCGCTGACGGCGCTGCCGATCATCGAGACGCAGGCCGGCGACGTCTCCGCCTACATCCCGACGAACGTGATCTCGATCACCGACGGCCAGATCTTCCTGCAGTCCGACCTCTTCTTCTCGGGCGTGCGCCCGGCGATCAACGTCGGCATCTCGGTGTCGCGCGTCGGCGGCTCGGCGCAGCGCAAGGCGATGCGGCAGGTCGCGGGGCGGCTGCGCCTCGACCTGGCCCAGTACCGCGAGCTGGAGGCGTTCGCGCAGTTCGGCTCCGAGCTCGACCAGGCGACGCAGCAGGCGCTGAACCGCGGCGAGAAGATGGTCGCGACGCTCAACCAGCCGCAGTACCAGCCGTGGCCGATGGAGGAGCAGGTCGGCGCACTCTACGCGGGCGTGCACGGCTACCTCGACGACATCCCGACCGCGGACGTGCCGCGCTTCCAGGAGGAGCTGCGCGAGGACCTGCGGGCCGAGGGCTCGATCTACGAGGCGATCCGCTCCACCGGCGACCTCGCCGACGACGTCGCCGAGAAGCTGAACGCGGAGATCGACAAGGTGAAGGGCCGCTTCGCGACCAGCGAGGAGCAGGCCGCGTGACACTCCTGTCACGGTGCCTGGCACCGTTAGGTGCCAGTCTGGATCCACCGAGATGCGTGACCGCGGGGCGTTCGGCTGGGCCGTCAGGACGCGGCGCGGTGGCGGCGGACGGGCCGAGGCCCGGCCGCCGACGCCGTGCCGCGGAGCGCACCGGCCCGGTGAAGGCCCAACAGGGGACTTCACCGGGCCGGGGAGCGCCCTGGCGAGCCCAGACGGGCGCAACGCCCGCGCAGATCGGTGGATCCAGGCTGAGGCACCGTTAGGAGGATCGCCTTCGACCGATGGCCACCGTCCAGGACCTCAAGCGGCGCGTCCGCTCGATCACCAACACGCGCAAGCTGACGCGGGCGATGGAGCTCGTCGCGTCGGCGCGGCTGCGGCGCGCGCAGTCGCGGATCGAGGCGATGCGTCCGTACGCCGACCGGATGCTCGAGCTGATGGGCGGCGTCGCGCAGGCCGCGGGCGCGGTGCGCCTGCCGCTGCTCGAGCGCCGCGAGGACGTGCAGCGCGTGGCGATCGTGCCGGTGACCGGCGACCGCGGCCTTGCCGGCGCGTTCAACGCGCAGGTTCTGCGGCGCGCGTTCGCGCTCCAGCGGGAGGCGCGGTCGCAGGGCCAGGAGGTCGTCTTCTTCTCGGCGGGCAAGAAGGCGCAGTCGACGCTCCGCTTCCGACGGCTCGAGGTCGGCCAGGCGTGGACCGGCTTCAGCGACCGGCCCGCGTACTCCGACGCGCAGGCGATGGCACACGCGCTCGCCGAGGCGTTCGTCAACCGCGAGGTCGACCGCGTGCTCGTGGTCTACAACGCGTTCGTCTCGCCGCTCGTCCAGAAGGTGACCGTCACCGAGGTGCTGCCGGTGCCGACCGAGGTGCTCGAGCAGCAGGACGAGGAGCGCAAGGAGCGCAGCCACAGCCCCAACTTCATCTACGAGCCGGAGCCGGAGGAGATCCTGGCCCGGCTGCTGCCGGTGTACGTCGAGACCGAGCTCTACCGGGCGCTGCTCGAGTCGGCGGCCTCGGAGCAGGGCGCCCGCATGACCGCGATGCGGAACGCCTCTAAGGCGGCCGGCGAGCTGATCGACAACCTGACCCTGGCCATGAACCGCGCGCGCCAGGCCGAGATCACGCAGGAGATCCTCGAGGTGGTGGCGGGCGCGGACGCGCTCGCCGGGTAGTACTCGCGAACCAGGTTCGGGTTCGACCCGCAGGGGAAGCCGCAACGAGCGAGAATCCGGCACGGGCGGCCCGGCGCCTCTAATCTCGTCCTAACTTTTCCGACCGTTTAGAGTCCCATTTCGCGATGAGCCTCCAGGAAGAGCACGACCTCGCCCTGACGGTCGCACCCGTCGGAGCCGAGGCGCTCGAGGCGGGGCTCGCGGCGGACGTGACGGGCGCGATCGAGGCGCGCGGCTACTGGCAGAACGTCTGGCGCACGTTCAAGCGCGACAAGGTCGCGATCGGCGGCGGCGTCACGATCATCCTGCTGATCATCGTCTGCTACGCGGGCGGCCCGATCTTCTCCCGGATCCTCGGCCACGGCCCGAACCAGATCTACGACGGCGCGGTCACCGCGGGCGGCAACCCGGTGGGCCCGTGGGCGCACTTCCTCGCGGTGCCGTTCACGCCCAGCTCCGGCACCGTGTTCTTCCCGCTCGGCAGCGACGGCGCGCAGGGGCGCGACGAGTTCCTGCGGCTCCTCTACGGCGGGCAGGTGTCGCTCGAGATCGCCGTGTTCGCGACGCTCGTGTCGCTCGCGCTCGGCGTCGCGCTCGGCGCGGCGGCCGGCTACTACGGCGGCGCGATCGACATGGTCATCTCGCGCATCACCGAGCTCGTGATGGCGTTCCCGATCATCCTCTTCGTGATCGCGCTGTCGGCCGTCGCGGGGCCGCAGCTGAACGGCATCACGTTCGGGTTCCTGCAGCGGGGGGTCTTCACCATCACGATCGTGCTGGCGATCTTCGGCTGGTTCTACCCGGCGAGGATCGCGCGCGCGCAGGTGCTCTCGCTGCGCGAGAAGGAGTTCATCGAAGCGGCCCGGATGGTCGGCTCGAGCGACTGGCGGATCATGCGGTCGCACCTCCTGCCGCACCTCGTCGCGCCGATGATCGTGCTGGGCACGATCAACGTCGGCCAGAACGTGCTCGCCGAGGCGGGCCTGTCGTTCCTCGGCGTCGGCATCCAGGACCCGACCTCGAGCTGGGGCAGCCTCCTCGAGGAGGCGCCGCAGTACTACCTGCAGGTGCCGTGGCTGATGCTCTGGCCCGGTCTCGCGATTCTGATCACGACCCTCGCCTTCAACCTCCTCGGCGACGGGCTGCGGGACGCGTTCGACCCGCGCACCGCGCGTTGATGGCGGCGCTAACCAACGGGTCACAAGCTCGTCTCATCGAAAGCGAGACGAACCGGGATCCCCTCCCGGTCCATCCCCGAAAGGAGCAGGATGCGTAAGAGGCTGTGGTACACGGCTCCCTTGAGCCTGATCGGCGCGGCGGCGCTCGCGGCCGCCCTCGCCGTGACGGCCGCCGGGAGCCCCACCGCCAGGACCGCGGGCCAGACACTGCAGCTGGCCAGCTCGGCGACCGACGTCGACTACACCGACCCGGCGCTCAGCTATTCGGTCCTCGGCGCGCAGATCGAGTACGAGACGTGCGCGAAGCTCGTCAACTACTCGGACGCGGGCGGCAAGTTCGACAACGAGCTCACGCCTGACGCGGCGACGGGCATGCCGGTGATCTCGAAGGACGGCAAGACGTACACCTTCACGATCCGCTCCGGCATCAAGTTCAGCGACGGGGCTCCGCTCACCGCGCAGAGCTTCGTGGCGGCGATGAACCGCGACGCGAACCCGTCGATGAACTCGCCGGTCAGCGCCTTCATGAGCGAGGTCGTCGGCTGGGACAACGTCGTGAACAAGAAGGCGTCCAAGATCAGCGGCGTCACCGCGAAGGGCAACAAGCTGACCATCAAGCTGACGCAGCGCGACGGCGGTCTGCTCGACAAGCTGGCGATGCCGTTCTTCTGCGCGATCGACCCGGCGAAGACGCCGATCAACCCGCAGGGCGTCAACACGCTGCCGGGCGCCGGCCCGTACTACATCGCGAGCCGGACCGTCGGCAAGCAGCTGGTGCTGAAGCGGAACCCGTACTACAAGGGCAACCGGCCGCACCGTGCGGACACCATCGTCATGACGATGAACACGAACCCGCAGCAGACGTTCCTGCAGATCTCGAACGGAACGTATGCGACCGACCCGAACGGGCTCTCGAACCCGTCGGCGGCGGCGCAGCTGGCGAAGCAGTACGGCGTCAACAAGAGCCGCTTCTTCGTCCACTCGACGCCCGAGACGGACTACGTCGCCCTCAACACGTCGCGGCCCACGTTCGGCTCGGTGGCCGTGCGGAAGGCCGTCAACTACGCGATCGACCGCCCGGCGCTCCTGCGCGTCCGCGGCGCGCTCGCGGGCCAGCGGACGACCGAGATCCTGCCCGAGTCGCTCACCGGCGGCGTGTACAACCAGCACCTGTACCCGATCGCCGGCGCCGACGTCTCGAAGGCGAAGCAGGTCTCCGGCGGCAAGTGCGGCAACGTCAACCTGTGGTACGCGACCGGTCCGGTCGGGACGCCGCAGTCCGGGATCCTGAAGTACAACCTCCAGCAGATGGGCTGCAACGTCCAGACGAAGTCCTACGTCGGCTACGCCATCTACACGGCCGCCGGCGTGAGGGGCAACGACATGGACGCGATGTTCGCCGGCTGGCTGCAGGACTACGCGGACGGGTACGACTTCTTCCACATCCTGCTGGACGGTCGCACCATCCAGGCGTCGAACAACAACAACCTCGCGTACTTCAACAACGCGACGGTGAACAAGCGGATCGATCAGGCCAACGCGCTCACGGGCCCCGCCCGGGCGAAGGCATGGGGCAACCTCGACATCTACACGATGAAGAACTTCGCTCCGTGGGCCCCGATCGACAACCGCGCCATCCGCGACTACGTCGCCCCGCGCGTCGCCGGGTACCTGTACATGCCCGCCTGGGGCGCGCAGGACCTCGGCACCCTCTACCTGAAGTAACGGAGCGAGGGCAGACCGCGGAATCGCACTGACGAGGTGGGCGCCGGCTCCGGCCGGCGCCCACACGCGTCTCGGAGGTGGGAGAATGAGGAGCCGACCGTGATTCGCTACATCATCCGCCGCCTGATCTGGGCCGTCGCCCTGTTCCTGACGGTGACGCTGATCGGCTTCGTCCTCTTCTACCTGATCCCCGCCGACCCGGCCAAGTTCGCGTGCGGGCGCGCCTGCACGCCGGACATGGTGAAGAAGGTCGCGCACTACCTCGGCACCGACCGCCCGGTTTACGTCCAGTACGGCAAGTTCCTCGGGCGGATCATGCCGGTCAGCTTCCACGGCGGCTTCCACCTCAAGTCGCCGAACCTCGGCCGGTCGTTCGTGAACCGGCAGAGCGTCGACTACACGATCGGGCAGGCGGCGCCCGAGACGGCGTCGCTCGTCCTCGGCGGGCTCGTGATCTGGATGCTGATCGCGTTGCCGATCGGCATCCTGAGCGCGCTGCGACCCCGCTCGCTGCTCGACCGAGTCTCGATGACCGGCGTGCTGGTGGGCATCTCCACCCACCCGGTCTGGCTCGGCCTCATGGCCTCGTGGCTGATCGGCTACAAGCTGCACATCACGCCGATCGCGGGCTACGCGAACTTCTTCCACCCGCTCTTCGCCCAGCCCGGCGGCCCGATCCAGTGGGCCTACCACCTGATCCTGCCGTGGATCACCTTCGCGATCCTGTTCGCGGCGGTCTACGTCCGCATGATCCGCGCGAACGTGATGGAGACCATGAACGAGGACTACGTCCGCACCGCGCGCGCCAAGGGCGCGCCCGAGGCGCGGGTGATGCGCGTCCACATCCTGCGCAACGCGCTGCTGCCGGTCGTGACGATGCTCGGCATGGACGTCGGCCTCGCGCTCGGCGGGGCGATTTTCACCGAGCAGGTCTACTCGATCAACGGGCTCGGCTACCAGACGATCCAGGCGCTGAACAACTACGACAGCCCGACGGTGCTCGGGATCCTGGTCTTCGTCTGCACGTCGGTGATCGTGATGAACCTGCTCGTCGACCTCGTCTACGCCTGGATCGACCCCCGGATCCGGCTCTCGTAATTCGCGCGCGCCCGCGCTACGCTGCGGCCCCCATGCCCCTCCTCGAAGTCAAGGACCTGAAGACGTACTTCTCGACCGGGGACGGCGTCGTGAAGGCGGTCGACGGGGTCAGCTTCTCGGTGGACAAGGGGGAGACGCTCGGAATCGTGGGCGAGTCGGGGTCGGGCAAGAGCGTCACCTGCCTGACGATCATGGGCCTGAACGCGCGGCGGAACACGATGTCGATGGGGCAGGCGCTGTTCAACGGCGAGGACCTGCTGACCGCGAGCCAGGCGCGGCTCCGCGAGATCCGCGGGAACGACATCGCGATGATCTTCCAGGACCCGATGACCAGCCTGAACCCGGTGCACACGGTCGGGACGCAGCTGATCGAGGCGGTGACGCTGCACCGCGACGTGCCGAAGAAGGAGGCGAGGGCGCGCGCGCTCGAGCTCCTGAAGCAGGTCGGCATCCCGCGCGCGGAGCGGCGCATCGACGACTACCCGCACCAGTTCTCGGGCGGAATGCGCCAGCGCGTGATGATCGCGATGGCGCTGATCAACAACCCGGAGCTGCTGATCGCCGACGAGCCGACGACGGCCCTCGACGTGACGACGCAGGCGCAGATCCTGGCGCTGATCGAGAAGCTGCAGGCGGACTACAACAGCGCCGTGATCATGATCACCCACGACCTCGGCGTGATCGCGGAGATCGCCGACGACGTGGTCGTCATGTACGCGGCCGAGGTCGCGGAGAAGGGCCCGGTCGAGCGCATCTTCCGGAGCCCGCACCATCCGTACACGTGGGGCCTTATGGGCTCGCTGCCGCGCCTCGACACCGACGTCGACCGGCTGGCCCAGATCCAGGGGCAGCCGCCGTCGCTGCTGCGGCCGCCCGCGGGCTGCCGCTTCCACCCGCGCTGCCCCTACGTGATGGACGTCTGCCGGAAGGTCGACCCGGAGCTCGCGCCGGTCGGCGACGACCGGCGCCATCTGCAGGCGTGCCACCTCGACGAGGAGACGAAGGAGCGTGAGGCGGCGAGGCTGCTCGGCGCGTTCTCGACGGAGGCGTCGGCGGCGCCGTGACGACCGCGCAGACCGAGCCGGCCGCCGGCCTCGATCTCCGCGGCGACGAGCTGCTCGTCGTCGAGGACCTGAAGAAGCACTTCCCCGTCACGCGCGGGATCATCTTCCAGAAGCAGGTCGCAGCGGTGCAGGCGGTCGACGGCGTCTCGTTCGCGCTTCGGGAAGGCGAGACGCTCGGCGTCGTCGGCGAGTCGGGGTGCGGCAAGTCGACGATGGCGCGCTGCATCCTGAAGCTGCTCGAGCCGACGTCGGGCCGGATCCTGTACCGCGGCCGCGACCTCACGCACCTGTCGCGGGCGGAGATGCGGCCGTACCGCCGCGAGATGATGATGATCTTCCAGGATCCGTACGCGTCGCTGAACGCGCGCAAGCGGGTCGGCTTCATCGTCGCCGAGGCGCTCGAGGTGCACAAGATGGGCACGCCTGCCGAGGTGAAGCGGCGCGTGCAGGAGCTGCTCGAGGTCGTCGGCCTGAACCCCGAGCACTACAACCGGTTCCCGCACGAGTTCTCCGGCGGGCAGCGCCAGCGCATCGGCATCGCGCGGGCGCTCGCCGTCAACCCGAAGCTCATCGTGTGCGACGAGCCCGTTTCGGCGCTCGACGTCTCCGTGCAGGCGCAGATCCTCAACCTGCTGAAGGACCTGCAGCGCGACTTCAACCTGACGTACGTGTTCATCGCGCACGACCTGAACGTCGTCCGCTACATCTCGGACCGCGTGCTCGTGATGTACCTCGGGCAGATCGTCGAGTCGGCGGCGCGCACCGACCTCTACGAGGACCCGAAGCACCCGTACACGGGGGCGCTGCTGTCGGCGGTGCCGGTGCCGGACCCGGACGTGGAAGCCAGGCGCAAGCGGATCGTGCTCGAGGGCGACGTGCCGAGCCCGATCAACCCGCCGTCGGCGTGCCGGTTCCACACCCGGTGCCCCCGCTTCGTCGAGGGGCACTGCGACGTCGAGCCGCCCGAGCTCGTCCCGCGGGCGGGCACTCCGCCCGACCACGCCGTCCGCTGCCACTACCCGCTCGAGCGGTGGCCGCTCACCGAGCAGGAGATGCGGCGGGCGACGCCGGCGGGTCCGGCCGCCGCGTAGCGTGCTCCGCGCGGCGCTGCGGAGGTTCGCAGCGGTCGTCGGGTCGGCGGCCGCCGCGGCCGCGCTGGTCGGCCTCCTGATCGCGGCCGTGGCCCGGGAGGACGTGCGCCGCGGGCTCGCCGTCGGCTTCTACGTGTTCGGCGCCTGTCTCTGCGGGCTCGCGCTGCTGCTCGGCGTCGGTCCGCCCGTGCGCGGCAAGAAGGACGGCGGCTTCGTCGGCTTCGGGCGCTGGGTGGGCGGCGGCGTCCGCTTCGCGACGCGGTCGGAGCGGGAGACGGCGCTCAACGTCCCGGCGCTGCTCCTGACCGTCGGCGTCGTCCTGATCCTCCTCGGCGTCGCCGTCGACGACCGCCACACCGCGTAGGAAGATCCTGAGAATCGGCGGGGATCCCTCACGTCAGGGAGGGAGGAATCGCTAACTTCTGAGGGCACGTTCGTCTCATCTAGGTGTGATCTTCCTTTCCGAACACTGCCGCCGTTGCCGCGAGTCGGTCTCGCTGGCTCTCGACGCGCCGCTCTCCCAGTTCGAGCAGGCGCTCGTCCGCCGGCACCTGGCCATGTGCCCGGAGTGCGCCGCCTTCGCCGCCGACGTCCGCGGCGCGACGGCGCTCCTGCGCGCGGCCAAGCCCGAGGAGCTGCCGGCGCCGATCGAGGTGCCGCTGCGCCGCCGCGCCGCACCGCAGCTCGCGGCGCGCGCGGGGCTGGCGGTCGCGGCCGCCGCGGCCGTGGTCGCGGCGCTGAGCGTGAACGGCATCACCGGCGGCACGCAGCTCGGCGGCGCCGCCGCGGCGCAGGCGTCCGCGGCGGAGCTTCCGTCGATGCGGCTCATCCGCAGCCAGGAGCTCCGCCGGCCCGCGGTCGGGCCGGACAGCGTCCGCATCCGCGTCCTCGAGATCGACTGAAAGGCAGAACCCGCGTCCTTGGTTCACGAAGTGAACCAAGGACGGGCATTTCGACCCACATGCTCCCGGGCCCGATCACCTCGTACGTCTGAGCGCTCGACCACGCCGACCGTGTGTCGGCGGCGCTGAGGCGCTCGGAGCTCCGGCTCGATCGCGATCGCGACCGGCCTTCGGGTACCCTGCGCCTGCCCGGCTCGCTGGCACGCGCGTTCCGCGTCCGGCGCCGCGGCATCCCAGCCAACGCGCCCTCAGGAGCTTGAACAACGTGTCGAAGACCGCAGGCGAGAACACCGGCAAGCTGCTCGAGATCAAGGGCGTCGTGGTCGACGCCGTCTTCCCGGACCAGCTGCCGGAGATCTACTCCGCGCTCCGGATCCGGAAGCCCGACGGCGAGGACCTGATCGCGGAGGTGCAGCAGCACCTCGGCGACGACCGCGTCCGCGCGGTCGCGATGGACGCGACCGACGGGATCCCGCGCGGCGCGGACGTCACCGACACCGGCGGCCCGATCTCGGTGCCGGTCGGCGACATCACGCTCGGCCGCGTGTGGAACGTCCTCGGAGAGCCGGTCGACGAGAAGGAGCCGCCGCCGGCCGACACGGAGCGGTGGTCGATCCACCGCGACCCGCCGGACTTCAAGGACCTGACGCCGAAGGTGGAGATCTTCGAGACGGGCATCAAGGTGATCGACCTGATCGCGCCGTATGTCCGCGGCGGCAAGATCGGCCTGTTCGGCGGCGCCGGCGTCGGCAAGACCGTCCTGATCCAGGAGCTGATCCACAACATCGCGCGCGAGCACGGCGGCGTGTCGGTCTTCTCGGGCGTCGGCGAGCGGACGCGCGAGGGCAACGACCTCCTGCTCGAGATGACCGAGTCGGAGGTGATCGACAAGGTCGCCCTCTGCTACGGGCAGATGAACGAGCCGCCGGGCGCGCGCCTGCGCGTCGGGCTGTCCGGGCTGACGATGGCGGAGTACTTCCGCGACCAGGGCCAGGACGTGCTGCTCTTCATCGACAACATCTTCCGCTTCGTCCAGGCGGGCTCCGAGGTGTCGGCCCTGCTCGGCCGCATGCCGAGCGCGGTCGGCTACCAGCCGACGCTGGCGACCGAGATGGGGCAGCTGCAGGAGCGGATCACCTCGACGAACAAGGGCGCCGTCACGTCGGTGCAGGCGATCTACGTGCCGGCCGACGACCTCACCGACCCCGCGCCTGCGAACACGTTCGCGCACCTCGACGCGACGACGGTGCTGAGCCGCGCCATCGTCGAGCAGGGCATCTACCCGGCGGTCGACCCGCTCGACTCGACCTCGCGCGCGCTGCAGCCGGGCATCGTCTCCGACGAGCACTACGCGGTGGCGACGCAGGTGCAGGAGGTGCTGCAGCGCTACAAGGACCTGCAGGACATCATCGCGATCCTCGGCATCGAGGAGCTGTCGGACGAGGACCGGCTCACGGTCGCCCGCGCGCGCAAGATCCAGCGCTTCCTGTCGCAGCCGAACTTCGTCGCCGAGCAGTTCACCGGCACGCCGGGCCAGTACGTGAAGCTCGAGGACACGATCCGCGGCTTCCGCGAGATCCTCGACGGCAAGCACGACGACCTGCCGGAGCAGGCGTTCTACATGGTCGGGCCGATCGAGGGCGCGGTCGAGCGGGCGAAGCAGATATCCGGCGCGTCCGCCTAGCGCTCGATGGCCGACCACCGCCGCTTCTCCGTCTCGCTCGTCACCCCCGAGGGGCCGGCGTGGGAGGGGGAGGCCGAGATGATCGTCGTCCCCGGCGCGTCCGGCGAGATCGGCGTGTTGGCGCGCCACGCACCGCTGATCGCGACGCTCCGGGCCGGCTCGACCCGCATCCACCGCGGCGAGGGCGCGGACGTGCTCGAGTACGCGACCGGCCCCGGCTTCTTCCAGGTGCTCGAGGACCGGGCGATCGCGCTCGTCGACGACGCGGTCGACGCGTCGCAGATCGACGACGCGCGGGCGCGCGAGCAGCTCGAGACGGCGCAGGCAGAGCTCGAGGCGATCGAGCGGGGCGACTCGACCGCCGACCGCTGGCAGGTCGAGCAGCGCCTCCGCCACGCCGAGAACCAGCTCGCCGTTGCGGGCCGCGGCTAGCCACCGGCGCTCGCGCCTGCGGCGTTCCGCCGCCCTGGTCGTGCTCGCGTGCGCCGCGCTGGCGCCGGCCGCGCTCGCGGGCGGGGGGCCGGGCGGCCCCGTCTCCGGCTACGGGCCGCACAAGCAGGAGGCGCGCGCCGTCCTCGCCTGCGCGTACGCCTCGGGCAAGGTCGGCCCCTATCGCACGTGCCTCGAGTCCAAGCTGCTCCAGCTGATCGTCTCGACGCACGATCCGGCCGACGAGCTGCCGCGGATCGACGCCTACGCCCACTCGGTCGGCGGCTGGCTGCCGGCGAACTGCCACATCCTCATGCACGCGGTCGGCCGCCGGTACGCGATCGTCGCGCACGTCACGCTCGAGAACCTCTACCACTCGCTGCCGAAGTCGAACGACCCCGGCTGCTCGGCGGGCTTCGCGCACGGGCTGCTGATCGCGCTCGGGCCGGCGATCCAGAAGATGGGGCCCGAAGGCGCTGCCGCCGAGTGCGCGAAGGCGGCGACGCGCTACGAGCGCTACAGCTGCGTCCACGGCCTCGGCCACGCGTACGCGCGGCTCTACCTCGACTACCCGCTGCCCGCGCTCGCGTCGTGCAAGCTGCTCGGCCCGGACGACGCCGCGGACTGCGCGCAGGGCGTGTTCCACGACTACTGGATCGCGGTCGACGGCCTCGACGCCACGAAACGGCACGCCGACATGACGACGTCGCCCCGCGTCCTGTGCGGGCGCTACGCCGGCAGCTTCGCGCGCGCGTGCTGGTACCGGGCCTTCCTCGAGCGGCCGCCGAAGCGGCCGGTCACCTCGGCCTCGGCGATCCTCGCCGTCTGCGCCGGCCTGCGCGGCGTGCAGGAGAAAGGCTGCGTCACGGGTGCGTCCGTGATTCGCTCGGCGGACCCGTTCCAGCAGATGCAGACGTGCGCCCGCCTGCCCGCAGGCTTCGAGATCGCGTGCGCGCGGGGCGTGCGCGTGCCCGCCGTCGCGCTCTCGCCGGGCGGCCAGCGGATGGGCCTGATCAGCGCCTGCGGCGCCTACGCCAGCACGGCGCGCTCCGGCTGCTTCTGGTGGCTCGGCCTCGCGCTCAACGTCGTCACGAACGGACGCTTCCGCGAGCACGGATGCCCGCTGCTCGGCACCGCAGCCGCGAGGCGCTCCTGCGCCGAGGGGGCGGGGTCGTACGAGGGGCCGCTCGTGACCTTCTCCTAGGCCGGCCGGATATGCCGTGTCCGGCACGGGCGGTATGCTCCGTCCGTCCGAACGGAGGTATATCGTGGCGAACGTGCGACGAACATCGCTGAACCTGAACATCGAGCTCGTCGAGCAGGCGAAGGCAGAGCTCGGGACGAAGACGACGACGGACACCGTGCACGCTGCGCTCGACCGCGTCGTCTTCCGTGCGAAGATGGATCGTCTGATCGCATCGATCGACGACCAGTTCAAGCAGCCGCCGCCCGACGGGTTTGAGGACTGGAACGACTGGATCGAAGCGCAGTGGGATCGATAGCGCTCGCGGACACGAGCGCCTGGTGGGCATCGCGCCGAGCCGCGGCCGTCGCGGCCGAGTTCGACGGTGCGGTGCGCGACGGCGACATCGCGACCTGCCGCGTCGTCTTCTTCGAGCTTCTGCGATCGGTGCGGGACGCCACGGAGTTCGTTCCGCGACGGGATGCGCTCGATGCGCTGCGAGACCTGCCGATCCGGCGTCGTGAGTGGGACCGCGCCGCCGACGTGATGCAGGCGCTCGCGGAGCGAGGGCCGCTCCATCACCGGCTCGTCGGCTTCCCTGATCTCGTGATCGCCGCCGCAGCCGAGTCGGCCGACGTTCCCGTGCTGCACTACGACCGCGACTTCGAGCTGATCGCGGAGGTGACGGGCCAGCCGATGCGGGCTCTGGCCCCGCTGGGGTCGCTCTAAAAAACAGCGCGTCAGCACCGTCAGGTGCCTGACACCTTTTGGGTCGGTGTCAGACACCCACGATGACGATGTCTGACACCCTTCGGGTCGGAGTCAGACACCCATGATTGACGTCGCGCCGGCATCGAGAGGCGTGTCTGACACCATGGACGCCGTGCGGGACGTCGCGGCGGAGATCACCGGGCTGGCGCAGGAGCGCATCCTCGTCCTCGACGGGGCATGGGGCGTGCTGCTGCAGAGCCGCGGCCTGACGGAGGCCGACTTCCGCGGCGAGCGCTTCCGCGACCACCCGCGCGAGCTGCTGAACGACCCCGACCTGCTCAACCTCACGCAGCCGGAGATCGTGCGCGGCGTCCACGAGGCGTACTTCGAGGCGGGCGCCGACATCGCCACCACGAACACGTTCACGGCCACCTCGATCGCGCAGGCCGACTACGGGCTCGAGGACGCCGTCCACGAGATGAACGTCGCGGGGGCCCGGCTGGCGCGCGAGGCGGCCGGGCCGGACCGCTTCGTCGCCGGCTCCGTCGGGCCGCTCAACGTCACGCTGTCGCTCAGCCCTCGCGTCGACGACCCCGCGTACCGCACGCACACCTTCGACCAGGCGCGCGCGGCCTACGCCGAGCAGATCCGCGCGCTCGCCGAGGGCGGCGTCGACCTGCTGCTGCTGGAGACGATCTTCGATCCGCTGAACGCGAAGGCCGCGATCGCGGCCGCGCGCGAGACCGCGCCGGAGCTGCCGCTCTGGATCAGCGTCACCATCGTCGATCTCTCGGGCCGCACGCTCACCGGGCAGACGATGGAGGCGTTCTGGACGTCGATCGAGCACGCCCGTCCGCTCATCGCCGGCGTCAACTGCTCGCTCGGCGCGCGCGAGATGCGCCCGTACGTGGCGGAGCTCGCACGCATCGCGCCGTGCCTCGTGTCGTGCCACCCGAACGCGGGGCTGCCGAACGCGTTCGGCGGCTACGACGAGACGCCCGACGTCACCTCCTCGCTGCTGCGCGAGTTCGCCCAGGACGGGCTGCTGAACGTCGCAGGGTCGTGCTGCGGCTCGACCCCGGAGCACACGCGCGCGATCGTCGAGGCGCTACGCGGGCTCGCGCCGCGCCGCGTCCCGCCGCCCAGGCCGGCCACGCGCTTCAGCGGGCTCGAGACGTTCGAGATCGGCCCCGACACCGGCTTCGTGATGATCGGCGAGCGCACGAACGTCACCGGCTCGGCGCGTTTCCGCCGCCTCGTCGAGGCCGGCGACTTCGGCGCCGCCGTCGAGGTGGCGGTCGACCAGGTCCGCGGGGGCGCCAACCTCCTCGACGTCAACATGGACGCCGACCTGCTCGACGGCGAGCAGGCGATGCGGACGTTCCTGAACGTGATCGCGACCGAGCCGGAGGTCGCGCGGCTGCCGATCATGATCGACAGCTCGCGCTGGTCCGTGCTCGAAGCCGGGCTGCAGTGCCTGCAGGGCAAGGGCGTCGTCAACTCGATCTCGCTGAAGGAGGGCGAGGAGGAGTTCCTGCGGCAGGCGCGGAGGATCCGCGACTACGGCGCGGGCGTCGTCGTGATGGCGTTCGACGAGGAAGGCCAGGCGACGACGACGGAGCGGCGGGTCGCGATCTGCGAGCGCGCCTACCGGCTGCTCGTCGACGAGGTCGGCTTCCCGCCGGAGGACGTCATCTTCGATCCCAACGTCCTCGCGGTCGCGACGGGCATCGAGGAGCACGACGACTACGCCCGCGCGTTCATCGAGAGCCTGCCGCTCATCAAGGAGCGCTGCCCGGGCGCACGCACCTCGGGCGGCATCTCGAACCTCAGCTTCGCGTTCCGCGGCAACGACGTCGTCCGCGAGGCGATGCACGCCGCGTTCCTCTACCACGCGATCCGCGCGGGGCTCGACATGGGCATCGTCAACGCGGGTCAGCTCGCGGTGTACGAGGATCTCGATCCGGAGCTGCGCGAGCGCGTCGAGGACGTGATCCTGAACCGGCGGCCCGATGCCTCGGAGCGCCTGCTCGAGCTCGCCCAGCGCGTGCGCGGCGCCGGCACGCAGCGCGAGGTCGACCTCTCGTGGCGCGAGGCGCCGGTCGAGAAGCGGCTCGAGCACGCGCTCGTACACGGCATCGTCGACTTCGTCGAGGCCGACACGGAGGAGGCCCGCGTGCGCGCAGAACGTCCGCTCGACGTGATCGAGGGGCCGCTGATGGACGGCATGCGCGTCGTGGGCGACCTCTTCGGCTCGGGCCGGATGTTCCTGCCGCAAGTCGTCAAGTCGGCACGCGTGATGAAGCGGGCCGTGGCCTATCTGCAGCCGTACATGGAGGCGGAGCGGAACGGCGACGGCCGCGACGGGAACGGGAAGGTGCTGCTCGCGACGGTCAAGGGCGACGTGCACGACATCGGCAAGAACATCGTCGGCGTCGTCCTCGGCTGCAACGGCTACGAGGTGATCGACCTCGGCGTGATGGTGCCGGCGGAGACGATCCTCGACACGGCCGAGCGCGAGAACGCCGACGTCGTCGGGCTGTCGGGTCTGATCACGCCGTCGCTCGACCAGATGGTCGACGTCGCGCGCGAGATGACGCGCCGGCGCCTCGAGCTGCCTCTGCTGATCGGCGGCGCGACGACGTCTCGCCAGCACACGGCGGTTCGGATCGCGCCCGAGTACCCGAACGAGACCGTCCACGTGCTCGACGCGAGCCGCGTGGTCGACGTCGTCTCGCAGCTCCTCGATCCCGCGCGCCGCACGGCGCTCGACGCCGAGAACCGCGAGCTGCAGGAGCGACTGCGCCGCCAGCATGCCGAGAAGGTCAAGCGGCCGCTGCTCCCGCTCCCGGCGGCGCGCGCGCGGCGCCCGCAACTGGCCTACGACGACCGGCCGCCGCCGCCCTTCGAGGGGTCTCGGATTGTCGAGCCGGAGCTCGCGGAGCTCGTGCCGTACGTCGACTGGCAGTTCTTCTTCCACGCCTGGGATCTGAAGGGCAAGTTCCCGGCGATCCTCGAGAACCCGGCGGCCCGCGAGCTGTACGACGACGCGCGGGCGGTGCTCGAGGAGCTCGTGCGCGACGGGTCGCTGCAGGCGCGCGGCGTGTACGGCTACTGGCCGGCGCACGCAGACGGGGACGACGTCGTCGCCGGCGGCACCCGCTTCTGCTTCCTCCGTCAGCAGGCTGACCACGGCGACGATCGCCCCAACTCGTGCCTGGCCGACTTCGTCGCGCCGGCGGACGACGCGGTCGGCGCCTTCGCCGTCGCCGTCCACGGCGCGGACGAGACGGCGGCAGGCTTCGCGGCGGAGCACGACGACTACCGCGCCATCGTCGTCAAGGCGCTCGCCGACCGGCTCGCCGAGGCGTTCGCGGAGCTGCTGCACGAGCGCGTGCGTCGCGACTGGTACGCGCCCGACGAGCGACTCGGCCAGGACGAGCTGCGCGGCGAGCGGTTCCGCGGCATCCGGCCCGCGTTCGGCTACCCCGCCTGCCCGGACCACAGCGAGAAGCCGAAGCTCTTCGAGCTCCTCGACGCGGGCCGGGCCGGGCTCGGCCTCACCGAGAGCTTCGCGATGACGCCGCCGGCGGCCGTCAGCGGCCTCTACCTGGCGCATCCGCGTTCGCGCTACTTCGCCGTCGGCCGGATCGGCCGCGACCAGCTCGAGGACTACGCCGCCCGGAAGGGGGTCCCGGTGGTCGAGGCCGAGCGCTGGCTGAGCCCGAGCCTGGGGTAGCCGGCCTCGGGCGCCGGCCGGGCGACCGGCTATCCTTGGCCTCGCAGGCGCCCTCGCGGGGGCGCCGCGCTTCGTCTTATGCGGACGACACTGAAGAGAGGCGTCGGGCGGGGGGCAGGCGCGAACGGCAACGGGCGCGCCGTGTTCCCGCCGGGGCCGGTCAGCGCCGTCACGCGGTATGCCAGCCCGCCTCCGCCGCCGGGCGCGTCGGGGCTCCGGATCCTGAAGCGCATCCTCGTCGGGACGCTGATCGTCCTCAGCTCGCTCGGGCTGGCCGTCGCCGGCGGCGCGTACCTCTGGTTCCACCAGTCGGTCGCCGACGTCCAGTCGCATCCCGACCTGAAGCGCGTCTCGAAGGAGCTCGACATCCCCGTCGCCAATCACCCGGCGATCGCGCTGGTGATCGGCTACGACCACCGCGTCGGGATCGGCGGGCCGTCCCGGTCGGACACGATCATGCTCATCCGCGCCGATCCGATCCAGAAGACGGTCTCGCTGCTCTCGTTTCCGCGCGACCTGCTCGCGCCGATCTACTGCGGCAACACGGTCGTCTCGAGCGCCGACAAGATCAACTCGGCGTACGCCGACTGCGGCCCGCGGGGAACCCTCGACACCGTCCGCCACCTCACCGGGCTGCCGATCAACTACGTGATCACGGTCGACTTCCACGGCTTCAAGGAGGTCGTCGACAAGCTCGGCGGCGTCTGGCTGGACATCGACCGCCGCTACTACAACCGCAACACCGGCTCCGCGTACGACAACTACGCGAACATCGACCTGCAGCCCGGTTACCAGAGGCTGGGCGGAGGCGACGCGCTCGAGTTCGTCCGCTTCCGCCACACCGACGACGACTTCCATCGACTGGCACGGCAGCAGGAGTTCGTCCGGGCGCTCAAGGAGCAGATCTCGCGCGACCTGTCGATCACGGACATTCCGGCGCTCGTCAACGACATGGTCGACAACATCGAGGTGGCGCAGGGCGGCCACAAGCTGAGCGGCGGCGACGTCGTCCAGTGGGCGTTCTTCGCCAAGGACCTGCCCGGCGGGCACTTCTTCCAGCCGCGCATCGCGAGCCAGGTCGTGGGCGACAACGTCACGGCGTCGCAGTCCGCGGTGCAGCAGGCGGTCACCGACTTCGTCAACCCCGACGTGCAGTCGTCGAAGACGGCGAATGCCGCGGCGCTCGGGAAGAAGCCGAAGCAGAAGGCGCCGCCGCCGTCGAGCGTCACGCTCACCGTGCTGAACGGCAACGGCATCGCGGGCGCCGCCGCGAACGCGTCCTACCTGCTCTCGCAGCGCGGCTACCGGACGGTCGAGCCCCCGAACAACCTCGACCCGAACGTGCCGGCGCGCCTGCGGAACTACTTCCACTCGAAGATCTACTACGACCCCGCGCAGCCGCGCTCGAAGGCGGCGGCGCTCGCCCTGCAACAGCTGATGGAGCCGGCCGACGTCGCGAAGCTGCCGCGGACGCCGTGGCTCCTGTCACTCGACCCGGGATCGATGCTGATGGTCGTGCTCGGCACGACGTTCCACGGCACGATCGCGCAGCCGGTCGTGACGCAGGCGCCGAAGCACGAGCCGCCGTTCGTCCGTACCGATCCCAGCCAGGCGCTCGGCCTCCTGCAGCCGCTGAAGGCGAAGGTGCCGTTCCCGCTCGAGGTGCCGACCGTGCTCGAGCGCAACTCGTACCCCGACACCGCGCCCGGCGACAAGCCGGTGAGGCTCTACTACATCGAGGGCCATCACAAGGCGGTGCGGCTCGTGTTCCACACGGGCGAGGTGGGCGACTACTGGGGCGTCGAGGAGACGGACTGGAGCGACGCGCCGATCCTCTCCGACCGCAGCTTCCGGCACGACCTCGGCGGCCGCGAGTTCGACCTGTACTACGCGGGATCGCACCTGCACATGGTCGTCCTGCGGGCGAACGGCGCGACGTACTGGGTCGTGAACACGCTGCTCGACTCGCTCTCGAACGAGACGATGCTCGCGATCGCCCGGGGCCTCAGGCCCTTGACGGCGGTCAAGTAACGTTCGGCGTCGCGTGGCGAGGGTAGGCATCTTCGGGGCGGGCTGGGTCGGCGTCGTCACCGGCGCCTGCCTCGCCGACCTGGGGCACGACGTGGTCGTGCGCGACGTCGTCCCGGAGAAGGTGGAGGCCCTCCGTCGCGGAACGGTGCCGTTCCACGAGACCGACGTGCCGGAGCTGCTCGAGCGCAACCGCGAGCGGCTCGCGTTCACGCTCGACGTCGCCGATCTCGTCGGCTGCGAGTTCCTCTTCGTCTGCGTCGACACGCCGCCGACGTACTCCGGCGACGCCGACCTGTCGCGTGTCTGGACGGTCGTCGACGAGCTGCCCGACCTGCCGGGCCGCCCGGTGCTGGTGATGAAGTCGACGGTGCCCGTCGGGACGGGGGAGAAGGTGCGCGCCGGTCTCGACCAGCGCGGCCTCGGCCACCTCGGGTACGTCTCGAATCCAGAGTTCCTCTCGGAAGGCCGCGCCGTCCGCGACTTCATGCACCCCGACCGGATCGTCGTCGGCGCGTTCGACGACGCCGACGGCGCCGCCGTCGCCGCGCTGTACGCGTCGCTCGACGTGAGGATCGTGCGCTGCGACGTCAACTCGGCCGAGATGATCAAGCTCGCGGCCAACGCGTTCCTGATGACGCGCATCTCGTTCATCAACGAGATCGCGAACGTCTGCGAGGCGACCGGCGCCGACGTCGTCAAGGTCGCCGAGGGTGTCGGGCTCGACCACCGCCTCGGCCCGCACTTCCTGCGCGCGGGCATCGGGTACGGGGGCTCGTGCTTTCCGAAGGATTCGCTCGCGCTCAAGCAGCTCGCGTCGAACAGCGGCTACCACTTCCAGCTGCTGGCCGCCGTGATCGAGGTGAACGAGCTGCAGAAGCGGCGTGTGATCGGCAAGCTCAAGCGCCACCTCGGGAACCTGCACGGGAAGACCGTCGCGCTGCTCGGGCTGGCGTTCAAGCCGGGCACCGACGACATGCGCGAGGCGCCGTCGATCGTCCTCGCCTCGCGGCTGCTCGCCGAGGGCGCGGAGGTGCGCGCGTGGGACCCGGTCGCGGACGGATCGCAGCTTCCGCGCGGCGTCCAGATCGCCGCGAACGTCCTCGAGGCGGTCTCCGATGCGGACGCGGCGGTCATCGTCACCGAATGGTCCGACCTCGAGACGCTCGCGACCGACGAGGTGCGGGCCGCGATGCGGACGCCGCTGATCGTCGACGGCCGCAACCTGCTCGATCCCGAGGCAACCCGGCGCGCCGGGTTCGCGTACGAGGGCATCGGGCGGCCGACGGCGCTCACGGACGTCCTGCCAGAGACGCCCGAGCGCGAGACGGCTCGCGAGCGGTAGCGACGCGTGGAGGCGATCCTCCTCGCCGGCGGCAGAGCCGAGCGGCTCGGCGACGCGGCCGCGGGCAGGCCGAAGGCGCTCGTCGACGTCGCGGGCAGGCCGCTCGCCGCCTACCAGGTCGCGCGGCTCGCACGGGCGGGCGTCGGGCGCGTGATCGTCTCCTGCGCCGCGGGACAGGGTGCGCTCTTCGAGCGTGAGCTCGCCGGGCTCGGCGCCGAGGTCGTCGCGGCCGAGGAGCCGGAGCGGCTCGGCCGCGGCGGCGGCATCAGGTTCGCCTCCGGCGCCCGGCACGAGCCCGGCGACGTGCTCGCCCTGAACGGCGACGAGCTCGTGGCGGTCGACTTCGCGGCGCTGCTTCGCCGCCACCGGGAAACGTCCGCGGTCGCGACGGTCACCGTCGCGCGGCCGAGGTCGCAGTTCGGCATGGTCGACGTCGACGAGAACGACGTCGTGCGCGGCTTCGAGGAGGCGGGCCGGGTCCCGTACTGGGTCAACTGCGGCATCTACGCCCTGTCCGAGGAGGCGATCGAGCGCTTCCCCGAGCGCGGCGACCACGAGACGACCGCCTTTCCCGAGCTCGCATCGGAAGGCACGCTGCACGCCTACCGTCACGAGGGCGAGTGGCTGACGGTCAACACGCCGAAGGAGCTGCGGGTCGCGGCCGATTACGTGGCCGTGCATCCCGAGTGGCTGGCGTGAGAACATCCGGCGACGTGTCGCTCGATTCGCCGAACATCGACTCGGTCGATCCGTGGGCGTTCGAGGTGCGCAAGGTCGAGAAGCCCTGGGGACACGAGCTGATCTGGGCGCTCACCGACGACTACTGCGGCAAGCTGCTGTTCGTCGCGGCGGGGCAGTCCCTCTCGCTGCAGTTCCATCGCGAGAAGGACGAGGCGTGGCTGGTGCAGTCCGGGCGTGCGCGGCTCGAGCTCGGCCGGGTGGGGGAGGGCGCGCTGAACGAGGAGGTCGTGACCGCCGGGAGCGCGTTCCACTTCCGGCCCGGGACCGTGCACCGCGTGACGGCGCTCGAGGACACGACGATCCTCGAGGTCTCGACCCCGCAGCTCGACGACGTCGTCCGCCTCGAAGACGCCTACGGCCGCGCCGGAACCTCGGCGCCGTGACCTTCACACGTCTGTGGTAAGGTTGGCGCATGGACGCGCTCACGGTCGGCAGCGCCGCGGCCGAGACGGGCTGGTCGGCGCGGATGCTCCGCTACCTCGAGGAGCAGGCGCTCGTCGTCCCGCGGCGCACCCCCGCGGGCTACCGGCTCTACGGCCTGGCCGAGCTGAACCGGCTGCGCAGCCTGCGCGACCTCCGGGCGCGCTTCGGGGTCGGCCCGGCGGACCTCGCGTTCGCGCGCCGTCTCCGGCGCGAGCCCGACCTGCGCCGCGCCGTCGACGCCTGGTTCGCGGCGGGCGACGACGCCGGTTCCTGGATCGACTGGGAGCAGCGCAAGCACGAGCGCCTGCTCGCAGCCTGAGGCAACCCCACGACACTGGCCCGCGACACGGAGAGAGAGGATTGATGGCGCAGACGCTGCGACACGACGTGAAGGACATCGCGCTCGCCCCCGAGGGCGTGCGCAGGATCATGTGGGCCGACCGTCAGATGCCGGTCCTGTCCGCGATCAGGGAACGGTTCGAGCGCGAGCAACCGCTCGCCGGCTACCGCATCTCGGCCTGCCTGCACGTGACCACCGAGACCGCGAACCTGATGCGAACGCTCAAGGCGGGCGGCGCCGACGTCGTGCTGTGCGCGTCGAACCCGCTCTCGACGCAGGACGACGTCGCGGCCGCACTGGTGAACGACTTCGACGTCTCCGTCTTCGCGATCAAGGGCGAGGACCACGACACGTACTACTCGCACATCGAGGCCGCGGTCGATCACAAGCCGCAGCTGACGATGGACGACGGCGCGGATGTGATCGGCGTGCTGCACAGCGCGCGCCGCGAGCAGCTCGGCGACATCATCGCCGGCATGGAGGAGACGACGACGGGCGTGATCCGCCTGAAGGCGATGGAGGCCGACGGCGCCCTGGCGTTCCCGGTCATCGCGGTGAACGAAGCGCGCACGAAGCACTTCTTCGACAACCGCTACGGCACTGGCCAGTCGACGATCGACGGCATCATCCGCGCCACGAACGTCCTGCTCGCGGGAAAGCGGTTCGTCGTCGCGGGCTACGGCTGGGTGGGTCGCGGCGTCGCGATGCGCGCGCGCGGTATGGGCGCGCACGTGATCGTCGCCGAGGTCGACCCGATGCGGGCACTCGAGGCGCTGATGGAGGGCTACGAGGTGATGCCGATGCACGACGCCGCGAAGGTCGGCGACGTGTTCTGCACCGCGACCGGCGACAAGCACGTCGTGGCCAAGGAGCACCTCGAGGTGATGAAGGACGGCGCCATCCTCTGCAACACCGGTCACTTCAATGTCGAGATCGACATTCCGGCGCTGCGAGCGCTCGCGAAGGAGACGCGCGAGGCGAGGAACTTCGTCGAGGAGTTCGTGCTCGCCGACGGTCGCCGCATCTTCCTGCTCGCGGAGGGGCGGCTCGTGAACATCTCCGCGGCCGAGGGCCATCCGGCGATCGTGATGGACATGAGCTTCGCGAACCAGGCGCTCGCCACCGAGTACGCGGTCCAGCATGCGTCGACGCTCGAGCACAAGGTCTACCCGGTGCCCAGCGAGATCGACGAGGAGATCGCGCGCCTGAAGCTCGAGACGATGGGCGTCCGCATCGACGCGCTCACCGACGAGCAGGCGAGCTACCTCGCGTCCTGGAACGAGGGAACCTGATCTGCGCGGCCCGCGCCGGCGGGGCGTGCTCCCGGTTCCGGCTCGCGTGACTCGCGTGATTGCCCGTGCTCGACCCTGAGCGGATCCTGCGGCTCGAGCACGACCGCGTCGTGCTCCTGGACCAGCGTCGCCTTCCGGACGAGGAGGTCGAGGTCGAGTGCCGCTCCGCAGCCGAGGTGGCGGAGGCGATCCGGACGATGGTCGTCCGCGGCGCGCCTGCGATCGGCGTCGCGGCCGCGTACGGTCTCGCCCTCGCCGTTTCGCGGGGCGAGGATCTCGACGACGCCGACAGGGTCCTGCGTGCGTCGCGGCCGACCGCTGTCAACCTCGCCTGGGCGCTCGATGCGATGCGAGACGACCCATCCTTCGAGCGGGCGCGGCAGCTACACGCGGACGAGGTCGAACGCTGCCGGCACATGGCGGCTCACGCGGCTGCGCTCCTCGCGCCCGGCACGCGGGCGCTGACGCACTGCAACGCCGGCGGGCTCGCGACCGGCGGCTACGGGAGCGCCGTCGGGGCTCTCCTGGCTGCGTGGGAGCGCGGGCTGCTCGCGCACGTCTGGGTCGACGAGACGCGGCCGCTGCTCCAGGGAGCCCGCCTCACCGCCTGGGAGCTCGAGACGGCGGCGATCCCGCACGCCGTCATCGCCGACTCGGCCGCCGCGTCGTTCATGGCGGGGGGCCAGGTCGACTGCGTGCTCACCGGCGCTGACAGGATCGCCCGGAACGGCGACACCGCGAACAAGATCGGCACGTACGCGCTCGCCGTCCTCGCGCGCCACCACGGCATTCCCTTCTACGTCGTCGCGCCGACGTCGACGATCGATCCCGCGACGGCCGACGGTGCAGCCATTCCGATCGAGGAGCGCGATCCCTCGGAGGTCACCGCGCGCTTCCCCGCGCGCAACCCCGCGTTCGACGTCACGCCCGCCTCGCTCGTCTCGGCGATCGTCACGGAGCGAGGCGTCCACCGCGCGCCGTACGAGGCGTCGCTCGCGGAGACGGCGGCGATCGCGTGAAGGCGCTCGTCCTCGCCGCCGGCTACGCCACGCGCCTGCGGCCGCTCACGGACACGTGGGCGAAGGAGCTGCTGCCGGTCGGAGGCCGGCCGATGCTCGACTGGATCGTCGACGCGATCGAGCAGGTCGACGAGGTCGATGCCGTCCACGTCGTCACGAACGCCCGAAAGGCGCCCGCCTTTCGCGAGTGGGCGCGGTCGTCGAGCCGCGACGTGAGCATTCTGGACGACGGCACGACGAGCAACGACGACCGGCTCGGTGCGATCGGCGATCTCGGCTTCTTCCTCGATGAGTCCGGCGTCGACGACGACCTGCTCGTGATCGCCGGAGACAACCTCTTCGAGTTCAGCCTTGCGGACTTCGCGGCAACGTGGCGGGAGCGGGGTGCGCGGGCCAGCTCGATCGCCGTTCGCGACGTCGGGTCGCTGGAGCTTGCGGCGCGCTACGGCGTGATCGCGCTCGACGGCGACAGGCGGATCGTCGAGTTCGTCGAGAAGCCCGAGCATCCCGCGTCGACGCTGGTCGCGACCGCGACGTACCTCTACGCGCGCGACCACGTGGCGCTCGTGGACGACTACCTGCGAGCCGGCAACGCACCCGACCAGCCCGGCCGCTTCGCCGCCTGGCTGTGCGGGCGCGAGCCCGTGTACGGCTGGGTCTTCGACGAGCCGTGGTTCGACATCGGCGACCTGGCTCAGCTCCTCGTCGCCGACAACCACCTTCGCTCGCGTCACGGGCTGCCGCTGCGCGACGCGTACACGCCCGAGCGGTAACGACGACCCGCGGCGGCCGTTCGGCGCCGCTCGTCGAGGGTTGGTGTTCGATCTCGGATGGGGTCGAGCCGCGCGCCGGCACGGGCTGGCCGATTGGCCCACTCTTTTCACACATCCGGCACAGACACGTCACTCGCCTGCACGTAGCGTGGGACCCGTGGCTTCTCGACTTCGTCCTTCCCCGGCGTTGCGTCTGCTGCGGTTCTTCCGCGCCGCTCCTCTGCCCACGGTGCGCGCGCTCGATCCGGACCCTCTCCGCACCTCGCTGCGCCCGCTGCGGAGCGCCGACGGCGTGGCCGGTGGACCGCTGTCGCGAGTGCGCGGGGCGCAGGCTCGCGTTCGCCTCCGCGCGTGCGGCGGTCGCCTACGCCGGCCCGGTGCCCGCACTCGTTCGCGCGTGGAAGGAGCGCGGCCTCCGCCGCATCGCCGATCACGCCGCCAACCTCGTCGCCGCGAACGTCGAGCGGCCGGCGGCAGACGTCATCGCGTATATCCCGCCCGATCCGAACCGGCAGCTCCGCCGTCGGGAGCACCCGGCGGAGCGGCTCGCCGCCGACCTTGCCGACCGGTGGCAGCTCGAGGCGAGGCCGCTCCTCGTCAGGGCCCGGCGTGTCCCGCGCCAGACGGGTCTGTCGCTCGGGGAACGGCGTCGAAACGTCCGCGGCGCCTTCGCCGCCCATCCGGAGTGGGCCGGCCGCGGCGAGCGAGTGGTGCTCGTCGACGACGTGTACACCACCGGCTCGACGGCGGCCGCAGCAGCAGCCGCGCTGCGGAGGGCCGGCGCCACGAGCGTCCACGTGGTCACCTTCGCCCGCGCCGTTCGCTGATCGACTACGCTGGACCTTCGGGTTCGACACCTGCAGGGAGGCGGTCATGCGACTTCAGGTGAAGGGCAAGAACGTGGAGGTGAGCCCGTCGCTGCGCGAGTACGCCGAGCGAAAGCTGTCGAAGCTCGCGAAGCAGCTGGCGGAGCAGACGCAGGTCGAGCTGGAGCTGTCGGAGCAGCGGAACCCGTCGATCGCGGCCAGTCACGTCGCCGAGGGGACGATCTTCACGAAGGGGCCGACGCTCCGCGCGCGCGAGGCGAGCCCCGACATGAAGGCGTCGATCGACCAGCTCGTCGACAAGCTCGAGCGGCAGGTGAAGCGGTACCGCGAGCGGCGGCGCGTCGAGCCGCGGCGTCACGCTCCGCACAACGGCGACGAGCCGTAGCGCGGGTGGCGCTCTTCCGACGGCGGCGTCCGCTGCACCGCCGCCTGGCGGAGCTCGGCGGGCTCGGCGATGCCCTCGACGGCCCGATCGGATCCTCGTCGGCCGACACCACGCCGCCGGCTGCCGCACCGCCCGGCTGGCACGGCGAGCCGCGCGGCGAACCGGGCATCCACGGCGTGCCGCGCGCGCGCCGCTGGGACGTGGTCGTGACCGCCGAGGCTCCGAAGCTCGCGGGCGACGCCGTCCGCTTCGTGCGGCTGCCCGACGGCGCTCTCCTCGCCGAGGGAGGCGAGGACGACGCGGCGCTGGCGCCGCTCGCCGGCGCCGTCGACGCCCGCCTGGCCCCGCCGTACCGGGCCGAGGCTGTCCGCCGCGCGGGCGAGCAGTGGGGTGTCGGCGCGTCTCGGATCGAGCTCGCGACGATCCCCGGCCTGCAGGGAGACGAGGCCGAGCTGGTGGCGACGAGGGACGCACACACGCTGCGCGTCGACCGCCGGCCGTCGTTCGGCTCCGCGCCGGTGCTCGAGCGGCTCGGCGAGCGGGAGGGCGTCGAGTACGTCGTCCGCGCGAGGCGGCTCCGGAGCGACCTCTGGGAGGTGGAGACGAGCCCGCTCTGACCGGCGACGCGGCCCCGTACCGACGGGCCGCGGCGGCCCGCACCCCCGCAGGGCGGCCCGAGGGCGACCCGGTACCCTGTCCTCGATGTCCCCGGCGATGGGCTCGCTCGAGAAGGCGCTTCGCTTCGGCGAGGGACGCCGCCTGAAGCGGATCGCGGAGCAGGCCGCCTACATCGCCACGCTCGAGCCGGACTTTCGCAGCCTGAGCGACGGCGAGCTGCTCGCGAAGACGGCGGAGTTCAGGCAGCGGCTCGAGAACGGCGAGCCGCTCGAGGACCTGCTGTTCGAGGCCTTCGCCGCGGTGCGCGAGGCGCGCCTGCGCGAGTCCGACCAGCGCATCTTCGACGTCCAGATGATGGGCGGGATCGTCCTGCACGAGGGCGACATCGCCGAGATGAAGACCGGCGAGGGCAAGACCTTCGTCGCGAGCCTCGCGCTGTACCTGAACGCGCTCACCGGGCGCGGAGCGCACCTCGTCACCGTCAACGACTACCTCGCCCGCCGCGACGCCGAGTGGAACCGCGGCGTCTACGAGCGCCTCGGCGTCACCGTCGGCTCCATCGAGAACATGATGCCGTTCGAGGAGCGCAAGCAAGCCTACGACGCGGACATCACGTACGGCACGAACTCGGAGTTCGGCTTCGACTACCTGCGAGACAACATGGCGATCTCGCTCGACGCGGTCGTGCAGCGCGGCCATCACTACGCGATCGTCGACGAGGTCGACTCGATCCTGATCGACGAGGCGCGCACGCCGCTGATCATCTCCGGCGAGCCGACGACCGCCGCGAAGACCTACTACGACTTCGCGCGAATCGTGCGCGGCCTCAGCGGCGTCCAGCAGAGGAACGTGAAGATCGAGGACGAGCGGCTCGCGCAGGAGCACGACTACCTCTACGACGAGAAGCACAAGACCGTCGCCCCGACCGAGTCCGGCATCGAGAAGGTCGAGCGCGCGGTCGGGATCGACAACCTCTACCACCCGTCGAACGTCCAGCTCGTCAACCACCTGATCCAGGCGCTGAAGGCGGAGGCTCTCTACAAGCGGGACGTCGACTACGTGGTGCAGGAGGGCGAGGTGAAGATCGTCGACGAGTTCACCGGCCGCATCATGGAAGGGCGTCGCTGGAGCGAGGGGCTCCACCAAGCGGTCGAGGCGAAGGAGAACGTCGCGATCCAGGAGGAGCACCAGACCCTCGCGACGATCACGCTGCAGAACTACTTCCGCATCTACGAGAAGCTCGCCGGCATGACCGGCACCGCGAAGACGGAGGAGAAGGAGTTCGTCGAGATCTACGGGCTCGAGGTGATGGAGATCCCGACGAACGTGCCGGTCGTCCGCGACGACCGCAACGACCTCATCTTCAAGACGAAGGAGGCGAAGTTCAAGGCGGTCGTCGACGACATCAAGGAGCGGCACGAGAAGGGCCAGCCGGTGCTCGTCGGCACGATCGCGGTGGAGACGTCGGAGTACCTGAGCGAGCTGCTCACGCGCCAGGGCATCCCGCACAACGTGCTGAACGCGAAGGAGCACGCGCGCGAGGCGGAGATCATCAAGGACGCCGGCCAGATCGGCGCCGTGACGATCGCGACCAACATGGCGGGCCGCGGCGTCGACATCAAGCTCGGCGGAGGCGTCCTCGAGGCCGGCGGGCTGTACGTCCTCGGCACCGAGCGCCACGAGGCGCGGCGCATCGACAACCAGCTCCGCGGCCGCTCCGGCCGTCAGGGCGACCCCGGCGAGACGCGCTTCTACCTCTCCGGCCAGGACGATCTCGTGCGCCTGTTCGCGGGCGACCGGATCCACAACATCATGGAGCGGTTCAAGCTGCCCGAGGACCAGCCGATGGAGGCGAGCATTCTCTCGCGGCAGATCGAGAACGCGCAGAAGAAGGTCGAGGAGCAGAACTTCGTCGCGCGCAAGAACGTCCTCAAGTACGACGACGTGATGAACACGCAGCGGCAGGTGATCTACGAGCAGCGCCGCCGCGTGCTCGAAGGTGCCGACCTCTCCGGCGAGATCCGCGAGGAGTGGCTGCCCGAGGTGATGGAGAACGTCGTCGCCGCGTACACGGCCGACGAGGCGCAGGAGGAGTGGGACCTCGACGGCCTCGTCGCCGCGATGGACTCCGTCTACGGCACGGGCGTCTCGGCCGACGAGCTGCGCGGCCTCGACCGGGAGGCGATCGCGCGCGAGTTCCTGGAGGACGCGCTCGACGCCTACCGCGAGCGCGAGGAGGAGCTCGACGCGATCCAGCCCGGCCTGATGCGCGACCTGGAGCGGTTCATCGTGCTGCAGACGGTCGACGTCCGCTGGCGCGAGCACCTGGAGAACATGGACTACCTGCGCGAGGGCATCCACCTGCGCGGAATGGCGCAGAAGGATCCGCTCGTCGAGTACCGCAACGAGGGGCACGGCATGTTCGTGCAGCTGAACGCCGCGATCCGCGAGGAGGTGGTCACGCTCCTCTTCCACGCCGAGGTGACCGCGGACGGGGGTGCCGAGCAGCTCGAGCAGCAGCAGGCGGCGAACGGCGACGGCGCCCTCAGCTACGAGCATGCCTCGCTCGCCGGCGCCGACGCGATCCTCGCCGCGGGCGGGACCTCGGCGGTGGCGACGGCCGCCGTCGCGGGCGGCGGAGCGGTCGCCACGCCGGTCGCGCAACGGCCGGTCGTGAAGAGCGACCTCGAGAACATCGGCCGCAACGACCCGTGCTGGTGCGGCTCGGGCAAGAAGTACAAGAAGTGCCACGGCGCGTAGCGGCGCCGCCGCTCGCGCCGCCCGATCCCCCGCTCGCCGACGGCGACATCCGCCTCGAGCCGCTGTCGTCGCGTGACCGTGCCGACGCGTGGGCGATGGCGCAGGACGACGACGTCAAGCGATTCACCTTCCTCCAGAGCGACGCCGACGAAGGTTGGATCGCCGATTGGATCGGCCGCTACGAGCGCGGGTGGCGAGACGGCAGCTACGCCGGCTTCTCGATCCGCTCCGCGGCCGACGGCGCGTACCTCGGTTTCGCCGCGATCGTCCGGCTCGACCTCGCCGCACGGCAGGGCGAGATCGGCTACGTCGTCTCCCCGCATGCACGCGGTCGCGGCGCGGCGGCCGCCGCCGTCGGGCTGCTCACCCGCTGGGGCTTCGACGCGCTCGGCCTGGAACGGCTCGAGCTGCGGATCGACGACGCCAACGCGCCGTCGAAGCGCGTCGCGGAGCGGGCCGGCTACCGCCTCGACGGCGTTCTGCGCTCCGTCTACTTCAAAGAGGGCCGCAGGGCCGATACCGGTGTTTGGTCCCGGTTGCGGACCGATAAGCTCACCGTGTGAGCACGGCAGACCGCCGTCTGCTCGCCCGGGAGGCGGCGCTCGCGACCGCCCTTGCCGCATCGCTCTCGGCGCTCCTCCTCTGGGCAACGCCGCCCGGCGTCGACTGGGCCGCTCACGCCTACCAGCGCGCGTTCCTCGTCGAGCACGGCTTCGCGATCTGGAACAACTTCTGGTACGCGGGCCGCTACTCGTTCGTCACCTACAGCCTGATCTACTACCCGCTCGCGGCGCTGCTCGGGATCCGCGTCCTCGCCCTGGCGTCGATCGCGACCGCCGCGCTCGGGTTCAGCCTCGTCGTGCTGCGCCAGTGGGGGCCCGCGGCCAAGCTGTCCAGCCGCAGCTTCGCGGTCCTCTGGGTGGGGATCGTCGGCTCGGCCGCGTTCCCGTTCGCGCTCGCGATCGCGTTCGCGCTGCTGTCGCTCCAGGCGCTGCAGGCCGGGAGGCGCGGACGCTTCGCGGTCGGCGCGCTGCTGACGCTCGCCGCGAGCCCGCTGGGCTTTCTCCTGCTCGCCGTCGTGGGCGCCGGCGCCCTGCTCTCGCGGCGCAGCCTGCGCGACGTCGGCATCCCGGTCGCCGCGGTCGTCGTCGGCGGCGCCTTCGAGCTCGTCGTCTACCGGCTGTTCGGGGACGGCGGCCGCTTCCCGTTCCAGCTGCAGCAGCTCCTGCCGGCGCTCGTCTTCTGCGGGCTCGGCCTCGCCGTCACCCGAGGGGTCTCCCCGGCGCGGCCGCTCTACGGCCTCTTCTGGATCTACCTGGTCGTGCTCGTGACGGCGTACGTCGTCCCGTCCGGGATCGGCTCGAACATCGACCGCATCCGGTACGTGGCGCTGCCGCTCGCGCTCGTCGCCTGCACGCTGCGGCGCTGGCGGCCGCTCTGGCTCGTGCTGCCCGCGGTCGTCCTCGCGGCGATCTGGAACGCGACGCCGATCGCCGAGAGCTTCGCGCGCTCGACCTCCGACCCCGAGAGCGCCCGCTCCTACTGGCAGCCCGCGATCGCCTACCTGCACAGGCATCTGAGCCCGTCGTTCCGGGTCGAGGCGGTCGACACCGCCGAGCACTGGCCGGCCGCGTACCTGCCCGAGGCGGGGATCCCGATCGTGCGCGGCTGGTATCGCCAGAGCGACTTCCCGCAGAACGAGCTGCTGTACGACCAGAAGCTCGGCCCGGCGACGTACGAGCGCTGGCTGCGCGGCCTCGGCGTGCGCTACGTCGTTCTCTCGGACGCGGCGCCGGACTACAGCGCGCAGCTCGAGGCCCGCCTCGTCCGCAGCGGCGCCACCACGCTCGAGCCGGTCTACCGCTCGCGGCACGTGACCGTCTACCAGCTGCCGCACGCGACGCCGATCGTCACCGGCCCCGCGCCGGCGAGCGTCGTCTGGATGTGGCCGACGCGCGTGGTGCTCGACGTGCAGTCGCCGGGCGAGTACCGCGTCGCGCTGCGCTGGTCGCCCTACTGGCACACCTACCAGGGCTGCGTCGCCAAGGGCCGGGACGGGATGGTGCGTGTCGACGTCCGGCACGCCGGCCTCGTCGACCTGAGCTTCGCGCTGAGCGTGCACCGCGGGCTCGACGCGCTCGCGGGGATCAAGCCCGCCGGCACGTGCGGCTGACGCGGGTACCATCGCGCGGATGGCGGAGCACGACGAACCTCTGACCGAGCAGCTCGAGGAGCTCGGGGCCCAGCTCGACTGGGTCCGTGAGTACCTTTGACCCCGAGCAGCTCGAACGCCGCCTTGCCACGCTCGAAGAGGAGCTGAGCGCTCCCGGCTTCTGGGACGACCAGGCGCGTGCCGCGCGCGTCTCCGCCGAGCACGCACGCGTCGCGCGTCGCCTCGAGAACTACCGCCGGCTCCGTCGCGAGTACGACGACGCGCGCGAGCTCGCGGCGATGGACGGCGGCGAGCTCGAGTCCGAGATCGTCGCGACGCTGGAGCCGCTGCGGCGCGAGCTCGACCGCCTGCAGGAGGCGGCGCTCTTCGACGGCGAGTACGACGCGGGCGACGCGGTGGTGACGCTGCAGTCGGGGACCGGCGGCACGGACGCGCAGGACTGGACGGAGATGATGCTGCGGATGTACGAGCGGTGGGCGGCGGCGCGCGGCTTCCGCGTCGAGCTGCTCGAGGCGAGCCCGGGGGAGGAGGCGGGTCTCAAGTCGGCGACGCTGACGGTCGCGGGCGAGAACGCCTACGGCGTGCTGAAGGCCGAGCGCGGCAAGCACCGTCTCGTCCGCCTGAGCCCGTTCGACCAGGCGCACCGCCGCCACACCGCGTTCGGCACGGTGATCGTCGCGCCGCTGCTCCCGGACGACACCGACGTGGAGATCGACGAGTCCGATCTGAAGATCGACACGTACCGCGCGCAGGGCGCGGGCGGTCAGCACGTCAACAAGACCGACAGCGCGGTGCGGATCACGCACCTGCCGACCGGCATCGTCGTCGCGATCCAGAACGAGCGCTCGCAGTCGGCGAACAAGCAGACCGCGATGCGGGTGCTCCGCTCGCGCCTCGTCGAGCGCGCCGAGGAGGAGCGCGAGGCACTGCTGGCGAAGGAACGGGGTGGAGCGGCCGACACCGGCTTCGGCGGCGAGTCGATCCGCTCGTACGTCCTCCACCCCTACCAGCTGGTCAAGGATGCGCGAACGGGACACGAGACGGGAAACGCGCAGGCCGTCCTCGACGGAGACCTCGATCCGTTCATCCACGAGTATCTGCTCGCACGCGCGGCCGGAAGGGTCGTGTGACGAGAAGCCGTCACCGGGGTGAGCTACACTTCGGCGCACCGCAGAGTCGGAGCGGCCGTTCCTGACGGCCCTCGAGGAACCCGTGCTGGAGCCTGAGATCACCACCACGCAAGCGGCCGCCGTGCTCGACGCGCCGGTCGCGGCAGCGCGTCCGACCGCCGCCTCGATGATCGTGTTCGAGTCGGTGACGAAGGTCTACGAGCCGGACGTCCTCGCCCTCCGCGACGTGACCTTCCACATCGACAAGGGCGAGTTCGTGTTCGTCGTCGGCGCCTCGGGCTCGGGCAAGTCGACGCTGGTGCGCCTGCTCCTGAAGGAGCTCGAGCCGACGAAGGGCAAGATCGTCGTCGGCGGGCGCGACCTCGCGCGGCTGAAGCGCTCGAAGGTGCCGATGCTGCGGCGCAACATCGGCTGCGTCTTCCAGGACTTCAAGCTGCTGCCCAACCGCACCGCCGCCGAGAACGTCGCCTACGCGCTCAAGGTGCAGGGCGAGAGCAGCGCGGCGATCCGGCGCAAGGTGCCCGAGGTGCTCGCGATGGTCGGCCTCTCGCACAAGATGGGATCGCTGCCGGACGAGCTCTCGGGAGGCGAGCAGCAGCGCGTCTCGATCGCGCGAGCGTTCGTCAACCATCCGCCGCTGCTCGTCTGCGACGAGCCGACCGGCAACCTCGACCCCGACACGTCGGTC
The DNA here is from genome assembly GCA_035652835.1 of Gaiellaceae bacterium. GTDB lineage: Bacteria > Actinomycetota > Thermoleophilia > Gaiellales > Gaiellaceae > PALSA-600. Next base: position 39,643 of record DASRDA010000010.1, read on the forward strand.
GGCATCATGCAGCTGCTCTACCGCATCAACCGCGCCGGCACGACGATCCTGATGGTGACGCACGACCGCGAGATGGTCGACAAGATGCGCAAGCGCGTGATCCAGCTCGAGGACGGGCGGCTCGCCCGCGACGAGCGCCGCGGCGGGTACGAGTGAGCGGCAGGTTCCGGCTCCTCACTTCGGAAGCCTGGCGCTCGCTCGGCGCGAACATCTCGACGACGGTCGCGGCGACGCTCACGGTGCTGATCGGGATGTTCCTGCTCGGGCTGTTCATCGCGCTCGGCACGTGGACGCTGTCCTGGTCGAACCACGTGAAGGACGAGCTGATGGTGAAGGTCTACTTCACCCAGAACGCGACGCCGACGCAGGAGAGCGCGCTCGCGCGGAAGCTCAACCAGAGCCCGCTCGTGAAGCCCGGCGGCGTGAAGTACGTGTCGAAGGCGCAGGGCTTCGAGCAGATGAAGAAGCAGTACCCGCAGCTCGTCCAGAACGTCCCGTCCAACCCGCTCGGCGACCGGATCGACGTGACGCCGGTGCGGGCAGAGAAGGTCGACGCGCTCTACCACTACATCGTCACCTCGAAGGCGCCCGGCGTCGACACGGTCACCGACGGGAAGCAGATCTCGCACCGCATCCTGCGCGTCGCGCACGCGATCGAGATCGTCTTCACGCTCGCGACGCTCGTCCTGATCGTCGCGTCCGTCCTGCTCATCTCGAACACGATCAGGCTGTCGATCTTCTCGCGGCGGCGTGAGATCGAGGTGATGAAGCTCGTCGGCGCCACGAACTGGTTCGTGCGCGGGCCGTTCATGCTCGAGGGGCTCCTCACCGGCCTCGCGGGGGCGCTGCTCTCGATCTTCTTCCTGATCCTCGGCAAGGCGATCGCGCTGCCCGCGATCCTCGGCCATCTCTCGACCGATCCGAACGTGCACGCGTGGCCGTTCCCGCTCGTGGCGGTGATCCTGCTCGGGATGGGCCTCGGGCTGGGCGCTGTCGGCTCGGGCGTGACGATCCGCCGCTTCCTGCAGGTCTGAGCGACGCCCTCGTCGTCGAGGTCGGGCGCCGCGGCCGGCTGCTGACCGGCGAGCCGTACTTCACGCCCGGCGTGCCGCTCGTGCTCGACGCGAAGGGCGCCGGCGACGTCTCGCCCGGCGACCTTGCGGTCGTGCGACCCGGCCGCGGCCGCGCACGCGTCGAGCGCGGGCTCGGCCCTGCGTCGCGGATCGAGAACGTCCTCGAGGCGCTGCTCGTCGAGCGCGGCGCCCGGCAGGCCTTCGAGCCGCACGACCCTCCGGACGCCGACCTCGCGGGCCGTGTCGACCTGCGCGACCTCGTCACCTACACCGTCGACCCGGAGACGGCGAAGGACTTCGACGACGCGCTCTCGTTCCGGCGCGAGGCCGGCGGGATCCGCGCCTGGGTGCACATCGCCGACGTCTCCTACTTCGTCGGCGCCGGCGCGCCGCTCGACCGGGGCGCCGCGCGCCGCGGCTTCTCGACGTACGTCCCGGGAACGGTCGCCCCGATGCTGCCTCACGAGCTGGCCGACGATCTCTGCTCGCTGCGGCCGCACCAGGACCGGCTGTGCGTGACGGTCGAGCTGCCCCCGTCCGGCGAGCCGAGCTTCTACCGCTCGGCGATCCGCTCCGACGCGCGGCTCACGTACGGACAGGCGGAGCGGCGCGACGCGCCGCCGGCGGTGCTCGAGGCGGTCGAGCTGAACGACGTGCTCGCGCGCGAGCTGCGCTCTGCCCGGTTCGCGCGCGGCGCGCTGCAGGTGCAGACGCCCGAGGTCGTGTTCGTCTTCGACGGCGACGGGGGGATCGCAGACGCCCGGCTCGAAGGCGAGCCGCACGCGCACATGCTCGTCGAGGAGCTGATGGTGCGCGCGAACGAGGCGGTCGGCGCGCTGCTCGCCTCGCGGCGCCGCGAGGCGCTCTACCGCGTGCACGAGCGGCCCGACCCGCAGGCGGTCCTGCTGCTCGTGGCGAAGCTCGCCGATCTGGGGGTTCCGACGCCGCCCGTCCCGGACCCGCTGTCGCCGCAGGCGGCGGCGACGCTTGCCGGCGCGATCTCGGAGCGCGTCGCCGCGTACGCCGCGCAGTCCGGCCGAGGGCGCGAGGCGTTCCCCGCGCTCGTGCTGCGTGCGCTCAAGCAGGCGCGCTACGACCCGCGCAACCTCGGCCACTCCGGCCTCGCGAGCCCGGCCTACTGCCACTTCACCTCGCCGATCCGCCGCTACCCCGACCTCGTCGTGCACCGCGCGCTCCTGCGCGAGCTCGGGCTCGCCGACGATCCGCTGCCGCCCGAGCTCCGCGAGCTGGGCGAGACCGTGTCGGAGCGCGAGCGCGAGGCGGCGCAGATCGAGTACCTCGCCGACGAGATCTGCCTCGCGTGGCTCCTCGAGCGCCGGCTCTTCGAGCTCGGCTGGGAGCACGTGTGGACCGGCGAGATCGTCGGGCTGATCGGCTCGGGCCTGTTCGTGCGCTTCGGAGAGGTCTTCGAGGGCTTCCTGCCGGCCCGCCGGCTGCACGGCGAGTTCTTCGAGCTGAACCGGCTCGGGACCGCGCTCGCGGGCCGCACCACCGGCAGGACGTACCGGCTCGGCGACTCGATCGAGGTGCGCGCGGAGTCGATCGCCCGCAACGAGGGGAAGGTCGACCTGTCGCTCGCCTGAGCTTCGGGGTCAGACGAGCCGCCGCTGCTGCGCCCAGCGCGACAGCTCGTGCCGCGACGAGAGCTGCAGCTTGCGCAGGACGCTCGACACGTGCGCCTCGACCGTCTTCACCGAGAGGTGCAGCCGCGCCGCGATCTCCTTGTAGCGGTAGCCGCGCGCGATCAGCTGCAGCACCTCGCGCTCGCGGGGCGTCAGCTCGTCGAGCTCGGCGTCGCCGCCGACGCGCTCGCCCGCGCGGAACGCGTCCAGGACGAAGCCGGCGAGCCTGGGGGAGAAGACGGCGTCGCCCTCGGCGACGCGGTCGATCGCGTCCGCGAGCTCGGCGCTCGAGATCGTCTTCGTCACGTAGCCGCGCGCGCCCGCGCGGATGACGCCGATCACGTCCTCGGCGGCGTCGGAGACGGACAGCGCGAGGAACTTCACGCCCGGCCGCTCCGGTGCGACGCCCGCGATCACGCCCTCGCCGCCGCCGTCCGGGAGGTGGACGTCGAGCAGCACCACGTCGGGGTCGAGCTCGCGAATCAGGGGCACCGCCTCGGCGACGCTGCCCGCCTCACCGACGACCTCGACCGCACCGCCGAGCTCGCCGCGCACGCCGGCGCGGAAGAGCTCGTGGTCGTCGACGAGGACGACGCGCCGCGTCACGGCCGGCCCCTCGGCAGCGTCAGCTCGACCTCGGTGCCCGCGCCCGGCGCGGTCGAGATCGCCGCCGTCCCGCCCGCGCGCCGCATCCGGCCCTCGATCGAGTCGGCGATGCCGCGCCGGTCGGCGGCGACCGCGGCCCGGTCGAACCCGCGCCCGCGGTCGCGGACGAAGACGGAGACCGACGTGTCGCCGGCCTCCGCGTACACCGCGATCTCGCCCGCGCCGGAGAACTTCGCGGCGTTCGTCATCGCCTCGCGTGCCGCGAGCACGAGCTCGGCCGACGCCTCGTCGAGGGGCGCGTCGCCCGAGCTCGCGAGCTCCACGGGGACGCCGTGCAGCTCCTCGACGTCCGCGGCCGCGTCCGCGAGCGCGGCGACGAGCGACTCCGCCTCGGCGACCCCGGTGCCGTAGAGCCACCGCCGCAGCTCGCGCTCCTGCCTGCGGGCGAGGCTCGTCACGCGCACCGGGTCGTCTGCATGGCGCTGCACGAGCGCGAGCGTCTGCAGGACCGAGTCGTGGATGCGCGCGGCCACGTCGGCGCGCGCCTGCAGCCGGATCCGCTCCGACCGCTCGGCCGTCAGCCGCCACACCCACGGGCCGACCACGAGGACGAGCGCCCCGGCGACCGCGCCGGGGGCGAGGAACGAGCCGCTCGCGCCGCGGCGGCCGAGGAAGATGACGGCGCCCGCGATCAGCAGCGCCACGCCGAGGACGGGCAGCGAGCCGCCGGGACGAAGCGAGCCGCCGCGCACGAGCACGACCGCCACCCCGGCGAGGAGCAGCGTGGCGCCGATCACGGCGGCGCCGGAGAGGCCGAGCGCGAGCAGCAACGACGCGCCGGCCAGCGCGACGAGCGCGGCCGCCGCCCAGGCGCGGCGGCCGTCCGCGTAGACCCACAGGGCGAGGTAGAGCAGGACGCCGGCGCCGCCCGCGATCGCGAGGATCGCGAAGACGAGCCGGACGAGCGTCGCGTCGACGCCGAGGCGGGCGGCGATGCCGCCGCACACCCCGGCGAGGACGCGGTCCCGTCCGCTCCGCTCGAAGAGCAGGGCCGAGAGCCGGTCAGCCCGCGCGGACGACATCAACCTGCCCTGCCCCGACGCGGGCGTCGACGGTCAGCCCGCCGGCCGTGCCGCTGTGGAGCGTCGCGTTGCGGCCGGAGTCCTCCTGGTCGAAGACGTGGACGTCGCCCAGCTTCGCGTGCGCGTCGACCTGGACCGGGACGCCGCGCGGCACGACGATCTTCAGCTCGCCGACGCCGACCCGCGCCTTCACCCGGACCGGCGAGGCGGCCGAGACCGACGAGAGGTCGAGCTTCAGGTTGCCGACGCCGAGGCGGTAGGAGGGTGCGACGGCGGCCGCGGTGGCCGGCGCGTAGAAGCGGTCGCCGACGCCGTCGTTCAGGCTGACGTCGAACCACGAGAAGGCGGCCACGACCGCGGCCACGGCGGCCGCGGCGACGACCGCGACGACCGCCGTCAGGAGCCGCAGGATGACGCTGCGGCGGCGCTCGGCCCGGCTCGCCCAGAGGACGCCGAGGCCGACGATCAGGATCAGGATCCAGCCCGCCCCCGCGGTCGGCCACAGCGTCGCCCGCGAGAGCAGCACCAGGAGGGCGACGCCCGCGATCGCGAGGCCGATCAGCGGCCAGGGCCGCTCCCGCCGCTCGGCGAGCGCCTGCTCGGCGAGCGACCGCTCGTTGCCCTCGTCCGGCATGACCAGCACGGCCGCGAGGTAGACGAGCAGCCCGGTGCCGCCGAGCAGGGTGAGGACGACGAATCCGATCCGGAAGAAGGCGGGGTTCAGCTCGAAGTAGCGGCCGAGGCCGCCGCAGACGCCGGCGAGGATGCGGTCGGACGAGCGCTCCAGCCGGCGGATGTTCGGTGTGTGGGTGATGTGTTCGCTCATGCCTTCCAGGTTCGCGGCGCGAAGGCTGCGGCGCCATCGGGAACGTCCCTGGACCGACCCTAGCGCTACCCTCGTCCGTTGCCATGGCGCAGCAGCGGCGAGCGGGGGAGAAGACGATCGCGGAGAACCGCCGCGCGCGGCACGACTACGAGCTCCTCGAGCGCGTCGAGGCGGGGATCGCGCTCACCGGGACCGAGGTGAAGTCGCTGCGTGCGGGCCGGGCGCGGCTCCAGCAGAGCTGGGCCGAGATCGACGGTGGCGAGGCGTGGCTGCACGGGGTCGACATCGCGGTCTACGAGCAGGGCAACCGCGCGAACCACGAGCCGGCGCGGGCGCGAAAGCTCCTCCTGCACCGGCGCGAGATCGACTCGCTCTACGGGAAGGTGCGCGAGAAGGGGTTGACGCTCGTGCCGACGCGGCTCTACTTCAAGGACGGCCGCGTGAAGGTGGAGCTCGCGCTGGCGCGGGGGAAGGAGCAGCGCGACAAGCGCCGCGACCTCGCGGAGCGCGACGCCCGCCGCCAGATCGAGCGGGCGCTGAAGGCCCGCCGCTGAGCGCCTTCTCGGCGGATCGGGGCCTGGCGGCATGCGCCGGCCGGGACTACGATGCGGGCGTCCCGGCGGGTCCGACGAGAGGGGTTCACATGGCAGGGATTTCCAAGGTCGCGCTCGTCGCGGCGTGCGTAGCGTTGCTCGCGGCCGCGTCCGCGACCGCCGCTCCGCCGGCCGGGACGCCGGACGTCTCGGCGATGACGCTGCAGGCGGAGGACTTTCCGGGCGGCGCCTCCGCCGCAGGCCGCGCCTCGGCCGGCACGGGCCCGCTCGTCGGCGGCTACGAGCGCCAGATCAGCCTCTCCCGCGCCTATGGCGCCTCGCACTACCGCGTGATCGACAGCGTCGCGTTCCTCACCACCGATGCGAAGGTGGGCGCGCAGTTCTACGCGCTGCTCGGGCACGAGTACTCGTCGAAGGCCGGGCGCCAGAAGCTCGTCAAGGAGTTCCTGAAGGACACGAAGGTGAGCGCGAAGTCGGTCTCGCTCGTGAAGCCGCGCGCGCTCGGCGTCAGCGACTCCTCGATGGAGATGGGCTTCCTGGTGAAGACGAAGGCGACGAAGGTGAACGTCTCGGTCAGCCTCCTACGCCTCGACCGGGTCGTCCTCGTCGACATCGCGATCGGCAACGGGACGGCCGTCTCCCGCCAGGACGGCATCGCGCTGACGAAGCTCGGCGCCGCCCACATCGCGGCGGCGCTCGTCCCGATCGACGTCAGCAGGCCGACGATCACCGGCACCCCTGCCCAGGGCCAGACGCTCACGGCGGCGCCGGGAGGCTGGGGCGACACGCCGAGCTCCTACGCCTACCAGTGGCAGCGCTGCGACGCCTCCGGCGGCTCGTGCGCGGACGTCGCGGGCGCGACCGGGACGAGCTACGCGGTCACCTCCGCCGATGCCGGCGCGACGCTCCGCGTCGACGTCGTCGCCACGAACAGGTTCGGCTCCGTCCCGGCGACGAGCGCGGTGACGTCGGTCGTCTCGTAGCGGGCTACACTGTTCGCGACGACATACGGGGGCGCCATGGCTTCGACGTGGTCGGTTCTCCGGATGAGCTGCAAGCCGAGGTCTCCGGTCGGCCTCGTAAAACAACCGGAACCAAACGCAAGTGCGGAAGACAATCTCGCACTCGCTGCCTAGTCTCAGGACGAGGTAGCGTGTCGCCCCGGGTGTGCCCGCGGCCCGGGAGCGGCATCAACGAGCGGGCTCGACGCCGAAGGAGAGCCACTCGCCGGAGGCGCGACACCGAAGGAGGGCTAGCCCGGCGGTAGGTGGGTCGCGAACCGGCCGGCGGGCGAATCCCAATCGCGGCCTATGCTTGTAGACGCTCTCCCCGGTGCGATCGCGGACGCGGGTTCGATTCCCGCCGCCTCCATCCCGGCTCCTCCAGATATCGGTCGAGAAATTCACTCGGCCGGCGCCGGAGGAGCAGGCAAGGTCGGATCGGCGCCCTTCTCGAGGCGCCGATCGCTGTCTTCGGGGGCGCCGCGGGTGTCGGAAACCACCTGGGCCCCAGGGGTGATCCGCCGGGCTCGGGTGGTCGTGCTTCGTCTGAGTCGGAGGGGGCGCCGGACGCGCTAGAAGGGAACGTCCGGGTCGTCCGGCGGCGCGTCGTCTGGTGGGGGCGCCTTCTGCTTGCCGCGCAACCGTCCGGGTGTGCCGTCCTTCGCCTTCGTGCGGCGCTCGCGGATCGGCTCCCAGCCGTCAGGGAGGACGCCGGGGAAGACGAGTCCGAGCGCCTCCGCCTGCTGGCCGGAGGGGAGATCGAGCCGGCGCATCCGGCGGAGCTTGCGGAAGATCTCGAGGCCGCGCTTGCCGCCCTCGATCCGGCGGATCAGCGGCTGCCGTGTCTTCCCGTAGTTGCCGATCCAGCCGAAGCGCAGGCAGGCACGAAAGATCCGAGGAGATAGGCCGCACGCCGACGACGTACGAATACGACGAGACGCGCCGCGAGCTGATCGGAGCGGACGAGCGGCGCACGCGCGGCGAGTCGCTGCTTTCTGATCTGTTGCCGACCAGCGGCCAGATCCTCCAGCTGGCCGGCGGGCTCGGCTGGAACGGCGCCTGCGAACTTGCGGCTCGAGTCGCCGAAGCCGGCGCGTCCCGTGACTCCGGTTGATCCCGTCAAGCTCGCCGAGCACTTCTACGAGACGAAGCGACACCTGCCAACGCTGGTCGAGCTCCGCGCCTACGCCGACGAGCAGGACGTGCCGCTTCCCCGCTGCAAGATCAGCGAGGTGCGCAGTGAGCTCGTGGCGCAGCGAGCAGCGCGTGGACTGCAGACGCCGGCGGACGGGCCGGCGCCTGGAACCGAGCTCTCTCCGGACGAGCTCGAGCAGATGCTGGCAGGCGTGACGCCGCGCCTCCGCGCCGGCACCTGGACGCATGATTGCGTCATCGCAGCGCTCGTAGAGTACCTTCGCGAGTACGAACAGAAGGTGCCGCTGCGTCAGAAGCACTTCCTCGCGGTGCGCCGCGGACACAGATGGCCGACGCTCGACACGATCACGCGAGTCGGCAAGCAGTCGGGGATCGGCGGCTTCCAGAAGATGCTCGACGAAGCCCGACGTCGGGCTCGAGCCGCGGCTGAAGAGTCAGCCCAGGCGGCCTAGCCTTGGCGGGACGAGTCCGCAACGTCCGGTGGCGTCTCTACCGTCTCGTGGCAGACGCCCGAGGTGTCGCTCCTCGAGCTCGCGAGCAAAGCACCGGCGCCGCCGGAGACGCTCACCGCGACAGAGAGACCGGACGGTCGAGAAGCCGCGGCAGGGACGAAGAGGGGGAAGCCTCGGACGCCAGCGGATCACGCGAAGCCCGAGCGGTGGAGTAGATCCGGTGGGCCCAGGCGGTTCTCCGTGTCGGGCCCGTTTCGTAGGCCAACCGACTGGAGGACAAGATGGCGACAAGTCCGCTTGCGCTCACCGACTCGATCCACGAAGGCCGGCGCCCGGCCCGGATCGAGAACCCGCCCGCGAAGGGCGAGATCAAGAAGCTCCGCGACCGCCTGCTCACCTACGGCCGCGACGAGGGCCGGCCGCTGACCGAGGAGGCGTGCCAGTTCCTGTCCGAGAGCGTCGTCGCGCCGGCGGCGGTGCGGGCGCAGCTGAACCGGCCGAGCCTGCGGCCCGCGGCGAACGGCTACCTCGAGGTGATCCACGCGACCGTGCTCGTGGATGCGCTGATCCCGGATCCCGGCAACGGCCGCGTCGTTGGCGCGACCGCCTGGCCGGCCGCCGACCAGTCGCCCGGGCAGACGCTGAAGCTGTGGGCACCGTCGGATCTGCTCGTGCATCCCGGCTCCAGCTGCGAGGTGCTGATCCAGGCGGACACGATCACGGACGTGAAGACCGTGATCGAGGACGCGGCCGACAAGACGAAGCAGCTGAACCCGAAGATGCGCGGCAAGATCGAGCGCGACGGGATCCTCGATCCGCTGCTCTGCCAGCTGATGCACGTGCAGTCGGCCGACGGTTTCGCCGGGATCGCCCTCGTGACGCGCGACGGCTCGACGCGCTGCTCGTTCGCGAAGGAGATCCACCACACGATGCCGTACGACGCGCTGTTCGGCCCGCTGCGCGACCTCGAGCAGCGCCGGCAGCGTTGGCTCGAGATGAAGCGCCGCTTCGACGGCCCGGCACACGAGCTCTCGCTCGGCGAGATGCAGCAGCTGCGCACGTTCCTCGTGGATGTGCAGATCGTCGTCGGCTTCGTCTCCCGCGACGACAAGACGACCGCGCTCGACGCGGTGGATGACATCGTCCGGCGCACGCACGTCGAGACGAGCCTCGCCTGGCTCCCCGTCGCGCAGAACAACTCGCAGGCCGACCAGGTGCTGACCGCGCTTCTGAACGGCGAGGTGCTCAACCACGATGAGTTCCTCCTCTACGGCGGCAAGCTCAGCCGCGAGGAGCGGATCGCGGGCGGCTTCCCGGCTGAGCCCGACTGCGTGCTCGCCGATCTGCTGAAGGCGTTCGGCGCGAGCGCCTCGGCGAACGCGAAGCTGCGCCTGCACACGGCGATGCGTCCCGGCGCCGGCGGCGCCGGTCAGGTGCGCGACATCTACAAGGCGACCTGGGCCGGCTCGCTCGGCCTACGCCAGTTCAACGTCGAGGGCCGCTCGCTCGACGTCGCCAACAAGACGCTCGAGGAGGGTCTCCGTGTGGAGGGGATCTGGGACGAGCCGTGGCAGAACACGAAGCGGGAGCCGGCGAAGCTGCGCGCTGCCGCGCTCGCCGAGCTCGAGGCTGACGGTGAGCCGGGGCCGGCCTGCCGGGAGCTGCTGGTGAAGGCCGCCGGGCACCTCGCGGCGCAGGGGTGGCTGAAGCCGACCGATCCGGGCGGCCAGGGCCGCGACCGCGACCAGCGCGAGCCGAAGGTCGTCCTCGACACGATGCACAAGACGCCGCTCGGGATCCACGTGCTCGCCGAAGCGCTCGAGGCGGGACGGCGCGGCGTCGAGGCGCGGGCCCTGGACGAGAACGGCGAGATCATCGAGCAGGGCGGCGGCGACCCGATGCCGCTCTCGAACGTCTGGATCCGCAGCAAGTTCAAGGAGCTCGGTGTGGCCGAGGCCGGAGCACGCGACGGCATCGCGATCGGTCAGACCCCGCGCGAGCAGGTCGCCGGGCACCTACAGAAGGCGCACTCCGGGTTCGCCACGCTGCGGCGGGCGCTCGAGGCCGCGGCCGCGATCGAGACGGACGACGGGAGCCGCTACCTCGATCAGCACGGCTGGTCGGGCGGCGAGCTGCGGCCGCTCGCCGAGGAGCTGCGCAGCCTCTCGTTCGAGCTCGAGCGCTACGCCCTCCGGGCCGAGGCGGTGCAGAACCTGCCGCCGGCCGTCGAGGAGCAGCTCGGGCTCGAGAGCGTCCTCGAGGAGCGGGCAGCGTGACACGGGAGGTCAGGTACGTCATCAGGCTCGCCGGCGACCACGCCGGCGAGCCCTACCGCGTCAGCCTCGACACGCCCGGCGCCGAGCTCCTGCTCGTCTCACCGCGAGCGATCTACCTCGCCTACACGCGCGACCGGCAGCTGCACTACGCGGGCAAGGTTGATCGGCGCAACCGCGGCACCGTCGCCCAGCGACTGCGCGAGCACACCCGAGAAAGCCGCCGCAAGCGGGCGGCGTGGCGCACACTTTGGGTCGTGCCGATCACCGACGATATGGACTCAGCCGGGCTCGTCGCTCTGGAACGCGCGGCCATCCAGCTCCTCCAGCCGCTTGCGAACGTTCAAAATGGGAGGGCGTCATAGGCCATGGCCGCGGTTCCGGAGGACTCCCCGGCACACAGCCTCCTCGGCCTCGAGCTCGACAGAGGTTGGCACGTCGTCCGGAAGGTCGAACGCGCAGCTGACGCGACCGGGTCGAACTTCGCGGTCGGCTACGTCGTTGAGAACGGAGGTCAGACGGCATTTCTGAAGGCGCTCGACTTCTCGAGCGTCTTCAAGCGCGACAACTTCATGCTTGCTCTGGAGGAGCTCACGACGGCGTTCAATTTCGAGCGGGAGATCCTCGAACGGTGCGCCGCTGGCCGCATGGATCGGATCGTCCGAGTCCTAGGACACGGAGATGTGCGTCTCGAAGGCGCTGCCATCCCAGTCAGCTATCTGATCTTTGAGCAGGCTGACGGAGATGTCCGCAAGGTGCTCAGAGCAGACGATCGGGCTGAGGACGCGGCGTGGAAGCTTAGGGTTCTTCACCACGCGGCCACAGGACTCCGGCAGATGCACAGCAGGGACATGGCACACCAAGACTTGAAGCCGTCGAACCTGCTGATCTTCGAAGGGGACTCCGCCAAACTGGGCGATCTAGGACGCGCCTCGCAGCGATCTCTTGTGGCCCCGCACGACGAGTATCCGTTCCCTGGCGACGCTGCCTACGCGCCTCTCGAGTTCTACTACGGGCAGGTTGCGACCGACTGGGCTGAGCGGCGGCAAGCCGCAGACCTCTACATGCTCGGCAGCCTGATCTTGTTCTTGTTTGGCGAGGTTCATATGACGGCAGCTGTCCTCGAGCGACTTGCTGAATCTGCCCGGCCTGGCGTATGGCGCGGTGACTATTCTGGTGTTCTCCAGTACGTTCGAGTCGCATTCAATGGCGTCCTGGAGGAACTCGACGAGGTTCTCCAGAGCCGTGTGGATGACGATGTGAGGGAGGGAATCCTGGGACTCGTGCGCCATCTCTGCGAGCCAGATCCTTCGAAGCGCGGTCATCCACGTGCGCGCGCAGTGCGGCACGGCAATCCCTACTCGCTCGAGCGGTTCATCTCCGAACTCAACGTTCTGGCTGGCCGCGCCCGCGTAAGAAGGGTTTGAGAGCGTGACCGCCCAGGAGCACAACGAGCCGCGGAAGGTGGTTCCGCGCTGGCGTTCGCTTGCGGCAAGCGCCAAGCAGGGTGAGATCGGGACGAGCATTCAGCGTGTCGTCCCGCGTCTTCCCCTTTTTTCTGAAGAGGAGCGGGAATGGTCTCTAGCGCAACGCCGGGCTGACTGGATAGAGAACCGCTCGCTCGCGTTCGCGGAAGACCTCGTCTCAACAGCGTTTGTGCTCGACCAGCCCGTCGCCGCGAGGGATGCCGCTCTCGAAATACTGGCGGACTCGTCCGCGACCGGGCTCGCCAGGTCACTTGCAACACGGCTCATTGATCCGACTGGCCATGACCTGGACGAGGACGAGTTCGATCCTTTCGACGTCGGGGCGGTACGAGCTCAGGTTGTCCGCCTCAAGAGGCGGCTGCGGAACGACCCGCGTGCCGCGCTGACGTGGGCGGAGATTGCCCGAACCTACGCCGCCCTGGGGCAGGGTGAGAAAGCCTCAGATGCGATGAGCGTCGCGTTGGCGATAGCGCCGGAGGATCGCTTCCTTCTCCGTAGCGCTGCGCGTCTCGGTGTGGAACTAAAGGAGCCGGATCGCGCGCATCATCTGCTTGCGACTGCGCCACAACTTCGCGAAGACCCGTGGTTGCTCTCCGCTGAGATCGCGATTGCGCCGCTGGCTGGACGCACCTCTCGTCATCAAGGACACGCCCGCCGGCTCCTCGCCTCAGGGCGGTTCCTACCGCACGTGACGAGTGAGCTAGCGAGCGCGCTTGGAACGGAGGCTCTTACTGCAGGCGATCGTCGCAGCGTACGTCGGTTCCTCTCGGCGTCTCTTGAAGATCCCACCGAGAATGCGGTTGCGCAGGCGGAATGGGTTTCGCGTCAGGATCGAACCTTCGAGTTCGATCGTGAATGGCTCGGCGTCGAAGACTCCTTTGAGGCGCGCGCTCACTTTCACGCACGCCAGCACGAGCAACTTCAAGCGATTGAAAATGCCCGTGCCTGGCTTCGGGAGCAGCCGTTTGCCAAGGAGCCTGCGATCTTCGGCTCGTATCGAGCAGCTCTCGCCGGAAACTTTGAGCTGTCCGCAGCCTTCTGCGAGGTGGGGCTTCAAGCAAACCCGAAGGACTACATGCTGCGAAACAATCTCGTTTTCGCCCTGGCGAGCTCCGGGCGTGTCGCGGAAGCGCGGAAGGCTCTTGACGCGTTGGATAGCCAGATTCAGAACAGTGAGCTGGAAGATGACTGGGGCATCACGATCGAGGCGACGAGGGGCCTGGTCGCCTTTCGGGAAGGCGATGTTGAAAAGGGGAGGCGGGCTTACGAGCGGGTGATCCGCGTTGCCCGCGAGCGCTCGCTTCGAGCTGTTGCCGCAATCATCCGGGCGCGAGAGGAGCTTGCTGCACGCACCGCGTTGGCTGCGGACGCCGTGCGCGACGCGCGGCGTCTCTCGGAGGCGGCGAAGTCGGAGGAGAGCCCGCGCGCAGATGACGTACCGGCCTGGCTAGAGCACATCGAGGGGGAGTACGGCACGACCTCGAGAGGCGCTGAGACCCGCTGAGAATCGGGGATCACTTCACTCAGCGGCTGGCTGCACGGCAGCGTTCAAGCGGATTTTGAATATCTGTAGGAGCCCCATCGCTCCTGCAAACGCCGGATTCAGTCGCGCCGGGAGGACGAATCGTTCCCCCGGCTCGCGGTTTCTTCGGCCTCGCGTGCCTCGGCGAACGCGTCCATTGCGTGCTCGAGGTCGCGCTGATCCTGGTGGCCGTATATGCCGTCGTGGACAGGTCGCTGTGCCCGAGCGCTTGCGATGCGGCCTCGACCCCGGCGGCGCGGCGCTGTTCGGTCGCGAAGGTGTGCTGGGCGCGGTGCATGTTGAGCCCAGACCGGACGCCGTGGCCGACGAGGCCAGCCTGCTCGAGCACGCGGTACCACCAGCGGTGGACCGTGTTCGGCGCGCGCGGCTTCTTCGCGTCGGCCCAATAGACGCGGCGGTCGGGCGTGCGCTTCTCGGGGTAGAGGAGGTAGTCGTCCGGCTCGGGTCGGCGGCCGACGAAGTCGAGCGGCTCGCCGAGGTACGCCTTCAGGGCCATGGCGATCCGGCCGCGAAGCGGGATGACGCGCTCCTTCTGACCCTTGGCGAAGACGGTAAGCTGCCGGCGGCCGAGATCGAAGTCGCGGATGCGTGCCGCCGAGCTCTGCACGGCGGACACCGCAGTCGAGCAGGACGAGTAGCGCCAGGCGGTCGCGCGCGGTCCGCGTGCAGCCGAGGAGGAGCTCGTCGACGTGCGCCGCAAGCTTGACGCTCGGCGAGGCCGCCCGGATCATCGCCACGACCGAGGACGCGACGCCGGAGCGCCAGAACGGACGGGCAATCAGTCGAGCCGTGTCGTCCGAGGCCCGGAGAAGGGCGCTCAGCGCTTCGAGCTCGCGCTCAAGGGGTGCCGATCGGCGGAGATGGCCCGACTCGGTGCCTCCGCAACCCATGCGCCAGCTCCCTGGGCGCCTCGCGGAGCCTCTCAGGGCCGCTCAGGTGTCGTCGGGAGGTCGCGCCGGCCTTATGAGGCGTCGGCCGTGCCCGCGGCCGAAGGCAATCGTGAGGCCAGGAACTCCATGGCAGGCGAGACACAGATGCATCATCGAGATGCGCGGCCCCAAAGAGGCTGGCTCACTTCCGATGGCGCCCTGGCCGCCAGGGGAACGAAACCCATGCTCGACGTGACTGCGGTAGCGGCCGCATCGAAAGGATGCATCTGCGTCTCGCAGTTCATCGACGACACGCAGGAGCAGGCGTGACCGTGTCGCTGCGGATCGATCGCGCCCAGTTGTGGTGAACGGTCAGCGTGCGGCACCGTCATGCCTCGCGCGTAACATCGACGTCTTGACTTCGATCGCGCCTGCCACGCCCCTGGACACCGTCCACCTCGGCGACTGCATGGACCTGCTGAGGGAGTTGCCCGACGGCTCTGTTGACCTGATCGTTTCCTCGCCGCCGTACAACCTCGGGAAGGAGTACGAGGACAGGCGCGAGCTCGACCACTACCTGGAGGAGCAGTCGGCTGTGCTTGCCGAGTGCGCGAGGGTGCTGTCGAGGAAGGGGTCAATCTTCTGGCAGGTCGGCGCGTACTCCAACCGGGGCGCGCTGATCCCGCTGGACATCCGTTTCTTTCCGATCCTCGAAGGCCTCGGGCTCATCCCGCGCAACCGGATCATGTGGGTCAGGCAGCACGGCCTCCACGCGCGGAAGAAGTTCTCCTGCCGCCACGAAACCATCCTTTGGTTCACAAAGGGCGACGACTACGTCTTCAACCTCGATGCGATCCGGGTGCCCCAGAAGTACCAGAACAAGAAGGCGTGGAGGGGAGACAGGAAGGGAGAGTTCACGTGCCATCCGGACGGGAAGAACCCGGGCGACATCTGGGTCTTCAGGAACGTCAAGCACAACCACGAGGAGCAGACCATCCACCCGTGTCAGTTTCCCGAGGATCTTGTCGCCCGGATCGTCCTTTCGACGACCGATCCGGGCGATGTCGTGCTCGACCCGTATATGGGCGCGGGCACGGTGGCCGTGGTGGCCCGGGACGAGGGTAGGCATTACCTCGGCGCCGAACTCGATCCCGAGTACCACGCTGTGTGTCTGAGGAGGTTGTCGGGAGAACCGGATGCAGAGGGTTCGTTCGCGAATCTCAAGACTCTTCGGCAATACGCTGAGAGGACCGGCATTCCGGTTTCTCGTTGGCGCTTTGACGTGCAGGTCGGACGGGTCCCCACGGACGGCCAGCGAGCAAGGATCTACCCGGAGCACCACCACCTTGAAGAGTTGGAAGCCCGGCTTTCGTACGAGGAAGAATGCTTCGCCGCTGATCGTCGTGACGAAGCGCGGCCCGAGAGCCGTGACTACCTGCCCGGAACGAAGGCCGGCCGAGCGGCGACACTCTTCGACGTCGCCTAGTCGGCGACCGTGAAGCGGGCGGCGCGATAGCCGTACCTGCTAGGACGGCGCGACCTTGAGATCGCAATGCGGACGGTGCGTCGCGTCGTGTGGGCACGTGCGTACCGGCTCGGGTAGATGGACCAGACTGCGTCGAGCTCCTCGGCATCCGGAAGGGTTAGACCCACGAGTCGGATCGGCAGCGAGAACGCGCCCTTCGTCATGACGGAGTCAAGTTGCGCCTCAGCCTGCTCGTAGTAGAGCGTGCTGTTCGACGCTGGGATCACTCCGCTCTTCGTGACGACGACGAGGCCCTCCGTCGTCCCCACCCCCGCGAGCACCACGCGGCCACTTACCACGGCCTGCGAGCGGATGACGTTGTTCCAGAGGAATGGATAGTTCGAAAACTGCCACTCGGCCAGCGTCGTGCCCTTTCCTGCGTCCCAGTCCACGCCGAACATCGTCAGCTCGCTGGGTACAGGCACGCCGACCCAGCCGAGTGCGCGAGCCGCCTGAGTCAGCGCCGCGTTCGTGCCCTTTGGATCGAAGATCGGTCTGCCGGCAATGCCGGCCTGTCCTGATGGTTGGAGGTGGAGAGTAAGGTCGCTCAGCAGCCTCTCGAGGTCAGACCACTCTCCAGCGGCGCTCCCTTGAAAGAGCTGGTCGGCACCGTTGAAGTCGCGCACGACGAAGTCCACGGCGCGGCTTTCTCGTCGCGGACGCCGTCCCCTCTACAGCCGTCGCTCCGCAGGGGAACCTTGCGCGGGTTCGATTCCCGCCGCCTCCATCGCTCTTTGCGAACTGGCTGACGGACTGAAGCCGCTCTCACCGCCGAGCGCGCCCGGATGTGCTCGATGCTGAAGGAACCGAGGGCGAAGAGCTAATGCAAATCGCAGTCGACTGAGGCGCATCTCGGATTCCGGCTGACGTCGGACGCCCCAGACTACGAGCGGAGATGCCACACCTCCGGTTCCTGAGGCGTACCCAGCTCCGATATTGCGCCAGGCGTTATCCGGCGGGGATCGTCTCGAACCGCTGGCGGCCGCGGAAGCGGTAGATCCCGAAATCGGAATCGAGGGTGAAGACGGTGCGGTGGCCGTGATCCTCGGCGTACGCGACAAGTGTCGCGTCGGCCAGATCCATTGGACGATCGGCGTATTGTTCCATCAGGCGTGCGCTCCGGTCGACCGCGGTCGGCGACAAGTCGGCGACAACCAGCCGGTCGGTTTGCACCAGCCGCCAGAGCGCGCGCTGGCCAGTAATCCCGCCAGCCCGCTCCAAGAGGTACATCGCCTCGGTGAACGCGGGCCACGTCGTCACGAGCGGAGGCGCAACGTCGTCGAGCACCTGAAGGCACACCTCATGATCAGGCTCGTCGGCGTCGATGATCGCGACGAGCGGCCCAGCGTCGGTCAGAGTCATCGCCCGGTGCTCGGGCGAGCCACGATCTCGGCGAATGCCTTGCCGGTCCTTCGCGCTCTTCCCCCACCGCCGTGAACGATGCCTGCCACGTCGCGGAAGCGCTCGCGGCCTCGTTCCGAAAGAGTCTCCTCCGCTCGCGCAGCCGCGGCGATGCGGATGAACGCGGAAACGGACTCCCCCCTGGCGGCGGCAGCCTTCCGCACCTTCCGATCGAGTTCAGGATCCAGGCGGATACTCCTCACAGGCGAAGCGTATCACCCAATCCTGCATGCGTATTACGGTGACATGTCCCTTTCAGCCAATGCTTGGCGGGCCCGAAAGGGGAGGCCGCGAGGCCTCCCCTTGCGTCCCATCGAGGAGCTTCGCGGACTCAGTGCGAGGCCGCGAGCCGCCGGCGGCTCCGCGACAGCAGCGCCACGCCGAGCAGGCAGACGCCGAGCGCGATTCCGAGCGCGACGCCGACCGCCACGTCGCCCCAGGGGAAGCCGCCGCCCGGAGTAGAGGTCACGGGGGCTTGCGCCGCGCCGTTCCCGGGATCGAGCGGGATGAATGCGAAGGCGCTCGAGGCGAATGCGACTGCCGCGGTCGAGAGGCCGACGGTCGAGATGACGAGCTTGCGCAGCATGTGAGGTCCTCCTCCGGTCTGGATGCGTGTGCGCGGGGTCATGACGGCACGACGGCACGCGGGGTGCCCGGCTTCCGCGGCCGCGCGAGGTTGACACTCGCTGTGTCGCGACCGTCACACTTCGTCCGGGATGCTCGGCACCGAGCTGTTCAGCGACCTGCCGAAGGAGGAGCTCAGTCGGCTCGTCGCGATCGCGCAGCGCCGCCGCTTCGCCCGGAACGAGGTCGTCTTCCACCGCGGCGACCCGGCAGACACGCTCCACCTCGTGGCAGACGGCTACTTCGCCGCCCGCCTGCAGACGCGGCGCGGCGACACGGTGACGGTGGCCGTCCACGGCCGGGGCGACGCGTTCGGCGAGCTGGCGCTCCTCGACTCCGACCGACCCCGTTCGACGACCGTGACGGCGCTCGCGGCGGGAGAGACGTACGCGGTGCGCCGGAACGACTTCGACCGGCTGCGCCACGAGTATCCGGCCGTGAACGACGTCCTCACGCGGCTGCTCGCGGAGCGCCTGCGGCGGACGAGCGAGCTGCTGGCCGAGGCGCTCTTCGTGGGCGCGGAGGTGCGGATCCTGCGGAGGCTCGGCGAGCTGGTCGAGCTCTACGGCGACGGGGCCTCGGGAACGGTCGTGCCCCTGGGGCAGGACGAGCTCGCCGGGCTCGCCGGCACCTCGCGGGCGACCGTCAACCGCGTCCTGCGCGCGGAGGCGGCGCGCGGCACCCTCGAGCTGCGCCGGAACCAGGTGCGGGTGGTCGACGCGGCGGCGCTCGCCGCCCGCGCGGCGCGGCCGGCGGAGGCTCTCGTGTGATCCGGCTGCTCGCCCTGCCGCTCGCCGCCGCGGCCGTGCTCGCGTTCCACGCCACGGCGCGCCCACTCTCCGCGCACCAGCGCTCGGCAGTGATCGCCGCGAAGGAGTACCACGCCGGCTGCCCCGTGGCGCTCACGGGCCTGCGCGTGCTCACGGTCACCTACTGGGGGTTCGACCGCCGCGTGCACAGCGGGCAGCTGGTCGTCAACGCCGCCGCCGTCGGGCCGCTGCGGCAGGTCTTCCGGCGCCTCTACGAGCTGCGCTTCCCGATCCGGCACATGGCGTTCGCCGACGAGTACGGCCCCGTGCGCGGCCGGCCGCGCGACGGCGACGTGACCGCGTCGTTCGAGTGCCGCCAGGCAGTCCCCTCGCCGTGCACGGGCGGCACGGGGACGGGCAGCTGGTCGGAGCACGCCTACGGCGAGGCCGTCGACCTGAACCCCGTCGAGAACCCGTACGTCGGCTGCGGCATGACGCGCGACAAGACCGCGCTCGCGTACGTGAAGCGCACGCCGCTCCGGCCCGGGATGGTGACGCCGGCGGTCGTGCAGGCGTTCGCGGCGGTCGGCTGGGGCTGGGGAGGCTCGTGGTCCGGCTCGACGAAGGACTACATGCACTTCTCCGCCACCGGCCACTGACCGCTACAACGATCCCGCAAAGGTCACGCCGAGCAGCAGGAGGGAGAGCCCGGAGGTCGCGATGACGGTCGCGCCTGCGAGCACGTTGAACACGCGCCCGTTCGCGTGGCCGCCCATCAGCTCCCGGTTCGCGGCGAGCCGCCATACGAAGTAGAGCGTGATCGGCAGCAGCACGCCGTTCACGACCTGCACCGCGACGAGCAGGCGGATGACCGGCAGGCCGGGAACGATCGCGACGAGCGAGCCGACGGCGATCAGGACCGTGATCACGCCGACGAACACCGGCGCCTCGCGCGCGCGGTGGGAGATGCCCTTCTCGAAGCCGAACGTCTCGGCGATGACGTACGCGGCGGTCACCGGGAGGATCGCCGCCGCGAGCAGGCTGGCGCCAAGCAGGCCGATCCCGAACAGCGCCTCCGCGAAGCGTCCGGCGAACGGCCTCAGTGCCCGCGCCGCGTCGGCGGCGTTGTTCACGGTGTGGTCGCCGTGCACGAACAGCGTCGCGCCGGTCGCGACGATGATGAAGCCGGCCACGAGGTTCGCGAAGATCGAGCCGGCGGCGACCTCGGCGCGCTCGGCGTTCAGCTCGTCCGGGCCGATGCCGCGCTCGACCACCGCCGACTGCACGTAGAGCTGCATGAACGGCGTGATCGTCGTCCCGGCCGTGGCGATGAACAGGAACAGGTAGCCCGAGCTGAGCTGCACGTGCGGGGCGACGATCGCCTTCCCGACCGATCCCCAGTGCGGGCGCGCGAGGATCGCGGCGATCGGATACGCGAAGAACGGGATCGTCATCAGCACGAACACCCGCTCGGCCGTCTTGTACGAGCCGCGCACGACGAGCAGCCACACGCCGACCGCCGCGATCGGCACCGAGACCTGGAACGGGACGCCCGCCAGGTTCAGCGCCGCGCCGATGCCGACGAACTCCGAGATGCAGATCCCGAGGTTCGCGAGCAGCACCGACGCCGTCGCGAACAGCGACCAGCGGACGCCGTACTGCTCGCGGATCAGCTCCGCGAGCCCCTTCCCGGTCACCGCTCCCATCCGCGCGGCCATCTCCTGCACGACGACGAGGGAGACGGTGATCAGGACCATCATCCACAGCAGGTCGTAGCCGTACTTGGCGCCGACCGAGGCGTAGGTCGCGATCCCGCCCGCGTCGTTGCCCGCGTTGGCGGCGATCAGGCCCGGCCCGAGCACCGCCAGGACGACGACGAGCCGGCGGGCGAGGGCGCTACGCGGGCGGAGCCGGGGGCGCGACCGCTGCAGGCGGTCGCGGACCAGCGTCGCGGCGGCGGCGACTGAACGCGCCATCGGAGTCCCTCGTCTGCGCCGCGGACGTCATGGCCGGCGCAGTGTACGGGGACGGCGCGCGCCGCGCCGGGCTATTCCTCGCCGAACAGCCCGAACTGCCGCCGCCAGCCCTTCGGCAGCACGAGCTCGAGCACGTCGTCGACGGTGATAACGCCGAGCAGGCGCTCCTGCTCGTCGACGACCGGGACGACGGTCAGGTCGTAGTCGGTCATCAGGCGGGCGACCTCCTCCAGGTCCGCGTCGGGTCGCACGCGCTGCGGCGTCCCCGCGATCTCGCCGAGCGCCGCGTCGGCGTCGGCGCGCAGCAGGTCGACGAGCGCGATCGCGCCGTTCAGGCGCTTGTGCGCGTTCATCACGTAGACCCACGCGAGCGCCTCGGCGGACGTCTGCGAGCGCCGGATCCGGTCGAGCACCTCGGCGACCGTCGCCTGCGTGTACACGCAGAGGAACTCGGGGCTCATCAGGCCGCCGGCGGTCGCCGGGTCGTAGCCGAGGAGCGCGCGCACGCGCCGCCGCTGCACGAGCGGCAGCAGCCGGACGATCTCCTCCCGCCGCTCCTCGGGCAGCTCCGCCACGAGGTCGGCCGCGTCGTCCGACTCCATCCGCGCGAGCACGGCCGCGACCTCGCCGTCGGGCCGGTCCTCGATGAACTCGAGCTGGTGCTGCGACTCGAGCTCCTCGAACACGTCCGCCTCGAGCTCCGGGTCCTCGCCGACCGCGCCGAGGATCTCCTCGCCTTCCCGGTGCGACGCCTGCTCGACCAGGTCGGCGAGCTGCGCCGGATGCAGCCGGGCGAGCTTCGGATGCGGCACGCGCAGCCGCACCGTCGGCACGTGACCCGTGAACGGCTCGACCGAGGCCCAGTCGAGGAACTCGCCCGCGCCGACGTTCCGCGCGAGCGACCGCGGGACGAGGCGGCGAAGCAGCCCGCGCACGCCGACGTCGACGCCGACGACGCGGTACCAGCCGTCGAGCCGGGCGAGCTCGATCTCGTTCGAGCGGACGAGGCGCGCGCCGTCGACGTTGATGAGCTGCCGGTCGAGCACGTCCTTCTTCAGCAGCACCTCCTGCGGGCGGCGCTCGAACGGCCGCAGGTCGAGCCGCGGCGAACGAAGCGTGACGCTGCGGTGCTCGATCGCCTCGATCTCGTCGGCGGGCACGAACACCTGCCGGCCCGCGACGGAGGCGAGCAGGCCGGTGACGGGCGGATACTCGTCCTCGCCGAGCCGCACGATCAGGTCGTCGACACGGCCGAGACGCGCCCCGTCGTGGTCGACGACGTCGCCGCCGACGACGAGCGAGAGGTGCAGCACGCGGGGCGAGGTCGCCGCGGGAGCCTCCATCCGCCGAACGATACGCCCGTCCTCCGCCGGCGCTACCGTCCGCGGGCATGAGGCTCACGCTCGCCGTCCTGGCCGTCGCCGCGGCCGCCGCGGCAGCCGTCCCGGCCGGCGACGGCGCGGGAACCGCGTTCTGCACGGGCTCGCAGCTCCGCGGGTCGTTCGCCGTCGTGCCGGGCAGCGCGGGCGCCGGCAACATCGTCTACGCGCTGCGCGTCACCAACCGCTCCGCGCGCCGCTGCGCCCTCACGGGCCTTCCGGCGGTGCGGCTCCTCGGGAGGGCCGGCAAGCCCCTTCCCACCCACGTCGTCGCCGCGTTCCCCGGCGCGTTGACTGCCGTCCTCGTGACGCTCGCGCCCGGACGCTCGGCAGGCGCGACCGCCCGTTTCTCGCCCGACGTGCCGGGGGTGGGGGAGGGAAACCGGTCGCGGTGCGAGCCGGTCGCCTACCGCCTGCGCGTCCTCGCCCGAGGCGGCGGGTCGACGGTCGCGGCCGTCCGGCCGCCGACCCCGGTCTGCGAGCACGGCCGGCTGCAGTTCCGGGCGTACGGCCCCGCCCGCTGAGGGTTGCCTCGGGCGCCGGCCTCGTGTATGACCGCAGGCCGAGGCGGCAGACGGCCGTTGCCGAACCCTGACAGGAGGTCTCGGATGAGCAGGCGCATGGTTCTGGCGGTCGTCGCCGCATCGATGACGGCGGTCCCGGCCGCACATTCGGCGGGAACGGCCGCCACCAACTGCGGCACGGTCACGGGCGGCGGCGCCACCTGGAGCGTCCTCGCCGCCGGCGGCGTCCCGTGCGGCTCGGCGAGGCCGCTCATCAGGTCGCTCTCGTCGAAGCCCCATCCGTCGCCCGCGACCCGCCTCGGGACGCACCTCGGCCTGAAGTGCACCGAGATCGCGCGGGGCAAGACGCGCGAGATCGCCTGCATCAGCCCCGACGGCCGCCGGAGCGTCTTCGGCGTCACGCCCCCGCGCAAGTAGCGGGCGGGCTAGCGGCGCTTGCGCTTGCGGCCGCCGCGCGCGACCGGCGCGCGGGCCTGCTGCTGCATCCGCTCGACGCGTCGGCGGGCCTGCCGGTTCGGCGCCTCCTCGCCCTGCGCCTCGGTCGCCTGCAGGTAGGCGCGCCGCTCGGCCGGCGTCAGGCGGCTCATCGCCTTCTGCACCGCCTGCGGGTTCGGGTTCGCCGCGACGGCGTTGATCTTCTTCATCGCGCTCGCGAGCTCGGGGTTCTGGCGCTCGAGCGCCGCCGTGCTGACCTTCGTGAAGAAGCGGCGCATGAAGCCGACCCGCGCCAGCCGTGCGATCACCGGCCGGAGCAGCGCGCCCTGCTTGTAGCGGCCGAGGACGACGAGCACCGCGAAGAGCAGGAGCAGCGTGCCGAGGACGATCAGCGGCGCGATGAACCACCACATGGCCGCGCCGATCGTACCGGGTCAGCGGCGGACCGCGACGACGGCGGCCGCGACCACCGCGACGAGCACGAGCGCCACGGCGAGTGCCACCAGCGGCGCCAGCGAGGAGGGTTGCGCCGGCGCCGCCGGGGCGGCGTGGACGAGGGCGGGCAGCTCGCGTCCGACGTTCACCGAGCCAGGGTTGCGCCCGCCGGTGAGGCGCGCGTTCCGGCGCTGTAAGCAAAGGGTGAATCCGGAAGGCGCGAGGGTCGATACTCGGGTTATCAGGCGGCCGATCGCGGGAAGCCCATCTCCTATGACCCAGGATCCAGTCTCACTCCTGATCGAGCACGGCGAGGAGCACGGCTGCGTGCACATGACCGAGCTCTACGAGGTGGTCGGGCGCCTCGAGCTCGACGAAGAGGAGATCGAGGCGCTGCTCGAGCGGCTCGACTCACACGGCGTCGAGCTGACCGACGACTGCTCGCGCGCGATGGACGAGGACGTCCCCTACACGAACCAGCAGCTCGCGACGACCACCACCGACGCGCTGCAGCTCTTTCTCAACGAGGCGGGGCGCTACAAGCTCCTCACGGCGGCCGAGGAGGTGGAGCTCGCGAAGCGGATCGAGCGCGGCGACAAGGAGGCGAAGGATCTCCTGATCAACTCGAACCTGCGTCTCGTCGTCTCGATCGCGAAGCGCTACCAGGGCCACGGTCTGTCGCTGCTCGACCTGATCCAGGAGGGGATCATCGGGCTGATCCGGGCGGCGGAGAAGTTCGACTGGCGCAAGGGGTTCAAGTTCTCGACGTACGCGACGTGGTGGATCCGGCAGGCGGTGCAGCGCGGTGTGGCGAACAAGTCGCGCACGATCCGCATCCCGGTGCACATCGTCGAGCGCGAGCAGAAGATCTCCAGGGCGGAGCGCGAGCTGGTGGCGAAGCTCGAGCGGGCGCCGACCGACGAGGAGGTGGCGAAGCGCGCGAAGCTGCCCCTGAAGCAGGTGCGCGAGGTGCGCGCGGCGGCGCGCGCGGTCGCGTCGCTCGACAAGCCCGTCGGCGAGGACGACTCCGCGTCGTACGGCGACCTGTTCGCGAGCGGGGAGGCGCAGCCGGACGAGCAGGTCGAGGTGGAGCTCACGGAACGCGCGCTGCACCGCGCGATCGCCGACCTGCCCCAGCGCGAGCAGGAGATCCTGAGGCTTCGCTACGGCCTGAACGGCGACCAGGACCCGAAGTCGCTCGAGGAGATCGGGCGCATCCTCGGCATCACCCGCGAGCGCGTGCGGCAGCTCGAGTCGGAGGCGCTGCGGCGCCTGGCGGAGCGCCGCGAGATCGCGGCGCTCAAGGCTGCGTAGAGCTCCCGGCGGCGCCGGGCGCGAGGCCGAGCCCCTGCGCGAGCGTGAAGAACGCGGCGGCGTACGGCGAGCCGCTCGTCCGCTCGGCCAGCATCTTCCAGTCGATCTGCTCGCGTAGCGCCCGCGCCACCTCGAGCGAGGGCTCGTAGTCGAGGTAGTGCTCGCGCAGGGCGAGCAGCTTCGACGCGAGCACGTCGGTGGCGCTCATCACGCGCATCGTGATCGCGTAGACCTCGAGCTCGTCGGCGCGGTCGACGATCTCCGCGACGACGTCGGGCGGCTGTCCGTTCGGCGAGAAGATCAGGTCGATCATCGCGTCGTTCGAGTCGAAGACCTTGAACAGCCAGCCCTCCGGCGGCCGCTCGCAGCGGAACCCCGCCTGGCCCAGCACCTCGAGCGCACGCTCGGCGTCATGCGGCGCGAGCACGAAGTCGACGTCGTGATCCGACTCCGGGCCACCGCGGGCGTACACGGCGAGGCTGCCGGCCAGCGTGAACGGGATCTCGTGGTCGCGCAGCGCCGCCGCCGCGCGCTTCATCGCGTCGAGGAGGCCGGCGAAGGTGCCGTTCGTCGCCACGAGAGCGCTGGGTACCCGCGCATCGCGTTCGCAATCCCCGGGTAGTAGCACGCGCATGGCGAGGACGGTCAAGGTCGCGGCGGCCGGCGACATCCACGCCGGCCCGGGCGACGCCGACCGCGTGCGCGAGGCGTTCCTCCGCGCGGCGGAGCAGGCGGACATGATCGTGCTGGCGGGCGACCTCACGCAGCACGGCCAGGTCGACGAGGTCTGCGTCGTCGCCGACGCGTGCCGCGAGCTCGAGCTGCCGATCGTCGCCGTGCTCGGCAACCACGACTGGCATTCCGACCGGCCCGGAGACCTCGTGCGTGCGCTCGCCGGCGCGGGCGTCGTGGTGCTCGAGCGGACGCACACGATCCTGCCCGTCTGCGGCGTCACCGTCGGCGTCGCGGGCGTGAAGGGCTTCGTCGGCGGGTTCGTCAACCAGTGGGCGAACTTCGGCGAGCCGCTCTTCCGGCAGGCGTACGCCGAGACGACCGCCGACGTGGACGGGCTCGAGGCGGGGCTACGGGCGATCGAGAGCTGCTCGGTGCGGATCGCGCTGCTGCACTACTCGCCGGTCGAGGCGACGCTCGTCGGCGAGCCCGAGCGGCTGTGGCTCGTGCTCGGCGCCGACCGGCTGGCCGGCCCGATTCGCGACCACCGGCCCGACATCGTGCTGCACGGCCACGCGCACCACGGCTCGTTCGAGGGCGAGATCGAGGGCGTCCCCGTCTACAACGTGGCGGTGCACGTGCTCGGCCGCGAGTTCTGGATCTTCGAGCTGG
This sequence comes from Gaiellaceae bacterium, assembly GCA_035652835.1. Taxonomy (GTDB): domain Bacteria; phylum Actinomycetota; class Thermoleophilia; order Gaiellales; family Gaiellaceae; genus PALSA-600. Next base: position 65,913 of record DASRDA010000010.1, read on the forward strand.
TCGCCGAGCAGGGCGTGCGGGAGCGGCCGGTCGCGGTCGAGGAGACGTAGGGCTCGGATCCGGCGCGCCGCGCGGGCGCTCAGCCGTCGCCGACGACCTTGCAGACCCAGCGGCGCGGGCGCGAGCGGTCGAGCTCGATGAACAGCACGCGCTGCCACTGCCCGAGGCAGAGCTCGCCCTCGGCGACCGGAACCGATTCGCCCGCCGAGCCGAGCAGCATCGACATGCAGTGGGCGTGGCCGTTCCCCACCTCCATGTCCTCCTCACAGATGTTCTCCGTGCGCCGGTCCCAGTCGTCGTGCGCGTAGTACGTCTCGTGCGGGATCAGCCGGCGCAGCAGGGCGCCGAAGTCCTCGAACATCCCGCGCTCGTACTCGTTGACCCGCACGCAGCACGTCGTGTGCGGCGAGTAGATGCAGCAGATGCCGTCGACGACGCCCGACTCGCGGACGATCTCCGCCACCTCCGGGGTGATGTCCGTGACATGGAGGCCGCCCGCCGTCTGGAAGTGCCGCTCGGCCTGGAAGACCCTCATCGACGCGGGAGTCTAACGAGTAGCCTGGAACGCTCGGGCCCGTAGCTCAGCGGTCAGAGCAGCGAACTCATAATTCGTTGGTCCCTGGTTCGAATCCAGGCGGGCCCTTCGAGAGCCCTTTGGCTGGGCGGCAACCGCATGGTTGTGCGGTTCATGTCGTCACGAACGTCGCTCCGGAGCGGAGCGTGCCCCCTGGGATCTTGTCAGCGCGGAAAACAGGGCGCTCTCACTGATCGGCTCATCGTCGGGGTACGCTTTTACGCATGGTCGAACTTCGAGTCATCGTGTCGGATGAGCTGGCAGGGCATCTGGCCGACCGTGCTGAGCGAGAGCACACGACGCCTGAAGAGCTTGCCGCGCGAGCTGTCGCATCCTTGATCGGCGTCGACGGCGCGGCAGGCGAGGGCAAGCCCGGCTTCATCGGGCTGGGGCAGAGCGGTCGGAGCGATATCTCCGAGCGGGCCGAGGAGATCTTGCGCGCCAGCTTCGGCGCGTGATCGTCGTCGACACGGGGCCGCTTTACGCGGCCGTTGACGCGAGCGACGCGCATCACCGCGCATGCTCGGCGCTGTTTGCCAACCCTCCCGATCGTCTCCTCGTGCCGGTGAGCGTCCTGATCGAGACGTCGTTTCTGATCGAGCGCCACCTCGGTCCGGCCGCTGAAGCTGCCTTTCTCGGCTCGCTCGCGGCAGGTCTGGCTGTCGAGCAGCTCACAGAGGGTGATCTCGGCCGGATGGCCGAGCTCGTGAACACCTATGCGGACATGCCGCTCGGCGCCGTTGACGCCTCCGTCGTCGCGATCGCCGAGAGGGTCGGAGCGACACGCTCCTCAGCTTGGATCGTCGCCACCTCGCCGTGGTGCGTCCGCGGCATGCCGCGGCGTTCACGCAGCTGCCTTGACCGAGGACTTCGTCTCCGTTTGGAAAGATGAGTTCAGCATCATTCAGTTCACGACGCGTGAGGAACACGTGGGCACGGCACGCTGGGTCGCACGTCCGAGGTGGAAGGTTCCGGGCCGGGCGACTTCCGCCTCGCCGGAGTCTCGTCGCTCAGCCTCGAATGGATCGGCGAACGGCGCTGCTGGCAACCGTCGCTCGTCCAACCGAGCAATCGGTGTTCGGCGAGTGAGCAAGCTGCGGCGCCTCGGCTGGTTCGCGTTTGCCCTGTTCTGCGTCGGCGTGGCTACGTCGCTGCTGATCAACACGTCGGCCGCGCACCCGTCACTCGAATACACGGTGGCCGCGCACTGCGCCAGTCCAGCGGCCGCCGCGAACATCGGCGGCCACCCAGTCTGTCTACGCGAAGGACAACCCTGCACGCCCCGGCTCGCGCACGTCTACCGGCGCTACCGGCTCGAATGCGACGGCGGGACACTCGAGACGCCCTGGGCGGTCTTGGCACGGCGTCCCCTCCACGTTCCGACCATCGCGTCGGGAGCAGCGTGCCCGGCCGCGACCCCGAACCCGAACGGCGACCTCGGTGTCCTCACCGGCTCGCTCTCCGGCGCCACAGCCTGGGGCAACGGCCCCGCCTTCCCGGTGATCCCGCGAGTGACCCCCGGACCGACCACCCAGGCCGAGGTTCCCTTCATCTTCCCGCCGCCCCCCGGACTCGGCCAATGGGCACAGCAGAAGGTCCTCTGGGTGACAAAACCGACGTTCAGAGGCCGCGTCCTGATTCGCGGGCAGCAACTCGACGGCCCGAACGACGTCCGCTTCGACCTCTGGCACGGCGGCTTCGACCCCGCCACCTTTCTCCACCCAGCGAAGCAGCTGAAAATCCAAGGCGGCGGCGGTCATCCCGCAACGACAAGGGTCGCTGAACCCGGCTGCTACGCATGGCAGCTCGACACCCGCACCAGTTCGCAGATCCTCGTCTTCCAGGCAGTACCACAGGGCTCCAAGTAACCAGTCGGCGGGAGGAGCGGCGTTCCGGTCGAGTCGCGCCGGTCGAATCTCGTGCCTACCTCGTCAGCGTCGCCCGCCGCAACGTCCGCGACGTTGCGAGTGGAGGCAATCGGCGGACTGGGTGCCCCCTCAAGGCTCTGCCGCTGGCGATTACAGGACTGTTCGAATCCAGGCGGGCCCTTCGAACGGCCGAGGCTCGCGGGTCGCGACGCCCGGGGGCGGGGCTCGCGTGCGACTCGACTCGCTCGGGCTGGACACGAACACATGTTCGCAGTACCCTCGGACGGTGCAGCTCAGGCTGGACGCCGCCGACCGCCTCGTCGAGCTGGTGGAGGACCGGCGCGGGCCGGTCCCTGCCGCCGACGCGGCGCGCGCGGTGCTCAAGCTGGGCGCGCCGGTCGCCGACGGGCTTGCGCGGTCGCTGCTCGCCGACGCGGTGGCGGCGGACGCGCGCCTGCGATGGTCGGGCGACCGCGTCGCCCTCGCGGCAGCGCCGGGCGAGGAGCTGGCGCTCGAGGCGGCGACGTACGTCGTCTTCGACCTGGAGACGACGGGCCTGCGGCCCGGCGTCGCGCGGCCGTGCGAGATCGGCGCGGTGCGCGTTCGCGGGCTCGAGCTCGAGGAGCGCTTCCAGACGCTCGCCAACCCCGGCGTACGCCTGCAGCCGGCGGTCGCCGCCCTCACAGGGCTGCGGGACGCGGAGCTGCGGCGCGCGCCGCCCGTCGGCGCCGCCGTGAGACGCTTCCTCGCCTTCGCCGGCGACGCCGTGCTCGTCGCGCACAACGCGCGCTTCGACCTCGCGTTCCTCGACGCGGAGACGATGCGGCTGACGGGCCGCCGCGTCGAGGCGACGGCCGTCGACACCGTCGGCCTGGCACGCCGCCTGCTGGGACGCCAGCCGGCGAACCTCGCGGCGCTCGCACACCGGTTCGTGACGAGCGCGCGACCCTGCCACCGCGCGCTGCCGGACGCGGAGGCGACGGCGGAGATCCTGCTCTTCCTCGTCGGGATGGCGCAGGAACGGGGCGCGCGCACGGTCGCCGACCTCATCGAGCTGGCCGCGACGCGCCCGCGGCGCGTCCACCGAAAGCGCAGCCTCGCCTTCGGCGCGCCGCCGCGGCCAGGCGTCTACCTCTTCCGCGACGTCCACGACCAGGTGCTGTACGTCGGACGGGCGCGCGACCTGCGGGCGAGGCTGCGCTCGTACTTCCGCTCCGAGCGGCAGCGGCCCGCGGTCGAGGCGGCCCTCGGAGCGCTGCACCGGCTCGAGTGGCGCGAGACCGGCTCCGAGCTCGAGGCCGGCCTCGAGGAGCTGCGGCTGATCCGCGAGCTGCGGCCGCCTGCGAATGCGCGCTCGGCGCGGCCGGACCGCTACGTCTACCTGCGCCGGCGGGGCGACTCCGTCGTCTGCTCGTCGCAGCCTGGCCGCTTCGGGCCGCTCCGGAGCCGGCGCCGCGCTCATCTGGCGGCGCGGGCGCTGCAGGGTGCGGAATGGGAGCACCCGCGCGACGCGCTGGCGCCGCTGCGCGCGAAGCTGCGCCGGCTGGCGCGCGAGCTCCGGTTCGAGGACGCGGCCCGCCTTCGCGACCGCATCGCGGCGCTCGAGCAGGTCGTCGCAGAGCTCGACGAGCTCGAGCGCCTGCGCACGCTCCGCGTCTGCCTGGTCGTTCCCGCCCTGGACGGCGGACGCCGCGGCGTCTTCGTCGCCGCCGGCCGCGTCGTCTCGATCCGGCCGCTCCCCGACGTGCCGCCGCCGCGGCTCCTGCACACGCTGGAGGGACGCGCCGGGCTCGCCGCCGCGGCCCGGGCGGAGCCCTCGTTCGCCCCCGAGGCGGCCGACGAGCTGTCGCTCGTCGCCGCAACGCTCCGGCGTCCGCCGCCCGAGCTCCACGTCCTCCGGCTGGGCGGCGAGGCCGTAACCGCCGCCTCCTGATTCCCGTTCCACCCGGGACAAGGGAGGAGGCTCGAATCCATGGGGATTCTCTGGATCATCCTGATCGTGATCCTGGTGCTCGCGCTGCTCGGCTTCTTCACGCGCGGCGTCTGGTAGCCCCCGCCGGGGCCGATCTCCGTCGCCGACCGGGCCCCCCGCCGAGCGGGGCGGCCCGGTCTGCGCTACAAGAGAGGGGTGGACGAGGCCGAGGTCGTGCTGCGCCGGGCTGACCGTTCGGACGTGCTGCCGCGCCTCGGCGGCATGGCCCGGCCCGGCGGGGTCGTGATCGTCAGCTCCCGCTTCTGGGCGTTCGCGGGCGTCGACGGCTCGCTGCGCGAGGGCCGGATGCCCGATCCGCCCGCCCTCGTGCAACGCCTGCCGCTCGTTCGCGGCCTCGCCCGGCTCGCGCTCTCGCTCTCGCCGCTCTTCAAGCGGAGCGGCGCGGCGTCCGTCGGCGAGCGGCTGCTCATCGTCACGGCGCTCGCCGCGCCGGCGGCGCTCGCGTTCGCGCCGCATCCGTGGTCGACGGTCGGCGGCGTCGCCGTCGTCGTCGCCCTCCTCGCGACGATCATGCGCGGCCCGACCCTGCGCCTCCACGGCGCCGAGCACCGTGCGATCGCCGCCGTCGAGCAGGGGAAGCTCGTCGACACGTGGCGCGGCGCCGCGAGGCCGTCGCGCTTCTCGCCGCGCTGCGGCACGAACTTCGCCGCGCTCGCGCTGCCGGTCACGCTGCTTGCGGACCGCGCGCCCCTGCCGGCCACCGCCTGGTCGCCGTTCGTGGTGCTGACGGTCTCGCTCGCGCTGACGATGGAGGTCTGGCGCGCCGTCCAGTCCTCGCCGCGCCGCCGGCTGCGCGTGCTACTCGCGCCCGGCCTCGCGCTTCAGCGGCTGACGACGCGCGAGCCGCGCCTCGACGAGACGCGGGTGGCCCTGCGCGCCGCGGCGTCGGTCCTCTCGCGCGAGCTGGCGTAGCTACGATTTCGCCCATGCACGAGATCGGCACGATGCGGGTGAAGAGCGGCCTCGCCGAGATGCTGAAGGGCGGCGTGATCATGGACGTGGTCGACGCCGAGCAGGCCAGGATCGCCGAGGCGGCTGGGGCGTGCGCGGTGATGGCCCTCGAGCGCGTGCCCGCCGACATCCGGCGCGACGGCGGCGTCGCCCGCATGTCGGACCCGGAGAAGATCCGCGAGATCCAGGAGGCGGTGACGATCCCGGTGATGGCGAAGTGCCGCATCGGCCACTTCGCCGAGGCGCAGGTGCTGCAGGCGCTCGAGATCGACTACGTGGACGAGTCCGAGGTGCTGACGCCGGCCGACCTCGAGCACCACGTCGACAAGTGGCAGTTCACGGTGCCGTTCGTCTGCGGCTGCACGAACCTGGGCGAGGCGCTCCGGCGGATCGCCGAGGGCGCCGCGATGATCCGCACCAAGGGCGAGGCCGGCACCGGCGACATCGTCAACGCCGTCACTCACATGCGCGCCGTCTTCGGCGGGATCCGGCGGCTGCAGTCGCTGCGGGCGGAGGAGCTCTACGCCGAGGCGAAGCAGCTGCAGGCGCCGTACGAGCTCGTGCGCTGGGTGGCCGAGAACGGGCGGCTGCCGGTCGTCACCTTCACCGCCGGCGGGATCGCCACGCCGGCCGACGCGGCCCTCTGCATGCAGCTCGGCGCCGACGGCGTGTTCGTCGGCTCGGGCATCTTCAAGTCGGGCGACCCGGAGAAGCGCGCACGCGCGATCGTCGAGGCGACGACGCACTACCTCGACGCGGACGTCGTCGCGCGCGTCTCGGCCGGGCTCGGCGAGCCGATGGTCGGCATCTCCGCGACGACGCTGGATCCGGCCGAGCTCCTCGAGCGCCGCGGCTGGTGATTCCGAAGCTGTTCCGCGGACACGTCCGCGAGACAGCTTCCTAGCCCTGGTAGACCGCCATGAAGACGAGCACCTGCGCGTTCTGCGGCGCGTGGCCGCCGCCGAGCGGCGACTGCTGCACGATCGTGCCCGCCTGCGAGCGCGAGCTGACCGGGTAGCGCAGGTAGATCAGCCGTAGGTGGGCGCCGTTCAGCGACGCGACGGCCTGCTGAAGCTTCTGGCCGATCACGTTCGGCACGTCCTCCATGGGCTTCTGACCGGGCCCGGTCGAGAGGTTCACCTGCACGTGCGAGTGGTACGGCAGCGTCGTCCCGCTCGGCTTCGCCTGCGCCTCGACGGTGCCGAGCGGGTCGTTCGACGGCACGAAGGAGAGCGCGGGAAGGAGGCCGGCGCGGCCGAGCGCCTGCACGGCGGTGCTCTCGTCCTGGCCTGAGAGGTCGGGGACGGTCGCCGTCTGCGGATGTGAGGGCGGAGCCGCGGCCGTCGTCGCGGGCGCCGTCGTCGCCGTCGGCGCGGTCGTCGCGGTCGTCGCTCCTGCGGTCGTCGTGGTGGACGCGGTCGTCGTCGCGGCCGTCGAGGTCGGCGTCGTCGTGGACGCGGTCGTCGATCCGCGCGCGACCGAGAGCAGGACCTGGCTGCCCTTCACCACGCGCGCGCCCGGCCGCGGCGACTCGGCGACCACCGAGCCCGCCGGCTTGCCGGCGGCGGCGACGAGCGTCTGGCGCGGGTGCAGCCCGACCGACGAGAGGGCGGCCCGTGCCCGCGGCGCCTGGACGCCGCGGAGGTCCGGGACCGGGACCATCGCGGCTCCGGCGCTCCCCGTCGCCCGCGTCGTCGCGGGCGGCGGCGCGGAGGTGGCCGGGGGCGGCGACGCCGAGTGGTTGTTGCGGTGGAGCACGAGGTAGGTGATCAGGAACCCGAGGCCGATCAGCGCGACCGCGCCGAGCCCGAGCAGCATGCCTGCGCCGATCCGGCGGTCCGGCGGCGGCTCGGGCGGAGGCGGCGGGCCGTAGCTCTCGTGCGTCTGCACGACCGTCTGGGGGGCCGCCTGCTGCGGCCAGGTGTCCTCGGGTGGAGGCGGCGGCGCCGTCACGGTCGCGTTGTTGCCGCCGGAGGCGAAATCCAATCGCGCGCGGGCGGAGCCGCGCGCGTAGCGTGTAGCGGCGGTGGAGGTGCAGCGCGTCGCGGAGGGGCTCTGGCGGTGGACGGGTCGCCACGAGGAGTGGAGGCAGCAGGTCGGCTGCGTCTACCTCGAGGCTCCCGGCGCGGTCGTGCTGATCGACCCGCTCGTCCCGCGCGAGGACGAGGAGCGCTTCTGGTCGGCCCTCGACCGCGACGTTGAGCGCGCGGGGACGCCGGTGCACGTGCTGATCACGATCTACTGGCACACGCGCAGCGCTCGGCGCCTGGCGGAGCGCTACGGGGCGCCGGTCTGGGCGCATGCGAAGGGCGAGCGGACGGTCGGGCGCCGCGCGGGCGACGTCTCGCCGTTCGAGCCGGGAGACCCGCTTCCGGGCGCGGTGCAGGCCGTGCTCGCGCGCCGGAGCGAGGTCGTCTACTGGCTTCCGCAGCACCGGACGCTGGTGACCGGCGACGTGATCCTCGGCGACGGCGACGGCGGCCTCCGCTTCTGCCCCGAGTCGTGGACGCCGACCGCCGGCGGCCACGCGGCGTGGCGTCGCAACCTCCGGCCGCTCCTCGACCTGCCGGTCGAGCGCGTGCTGCCGTCGCACGGGCAGCCCGTCCTCGCGGACGGCCGGGCCGCGCTCGAGCGGCTGCTGGCCTAGATGTCTACCAGGGTGCGCAGCCGTCGTCTCTCGGTACGGCCGTCGGTCGCGTGAGGATGCTCCTGCTCTCCAACTCTGTCGCGCCCGGCCACGGTTTCCTCGAGCATGCACTCGAGGCGATCAGAGAGACGATGGACGGCGGGCGCAGGCTGTTGTTCTTCGCACATGCCTCGTTCGAGCCAGACCGATACACCGAGGTCATGCAGAAGGCCCTGCAGCCGCTCGGCGTCGAGGTCGTGCCTGCGCACAGGCACACCGATCATTCGCCCGAGCTGGACCTTGCCGACGCCGTCTTCGTCGGCGGCGGCAACGCGTTTCGTCTGCTCAAGGCCGTCCGGGATCTCGGGCTTCTCGACACCTTGCGGGAACGCGTGCACGGCGGCATGCCCTACCTCGGAGCGAGCGCCGGCTCCAACCTGGCCTGTCCGACGATCCGCACGACCAACGACATGCCGATCGTCGAGCCGGCCTCGCTTGTTGCGCTCGGGCTGGTGCCCTTCCAGATCAACCCGCATTATCCGGAACGGGACGCAGCGCCATCTGCCGCGAGCCGCGACGAGCGGATCGGAGAGTTCCTCCAAGAGAACGACGTGCCCGTGGTCGGTCTGCGCGAAGGCGCCTGGCTTGGCGTCAACGACGACTCGATCGTTCTCGGCGGGTCGACGGGCGGCCGCCTCTTCGAGCGCGGAGCCGAACCTCGCGACCTCGACGCCGGCAGCGACCTCAGCGATCTGTTGAACGCGAAGCCGCTGTACGACAGCCCGATCCGCGATTGAACACACGAGACTTCTCAGGATCGGCGTGAGCAGCGCTCTCGCCTGGCCTACGAGCCGCGCAGCCCGCCGCGCTCGTGGTGCGCGCGGAAGAAGTTCTCGCTTCCCGCGGTCGCCATCGCCGCCGACGCGCTGATCTCGAGGCAGAGCGCCGCGGCGGCCACGATCTGGGCGAAGCGGTAGACCTTGCCGGGGCCGGCGCAGCCGATCGCGGCGAGCCAGTCCCGGGCGCCGGGCAGGGTCGTCCCGCCGCCGACGGTCCCGACCTCGAGGCCGCCGAACCTGATCGACGCGTGCAGCCCGCCCTCGACGCGCCGGCCGGTGCCGTGCGCCATCGAGCTCGTCCCGACCATGCCGAGGTCCTGCCCTGTGGCGGCGAAGACGGCGGCGATCGCCGACGCGGGGGTGAACGCGACCGACTGCATGCCGCTCGCGACGGCGCCGTGCGTCCCCGCCCACGACAGCGCCTCGAGGTCCTCCGCGGTCGTCCGCAGCACGCGGCGGATCCGCTCGTCCGTGAGCAGCGCCTCCGCGATCACGGTCTTGCCGTGACCCGACTGGAAGAACTCGGCGGACGGCTTCTTGTCGCCGCCCATGTTCGCCTCGAGCAGCGAGCGCTCCGGCTTCACGGGCGCCCGCTCCATCACGTAGCCCATGTTCAGCGCGTAGCTGTTGCGGGTCATCATGTTCGCGCCGACGGCGTCGCCGGTCGTCCAGCGCCAGAGGACGTGGCACATCGGCCCGACGACGTGCGTCTTCACCTCGCGCAGCCGCGCCCGCCTGGAAAGAGAGAGGTCGTCGGACGCCTCGAGCCAGGCCCGCATCGCCGGGAGCTCGTCCTCGATCCAGCGCGCGAGCGCGATCGCCTCGCCCGCGTCGCGGCAGACGAAGCACGACGCGCGCGTGATGCGATCGGCGACGACGTGCGTGCGTACCGTGCCGGCCGCGAGCGAGCCGCGCGTCATCGAGACGGTGAGGCCGCCTTCGGTGTGGGCGAGCGGGACGTGGACCGTCTCGGCGGCGCGGGCGGTCTCGACGACGGCGCCCTCGTCGGAGAGCTCGTACGCGGCGAGCTCGATCTCGATCGGAACCGCGGACACGGGAATGACCGCAACGCCGACGAGCGACTCCGCGGCGTCGGCGAACGGCGCGAGGTCGACCGAGGTGACGAGCCCGTCACGCAGTCCCATCGTCTCGCGCCGCACGGCGATCGACGCCGCGTCGTTCTTCCGGGGCCAGCGCACCGGGTCAGCCTAAACTCGCCGCGTGACCGCGACGCTCATGAGGGGCAAGCCGCTCGCCGACCGCATCCGCGCCGAGGTGGCCGAGCAGGTGAAGGCGGTCGGCTCGCTGCGTATCGTGACCGTCCTCGTCGGCGACGATCCCGCGTCGCAGATCTACATCCGCCTCAAGCACGAGGCGGCGGCGAAGGCGGGGATGGACGCAACCGACCTCCGGCTCCCCGCGGACATCTCCGAGGACGACCTCGTCCGCAAGGTCGAAGAGCTGTCGGCCGCCGACGACGTCGACGCGCTGCTCGTCCAGCTCCCGCTTCCGGACCACGTCGACGAGGCGCGCGTGATCCGCGCGATCGCGCCCGCCAAGGATGTCGACGGCCTGCACCCGTTCAACGCAGGTCAGCTCTTCCTCGGCCGGCCCGCCCTCGTCGGCGCGACGCCGGTGGGCGTGATGGCGCTGTTGCGCGAGCACGCCGTGGAGCTGGACGGCGCCCGCGCGGTCGTCGTCGGGCGCAGCGACATCGTCGGCAAGCCGATGGCGCACCTGCTGCTGCAGGCAAACGCGACCGTCACGCTCTGCCACTCGCACACGCGCGACCTCGCGCGGCACACGCTCGACGCCGACGTGCTGGTGGTGGCGGCCGGCGTCCCGGCACTCGTCTCCCCCGACATGGTCAAGGCGGGCGGGGTCGTCGTCGACGTCGGGATGAACCGCACGGACGCGGGTCTCGTGGGCGACGTCGACCCCGGCGCGGCCGAGGTCGCGGCCCTGATCACGCCCGTTCCGGGCGGCGTGGGGCCGATGACGATCGCCTGCCTGCTCCAGAACGCGGTGCGCTGCGCGCGCTACCGGCGGGGTGATTTGTCGAATTTCGCTTGACAGAGTGCTAACGTACGCGCGCTTCCGCAAGGAGCGGAGGCTTGTAGTCATCACAGTAAGGAGTAGGTCTTTTGGCTGAAGGTACGGTCAAGTGGTTCTCGAACGAGAAGGGCTATGGCTTCATCGAGCGTGGCAACGGCGAGGCGGACGTGTTCGTCCACTTCTCGGCCATCAACGGTGAGGGCTACAAGTCTCTGACCGAGGGTCAGCGCGTCTCGTTCGACGTCGTGCAGGGCGACAAGGGCCTGCAGGCGGCGAACGTCACCGCGCTCTAGCTTCTTTCGGAACCAGGTATCGCCGAGGGCTCCGAAAGGAGCCCTCCGCATTTGGAGGGTGTGGTGGCCGGAATCGATCGAGACGAGGTTCTGCACGTCGCGCGGCTCGCGCGCCTCGAGCTGTCCGACGACGAGGTCGCGCGCTTCCAGGAGCAGCTCTCGGCGATCCTGCAGGCGGTGTCGAAGGTGTCGGAGCTCGACCTCTCGGACGTGCCGCCGACCGCGCACCCGCTCGAGCTCGAGAACGCCTGGGCCGAGGACGAGCCGCGGCCGTGCCTGCCGCTCGACGACGTCTTCGCGAACGCGCCCGACCGAGACGGCGACTACTTCCGGGTGCCGCCCGCATGATCGACACGCTCACCCTGACGGCCGAGGGCGCGAAGGACCTGCTCGAGCGCGGGGAGGTGTCGGGCGCCGAGCTCTTCGCGGCGTACCGCGACGCGATCGCCGTGCGCGACGAGGAGCTGCACGCGTACCTGCACGTCTGCGACGACCCCGGCGGCGACGGCCTGCCGATCGCGATCAAGGACGTGATCGGCACGAAGGGCGTGCCGACGACGGCGGGGTCGAAGGCGCTCGAGGGCTACGTGCCCGTGTACGACGCCACCGTCGTCGCGCGGTGCAGGGCGCACGGCTTCCGGATCCTCGGCAAGACGAACACCGACGAGTTCGCGATGGGCTCGTCGACCGAGAACTCCGCGTTCGGCCCGACGCACAACCCGTGGGACCCGTCGCGGGTTCCCGGTGGGTCGGGCGGCGGCTCCGCCGCGGCGGTGACGGCGGGGCTCGCCCCGTGGGCGCTCGGCTCGGACACGGGCGGCTCGATCAAGCAGCCGTCCGCGCTCTGCGGCAACGTCGGCCTGCGGCCGACCTACGGCACCGTGTCGCGCTACGGCGTCGTCGCGTTCGCATCGTCGCTCGACCAGGTCGGCCCGGTCGCGCGCACGGTGCGCGACTGCGCATACCTCTACTCGGTGATCGCCGGCCGCGACGAGAACGATTCGACCACCGTCGACTCGCCGCCGATCGAGCTGCCGTGCGACACGCAGCTCGCCGGCGTGCGCATCGGCGTCCCGCGCGAGCTGAACGACGCGGAGGGGATCGAGCCGGGCGTGCGGGATGCGGTGCGCGCGGCGATCGACCTCGCGGTCGAGCTGGGTGCGTCGGTCGAGGAGTGCTCGCTGCCGCGGTCGGTCGAGTACGGCCTCGCCTGCTACTACCTGATCGCGCCGGCCGAGGCCTCGTCGAATCTCGCGCGCTACGACGGCGTGCGCTACGGGCTGCGCGCCGAAGGCGCCGACTTCCGCGAGATGGTGATGCGCACGCGCCACGACGGGCTCGGCGACGAGCCGAAGCGGCGCATCATGCTCGGGACGTATGCGCTGTCGGCCGGCTACTACGACGCCTACTACGGCACCGCGCAGAGGGTGCGCACGGTGATCAGGCGCGAGCACGACGAGCTCTTCGAGCGCTTCGACGTGCTCGTGTCGCCGACGAGCCCCACGGTCGCGTTCCCGCTCGGCGCTCGCGCCGACAACCCGCTCGCCATGTACCTGAGCGACCTGCTGACGATCCCGTCCTGCGTCGCCGGGCTGCCCGGCCTGAACGTCCCCTGCGGGCTGTCCGAGGGCCTGCCGGTCGGCCTGCAGCTGATCGGGCCGCAGTTCTCGGAGAACGCGCTCTTCCGGGTCGGGCACGCGCTCGAGCAGGCGCTCGGCTTCGATCCCGTGCCCGCGAGGTACCGCTCGTGACCGCGACGAGCCGGAAACCGTTTCGGGGACACGTCCCCGAAACAGTTTCGGAGGTTGACCGGTGAGCGGGTGGGAGCCGGTGATCGGCCTCGAGATCCACGTCCAGCTGAAGACGCGGACGAAGATGTTCTGCGGCTGCGAGCTGTCGTTCGGCGACCCGCCGAACACGCACGTGTGCCCGACCTGCCTCGGACTGCCCGGGGCGCTGCCGGTGCTCAACGCGCGCGCAATCGACTACGCGATCCGGATCGGCCTTGCGCTCGGCTCCGAGATCGCGCCCCGCTCGATCTTCCACCGCAAGAACTACTTCTATCCGGACCTGCCGAAGGGCTATCAGGTCAGCCAGTACGACGTCCCGATCTGCTCGGGCGGCCGGCTCGGCGACGTGCGCATCCACCGC
>DASRDA010000011.1:0-36820 GCA_035652835.1 Gaiellaceae bacterium
GATCCGGCGAGAGCTGCGTCAGCCGATCGTCGACGTCCTCCGCGAGACCCCGCCGATCCCGGATTCCTGCCAATGGGCGCTGTTCCTGCGCAACCACGACGAGCTGACGCTCGAGATGGTCACCGACGACGAGCGCGACTACATGTACGAGGAGTACGCGAAGGACCCGAGCATGAAGCTCAACCTCGGCATCCGCCGCAGGCTGGCGCCGCTCCTCGACAACAGCCGCGACGAGATCCAGCTGATGCACGCGATCCTGTTCTCGCTGCCCGGATCGCCCGTCCTCTACTACGGCGACGAGATCGGCATGGGCGACAACATCTTCCTCGGCGACCGCGACGGCGTGCGCACGCCGATGCAGTGGACGGGCGACCGGAACGGCGGCTTCTCGCGCGCCGACTTCCAGCAGCTCTACCTGCCGCCGCTCATGGTCCCGGTCTACGGGTTCCAGGCGGTGAACGTCGAGGCGCAGCTGCGGCAGCCGCACTCGCTGCTGCGCTGGCTGCGCCGCCTGATCGCGCTGCGCAAGCAGCATCCGGTGTTCGGCCTCGGCACGTACGAGGCGCTGCGCCCGGACAACCCCCGCATCTTCGCGCACGTCCGCACCTACGAGGACGACATCGTGCTCTGCGTGCACAACAGCGCGCGCTCGGCGCAGGCGGTGGAGCTCGACCTCTCGCGGTGGGAGGGGATGATCCCGGAGGAAATGTTCGGACGGACGCGCTTTCCGCGAATCGGCGAGCTCCCGTACCTGCTGACCCTCGGCCCGCGAGGGTTCTTCTGGTTCCAACTTCGGAAAGACGAACCGGAATGAGCGAGGAACGGGCGCTGATCGACTTCGTCACCGCGCAGCGGTGGTTCGGGTCGAAGACGAGGAACGTGATCCATGCGCGGGTGGTGGACAGCGCCGTCCTGCGCGACGACGAGCCGCGCCTCGAGCTGCAGATCGTCGAGATCGGCTTCGACACGGGCACGCACGAGACGTACCAGCTGCTCACGGACGACGGCTTCGACGCGCTGGTCGACCCGCGCCACGTCCGGGAGCTCGTCCACATGCTCCGCGAGGGCAGGCAGCTGCCCGCGGGGCAGGGCGTCGTCGAGTTCGGCGCGGTCGAGGGATCGGCGGCCGTCGGCCGCGAGCTGCGCGAGGCGCGCACGATCGCGACGGAGCAGTCGAACACGTCCGTCGTGTTCGACGAGGAGCTGATCCTGAAGGTCTTCCGGCGGCTCGAGGCGGGCATCAACCCGGAGCTCGAGCTGCTGCGGTTCCTCACCGAGCACGGCTTCGAGAACATCGCGCGGCTCGCCGGCTGGTACGCGTACTCGGGTCGCCCGATGGACGCGACGCTCGGGATCCTGCAGCGGTTCGTCGCCGGCGGCGTCGACGGCTGGGAGCTGGCGCTCGACACGCTCGCCGACGACGCCGAGAGCTTCCTCGACCGGCTGCGCCGGCTCGGCGAGGTGACCGGGCGGATGCACACGCTGCTCGCCTCGGAGCCGAGCGATCCCGGCTTTTGCGCCGAGGAGGCCTCGACGGAGTTGCTCGGCCTGCTGACGGCGAGCGTCGACGACGAGATCGAGGCCGTCTTCCTCGAGCTGCCGGACGACGACGAGGACGTCGAGCCGATCCGCGGCCGCGGCGAGGAGGTGCGCGAGCGGCTCCGCCTGCTCACGCACATCGGCGGCCTCGGCCGCGTGATCCGCCACCACGGCGACTTCCACCTCGGCCAGACATTGTGGGCCGCCGAGGACTGGGTGATCCTCGACTTCGAGGGCGAGCCGGCGCGCAGCCTGCCGGAACGGCGGCGCAAGCGGAGCCCGCTGCGCGACGTGGCGGGCATGCTGCGCTCGTTCGCCTACGTCGCGTCGGCGGCGCCGATCCTGCGCGGAATCGAGCCGCCGGCCGACTGGGAGGAGCGCGCGCGGCGGGAGTTCCTCGACGGGTACCGCTCGACGGTCGACCCGACGCTCGTTCCCTCCGGCACGTCACTCGACAAGCTGCTCGCGGTGTTCGAGCTCGAGAAGGCCGTGTACGAGCTCCGCTACGAGCTCGACAACCGTCCCGACTGGGTGCGCATCCCCGTCGCGGGGATCGCGCGGATGCTCGCCGAGGAGGTGCCGGCGTGACGCAGGCGCGCGCGTCGGCGTTCGGCGAGCTCGACATCTGGCTCGCGCGCGCCGGGCGGCACGAGCAGCTTTACGAGAAGCTCGGCGCGCACGTCGTCGACGAGGGCGTCCGCTTCGCGGTGTGGGCGCCGAACGCGCGCTACGTGAGCGTCGTCGGCGACTTCAACCACTGGGACCCCGCCGCGTCGCCGCTCCGCCCGGTCGACGAGACTGGGATCTGGGAGGGCGTGGTCGACGAGGCCGAGGCCGGGCACCGTTACAAGTACCACCTCGACGGCCACGAGAAGGCCGACCCGCTCGCGTTCGAGGCGGAGGTGCCGCCGCGCACCGCGTCCGTCGTCTTCGAGTCGGCGTACGAGTGGGGCGACGACGACTGGATCGCCGCGCGCGCCGCCTCCGAGCCGCTCGAGCGGCCGCTCTCGATCTACGAGGTGCACGCGCCGTCGTGGCGGAAGGGCCTCGGCTGGCGCGAGCTCGCCGACCAGCTCGCGCCGTACGTCGTCGACCTCGGCTTCACGCACGTCGAGCTCCTGCCGGTGATGCACCACCCGTTCTCGGGCTCGTGGGGCTACCAGGTGACCGGCTACTACGCGCCGCTCTCGACGCTCGGCTCTCCCGACGACTTCCGCTACTTCGTCGACCGCCTGCACCGCGCGGGGATCGGCGTGATCCTCGACTGGGTGCCGGCGCACTTCCCGCGCGACGAGTGGGCGCTGGTGCGTTTCGACGGCACCGCGCTCTACGAGCACGACGACCCGCGGCGCGGATCGCATCCGGACTGGGGGACGCTCGTCTTCAACCTCGGGCGCACCGAGGTGCAGAACTTCCTGCTCGCGAACGCGCTCTTCTGGCTGCGCGAGTACCACGCCGACGGGCTGCGCGTCGACGCGGTGGCTTCGATGCTGTACCTCGACTACTCGCGCAAGCAGGGGGAGTGGGTGCCGAACCGCTTCGGCGGCCGCGAGGACCTCGAGGCGGTCTCGTTCCTGAAGGAGCTGAACGAGCTCGTGCACGCACGCGAGCCCGGCGTGATCTCAGCCGCCGAGGAGTCGACGGCGTGGCCGGCGGTCTCGCGGCCGACCTACGTCGGCGGGCTCGGCTTCGGCTTCAAGTGGAACATGGGGTGGATGCACGACACGCTCTCGTACTTCGAGCACGAGCCGGTGCACCGCCGCTTCCACCACCACGAGCTGACGTTCTCGCTGGTGTACGCGTGGAACGAGAATTTCATCCTTCCGCTCTCGCACGACGAGGTCGTGCACGGCAAGCGGTCGCTGCTCGCGAAGATGCCGGGCGACCGCTGGCAGCAGCTCGCGAACCTGCGCGCGCTGTACGCGTACATGTGGGCGCATCCCGGCAAGAACCTGCTCTTCATGGGTGGCGAGCTGGCGAACCCGTGGGAGTGGGCGGCGGGCGACGAGCTGCCGTGGTGGCTGCTCGAGCACGGCGAGCACACGGGGATCCGCGACCTCGTGCGTGACCTGAACCGCATCTACCGCGACGAGCCCGCGTTGTGGGAGGTCGACTTCTCGCACGAGGGCTTCCGCTGGCTCGAGCCCAACGACGCGATCGCGAACGTGCTCGCGTTCATGCGCCTGGCGCGCGACGGCTCACGCCCGATCGTCTGCGCGGCGAACCTCTCGCCGGTCCCGCGCGAGGGCTACCGGATCGGCGTGCCGCGTTCCGGCGAGTGGGCGGAACTGCTCAACACGGACTCGGCGTACTACGGCGGCTCGGGGCTCGGCAACCTCGGCGGCGTCCGCGCCGAGAAGCGGCCGTGGCACGAGCAGCCGTACTCGCTCGAGCTGACGCTGCCGCCGCTCGCCGTGGTCTGGCTCCGGCCCGCGGAGGCGGCGACCTGAGCCGCACGGTCTGGCCGGGCGACCCGTTTCCGCTCGGCCCGCAGTGGGACGGCGAGGGCACCAACTTCTCGCTCTTCTCCGAGAACGCGGAGCGCGTCGAGCTCTGCCTGTTCGACGAGGCCGGGGCGGAGGAGCGCGTCGAGGTGCGCGAGCGCACCGCGTTCAACTGGCACTGCTACCTGCCGGGGGTCGGGCCGGGGCAGCGTTACGGCTACCGCGTGCACGGCGAGTACGAGCCCGCGCGCGGCCGCCGCTTCAACGCGGCGAAGCTGCTCATCGACCCGTACGCGAAGGCGATCGACGGCACCGTCGACTGGGACGCGGCGAACGTCCTGCCGTACGTGCCGACGGGCGGCGACGACGCCGACCTCACCGTCGACGAGACCGACTCCGCGCCGGCGGTGCCGAAGTGCATCGTCGTCGACCCGTCGTTCGACTGGCAGGACGACGACTGGGCGCGCCCGAGGACGCCCTGGCACGAGACCGTGATCTACGAGGTGCACGTGAAGGGCTTCACCAGGCGGCTCGAGGGCGTGCGCGACGACCTGCGCGGCACGTACGGCGGGCTCGCGAGCGAGGCGGCGGTCGACTACCTGCACGCGCTCGGCGTCACGGCGGTCGAGCTCCTGCCCGTGCACCACATCGTCGACGAGGGTTTCCTGCAGGCGCGCGGGCTGACGAACTACTGGGGCTACTCGACGATCGGCTACCTCGCGCCGCACGCGGCGTACGCGGCGACGCCCGACCAGGTGCGCGAGTTCAAGGGGATGGTCAAGGCGCTGCACCGCGCGGGCATCGAGGTGATCCTCGACGTCGTCTACAACCACACCGCCGAGGGCAACCACCTCGGGCCGATGCTGAGCTTCCGCGGCGTCGACAACGAGAGCTACTACCGGCTCGTCCCGGACGACCCGCGCTTCTACATGGATTACACCGGCACCGGCAACACGCTCAACCCGGTGCACCCGAGCGTGCTGCGGCTGATCATGGACTCGCTGCGGTACTTCGTCACCGACTGCCACGTCGACGGGTTTCGCTTCGATCTCGCGTCGGCGCTCGCGCGCGAGTTCTACGACGTCGACCGCCTGTCGGCGTTCTTCGACATCGTCCACCAGGATCCGATCCTGTCGCAGGTGAAGCTGATCGCGGAGCCGTGGGACGTCGGCCCCGGCGGCTACCAGGTCGGCAACTTCCCGATCCTCTGGTCGGAGTGGAACGGCATCTACCGCGACACGATGCGCGACTTCTGGCGCGGGAGCGCGTCGGTCGCGGACTTCGCGTCGCGCTTCGGCGGCTCGGCCGACCTCTACGAGCGCGACGGCCGGCGGCCCTTCGCGTCGATCAACTTCGTCACCGCCCACGACGGCTTCACGCTGCACGACCTCGTCTCGTACAACGAGAAGCACAACGAGGCGAACGGCGAGGAGAACCGCGACGGGACGGACGACAACCGGTCGTGGAACTGCGGCGCGGAAGGGCCGACCGACGATCCGGAGGTGAACGCGCTGCGCGCGCGGCAGCAGCGGAACTTCCTGGCGACCCTGCTTCTCTCGCAGGGCGTGCCGATGCTGCTCGGCGGCGACGAGCTCGGGCGCACCCAGGGCGGCAACAACAACGCGTGGTGCCAGGACAACGAGCTGTCGTGGTTCGACTGGGAGAGCGCCGACCACGACCTGCTCGCGTTCACACGGCGCCTCATCGAGCTGCGCCGCGCGCACCCGGTGTTCCGCCGCCGCCGCTTCTTCCAGGGGCGCGGCGAGCGGCTGCCGGATGTGTGGTGGATGCGGCCCGACGGCCGCCGCATGACGCGGCGCGACTGGGAGAACGGCGAGGCGCGCGCGATCGGCGTGTTCCTGAACGGCGACGAGCTCGCGATGGAGGCGCGGCACGGGGAGGAGCTGCGCGACGACTCGTTCCTCGTGCTCTTCAACGCGCACTTCGAGGAGATCGCGTTCCGCCTGCCGGCGCGGCGCTTCGCCACGCGCTGGGAGCTGGAGCTCGCGACGGGACGCTGCGACGCGGACCGCCTCGTTCCGGGCGCGGACGTGCTCGTCGAGGCGCGCTCGCTCGCGGTGCTGCGCCGCGTGTGACGTTCCGTGACGGTGCCTGGCACCGTCATAGAAGTGTGTCTACAGCAGGCGTCTGAGCCAGGCGGGCTTGCACGCGCAGTGGAGGTGCGGCACGCCGCAGGCGCGGCAGCGCCACTGCGTGAGCACGATCCAGCGCAGGTGCGCCACCTCGACGGCGATGCCGGTGGAGATCGCGAGGAGGAGCTCCGGGTTCTGCACGCCGACAGGATTGCGTCTCGCGGCCGGACCCGCAATGGGCCCGACCGGCCGTTTCGGGTGGGCCGCGTGGCCCGCGGACGAGTACCCTCCTCGCCGTGGCCAGCACGGCCGATCGTGCCGCTGCGCTCGAGTGGGACACGCCGCTCTTCGCGCAGGCGATCACGCAGCTCGAGCACGCGCTCGAGCTGGCCGCGGTTCCCGAGCTCGTCTCGAACCGGCTCCGCTACCCCGAGCGGGCGGTGATCCTCTCGCTGCCCGTCCGGATGGACGACGGCAGCTACCGCTCGTTCCCGGCGTACCGCGTGCAGCACTCCTCGGTGCTCGGCCCGACCAAGGGCGGCGTCCGCTACGACGAGGGCGTCGACCTCGGCGAGTGCGCGGCGCTCGCGATGTGGATGACGTGGAAGTGCGCGCTCCTGCGCCTGCCGTACGGGGGCGCGAAGGGCGGCGTTCGCTGCGACCCGCACGCGCTCAGCCCCGGCGAGCTCGTGCGCATCACGCGCCGCTTCACCGCCGAGCTGGCGCCGTTCATCGGGCCGCAGCTCGACATTCCCGCGCCCGACATGGCGACGAACGAGCAGACGATGGCGTGGATGATGGACACGTACTCGATGCAAAAGGGCTACGCCGTGCCGGAGATCGTCACTGGCAAGCCGATCTCGATCGGCGGCTCCGTCTTCCGGCACGAGGCGACCGGCGCGGGCGTCGTGATGGTGATCGAGCGCGCGTGCGAGCGGCTCGGCTGGAGCCTCGCCGAGCAGCGCTGCGTCGTGCAGGGCTTCGGCAACGTCGGCGGAATCGCGGCATCGGAGCTCCACGAGAAGGGCGCACGCGTGATCGCGGTCTCCGACGTCTCGGGCGGCGTGCATCGCGGCGACGGGCTCGACGTGCCGGCCCTGCGCGCGCACGCGGCCGAGCACGGGTCGCTCGAGGGCTGCGACGGCGGGGTCGAGCGGATCACGAACGCGGAGCTGCTCGAGCTGCCGTGCGACATCCTCGTGCTGGCCGCCCGCGAGGACCAGGTGACGGCGCGCAACGCCGCCGACCTTCGCTGCCGGCTCGTCGTCGAGGGCGCCAACGGGCCGACGTCGGTCGACGCTGACGCGATCCTCGCCGACCGCGGCATCCCGGTGCTGCCGGACGTGCTCACGAACGCGGGCGGCGTCACCGTCTCGTACTTCGAGTGGGTGCAGGACCTGGGCCGGCTGTTCTGGGACCGCGACGAGATCCGCCGGCGCCTCGCCGACAAGCTCGCCGACGCCTTCGACCGCGTCTGGCGCGTCTCGCACGAGCGCGGCATCTCGCTGCGGGACGCGGCGCTCGTGGCGGCGATCAACGAGGTCTCGGCCGCGCTCGAGGCGCGGGGGATCTACCCGTGACGGGCCAGCTCGTCCGGGACGCGATGGTGCCGGAGCCGCTCGCGCTCGACGCGGCCGCGACGGCGCGCGAGGCGGGGGAGGCGCTCGCGCGGCCGGAGGTGCGCGCGGTCCTCGTCTGCGCCGACGGACGGCTGGCGGGGGTGATCACGCGGAAGACGCTGGTGCGCGAGGTCGTCGCCGCGGGCCGCGATCCCGGCACGACGCGCCTCGGCGAGATCATGGAGCGGCCGAACGCGACGCTCGAATCGGGAATGGGGCTCGAGGACGCGTTCGCGTTCCTCGAGGAGCACGACCTCGAGCGCGTGCCGGTCGTCGAGGACGGGAAGCTGGTCGGCGTCCTCTCGCGGGCGGTCGTCCAGCGGCGCCTCGCCGAGGACGATCCGCCGGCCGAGCCCGGCGCCGCCGCTGAGCCCTGACCGCCTACGCGGCGACGAGCGCCGGAGCGACCTCGGCCTCGAGCAGCTGCAGCACCTCGCGCAGCGAGTCGCGGACCTCGTCGTCGACCACGCGGCCGTCGGCGTCCAGCTTCTCCTGCGCGTGGCCGACCGCGAGCTCGGCGTCGACAACGCGTGCCCCCATCGTCGCCAGCACCTTCCGCAGCTCGGCCTGCGACCACACCGCGCCGAACGCGCCCGTGCTCGAGCCGATCACGGCAACCGGCTTGTTCCGGAACGCGTTCGTCGCAAGCGGCCGCGACGCCCAGTCGAGCGCGTTCTTCAGCGCCCCCGGCACGGAGGCGTTGTACTCCGGCGTCGCGATCAGCACCGCGTCGGCGGCGCGCACGGCGGCGCGGAGCTCCTCGACCGCGGGCGGCCCGGGCACGACGTCGTCGTCGGCGTCGTACGGCGGGATCTCCCGGAGGCCATTCCAGAGCCGGACGTCCACGCCCCGCGGCGCCTCCTCCGCCGCGGCGCGGAGGAGGGCGGCGTTGTGGGAGCCCCGACGGAGCGAGCCGCTGATCGCGAGGACGCGCATCCTCACGCTCCGACCAGCGTCAGGTCGGCCTTCAACGTGACCTCGTTCGCGAGCGCCGGCTCGCCGTTCGGGAGCGGCATGTTCCAGCTCATGCCGAACTCGGTGCGGTCGATCGTCGTCTGCAGCGCGAGGCCGAGCCGTGTGGCGCCGAAGTGGTCGACGGCGGGGCCGGTCACGGTGCCGCGCAGCGTGACGGGCTTCGAGATGCCCTTCAGCGTCAGGTCGCCGTCGATCTCGACCGAGTCGCCGTCGCGGCGGATCGCCGTCGAGACGAACCGCAGCTCGGGGTGGCGCTCGGCGTCGAAGAACTCCGGCGAGGCCAGGTGCGCCTGCAGCGCCTCGTCCTTCACCTTCAGGCTCGCGATGCGCGCCGACCCGGCGAGCGTGCCGTCCTCGAGGGCGACCTCGAAGTCGGTCACGGCGCCGGAGAACGTCGCGACGGCGTAGGGCACCTCGAACGAGAGGCTGGAGTGGACGGTGTCGGCCGTCCAGGTGCCTGTCGGAAGGGCCCGGGTCTGCTCGATGGTCGTGCTCATGCGTCCTCCTCAATCCTTGATGACGCAAGCATCGTAGCGGAGAACCGTTGCGAGCGCAAGTATCCACTCGCCCGGTCGGCCGGCTCAGCAGCAGGTGAAGGCGCCCGGAGGGGCATTGCCCTCGGCGGCCGAGTCCAGTGCGGCGGCCTCGAGGGCGGCCCCGTCGAGGATGTCGCGCACGCTGTAGCGGATCCCGCCGAGGCCGTAGCGCCGGAGGACGGCCCGGACGAGGAGCGCGCCGGCGACCATCGTCGGCGCCCGGGCCGGGTTCATCCGCGGCAGCTCCCGGCGCCGGTCGAGCGGCAGGCTCGCCAGCGTGTCAAACCAGCGGTCGACCTCCGTCGCGGTGATCTCCTCGTGCCCCGCGAGCTCGGCGAGCTGGTGAACCGTGCCGGCGACGCCGACCGCCTCGTGGGCCTCGAGGTCGGGGAGCTGTGCCTTGACCGCCCGCTGCGCGGCGCCGAGCTGGTGCGGCGTCGGCGGATCGTCTTGCAGGAAGCGCTCCGTGAGGCGCACGGAGCCGACGTCGAGGCTCACCTGGAACGCAGCCGTGCTCAGCTCGGTCGAGCCGCCGCCGACGTCGAGCAGCAGGGTTCCGTCGCCGTCCACTCCCGCGCCGCGGCGCGTCAGGGTCGCCTCCTCGTCGCCCGAGAGCAGCCGGGTCGCGAAGCCGTACGACCACTCGACCTCGCCCAGGAACGCCTCGCCGTTCTCGGCGTCGCGGACGGCGCTCGTCGCGACCGCGAGCGTCCGCAGCGCCCCGAGCCGTTCTGCGTCGCGGCGGAAGTCGGTCAAGACGTTTCGCACGCGTGCGATCGGCAGCGGGAGCAGGCGGCGACGGGCGTCGACGCCCTCGCCGAGACCGGTCACGACGCTCCGCCGAAGAACCGCGCGCACCTCTCCGGCCTCGACGTCGGCGACCAGCAGGCGCGTCGAGTTCGTGCCGAGGTCGATCGCCGCGACGCGCGTCACTTCCGCGGCACGAGCGCGCGCACGCGCCGCAGGCCGCCGCCCGCCTCGCCGGCGGCCGCACGCAGGACGGCGAGCGTCGCGAGCGACGCCTCGAGGCGGGTGACCGCGGCGGCCGTCTCGCCGCTCTTCCGGCCGAGGGCGGCGCCGCGCTCGGCCCCGGACGCGGCCTTCGTCTCGATGGCGGCCAAGCCGTCGCGCGCGCCGCGCGCGAGGGCGCGCAGCGAGCGCCAGGCGCGGAGCGCGCTCGAGACGACGAGCGCCGCGCCGCCCACCACGGCGGCGGCGCCGATCCCGAGGGCGATCCAGACGGCGACGAGCACGGGCCGGATCGTAACGGCGGCCTCCTCCTACACTGGCCGCGTGTCGCGCCGCGCGTTCGGGGAGGTCGCGCTCGTGCTCGCCGCGGTCGGCGTGTACGAGCTCGGAAGGATGCTGGTCGCGCCCGACTGGCCCCTTGCGATCCGCCACGCACATCGCGTACTTGCGTGGGAGCGGGAGGCCCGCGTCTCCTGGGAGCGCGGCGTGCAAGGCGGCGTCGCCGCCGTGCCGGGCGCGATGGCGGCGCTCGGCGTCGTCTACCTCGGCGCGCACTTCGCGGGCACGGGCGCGTTCCTCGTGTGGCTGTATCGGCGCTCGTACGACACGTACCGCCGCTTCCGGGACGGGCTGCTCGCCGCGACCGCCGTCGCGCTGCTGGTGCAGTGGACGTTCCCGGTCGCGCCGCCGCGGCTCGCCGGCGTCGGCGTCGCCGACTCGCTGCTCCGCGTCCTGCACGTCGACATCGGCTCGCGCGTCTCCGCCGCGCCGACCGATCCGGTCGCGGCGATCCCCTCGCTGCACGCCGGCTGGGCGCTCGCCGTGGGGGCCGGGCTCGTCCTGCACGCGCGTTCGCGGGCGTGGCGCGTCGTCGGCGTCGCGTATCCGCTCGTCGTCGTGCTCGCGACCGTGGCGACCGGCAACCACTTCGTCGTCGACGCGCTCGCGGGCTTCGCCGTGACGGCGGCCGGGTTCGCGCTCGCGGACGTGATTCGCGCCCCGCGCGGTGCTACACTTGCGCCCGCGACGCGGGGTGGAGCAGTCAGGTAGCTCGCCGGGCTCATAACCCGGAGGTCGCAGGTTCAAATCCTGCCCCCGCTATGGCCCCATTAGTGACCAAGGCTTCGAGGTCACGGGCTTTTGTGAGGGCGCTCGAGATGAGCGCCCTCACGTGTATCTCGACGAAGTACAGCCGCCTGATCTCTGCTCACTGCTCCAGCCCGTCTGTCCTTCCGGGCTTGGAGGAGTCGTTGTGTCTGGGCAGCGTCGGGTATTCGGTGGGGTAGAGGCCGAGGACGAATCCGTAGGTGGTCTCGCCCGAGCGGGGGAGTTGGTCGAACTCCGTGACGAGGTCGGCCATGCGTTCCCAGAACTGCGAGGCCTGCGTCTCGCTGATGCGGGCGTGACGGATGAAGCCCCACAGTTTCCCGCTCTGGTAGGCGGCGGTCGACTCGGCGGCGGCGACCTCGAGGTCGTTGAAGTCGCGTGGCAGGTCGTCGCCCTCGGTGGTGTGGTCGACACCGACGTAGAACAGGCGGGCGGTGCGGCCGTAGAAGCGCTCCTCGATCGCGCGGACACGCCGCGTCCGCACGACCTGGAGGAGCCCTGCCTCGCGGAGGACCTTGACGTGGTGGGCGACCGTCCCTTTGGGCCGTTCGAGCGCGGCGGCGAGTTCTGCCACTGTCGCTGCTCGCTCGTGCAGGAGTCCGAGGATGGCCGTGCGCAGCGGATGGCTGATCGCCTTTACCTGGGCGGGTTGCGTGAGCGCGATCCGCTCGGCGAGACCGTAGTCGGGGGGCGACATGCTGCCGTCCATCCGCCGATAGTTTAACATTGCCGAATGTTTGATAATTATGGATCAATCGTTCGAGGGAGGCGAGATGGCAGAGGTAGTGCTGTACCACCACGTGCAGGGGCTGACCGAGGGGGTGCTGGCGTTCGCCGACGAGCTGCGGCAGCAGGGCCACACCGTTCACACCCCCGACCTGTTCGACGGTCGCACGTTCGGCACGGTCGGGGAAGGCCTGGCCTTCGCGGATCAGGCAGGTTTCGACGCGCTGGTCGAGCGGGGCGTGGCCGCCGCCGACAAGACCGGCAGCGACGCTGTCTTTGCGGGTTTCTCGTTTGGCGTCATGGTCGCCCAGCGGCTCGCGCAGACGCGGCCCGGCGCGAGCGGAGCGGTGCTCGTCAGCGCCGCGCTGCCGGCGTCGGAGTTTGGCGGTTCGTGGCCGCCTGGCGTCCGGCTGCAGATCCACATGATGGAGAACGACGAGCTCGGTGGCGAGGACCTTCCGGCGGCTCGCGAGCTCGCGGCCACGGTCGAGGGTGCCGAGCTCTTCCTCTATCCGGGCGACCGGCACCTGTTCGCCGACAGCAGCTTGCCCGACTACGACCAGGCCGCAGCGGAGCTGCTCATGAAGCGGATGCTCGCGTTGCTTGCCGATGTCGACACCCGGTAGCTCAGTGGCGGGGCCACTGCGGGCGCGCGATCGGGGCAGGAGTGCGGACGAAGCGGTACGCGGTCGTTGGTGTCTGTCCACATCCCGCCCCCGCTCCTCGAAAGGCCCTGCGAAGCGGGGCCTTTTTGCTTGGCTCCGCCTCGGCGGCCGCGCGATCGCCGCGGGTCCTGATCTGTCACCGTTGCCGGTGTCGTCCTCGTGCAGACCGAGTGGAAGGGAGCGCAGATGGACTGGACTCTGGAGGTCGTCGTCATTCCGGTCACGGACGTCGAACGGTCGAAGCGGTTCTACAGCGAGCAGCTCGGCTTCAACGTCGACGTCGACACGAAGGTGGGGGAGATGCGGGTCGTCCAGTTGACCCCGCCCGGCTCCGGCTGCTCGGTCACAATCGGCCCGCTCGTGGTCGACGAGGTGCTGGAGAGCTCCGCCCGGCTGCAGGTCTGCGTGACCGACATCGAGGCTGCGCGTGCGGAGCTGCTCGACCGTGGGATCGAGGTCGGCGAGGTCGTCCACTTCGCAGGCGGCGGCCCGTACGACTCGTTCGTCTTCTTCACCGATCCCGACGGCAACAACTGGGCCGTTCAGGAGGTTCCGGCCACGCGACCGCCGCTGGAGTGACGGACGGCGGGGTCAGGCCGGCTCCGATCAGCAGGTGAACGAGCCGCTGACGGGAAACGTGGCGTTGGTCGTCGTCGCCTTGACGGTTCCCGTGAACGACCCGGCCCCTCGCTTGTGCGTCAGCGTCAGCTTGATCGTCTCGCCGACGTAGCCGTGGCCCGATCGCATGAGCTGGAGCGTCGCCGAGTAGACGCCGTCGTGCGTGGCCGGGTGGGTTCCGCCGCCGGCGATGAGCTGGAACGTGTCCGGCGGACGCTTCGACGAGAGCCCGGTCAGCACCGCGCCGAACCCGAGGGTGAAGTTCGAGCTGTTTCGCTGGCAGAGGCCGTTCGCGTACTTGACCGACGCGCCGCGGAAGCGCATCGTCGCCTTGGCCGGCCCACAGTCGATCAGCACGCTGACGCCGTTGATCGTGCCGGGGTGCGGACACATCGCCGTCCGGCGCGCCGACGTGGGAGCGGCGGCGAGCGCGAAGGCGGCGAGCGAGACCGCGAGGCCGGTGGCGATGCCGATCGGATGCACAGGCCCCTCCATGGTCGACGGAGCGCACGATACGTCGGAGGAAGGTGGTCTGACCAGACCTCGTCCGGGGGATTGGCGCCGAGCGCCTGAGGCGGCGTCAGCCGGCGCGATGGCCGCGGCAGGTGCGGCGTAACGCGTCGATCTCGCTGCGGTGGCCCTGGATCGCCTCCGATTCGTCGAGGAGCTGCAGGACCTGGGCCGAGCAGCCGGTCGTCCTCGTGAGGGCGACGGCCAGGTTGTAGTCGTTGTACGCCTCCTCGAGCGACGACGTGCCTCGCAGCTCGCGCGCGGCGGCCTGCAGCAACGAGAGCGCGCCGGCGGCGTCGCCTGCCTGCAGCCGGCGGTAGCCCTCGAGCGCGAGCGCAGTCCCGCTCCCGCCTGCGCTCGCGGAGAGTGTCGAGCCGGCCGTGGTCGCGGTGCTCGGCGGGACGGCGAGCGCCGGACGCTGCGCCGTCACCGTCTCGCGCACGGTCGTCCCGTGCTCGGTGACCGTCACCGCCGCCGGCCCGCCGCCGCCGCCGGTTGCGATCACGGCCGCCGCGATCCCGCCGGCAAGGGCGGCCAGCCCCGCCAGCGCGAGCAGCACCGGGAGCGCCCTCCGCCGGCGGCGAGCGCCGGTCGGCCCGATGATCGGCCTCACCCGCGGGGCCGTCGTGAAGGCGTCGCGCAGCGCCGCGACGAAGTCCAGGCAGGTGACGAACCGCTCGCCCGGCTGCTTGGCGAGCGCCCGCTCGAAGACGGCGTCGACCTCGACGGCGAGGCCGTGCCGCCGCTCCGAGGCGGACGGAACCGGCTCCTGCACGTGCGCGGTCGCCTCCGAGGCCGCCGATGTGCGCTGGAACGGACGGCTGCCGGTGAGCAGCTCGAAGGCGACGACCGCGAGCGCGTAGCGGTCCGTCGCCGGCGTGGTCGGCCGCCCCTGCGCCTGCTCCGGCGCGAAGTAGCCCGCGGTGCCGAGCACGGTTCCCGTCTCGGTCAGGGAGTCGAGACCGGCGGCGCTCGCGACGCCGAAGTCCGCGACGTGCACGTGCTCCTGCTCGTCGAGCAGGAGGTTGGCGGGCTTGACGTCCCGGTGCACGACGCCGTGCGCGTGCGCCCGATCGAGGGCGCGCGCCACCTCCTCCAGCCAGGCGAGGACCCGCTGCGGCCGCTGCGCGCCCTCCCGTCGCAGCACGCCTTCGAGCGAGCCGTTCGGCAGGTACTCCATCACGATGAACGGCCGGCCCCTCCACTCGCCGACGTCGTAGATCGTCACCGTGTTCGGCTCGCCGGAGAGCCGCGCCGCCGCCAGCGCCTCGCGCGTGAAGCGCTGCCTGATCGCCCCATCGGCTGCGTACCGCTCCGACAGCAGCTTGAGGGCCGCGGGACGTCCGAGCACCGTGTCCGTCGCGCAGTACACGTCACCCATGCCGCCGTGCGCGACCAACGTCGGGTCGCGATACCGCGGCGGGACGATCAGGGCTTCGACGGGCATCGCCGATGCGATACCCGACCCGCGCGAAACGGCACCCCGCCGGAGGCGGGCGACGCGCGTCTCAGCCCGTCCGCGCGTACCTGATGTGGGTGACTCCCGGCGCGCCGACCGCCTCGACCTGCTCGAGCCTCGGTGACGCCTCGCCCAGGTCGTCGAAGAGCCGCGCGCCGGCTCCGAGGAGGATCGGCACCACCGAGACCACCAGCTCGTCGAGCAGGCCCGCCGCCATGTATTGCTGCGCCACCGAGGCGCCGCCGCCGAGCGAGACATCGGCGTCGCCGGCGGCGGCTCGCGCGCGCTCGAGCGCGGCCAGGATCCCGTCCGTGACGAAATGGAACGTCGTGCCGCCGTCCATCTCGAGCGGCTCGCGGGGATGGTGTGTGAGGACGAAGACCGGATGGTGGAACGGCGGGTCGTCGCCCCACCACCCCTTCCACGAATCGCCGTCCCACGGCCCGGGGCCGCCGCCGAACATGTTCCGCCCCATGATCGTCGCGCCGGCGCCGGCCAGGATCTCTTCGGCGAACGGCGTGCTCGCGTTGACCTCGCCGCCGTCCGCGCCGTGGCTCTCGCGGAAGGCCTTCAGCGGCACGAGCCACTCGTGGAGCCGCTCGCCGCCGACTCCGAGCGGATGCTCGAGGCTCTGGCCGGGCCCGGCCACGTAGCCGTCGAGCGACATCGTGATGTTCAGCTTCAGCCTGCTCATCGAGATCCTCCGATCAGTCGCGTGGACGCTGTCAGCCCCAGCGGCGAACGATGTGCCAGGAGCGGCCGTAATCGTCGGTCGCGAGCAAGCGCGTCGGCCGACCGCCGCCGTCGCCCAGCAGGACGAGCCCGTGTCCGCCGGGGAAGGCCGCGGCGCCGCGGCCGAAGTCGATCTCCGGGCGCGCGACCGCCGGCTCGGCGGTCCAGCGGGCGCCGCCGTCGCGAGTGACGTACAGGGTGCCGCGGCTCTCCCAGAGGATGCCGAAGCCGTCGCGCGCGAAGGCGATGCCTTCGGGGTAGCCGTAACCGGAGAGCCCGCCGTGCAGCTGCGGGCGCGGGGAGGCGATCGCGGCTGCGCCGGCCTGCCAGCTTCGTCCGCCGTCGCGCGTGCGGAAGACGGCCTTCTCTTCGTTGCCGGCGCCGGGTTGACCGAGGCAGACGATCCAGCCGAGCCTGTCGGTGACGAGGTCGAGGAGCGCCGAATCGGCGACTGCCCGGTTGCAGGGACTCGTCCGCCGCTCCCAGCTTCGCCCACCGTCTCGGGTCGCGACAACGGCGAGCGCGAGGTGCCGGTCGACCACGGAGCCGCGAGCGGCGAGCCCGACCAGCGGCGTCGCGAAGCTGGCCGCGAAGCGCAGCCGGTACCTGCGCCAATGCCGGCCGCCGTCCAGCGTGTGAAACGCACCACCGCCGGTGGCGGCGATCGCACCGTCTCGGCCGGCCGTCTCAAGTGCGAGCACCGGTCGCCGTGTGCGCAGGACGACCCGCCAGCGACGGCCTCCGTCCGTCGTCAGCTCGACCGTCCCGGCGCCGCACTGCGCCGACAGCTCGCAGTTGCGGGTGCCGAGCAGGCCGCGACGCGCATCCCAGAACGCGATGGCGACCAGTACCGGCGACGTCGCCGGAGGCGCTGCGGCGACCATCAGCCGATCATCGCAGCGGCTCGATCGTGGCGCCCGTGCACATGCGCCGAGCCTTGCCTCGCCGTCAATTTCGTGGGGTGTTCGGGACTTTCTCGGTCGGGCGTTCCCGCCCATGCTCTGTCTCGTCAGGCAGAGAGGAGGTCAGATGATTCCCAGAGCCGCTCTCGCGCTCGCGCTCGTCCTCGCGGCCGCGCTCGGCGCGGTCTCGGTCGTGCGTGCGACGTCGTCCGGCCAGCTTTGCCGGTCGTTCAAGGCGCACGGCTTCACCTTCCGGTGGGAGACGGCCGGCACGGGGTGGAGCTGCACGTCGGCCAAGCCGTGGGTGCTGAAGATGATCGGAGACCACGTCCGTCCGACGCTCGGCCGCGTGAAGCTCGTGAACGGACCGACGGGCCTCCACTGCTTTGCCCTTTCCGAGCAGAAGGGCTACGTCACCGGCGGCGTGTGCTACCGGCACACGCTCGCGTTCCCGGGATCCGGTTTCACCTGGAACGGAAGCTGAGCCGCTCTCACTCCGTCCAAGAGAGAACAGCACACGAGAGGAGACACATCCATGCCGACTCTGTCCTTTTCGCGAGCCGAGGCCGGCGCGCGTTCGAACCCGTCTCGCAAGGCGCCGCTTCGGGTCGCCGCTCTCGGGGCTGCCGTCCTCGTGGCTGCATCCTGCAGCGCCGTTGCGCTCGCCCACGGCGGCGCGACGCGGTCGCTCTCGCTCGGCGGGACGTGGTCCGGGACGTACACGGGCGCGGTCAGCGGAACGTTCACGCTTCACTGGACGCAGACCCGGTCGCGCCTGCGGGGGACGATCACGCTCTCGAACCCGCACGGAACGTACGGGATCAGCGGCAGCGTCACCGGCTCCGCGATCAAGTTCGGCGCCGTCGGCGTCGGTGCGGTCTACACCGGGTCGGTGTCGAAATCCGGGCTGTCGATGTCGGGGAGCTGGAAGAGCAGGCCCGGCGGCGGCACCTGGAACGCGCACAAGCTCCTGACCAAGACGAAGACCAAGGCGAAGAAGAAGTAGACGACCGGGCGCGGCCGGAGCCCGGGCGCCGCAGCCTCGCCCGCATCCCAGCCGATACGTTGCGGCGGGGCGATGGCGAACGCAGCGATCACGGCCGCGCCGGCGCAGTCGGCGACGCTCGCGGACAACCGCGGCGCGGTCGTCGCCGCGCTGATGCTGACGGTCGGGCTCGCGGCGATCGACAGCACGATCGTCGCAACCGCGGTGCCGCAGATCGTCGCCGACCTCGGCCGCTTCTCGCTGTTCCCGTGGATCTTCTCGATCTACCTGCTCACGCAGGCGGTGACGGTGCCGATCTACGGGCGCCTGTCGGACGTCTTCGGGCGCAAGCCGGTGCTGCTCGTCGGCGTCGCCGGCTTCCTCGCCGGCTCCGTCCTCTGCGGGTTCGCGTGGAGCATGGTCGCGCTGATCGTCTTCCGCGGGCTGCAGGGACTGGCGGCAGGCGCGATCCTGCCGACGACGACGACCATCGTCGGCGACCTCTACGAGCCGGCCGAGCGCGGCCGCATCCAGGGCTACATCTCGAGCGTGTGGGGCATGTCGGCGATCGTCGGCCCGGCGCTCGGCGGGTTCTTCGCGCAGTACTGGACGTGGCGCGGCATCTTCTGGCTGAACGTCCCGATCGGCATCGGCGCCGCGTGGCTGATCCAGCGTCACCTGCACGAGCGCATCGAACGGCGCACGCACCGCATCGACTACGCCGGCGCGCTCGCGCTGACCGCCGGCTGCTCGGTGCTGATCCTCGCGCTGCTCGAGGGCGGCGTCAGCTGGGCGTGGAGCTCCGGCGTGAGCATCGCGCTCTTCGCGATCGCGGCGACGCTGATCGCTGCGTTCGTGCAGATCGAGCGCACGGTGGCGGAGCCGATCCTGCCGCTCTGGATCTTCCGCCACAGGACGCTGCTGGCGGGCAATCTCGCCGGGCTCGCGATCGGCGCGATCCTGATCGGCCAGTCGTCGTACGTGCCTACGTATGCGCAGCGCGTGGTCGGCGTGGGCGCCGTCGTGGCCGGCTTCGCGATGGCGGCGATGACGATCGGCTGGCCGATCGCCGCGACGATGGCTCCCCGTGTGTACCTGCGGATCGACTTCCGGCCGACGGCGCTACTCGGGGGCGTGATCGCCGTGGGCGGCTGCCTGCTGCTCGCGCTCTTCGTCGGCGGCGGCTCGGGCGTGTGGCGGGTCGCCGCGGCGAGCTTCGTGCTCGGCGTCGGCCTCGGCTTCGCCTCCGTCGCAACCGTCGTCGCGGTCCAGTCCGTCGTCGGCTGGAGTAGGCGCGGCGTCGTCACCGGCAGCAACATGTTCATCCGCACGCTCGGCAGCGCCGTGGGCATCGCCGTGTTCGGCAGCATCGCGAACGGCCGCCTCGCGCACCGGCGGCAGACGGCCGCGACGATCTACCACGCCGTCCACGGCGTCTTCTGGGCGCTCGTGGGGGTCGCGGTCCTCGGCATCGTCGCCCAGCTCCTCCTGCCGCGGCGGGTCGTGCCGCTCGACCAGGACGGCTAGCCGCGGCCGGACCATCGACCGGCGCGTCGCGGGCGGGGCGCGACCATGGTGCGAGCGTGGACGAGACGGACAACAGCACCGCCCAGGCGGTCCGCGAGGGCTCCGACGCGGGCCCGAAGGGCGCCTTCGCGCGGCTGCTCGGGGACGCGTGGGTCCAGACCGCGCCGGGCATCTTCCACCCCGCGGGCGGCTCCGAGCCTTCCGAGCGCGGACGGCCCCTCCGGATCGTCACGCAGCCCCACGGCGCGTGACGGCGTTCCGCTTCCGGCTGACCTACGCGGACGGCGAGGACGCGGGCGACTTCAGCACCGCGCTGCCGATGTGGCGGGTCGGCGACGAGTTCGACGCGGGCGACGGCCGCCGGCTCCGGATCCGGGACATGCTGCCGCTCGACCTGTTCGACGAGCTCGCGGACGGGCCCGTCGTCGCGATCTGGGAGGTCGAGCCCGCGTAGGCGGGCTGCTCAGTCCCGCCGCGCCCGCCGCAGGCCGTCGAGCTCGGCGACCTCGTCGGGCGTCAGCTCGAACCCGAACACGTCCGCGTTCTCGGCGATCCGCGCGGGGTCGGTCGACTTCGGGATCACCACGATCCGGTGCTCGAGGTGCCAGCGGATCACGACCTGCGCCGGGGTGACGCCGTGCGCGGCGGCGATCTCCCGCAGCCGACGGTCGGCCAGGTTCGTCGTGCGGAGCGGGCTGTACCCCTCGAGCTGCACGCGCCGGCTGCGATGCTCCTCGAGCACGGCCGCGTCGTGCAGCGCCGGCCCCCATTCGACTTGGTTGACGGCGGGCATCCGGCCGGTCTCCGCTTCGAGCTCGTCGAGCTGCTCGACGCCGTAGTTGCTGACGCCGATCTGGCGCACGAGCCCCTCGTCCCGCAGCTCGATCATCCGCGCCCACACGTCCGGCCGCGCCTTTCCGCCCGGCGGCCAGTGGATCAGCCAGAGGTCGACGTGGTCGAGGCCGAGCTTCGCGAGGCTCGACTCGAGCGTCGCGCGCTCCTCGCCAGCCCGGCTCGGCGGCAGCTTCGTCGTCACGAAGACGTCCTCGCGCGGCACCCCGCTGCCGGCGATCGCGCGGCCCACCTGGTCCTCGTTCTCGTAGACGGTCGCGGTGTCGACGTGCCGGTAGCCGAGCTCGAGCGCCCGGACGACGGCGTCGCGGGCCGCCGAGCCTCGCGCCTGCCAGGTGCCGAGTCCGAGCAGCGGCATCTGCACGCCGTCGCCGATGTCGACGTTCCGGTTCACGCGAGCTCCCGGGCGACGTCGCCGAGCGGGCGGAAGCGCACGTCGAGCGCCTTCCCGGCCTCGACGAAGCGATCCAGCATCGCGATGCGGTGCGCGCGCCCGATCACCTGCGGATGCATGCAGACCGTGAGCACGCCGCCGTCGACGTTCGCGTCCATCCACTCGAGCTCGCCCTGCCAGATCTCGAGCACGCCGCTCGGCGCCGCGAGGCCGTGCCGGGGCGGATCGAAGCTGAACTGGAAGTGCGGCCAGTCGTCGAGCTCGAAGCACATCGGCAGCTCCCACAGGCTCGACTCGCGGCCGCGCACGAGCGGCTCGTCGCGCGACACGCGGTCGCCGATGCGCGGGCGGAACGGCCGGAAGTCGTCGGTCATCAGGCTCGAGTCGTAGACGAAGCCGTGCTCCTCGACGAGCTCGAGCGTGGCCTCGGAGAGGTCGGCCGACGGCGAGCGGTAGCCGAGCGGCCGCACGCCGACGCGCTCGAGCGCGGCGAGAGCCCGCTCCATGTCGGCCCGCTCCTCGCCCGCCGACTGCTGCGACGGGTCGACGTGGGCGTAGGAGTGATGCGCGAGCTCGTGGCCGCGCTCCAGGATCGCCGCCGTCTGCTCGGGAAACGACTCGACCGTGTGACCCGGCACGAAGAACGTCGCGCGGATTCCGTGCCGGTCGAGCAGCTCGAGCACGCGCGGCACGCCGACGCGGGCACCGTACTCGCCGCGGTTCAGCATCGCCGGCGTCGTCCGTTCGAAGCCGAACCACACCGACATCGCGTCGAAGTCGAACGAGAGGCAGACGGTGCTGTCCGGCATCCGGCGATCCTACGTTCCGGGCGTGCGGCGGCCGCGTCAGCCTCGCCGCCGCTGCTCGTAGCGGAGCCACTCCGCGAGGAACGGCTCGACGAGCCTGTACGCGCCGGCGTCGTCGCGGCCCACGATCTCCTTCCGGGTCAGCCCCGCCAACGCGGTCTGCAGCGTCGGCGTCGGCGGCAGGTCGTGTCGCTCGCGGTACGCGGCCGAGTACACGCTGCGCTCGGGCTCGTCGGCGAGCGCGAGCATGACCAGGCGCTGCGGCCGCGGCGCCTCGTCCCAGAGCTGCACGAAGTGGTTGTGCTCGGAGCGAAGGACCTGCACGAGCGCCTCCTCGACCTCGCCGACGCCGGCCTCGGCGCCGGGGCGGGTCTGCTCCCACGTGAAGTAGGCGAGCTCCTGCGTCGCGTACGGGTGGCCGCCGGTGACGTCGAGCAGGCGCGTGACGGCGGCGGCGGCGATCGCCTTCCCCGACGCGTCGAAGCGCGCACGCAGGAAGCGGGCGAACTGCGCCGGCTGGATCGGCCCGATCTCGAGCAGCCTGGCGCTGCGCCAGAACGGCTCGTTGCGGTCGTCGAAGATGCGTTCGAGCAGGTGGCGCTTGCTGCCCAGGTAGACGTGGCTCACGTCGGGCTGCGCCTGGAACACGGCGCGCAGGAGGTTCGGGAAGCGCCGGTCGAGCGCGAGGATCTCCTGGAACTCGTCGAACACGATCACCACGCGCCGTCTGCGCTCGGCGGCGAGCTCGCCGGGCAGCTCGAGCAGCCGCTCGATCGTCTCGTCGATGTCGCCGTGACGGCGGCCCGGCTGGAAGCTGAAGCGGAGGGTCGCGTCGGAGGGGTCGACCTCGATCGAGGGCCGGATGCGCAGCCCGCGGAACAGGTCGGCGGCGCGTTCGAGCGCGTGCTCGACGGGCGACGCCAGGTCGGCGTAGATCGTCCGCGCCAGGGCGGCGGCGAACCGTTCCTTCGTCGGCGTCCGCATCAGGTCGCAGTACGCGACCAGCGCCTTGCGCCGGACCGCCTCCTGCGCGGCCCGGAGGACGAGCGACGACTTGCCGTAGCGGCGCGGGGCGTAGACGAGCACGTTCTGGCCGTTCCGCATGTCGGCGACGAGCTCGCGAAGCTCGCGCTGCCGGTCGGTGAACGCCTCGTCGAGCGCGAGGTCGCCGAACGTGAACGGGTTGGTCGGCTCGCTATGCATCGTGGCATTATGTCAGACGAGATAGAAGATCCCCGTCTTCCGGCGCTGGAACGACGGCCGGAGACCGGCTTATGCTCCGTCGAACCGCGCGGCATTTCTCCGGCGCGCGCCGTCGAACGAAAGGACGTCGCACATGGACAGGCTGACAAGGCTGTCGCGCGAGACGCAGGCCGCCCTCGCCGCATCCGTGCTCTATCTCATCTTCTCCTTCCTGGACTGGCAGCAGGTGTCGCTCTCCTTCATCACCGTCGGCCGGAGCGAGTGGCACGGCGTCGGCGT
Organism: Gaiellaceae bacterium; assembly: GCA_035652835.1. Lineage (GTDB taxonomy): Bacteria > Actinomycetota > Thermoleophilia > Gaiellales > Gaiellaceae > PALSA-600. The sequence goes on from DASRDA010000011.1 coordinate 22,941, forward strand.
GATCGCCGGCCTCCTCGTCGTCGCCCTGCTCCTCTGGGAGGCCGTGCGCCTCCTCGAGGTGCGGATCGAGCTCGGCTCGGTGACGCCCGGCCTGATCTCCGTCGGGCTGGCCCTGCTGCTCCTCCTCTTCACGATCATCACGTTCCTCTCGCACAGCACGGCCAGGCACTGGCCCGCGTGGCTCGGGCTGCTGCTCTCGATCGTGATCGCCGCGTGCGCGATCGTGCGCGCGAGGGCTGAGGGCGTGGAGCTGCCGACGATGGCGGCGGGCGCCGGCGGCGGCGCGGCCGCGACCGGCACGACGACGACGGCCGCCGAGCCCGCGCCTCCGGCGCCGGCGGAGGCTCCGCCCGAGAGCCCGGGCGGGACGGAGCCGGTCGGCTAGCCCAGCGTCCGTCCGCACCGACCGGTCTGGCGCCGTTTTGCGGCCGGCGCCAGGCCGTACCCTTGCGCGCGTGACCGGCCGCTTCGTACCGCTCGTCGGCGCCTTCGTCGCGCTCGTCCTGCTCGCCAACTGGCTGGCCTCGCGCTTCGTCGTCCACGTCCCGCTGACGCCGTACGACGCGCCGGCCGGCGTGTTCTGCATCGGCGGCGTGCTCGTCCTGCGCGACTGGCTCCAGCAGCTCGCGGGCCTCGTCCGGACGATGCCGTTCGTCTACGCGGCGGGGCTGCTGTCCTGGCTCGTCGGAGACCTCGCCGGGTGGACGGCCCTCGAGAAGGTCGCCATCGGGAGCGTCGTCGCGTTCACCGTCAGCGAGACGGTCGAGGCGCTCGTGTTCACGCCGATCCGGAACCGCAGCCTCACGCTGGGCGTCGCCCTGAGCGCGACTGCGGGCAACGCGATCGACAGCTATGTGTTCCTGACGATCGCGTTCTCGTCGACGGCGTTCTTCTGGGGGCAGTTCTGGGGGAAGAACGAGGCGATCGCCGCGGGCGTCCTGCTCACCCTGGCGCGTCGGCGGATCGCGCCGGTCGGGCGGCCGGTGCCGCACGGGCTGGCGGGCGGGCCGTGACGCGGAAGGGGCGGGAGACGAAGGTCGTCGTGCGAGCCGGGTCGGCCGCGGCGGCGAGCGTGACGCCGCAGACGTAGGTGCCGGGCCCGAGCCCTCGGGACGCGAAGGCGAGCGACGGCCGCGAGTACGCGGGGATCGCTCCCGTGGTCGCGTCCGCGAGCAGCTGCGGCGCCCGCGCCGACTCGAGCGCGCGCTCGACCGCGTCCGCGGTCGGGAGGCCCGGACGCGTGACCCGGAACACGCCCGCGCGGTAGGTCGCCGCCTCGCCCGCGGTGACGTGGAGGCGCAGGATGCGGCGCCCCGTCGCCGTCCGCCGGACGACGAAGCTCGCGGTCGCGCCGACCACCTGCGTCGTGTGCCGCCAGCGCGCGACGAGGCCGCTCGTGCACAGCCCGCCCGGCGCGGCGAGGGCCTGCTTGAGCGCGTCGTACGACTGCTTGTGGCCGAGGTCGGCGTACATCACGCCGGACTGGAACCCGTGGCCGAGGTCGGGGTCGTCGATCAACGGGAAGAACATCAGCGACTGGACGTCCGGGTCGCACGCCGCGATCTGGATGAGCTGCCGGTAGAACGCGGCCTGCTGGCCGGGCGTGATCGGCGCGATGCTCTCGGGCCCGTCCGTGTAGGCCGCCGCGTCCGGCTCGGCGATCGTCGTCTGCGAGCCGGCCTCGTCGAGGTCGATCGGCAGGGTGCCGGCCGCCGGCGCGGCTCCGGAGGGCTGCTCGGCCGGCACCGGCTGCGCCGTGCCGTGGAACGCATCCCAGAGCGCCTGCTTGATGCGGTCGAGGTTCGCGGCGCCGGCCTGCGGCCAGCGGAACGGCATCGCGTACGAGTCGGTGTCCTGCACGCGCGGGTACGGGTGCATGTCGAACTGGTCGAAGAGCGGCCGCGTGCGATGCGACGCGCGGTAGGCGGCGCCGAGCTCCTCGATGAAGCGCACCGGCGAGTGGCCGGGGTTCGACGACGCGCTCGGCGAGTCGTTGCCCCGCGAGGAGATCGCCGGCCCCCAGACCGATGCGTCCGGACGCACGAGCTTCAGGGCGTCGTACGACCGTGCCAGCGTGTGCTCGTAGTCGGTCGCGGCCGCGTCGGCGCCGTGCCGGAACTGCGGCTGCCAGAAGCGGTTCACGTTGGGCTCGTTGCCGACCACGAAGTCGTCGACCTGCGGGAACGTCTGGCCGACGAGCGCGACGAACTGCGCGAAGGCGCGCTGGGCGGCCGTGTCGTTGCCGATCATGGTCGGCCACTTCGGGTAGATCGCGAGCACGGGCCGGACGCCCGAGAGCTGGGCGCAGGCGACGGCCGTCTGCAGGCCTCCCTCGTTCACGATCGCCGGCGTGCCGTTCCACTGGACGGTGAGCCGGAGCTCGTCGAGGCCGATGTCGGAGGCCGACGCCCACCAGACGTCGCCGCACGGGTGGTAGGCCGGCCAGTCGTCGGCCACGCCGACGCGCAGCAGCGCGTCCGCGGACGCGCCGCCGGCCGCCGCGATCGCCGCCAGGATCGCGGCCAGGGGGATCAGGAGTCGCTTCAGGTCGCCTTCGTTCGCCGCCGACGCCCTCGCACCTTGCCGTGTCGGCGCGGCGGGCGCATGGGCCGTCTTTCCCATCTTCGCCGCCGCCGGATACTGTCCGCACCTTGAACCCGACCTCGACGCGCCGCCAGTTCCTGAGCGCCGCGGCCGCCGGCGTGTCGGCGCTCGCGGTACCGCGCGCCGCGCTCGCGCAGCTGCACGAGGCGGCGGCGACGGGCGGCTTCTCGGTCTTCCGGAGCCAGCCGTCGCTGAAGCCGCCCTCGATGACGGTGTCGACGTCGGCGCACCCGTCGGACGGCTACGTGTTCGTCGCCTCGCTGACGGGACCGGGCCAGCGCGGGCCGCTGATGCTCGACAACGAGGGCAACGTCGTGTGGTTCCGGCGGGTGAAGACGGTGGCGATCAACTTCCGCCGGCAGGTCTACGCGGGGAAGCCGGTGCTGACGTGGTGGGAGGGGACGATCTCGAAGATCGGCACCGGCGAGGGCGTCGGCGTGATCGTCGACTCCAGCTATCGCACCGTTGCGCACGTCCAGGCGGGCAACGGCCTGCAGGCCGACGTGCACGAGCTCCTGCTGACGCCGTCGGGCACCGCCCTGATCACCGCGTACAGCGAGGTGAAGCGGGACCTCACTCCCGTCGGCGGCGCCGCGAGCGGAAACGTCCTCGACTCGGTCGTGCAGGAGGTCGACGTCCGCAGCGGCAAGGTGCTGTTCGAATGGCACAGCCTCGACCACGTCCCGCTCACGGACACCTACTCGCCGCTGCTCGACCCGTTCGACTACTTCCACGTGAACTCGATCGACGTCGACCTCGACGGCAACCTGCTCGTGTCGGCGCGCAACACCTCGGCCGTCTACAAGCTCGACCGCAAGTCCGGCAACGTGCTCTGGCGGCTCGGCGGCCGCAGCAGTGACTTCGAGCTCGGCCCGCGCGCGTTCTTCATGTACCAGCACGACGCGCGTGGCCACCCCGACGGCACGCTGACGATGTTCGACGACGGCCCGTCCTCGTCGTCGCAGCAGTCGCGGGCGATCCGGCTCGGCCTCGACCTGGGCGGCATGCGCGCCGACCTCCTGCAGGAGTACGTCCACCCGGCGCCGCTCGCCGCGTCGGCGATGGGCAACGCGCAGGTGCTGCCCGGCGACGCCGTCCTCGTCGGCTGGGGCACCGAGCCGTACGTGACGGAGTTCGGCCCCGGCGGCGAGGTGCGGTTCGACGCGAAGTTCGACGGCAACGCGTGGAACTACCGCGCCTACCGAAGCCCGTGGGTGGGCACGCCGGCGACGAAGCCGGTGCTCGCCGCGCGGCGGCGCGGCCGCGGCGCAGTCGTCTACGCGAGCTGGAACGGCAGCACCGAGACGGCGTGGTGGCGGGTCTCCGCCGGCGACGCAAAGAACGCGCTGCGCCCGGTCCGCACGGTGCAGCGGAGAGGGTTCGAGACCGAGATCCCGCTGGCCGAGCGTCCACGGTTCGTCGCCGTCGACGCGCTCGACGCAGCGAAGCGGGTGCTCGCGACGTCGCGCGTCGCGGCGGTGGCGTGAAGCTCGCGAACCTGGTTCGTGGCTTCGCCACGAACCAGGTTCGGGGATTTTTGGCCGCGCGCATCGCGCGCTTGCGACGTCGCGGGTTGTCGCGTTGGCGTGAAACTCGCGAACCTGGTTCGTGGCTCCGCCACGAACCAGGTTCGGGCGTTTGGCCGCGCGCACGGTGCGCTTGCGACGTCGCGGGTTGTCGCGTTGGCCTGAAACTCGCGAACCTGGTTCGGGCCTTTGCCACGAACCAGGTTCGGGCCTTTGCCACGAACCAGGTTCGGGGCTTTGGACAGAAGGGTGTCTGACACCTCCGTGTCAGACACCACTCCGGTCGTCTCAGCCGCCGCTGATCGCGGCGATCACGTCGACGCGCGACGTGTCGCCGATCGGCGCGTCGAGGTCGGCGCGCCGGCCGTCGACGTAGACGTGGATGTGCATCCGCAGCTCCGGCCCGCGGTGGCAGAGGCGGTCCTGCAGCCCCGGCCACCGCTCGTCGAGCTGCTCGAGCGCCGCGGCGACCGTCGGCGCGTCGACGTCGAGCCGCCGCGGGAGCCCCGCGAAGAGCGGCTGCAGCGTGGGCGGGAGGCGGAGGTGCGCCATCAGTCCAGGACGGCGACCTCGACCGAGTGGATACCCGGCAGGTAGCCGGCCGCCTCGGTCCACGTCTCGCCCTCGTCGGCGCTGGTGAACACCTGCCCGGTGCTGGTGCCGAAGTACAGGCCGGGGTCGGCGAGGCGGTCGATCGCCATCCCCTCGCGCAGGACGCCGAGGTGCGCGTCCCGCTGCGGGAGGCCGCGGTCGAGCCGCTGCCAGGTCTCGCCGGCGTCGCGCGTGCGCCAGACCGCCGCCTTGCCGTCCGGCATGCAGCGTCCGTGACCCGGGTCGAGCGGCACGACGTAGAAGGTGTCGCGGTCGTGCGGGTGCGCGGCGGCCGCGAAGCCGAAGTCGGTCGGCAGCCCTTCGGTGATCTCCGTCCACGACTTGCCGGCGTCGTCGCTGCGGTGCATGCCGCAGTGGTTCTGCTGGTACATGCGCTCGCCGTCCGCGGCGAGCACGAGCTTGTGCACGCAGAAGCCGATCTCCTCGTGCTCGCGCGGCCAGTCCGCGCGCAGGCCGCGGTTGCGCGGCGTCCACGACGAGCCGCCGTCGGTCGTCTCGAAGATGCCGATGCCCTGCACGACCGCCCAGAACCGGTCGTCCTCGGACGGGTGCGGCAGGATCGCCGGCAGTCCGAGGTGCCCGGGCGGCTGGTTCGACGGCTCGTCCCACTCCGGGCGTCCCGGCAGGCCCTCCAGCCGCGTCAGCAGCGACCACGTGCGGCCGCCGTCCGCGCTCTCGAAGATGCCGGCGGGCTCGGCGCCGGCGAGGATGCGGCCGTCCCTGATCGTCAAGCCCGACACCTTGGTCAGCTTGCGGCCGTCGTCCTCGTAGGCGAGCCCCTCGCTCGACTGCTCCCACGTCTCGCCGAGGTCGGGGCTGCGCCAGATCGTCGTCCCGTGCCACTCGCTGGCCCCGGCGGCGTAGATCGTGCCCGTGCTCTCGTCGAAGACGGCGTGGTAGATCGGCCATCCCTCGCAGAAGGGGCCGCGAACCTCCCAGTCGCGGCGGTCGTCGCTCGTCACCAGGAAGCAGCCCTTGCGGGTTCCGACCAGCAGGACCGTCTGCGGCATTGCTCGCACCTCCGGAGGCTCGTGGGTCGCCGTGCACTACCTTAGACCGGCGCCGCCCGCGAAACTCATCGGCGGTCCGACCAGTAGGATCGGGGCGGATGGCGACCTCCCTCGACGTCGACCGCCGGCTCGAGCAGCACCGCGCGGAGCTCACCGCCTACTGCTACCGCATGCTCGGCTCGCCGTTCGAGGCGGAGGACGCCGTGCAGGACACCTTCATCCGCGCCTGGCGCGCGTTCGACCGCTTCGAAGGGCGTGCGGCGCTGCGTTCGTGGCTGTACCGGATCGCGACGAACGTCTGCCTCGACATGCTGCGCGGCCGCGAGCGCCGCGCCCGGCCGATGGACCTCGGCGGCGCGCAGGCGCCGCTCTTCGAGAACCTGCACGCCCGGCCGGAGGAGGCGTGGATCCAGCCGATCCCCGACGCGCTCGTGAGCAGCGAGGCGGACCCCGCCGACGTCGCCGTCGAGCGCGAGTCGGTGCGGCTCGCCTTCGTCGCCGCGCTCCAGCTCCTGCCGCCGCGGCAGCGGGCCGTGCTGATCCTCTGCGAGGTGCTGCGCTGGCAGGCGACCGAGGTCGCCGAGCTGCTCGAGACCTCCGTCGCCTCCGTGAACAGCGCGCTGCAGCGTGCGCGTGCGACGCTCGCGACGCGCGACCTCGGCCGCACGACCGGGACGCTCGGCGCCGAGGAGCGGAAGCTGCTCGAGCGCTACGTCGCCGCCTTCGAGGCGTACGACATCGAGGCGCTGACGTCGCTGATCCGCGAGGACGCGACGCAGTCGATGCCGCCGTACGACCTGTGGCTCGCCGGCCGCGACGACATCTTCACGTGGTGGTTCGGCCCGGGCATCGGCTGCCGGGGCTCGCGCGTGCTGCCCGCGGGGAGCGCGAACGGCGCGCCGGCGTTCGGGCAGTACAAGCCCGCCGAGGACGGCGGCTACGACCCGTGGGCGCTGCAGGTGATCGAGCTCTCAGACGACGGCATCGCCGAGCTGACCTTCTTCCTCGACACCGAGACGCTCTTCCCGCTCTTCGGGCTGCCGCCCCGGCTCGAGCCCTAGCGCCTCGGCGAGCCCGGCGAAGCGGAGCAGCTCCGCGAGCTCGGGCGGCGCGTCGAGCAGCCGCAGCTCCCCGCCGCGCCGTCGCAGCGCGAGCTGGAGGCGGGCGAGCGTCTCCACGACCGCGAGGGTCATCGTCCCGGATAGGACTGCGCGCGCGCCCGAAACTCATCGGCCCGCGCGGAACGCTTCCCGAAGAGCTTCAGCGCCGGCTCGGCGTCCCGGAGCGTGCCGCCGGCCGCGAGGACCGCGAACCCGATCCCGGTGAGCAGGAGCGCGACGCCGACGACGATGCCGAACAGCCCGAGCTGGTCGGCCATGTAGCTCGTGTTGAGCGCCGTGGTCAGCGCGGTCTCGGTCACCCAGATGCTGCGGGCGCCGTTCTGCACCGGCTGCGTGGTCTTCGGGTCGACGAGCGCGTACGTTGCGTTGTCGGTGCCGCCGCCGGGCATCAGCTGCGCCTTCGGCGTTCCGGGCTTCGCGGTGTAGATGCCCATCTGGGAGTAGGTGAAGCCGTGCGTCGCCTCGAGCGTGTGGATCCGCATGTACTCCGCGAACGTGCGGGCCTTCGCGCCCGTGTCGATCTTCACGCCGGCGACGCTCGTCGACGGCCACGTCGTGACGGCCGACGCGATGCCGGCCTTCTGCGCCTCGGCCCTGATCGCCGCGGGCGTCATGTCGGGCGTGCCGACGATGTACTCGTTCCTGAGGCTCTTGCCGACCGTGTCGCGGCCGTTCGCGCCCATGACGATCGCCGTCGCCCCGAAGGCGATCAGGATCGCCGCGGCGACGAAGCCGCCGATCTCGAACACCTTGCGCATCTCTCGCCTCCTCGCTTTGCCTTCGAGCAGACGATGCCGCCGCGCGGTCCGCACGGCATCCGCGCGAAGCCGTGCGCGCGCTGCGGGGTTCTGCGGATCAGGAGGCTGGCTCGAGCAGGCCGTGCGCCATCGCGTAGCGCACGAGCTCGGCGCGGCTGCCGAGGCGGAGCTTCTGCATGATGTGCGCCCTGTGCGTCTCCGCGGTGCGGACGGAGATGTAGAGCTGCCGTGCGATCTCCTGGTTCGTGTGTCCGAGCGCGAGCAGCCGGAGCACCTCGCGCTCGCGGTCGGAGAGCGGATCTTCCTCGGCGCGCCGCTCCGCCTCGGCCTCCGCGGCGACGAGGCGTGCGCCGAGCTCCGGGTTCACGTACCGGCCCCCGCGCGCGACCTCGCGGACGGCGCTCACCACCTCGGTGTCGGCGGCCTCCTTCAGCACGTAGCCGCTCGCGCCGGCCGCGAACGCCTCGCGGACGTAGCGCGGGTCGTCCTGCATCGACAGCAGCAGCAACTTCACGCCGGGGTGCTCCCGCAGCAGCGTCGGTAGTACTTCGAGCCCGGTCTGGTCCGGCATCACGACGTCCATCAGGATCACGTCGGGCTTCGAGGAGCGCGCCTCGAACACCGCCTCCCGCCCCGTCCCGGCCTCGCCGACGGGCTCGATGTCGGGCTCCTGCGCGAGCAGCAGGCGGATGCCGGAGCGGACGACCGCGTGGTCGTCGACGATCAGCACGCGGATCGGCGCGTCGCCGGGCACGGGCCGTGACGTTAACCGGCCTGCGGCAGCGGCACGTACGCGACGAGGGCCGTGCCCCTGCCCGGCGCCGACTCGATCGTGAGCGTCCCGTCGAGCAGCGCGAGGCGCTCGCGCATCCCGACCAGCCCGAGCGCGTCCTCGCGGACGTCGCGCTCCGCGAAGCCGGCGCCGTCGTCCTCGACGACGGCGCTCACGCCGCCGTCGCGGCTCGCCACCACGACGCTGACCGTCTTCGCCCGCGCGTGCTTGACGACGTTCGTCAGCGCCTCCTGCACGAGGCGGTAGAGAACGGTCTCGACCTCCGGCGGCAGCCTGCGGTCGCCCAGGCCCGTCTCGACCGCGACCTCGATGCCGCTGCGCTCGCCCAGGGTCGCCGCGAGCCGCTCGAGCGCGGGGACGAGGCCGAAGTCGTCGAGCGTCGAGGGGCGGAGCCGGGTGGCGAGCGCGCGCACGTCCTGCAGGGCGTGGACGACGAGCTCGCGCACGTCCGCCTCGGCCTTCTCGGCGGCGGCGTCGTCCGCCGCGGCCCGGATCGCCTTCAGCCCGAGGAGGATCGACGTGAGCGCCTGACCCGTCTCGTCGTGGAGCTCGCGGGCGAGGCGCCGCCGCTCCTGCTCCTGCGCGTCGACCACGCGGCGGACGGTGTCGCGCGCGACGCGCTCCGAGAGGTCGACCGCGACGGCGGCGCGCGCCGCGAAGATCTCGGCGAGCCGCAGGTCGCCGTCGGCGAAGCGCGTCTCGCGCCCGAGCTTGTCGTGCACCGCGACCACGCCGATCGCCCGCCCCCGCGCGACGAGCGGCACGTAGAGCCCGCTGCTGACGCCGAGGCGGCGCACCTCGTCCTGGTCGACTTCGGGATCCTCGAAGACGGAATCGACGCGCGCGCTCAGCCGCCGGTCGAGCACCCGGCCGGACTTCGACAGGTCGCGGGCGAGGGTGTGGCCGAGGAGCCCGTACGCGGCCTCGCCTTCGCCGTCGGCCGCGGCGATTCGGAGCGTCGACGAGCCCTCGGGCAGGAGGATGAGCGCGAGCCGGGCGCCGATCAGCTCGCGGAGCCGTCGGCAGACGAGCTCGAGCAGACGGTCGAGCTCCGTCTCCTCGACCAGGGAGCGGACGACCTCGTGCAGCGTCTCGAGCTGGTGCGACCAGCGGGTCGCCGACTCGTAGAGGCGGGCGTTCTCGATCGCGACGGCGGCGTGCGCGGCGAGCAGCGTCACGAGCTCCTCGTCGGCGGCGGTGAACTCCGCTCCGCCTTCCTTCTCCGAGAGGTAGAGGTTCCCGTAGGCGACGCCGCGCAGCATGATCGGCACGCCGAGGAACGTGCGCATCGGCGGGTGGTGCGGCGGGAAGCCGACCGAGCGCGTGTCGGCGGAGAGGTCGGCGAGGCGCAGCGGGCGCGCCTCGCGGATCAGCACGCCGAGGATGCCGCGCCCGCGCGGGAGGTCGCCGATGGCCGCGTGGGTGGCCTCGTCGACGCCGGTCGTCACGAAGCGCTCGAGGCCTGCGCCGCTCTCGTCGATCACGCCGAGCGCCGCGTAGCGCGCGCCCGTCAGGGACGCCGCCGTCTCGACGATCTTCTGCAGCAGCGACTCGAGCGACAGCTCGGAGGTGAGCGCGACCGTCGCGTCGAGCAGCGCCCGCAGGCGGTTCTCGTCGCCGCCGCTCATCCGCGGAGACGACCGTACCGCCACGTCGCCGCGGCGCCGACGACCGAGAGGACGGCCGACAGGCAGACGGCGGCCGCGCCGGCCCGCGCGGCGACGGGGCTGCCGGCGAGCGTCGCGAGCGCGAGCGTCTCGACGCCGGCGGCGAACGCGGAGGCCGCCGCGAGGCCGATGCGGCGCGGATAGAGCTCCGCCTGCTTCGGTCTCGGCCCCGGCGGCCACCAGACCCAGAACGACAGGGACAGGAGCTTGCCGACGTGGCCGACGACGACTCCCGCGGCCCAGCCGCCGAGCAGCAGGATCACGTACGCGATCGCGAGCCGCGGCCCGCCCGCGCCGGCCGCCGCGGCGAGCCCGAACGCGGCCGCCTGGACGAGCAGGAGCCCGCCGGCGAGGACGTGCGCCAGCGGCGCCTCGAGCGGCCCGCGGCGAAGCCGTGCCGTGCGCAGCGCGAGCGCCACGAACCAGCCGACGGCGACGAGCGCGACGGCGCCGCCCGCGACCGTCGCCGCCCGCTGGCCCGAGGCGATCCCGCCGACCAGCAGCCACAGCCCGCAGACCAGGCCAAGCTCCTCCCACGGGCGCGACCGCGCCGGCGCCGCCGGCGCCATCGCGAGCATCGGGGCGAGCGTCCGGCCGACCGCCAGGATCAGCAGCGCGATCCAGCCGAGGAGCGCCACGTGCAGGTGGATCAGCAGCGCGTGCAGGTACGCGCGGCCGGCGAGCGAGCCGTGGAACAGCGCCGCGCCGAGGACGAGCGCCGCGACGGCGTGTGCGCACGAGAGGCCGACGCCGACGCGGCTCGCGACGAGCGTCCGCCCGCGCGGAGCGCGGACGACGAGCGTGAGGATCTCGGCGAGGACGATCGCGAGGCCTGCGCTCAGCGCGGCCGCGCCCGCCCAGACCGCGGCAGGCACGTCGTGCGCGACGCCGGCGGCGACCGCGAAGCCGCCGCCGAGCAGCGGCAGCGCGAGCCATAGCGCGCGCTGCGACGGCAGGTCGTTCCGGAGCATCACGGGCAGCAGGTGGAAGGACGCGCCGGCGACCGCGAACGGGAGCGTCCCGAGCGCGACCAGGTGCACGGCGAGCAGCACGTCCGGCGCGAACGGGTTCCCGGCCGCGAGCGCGGGCGCGGCGGCCACCGCCGTCGCGGCCGCCGCGATCCACGCGAGCAGCGCGACCGCGAAGTAGGCGCCGAGCAGCGACGTCGACACGGGCCCGCCGACCGCGCGGCGGTCCTCGAGCGGCAGAGGCTTGAAGGTCGGCGTCGGCGCCGGCCGGCTCACCCCGAGCGGGCCGGGGCAGGAGCCGGGTGGCGGCGCCGGTAGAGGATGTAGGGGCGGCCGAGGTACTGGAGCGGATAGCTCCACGCGTGCACGAGGCGGCTGAACGGCCAGACCGCGTAGAGCAGCCAGGGGAGAGCGGCGTGGAGCTGGTAGGCGACCGGCGCGTCCGCCATCAGCGACGGGTGCGGGTCGTAGAAGAGGGTGCGGAACCAGGGGCCGAGCGTGCGGCGGTAGTCGTAGCCCGGGCCGAAGACGTTGTAGCCGAACGTCACGCCGTCGCCGAGCAGGATCAGCGCGCCGAGCAGGACGAAGACGGCGACGTCGCCGAGCGAGGTCGTCGCGCGGACGCGGCGGACCCTGGTGCGGCGGAAGGTGAGGATGCCGAAGCCGGCGAGGCAGACGAGGCCGGCGATGCCGCCGCCGATCCCGGCGAGGTGGTGGTAGTTGCGCTCGGAGATGCCGAGCGCGCGCGTCACGCTCGCCGGTACCAGCACGCCGACCACGTGTCCGACGATGACCGCGAGCGCGCCGTAGTGGAACATCGTCGAGCCCCAGGCGAGCAGGCGGCTCTCCAGCAGCTGGGTCGACCGGCTCGTCCAGCCGAACTGGTCGCGCCGGTAGCGCCACCAGTGGCCGACGAGGAACACGGCGATCGAGACGTACGGCAGCACGAGCCAGACATAGAGGTCCGCGCGATGACTCATACGCGCGCCCCCGCCGGCATCACCTCGGGCGGCGCGAACGGCTGCAGCCCGACCTGCTCGTCCGGCGGCCCGTGCTCTGCGAGCCGGCGCACGTGCTCGCGCTCGAGCGCGCTCAGACGCGGCAGGCCGGCGCAGAGCGCGTCGAGGACGTCGGCGTAGGGACTGGCGGCGTCCCGGAGGCCGGCGCGCAGCAGCTCGAGCGCGGGGCGATGCTCGCGCAGGAGCGCCTCGCCGGCGCCCGCGGGCGCGAGCGCCGCGAACTCGAGCACGAGCGGCAGGTAGTCGGGCAGCTCGCCGCCCGCGAGCTCGAGCCCGGCGGCGGCGTACAGACGCTTCAGGCGCAGCAGCGCCATCCCGCGCTTGCGCGTGTCGCCGTGGACGTAGTAGGTGAGGTAGAGGCTCGCGCGGCGGCGCAGGTCGAACGTCTCGACGTACTGCTGCTCGAGCTCGCGCGCGCCGCGCTCGCCGAGGTACGCGACGAAGCGCCGCAGCGCGTCGCGCTGCTCGCCGCGCGGCAGCGCCTCGACGGCGGCGGCGAGCTCCCCGCGCGCCTCGACGAGCCGCCGGTCCGGGTAGCGGAGCAGCACGGAGAGGAGCTTGTACGGCCGCGCCGCCCTCACAGCACGTTCAGCTTCTTCGTGAGCATGAAGCGCTCGTTGCCGCCCGGCTGCACGGCGCCGCAGTTGCCGGGGCCGCCGTCGAAGTCGAGGCCGCACGCGCCCTGCTGCTCCTGGAGCTGCGAGGCGAGCTCGCCGTGCGCCTTCGGGATCACGTAGCGCTCGTCGTACTTCGCGATCGCGAGCAGCCGGTACATCGTCTCGAGGTCGTTCGCGGTGAGCCCGACCGACGCGGGCAGCGTCTCGTCGACCTCGCCGAGCACCTCGCGCTTGCGCATGTAGGCGCGCATCGCCGCGAGCCGGCGGAGCACCGACCGGATCACGTCGCCGTCGCCGGCGGCGAGCAGGTTGGCGAGGTAGTCGACCGGGATGCGCATCGTCTCGATCGCCGGGAAGAGGTCGTCCGGGTCGGCCTCGTAGCCGTCCTGCTCGAGCGCGTTCACCACCGGCGAGAGGGGCGGCACGTACCAGACCATGGGCAGCGTCCGGTACTCGGGGTGGAGGGGGAGGGCAAGCCGGTAGCGGCAGGCGAGCGTGTACACGGGCGAGCGGCGGGCGGCGTCGAGCCAGTCGTCGGGGATGCCGGCCGCCCGCGCCGCAGCCTCCACCTCGGGCTCCTCGGGGTCGAGGAACAGCCCGAGCTGCGCGTCGAGCAGGTCGCGCTCGTCGCGCACCGAGGCCGCGGCCTCGACCCGGTCGGCGTCGTAGAGGACGAGCCCCAGGTACCGAATGCGCCCGACGCAGGTCTCGGAGCAGATCGTCGGCTGGCCGGCCTCGATGCGCGGGTAGCAGAGCGTGCACTTCTCCGCCTTGCCGCTTCGGTGGTTGAAGTAGACCTTCTTGTACGGGCAGCCCGAGACGCAGAAACGCCAGCCGCGGCACTTGCGCTGATCGACGAGCACGATCCCGTCCTCCTCGCGCTTGTACATCGCGCCGGAAGGGCACGACGCGACGCAGCTCGGGTTCAGGCAGTGCTCGCAGATCCGCGGCAGGTAGAACATGAACGCTCGCTCGTACTCCAGGCGCACCTGCTCCTCGATCCCGCGCAGGAGCGGGTCGGCGGTCGCGTGCTCGGGGGCGCCCGCCAGGTTGTCGTCCCAGTTCGGCCCCGCCTGCACCTCGAGCGGCCGGCCCGTGAGCTGCGAGTAGGGGCGCGCGACCGGGTCGTGCTCGGAGAGCGGGGCGTCGATCAGCGTCTTGTAGTCGTACGTCCACGGCTCGTAG
>DASRDA010000012.1:0-247559 GCA_035652835.1 Gaiellaceae bacterium
CCGGCGGCACCTGGCGGGCCGGCGACGAGGTCGTCGTGCTCCCGTCCGGCCTGCGCACCAGCGTCGCGGCGATCGACACGATCGACGGACCGCTCGAGGAGGCGCTTCCCGGCGAGTCGGTGACGATCTTGTTGGACGACGACGTCGACGTCTCGCGGGGCGAGATGCTCGCCGACCCCGAGCGTCCGCCGGTTGTCGCGCGCGAGCTGCTCGCCCGCGTCTGCTGGATGTCGGAGCGTCCGGTCGAGGAACGCGCGCGCCTGATCGTGAAGCACACGACGCGTGCGGTTGCGGCGCGCCTCGACGAGATCGTCTCCGTCGTGGACATCCATTCGCTCGTCGACGTTCCGTCTCCCGGCCGCCTCCAGCTGAACGATCTCGCGGTCGTGCGGCTGCGCCTCGCCGAGCCGCTCGCCGTCGATCCGTACGCGCGCAATCGCACGACCGGTGCGTTCGTCATCGTCGACGAGGCGACGAACGACACGGTCGGCGCGGGGATGGTCGTCGAGGCCCACGCGTGACCTGGCAGTACGTGATCGCGGGCGCCGCGGTTGGCGTTCTCGTGGGCATGACCGGCATGGGCGGCGGCTCGCTGATGACGCCGATGCTGATCCTCATCTTCGGCTTCGACCCGAAGACCGCGGTCGGCACCGACATCCTGCACGGCGCCGTCTTCAAGTCGTTCGGCGCGTGGCGGCACCGCAGCCTCGGCAACGTGCACGTGCCGCTCGCCGTCTGGATGCTGCTCGGCTCCGCGCCGCTCTCGCTGGTCGGCGTGCAGATCGCGAGCTCGTTCTCGGACGGCACGCAGTCGACGATGACGAAGGTCGTCGGCGCGACGCTCATCCTCGGCGGCTTCGGGTTCCTCGTGAAGACCTTCGTCCGCGGCACGACGCACGACGCGGCGCTGCACCTGACCCGGCGCGACAAGCTCCTCGCGGTCGCGATCGGCGCCACGTTCGGCTTCGTGGTCGGCCTGACGTCGGTCGGGTCCGGCACGTTCTTCGGCCTGGCGATGCTGCTCGTCTACCCGCTCACGGCCAGGCGGATCGTCGGCACCGACATGCTGCACGCGGCGGCGCTGCTCTGGGTCGCCGGCGCGGGCCACCTCCTGCACGGCAACGTCGACCTGCACGCGATGGCCTGGCTCCTCGTCGGCTCCATCCCCGGCGTCCTCCTCGGCTCGCACCTCTCGATCCGGGTTCCCGACCAGGCGCTCCGGATCGCGTTCGCCTTCGTGCTCGTGCTCTCCGGCGTGAAGCTCGTCGAGCTGCCCGCGGCGACGACGATCATCGAGGTCGGCGCCGGCGCGGGCGTGCTGGCGCTCGCGCTCTGGTCGGCGCGCGAGCTCCGCCAGCGCCGCGTGCCTGCGCGAGAGCCAGCCGCCTCTCCGGGCAGGCCCTAGAATCGGCCGGGCGTTGGCCCGGGTCCTGTCGACGGCAACGGTCCTCGGACTGCTTGCGGCTACCGCCGTCGCCTTCGCGATCACCGAGCGGGCGAAGCTGACGCTCTCGCCGATCGCGAGCACGAAGGTGACGAAGATCTTCTCGCCGGCCGCCTACGACGCCGCCCACCGCACGGCGAGCATCGCGTTCCGGCTGCGGACGGCCGAGCGCGTCACCGTGTGGATCGAGGACCGCGCGGGCACGAGGGTGCGGACGCTGCTGCCCGCGCGCCCGGAGCGCCGCGGCGCCAGGCTCGACCTCGCGTGGGACGGCTTCGCCGACGACGGCGAGCTGGTGCCGGACGGCAGCTACCGGCCGGTCGTGAAGCTCGAGACGTCGCACCGGACGATCGTGCTGCCGAACCCGATCGCCGTCGACACCAAGCCGCCGCGGATCAGCGTCCCGCACCCCCTGCACCCGATCCTGTCGCCGGACGGCGACCGCCACGGCGACGTCTTCCGCGTGCGCTACCGCGTGAACGAGCCGGCGCACGCGATCCTCTACCTGCGCGTCGACGCGCACGAGCGCCAGATCGAGTTCACGCTCTCGAAGAAGCCGACCGGCGAGCTCGAGTGGAACGGCAAGGTCCCGGTCGGCGACGGCTACCGGCCCGCGCGGCCGGGCGCGTACCTGCTGAGCGTCGCGGCGCAGGACACGGCCGGCAACCGCTCGCGGCCGTACCCGTTCGCGCTCGCGAACGTGCGCTACGTCTCGCTCGGGCGCAAGCGCGTCGTCGTGGCGCCGGGCCGCCGCTTCGCGATCCGCGTCTCGACCGACGCACCCGCCGTCCGCTGGCGGCTGCACGGCCGCTCCGGCGTCGCGCGGCGAGGCACGCTGCACTTCCGCGCGCCGAAGCGACCGGGCGTGTACTTCCTGTACGTGTTCGTCGACGCGCACGCGGCTCGCGCCGCGGTGGTGGTGGGATGAGCTCCGAGGTCGCGCGCGCGGCCGGTGCGATCGGCGGCGTCGGGCTGGGTCTGCTGCTCGTCGCGACGCGCCGCGACCTGCGCGTGCTCGGGCTCGCAGCCTGGGCGGCGGGCTGTCTTCTGCTCGCGATCTACCTCGCGCCGCACGGCCACCATCGCGTCCTCGCCGCGGCCGCCGTCGTCGGCCTCGGCTGCGCGGCCGTCGGCGCGTGGGTCGTCCTGCGCTACCCGTGGCTCCTCGCCTGCGCGACGCTCGCCTGCGTGCCCGCGAGGATCCCGGTGCACGTCGGCTCGACGCAGGCGAACCTGCTGCTGCCGCTGTACGCCGTGGTCGCCGTCGCGGCGCTCGCGCTCGCGTGGCAGCTGTACGACGACGACGCGCGTCCGCGCGAGCTGGGACCGCTCGCGTGGCCGCTCGGCGCCTTCGTCGGCTGGGAAGGCCTGTCGCTGCTCTGGTCGGAGGACGTGCGCCAGGGGGCGATCGAGATGCTCTTCTTCGTGCTGCCGTTCGGGCTGCTGGCGGTCGCGCTCGCGCGTCTGCCGTGGTCGCGCGCGTGGGTGCTGACGCTCTACGTCCAGCTCGCGCTGATGGGGCTGATCTTCGCGGTGATCGGCATCGTCCAGTACGAGACGCGGAACATCTTCTGGAACCCCAAGGTGCGCGTCGACAACGCGTACGCGCCGAACGGCTGGTTCTACCGAGTCAACTCGGTCTTCTACGACCCGTCGATCTACGGCCGCTTCCTCGTCCTCGCGGTGCTCGCGAGCCTCGTCGTCGTCCTGCGGCGCCGCCGCGACCCGCTGTGGGCGATCGCGGCGATGCTGACGATCGTCGTCACGTGGGCGGGGCTGCTGCCGTCCTTCTCGCAGTCGAGCTTCGTCGCCCTGCTCGCCGCGGTGATCGTGGCCGCGATCGTCGCCTGGCGCCGCCGCAGCCTGTTCCTGATCGCCGCGGCGATCGTCGTCCTCGTCGGCGCGACCGTCGCCTCGCCCGCGGTTCGCCACAGGGCGTCGCTGTCGCACGTCACGAGCGGCCGCTCGACGCTCGTCGGCAAGGGCCTGCGCATCGCCGCGCACCACCCCGTCCTGGGCGTCGGCGTCGGCGGCTTCAAGCACGCGTACGGCGAGCTCGCGCATCTGCGCGGCAAGGAGCCGAAGGCGGCCGCGTCGCACACGACGCCGGTGACGGTCGTCGCGGAGACCGGCGTGCCCGGGCTCCTGCTGCTCGTCTGGCTCGTCGCGGCTGCGCTCGCGACCGCGTTCCGTCGTTTGCAGCGCGGCTTCGACGGGGCCGCCCGTCTCGCCTTCGGACTAGCCTTGATCGCGATCCTCGTGCACTGCCTGTTCTACAACGCGCTCTTCGAGGACCCGAGCTTCTGGGCGCTGCTCTCGCTCTCGGTCGTCGGCCTGCGGACGGCGCCGGCCCCGCGCGAGGCCGTGCGGTGATCGGCGACGTCCGGCGCGCGCTCGTCCTCGCGCCGCACACCGACGACGGCGAGTTCGGCTGCGGCGGGACGATGGCGCGCCTCGTCGAGGCCGGCGCGGAGGTGCGCTACGTCGCGTTCTCGATCGCCACGCGGTCGCTGCCCGACGGCTTCGCACCCGACACGCTGGCGCGCGAGGTGCGCGAGGCGACGGCCGAACTGGGGATCGCTCCCGAGCGGCTCGCCGTGCACGACTTCGACGTCCGCACGTTCCCCGAGCACCGCCAGGAGATCCTCGAGCTCCTGATCGAGATCTGGAACGACTGGCGGCCCGACTGCGTCTTCCAGCCGTCGGTCCACGACGTGCACCAGGACCACCAGACGATCGCGAGCGAGGGTCTCCGCGCCTTCAAGCGCACGACCGTGCTCGGGTACGAGATCCCGTGGAACAACTTCGACTTCTCGTACCAGGCGTACATCGCGCTCGAGCGGCGTCATCTGGAGCGGAAGGTCGCGGCGCTCGAGAGGTACGCGTCGCAGCAGCACCGGCGCTACGCGAACGCCGACTACGTGTGGAGCGTCGCCCGCACGCACGGCACTAACGTCAACCGCGAGTACGCCGAGGTCTTCCAGGTGTACCGCGTGGTGGCGTAAGCGGTGGCGGTCGTCATCGCGATCGCGATCGGCGTCGCGTTCCTGCTGCTCGCGGGCGCCGTCGAGCGCGGCTACCTGACGCGCTTCTGGGCGCGCAACTCGCGCCTCGGCCGCGGGCGCCGCTACGGCGACGACGACGGCGGCCGCTGACGGGCGAGGGCCTGGAGACTGTCTCGCCTCTTCGAGGCGAAACAGCTTCGATCCCTCTACGTGTCGCGGCGGACGAGCAGCACCGCGGCGATCGCGATCGCCGCCGCCGTGTAGCCGACGAAGAGCGCGAGTCCTCCCGCCGGCGAGAGGCTGTGCGAGCTGTGCGTGAGCTGGAAGATCGAGCGGCCGGCGCTGTTCGGGATGTACGGGTTGACCGCGTTCATCCAGCTCGTCGGCAGCACGTTCAGGAGCGGCGGGATGACGAAGAAGAGCCCGACGAAGGTGGCGATGCCGCCCGCGGTGTTGCGGACGATGGCGCCGATCGCGAGCGCGAACATCCCGATCAGCATCAGGTACACGGCGCCGCCGACGACGGCGCGCGCGACCCCCGGGTGCGAGAACGAGATCTGCAGGATGTGGTGCCGCGAGAGGATCGCCTGGCTCGCGAAGAACGCGATCAGGACGGACGGGAGCATCAGCAGGAACGACACGATCGCGTACACGCCGAGCTTCGCCCACAGGACGGGCAGCCGCTTCGGCACGGCGATGAAGGTCGAGCGGATCATCCCAGTCGAGTACTCGCCCGTCATCACGAGCACGCCGAGCACCATGATCGCGAGCTGCGAGACGTTGATCCCCGCCTGCGCCACGTCGAGCGGGTGGTGGCTCGCACGCTCGCGCGGGCTCATGTGGCCCCAGTGGGACGAGAGGATGGCCGCGAACAGGCACGAGAAGCCGATCGTGAGGACGACCGCGACGGCGAGCGACCAGCGGGTCGAGCGCAGCGAGTGCAGCTTCGTCCACTCCGAGAGCGCGACGCGAAGCTGCGTGACGCGACCGCCGTGCGCGAGCCGCGGCAGCGTCTCGGCGAGGCTGACGCTCGTCACGCCGCCACCTCGTCCGACTCCGGCGCCAGGCTCGCGCGGAACTCGAGGTCGTCGCGCGTCAGCTCCATGAACGCCTCCTCGAGCGAGGCCTGCTGCGGCGTCAGCTCGTGCAGGCGCAGGCCGCGCTCGGCGGCGGCGTCGCCGACCTGGGCCGCGCTGAGCCCGCTGATCTCCAGCACCTCGGGCTCCGGCTCGGTCACGGTGACGTCGGGGCCGAGCAGGACGTCGCGCAGCTCGGCCGCCTGCGGCGACCGGACGCGCACGACGTTCTTCGACGCGCGCCGGACGAACTCGTCGACGCTGGTGTCGGCGATCATGCGGCCGCGCCCGATCACGATCAGGTGGTCGGCGGTGAGGCTCATCTCGCTCATCAGGTGCGACGAGACGAACACCGTCCGTCCCTCGGCGGCGAGGCGCTTGAGCAGGTTGCGCATCCAGTGGATGCCCTCGGGGTCGAGGCCGTTGACCGGCTCGTCCAGCATCACCGTGGCCGGGTCGCCGAGCAGCGCGCTCGCGATGCCGAGCCGCTGTCCCATCCCGAGCGAGAACTGGCCCGCACGCTTGCGCGCGACGTCGTGGAGCCCGACCAGGTCGATCAGCTCCTCGACGCGCCGCCGCGAGATGCCGTGCGTCTGGGCCAGCGCGAGCAGGTGGTTGTACGCGGAGCGGCCGGTGTGCACCGAGCGCGCCTCGAGCAGGGCGCCGACCTCGTGCAGCGGCGCGGGGTGCTCCCGGTAGTGCTTGCCGTTGACGCGGACGTCGCCGGCGCCCGGGCGGTCGAGGCCCAGGATCAGGCGCATGGTCGTCGACTTCCCCGAGCCGTTCGGCCCGAGGAACCCCGTGACGATCCCGGGCCGCACGGTGAACGAGAGCGCGTCGACGGCACGCTTCGATCCGTAGTCCTTGGTGAGGCCGACGGCTTCGATCATGCGGCCCACCGTAGCCCGCGCGGCGGCGGGCCGCGTCGGCCGCCGGTCGGAACTTCGCCTCCCTCCGAAGGCGGAGATCCGCGCTTCAGCCCCGGCGCAGCTCGGTCGGCAGCGGGCGCGCGTGCACGACCACCAGCGTCTTCGTCGGCCGCGTCAGCGCGACGTACAGCTCGCGCAGTCCCTGCTCGTGCGACGCGATCAGCGCCGGCTCGACGACGACCACGTGGTCGAACTCGAGCCCTTTCGCGCGCCGCGGCTCGAGCAGCGGCACGCCGTCCCAGAGGTCGTCCGCGGCCGCGTCGCCGAGCAGCTCGTCCGGGACGATCACCGCCAGCAGGCCGTCGAGCCTCGCGAGCACCGCGGCCTCGCGGTAGGCCTCGGCGAGCAGCTCGTCCGTCGCCACGCGCCGCACGCGCGGCGGGTCGGCGCCCGTGCGATACGAGATCGGCGGCTCGGTGCCCGGCGCGATCGTGTCGAGCAGCGGCAGTGCGAGCTCCATGATCTCCCGCGGCACGCGGTAGGCGTGCCGCAGCTCCTCGACGTCGGCGTCGTCGCCGCCCGGGAGCCGCGGCAGCACCTCGCGCCAGCTCCGGTACGGCACGGCGCCCGTCGCCTGCGCGACGTCGCCGAGGACGGTGAGGCCGCCGCGCGCACGGCGGGCGACCATGCGCAGCTGCATCGGCGTCAGGTCCTGCGCCTCGTCGACGATCACGTGGCCGAACGTCCGCGGCGGCTCGGCGAGCAGCGCCCGGGCCTCGTCGAGCAGCGGCACGTCGGCGGTCGACCAGCCCGTGCCGCGTCGCCGCAGCAGGCGCTGCTCGTCCGGCTCGAGGATCCCGTCGGCCGCCTCCGCGAGGAAGGCCGGCGAGGTCAGCAGCGAGCGGACGAGGCGGTCGGGGGCGACGGCGGGCCACGCCGCCTTCAGCACGCGGTCGAGGTAGCCGCCGCGCCTGAGCGTGCGCTCCACCTCGTCGAAGCTGCGGAGGGCGGCCGCGCCGAGCACGCGCCCGTACTCCTCGTAGAACCGGCGAAGCAGGCTCATCCGGAACCGCTCACGGGCGGCCGCGCCGAGGCCGAGCTCCGCGCGCGCGGCGTCGACGAGCGCGCCCACCTCGCGCTCGCGCACCCACACGAACGAGCCTTCGAGCCGCAGCGCGAGCTCCTCGGGCTCCGACCGGAGCCGCAGCTCCGCGGCACGGCGGATCACGTCCGCGAGGCGCGTGTCGGCCTTCAGCCGCGCCACCTCAGGACGGTCGCGGAGGCCGGGCTCGATCCCGTCGACCAGCTCGTCGACCGCGCGCTGCTCGACCGCCTCCTCGCCGAGCGCCGGCAGGACGTGCGAGACGTACTCCATGAACGTCCGGTTCGGCCCGACGACGAGGACGCCGCGGCGGCCGAGGCGCTCGCGGAGCGTGTACAGCAGCCAGGACGCGCGGTGGAGCCCGACCGCCGTCTTGCCCGTACCGGGCCCACCCTGCACGACGAGCGGCCGCTCGGGGTCGCGCGTGATCAGGCGGTACTGGTCGGCCTGGATCGTCGCCACGATGTCGCGCATGTGGCGTCCGCGGCTGCGCTCGAGCTCCTCGAGCAGGAAGTCGCCGACCGCGGCGCCGTCCACGATCGAGCCGTCGAGCGCCTCGTCCGCGATGTCGACGACGCGGCGGCCGTCGGTTCGGAAGCGGCGGCGGAGCGTGACGCCGTGCGGGTCGTGCGGCGTCGCCGTGTAGAACGGCCGCGCCGCGGGCGCCTGCCAGTTCACGACGAGCTGCCGCCGCTCCTCGTCGTGGACGAAGCGGCGCCCGACGTAGATCGGCCGCTCGAGCTGCTCGAAGTCGAGCCGGCCGAAGCAGAGGCCGCGCTCGGCGTCCTCGAACGTGCGCAGACGGCGCGCCGCCCACGCGTCGAGCGCCGCCTGGGCGACCTCGCCGTCGGCGGCGTCTCCCGCGCGCGCCACCGCCGTCTGCATCCGCTCGAGGTGGTGGTAGGCCCGGTCGACGTAGGCCTGCTCCTGTTCGAGCTCGGGGTGCGCCACGGCTCAACCGTAGCGCCGCGGACCTCGCCGGCCCGCCCGCGCGTAAGCGAGGCGTGAACCGCCGCGACTTCGTCGCCCTGGCCGCGGCAGCGCCGCTGTCCCTGCGCGCCGCCGTCGCCGCGGCCGCCGCGCCCGTGCCCGCGCTCGTCACGTGCGACGCCGAGGCGCGGCTCGCGGTGGTCGACCTCGCGCGCTTCCGCGTCGCGCGCACCGTCCCGTGCCTTCCCGATCCGCGCTCGGTGGAGCTCGTCGGCTCGCACGCGGTCGTGTGCCACACCGCCGTCGGGGCGGTGTCGATCGTCGACCGCGCCGGCCGCGTCCGGCACGTGCTGCGCGACTTCGTCGAGCCGCGGTACACCGCGGCGCATCCGGACGGACGCCACGCGTTCGTCTCCGACTCGGGCCGCAGCTCCGTCGTCGCCGTGGACGCCGAGCGCGGCCGCGTGCTCGGGCGCGTGCGCCTGCGCGAGTGGGCGCGCCACCTCTCGCTCGACCACGCCGGACGCACGCTCTGGGTCGGGCTCGGCTCCGCGTCGACGGACGTCGCCGTCCTCGACGTGTCGTCGCCGGCGCGCCCGCGCCACGTGGCGACGGTCACGCCGCCGTTCCTCGCCCACGACGTCGGCTTCTCGCCCGACCGGCGGCACGTCTGGGTGACGTCGGGCGCGGAGCGCCAGGCCGGCATCTTCGACCGCCGCGGCCGCGTCCTGGTGTCCCTGCCGGCGGACCTCGCGCCGCAGCACGTGACGTTCGCGGCAAACGTTGCCTTCGTCACGAGCGGCGACTCGGGGACGCTGCACGTGCAGCGGCTCGACGACGGCCGGCGCGTGCGGTCCGCCACGATCCCCGTCGGCTCGTACAACGTGCAGTACGGCTTCGGACGCGTGCTGACCCCGTCGCTCGAACGAGGGACGCTCACCGTGCTCGACCGGGGCGGCCGCGTGCTCGCGACGGTGCAGGTATCGAGCTCGTGCCACGACGCCTGCTTCCTGCCGGGCGCGATTTAACGGAACGCTTACGCCCTGTTGGGTGGAACTTCTCGTGCGGTGGGGAAGGTGCACCGCGTGAGACGGCTCCTCGTTCTCGCGATCGCCGCTGCCGCCGTCGGCGCACCCGGCACAGCGCACGCGGCGACGCCGTGCCGCGACCGCGTCTACAACGAGTGGTACGCGACCGGGAAGATCTCGACGAAGCATCCCGCCGCCTGCTACCGCGACGCGCTGCGCCACATTCCCGCCGACGCGGCCGTGTACTCGGACCTCGACTCGTCGATCAAGCAGGCGCTGCAGGCGGCGCTCGCGCGGCAGCGTTCGTCGTCGGATCCCGCGCGCGTGCCGAGCTCGGTGGGAACCGGCTTCACGACGCCGTCGGGCCCGCACCAGACGAAGGCCGCGCAGAAGACGGTGACCCGCGCAGGCGGCTCCTCGGACCCCGCGCCGCAGGCGCGGGCGATCGGGCCGGTCGCCTCGACGTCGGGCGGAGGCGGCGGCCTGCCGGTGCCGATCATCGTGCTCGGCGGTCTCGCGGCTGCGCTCGCCGCCGCCGGCGCGATCGGCGTCGGCGTCCGCCACCTGCGGCACTAGCCCTACGGGACGCTCGTCGCGGCTCGGGCGATCCGCCGCAGTCGCGCGCGCTCGACGGGCAGGTAGAACGCGAGCAGCGCGAGCGCGAAGGGGTACGCGGCGACGAGGGCGAGCGACGGGCCGAGCGGGAGCGCCCCCTCGCGTGCGGCGACGTCGAGCGCGACGGCGGCGCCGATCGCCGTCAGCACGCGACGCCACTGGTACGGCACCGGGTAGACGCGCTGCGCGTACAGCGTCATCCCCGCGAACAGCGCGACGTACGCGGCGAGCGTCGAGATCGCGGCGCCGACCATCCCGTACGCCGGGATGAGCCAGAAGTTGAGGCCGATGTTGACGGCCGCGCCCGTGCCGGTCACCACCCAGTTGAGCTGCGTCCTGCGCGCGCGGCCGCTGCCGATCGCGAGCACCGTGTAGCCGGCGTACACCGCGCCGGCGAACGCGAGCAGCGCGATCCCCTCCTCGGCACGGTGGTACTTCGGCGTCGTCAGCAGTCGCGTCCACCAGGGCGCGAGCGCGCCGAGCGCGAGCGCGACCCACGACGCGAACGCGAGCAGGTAGGTCAGCACGAACGAGTACGTTCGCTTCGCCTCGCGGTCGTCGTCGATCGAGTACGCGAACGCGGGCCACGCGGTGCGGAAGGCGATCATTACGAACGTGATCACGCTCGCGATCTTCACGGCCGCCGAGTAGACGCCCACCTCAGCGTCGTTCTTGTACCAGGACAGGAACTCGCGGTCGACGAAGTTGATCGCCCAGAGCGCGAGCGCGGACGGAACGAGCGGCATCCCGAAGTGCTGCATCCTGCGGAAGAGCTCGCGGTCGAACTCGAGCCCGAGCTGCTCGCTGCGGTAGGCGACGAGCGCCGCGTAGACGGCGAGGGTGCCGGTGAAGTTGCCGACGACGAGCCCGACGGCGCCCCAGTGGAACACCGCGACGAAGACGACCATCGCGGCGACGGTGATCAGGACGTTGGCGACGCTCGCGATCGCGTACGAGAGCGAACGCTCCTCGACGCGGAAGAGCGCCGTGAGCTGCTGGTAGTTCGTCTGCGCCCACAGCCCGACCGCGCCCGCCCGGACGAGCGTCGGCGCGTGGCCGAGCCCGATCCAGTGGCCGATCGCCCCCGCGAAGACGAGGCCGAGCACGAGCCCGACGGTCGACGACGCCATCGTGAACCAGAAGCTGGTGCGGACGACGGTGAGCTTCTCCGCCGGCTGCCGCGCGTCGAAGTAGAAGCGGAAGAACGCGTTCGAGATGCCGAGCTGGAGCACGATCGCGAGCACCGCCGTCGCGGCCGTTACGATCTCGACCTGCCCGTACGCGTGCGGCGGCAGGTAGTGCGTGTACAGCGGCAGCAGGACCGTGGCGAGGATGCGCGAGACGAGCCCGCCGATCCCGTAGATCGCCGAATGGCGCGCGAGGCGCCGCATCTGCTGCGCGAGGCCCAAGGCTAGAGCGAACGGTAGACCGCGAGCAGGCGGTCGGCGACGCGGTCGGCGTCGTGCACCTGCTCGACGTAGGCGCGGCTGCGGGCGCCGATCTCCCGCCGCAGCGCCGGCTGCTCGACGAGCGGCCGCAGGGCCTCGACGAGCGTCTCCTTCGTCGCCGGGACGATCGGCACGCGGAGCCCGAAGCCCTCGGCGCTGCGCTCGACGACGTCCGGCCTCAGGTGCGAGACCACCGGCTTGCCGAGCGCCATCGCCTCCAGCGCGAACACGCCGTGCCAGCCGGCGTTCAGCTGGTCGACGACGATGTCGGCCCGCGCGTAGCGCTCGCGTGCGACGTCGTGGGGGACGCCCTCGACGACGTCGAGCTCGACCTGCAGCTGCTCGCACGCCTCGATGACGTGCCGCGTCCCCTTCTTCTCCCGGTTCGACGGCGCGTGCACGACGAGCGGGCGCGGGTCGTCGCCGGGCGGGACCGGCGTGAACGGGCGCAGGTCGAGCCCCGGCGGGACGACGTGCGCCTCCGGCACCCAGCGAACGGCGTCGTAGGAGCCGACGATCTCGCCGTCGGCCCGCTTGCCGTAGGCCAGCTCGGAGGGCGACTTGCCGCGGATGTCGGAACCGAGGTAGTGGAAGACGCTCTTCCTGCGCAGCGCGCGCAGGAGCGGGAACTGCACCGACTTCGGCAGCAGCGTCAGCCCGAAGTAGAAGTGGAAGACGTCCGTCTGCGGCGTCAGGCGGGCGAACGCCGCGAGCTGGGCGGCGAGCCTGCGGGCGAGGCCGCCGCGGCGGTCGAGCGACCAGTCGGCCTCGGGGTGCAGCCGGCCGCGCTCGAAGACGACGAGCCGCGCGTCGACGCCCTTCCGCCGCAGCGCCTGCACGTTCTCCCACGGGATCCCGGCGACGTTGACGGGGCAGTGCGTGACCCGTAACGCGCGAACCTGGTTCGTCTGCGACGAACCAGGTTCGGTCATGCGTCGAACTCGAGCTGGTCGAAGTAGCGGAGCGCGGTGCGGCCGGGACGGATGCGCGAGGCGAGCGCGCGCAGCTCGTCGTCCGAGATCTCGCCGAGGGCGCGCTTCACGCCGAGGTACGGCAGGTTGAGGTCCTCCTGGTAGACGATCGTCGAGATGCGCGGGTTGATCTCGATCACCCGCTCGCCGACGAGCTGGATGTTGAAGAAGTGCTCGATGCCGAGCTCGGCGACGATCAGCCCCGCGATCCGCATCAGCTCGGCGTCCTCGAGCGTCACGAAGTACATGGCGAGCCCGGCGCGCATCGCCTCCCGGGTCTTCGGATGTCCGAGGACGATCTCCCGGCCGTTCGCGATCCCGTCGATCGTGCGCTCGCCGCCGGTCGCGAGCTCCATCACGAGCAGGTCGGGCCCGCGCTCGTCCGGCAGCAGCTCGACCGCCTCCTCCAGCCGCATCGCGACCGAGCCGGGCCGCTCGTGCAGGAGCTGGTGCGCGCGGTCGACGGAGGGGTCGAGGATGCGGAAGCCGCGCGAGCCCGACGAGAACACCGGCTTGAAGCAGACCGGCCGGTCGGGATAGCCGAGCTCGCGGGCGGCGGACTCGACCTCCGCCGCGCCGCGGACCCGCCGGAACTCCGGCGCCGGGATGCCCAGACGGTGCAGCAGGGCGTAGCTCTCGGCCTTGTCGTTCGAGCGGCGGATGGCGCCGGGCGGCGAGACGAGCACCGGCATCGGGAAGCGGTCGACGTGCTCGGCGAGCCCCTCGAGGTCGAAGGAGGACTGCGGCAGGATCGCGTCGGCCCGTTCGCGCTCGGCGACGTCGAGCATCGCGTCGGGGAAGGCGGGGTCGGAGCCGGCGGGCACGACGTGGAACGCGTCGCAGAGGTGACGGCCGACGCTGCGCTCGCTCATGTCGGTGCCGACGAGCCTGACCTCGCGCTCGCCGTTCGTCCGGAGCGCACGCAGGAGCGCGGCGGTTCCCGGCGCGCCCGACGCCGTGACCATGATCGTGATGGATCTCATTTGTTACACCAACACAACAGGACCGCTGTAAGCTACAGGAGATGAAGCGGCTTCAGATCATGATCGACGAGGACCTCGACGACGCGCTCGAGCGGCAGGCGCATCTCGAGGGCACGTCGAAGGCGGCGCTCATCCGCCGCTTCGTGCGCGAGCGCGTCGCTCCGCCTCCCCCGATCGAGCACGACCCGCTCTGGCAGCTCGCGGGCCTTGTCGACGGCTCGCCGCGCGACTCGGCATCGATCGACGATGCCCTCTACGGCGCCTCCGGCGGGTGATCTTCGTCGACAGCTCGTTCTGGGTCGCGCTCGTCGCGGCGCGGGACGCCCGGCACGCGGAGGCGATGCAGCTGCTCGGCACGGTCGGCGCGGCGCAGCAGCTCGTGACCTCGAGCGCGGTCAGAGGCGAGACGTGGACGTTCGTGCGGCGCCGGTACGGACACGCCGCCGCCGTGGCGCTGCTCGATCGACTCGAGCGTTCCCCTCGCCTCACGGTGCAGTTCGTGACCGAGGCCCTCGAGGCGGAGGCGCTCCGCTGGCTCCGCCGCCACGACGAGCGCGAGTACTCGTTCGTGGACGCCACGAGCTTCGCGGTCATGCGCGCGCTGCGGGTGCGCGAGGCGCTCGCGTTCGACGGCGACTTCGCGGCGGCGGGCTTCGTCGAGCTGCGCGCGTAGCGCGCCGTCCCCCTCACGACAGGTCGATCCGGTCCCGGCGCAGGTGCTCGAGCCTCGCCGCCCGGTCCGCGTCGAGGAACGACTCCATCGACTCGCGCATCGTCGTCCCCTCGTAGGCCCAGATCTCCGGGTGCGTGAGCAGCTGCAACCAGTCGAACGTGCCGCGCGCGAGCTCGTCGTGTGGGCAGCCGTGCCGCCAGCGCTGGTTCGAGTCGGAGCGGTAGCGAGCCGGATCGAAGAACGGCGGGCGCATGACGTTCACGGCGCCGTCGATCTCGGCCTGCATGAACTCGGGATCGGGGTTGTGCCAGGCGACGACCGGGTCGAAGCGCCCGTCCAGGTCGACCTGCGGCCACACCGCGTGATGCGCGACGCGGTGGCCGAGCTCGCGCAGGCGGTCGATCGTATGCTCGCCCTCGCTCGAGGCGAGGTTGTAGAAGACCGAGCGGGTCATCAGGAAGTAGGTCGCGGTCGCGCCCTCGCTCGCCTCGACCTCCGCGACGGCGAGCGCAGCCTCGAGCGACAGGTCGACGTCGTGGCGCAGGATCAGGTCGCCGTGCTCCGGGGCCCCGTCGAAGAACGCGAAGCGATAGCCGCCCGCTCGCGCCGCGCGCAGCAGCTCGCGGTAGTGCTCCAGCGTGAACGCACAGCTCACGCGACCGCGGGCTCCTCCACCTCGACGTCGAGCAGGCGCGCGGCCGCCTCCGCGCGGTCGAGCGCCTCGAGGCTCGTGTCGCCGGTCGCGATCACGTAGCCGCGGCGGTCGCCGTCGACGCGCACCGGGCGGATCGTCTCGCCGACCTGCAGGTACGTCTCCGCCTGGACGACGCCCGGGAACGCGAGCACCTTGTCGAGCGGGCCCACCTCGACCACGCGGCCGGTCGGCAGCGGTCCCGGCTCGGCGGTCAGGAACCGGATCGCGAGCGGCTGCGAGAAGCGCGGCAGGACGAGCTCGTCCGGCAGCTCGTCTCCGAGCGCCATCCGCAGTTGCACCTCGACCAGGTCGACGCCGACCGCGAAGCGGACGAGGTCGGCCATCTGCCCGCCGGGGATGCGCGCGGCGCACTCGACGACGACGACGCGGCCGTCGGGCGTCGCGATGAGCTGCGGAAACGCGATCCCCGTCCGGAGTCCGAGCGCGGTCGCCGTGCGTGCCGCGACGCGCTCCGCCTCCTCGAGCTGCGCCCCGAAGATCGCCGCCGGGAAGACGTGGATCCAGCCGACGCCGAAGCCGATGCCGGGCGGGCGCAGGCGGTCGGACAGCGTCAGCGTGACCGCGTCGCCGCCGCGCGCGACCACGATCCCGTTCATCTCCGTGCCCTCGACGAACTCCTCGAGGATCGCCTCGCCGGTGGGCGACGCCGCGAGCGCCTCGTAGAGGTGCGCGTCGACGTCGTCGAGCGACTCGATGCGAAAGACGCCGCGCTGGCCGCCGGAGTCCGCCGGCTTCAGCACCGCGGGGAAGCCGACCTCCTCGGCCGCGCGTCGCCGCTCGGACACGGTCCGCACGGCCGCGAACCGCGGCTGGGGCACGCCGGCCTCGGCGAGCCGGCGCCGCATCGCGACCTTGTGCGTCATCAGATGCGCGGTCTCGACCCCGATCCCGGGCAGCCCCCGCGCCTCGGCGACCGCCGCGACGACGGGAACCGCGCGGTCGGCGCTGACCGTGAGCACGCCGTCGAGACGCAGCCGGGCGGTCGCGCGGAGCACCGCCTCGGCGTCGGCGAAGTCGACGACGCGCACGACGTCGGCCTCTCGCAGCCCGGGCGCGTCCGGGTTGCGGTCGACGGCGGCGACGCGGAGGCCGAGCTCCTTCGCCCGCAGGATCGCGCGCCGCTGGTGGCGGCCCGCGCCGACGAAGAGGACGGTTCGCTGTCTCGGCACGCCGGCGATGCTACGCGGCGCGGGCTATACCCTTCGCCCGATGCTCGCGGGCAAGCGGATCCTGATCACCGGCGGTGCCGGCTTCATCGGCACGACGCTTGCGCGGGAGCTGGTGGAGCGCAACACGATCGTCGCCTACGACAACCTGCATCGCGACGCTCTCTCCGCGACCGACCTCGCCGAGCATCCCAACTTCGAGCTCGTCGAGGGCGACGTGCTGGACGCCGACACGCTGCGCGAGGCGGCCGAGGGTGCGACGCACGTCGTGCACTGCGCGGCGATCGCCGGCGTCGACACCGTGATCGCGAGCCCGGTGCGCACGATGCGCGTGAACCTGATCGGCACCTACAACGCCCTCGAGGCCGCCGTTGCGGCGGGGCCGGCGCTGGAGCGGTTCGTCGACTTCTCGACGAGCGAGGTCTTCGGCACGCACGCCTTCCACGTCACGGAAGGGCAGGTGTCGACGATCGGGTCGGTCGGCGAGGCGCGCTGGACCTACGCCGTCTCGAAGCTCGCCGGCGAGCACATGGCGCACGCCTACCACGACGAGCTGGGCCTGCCGACGGTGACGGTGCACCCGTTCAACGTCTACGGGCCGGGCCAGATCGGCGGCGGCGCGATCCGCGCCTTCATCGAGGCGGCGCTCGCCGGCCGGGACCTCACGATCCACGGCGACGGCTCGCAGATCCGCGCCTGGATCTACGTCACCGACATGGTGGCCGGCGTCCTCCGCTGCCTCGAGCACCCGGCCGCGGTCGGGCAGACCTTCAACGTCGGCAACCCGCGCTCGGCGGTGACGATCTACGACCTGGCGCAGCGCGTGAAGCGGATCACCGGCTGCGGCGGCGAGATCGTCTTCCAGCCGCTGCACTACGCCGACGTCGAGCTGCGCATCCCGAACGTCGAGAAGGCGCGCGAGCTGCTCGGCTGGGAGCCTCGGGTCGAGCTCGACGAGGGCCTCGAGAAGACGGTCGCGTGGTACCGGCAGAGGGCGCTGGCATCGGCGTAGTGCGCCTGGCGCGCCCCGACGTCGGCGAGGCGGAGCTCGCCGAGGTCGCGCAGGTCCTCGAGAGCGGCACCCTCACGATGGGGCCGAAGGTGGCGGAGCTCGAGGCGGAGCTCGCGCGCCTGTGCGAGGTCGAGCACGCGCTCGTCGTCTCCTCCGGCACGGCGGCCCTGCACCTCGCGGTGCTCGCGCTCGGCCTCGAGCCGGGCGACGAGGTGCTCCTGCCCGCGTACACGTTCCCGGCCACGGCGAACGTGGTCGCCCTCGCCGGCTTGCGGCCCGTGCTGGTCGACGTCGACCCGGTGACGATGAACATCGACCCTGCGCGGGTCGAGCCGGGCCCGCGCGCGCGCGCCGTGATGCCCGTCCACCTCTTCGGTCGGCCGGCGCCGCTCGAGCTGCTTCCGGAGGGGCTGCCGGTGCTGGAGGACGCCGCCGGCGCGCTCGGCGCCCGCCGGAACGGCCGCGCCTGCGGCGGCCTCGGCCTGCTCGGCTGCCTCAGCTTCCACCCGCGGAAGATCGTCACGACCGGCGAGGGCGGCGCCGTGACGACGGACGACGAGGCGGTCGCCGCCGCCGTCGCCTCGATGCGCAACCACGGCTGGCGGACGCTCGCGCCGCCCGACATGCCGTCGCCCGGCCTCAACTACCGCCTCTCCGACATCCTCTGCGCGGTCGGCATCCCGCAGGCGCGCCGGCTCGACGAGCTGCTCGCCGCACGCGCGCGTGTCGCCGCCGGCTACGCGGAGCGGCTGCGCGACCTCTCCGGCGTCCTGCTGCCGTCGGCGGACGAAGGCGACGTGCACGGCTGGCAGGCGTACGTCGTCCAGGTCGCCGACCGCGACCGGGTGCTCGCCGAGCTGCGCGCAGGGGGCATCGAGGCGCAGATCGGCACGTACGCCCTGCACCTCCTCGGCGCCTACCGCGACCAGGGCGACTTCCCCGGCGCGACGCGCGTCTTCGAGCGCGCGCTCGCGCTGCCGTTTCACTCGAGCCTCACCGAGCCCGACCTGGACCGGGTCGCCGAGGCGCTGCGCCGCCTGCTCCGGTGATCCTCGCCGAGCTACTCCGCTGCCCGGTCTGCGGCGGCGCGCTCGATGACGAATACCGCTGCCCGCGCTGCGGCGGCGACTACCCGGTGCGGGACGGGATCGTGCGCATGCTCGACGACCGCCTGCCGGGCATCGCGGCGAAGCGGGCCGAGATCGAGGGCTGGGTCGCGCTCGCGCGCGAGCAGGAGTGGTATCGCGCGGACGACGAGGTCGACGCGGTGCTCCCGTACGTGAACCGCGACCTCGGGTGGGACGACGAGCACTGGGCGGCGAACGAGCGTGCGTTCACGCGGCTGCTCGCCGCCGTGCGGCCGCGCATGCGCGTGCTGGAGGTGGGCGCGGCCAAGTGCTGGGGCGCCCGCCACGTCCTCGCCCGCGGTGCGGAGTACGTCGGCTGCGACATCCTCGACGATCCGCTGATCGGCCTCGGCCGCGGCGTGTTCTACGGCGACTTCCCGCGCGTGCAGGCGGACGGCGAGCACCTGCCGTTCGCCGACGGGTCCTTCGACCTCGCGTACTGTGTCGCGACGCTGCACCACGCGCTCGACCTGCACGCGATGGTGCGGGAGCTCGCGCGGGTGACCCGGCGCGGCGGCATCGTGGCGGCGCTCAACGAGGGGGCACGGGGCGTCGGGGCGAGCGCCGACAACCCCGAGCAGTCGCACGAGAAGGAGCTCGGCATCAACGAGCACGTGCACACCGCGCCGGGCTACGTCTGGGCGTTCGTCCGCGCGGGCCTTCGGCTGCGGGGCGCCGAGCTCACGCCGCCCGAGGAGGAGATCGCCCGGCGGCGCCTCGTCCGGCGCCTGCTGCCGCACGCGCGGCCGGCGGCGCTCGTCCTGGCCGCGCTCACGATTCCGTACGGCGGGATCAGCCTCTTCGCACGGCGGCCTTGACAAGGTAGTGAGTAATCACTAACCTACGCACATGGCGGTGCAGACCGAGCGGAAGTCGAAGGAGGAGCGGCGCGAGGAGATCCTCGACGCGGCGATGGCGGTGTTCGCCGAGCGCGGCTACCACGGCGCCTCGACCGAGGAGATCGCCAAGCGCGTGGGCATCTCCCAGCCCTACGTCTTCCGTCTGTTCGGAACGAAGAAGGATCTCTACGTGACGGTCGTCGACCGCTGCTTCGCGCAGACGCTCGACCTGTTCGAGCGGGCGGCGGCCGGCACCCGCGGCGAGGACGCGCTGCGCGCGATCGGCGAGGCGTACGCCCAGCTGCTCGCCTCGAATCGCACCTACCTGCAGGCACAGATGCAGGCCTACGCCGCCTGCGAGGACGACGACATCGCGCAGGCCGTGGTCTTCGGCTACGGGCAGCTGGTGCGGTTCGTCGAGAGCGTCTCGGGCGCGGACCCGGCGGTCCTCGCCTCCTTCTTCGCCAAGGGGATGCTGATGAACGTGATCGCGGCCATGGACGTCGCGGAGGACGCGACGGTGCCCTGGGCGCGGCAGTTGCTCGAGGGGTGCAGGGAGCCGGCGGCGTGACCGGCGTCTTTTTTTCGAATCGGAGGTAAGTGATGACTCACAAACAAAGGACCGTCTGGACGTTCGCGATCACCTCGGTCGCGCTCTTCATGGTCACGCTCGACAACCTGGTCGTGACGACGGCGCTGCCGGTGATCCGGCGCGACCTGCGCTCTGGCCTCTCCGGGCTCGAGTGGACGGTGAACGCCTACACCCTGACGTTCGCGGTGCTGCTCCTGACCGGCGCGGCCCTCGGCGACCGCTTCGGCCGCCGGCGGCTGTTCTCGATCGGCCTCGGCATCTTCACGCTCGCCTCGGCGGCGGCCGCGCTCGCACCCTCGATCGGCGCGCTCGACGCGGCGCGCGCCGTGCAGGGGCTCGGCGGGGCGATCGTGATGCCGTTGACGCTGACGATCCTCTCGGCGGCCGTGCCGCCCGAGCGGCGCGGGCTCGCGCTCGGGGCCTGGGGCGGCATCAGCGGCCTCGCCGTCGCGCTCGGGCCGCTGGTTGGCGGCGCCGTGGTCAGCGGCATCTCGTGGCACTGGATCTTCTGGCTGAACGTGCCGATCGGGCTCGTGCTCGCGCCGCTCGCGTGGCGCCGGCTCGAGGAGACGCACGGCCCCGCGCGGACCCTCGACCTGCGCGGGCTGGCGCTCGCGAGCGCCGGGCTGCTCGGGATCGTGTGGGGGCTCGTCCGCGGCAACGAGGTCGGCTGGGGCTCGACGGAGATCGTGGCGGCGCTCACGGCGGGCGGCCTGCTGCTCGCGACGTTCGTCGCCTGGGAACGCCGCGCGCCGGCGCCGATGCTGCCGATGCGCTTCTTCCGCAACCGGACGTTCGCGCTCGCGAACGTCGCCAGCCTAGTCATGTTCTTCGGCATGTTCGGCTCGATCTTCCTGCTGGCGCAGTTCTTCCAGACGGTGCAGGGCTACTCGCCGCTGCAGTCGGGGCTGCGCATCCTGCCATGGACGGCGATGCCGATCTTCGTCGCCCCGATCGCGGGCGCGCTCAGCGACCGGATCGGCGGGCACAAGTTGATGGGGCTCGGGCTGGCGCTGCAGGCGGCGGGGCTCGCGTGGATCGCGGCGGTGTCGACGCCGACGACCTCGTACGGCTCGCTCGTGCTGCCGTTCGTCCTCTCGGGCGCGGGCATGGCGCTGTTCTTCGCACCGGTCGCGAACGTCGTCCTGTCGTCGGTGCGGCCGGAGGAGGAGGGGCAGGCGTCGGGTGCGCAGAACGCGATCCGCGAGCTCGGCGGCGTGTTCGGCGTCGCCGTGCTCGCCTCGATCTTCGCCCACTACGGCGGTTACCGGAGCGGCACGGCGTTCGTCGACGGGATGTCGCCTGCGGTGTACGTCGGCGCCGCGATCGTCGCGCTCGGCTCGCTGGCCGCGCTCGCGATCCGGCTCCGCCCGCGCCGGGCACACGCCGAGGCGGTCGAGGCCGAGCCGGCGCTCGAGGCGGCGGCGTAGCGATCAGGCGCCCTCGGCGCGCCGCCGCGCGTCGAGGGCCGCCTGCGCCTTCTCGGCGAGCTCCCGCGTTCGGCGCGCGTTCGCGAGCATGCGTTCGAGGTGTGCCTCCCAGTCGGCCCGCTCAGCCTCCGTCAACTTCCTCTTCTTCGCCATCGTCACCTCCCAGCATCCGCTCGATTCGCGCCAGCGACGCTGCGATGTCGCTCACGATGAAGAGTAGGGCAACGACCTCGGCGCGTTCCACGAGTTGCTCCATCGCAGAGATCGTCGCGTAGGGAGCCTTCCGGCACACTCCGCAGTTCGGGACGCGTCAATCGAGCCGCAACCGGGTTGCGACGAGCGCGACGGCGGCGGCGACCGCGGCGAGCAGGACGAACGAGCCGCGCAGGCTGGCGAGCTGCCCGACGCCGCCGACGAGCGGCGGCCCGACGAGCAGCCCGACGTAGCCGATCGTCGTGACGGTGGCGACCGCGCCGGCGGCGTTCCGCCGGCCGCGCCCGGCGAGGCCGAAGACGATCGGGGCGTTCACCGAGATGCCCGCGCCGCCCACCGCGAAGCCGACGAGCGCGACGGCCGGCGACGGCGCAAGCGCCGCGATCAGGCAGCCGCCGCACGCGAGGGCAGCGCCGCCGATCAGGAGCGTCCGGTCGGCGAGACGGCTCGCCTGGCCGAAGAAGCGCCCCGCCGCCATCGCGCCGCCGAAGACGCCCGGGCCGAGGCCGCTGACCGCGGGATGCGCGTGCAGCTGCCGCTCGAGGAAGAGCGCGCTCCAGCTCTCCATCCCGCCTTCGACGAGGAACGCCGCGGCGCCCGCGAGGCCGAGGATGACGAGCGTCCGCTCGAGCGTCAGCCTGAGCCTGCGATCCGACGGCGGCCGGCTCGGCCGCTCCTGTCGCGGCCCGGTGAGGGTCGGCGCGGTGAGGAGGATCAGCGCAGCGACCGTGAGCAGGATCGGCTCGCGGCCCGCGCCGGCGCCGCGCGCGAGCCCCGCGCCGACGGCGCCGAGCAGGATGCCCACCGAGTAGAGGCCGTGTGCGAGCGGCATCAGCCGCGCGCCGGTCGCGCTCTCGATCCGCGCCACGTTCGCGTTGATCCCGACGTCCAGGGCGCCGGAGCCGGCGCCCGCCGCCACGAGCGTGAGCGCGAGCAACGGCAGCGATGTTGCCAGTCCGGGCAGCGCCGTCGCCGCCGCGAACGCCGCGCAGGCGACCGCGACGGCGCGCGGGCCGAAGCGGTCGACGGCCGGTCCCGCGACGAGCAGCATCGCCGGCAGCGAGCCGACGGTGACGAACAGCATCGCCGCGCCGAGGCCCGCCTTCGACGCCCCGGTCGCGTGCTGGACGTCGGGCAGCACCGCCGCCCAGCAGCCCCAGAAGAGGCCGAGGACGCCGAAGCCGGCGAGCGTCGGCGTCCTACGGGGCATCCGGGAACACCGGCGTCGGCCAGCCCGGGTCGGGCGACCACGCAGCCCACGCCTCGTCCCACCAGCGGCGCCCGGCGTCGAGCTCGGCCGCGATCCGCCGCCCTTCCGCCCGCACGGCTTCCATCTGCGCCGACGTGAATCGCCCTTCGCGCACACGCTGGTCGAGCACCTCGCCGTCTTTCCACTCCCACGCGCCACCGTGCGGGATCCAGATGTCGAGCTCGAGGTCCTGTGTGTCGTAGCCGTGCGGCGTCCGACGGAAGGGCTCCTCGATGTTCACGTACCAACCCGCAAAGCGCCGCTCCGGTCCCTCCCAGAAGTGCCAGATCGCGTGCATGTCGCCCGGCCGCTGCAGCATCAGCGTCCCGTGGCCCTGCCAGCACGATCGACCGTGCCACGGGTGCAGCCCGGTCGGCGTCGGCCAGCGGCCGGGTGGGAACCGGAACGGCGCGCCCTCGGCCAGGTAGGTGGCGAGCAGGTCGGGGTCGTCCCGCACCACGATCACCGGCGCCTCGAGCCAGACACGGCCGTCGTTCAGCACGTGCCTGCGCACGATCACCTCGCCCGGCCTCCACCCGCCCACGGCTCGACTCTATGCGGCGAGGGCTAGTGTCCTCGGCGCATGGACGTCTCGGTGGTCGTCACCGTGCTGAACGAGGAGACCGCGGTGCCCGAGCTCTACCGCCGGCTCGCCGCGTCCCTCGACGGGCGCGACTGGGAGGCGATCTTCGTCGACGACGGCTCGACCGACGACACGTTCGCGCGGCTGCGCGAGCTCCACGCCCTCGACCCGCGCGTGCGCGTCGTCCGCTTCAAGCGGAACTTCGGCCAGCATCCGGCGATGCACGCCGGCCTCGTCCGGGCACGCGGGGAGCGGATCGTGACGATGGACGGCGACCTGCAGAACGAGCCTGAGGACATCCCGAGCCTGCTCGCCGCGCTCGAGCACGTCGACGTCGCCTCCGGGCGCCGTGTCGCGCGCCGCGATCCGGCGGGACGCACCGTGCCGAGCCGCGTCATCAACGGCCTGCTCCGCCGCTTCACGCGCGTCGACATCTCCGACTTCGGCTGCGCGTTCAACGGCTACCGCCGCGCAGCCATCGAGCCGCTCTACGGCGCGATCGGCCGGCAAAAGTTCACCAAGGCGCTCGTGCTGCAGAGCGGCGTGTCGGTGCAGGAGGTCGACGTCTCGCACGCGCCGTCGTCCTCGGGCTCGCGGTACTCGCCGCTGCGGCTGACGCGCCTCGCGCTGCACGTGGTCGCCGGGTTCTGGCCGCAGCCGGTGCAGTGGATCGGCGTGACGCTCGGCCTGCTCTGCTCGCTCGCGGCGCTGGCGCTCGGCCTCTACGGGCTCGTCTACTGGGTCTCGAACGCGAACTTCCCGGGCCCGCTCTTCGCAGGTGCGGGCATCGTGGCGGTGCTCGGTGTGCAAGGGTTCGTGCTCGCGCTGATCGGCGAGTCGCTCGGCCGGATCCAGCGCGACGTCGAGGGGCGGCCGTTGTACACGATCGAGGAGGAGCTGTAGGCGGTGGGCAAGAGGGTTCTCGTCACGGGCGGCGCGGGCTTCATCCCGTCGAACCTCATCCGGCACCTGCTCGAGGCGACCGAGCACGAGGTCGTGTCGCTCGACGCGCTGACGTACGCGGGCAACGTCGAGAACCTCGCCGAGGTGATGAGCCACCCGCGCCTGTCGTTCGTGCACGGCGACATCCGCGACTCGTCGCTCGTGCGCGAGCTCGTCGAGGGCGTAGATGTGATCGTGAACGCCGCGGCCGAGTCGCACGTCGAGAAGTCGATCCGCGACGGCGCCTCCGAGTTCGTGACGACCAACGTCGAGGGGACGCAGATCCTGCTCGACGCGATCCGCGAGACGCCGGTCGAGCGGTTCGTCCTGATCTCGTCCTCGGAGGTCTACGGTACCGCCGAGCGAGCGCCGATGGACGAAGAGCATCCGCTCAATCCCCGCTCGCCCTACGCGGGAACGAAGGCCGGCGCCGATCGCCTCGCGTACTCGTACTTCACGACCTACGACCTCCCGATCGTGATCCTGCGGCCCTTCAACAACTACGGGCCGCGCCAGCACCCGGAGAAGGTCGTGCCGCGCTTCATCACCCAGGCGCTCTCGAACGAGCCGCTGACGATCCACGGCGACGGGCACGCGACGCGCGACTGGCTCTACGTGGCCGACGACGCCGAGGCGATCGAGCATGCGATCGACGCGCCGCTCGAGCTCGTCGCGGGCGAGGTCGTGAACGTCGCCACAGGCGTCGACATCTCGGTCTCGGAGATCGCCGACCTCGTCCTCCGCGTGCTCGGGCGCCCCGCCGAGCTGCGCGAGCACGTCCCGGAGCGGCCCGGCCAGGTCGACCGGCACATCGGCTCGACCGGGAAGGCGGAGCGGCTGCTCGGGTGGCGC
This sequence comes from Gaiellaceae bacterium, assembly GCA_035652835.1. Classification (GTDB taxonomy): domain Bacteria; phylum Actinomycetota; class Thermoleophilia; order Gaiellales; family Gaiellaceae; genus PALSA-600. The sequence continues at coordinate 24,865 of DASRDA010000012.1, forward strand.
GCGCGGACGTCGTTCGAGGACGGCCTGGATCGCACCGTCGCGTGGTACCGCGAGAATGAGGCGTGGTGGAGAGCGATCCTCGCTCGCGGGGCCCACGTCTTCTCGTCCTAGGCGCAGGCCCGGCCCAGCTCGGGCTGCTCGAGGCCGCGCGCGAGCGCGGGCTCTGGGTCGGCGTCGTCGACCGCGATCCCGCCGCGCCGGGCTTCCGCTTCGCCGACCGGCGCTGCATCCTCTCGACCGAGGACGAGCCCGCGATCGAGCGTCTCGCCGGCGCGCTGCAGGTCGACGGGATCATCGCGCCGGGCACGGACTGGCCGGTCGCGGTCGCCGCCCGGATCTCCGAGCGGCTGGGCCTGTCGCACCCGATCTCGGCGGCGAGCGCCGTCCTTGCCACCAACAAGGTTCGGCAGCGCGAGCGCCTCGCCGAGGCGGGCGTGCCGCAGCCGCGCTCCTGGATCGTCGGCGGCGACGATCCGCTGCCGCGCCCGGCGCTGCCCTGCGTGGTGAAGGCGCCCGACCGGCAGGGGCAGAAGGGGCTGACGCTCGTCCGGCGTCCCGACGAGCTCGCGCCGGCGGTCGCGACCGCCCGCGGCGCCGCCCGCAGCGGCCTCGCGCTCGTCGAGGAGCTCGTCGACGGCCCCGAGGTGACCGTGGTGGGCTTCTCCGTCGGCGGCCGCTTCACGGTCGTGACGGTCACGGACAGGATCGTCGCCGACCCGCCGGCGTTCGGCGTCGCGCTGGCCCACGTCTGGCCGGGCCAGGGAGGGGGTCTGACCCTCGATGTCGAGGGTCAGACCCCTCCATCGGCCGTCGCGGACGTGGCGGCTCGGGCGGTCGCCGCGCTCGGGATCGAGGACGGCCCGTCGTACACGCAGCTCCGCGTGGGCGCCGAGGGGCCGCAGGTGATCGAGGTGGCGGCGCGCCTCGGCGGCGGCCACGACGCGGAGCTCGCGGAGACGGCGACGGGCGTCCCGCTGAACGGACTCGCCATCGACGCCGCGCTCGGGCTCCCGGTCGAGCCGCCGCGCCCAGAGCCGCGCGTCGGCGGCGCCGTCACCCGCTTCCTCGTCGCCCCGCCGGGCCTGTTCGAGGCGGTCGACGTCCCGGACGGCCTCGAAGGCGTCGAGCGGGTGCGCGTCTACCGCGAGCCCGGCTACGTCTTCACGCCGCTCCGCCGCGGCTCAGATCGGGCGGGCGCGCTCCTCGCCGTCGGCGACTCCCGCGAGCAGGCGCTCGAGCGCGCCGAGCGGGCGGCCGATGCGATCCGTTTCGACATCGGGGCGGAACTCCCGTCCTTAGTTCACGAAGTGAACTAAGGACGCGGGTTTCAGCCCAGGTGCAGGCGCAGGAAGGCCGCCGCGCGCGCGATGCCGGCCTCGCCCTGGCGGCCGGGCCAGTCGTGCGTCCCGTCGGCGTAGACGTACAGCGCGGCCGGCACGTGGGCGGCTCGCGCCGCGGCGTAGAGCGCGCGTGCGTTCTGCGGCGGCACGATGTCGTGCCTGCCCCCGTCGAGGAAGATCGTCGGCGGCAGACGCCCCGCGCGGTCGAGCGTCGGCGGGTAGGCGAGCGCCGAGAAGGCGGCGACGGCCGCGAACGGGCGGGCGTCCTCCGCCGCCGAGACCGCGACGCCCGCGCCGAGCGACCAGCCCACGGCTCCGATCCGGCGGTAGCTCCGGCGCAACACGGCCGCCGCGTCGACGGCGACGCCCTCCCAGCGGGCGAAGACGTCCTCCGGACGCGTCCAGACGCCGCAGAAGCCGCGATCGCCCGGAGGCGGCGTCGGCGCGAAGTAGTCGACGTCGAGCGTCGCGATGCCGTAGCGCGGCAGCTCGGTCGCGAGCCGGTGGTCGAACGTGTCGAAGCCGCCGCAGCCGTGCAGCACCACGACCGCCCGCGCGCCGGTCGCCGGCCCGCACCGCTCCGCCCGGACGACGACGCCCGCGCTCCGGAAGTCCTCGCGTGCGCAACCCGAGCCGAAGCGCGGAAACGGGCGCGCCGCGTGCGCGACGGATGCACCGAGCGCCAGGACGCCTGCCGCGACCGCGAACGGACGCAGCACGGCACCAGGATACGCTTCCGCCCGTGATGGAGGCCACCCGGCGCAGCGCGTTCCTGTCGTTCCAGCCGCCGGCGCTCTCCGAGGCGGAGGTCGAGGCCGTCGCCGAGACCCTCCGCTCCGGCTGGCTCACGACCGGCCCGCGCACGGCCGAGCTCGAGGCCCGGATGCGCGACTTCCTCGAGGCGGAGCACGTGCTCGCCGTGTCGTCGGGCACGGCCGCGCTGCACCTCTCGCTGGTGGCGCTCGGCGTCGGGCCCGGCGACGAGGTGATCACGACGCCGATCACCTGGCCCGCCACCGCGAACGTGATCGTGCACTGCGGCGCGACGCCGCTCTTCGCCGACGTCCGCGACGACACCCTGAACGTCGATCCCGAGCGCGTCCGCGAGCTCGTCGGCCCGCGCACGAAGGCGATCGTGCCCGTCGACCTCTACGGGCAGCCGTGCGACCTCGACCCGCTGCTCGAGCTGGGCGTCCCGGTGGTCGAGGACGCGGCGCACGCCGCCGAGTCGAGGTACCGCGGCCGCAAGGTCGGCTCCGTTGCCGACGTCACGTGCTTCTCCCTCTACGCGACCAAGAACATCGCCGCCGGCGAGGGCGGGCTGATCGCGACCGACCGCGACGACCTCGCCCAGACCCTCGACGACCTGCGCGTCATGCGCCGCGGGCACGGCTCGCTCTACGACATCGCCGTTCCCGGCTACAAGGCGAACCTCAGCGACGTGCTCGCGTCGATCGCCCTGGTGCAGCTCGACAAGGTCGCCGAGCACGCGGAGATCCGCCGCCGCCACGTCGCGCTGTACGACGAGGGGATCACCGACCTCGAGGGGGTCGAGGCGGTCGCACGCGACCCGCGGGACGTGCACGCGAACCACCTCTACGTCGTCCGCGTCACCTTCGCCGACCGCGACCAGGTGCAGCGGGCGCTCGCCGACGAGAACATCGGCACCTCGATCCACTTCCTGCCGGTGCACCGGCTGAGCGCCTACCGCGAGAGGCTGTCGCCGCGGCAGCCGCCGCTGCCGGTCGCGGAGCGTGCCGGCGCCGAGGTGCTCTCGCTGCCGCTCTCGCCGGCCCACGGCGAGGACGACGTCCGCGACGCGATCGCCGCGCTGCGCCGCGTGCACGAGCGCCTCGCGGGATGAAGCACCGCCTGCGCGTCGTCGCGACGCTCGTCGTCACGTCGGCGGCGATCGCCTACATCCTCACGCAGATCCATCCGCAGAAGACGTGGCACATCCTCGAGAACGCGAGCGCGCCGTGGGTCGCCCTCTCGGCCGCCCTCACCCTCGCCACCGTGCCGCCGATGGGCTGGCGCTGGCAGCAGCTCCTGCGCGTGCGGGGCGTGCACGAGTCGGTGCCGTGGCTGACGCGGGCCTACTTCGTGTCGTACGCCGTCGGCCAGGTGCTGCCGACTTCGGTCGGCGGCGACGCGTCGCGCATCTTCGAGACCTCTCGCCGGCACCCGGGCCGGATCACGCCGATCACCGGCTCGGTGCTGCTGGAGCGGTCGCTCGGCGGCGCCGTCACGCTCGTCCTCGCGGGGATCGGCCTGCTGCTCGCGATCGGCCGCTATCCGATCGGCGCCTACCTCTGGGTCGAGGCGGTCTTCGTCGTCGCGACGATCGTCGCCGGCTTCGTCTTCTTCTCGCGCCGCGTGCGGGCGAAGCTGCGCTTCGCGCTGCCGTACGCGCGCCGACTCCGGGTCGAGACGCCGGCCCGCGCCGTCTACGACGGCCTGCACGGCTACCGCGACCACGTTGGCACCCTGCTCGTCGTCGCGGCGGTCACCGCGCTCGCGCAGCTCACGCGCGTCGTCGCGATCTACGCCTCCGGCCGCGCGGTCGGGATCCACCTCTCGCTGCTGCCGTACGTCGTGCTCGGGCCGCTGCTCTTCCTCGTGATGCTCGTTCCGTTCACGGTCAACGGCATCGGCGTGCGCGAGGCGTTCTTCGTCAACTTCCTCGGCGACCTCTCCGTCCCGCACGACCCCGCGTTCGCCTGCGGCTTCCTCTTCTTCGTGATGACCGTCCTCCTCGCGCTGCCGGGCGCGGCCGTCGTCGTCTGGGAGCAGTTCCTCGCCCGCCGCGCCGCCGCCGTGCCCGATGGATCAACCTGACGTCACGGTCGTCGTCGTCGCGTACGACGCGCTGCCGTGGCTCGAGCGCTGCCTCGAGTCCGTGCGCGGCCGGCCGACGATCGTGGTCGACCACGGCTCGACCGACGGCACCCTCGAGCTCCTGCGCGAGCGGTTTCCCGAGGTGCGCGTCCTCGAGCGCGACAACCGCGGCATGGGCGCCGGCAACAACGCCGGCATCCGCGAGGCCGACGGTCGCTACGCCTTCCTGCTCAACCCCGACGCATGGGTCGTCGGCGACGGGCTCGACCGGCTGGTCGCGTTCGCCGACGAGCATCCCGAGGCCGCCGTCGTCGGGCCGCGGCTGCGGAACCCCGACGGGACGCTGCAGCGGTCGGTGCGCGGCGAGCCGACCGTGTGGCGGCTCGCGACCGAGTACCTGTTCATCCGGAAGCTCGCGCCGCGGTCGCGGCTCCTCAACCCGCTCTACGCCGGCGGGTTCGACCACGATCGCGTGCGCGAGGCGGAGTGGCTGTCCGGGCCCGCGCTGCTCGTGCGCCGCGAGGCGATCGACGCCGTCGGCCTGTTCGACGAGGCGTTCTTCATGTTCGGCGAGGAGACCGACTGGCTGACGCGCTTCCGCCGCGCCGGCTGGAAGGTGCTGTTCTTCCCGGGCGCGGAGGTGGTGCACGTGGGCGGCGCGACGCACGGCGGACGGCTGTACGTCGAGAACCTGCGTGGGCACCTCCGCTTCCTCGACAAGCACCGCGGCCCGCGCGAGGCGGAGCGGGCGCGGCGGCTGCTGCTCCGGTCGCTGCGGCTCCGCTCGCTCCTCTTCCGCGGTGCGCGCGGCGAGCAGTACCGCGCCGGGGCCCGCTTCCTCGCCTCCGGCTCCGTCCGCGACCTCCTGCGATGATCGACTACCTGCGGCTCGCGTTCGGGACGCTCGTCGTCCTCGTCCCGGGGTGGCTCGTCGCGCGCGCGCTCGGCCAGCGGCTGCTGTCGGCGGCGCTCGGCTGGTCGCTCGCGACGGTCTTCCTCGCGTGGGCGGCGGTCTTCGCCTTCCACCGCTCGATCCACCTCGCGGTCGTCGTGCTGGCTGCGGTTGCGGTCGGGGCTGCCGCCGTCGCATGGAGAGCTCGCGAACCTGGTTCGCGACTCCGTCGCGAACCAGGTTCGGGCGTCGGCCGGCTCGTCCTCGCCGGCGGCGTCGGCCTCGGGGCGCTCCTCTGGCCGGTCGCGGGCGCCGTCACGGGCGACGGGCTGTTCCACGAGGCGCGCGTGCGCAAGCTCGTCGACCTGACCAGCCTCCACCTCCGCACCGTGGACGAGTTCAAGGACGGCGGGCTGCATCCGGGCTACGCGTTCCCGCTCTGGCACGGCTTCCTCGCGCTCGTCTCCTGGTTCTCGGGGCTCGACCCGCAGACGGTCGTGCGGCACGAGCCGTCGCTGCTCGTCCCGGTCGCGTGCGTCGTGGCCTGGGAGGCGGGGACGGCGGTCTTCGGGTCGCCCTGGGCCGGGGTCTCCGTGCTCGTCGCCCAGCTCGCGCTCTTCTGCTTCGCACCCGGCCACGGCGGCTCCTACGCGACGCTCGACCTCCCGGGCACGACCGCGCGCCAGCTGCTCGCCCCGGCCGCGATCGCGGTGTTCTTCACGTTCGCGGCGCGGCCGCGCGCGGGCGAGGCGGCGGTGCTGGCGGCGCTCTTCGGCGCGCTCACGCTCACGCACCCGACGTACGCGCTCTTCCTGCTCCTGCCGCTCGTCGGCTACGTCCTGCTCAGGCCGGGCGAATGGCGGCGCTCCGCGGCGGCGCTCGCGGCCGCGATCGTGCCGACCGGGCTCGCCCTGCTCTGGCTGAAGCCGATCGCGGACGAGACCCTCTCGCGCAACCCGCACGGCAGCGCGCTCGCGAACGGGCTGCGGCAGTACCGCGACCAGCTCGTGATCCGGAGCGACCACCACTACCGGCTCGCGGCCGAGGTGATGGGCCGGAGCGGCGCGGTCGCCGTGGCGGCGCTCGTGCTGCTTCCGGTGACCGCGCTCGGCCTGCGCCGCCGCTGGGCCGGCTTCGCGCTCGGCGGCAGCCTGCTCGTGCTGGCGCTGATGGAGGTGCCGTGGCTCTTCGTGCACCTGTCGGACGCCGTCTCGCTCTCGCAGTCGCGCCGCGCCGCCGGCTTCGCGCCGCTCCCGTTCGCGCTCGCGGGCGCGGCGGCGCTGGTCTCGCGCCGGGTCGCCATCCTGCCCTTCGCGCTCGCGGCAGGGATCGTGCTGCAGCTCCTGTGGCCGGGCGACTTCGCCTACGGGCTCCGAAACGGCGGCCCTGCGGCGGCCACCTGGATCGCCCTGGTCGGCGGCGCCGCGGCGCTCGCCGCGTTCGCACTGCTTCGACCGCGCTCGCTGCGCGAGCGGCACGGGCTCGCCGCCGCCGCGGTCGCGTGCTTCGCCCTGCCGGTCGTCGTGCACGGCTTCTCGCGCTGGAGCGCCCGCACGCCGACCGACCCGCAGGCGCTGTCGCCGCAGCTCGTGCACGCGCTGCGTACCCGCGTGCCGAAGGGCTCCGTCGTCATCGCGCCGGTGCAGGTGAGCTACCGCGTCGTCGCCGTCGCGCCGCTCTACGTCGTCGCGCTCCCGGTGACGCACGTCGCCAACACGCGCGCGAACATGCCGTACGCGCGCGTGCGCGCCGTCGAGCGCTGGCTGCGGACGAACGACCCGGCGATCCCGCGCCGCTACGGGGCCACCTGGGCGATCCGGCGAGGCCGTCTGTACCCTCTCCCGCACCCAAACTAGGTGTGACACACCCATTTTGCTAGCATTTGGCCGTGAAGACGATCCAGGTCCGGAACGTCCCCGACGACGTCCACCGTGTGTTGAGGTCGCGCGCGGCCGCTGCTGGCGTGTCGCTCTCCGACCTCATTCTGGAAGAGCTCGAGCGCGTCGCTCGTCACCCGCCCGTGGCCGACCTGCTGGCTCGCGCGCACACGCGATCCGGCGGCGCCTCCGGGAAAGCGATCGTCGCCGCCGTCCGCGAAGGCCGCGATCGCCGCTGAACGGTGCTCGTTGTCGACACCTCCGCGGTGCTCGACGCGATCGTCGCTCGACGGCCGGCGCGGGGACTGGTCGAGCGCCTGGCCGAGGACGGCGATCTCCACGCGCCGCACTTCATCGATGTCGAGCTCCTTCACGCGCTGCGACGCCTCGAGCGCGACGGTCTCGTCGGAGCGGATCGTGCAGCGGATGCCCGCCGCGATCTGCGAGACCTTGCCCTGACGCGCTACCCGCATCATCCCCTGGCGGATCGCATCTGGGCGCTCCGGCACAACCTTACGGCATACGACGCGACGTTCGTCGCCCTCGCCGAGGCGCTGCGGGCTCCCCTCGTCACCTGCGACGCGCGCGTGGCGGCTGCCACAGGGCACTCGGCCTGGGTGGAGGTGTTCCGCGCGAGCGCCTGACGCCCCGGCGCGCGGAGACCGTCTCTATCGTCTGCCGCGGTGAAGGTGCTCGTCGTCACGCTGTACTTCCCTCCCGCCGGCGGCGGAGGCGTGCAGCGGCCGCTCAAGCTCGCGACGCACCTGCCCGAGCTCGGCATCGAGACGCACGTCCTCGCGCCCGACGACCCGAAGTGGATCCACCGCGACGACGAGCTGCAGCCGCCGACGCTCGCCTGGGTGCACCGGGCTCGCTATCTCGGCCCACGCGGCCGCAAACCGGCGGAGGAGCTGCACGGCACGGCCGGGCTCGCGCGCGTCGCCCGCCACACGCAGCTCGCGGGGCGCCGGCTGCTCGTTCCCGACGAGAACGTGAGCTGGAACGTCACCGCGATCCCCGCGGCGATCCGGATCGTCAAGCGCGAGGGCATCGACGTCGTGCTCACGACCTCGCCGCCGTCGTCGGTCCACCTGATCGGCGCCGCGGTGCAGAAGGCGACCGGCGTGCGCTGGGTCGCCGACCTCCGCGACTCGATCGTCGCGCACCCGCACCGCCGTGCCGAGCGGCTGCTCGTGCGCGCGAAGGAGCAGGGCGAGCACGCCGTCGCGCGGCTCGTCGCCGCCCGCGCGGACGCGATCGTCGCGGTGTCGGAGGCGATCGCCGACGAGGTGCGCGCGCGTGCGCCCAAGGGCCGCGTCGAGACGATCGCGAACGGCTCCGACTTCGACGACTTCGCCGGCCTCGGACGGCATCCGTCCGAGCGTTTCCGGATCACCCACGCGGGGTCGTTCTTCGGGAAGCGCGACCCGCGGCCGTTCCTGACCGCGCTCGCGCAGAGCGGCCTCGACGACGTCGTCGCGCGCTTCCTGGGAGATTTCCGCTCCGCGGACCGGGAATGGGCCGGGAGCCTCGGCCTCGGCGACCGGCTCGAGCTGATCCCCTACGCGCCGCGCCGCCGCTCGCTCGAGCTGCAGCGCGACTCGGAGGCGCTCCTGCTCCTGATTCCGGACGCGGGCGGTCGTGGCCGCGGCGTCTTGAGCGGGAAGGTGTTCGAGTACCTCGCCGCCGAGCGGCCGATCCTCGCCGCCGTGCCGCCGGACGGCGCCGCCGCGGAGCTGATCCGCGCGGCCGGTGCGGGCGTCGTCGTCGCGCCGGTCGACGTCGAGGGCATGGTCGCGGCGCTGCGCGACCTGCATTCCCGCTGGCGCGCCGGCACGCTCGACGGCGCGCCGCTGTCGGAGGAGTGGCGGCGGAGGCTGTCGCGCCGGACGCGCGTCGAGGAGCTGGCCGCGTTGCTGGAGCGCGTCGCATGAGAAGGCTGACCAGCTTCCTCTTCCTGGCGAGCGTCTTCTGCGTGACGTTCGAGAAGGTGCACTGGAACGTCGCGGGCAACGTCTCGCTCGCGGACGTGCTCGCGATCCTGTTCCTCCTCTCGTTCCTCGCCACCACGAAGCGCGCGCGCGTGCCGCACACGACGGCGGTCGTCCTCTTCTTCTTCGCCGCGTTCCTCGTCGTCTACCTGCTCGGCTTCTTCGACCTTTCCGACCACGACGCGCTCGCGCAGTGGGCGAAGGGGCTGACGAAGTGGATCATCCACTTCGCCTTCCTCGCCGCCGCGATCGCGTGGCTCGCCCGTCGCGGCCGCGACTACTTCTGGCGGACGCTCGTCTGGTTCAGCGCGGGGCTGGTCTTCAACGCGGCATACGGCGTGCTGCAGCTCCTCGATGCGCGTCGCGGCGGCAACCTGGACGCGAGCATCCTCTCGCCGATCACCGGCGGCGCCAGCCAGATCAACGTCTACGGCGCGGTCAACGGCGCGAACGTCTACCGGCCGAACGCGCTCACCGGCGACCCGAACCACCTCGGGATCATGCTGATCGTCCCGCTGCTCGTCCTGACGCCGCTGTACCTGCGGCTCGAGCGCGGCCACCGCGCGCGCTGGCCCCTCGCCGCGACGATCGGCTTCCTGCTGATCGTCGAGGCTGCGACGCTCTCGCGCAGCGGGCTGCTCGGCCTGGGCGTCGGCGCGCTGATCCTGCTGCTGCCGTACCGCGGCTACCTCGCGTCGTCGCGGCTGCTCGTCCCGGTCGGCGCCGCGATCGCCGTCCTGCTCGCGATCGTCCTCTCGCGGCGCCACTTCTTCAGCATCGTGCTGCGCTCGCGCGTGCAGACGAGCGGCGGATCGGAGAACGCGCACTTCCAGGTGTACAGCTTCATCCCGCACGTCATGCACGTCGACCCGCTGTTCGGGCTCGGGCTGAACACCTTCTCGGTCTACTACCAGTTCGTCACCGGCAAGACCAACTGGGGCCCGCACTCGTACTACGTCGCGCTGCTCGTCGAGACCGGCGTCGTCGGCACCGCGCTGTTCGCCGCGTTTCTCGTGTGGCTGTTCGTGCGGCTCGCGCGCGCGCGGGCGCTCGGGCGCGTGCTCGCCGCGGCGCACGACCCGCTCGCGGCGCGCGTCCGGCCGCTCGCATGGGGATGCACGGCCGCGCTCGCGGGGACGCTCGCGTCGAACGCCTTTTACCTGACGATGCAGTTCTACTACTTCTTCGCCTTCGTGGCCCTCGCGCTCGCGGTGCCCGTCGTCTTCGGCGAGGCGACGGTCGTCGAGACGCAGCCCGAGCGGTTCGTCGCCCGGGCTCGGCTGGCGGATTGAGCAGCCCACGAGGCGTCGAGTGAAGGTCGTCGTCCTGGCGACGTCGTACCCGCGCGACGAGCGGGACGTCGCCGGGCACTTCGTCGCCGACCTCGCCGACGCAGCCCGGAGCGCCGGCGTAACGGTCGACGTCGTCTCGCCGGCCTCGTTTCCGCACTTCGGGATCGCCTACGGCGGCGGGATCGCGCAGAACCTTCGCGCGCGGCCGTGGCGGCTCGCGCTCGCGCCGGCGTTCCTCGCCGCATTCGCGCACGCGGCGCGGCGCGCGGCGGGCGACGCCGACCTCGTGCACGCGCACTGGATCCCGTCCGCGCTCGCTGCCCGCGCGACCGGGAAGCCGTACGTGCTGCAGGTGTGGGGCACGGACGTGGAGCTGGCGCGGCGTGCGCCCGCGCTCGCGCGCCCGCTCGTGCGCGGCGCGCGCGCCGTCCTGGCCGCGTCCTCGTTCCTCGCCGACGCGGCGCGCGACCTGGGTGCGCGCGACGTGCGGCACGTGCCGTTCGTCGTCGACGCCCCCGCCGAGGTCGGGCCTCCGGAGGAGCCGCCGCACGTCCTGTTCGCGGGCCGCCTGAGCGCGGAGAAGGGCATCCTCGAGCTCGTCGAGGCGACGGAGGGGCTGCCGCGGTGGATCGTCGGTGACGGGCCGCTCCGCGCGCGTGTCCCCGACGCGGTCGGCTTCGTGCCGCCGGCGGAGATGGGCCGCTGGTACGAGCGGGCGGCAGTCGTGTGCGCGCCCTCGCGGCGCGAGGGCGTCGGCGGCGCCTGCCGGCAGGCGATGGCCCACGGGCGCGCCGTCGTGGCGACGGCCGTCGGCGGCCACCTCGACGCGGTCGAGGACGGCGTCACGGGCGTGCTGGTGCCGCCGCGCGACCCGGCGGCGCTCCGAGCCGCGCTCGAGCGGCTCCTCGGCGACGCGGACGAGCGGGAGCGACTGGGCGCCGCTGCGCACGCCGCGACGCTCGAGCGGTTCTCGCGCGGCGCGGCCGCACGCGCGCTCCTCGAGGCGTACGAGACCGCGATCCGCGCCCGGTAGGGTCGTCCGGTGGACCAGCTCCGGCTGCGCGGCGCGATCGCCCACGGCCTCCTGCGGCTGCCCCAGGGGCCCCGCCTCGTGCGGGCCGCCCGCGTCGTGTTCCGGTCGAGCCGCAACGCGGCCGACTTCGCGCGCCATCCGGATGCGGCGTTGCGACGGCGGCGCGACCGGAGCGGCTGGCCGTGGACCGACCGCGACACGGCGGCGCTCGCGACGCGGATCGAGGAGGAGCGGCCGATCGTGAGCTCCAACCGGCTCGCCGGCCGCTGCCGCTACGTCTACCGGCAGGGCGGGCTGATCGTTCGCGAGGACATCGACAACGACTGGTACTTCGTGAGGACGCCCGACGTCCACGAGTTCTTCGAGCGTGCGGCGCCGGAGGGGGAGTTCGTCCTCTTCACGGGCCACACCGACCTCCCCGTCGACCGCAGGCACCGCCGGTACCTGCGCCGCCCCGGGCTGCGCGCCTGGTTCGCGATGAACCTCATGCTCGACCACCCGAAGGCGCGTGCAAGGCCGTTCGGGCTCGGGCCGTGGGCGCAGCCGAAGGACACGGCGACCATCCTCGGCGTGCAGGAGCGGAACCTGGCGAAGCGGCAGCTCTTCCACTGTCAGTTCCGGGTCGATCACAACCCCTTCGAGCGCGCGTACTGCCTCGAGCAGACGGGGCTCCCGCTGGGCCGGGAGCTGCCGTGGCCGGAGTACCTCGAGGAGCTCGCCTCCTCGTACTTCTGCATCTCGCCGAACGGCATCGGCATCGACTGCGCGCGGACGTGGGAGGCGCTCCTCGTCCGGACGATTCCCGTCGTCCGGCGCAGCCTCGTCACGGAGCACCACCCCGACTACCCGATGATCGCGCTCGACGACTGGGCGCAGTTCCGCTCGATCGACTTCTCGCCCGAGCTCTACGAGCGAACCTGGAAGGCGTGGGACCCGGACGAGCTGCTGCTCGACCGCTACCTGCAGCGGATCGAACGGACGCTCGAGTCGATCGAGGCGCGCTGAGCGGTCAGTCGCGGACGACGCGTCCGCGCAGGCGGATGTCGCGCGACGAGGCGCCGACGAGCACGGCGTAGGTTCCCGGCACCGGCGTCCAGCGGCCCTTGCCCGTGCTCCAGATCTCGAACGCCCGCTGCGGCAGGTCGACCGTGACGCGAGCGCTGCGGCCCGCGGCCAGCCGGATGCGGCGGTAGCCCTGCAGCTGGCGGCCCGGCTCGGTCGCGGAGGCGGGATCGACGAGGTAGACCTGCGCGACCTCCGCGCCCGCGCGCGAGCCGACGTTGGACACCGTGAAGGAGACGCGGACGCCGGCGCCGCGCCGCGTGACCGTGAGGTTCCGGTACGCGAAGCGGGTGTACGAAAGGCCGTAGCCGAAGGGGAAGAGCGGCCGGACGCCGTGGACGTCGTACCAGCGGTAGCCGACGTCGAGCTTCTCCGAGAAGAGCGCGTCCTGCGCGTCGTTCACGCCCGGCCACTGGGCGGGCGACGCCGTCGGCAGCGCCTGCTCGCTCGCCGGGAACGTCTGCGGCAGCTTGCCGCTCGGATCGACGTCGCCGAAGAGGATGGGCGCGAGCGCGTCGCCGTCCTGCTGCCCGGGATACCACGCCTCCAGCACCGCTGCGACCTGACGCAGCCACGGCATGAGCACCGGGCCGCCGGTGTCGAGGACGACGACCGTGTGCGGGTTCGCCTGCGCCACCGCCGAGACGAGCGCGTCCTGGCCGTCCGGCAGGGCGAGCGTGGCCCGGTCGGTGCCCTCGCTCTCCTGGTCGTACGCGAAGACGATCGCGACGGACGACTGCTGGGCGAGCGCGGCCGCCGCGGCCGGGTCGCTGCCGTCGGCGTAGGCGACGGTGTCGCCCGCCTCCGCCGCGCGCGAGGTGATCGCCGCGAGCGGCGAGACCGGCTGCGCGGCCGCGACGTACGCGCTCCCTCCGCCGCTGACGAAGTGTGCGAGCCCGCCCGGGCCGGCCGGCGCGCCGATCACCGCGATCCGCTTGCCGGATCCCGTCAGCGGAAGAATGCCGCCCTCGTTCCGGAGCAGCACCGTGCTCTCCTCGGCGAGCCTGAGCGCGACGGCCTGGTCGGCCGGGGTCGAGACGTTCGCCGTGGCCACGGCGGCGCGGGCGGGCGGCGGCCGGTCGAACACGCCGCAGCGGAACATCGTCGTCACGATCCGCAGCACCATGCGGTCGACGACCGCCTGCGAGACCGCACCGGACTGGAGGTCGGCGCGGAGGGGAGCGCCGAAGAAGGTGCCGATCGGCATCTGGAGGTCGAGCCCGGCGTTCGCCGCGGGGGCGCTCGACATGGTGGCGCCCCAGTCGGAGACGACGAACCCGCCGAAGCCGAGCTCGCCGCGCAGGATCGTCGTCAGCAGGTCGGGGCTCTGGCACGAGAAGACGGCGTTGACGAGCCCGTACGCGCACATCACGCCGCCCACGCCCGCCCGGACGGCGGCCTCGAACGGCGGCAGGTAGATCTCGTGCAGCGTCCTCTGGTCGACGACGGACGAGATCCAGTAGCGGTTCGTCTCCTGGCTGTTGACCGCGAAGTGCTTGACCGTGGCGATCACCGGGTTCGCCTGGATGCCCTGGATCTCCGCCGCGCCGACCTGCGCGCTCAGGAACGGGTCCTCGCCGAACGCCTCGAAGTTCCGCCCGTTCTGCGGAACGCGGGCGATGTTCACGTCGGGGCCGAGGAGGACGTCGATGCCCTTGTTCCACGCCTCGCGTCCGAGCGCCTGGCCGAAGCTGCGTTGCAGCGGGGTGTCCCACGTGGCCGCCTGCGCGATCGGGGCGGGGAACGCCGTCGTCCCGATCTGTCCGTCGGCGACGCCCGCGCCCGCGTCGTTCAGCGTCAGCGCCGGGATGCACAGCCGAGGGTTGGCCGGCACGTAGCCGGCGTAGCCGGCGCCGTCCGCGTACTGCGGGTCGTAGTTGTTCACGCCGGCGAGCAGCGCGAACTTGTCGTCCGGCGTCATCGCCTGCAGGAGCTCGGTCGCGCGCACGCCCGGCCGCAGCGCCGCGTTCAGCCACGGACACGCGTCCGCGGCCCGGCCGGCGGCGGCGTGAGCCGTGCCGGCGCCGGCGAACCAGCACGCGGCGGCGCAGGCCGCGACGGCTGCGGCTCTACACCCTCGACCCGGCCAGTGGAATCTGCTCAACCCTCGTGTGGAGCGTTCGCGGCCGTCCAGTGTAGTGTCGTCGCGAGACGCGTCCGTGAAGGCGATCGGGGCAGCGGACTATCCTGGTGGCCCGATGTCCGCGCCCGACGTGGCGGCCGACGAGACGCCCCCCGCTCCGCCTCCCGACGGAACCACGTCGCCGGAGGTGTCCGTCGTCATCCCGTGCCTCGACGAGGAGGCGGGGATCGCGCACGTGGTCGAGCAGGCGTTCGCGGGGCTGGCGGCCGCCGGCCTCGACGGCGAGGTCCTCGTCGTCGACAACGGCTCGGAGGACGCGTCCGCGGAGCTCGCGCGGCGAGCCGGCGCGGCCGTCGTCTTCGAGCCCCGGCGGGGCTACGGGAGCGCCTACCTCGCAGGGCTCGCGGCCGCCCGCGGCCGCTACGTCGTCATGGCCGATGCCGACGGCACCTATCCGCTCGAGTCGCTCGGCGTCTTCGTCGAGCGGCTGCGGGCCGGCGCGGAGGTCGTGATCGGCAACCGCTTCGGCGGGACGATCGCGCCGGGCGCGATGCCCTGGCCGAACCGGTACATCGGCAACCCGCTCCTCACCGGGCTCCTGAACCTGCTCTTCGGGAGCGGCGTCTCCGACGCTCATTGCGGCCTGCGCGCGCTGCGGCGCGACGTGATCCCGGCGCTGAAGCTCTCCGCCACCGGCATGGAGTTCGCCTCGGAGATGGTGATCAAGGCCGGGAAGCGGCGGCTGCGCGTCGAGGAGGTGCCCGTCGACTACCGGCCGCGGCTCGGCGAGTCGAAGCTGTCCCGCGGCCGCGACGGCTGGCGCCACCTCCGGTTCATGCTCGTCTACAGCCCGACGTTCCTCTTCGCCGTGCCCGGCGCCGTCGCGACGCTCGGCGGCATGGCGGGGCTCGTCGTCCTCGCCTCGTGGCGGTCGCTCGGCGAGCCGTGGACGGGCGTGGCGATCGCGTTCGCCATGCTCGCCATCGTCGGCCTCGGCGTCATCCAGCTCGGCCTCTTCGCGCGCACGTACGCCGTCGTCTACCTCGGCGAGCACGACGAGCGGCTCGAGCGGGGCTGGCGGCGGTTCAAGCTCGAGCACGGGCTGGCGCTCGCCGGCGTGAGCCTCCTCGTCGGGCTCGGGCTCGCCGCAGGCTCGCTCTTCGACGGCGTGCGCGACCCGCGCCTCGGCCTCCTCGGCCTCACGGTGGTCGCGATCGCGCTGCAGGGAGCATTCGCCTCGTTCTTCCTGAGCATCCTCGGCCTGAGCGAGCACGCGGTCCTGCGGCGGCGGAGGAGCGACGGCTGAGCGCCGCGCCGTCGTCCCGTCCGGCGCAGTCCGATCGCCTTCCCGTCACCGCAATGGTGGGCAGCCACAACGAGGCGCAGCTGCTTCGGCGTGCCCTCGCGTCGCTCGACTTCTGCGACGAGATCATCGTGATCGACATCGACTCGTCGGACGCGACCGCGGACGTCGCCTCTGCGCTCGGCGCGCGGGTCATCCGGCACCCGTACGTGGAGATCGCCGAACGGGCACGGATGCACCTCGTCGAGGAAGCGACGCACGAGTGGCTGCTCTTCCTCGATCCCGACGAGGTGTTCTCGCCGAGGCTCGCCGATCAGCTCCGCGAGCTGCTGCCGAAGCTCGACGCCGCCGTGGGCGCGGTCGACTGTCCGTGGCAGTTCTTCTTTCGCGGCAGGCCGCTGCGGGGCACGATCTGGGGCGGCGTCAACCGCAAGCGGACGCTGGCGCGGCGCGGGGCGGTCGAGCTGCATCCCACGGTGCACTCCGGCACGCAGCTCCGAGCCGGCTTTCGCGCGGAGGTCGTGCCGTTCACCGGTGACAACGCGATCGCGCACTACTGGTCGCCCGGGTACCGGTCGCTGATCGCGAAGCACTGGCGCTACCTCAAGCTGGAGGGGCCGGATCGCCGCAGCCACGGCCTCGTCACCGGCTGGAAGGACGTGGTGCGGACGCCGTGGCCGAGCTTCGTCGAGAGCTTCGCCGCGAAGCGCGGATACCGGGACGGCCTCACCGGCCTCGCGCTCAGCCTGATCTGGGCCGCGTACTCAACCGGCGCGAAGCTGTCGCTCAAGCGAGAGCTGTCGAGACGCTCCCGCGATGGCGGCTGACGACCTCCCGCTCGTCTCGATCGTGACGCCGTCGCTGAACCAGGGCCGGTTCATCGAGCAGGCGATCCGCAGCGTCGCGGAGCAGGACTACCCCCGCATCGAGCACATCGTCGTCGACGCCGGCTCGACGGACGAGACGCTCGACGTCCTCCGTCGCCACCCGCGCGTCCGGTGGACCTCGGAGCCCGACCGCGGCCAGGCCGACGCGATCAACAAGGGCTTCGCAACGGCAACGGGCCAGATCCTCGGCTGGCTCAACGCCGACGACTACTACCTCGAGGGGGCCGTGTCGGCCGCCGTCGAGGCGCTGCGGTCGAGCGGCTGCGGCCTCGTGCACGGCGGCTGGCGTCAGGTCGACGAGGACGGCCGGACGATCCGGGACGTGCCGGCCGTGCCCTTCGACTACGAGCGGCAGCTCGAGCGCGAGAACCGCGTCGCGCAGCCCGGCTCCTTCTTCACGCGCGAGGCGTTCGACGCCGTCGGCGGGGTCGACGCGGATCTGCGCTACGCGATGGACTACGAGCTCTGGCTGAAGCTCGGCAAGCGCTTCGGCGTCTGCCACGTCGACCGGACGCTGGCCGCATACCGCTACCACCCGTCGTCCAAGAGCGTCGCGGAATACCGGGCGTTCGCAGCGGAGACGTGGCGCGCCAGCCGCCGCCACGGAGGACGCATGCGCTCGCCGCTCTTCTTCGACTTCTACCTGCCGCACGAGCGGCCCGGCCTCCACAGGCTGCTGGTCGCGTGGAGGCTGCTGCGGCGCCGCGACCTGCGGCCCCTGGCCGCGGGAATCCGGAGACGTCTCTCGCGCGGGCGGGCGTCGCGCCCCGCGTAGCCCCGGCCGCGCCTCTCGCTACCCTCGGCTCCGCAACCACGGCGCATCGGGAGGAGCGGGTGGCGGACGTCGCGATCGTGATGGCGGCGCACAACGAGGAGAAGTACGTCGAGCGGGCGCTCCGCTCGTGCCTCAACCAGAGCGCGCCGCCGGGCTCGTACGAGATCGTCCTGGTCGACGACGGCTCGACCGACGCGACCCGACGCGTCGCCGAGAGCTTCGACGGCATTCGCGTGCTCTCGAACGAGGTGCAGCTCGGCCTCCCGGCCTCTCTCAACCGCGGCCTCAAGGCGGCGCACGCGCGGTACGTCGTGCGCGTCGATGCCGACGACTACGTCCACCACGACTTCGTCCGCGTCCTCTCCCTGTACCTCGAGCTCAACCCGTACATGGACGCCGTGGCGTGCGACTACTACACCGTCGACGAGCACGAGGCGCACCTGGAGCACGTCGACTGCCGCGAGCGGCCGATCGGCTGCGGCGTCATGTTCCGCAAGGAGCGCCTCATCGATCTCGGCCTGTACGACGAGTCGTTTCTCATGGCGGAGGATCTCGACTTGCGCCTGCGCTTCGAGCGCCGCTGGAAGATGCACCGGGTCGAGCTGCCGCTCTACCGGTACCGCCTGCACGGCGAGAACATGACGACCGACGTCGCCACGCACGAGGCGCATCGCGAGCGCGCCCTGCGGAAGAACGGAGGCTGAGCTGCTCGATCTCGCGCGCTACCGGGCGTGGGACGCGCCGGCGCTCGTCGTCGCCGAGGCGGGCGTGAACCACGAGGGCGAACTGGACGCCGCCGTGCGGATGGTGCGCGAGGTTGCCGCGGCCGGTGCGCGTGCGATCAAGTTCCAGACGTACAAGGCGGAGCGGCTCGCCACGCGCTCCAGCGCCGCCTACTGGGACCGGAGCCGCGAGGCGACCGCGAGCCAGTTCGAGCTGTTCTCGAAGTACGACCGCTTCGGCGAGGCGGAGTACCGCCGGCTCGCGCGCGAGTGCTCGGACGCGGGCATCGACTTCCTGACGTCGGCCTTCGACGTGGACGCGGTCGAGTGGCTGGACGACCTCGTCGCCGCGTTCAAGATCGCGTCGGGCGACATCACGAACGTGCCGCTGCTCGAGCGCGTCGCGCGCACCGGCAAACCTGTGCTCCTCTCGACGGGCGCCTCCACGCTCGCCGAGATCGAGGAGGCGCTCGCCGTGCTCGACCGCCACGGAGTGGGGGAGGTCGCCGTCCTCCAGTGCACGCTCGCCTATCCGACGCCGGTCGACGCGGCGGCGGTGGGAGGGCTGCGCGAGCTCGCGGCGGCCTTTCCGGGGCGCGTCCTCGGCTACTCCGATCACACCGTCCCGCCCGACAGCTTCGCCGTGATCGCCGCCGCCTACGCGCTCGGCGCCCGCGTGATCGAGACGCACTTCACGCTCGACCGGTCGCTGCCCGGCAACGACCACTACCACGCGCTCGACCCCGCCGATCTCCGCACGCTCGTCGACGAGCTCGCCCGGGTGAGGCAACTGCTCGGGCCGCCGGTGAAGCAGATCCTGCCGATCGAGGAAGCGGCGCGGGTAGGGGCGCGCCGCAGCGTCGTCGCCCGGGTGGGCATCCCGAGAGGGACGGCGATCGCGCCCGAGCTGCTCGACGTCAAGCGGCCCGGCGGCGGCGTTCCCCCCGCCTTCCTGACGGAGACGGAGGGGTGGCGCGCGGCGGTCGACATCGCCGAGGACACGACGCTCCAGTGGGACATGCTCGTGCGGGATGGCGGCTGAGCGCGTCGCCGCGGTCGTGCAGGCCCGAATGGGCTCGACGCGGCTCCCCGGCAAGACGCTCGCCCCGTTCGCAGGCACGACCGTGCTCGGCCACATGCTCGCCCGGCTGCGGACGGTGCGCCACCCCGTCGACCTCGTCGTGGCGACGTCTGACCGACCCGAGGACGACGCCGTCGCGCGGGCGTGCGAGCAGGCAGCCGTGGGCGTCTTCCGGGGCTCGGCCGACGACGTGCTCGCGCGCGTTCTCGCCGCGGCGCGCTCGGCCGGCGCCGAGCTCGTCCTCCGCATCTGCGCGGACAGGCCGTTGCTCTGTCCCGCCCTCGTGGACGAGCTGCTCGACGCGTACGACGAGCTGGAGCGTCCGGACTACCTCGCCAACAACCTGCCGCCGAGCTACCCGGACGGGCTCGACCTCGAGCTCGTCCGCATCGGGTGCCTCGAGCAGGCGGCGCGCGAGAGCGCCGACCCGTACGAGCGCGAGCACGTGACGCCCTTCGTCTACCGGCGGCCGGAGCGCTTCCGCCTCGCCGGGCTCGTCTGCCCGTTCGGGAACTTCTCGCACGTCCGCGTCGCGCTCGACACGCGGGACGACCTCGAGCGCCTGACGATGCTGCACGCAAGGCTGCCGGAGGGATACGACCACCGCGACGTGCTCACCGCGGTCGAGGTAGCCGGGTGAGCGAGGTTCTCGTCGTCCATTGCGTCGACACCGAGGGGCCGCTCGGCGGGGACGCGCGGCGGCTGCCCGACGGATCGCCCGAGTTCATGGACGACTGGGACGACATCCTCGCGTCCCTCGCCGAGCTGACCGCGCCCGGCTTCCGCGCCGGGCACGGCGACTCCTTCGGCGACCCGTACCGCTTCAACTGGTTTGTCATGGACTTCACGGGCTTCCTGACGAACCCGAAGCAGCGGGTCGCGGAGTACCACGACACGTGGGACCGGATCAGGTCGCTGCCCGTGCACGACGACGGGCTCTACTGGCACTACCACGTCCCGCCCGCGGACGGGATCGGCGACCACTGGTCGGAGACGTGGCTGTCGAGCAACGAGTGCAACACGATCCTCGCGCGGAGGCTGCTCGAGCGGGGATCGTTCCCCGCCGCGTTCCGGGCGGGCGGGACGATCGAGGACGAGGCCGCGTCCCGCTGGCTCGAGCAGGCGATCCCGATCGACTTCTCGAACCGCGTCTCGGAGCGCTCGAAGCCCGGCTCGGACCTCTACCACTTCGACTGGTACGGCGCCCCCGCGATCTGGGGCAGCTACCACCCCGCGCTCGGGAACCCCATCCGGCGGGGGACGTTGCGGCGGTTCGTCTACCGGTCGCTCGACCTTCGCTCGCGCTACAACGAGCTGACGCAGGAGCACGTCGACGCGTGCTTCGATGAGGCCGGTCGCTCGGGCGAGCGCCGCGTGCTGTCGTACTTCAGCCACGACAACCGCGACATGCGGTCCGAGACGCGTCACGCGGTCGAGCTGCTCCGCGCAGCGGCGGAGAAGACCGGCGTGCCGTGGCGAAGCTGCACCGCGGTCGACGCGCACCGCCGCTATCACGGGCTACAGCCGAGCAGGATCGAGCTCTCGCTCGAGCCGGCCGACGGCGGCTATGCGGTCCGCGCGACGGAGGCGCCGTTCCAGCGGATCCCATTCGTCGCCGCGCGGACCGGGCAGCGGTTCGTGCGGCTGTTTCCGCGACCGGTCGGCCCGCGCGAATGGCGGCTCGGCTGCGGCGGGGTGCAGCCCGACCAGGTGGCGGCTGCCGTCACGTCGCGGGCGGGGGACGTGGCCGTCGCCTCCGCACCGTGAGCGACGCCGAGATCTACGCCTGATGGTGGACCGTGCACGGAGGTGAGATCGCCGAGGCCGTCCGGCTTCTCCCGCTTCGGACCGGGCCGTGGCTGCAGTTCCTCCGCAACCGAGGCGCCTACCGGTATGTGGGCGAGGACGAGCTGCGCGCGAGGCGGCGAAGCGAGATCGTGTTCGTCTTCGGCTCGGGCGCGTCGCTGAACGACGTCGACGAGGAGACGTGGGCGCACATCGCCGCGCACGACACCGTCGGGTTCAACTGGTGGGTGCACCAGCGCTTCGTGCGCACCGACTACCACGTGATCCGGGGGATCGCCGACTCGGATCGCGACGCGGCGGTCTGGCGCCCGCAGCTCGAGGAGTACTTCCGTCTCATCGCCGAGAACCCGCTGTTCGACGAGACGGTCTTCCTCGTCCACGGCGGCTTCCGCGCGATCACCGGCAACCGCGTGCTCGGCCGGCGGTACCTGCCTCCGGGCCGTCCGGTCTTCCGCTGGCGCAGCAGCGTCACCGTCGGGCCTCCGACCCGCTCGTTCGCCGCGGGCCTCGTCCACGGCCAGTCGACGATCCAGGAGGCGGTGAACTTCGCGTTCCTGGTCGGCTGGAGGCGAATCGTGCTGGCCGGCGTCGACCTGTACGACCGGCGCTACTTCTGGCTCGCGCCGGACGAGACGCGCAGCATCGACCGCCGGCGCGGCGCGACGGCGGCCGACCCGCACGTCCAGGCGACGATGGGGCTCGTCGAGACCCTCGCCTCCTGGCGCGCGTGGCTCGCCCGCGAGGGGGTGGAGCTCGAGGTCCTGAACCCGAGGTCGCTCCTCGCCGGGCGGCTGCCCGTGTATGCCCCTCAGGCATCGCCACTAGACTCGCCCGCGGATCGCTGATGCGGTGGATCGCCCGACCCTGGCTCGAGAAGGCCCGTCCGACGGTGGAGCGCCGCGTCCTCGCGCCTGCCGGCGCGGTCGTCGAGACGGCGCGGGCGGTCGGCGTCCGGGCGCGGATCAGCCTCGTCCGCCAGCGGGCGGGCGTCGTGCGCCGGTTTCCCGAGCCGGTCAGGCATCGTCCGGCACCGCGCGTCGTCGCCGTCCTGACCCACGTCGTCGACCCGCAGCGCGATCGCGAGTCGGGCGTGGAACGTCTTCGGCGCACCCTGGAGGGGCTGCTCGAGAGCCTCGATCACGCCCGCGTCGAGCTCGTCCTCAACACGCTCCCTGGGCAGCACGTCGAGAACGGCCTCCCGGACTACCTGCGCAGCCGGCTCGAGGTGCGCGAGCGCGTCGGCGTCGAGCCGCTGTTTCTCGGCTTCGAGGCGCAGCAAGAGTTCGTGGAGCGGCAGGACACGTGCGACTGGTTCATGTTCCTCGAGGACGACCTCGTGCTCCGGGACGCTCTTCTCCTCGAGAAGCTCGCGTACTTCAACGACGCCGCGCCGCCCGAGGCCGTCCTGCTCCCGCACCGGTACGAGCTCTGGAACGGCCGCAAGATGTACATCGACCTGCGCGCGAAGCGCCGGCCCGGCGAGAACCGGGTCACCGGCCGCCTCACCCGCATCGACGTCGGCGGGTGGAGCTTCGCGGAGTTCGAGAACCCGCACAGCGGCTGGTACTGCCTCTCCCGCGCCCAGCTCGAGCGCTGGCTCGCGACCGGACGGCGCTGGTACGGCCTCGCGAGCTTCCAGGACCCGAGGGCGAGCGCCGCGACCGGCTGTCTCGAGGAGTGCTTCCGCCTCTACAAGCCTCACCCGGACAACATGAACTTCCTCGAGCTCCACCACCTCGGGACGAAGTACAGCGAGATCTACGCCGGCTTCCACGGCCCCGAGTCGCTGATCGCCGACTGGGAGGCCTATCGCCCGCCGGCGTAGTGCAGTGACGCGCTACGTCGTCACCCGCCCGTACCGAGACAGCAACGTCGGCTCGAACCTGGCGAGCCTCGCCGGCGCGCTCTGGCTCGCACGCCGCCTCGGACGCGAGCTGATCGTCGACTGGCGCGGCATGAGCCAGCTGCAGGACAAGAGCCTTAACTACTTTCCCGAGCTCTTCGAGCATCCCGACTCGATGCTCGGGGTGCGCGTGCTCTACGCGCCGGTTGCGGGCGTCGACTACGGAGACGTGCGGCCGACGGGCGGCGGTCACGCGACCGCATTCGCGACGGGCTATCTCGACGCGCCGGACGAGCCGATCGTCCTCGAGATGTACCACGGGCCCGACAGGATCGTGCCCGGCGAGGAGCGCGGGCGATTCGAGCTGCTGCGCTCGTTCTATCGTCTGCTCGCTCCCGGCGCCGAGGTGCGATCGGCCGTCGCGGAAGGAGAGTCGCGGCTCGACGCGGCGTTCGTCGTCGCGCTGAACGTGCGGACGGGCAACGGTCGCTACTTCGGGAAGGGCGGCGAGTACGCCGGTCGTGTCGACGTGGCGCTGTTCGAGGACGAGAGCCGCTTCCTTCGCGTCGTCCACCGCGCCTCCGTGGCGCGAACGCGCGGCCTTCCGCGGTACCTGCGCGGCTCGCCGCGGATCTTCTTCGCCACCGACTCCGAGCAGATGAGTCGCCTGCTGTCGCGACTGCCGAACTCGACGACCCGCAGGACGCTCTTTCCGCCCGCGGGTGCCGGCGACCTGCACGCGTTCCCGGAGGAGGTTGGCGCCGATCGCAGATCGGTCGTCGACACGCTGGCCGACATGTTCCTGCTCGCCCGCTGCGACGCGCTCGTCTACAACACCTCTGTCTTCAACCAGTACGCCCGGGTCGTCACCGGCTGCTTCGGCGGCAACATGGTTCACCTCGAGACGGAGTTCGTCGAGCGGCGGCTGGCGTTCCTCCGCGCACGGGTCGAAGCACGAGTGAGACGGCTCCTGCCCGCGCGACCGTCGGACTGACCGGCGAGCCATGTGTCGTAGGACGCCAGAAGGTCGCGCCAGAACCGAGTCGGATCGCACAGGCGCGCCGCGAGCTCGGCCTGCTGGCCGGCGACGGCGTCGGCGAGCTCCTCGTCGTGCAGCAGGCGGGCGGCGAGCTCCCGGTACGTCTCGACCGTGTAGGCGGTCGCCGCCGGAATCGTGAGGGCCGGGTGATCCGCGGTCACCGCGTGTTGCGGCCGGCCCCAGCTCTCGCGGTCGGTCCGGATGCCCATGTGCACCACCGGGGCCCCGGCGGTGTACGCCTCGACCCGGCTGTAGGCGCCCCCCAGCGGCCAGGGGTCGGGCGCGAGGCGAGCGCGGCGGAGGTACTCGGCGAGCCGGAGCCACGTCGGATCGTCGACCTCGCCTGCGGCATTGCGATGAAGCCGGAACTCGCCCTCGTAGTGGAACCGGTTGTCGGCGCCGTGGCGGCGCATGATCGCCGCGATGCGGGCGAGCTCCTCGTCGGAGCCGCGTCCCATCACGACGAGCTGGAGCTCCGAGTCGTCTGCGAGCAGGGCCGCGACGCACTCGAGGTACGGCCGGGACGCCTTGTAGAGCTTCCCGTGGAAGACCAGCAGCGGCTCACGCTCACGAAACGGCCGCCGCGGATCGTCACCGAGCCGGTTCTCGAAGAGGAGCGCTGCCGGAAAGACGACCTCGGGCCCGAACCAGGCACGAGACGTGGCGCAGAACAGCCGGTCGCCGCGCGGCAGGTAGTCCGCCTGTTGCAGTCCGTACAGGCGGAACGCCACCGAATCGTGGAAGCAGAAATCGACCGTCGAGCCCGCGTCCACGATGCAGGGCGTCGAGACGCCGTCGAGAATCGCGTACGTGTCGGTCCTGTACGCGTCGAAGACGAGCACGTCGAGTGCCGCCGCCTCGATCAGCTCGGCAATCTGCTCCGGCTCGCGGCGCTCGGCAGCGTGATACTCCGCGACGAGGGTGGGGAGATACGGCGATGCGCGGTCCGGCCCCGCGAGGTCGAAGGCGAGCACGTCGACGTCGTCCGGGCTCTGCTCGAAGAACGGGCGCACGAAGGTCAGCGTGCTGTCGAAGTCGGCGAGGATGCCGATGCGGAGGGGGACGGAGCCGGGCCGAGGCGGCCGGAGCGGCCGGGCGCTCGCCCGCCGGAGCCGCCGCGACGTCCGCGCGGTGAACCGCGACACGTCGAGGTTCACCCAGGGTGTGCCCCGATGGTGCGGCCAGCCGTTGCGAAAGAGGTGCGAGAAGCGCTCCACGACCTGTTCGCCGCTCGCACCCGCCAGCCGTCCGGCGATCGAGCAGGTCACGGCGAAGCAGCGCACGGCAACGCGGGTACGGAGCAGCGCGTAGAGCACGCGCCAGAAGAACGGCGAGTGGATGTGCGACGTTCGGTCGCGTACTGCGAAAACCGTGCGACGGGCTCTCCGGACGAGCGGCCCGGAGCTCATCGTCGCCCGGCATGTGGGCGATGAGAGCCGCGGTCGGTCGCGCTCTGCGGTGGCTCGACCGGCCCGGCGCGCGTTCGGTCTACGCGCTGGCCGCCTCGATCCGGGAAACGGTGCACTCGAAGAGCCCGCGGTGGCTGGTGTACCGCGACGGGCTCTGGCTCCACCACACACGCCGGGGCGTCCTGCCGTGGCCGACGACGTATCTCGCCCCGACGCTCGAGGAGTGGGATGCGCAGACCCTCGACCAGTTCTGCTGGGAGTACGTGCCGGGGCCCGGCGACGTCGTGGTGGACGTCGGAGCCGGCATCGGCTCGGAGGTGCCGACCTGGGTGCGACGTGTGGGCGCGTCGGGCCGGGTGATCGCCGTCGAGGCGCATCCGGGCAGCTTCGCGCGGCTGCGCGCCCTCGTCGAGGCGAACCACTATCGGCAGGTGACGCTCGTCCACGCGGCAATCTCGGCGGCGGGCGGCACCGTCCGGGTCACCGACCGGCCGAACGCCGACCTCAACACGATCGTCGCGGCCGATGAGGGTGCCCCGGTGCCCGCACGGACGCTCGACGACGTCCTCGCTGCCCTGGGTGTCGATCACGTCGATCTGCTCAAGATGAACATCGAGGGCGCCGAACGGCTCGCCGTCCGGGGAATGAGCGAATCGATCCGGCGGATCCGGCACGCGGTCGTCTGCTGCCACGACTTCCTCGCCGATCGCGGCGGCGGCGACGAGCTGCGAACGCGGAACGACGTACGCAGGTTTCTCGCCGGCAGCGGGTTCGTCGTGCGCGAGCGTCGCGACGACCCGAGGTACTGGATTCCCGACTATCTCTACGCCGTCCGCTCGCACGCGTAGGCAGCGGCAGGGCGGCCACGGCCCGCGCGGCCGCGACGGCCGCGCGCCGTCGCCGACCGAGGCCCCGCCAGCTGCGCGCGATCATCAGATAGAAGTTGCGGCGCGCGAGGCGCGCCTGCGGGATGTCGTCGCGCTCGCGGAGGAGGGCCAGGTGCTTCTGCGCCGTCCTGATCTGCCCCAGCCCGAGCCGCTCGTTCGGAACCTGATCGCCGTGGATGCGGTACTGGGCGAGCGGCGGCCAGTCGAGGAAGAGCACCTCGAACTCGAGCAGCAGGCGGAGGTAGAGGTCGTAGTCCTCGGTCGGGAGGCTCTCGTCGTACAGGCCGACGCGGTCGAACACCGAGCGCCGCACGAGGATCGTCGAGCTGAGGCAGCGGCAGTTCAGCGCGTAGCCGGCGTAGGTGGCGCCCTGCCTGTGCGCGGCGGCGAACACCTTCCGGTGGGCCTCCGTCCTCTCCGGCAGAGGCTGACCGGAGCGGTCGATCAGCTCGACCTGCCCGTGGACCATCGCGACCTCCGGCCTGTCGGCCAGGACCTCGAGCTGGCGCGCGAGCCGGCCCGGGCACCAGCGGTCGTCCGAGTCGCAGAACGCGAGCAGCTCGCCCCGGGCGAGCCGGACGGCGGCGTTTCGCGCCGCGGCCCGTCCGCGGTTCTCCTGGCGGACGTAGCGGACGCCTCGCTCCAGGTACGGAGCAACGACCGCCTCGGTGTCGTCGGTCGAGCCGTCGTCGACGACGATCACGTCGAGGTCGCAGCCCGTCTGCGCGAGGACGCTCTCGATCGCCTCGTCCAGGTATGCCGCCCGGTTGTACGTGGTGATGGCAGCGGTCACGAGCGGCACGATCGACGTCTATCACACGCCGCGTCCGGCTCTGACGCGCGAAGCTTCGCTGTATCGTCCTCCCTCCGTGAAGGCCGTGCTCTCGAGCGCCGCACGTCTGCCGATGCGGTACGGCGCCGCGCTCCGAACGGCGGCGCGGCTGAAGCGGCGGCCGCCGATGACGGACGCCGAGGCGCTCGCGTGGGGGCAGGGTCTGCGCTGGTACCACGACGAGCTGCGCGTCACGCAGTCCCGCGAGGAGATCGTGTGGCTGCTCGAGAAGGTCCGCGCCGAGCGTCCGCGCGTCGTCGTCGAGATCGGGACCGATCTCGGCGGGACGCTCTTCCTCTGGCCGTATGCCGCCGCCGAGGACGCGCTCATCGTGGGGGTGGACAGGCGGCCTCTCGGCCTGCTCGGACGCCGGTCGCCCTACGCGCTCGTACGGCGCGCGTTCGCGCGCGGGCGGCAGCGGGTCGACCTGCTGATGCCCGTCGACAGTCACGACGCCCGCACCGTCGACCGGCTCCGCAGCCGGCTCGCGGGCCGCCCGATCGACTTCCTCTTCATCGACGCCGACCACAGCTACGAAGGCGTGAAGCGCGACTTCGAGCTCTACTCGCCCCTCGTCCGTCCCGGCGGGATCGTCGGCTTCCACGACGTCTCGGGCGAGGCGTGGCCCGGGGTCGCGACGTTCTTCTCCGAGCTGACCGATCGGTACGAGTCGGATGCGTGCACGGCCGCGACCCCGCCGCGGTACGGCATCGGCATCGTCCGGCTGCCCGGCTGAGGCGTCCGCTCTCGCGCCCGAGCGCCGCCGAAGCCGGACGCTACGATCAGCCGCCGTGACGGCGATCCTCGGCCTCAACGCGTACCACGGCGATGCCGCGGCGGCGCTCGTCGTCGACGGCGAGCTCGTGGCCGCGGCCGAAGAGGAGCGCTTC
Source organism: Gaiellaceae bacterium (assembly GCA_035652835.1). Taxonomy (GTDB): domain Bacteria; phylum Actinomycetota; class Thermoleophilia; order Gaiellales; family Gaiellaceae; genus PALSA-600. Next base: position 52,747 of record DASRDA010000012.1, read on the forward strand.
AACCGGGTGAAGCACTGCGCCGGCTTCCCCGCGCACGCCGCGCGCTGGTGCCTCGACGACGCCGGCCTCCGCCCGGACGAGATCGACCACGTCGCCGTCTCCCGAGACCCCCGTGCGAACCTCGGCCGGAAGATCCTGCGCACGCTCCGCCACGGCACGTCGCCGCGCTACCTCCGCGAGCGGATCCAGAACGCGGCCCGGGTGCGCGACGCCGGCGCCGCGCTGGCGGAGGCGCTCGGGGTCGACGGGCTGCGGGCCTCGGTGCACAACGTGGAGCATCACCAGGCGCATGTCGCGTCGGCGTTCTTCGTGTCGCCGTTCGACGACGCGGCGATCCTCTCCGTCGACGGCTTCGGCGACTTCGCGTCGACGATGCTGGCCGAGGGCCACGGCAACCGCTTCGAGGTGCTCGAGCGGGTTCTCTACCCGCACTCGCTCGGAATCTTCTACACGGCGGTCACCCAGTGGCTCGGCTTCCCGAAGTACGGCGACGAGGGAAAGGTCATGGGCCTGGCCCCGTACGGGCGCCCGCGCTACGTCGACCGGATGCGCGAGCTGGTGTCGCTCGACTCGCCGCTGTTCGAGCTCGGCCTCGAGTTCTTCACGCACGACACCGAGGGTGTCGACATGACGTGGGACGAGGGATCGCCGACGATCGGACGGATCTACTCGGACGCGCTGGTGCAGCTGCTCGGGCCGGCGCGAGAGGCCGGGGCGCCGATGACGGAGCTGTACGAGGACGTCGCCGCGTCGCTGCAGGTCGTGCTCGAGGACGCGTATCTCCACCTCTGCCGCACGCTCTACGAGCGCACGAAGCTGCCGAGCCTGTGCCTCGCGGGGGGCGTCGCGCTGAACGCGGTCGCGAACGGGCGGATCCTCCCCGAGACGCCGTTCCGCGACCTCTACGTGCAGCCAGCCGCGGGCGACTCCGGCACGGCGGTCGGCGCCGCCTACTACGTCTGGAACCAGGAGCTGGGCCGGCCGCGGGCGTTCGTGATGGAGCACGCCTACACGGGGCCCGAGTACGACGACGCGGAGATTCGCTCGGCGCTCGCCGAGGCGGGCCTGCACGCGGAGCGTCTCGACGACGCGGCGCTGTTCGCGGAGGTCGCCGAGCGGATCGCCGCCGGCGACGTCGTCGGCTGGTTCCAGGGCCGCATGGAGTTCGGGCCGCGGGCCCTCGGCCACCGCTCGATCGTCGCCGACCCGCGCAGCCACACGATGAAGGACGTCCTCAACGCCCGCGTCAAGCACCGCGAGCCCTTCCGGCCGTTCGCCCCGTCGATCCTGGCCGAGCGGACGAGCGAGTGGTACGAGCAGGACTACCCGTCGCCGTTCATGGTGCTCGTGTACAAGACGGCCGCTGCGAAGCGCGAGGAGGTGCCCGCCGTCAACCACGTGGACGACACCGGGCGCCTGCAGACGGTCGAGCGGGAGGTGGAGCCCCGGTACCACCGCCTGATCAGCGAGTTCGCGCGTCGCACGGGCGTGCCGATCCTGCTCAACACCTCGTTCAACGAGAACGAGCCGATCGTGATGACGCCGCGCGACGCCCTCGAGACGTTCAAGAAGACGAGGATCGACGTCCTCGCGCTCGGGAACTACCTCGTCAGGCGCAACGGCGCCTCTTGAGGATCCTCGTCCTGGTGCTCGGCGCGCGTGTCGCGCCGTATCCGCTGCTCATGCGCGTGATCGAACGCACCTGGGCCTCGGTCGACGTCGCCGAGACCGAGGTCCTCTTCTACCGCGGCGGCTCGGCGACGAGGCTCCGCGGCCGGCATCTCGAGCTTCCCGTCGGCGACGACCTGCCGAACGTCGGCCGCAAGACCCTCGCCTGCTTCGATCACGTGCTCGAGCACCGCCGGTTCGACGTCGTCTTCCGGACGAACTGCTCGAGCTACGTGGACCTGCCGAACCTGCGGCGGTTCGCGGATGCGACCGGCCGCGTCGACGCCTACTACGCCGGCAGCGTGGCGATGCACGAGGGCAGCCCGTTCGCGAGCGGCTCGGGGTACTTCCTGAGCCGCGACCTGGTCCAGCGCGTCGTCTCCGCAAGGTCCGAGTGGAACCACGCGGTCCTCGACGACGTCGCGCTCGGCGCCCAGCTCGCGCGCTTCGGGGTCTCGCCCGAGCCTCTGCCTCGCCGGGACTACCGGCACCTGGGCGAGGTCGTCGACGTGGACACGACCCAGTTCCACTTCCGCTGCCGGACCGACTCGTGGCGTCGGCTCGAGGATGCGAGGATCATGATCGCCCTGCACCGTGCCTTCTGCGACGCGCGCGGCGTCCCGGCGCCGGCCGAGCTGCGCGCGCTCGGGGCCGCCGAGCGCCTCGCGCGATCAGCGCTCTCGCAGGCTCGTCGGCGCCGGCGCTGACGGCCGTTCCGGCCCGTCCTTCAGGAGGTACGGCTCCCAGAACTCCCGGTCGTACCTCGACCACCCGTGGCAGCCGAAGGGCAGCGCGCCGCCGTTCAGGTCGAGGCAGACGCGCGGGTTCGCCTCGAACGCGAAGCGAAGCGCCTGCGCGACCGGCGCGACGCGGAAACCCGGCTCGTAGCGCGCCGCTTCGACCGACCAGAAGAAGTCCTCGCTCAGGCCGAGCGTCCTGCTCGTGTTCGTTCCCTTGCGGCGCGCCCAGCGGCGCGTCTCCCAGCGGACGCCGTTGAAGGCGTGCAGGCGCTTCAGGTACTTGCGCGGCCGGTTCAGCGTTCGCGTCGGCCACGGCCGGCCGCTCCAGTGGACGCGCCAGTACTCGTCCGGGTCCATCCAGTACGCGCGCGAGCGGAGAACCGCCAGGAACGCATCGATCCGGCGGAGGGAGAGGCCGCCGTTTCGAAGCTCCGACGCACGGGGCCACCGGACCGCGACGCCGGGTGCGCCGACGTAGTCGACGTCGCCTGTGCACCACTCGTCGAGCCCGTTCGAGAGGACGAGCGCGTCGAGCTGGTGGATCAGCATGTAGTCGTAGCCTCGGAACGTCGCGTAGAAGCGGGGCGTCAGCAGCAGCGCCGCGTACGCGTGGCGCGAGGTGAAGTACCGGTCCGGGAAGCGGACGGGCTCGAAGCCGGGCAGCTCGAGCCGGCCGGACCGCGGCCGCACGAGGTAGCGGTCGTAACCCGAGAGGTAGCGGTCGAGATGGCGGAGCGACGTCTCCTCGTCGGCCGTCAGCGCGTCCCTGTACGCGGGCACGACGATCGCGACGCGTCCCCGGACGGTGCCGCCGTTCGCCGCCATCTCTCTCAGCCGTCCACGCCGAGGCGCGCCCGGGTCGCAGGACGGGCTCGACGCGGGCCTCGTCCGCGCCGGATCGCCTCGACGGCGAGATCGACGGCGAGATCGTTCAGCTCCTTGAACTGGGCGTACGGGTGGACGCAGTGGAAGTCCGAGTACGCCCCGCGGCGGATCAGGCGGCGGTCGCGTGCATCCAGGCGGCCGCGCGTCAGGAGCTCCGCACGCTCGAGGCGGCGGTAGCCCGTGTAGTGGTCGTCCAGGATCCAGACGTCCGCGGCGCGCGCGCCGCGATCGAGCAGCGTCCGGTACAGGATCTGCTGGTCGGTGAGCCAGCCGGCGCCGCCGTGCACGCCGGCGTAGTCCACCGACTCCGCCCACTCGGCGAGGCGGGCGCGGATCGCGTCGTGCGACGTGATCCCGAACACCGTGCCCCACGTCCCTGGAAGCGCGGCGTTGTAGCACATGGGAATCTCGCCGCTGCTCAGGTAGACGTCGCGGTAGGCGACGAAGTGATCTGCCGCGATCCGTCCGGCCGGCCTGTGGAAGTAGCGCGCGTTCATGGGGACCATGTCCGCGTCGGAGACGATGACGCCTCCGTCGGCCTCGAGCAGCGCCGGGTACAGCAGGCGAATGCACTGTGCCTGGAACGCGGTGTGGATCCCCGGCAGAGGCGTGAACACACGAACGCTGGGGTCGCGGGCGAGCGGCTCGGGTGCCTCGTCCGCAACGAGCACCAGGATCGGCTCGACGCCGACGATGTCCCGCCAGGCGCGACGCACGAGCGGCCAGAAGTCGAGGTAGCGCGGGTTCAGGTCGCTCGCCACGAGCGCGTGCGTCAGCCGCAGCGTCCGCCCGTTCGCCGGGCGGGGCGGCCGCGGCACGGCGGCGGCCGTCGTCGGCCGCGTGCGCATCCGTCCGAGCGCGAAGCGCGTGCGCGTCACGACGTGCAGCCGAGCGGTGCCGAGCCGGTAGCGCAGTCGCAGCCCCACGAGCCTCCCTAGGGTAGACCGACCGCCCGCCGGTTCGAGCCCACCCGAACGGGTGATCCACGCCGTCGTTCCTTGTCTGTATCCGACCCCCTGACTAGGATCGGCGAGGCGGGGGAGGGGTCCGTGGATCTGGATCGGTCGGAGGACTGACAGACGAGTCACCCGGTGGCAGCCGACCTTCTCGAGCGGACGGCCGAGGAGGTCGCCGATGCGCGCCCCGCGCCCCGGCGGTCGTTCTGGCGCGGGGATCCCCTGCGGCGACGCATGCTCGCGGTCGCCGACCTCCTCGCCGGGTCGGGCTTCGTGGCGGTCTTTGCGGTCGTGCAGCAGCTGCCGCTGCGCGCGGCCGTCGAGATGGAGGCCGCGCTGCCGTTGTGGCTGCTCGTCGCGAAGCTGGCCGGGCTCTACGATCGCGACCACCGTACGCTCCGGCATCTGACCGCCGACGAGCTTCCGACCCTGCTCCTGTGGGTCCCCGCGTGCGGCGGGCTGACGGCGTTGATGGTGCTCGGCGACGACGGGTCGGTCGTCTCGATGGCGATGCTCTACGCGCTCCTCGCCGGCGTCGCCGCGGTGGTGTCGCTGCGGGTGGCCGCGCGCGGCGCCTGGCGGCGGCTCACGCCCCCGGCGCGCGTGGCGATCGTCGGCGAGGGGCCTGCGGCGGACTCGGTGGCCCGCAAGCTCGAGCTGTTCCGCGACATCCACGCCGACGTCGTGGCCGAGCTGACGCTCGAGGAGGCGGCCGCCGCGCTGAGCGGCGACGGTGCGAACGGGCTGGGCGTCGCCGCCGACCGGATCGTGGTCGCCTCCGCGCTCCCGACGGACCCCCTCATGTCGGAGCTGCTCTCCTTCTGCCGGTCGAACGGCGTGAAGCTCAGCCTCGTCCCGCCGGGCTACGGCCGGATCGGGAGCGGGGTGCGCGTGACCCACCTCGCCGACCTGTCGACGCTCGAGTACAACACGTGGGACGTCTCGCGCTCGACGCTGTTGATCAAGCGCCTGCTCGACGTGGCCGGCGCTGCATTGGGGCTGATCGCGCTGATGCCTCTGCTGGCGGCCGTCGCGCTCGGCGTCTACGCGGGCGACCGCGGCCCGGTCTTCTTCCGGCAACGCCGGGCGGGCGTCGGCGGCAGGCCGTTCACGATCCTCAAGTTCCGGACGATGGTCGTCGACGCGGAGGAGCGGCTCGGCGAGCTCGTGCAGCTCGACCTGCTCGAGCAGCCGGTGTTCAAGCTGCGGGACGACCCGCGCGTCACCCGGTTCGGCCGGCTGCTCCGCCGGTTCAGCCTGGACGAGCTGCCGCAGCTCGTGAACGTCCTTCGCGGCGAGATGAGCCTCGTCGGGCCGCGGCCGGAGCAGGTCGACCTCGTCGAGCGGTACCTGCCCGAGCACTGCTTCCGCCTGAGCGCCAAGCCGGGGCTCACCGGGCCCATGCAGGTGTACGGGCGCGGTGACCTGAGCTTCGACGAGCGGCTCGCCGTCGAGCAGGACTACGTCGAGAATCTCTCCCTGTCCCGCGACCTGCGCATCCTGGCGCTGACGCTGGGCTCGGTCGTCCGCCGGAGCGGCGCGTTCTGATGGGGCACGCCGCCGACGCAGGCGACGAATGCGTCGCCTGCGGAGCGCGTGCGGTCCACGACTGGCGCCCGGTGCGGACCTTCGACCGCCGCTCGGCACGGGCCGAGTATCCGCTCCGGCGCTGCATGGCCTGCGGGACCGCCGTCACCGGGCAGCGCGCGAGCGGCGAGGCGGAGCGTTTGCACTCCGGCGGCTCCTACGCTCACCCGCCGCCCGCGGTCGACCGGCTGCTCGAGCCCCTGCGAGGCCTCGGCGACCGCGCGCTGCTCCGGGCGATCGGCCCGCTGCCGCGCGGCACGGCCGTGCTCGACCTGGGCGCCGGCGACGGACGGGTCCTCGACCTGCTGCAGCGGCGCGGCTGCCTCGTCTCGGGAGTGGAGCCGTTCGCGCCGCCCGCGCGGGCGGCCGCCGCCATCCGGCGCGCGACCGTGGAAGAGGCCGCCGTCGCGCCGGCGGCTGCCGACGTCGTCCTCCTGTGGCACGTCCTCGAGCATCTCGACGATCCGGGGCGGGCCGTCGCGGTCGCCGCCCGGGCGGTGCGGCCCGGCGGCCGCATCGTCGTCTCGGTGCCGAGCATCGAGAGCCTCCAGTCGCGCCTCGGCCGCGATCGCTGGTTCCATCTCGACGTTCCGCGCCACGCGGTGCACTTCAGCCGTCCCGGCCTGACGCGCCTGCTGGAGCGATGCGGCCTGCGCGTGGCGGCCGCCGGCGGCGTCGTCGTCGACCAGAATCTCCTGGGCATGACCCAGACGCTCCTCAACCTGGTGACGACGGAGCGCAACGTCGCCTTCCGCGCGCTCAAGGGTGACCGCGCGGGCGTGCCGCGCAGGGATCTCGTCGTGAGCGTCCTGGCGGCCCCGCTGGCCTCCGTCGCCGGCCTGCTCGCCGAGTCGATCGCGGACGCCGCCGGCCGGCCGGGCGCGATCGTCGTCCACGCCGTTCGCGAATCCACGTGAGCGCGACGGTCGTCGTTCCCACGTGGAACGGCGCCGAGAGGCTGGAGCGGCTGCTGCCCTCGCTCGGCGACTCGGCGCAGGTGCTGGTCGTCGACAACGGCTCGACCGACGGGACGCACGAGCTGCTCGCCGCGCGCTACCCGGCCGTCGACGTCCTCCGGCTGCCGACCAACGAAGGCTTCTCGCGCGCGGTGAACCGCGCGGCGCGCGCGGCCTCCGGCGACGTCCTCGTGCTCGTGAACGACGACTGCGTCTGCCGGCCCTCGTTCGTCGAGCGTCTCGCCGCGGTGGTCGACCCGGGCGCGTCGGTCGTGATGGGAGCGGGCGTCCTGCTCGAGGCGGGCGACCCCGGGATCGTCGACAGCGCGGGCGTGGAGCTCGACGACACGCTGCTCGTCTTCGACTACCTGAACGGACGGCCGGTCGCGTCGCTGCAGGGCGCGCCCGCGCCGATCGGGCCGTCCGGAGCCGCCGCGGCGTTCGACCGGTCTGCCTTCCTATCTGCCGGAGGCTTCGACGAGCGCCTGTTCGCCTACTGGGAGGACGTCGACCTCGTGCTCCGGCTGCGTCTCGCCGGAGGGCTGTGTGCGCTCGCGACCGATGCGAGGGCCGTTCACGCGCACTCGTCGACGCTCGGCTCGGGCTCCGCGCGAAAGAACTACCTCGTCGGCTTCGGGCGCGGCTACGTGCTCCGGAAGTGGGGCGTGCTGCACGGCCGCCGCCTCGCGCCGGCACTGTCACGCGAGCTCGCGATCTGCGCCGCACAGCTCGCCGTCGACCGGAACGCGTCCGGCATCGCGGGACGCGTCGCCGGCTGGCGCGCGGCTCGGGCCGTGCAGCCGCTCGAGTATCCGACGGAGCTGCTCGGCGCGCGGCGACGTCTCGCCGACGAGGTCCGCCGGCGCATCGGCCGCCGCCGTCGCCTCCGGGCGGCGGCCAGGGCCGCATGACCGCCCGCGCCGGCCGCGGTTCGCCGTTCGGTATCGCCGCTAAGCTGCGCTCGATGCCGGGGGTCGACCGCGCGATGATCCTGAGCGGCTCGTGCACGGCGGGATCGGGGCGGTGACCGCGGGCCAGGCGACGCTGGCCGTCCCGGCCGGACGTCCCGCGGTCCATCGCCGGGTGCTCCGGCAGAGCAAGGAGGTCGTCCGGTTCCGGCACCTCCTCCGCTACCTCGTCTCGACGTTCCTGCGCACCGAGCACGTGGGAACCGTGTTCGGCTTCCTGTGGTGGCTCCTCGATCCGCTGCTGCTGATGGCCGTCTACACGGTGCTCATCGACGTCGTCCTGAGCCGCGGGACGCCGAACTTCCCGCTCTTCGTGATGGCGGCCATCCTTCCCTGGGAGTTCTTCACGCGCTCGGCCCGGAACGGGATGGCCTACACGCTGGCCAAGGAGCGCGCGATGCGGCAGGTCGCCTTTCCGCGACCCGTCATCCCGATCGCGGCGACGCTCGCCGAGGGCATCCACCTCCTCGTCGCGCTCGCCCTCTACATCCTCTTCGCGATTCCGTTCGGCGTCGACCCGTCGCCGATCAACCTGCTCGCGATCCCGATCGCGCTCCTGATGTTGCCGCTGGTTCTCGGATTCACGTTCTTCTTCTCGACTCTCAACATGTTCTTCCGCGACACGAAGCACATCACGGACCACGCCTTCCGCCTGTGGTTCTACCTCTCGCCTTCTCTGTATCCGGCGACGCGGATCCCGCAGCACCTCCGCGGGTGGTACGACCTGAACCCCTTCGCCCCGTGCCTCGAATCGTTCAGAGACGTCCTCCTCTACCACCGATACCCGAACGGCGGCCACCTCGCGTACCTCGCCGGGGTCTCCTTCGCCGTGTTCCTGGCGGGCTACTCCTACTTCGTCGCGCGCGAGGGATCGTTCGCGAAGGTCGACTGATGCCCGATTCGAGCGGCTACGCGATCGTCGCCGACCGGGTGGGAATCCGGTACGACCTCCGCCTGACGAGCGACCGGACGATCCGCCGCACCGTCGCCTCGTCCGTCCTGCGCGGCCGGCGCAAGCAGCGGACGGACTTCTGGGCGTTGCGGGACGTGAGCTTCGCGGTCGAGCCCGGCGAGATCGTGGGCGTGATCGGCCGGAACGGCTCCGGCAAGAGCACCTTGCTGCTCGCGCTCGCGGGCATCATCCCGCCGGACGAGGGCTCGATCCGGACGTTCGACAAGAGCTCGAACCTGCTGACGCTGGGCGCCGGCTTCGAGATCGAGTTCACGGGCCGCGAGAACATCTACCTCAACGCCGCGTATCTCGGCCTTCCGCGGAAGGCGATCGAGCCGATGGTCGACTCGATCATCGAGTTCTCCGAGCTCGGCGCCTTCATCGACGCGCAGCTGTTGAAGTACTCGACCGGGATGCGGGCACGCCTCGGCTTCGCGATCGCCGCGCACCTCGAGCCCGAGATCCTGCTGCTGGACGAGGTGCTCGGCGTCGGCGACGACGGCTTCCAGCGCAAGAGCCGAAAGACGCTCCTCGAGATGATCGAGCGCGCGCACGCGATCGTCGTCGTGTCGCACAACATGGACTTCGTCACCGGGACGTGCACGAAGGCGCTGTTCCTCGCCGAGGGACGGGTGGCGGCGTACGGCGAGCCCCGAGAGGTCGTCGCCGAGTACCTCGGCCGCCAGAACGCAGCGACCGTGCGCTCGGTCTCCCTCAGCGGCGTCTGAGCTTCGGGCCGACCGCCTCGGCGTACACCGACCTGACGGCGTGCGCCTCCTCCTCGAGGCTCGGCGGGTAGGCCATGCCGCTCCGGAGCCCGGCGAGCCTGGTGCGGTCTCGCGCGAGCGACCGGACGAGCTCGGCCAGTGCGCGGGCGTCGCCCGCCGGGAAGAGAAGGCCGCACGCGTAGTCGTGGACGACCTCCGCGAGCCCGCCGACGTCCGATGCGATCAGCGGCACGCCGGCCGCCACCGCGTTCAGCGCGGTCGTCGGCAGGTTCTCGTGCCAGAGGGACGGCACGACCACGGCATCGAGGCCGGCCAGCACGGCCGGGAGCTCCTCGTGGTCGTACGGCCCGAGAAACCCGATCCGCGGGTCGCCGTCCGCTCGTCGCCGGAGCTCCCGCTCGTACGCCGCCTCGTGGAAGCTCGAGCCGTAGAGCCGCAGCTCGACGTCCACGCCGGGGAGCGAGCGCACCGCGTCGACGGCGATGTGGGCCCCCTTGTGCTCGAGCAGCGTTCCGAGGAAGCCGATCACCAGCGCCCGTCCGCCCGGCTGCGCGAGGCGCAGCGGGTGCAGCGCGTAGTCGACGCCCCAGGGGATGTGGCGCCAGCGCTCGGTGGCGAAGCCGTTCTCCCCGTGCAGGCGGATGGTGAACCTGCACGGCGACACGACTGCCGCGGCCGCCTCCAGCACGCCCCGCGACCACTCGAGGCGTTCGGACGCACGAACGATGCCGCATGCGCGCGCACACGCGGCTCCGTCCTCCGCCGATCCGCACAGCGACCCGTCGACGCGCCGCATGATCACCCTGGCGCAGACGTACGTGAAGTCGGCGAGATGCGCGACCACCGGCAACCCGGCGTCGACCGCCTCGTCGAAGGCCTCGGGAAGGCGCATCGGCTGCATCACGTGGACCAGCTCGACCTTCTCGCCGTCGACGACCCTGCGCAGCGCCGTTCTCGTCTTCCTGCTCTGCAGCCAGGGCCGGGCGAGGTCGGCGGGACGCGTGTCGACCGCGACGACGCGGGTGCCCTGGACGTGGTAGGCGCCGGCGCGCCCAGCGGAGTGCTCCGCAGGCGCCACGACGACGCACTCGTCGCCCATCCGGCGCAGCTGTCCGGCGAGGTTGAGCGTGAGCCGCTCGACGCCGGTGTAGAACCGCGGGAAGAACTGGTGCGTGACGAGCGCGATGCGCACGCGCTAGACGCCGTCCAGGAGCCACTCCGAGGTGGCGGGGTCGGGGTACCGGCGGCACGCGTCTCCGGCCGCGGCTCCGATGACCGCCGCGCTGAGCTTGGCGACGAACGTCGCGGCCTCCCCGTGCGTCACCGAGGAGTGCGGGCGTGCGAACGTCGTCAGCGGCGGCCACGCGAGCAGGGCGAGCAGGTCGTCGGCGAGGAGCCTCGACGCCTTCCCGGCTCTCGAGCTCGCGCCGTTCGACGGAAGGGCCTCGGCGAGCCGCTCGAGCTCGCCCGTCGGGGACGCGGCTCCTCCGTCACGGCGAAGGGAGGCCCGCACCGCACGCAGGTGCTCCGCGAGCCGCGCATCGCCGAGCCGAGCGTGGTCGAGAGCGCCGGCGACCGCATCGACGAGCAGCCGGCCGCCGCGCAGGACGTCCATCGGCTCGCACGCGGCGGCGCGCGCGGTCCGGCGATCGCCGACGAGCGGCGCGACGCAGAGGCGGTCGGCGGCGCTGCGGCGCAGCGCGTAGACGGCGTCGCGCGTGTGCGAGTGCGCGACCGCCGTCGAGCGCGAGACCGTGACGCGCCGGCCGCTCTCGATCGCGCGCAGCCCGAAGTCGACGTCCTCCGCGAACGGGACGTCGCGAAAGCGAAGCTCCCGCCAGACGTCGCGTTCGATCGCGGCGCACACGTCGTCGACGGCGGCGACGGCGCGCCGCTGAGCGGCGGAGAGATCGCCCGGCGGGCGCCCACCCGCCGTCCCGGCGGCCTCGACGACGACCCGCTCGTGTGTGAGCACGACGTAGGCGGCGTAGAGGTCGGCGTCGGAGCGCGGCACCTGCCGGGCGGAGACGGCGGCCAGCGCGGGATCGGCTCGGAGCTCGGCGACGAGTGAAGCGAGCGCAGTCCGTCCGAGGAGCACGGCGTCCTGCGCGAGCATCACCAGGACGTCTCCGCGGGCGTGCTCCGCGCCGAGGTTGCGCGCGAGGCCGTGGCCGAACGCCCCGCGGTCGACGGCGAGCACCGTCGCGCCGGATGCGCGTGCGAGGTCGACGGTCCGATCCGTCGAGCCGGAATCGACCACCACGATCTCGAGCCCCTCGAGGCCCTTCTGCGCGTGCAGGGTCGCCAGGACGCGCGCGAAGAGCGGCCCCGCGTCGAGTGTCGGGATCACGACGGACACGAACGCCGTGGGCGCCGCGACCGACGGACGAACGTGCGGCGAGACGCCGGGCGCGGGTACGACCCCGGCACGGCCGAAGCGCGACCTCGAGCGGCGCGTGGCATAGAGGAAGACGCGCAGCCGGTCGCGCAGCCCCGCAGGCAGCGTCCACCAGATGCCACGCGCGAGGCGGCTCCACGGGGACATCGTCAGGAAGCTCGCAGATCGGTTTGCAGACGCGCGCAGGTCACGGCGGCGGCGTCACGGCTGCGTCGCCCTGGGAGCGGCGACGGAGGGCCAGGCGCCAGAGCGAGACGTCGAGCGGCGGGAGCCGGCGACTCGGCCGCGGGGCCATGTCGGGCGATACGGCCGCGCCGCCTCGAGACCGCCGCTCGGCGAGCAGCTCGCGGCGAGAGCGGAAGACGTCCCGGTACGCGCGGATGAGCGGACCGAGGTCTCCGACGATGGCGCTCCGGGCCGCGCTCGTGATCTCTCCCACGACGATCCAGTGGAGCTCGCGCAGGATCCACCCCGCGGGCGCGTTCTTGACGATCGTCCTCCAGCGGTTGCGGACGCCGTAGTACGCCTCGAACTCGCCGATCCGCGACGTCGCGGTCGCGGCTCCGTGGTGGACCGCGACCGCAGCCGGCGTGTACCAGCATTCGTATCCCGCGCGCCGTGCGCGAAAGCCGAGGTCGACGTCCTCGTAGTATGCGAAGAAGCCCGCGTCGAAGCCGCCGAGGTCGCGGAACGCGCGGGCGCGCCAGAGGCAGGCGGTGCCCGGCGCGCTGAAGATCTGCTCCTCGTGGTCGTACCGACCGGTGTCGAGCCGGCCCTGCCCGCGGCGGTACGCTTTGAGCGCCCGCGTCATCGCGTCTCCGGCGCCGTCGAGGATGCGTGCGTCGGAGGCCCGGACGACCTTGCCGGCCGCCGACGCGGCCCGGGGATGCCGCTCGAGGCACGACACCATCGCGCGCAGCCACGACGGCTCGAGGCGGACGTCGTCGTTCAGGAAGGCCAGGAAGTCGCCCGCGGCCACGGCCGCGCCGGCGTTCGCCCCGCCCGCGAAGCCGAGGTTCTCCCCCGTGCGGACGATGCGTGCCGCCGAGGCCGGCGGAGGAAGGTCGCGCGTCGCCGCGGCCGGAGAGTTGTCGACGACGATCGTCTCGAAGTCGCGGAGCTCCTGGCGCTCGAGGGACAGGAGACAGTCGGCGAGGCACGACGAGCCGGCGAGCGTCGGGACGACGACCGAGACGAGCGGCGCGCCCGCCTCCCGGACGGCGCCGCTCACCGGAGGCCGGCGAGGGGGACCGGCCGGAGCATCGGCGGGGGCGGCAGCACGTCGCCGAAGCTCGAGCGCGACGGGCCCCAGTGGAGCGCGGGAGGCCGAACGAACCCGGCCTCGATCTCGTCGGCGACCGACCGGAACACGCCGTCGAACTGCTGCGCGATCGCCTCGACGGTGAACCGCTCGCGCACGGTCGCCTGTGCCTGCGCGGAGAGGCGTTCCCTGCGTCCGGGATCGCGCCAGAGCTCCGCGATCACGTGCGCCCACCGGTCGTAGTCGCGCCCGGGAACGACGACTCCGTCGACGTCCGGCGTCACCAGCTCGCCGATCCCGCTCTCGATCTCGGCGGTGACCGGCACGCATCCCGCCGCCATCGCCTCGACGAGCGAGAGCGGCAGCCCCTCGAAGTCCGAGAGCAGGACGAAGACGTCGCTGGCTCTCAGCTCGGCGAAGATCTCCTCGCGCTCGAGCCGACCGCGCACGCGAATCGTCCCGGCGGCGAGGTGATCGGCAGCACGCTGCGGGAACAGGCCGGCGGCCTCGTCGTGTGGCGGAAACGACCCGATCAGCTCGATCGCATACGGGATGCCCGACCGCGTCAGGGCGTCGGCGAGGTCGACGAAGTCGAGGATGCGCTTCTGGTACTGGGACAGCCTGCCGGTGTAGACGATTCGCATGCGATCCGAGCGGCTCCCGTCGCGGGCTCGAGCGACGTTGCGTTCGCGGACGCTCGTGTTGTGGATCACCCGCGTCTTCGCGCCGAGCTCGGGGTGCAGCTGCGCGATCGTCTGCTCGATGCGGCGCGACACGCAGACGAGCGCGTTGCAGTACCGCCCCAGGCGGTACGCCTGCTCGTAGTAGTCGCCGTCGTCTGCCTGGACCCACATCACCGCGCCGGCGGCCTCGCTCAGCGCCGGAACCACGCTGTTGCCGAAGAAGTCGTAGGTGAGGAAGACGATGCACGGCGCCTTCGCATGGATCTCCGAGATCAGCGACGACCACATGCCCTCGACTCCCGGCGTCGTTTGCTGCAGGTAGCGGTACGGCAGGCGGGGCATGGCGGCGGCCGACCCGGCGCTCGCCTCCACGTGCGTGCGCGTGCGGGTGAACAGGAGCTCGAGGTTCCAGCCCAGCCCGAGCAGCTCGCCGCCGATCGTCTCCAGCGCCGAGTTGACGCCGCTGACCGACCAGTCCGCGCACGGGACGACGATCGTCCGCGTCGCCGTACGCGAGCGGCCGGTGACCGAGAGCCGCCTGACGGGCCGGAGCTCCACGTCGCGTTCCGCGAGCTCCAGCAGGCCGGCGGCGAAGCCGTCGGCGTCGGCCGCTCCCGACGCCGTGCGAAACGGCCGGACGGCGATGTTGGCGGGGTGCGGCCCGTGAGGCGGGACGGCCTCCCGCAGGGCTTCGTGGGAGCCGAACACAATTCGGGTCGCCCGACGGGCGGCGAGGCCGATGTCGCCGTCGGTCACGCCGCCCGCATTCGGCCGGACGAGGTAGGAGGCGACGCCTGCAGTGCGTGCGGCGACCAGCACGTCCGGGACGTCCGTCACGACCAGGCGGGTCTGGTCCGAGACGAGCGTGAGCGCGAGGAGCCGGATCGAGGAGGGCCGAAGGACGTCGGCACGGTCGCGGAAGCCCTCGACGACGAGGACGTCCCTCAGCTCGCCGGCGCCCGCCCGCGCCGGTCGTCGCAGCAGCGCGACGATCGTGTGAACGCCTGCGGGTTGGGCCTGGGCGCGGCGCGCGGCGAGCGCGACCTCGCCGAGCGGAGGCTCGGCCGCGACGAAGAGGACGGTACGCGCTCCTGCGTAGCCGCGCGCGAGCGGGCCGGCGACGGGTCGCGGCAGCGCCCGCATCATCTCGGCGTGCGCGGGAGAGGGCGAGCGGAGCGTGGTGCGGCCGACGTGGAGAAAGTGGGACAGCGGGTCGCGGACGGCGTCAGGGGGCGAGCCGACCGTGGCCAGGTAGTAGCGGTCGTCGAAGAGCGGGTTCGGACTGCACGCCCTGCCCGCCGCCACGTTCTCCAGGTAGTGGACAAGCGCGTTGACTCCGCGGTCGGCGAGCCGCGGCTTCTGCGAGTAGTAGAACCTCGTGTCGAAGTAGGGGCTCGGATCGGCCTGCGAGCTGCTTCCGTGCTCGAGGAAGTGCAGCAAGGGGTTCGCGCCCGATGCCTCGACGTCGGGGTGGCTCTCGAGGTAGTAGCGCGTCTCGAACAGCGGGTGCGGGTCGTAGCCCTCGCGGTGCCCGACGTCGAGGTAGTGGTCGAGCGCGGCCTCGGCGTCTCGGAACGCCCGGTGCGCCTGCGCGGCGTAGAAGCCCGGGTCGAACACGACCGCGGCGTCGGCACGGGGAGGAGCGGTCGCGGACCTCATCGCGTGCGCCGGGTCAGGCCGTGGCCGAGGCCGGACGTTCCGTGATCTCGCGCACCGCTTCCTCCGGGACGGATGCCTCCCATTCCCACGCGTAGAGAATGGTCTCCAGCTGCCGTCGCAGGCCGGCCTTGTCGTAGGGGACGACGAGGCTCCCGATGTTCGACTCGTCTCCGCCGGCGACCCGTTTCGTCACCGTGAGCGCGTCGAACAGCCACTTCACGCCCCAGGTCTGGTACTCCGGGTGGATGACCGGGAGGTTGACGTCGTGCAGCACGACGATCGCGCCGGGACGAAGCACGCCCAGCATCGCCATCAGGTCGAGCGTCGGCCAGGGATGGGAGTGGTTCGCGTCGAGGAACAGGAACGTGACCTCGTCCTCGTCGTGCTCGCGCGCGGCGTCGCGGGCGTCGGCGGGGGCCCGGAACGCGATTCGCCGGAGAAGCTCGTCCGGGAGCATCTCCCGCGCCGCCTCGCCGACGGCGCGACTGGGATCGAAGTACAGGCTCTCGAGGATGTCGTACGTCGTGAGTCTCCAGTCCGGCTCGATCGCTCCCGCGGCCGCCTGGGCGTCGAGCGTCTGGCAGATCAGCGCCGTCGACACGCCGGAGGCGGTTCCGATCTCGACGGCGGGGCCGGGCACGGAGGCCAGCGTCTCGCGGACGAGGAAGTAGGCGTCGTCCCACGAGATCGACCCCTGGGCGACCCATGGCGGCACGCGCTTCATGAACGCGTTGCAGAAGGTCTCGACGTCCCGGCCGTCGAGCGTCTCGAGGGGGCGGCGGCGCGTCGGTGCGCCCGGACGGAAACCGTCCCCGCCGCCGTCCGCGGCGGCCGGCGCGCCGTCCGGTTCGCGGTAGACGGGCTCGTCGTCGAGGCAGTACGCGAACCGCGTCTCGCGGAGGGCCGCCTCGACCTCGCCGAAGTTCACGATCGTCTCGTCGAGCGGAAGCGTGGCCTGCTTCACGATCGACGGCCTGCCCGCGAAGTCGTTCTGCACGCCGAGCCAGGCGGAGACGTCCTCGAGGACCGCCGGCGACACCGGTGCGGTCCCGGGGAAGACGTCGACGTAGTCGTAGGTGACGCAGCGGTCGTGGTCGCCGAGGGCACGCGAGACGAGCTCGTCCTCCGCCTCGCAGCGCTCCAGCGTCGACAGCAGCTCGTCGACGTCCAGCGTCTGTGCCGTGTCCGCGTAGGGGGTGAGCTCGTCGACCACGTAGCGGTCGGATCGCCACGCCTTCGCCGCCGACAGCACGTATCGCAGGTAGTTGCGGCGCGTGATCCTCAGGACGCGAATCCGGTGCCGCTTGACGAGCTCGAACAGATACGGGTGCCCGACCGGCTCCCACGGGCGGCCGAGGAGATGCGTCGTGTTGTACTTCACGTCGACGACGAACAGCTTCTTCGGCGACAGGCAGCGGAGGTACTCGAGGTAGTCGAGGAACATCCGCTCGTGGTTGTTCGGGAACAGTCGCTGGACGTCGCCCTGCCCGTACCGCTCGAGGAACGTGAAGAAGTTCGCCTCTCTCCGGGCGGGCTCGGGCGACTCCTTGCCGCCGAAGTTGAAGACCTCGGCGAAGCAGTGGATGTCGGGGTTCGAGTCGAGGATCGAACGGAGCGCGTTCGTCCCGCTCCGCTGGCGGCCGAGCAGGACGACGACGTCGTCCTGCTGCGTCGGCCCGACGGCCGCACGCGGGCGGATCGGCGCACGTGCGGGCACGCTCGCACGCGGGACGGGCGGCACCGGCGCACGCGCCTCGGGCGGCGCAGGGACGGGCGCCGGTTGCGCGACCACGTCGGGGCCGGCGCGCGCGCCTTCGGCTTCCGCTTCCGGCGCCGCCGCGGGGAGCTCGAGCCTCAGGCCCGCGCTCGCCTCGCGTCCCTCCCGCATCCCGTGCTCGACGAAGTGCATGAGCGGGTCGAACCCCGCCTGGGCGACGTCCGGGTAGCGATCGAGGTAGTACCGGGCGTCGAAGACGCCGGACCGCCGCACGGCGAAGTAGCGGCGTACGAGCTCGTGTCCCCCTCGTCCCGGCCGCAGGAGCCACGACGCGAAGTGCCTGAGCGCCGCGAGACGCGCGAGGCTCGGCGCCGGTCTCGCGGCCTCGCCCGCCGAGCCGCCCGCAGGTCGCCGGAGCGCGATCCGCCGCCGCGCGAGCGAGTCGATGATCTTCTTCTGCGCGGCGAGTGCGCGGTTGCGATCGTCGACGAGGAGCGCGAGGTCGTCACGCGCCGCCTCCAGCTCCGTCACGCGCTCGGCGAGCTCGCGAAGTTGCCGGTCACGGTCGGCCAGCGCACGCTCGAGGCCTTCCGACGCCGCACGCGCCTCCGCGACCTCGTCCTCGAGCATGTCGGCGCGCTCCTGCGCCGCCGTCGCCTCCGCGTTCGCCCGAACGAGCTCCTCGCGTGCCTCCCCGAGCTGCGCCCGGCCTACGTCGAGCTCCGCACGCGCCTCCGAGAGTCGCGCCCGGCCTGCGTCGAGCTCCGCACGCGCCTCGGCCGAGGCGAGCCTCTCCTCGGCGGCGAGCGGCCCGAAGACGAGCTGAGCCTGCGCGAGGTTCTCGCGGATCCCGTCGAGCGCCTCCTCGTCGAGCCGGTTTCCGGCGGCGGCATCGCAGAGGACCCGATACGCGTCCTTCACCCATGCCGCGATCTCCGGGCGAGCGGCGAGCGATTCGACGTCGTACGCGTGGTGGCGGCTTCGCGAGGTGAGAAAACGCTGAACCTCGGCTTCCACCTCGGACGAGGAGCGGAGCAGGGGAAGAGACAGGTCGCTCTCCAGCTTCCGCGCCGCCGCGCGCCAGTCGCGCAGGAGGTCCTCGTACGAGACGAAGGCGCGTCTCGAGGCGCGTGTGTGCAACTCCGCCTCCAGGACGTGGCGAAGCCACAGGAGCAGCGACTTCGTCGCGCTGAAGTCGTTGCGGAGCTTCAGCGAGGCCGCGACCTCGAGCGGGTTCCGGAGCGGCAGGACGAAGTGCGGCTCGGCCCCGACCCGCCGAACGGCATCGATCCAGACGGGGACGAGGCGGCAGATCCGCGGGTCCTTGACGACGAATCGCGGCGCGTCGCCGTACTCGTCCGCGAGGATCTCGGCGATCCGGGCCGCATGTTCCCGGCCTGCTTCGCCGAGAAGGGCCTCCTCGTCGAGCGGCTCGACGTCGTCGTAGCCGGAGCCGAGGCTCTCCAGGAACGCCTCGTCGGCCTCGACGACGCGCAGCGGCTCCCAGTAGCCGGACGGGTTGTCCGGCGCCGCGGGATAGAGGTTCTTCGGCAGCGCGAAGCCGAGCAGGGCGAACGTCCTCGCCACCGCCGAGGTCCCGCTCCGGTGCATGCCGGCCACGACGACCGCCGCGCGTGCGGACGCGGGTGCGCGTCGTGCGGAGCGCGGCTCGTCAGCCATCCGCGGAAGGCGCCGGCGATCGAACGCGGTCGACGAGCGCGAGAGCTGCGCTCGCGAGGACTCCCCCGAGCGTCTTGACGACGATGCCGGCGAGCACGACGTCGTCGCGCGGCGCGAGGCGCGCAGACGCGTAGTGCGAGCGGTAGAAACGCCACATGCTGCGATGAAACGCGACGACGAGCCGCGGCGACCGGCGACGGTCCGCGGCGCCGTGCTTCACGTGCAGCGCGGTGACGCCGGGCTCGTACCAGGTCGCCCAGCCGGCGCGGTTCATCCGGTAGCAGAGGTCGAGATCCTCCATGTACAGCCAGTAGCGCTCGTCGAAGAGCCCGACCGCTTCGAGCGCGGCCCGCCGGAGGAGCATGAACGCGCCGTTGACGGCGTCGACCGGGCCCCGCTCCACCTCGGGGGCGCGGTACTGGGCGAGGGGCCCGCCGCGCAGGAGGCGGCCGACGCCCGTGAAGTGGCCGAGCGCTCCCGCCAGAGTCGGGAACGACCGGCGCGACGCATGGTCGAACGATCCGTCGGCGCGCTCGAGGCGGCAACCCGCGATGCCGACGCCGGGGTTGCTCTCCATGATGCGAAGCAGCGCCGGCAGCGTGCCGTGTCGCAGCTCGCAGTCCGGGTTCAGGACGAGGACGTACGGCGCGGTTCCGCGGCGAATCGCGAGGTTGTTCGCGATCGAGAACCCGACGTTCTCGTCGTTCGCGATCAGCCGCGTCTCGGGGAATCGCTCCCGCACGAGCTCGACGGTCCCGTCGCGGGAGGCGTTGTCCACCACCCACGTCGACGTGCCGGGCGGGGCATGCCGCTCCACGCTCGCGAGGCACCGCTGTAACAGATCCCGGCAGCGATACGAGACGATCACGACGTCGACGTCCGGGCTCGTCCGGCGCCGCGTCGCTGTCGCCGCTTCCCCCCTCGCCTCGACGGCCATCGAGGCCAGGATAGTGCAGCGCTTCCGGAGGTCAATCGGTGGCTCTAAGCTCGTCGTCGTGCGTGCCGCCGGCTCGGTCCTCCTGGTCACGCTCGACTCGTGCCGCTACGACACCTTCGCCGCCGGCACGGCCCCCAACCTGAAGAGCATCGGCCCTCTGCACCGTGCGCTGGCTCCCGCCGGCTTCACGTACGCCTCGCATGCCGCGATGTTCGTCGGCTTCACGCCCTGGGTCCCGGGCACCCGGGCGCCGTTCGTCAATCCCAAGGCCGGGCGGATCTTCAAGCTCGTCGGCGCGGGGCATCCGGGATACGGCAGCGAGTTCGTGCGGCTGACGGGCCGCAACATCGTGGACGGTTTCCGCCGGCTCGGACATGCGACCGTCGGGACGGGAGCGGTTTCCTGGTTCGACCCCCAGACCGAGGCCGGCACGCTGCTCACTGCCGATTTCGACGAGTTCCTCTATGTCCGGGCCCCCGCGCTCGACGCCCAGCTCGCGTTCCTCGAACGCGAGCTCGAGCGCGCCGGCGATCGGCCGGTGTTCGCGTTCCTGAACGTCGGCGAGACCCACGTCCCGTACGCCTACGCGGGGGCTCCGTGGGACGCGACCGTGAATCCCTGCAAGCCGTTCTCCCCGACGAACGACGCCGACGAATGCCGCCGGCGCCAGCGCGCCTGCCTCGAGTTCGTCGACGCGCGGCTGGCGGGATTGCTTCGCGCATTCGACAACGCGAGCGTCGTCGTCTGCGCGGATCACGGCGACGCATGGGGCGAGGACGGCGTGTGGGAGCACGGCGTGCCGCACCCGAAGGTGCTCGAGGTTCCGTTCCTCTTCCGCCTCGCCAGCGCGCCGTCAGCGTAGGCCGAACGGCTGATAGGGGTGGTCCGGCACCGGCGTGAGCGAGAACGGCAGGCTGCGCTCGCCGCCCCGCGTCAGCTCCGCCCGGACGAAGCCGGTGCGCGCGGCGCGGAGCGTCGCCTCGAAGATGCCCGAGGGGTCGGTCTTCAGCGCCGCGATGCGCCGCCAGCTCCCGGTCGACCGCTGCTCCACGATCACCGAGCCGGGCTTCCCCGCCGGGGTCCTCCCCCAGACGTAGAAGCCGCCGGGCCGGCGGAACGCGACGACCGGGAAGCGGAAGCCCTCGATATAGGGCTTGGCGGCGCCGTCGGCCGTGTAGAAGCCCGACTGGTAGATGCTGGTCTTCATGGGCTGGTCGTCGAGCAGGAACCAGGTGACGAGGCTGACACGCTCGCGCCACATCTGGTAGAGCGCCTGGGGCACCCAGCGCATCAGCAGCGCGACGGGCACGGCGGCCGGATCCGGCGGGTCGGAGTCCCAGCTGAACTCCGTCACCCAGAGTTGCGGCAGGCGGGCGGGAACGATGTGCCCGGCCCGGGTCGCCGCCCGCAGGATCGCGTCGGCCTTCGGCAGGTCGGGCAGCGAGACGTCGTTCGGAAAGTCTGCGTGGTGAGTCGGGCCCCCCGATGTGTAGGGGTGCATGGACCAGACGTCGAGCCGCACCTTCGCGTTGCACGTCGGCTTCAGCGTCGGCGACAGGCAGAAGAACGCCCGCATGAACGCGAGCGGGCCCCATTCCTTGTTCTGCGCGTACACCGACGGCGTGACGTCGCGGAAGGGCGCGAGCCCGCCCGCGACGACGACGTTCGCGGGCGACACGGCCTTCACGGCGGAGGCGACCGCGTTCACCATCTTGCGGTACGCGTCGGGCGAGACGGGCTTGCCTCCGACGAGCTGGGGTGAGAGGTCCGGCATCAGGTTGGGCTCGTTCCAGACCTGCCACTCGCGCACGCGCGGAAGGCCGTGGTACGAGCCGCTGTAGCGGCGCGCGGCCGCGGTGGCGAACCGTCCCAGGTCGGCGGCCTTCGGCGTTCCCGGTCCCGATGTTCCCGGCTGGAGCGCCCAGCCGGGAATGCCGACGATGTCGACGATCGGGTCGAGCCCGGCCGCAGTCGCCGCCTTGACCTCCCCGTCGAGCTGGGTCCAGTCGTACCCGGCGTTCCCCGGATCTTCCGCTTTCGCGTCGGTGGGCCGGGACGACGGCGCGATCGCGCTCCAGGGCGCGAGCAGGCGCGTCGACGTCGCGCCGGTCGCGGCCATGCGCCGGTATTCGGCGACC
Organism: Gaiellaceae bacterium; assembly: GCA_035652835.1. Lineage (GTDB taxonomy): Bacteria > Actinomycetota > Thermoleophilia > Gaiellales > Gaiellaceae > PALSA-600. The sequence continues at coordinate 74,660 of DASRDA010000012.1, forward strand.
GACGTCAAGGACGTGGTGAGCGGGTCGAAGATGCCCGTCGTGAGGCCCTGCGGCTCCGCCGGCGGCGGCGACCCTGCGCCGACCGCGACCGACGTCCACGCGACGAGGCTCAGCGCCGCCAGCACCATCGCTCCGGCGCGGGGCCTCATCGCGGCGACCGTACCAGACGCGTCAGAAGGCGCCGAGGCGCCGCCTGGCCCCGACGGCGAGCGCGACCACGAGGGCCACGGCCGCCGCGAGCGGGGCGAGGACGCGCAGCTCGCCGTTCGACGGCGCGCGGGCCGTCGCGGAGAGGACCGGCCGATGCGGGAGCGCCGCCTGCGTGTGCGCGGAGGCGGAGGGGAGCGGCTCGAAGTACTCGTACGCGCCGGGCGAGCTCGGGCCGCCCCCGCCGGCCGCGAGCGCCGGCGAGGCCGCCGCGCCTGCGACGAGCACCACGGCCACGGCGAGCCGAAGCCCCCCGCGGGGCGTCCGGCCGCCGCCGGCCCGATACCGGCGACGTGCGCCCTCGTCTCGTCTCTGCCGTCTGTCCTGCACCCCGCCGGTTCTCCGGATCGAGCCCTAGTCTAGGCGCGGTGCGGCCCGCCCTCTCTGCCCGCCACTCCAGGGGCGCCGGCGTCGCCACGGTCGCGGTCGCCGCCGCCGCGTACTGGCTCGCCTGGGAGAACGGGGGTGCGGGGACGACGACGACGACCTGCGCCGCGATCGTCGTGTGGGCGGCGGTGGCCGCCGCGGCCCTCGCCGGCGTGCCGGCGCGGCCGAGAGGCGTCGTCGTCGCGGCGGGCGGCGCGCTCGGCGTGTACGTCGCCGAGCTGTTCGCCTCGGCGTGGTGGGCGCCGAGCGCCGAGGGTGCGGTCGCCGACTTCGACCGCGGCGCGCTCTACCTCGGCCTGTTCGCGCTCGCGGCGCTCGCGGTCCCGCGCGCGTCGGTCGCGGCCGTCCTCGACGGGCTCGCCCTCGGGCTGGGCGCGATCGTCGTCACGGCCTTCGCCAGCCGCTGCTTTCCGCACGCCTTTCCCCGGCGCGACCTGCTCGCGGTGCTTCCCGCGGCGGCGCCGCGGCTGAGCTTTCCGATCGGCTACTGGAACGGACTCGCGGCGCTCACCGCCGTCGCCGTCCCGCTGCTTCTGCGGACGGCGGTGAGGCGGACCGCCCCCGCGGCGGGGCTCTCGGTGGCGGCGCTCTCCGTCGCGGGGAGCGTCCTCTACCTGACCTCCTCGCGGGGAGGCGTCCTCGCCGCCGCGCTCGGCGCCGGGGTGTTCCTGGCGGCCGGCGAGGAGCGGCTCCACGCCGCCGGCGCGCTCGTCGCGGCGGCCGCCGGCGCGATCGTCGCCGCGTGGTACGCCTCACGCGAGGCCGCGCTCGACGCAGGCCTCGCGAACGCAGCGGCCGTCCACGAGGGGCGCCGGGTCGCGGCCGTCGCGCTCGTCGCCGCGCTCGCGGGGGCCGCGGCGTTTCTCGTCGCCCGCCCGCGCCTCGCCTCCGCGCGGCTTCCTCGCCGGCTCACCGCGGCGGCCGCGCTCGCCGGCGCCGCGTGCATCGTCGCCGTGCTCGCGGCCGCGCATCCCGTCCGGCTCGTCGAGCGCTTCAAGGCGCTGCCGCCGGCCGGCGCGCACGGACAGCAGATCGGAGCGCACCTCCTCGCGGGCAGCGGCAGCGGTCGCTGGCAGTTCTGGAGCGCGTCGCTCGCCGAGTTCCGAGCTCATCCGATCGTCGGCGGCGGGGCGAGCTCGACGGAATCGTGGTGGAACCGGCACGGCAGCTTCTACTACGTCATCCACGACGCGCACTCCCTCTACGTCGAGAGCCTCGGGGAGCTGGGGATCCTCGGCGGAGCGGCGATCGCCGCGTTCGTGATCGTCGTCCTCGTGAGCGCCGCGCGACGTGCCGCCGCGCTTCCGCGCCGACCGCGGCTGGCGATCGCGGCCTGCCTCGCGTCGTTCGCGGCGTGGGCGTTCGCAGCCGGCATCGATTGGATCTGGGAGCTGCCCGGAGCGACCGCTCCCGTGATGGTCGCCGCCGGGCTCGCCGTGGGCGTTCCGGCGCGGACCTCCGAGCGGGTCTCGCTTCGCTCGGCGGCGGCGGTCGCCGTGGTCGCGCTGGCGGTCGGGGCGGGCGAGCTGCTGCCGCTGCTCGGCGATCTCCGCCTGCGCGACAGCCGCGACGCGGCGGCTTCCGGTCACCTCGCCGCGGCCCTCGCCGACGCGCGATCCGCGCGCAGCGTCGAGCCGTGGGCGGCGTCGCCGTACGTCCAGTCGGGGCTCGTCGAGGAGCTGCGCGGCCGCTTCCCGGCCGCTCTCGCCGCCCTGGCTCAGGCGGCGGCGCGCGACCGCGGGTCCTGGCAGATCTGGTACGTGCGCGCGCGCGTCGAGCGCGAGGCCGGGAACGCGCGGGCGGCGGCGGCGAGCATGCGTCGCGCGCGCGCCCTCGATCCGCGGTCGCCGCTCCTTCGCGACGCGGCTCCGATCGGATAGGGCCAACAACCCTGCTCGCTACGCTATCTCGCGTGCAGAGCGCGCAGCCTCTCGCCGTGCCTCCGGTGCGGACCGTTCGCCGCATCAAGGCCTCGCGCGGGATCGTGCCGGTCGACTTCCGCGAGCTCTGGGCCTACCGGTCGCTGTTGTACCTCTTCATGTGGCGGGACCTCAAGACCCGCTACCGGCAGACGTACCTCAGCGGGTTCTGGGCGATCTTCAGGCCGCTGTTCTCGATGGTGCTCTATTCGCTCATCTTCGGCGGCCTCGCGGGGATCACGCCGGGCAACGGCATCCCGTACCCGCTCTTCGTGACGCCGGGGATCCTCGCCTTCGCCTACTTCAGCTCGGCGGCCGGCGGCGGCGCCGCGGCGGTCGCATCCAACTCGTCCCTGATCAACAAGTCGTACTTCCCCCGGCTCTATGCGCCGATCGCGGTGGTCACGCCGCCGCTCACCGACCTCGCGCTGGGCCTCCTCGTGCTGTTCGGGCTCTTCGGCTACTACCATCGCGCACCGAGCTGGCACATCGTGTTCCTGCCGGCGTTCGTGCTGCTCGCGCTGCTCCTCTCGCTCGGCATCTCGCTCTGGCTCTCCGGGCCCGCCGTGAAGTACCGCGACATCGCGTTCGCGTTCCCGTTCGCGCTGCAGATGTGGATGTGGCTGACGCCGGTGATCTATCCGGTGTCGAAGGTTCCCGCGCGCTTCCAGTGGCTCCTCGCGCTCAACCCCATGACGGCGGTTGTTGACGGGTTCCGCTGGTCGCTCGTCGGCACAGCGTTTCCGGCCGGCCGGACGATCGGGATCGCGATCGCGGTGACGGCGGGCCTGCTGGTGCCCGGCCTCTACCACTTCCGCCGCATGGAGCGGACGTTCGCCGACCTCCTCTGATGGCCGACTTCGCGATCCGCGCCGAGGGCATCGGCAAGCGCTACCGGCTGCGCCGCGTCGAGTCCGGCTACAAGCAGCTCCGCCGCTACCTGCAGCGCGAGGAGCAGCAGTGGCTGTGGGCGCTCAAGGACCTCTCCTTCGAGATCGGCGAGGGTGTGTCGACGGCCATCATCGGCCGCAACGGCGCGGGCAAGTCGACGCTCCTGAAGCTGCTCGCGCGGATCACCGAGCCGACCGAGGGGTACGCCGACATCGTCGGCCGCGTCGGCGCGCTGCTCGAGGTCGGCACCGGGTTCCACCCGGAGCTGACGGGACGCGAGAACATCTACTTCAACGGCGCGATCCTCGGCATGCGCAAGCCGGAGATCGACCGCAAGCTCGACGAGATCGTCGCCTTCTCCGGCGTCGAGGATCACCTCGACAAGCCGGTGAAGTGGTACTCGAGCGGCATGTACGTCCGGCTCGGGTTCGCAGTCGCGGCCCACCTCGAGCCGGAGATCCTCATCGTCGACGAGGTCCTCGCCGTCGGGGACGCGGAGTTCCAGAAGCGCTGCCTGATGCGGATGAACGACGTCGCACACGAGGGGCGCACGGTCCTCTTCGTGAGCCACAACATGCAGGCGATCCGGCGGCTCTGCGATCGCGGCATCCTCCTCGAGCAGGGCCGGCTCGTGATGGAGGGCGACGTCGCGTCGGTGACGCAGTACTACCTGTCGAGCATCGATGCCGCCGACGACGGCGTCCAGCGCTGGCCGAGACAGCACCGGCCCGGGAACGAGATCGCGGAGATCCTCGAGGTGCGCGTGACCGACGAGCACGGGCAGCCGAGCGGCTCGTTCTTCAGCAGCAAGCCGATCAACGTCACCGTCGAGTTCGACCTCGCGGTCGTCGATCCGGCGTTCACCGTCGGCATCGACCTGCTGACGGGCGACGGCGTCCTCGTCTTCACGTCGTACCAGCGCGACATGCCGGACGACGCGCTGCCGCCGTTCGCCCCCGGCCGCAACGCGTTCCGCTGCACGATCCCGCCGGGGCTGCTGAACGGCGGGCGCTACATGCTCAACCTCCGCGTGTCGCTGCACAACCGCCGCTTCATCGCGCTCGAGGAGGGCATCCTCCAGTTCGACGTGGTCGTCGACCACGGCGACTCGATCTTCCTGAACGCGCAGGCGCGCGCCGGCGTCATCCTCCCACCCCTCGAGTGGGCGGCGGTCGAGCCGGGAGGCGACGAGGCGGTGCAGGCGGTCCCCGTGCGCGCCTCCGCCTCGCGGTGAGCCTCGCGCCGCCGCCGGCCCCGGCCGTCGACCCCGTGCGCCGCGCGCTGCGGCCCGTGACGATGCCCCTGAAGCGGGCGGCGTGGCGCGTCCACCTCGAGCGCGATGCGCTCCGCGCGAGACGCAGGCCCGCCGAGCTGTCGCTCTTCCACGAGTTCCGGCCCCCGCCCGCGGGAGGCGGCAACCAGACGCTCCGCGCGGTGGTCGGCGAGATGCGCAGGCGAGGCGTGCGCGTCGAGCTGCAGACCGTGTCGCCGTCGTCGCGCGCGGTCCTGTTCAACTCCTTCAACTTCGACTTCGAGCGTCTCCGCCTCCTCGCGCGGCGGCGGGACGGCGTCCGGATGGTCCATCGCGTCGGCGCGGTGACCACGCTCTACCGCGGCTTCGACGACGGAACCGACACGCGCGTCGCCCGGATCAACGCCGAGCTCGCGCACGCGACGATCGCGATCTCGCACGCGACGATCGACATGTACCGCAGCATCGGGATCGAGCTCGTCGCGCCGCGCGTGATCTACAACGGCTGCGACGACCGCATCTTCAATGCGGACCGACGCGTTGCGTTCAGCCGCAACCGGCGCATCCGCGTCATCTCGACCTCGTGGTCGGACAACCCCAACAAGGGCGCCGGCGTCTTCAGGTGGCTCGAGGATCGGCTCGACCCGTCGCGCTACGAGCTGACGTTCGTCGGGAACGCGGGCGTCGCGTTCGACCGTGCGACCCACATCCCGCCGGTCGGCTCCGCGGAGCTCGCCGACCTGCTCCGCGCGCACGACGTCTACTTCACCGCGACGGCGAACGACGCGTACTCGAACTCCCTCGTCGAGGCGCTGTCTTGCGGCCTGCCGGCGATCTACCTCGACAGCGGCGGCAGCCGCGAGGCCGTCAAGGACGCCGGCTTCGGCTTCACCGACCGCGAGGAGGTGCCGGAGCTGCTCGACCGCCTCGTCGACGAGTACGAGGAGCGGCGCGCCGCGATCTCCCTGCCGAGCCTCGCCGAGGTCACCGACGACTACCTCGCCGTGCTCGGCCTCGACGCGTTCGTCGGTGCCGGCGACTAGCGTCCTGCGCCGCGGCGGGCTGACGCTCGCCTCGACGCTGACCCGCCGCTGGACGCCGCGCTCGCGGCTGTTCCTGGTCGGCGAGGGCACCGGCTGGTCGATCGACCACGATCTCCGCGAGCTCGCCGCGATCGCGGCCCGGCTCGGGGTCGCCGTCGCGCCGCGGCGTCTCCTCTCGGCCTCCCGTGACCAGGCGGCCTTCTTCGGCAGCCAGTTCACGCTCCTCCGCGAGCCGTGGCGTCCGAGCGCCCACCGCCTGGCGACCGCGTACTTCCACGGCCGGCCGGGAACGCCGGGGTACCCCGAGTTCGACGAGTGCTACCGCGTGCTCGCCGCGCATCACCGCGAGCTCGCGCGGATCCAGGTCACGCACGAGGAGATGCGGGACGTCGTGCTGTCGACCGGCATCGACCCCGCGAAGGTGATGCGGATCCCGATCGGCGTGGACGTCTCGCGGTTCGGGTCGCAGACGGCGGAGTCGCGGCGTGCGGCGCGTCTCGCGCTCGGCCTCCCTGCCGAGGCCTTCGTCGTCGGCTCGTTCCACAAGGACGGCACCGGCTTCGGCGAAGGGGCGGAGCCGAAGTGGATCAAGGGCCCCGACGTGCTCCTCGCGGCGCTGGAGGAGCTGCACCGGCGCGTGCCCGAGCTGCACGTGCTGCTCAGCGGGCCGGCGAGGGGCTTCGTGCGCGCCGGCCTCGAACGGCTCGGCATCCCCTACAGGCAGCGCGTGCTCGACCGCTACGACGAGATCGGGTCGCTCTACGCCGCCCTCGACGCGTACGTCGTCCCGTCGAGGCAGGAGGGCGGCCCGAAGGGAGTGCTCGAGGCGATGGCCGCCGGCGTGCCGGTGGTGAGCACGCGCGTCGGCCAGGCGGCCGAGCTCGTGCGGGACGGCGAGAACGGATGGCTCGTCCCCGTCGAGGACGCGGAGGGGCTCGCCGACCGGCTCGCGCTCGTCGCCTCCCGTCCCGCGGAGCTGTCCGCGGTCGTCGCCGCCGGGCTCGAGACCGCCCGGGCGAACAGCTACGAGGCGCAGGAGCCGCTCTGGCGCGAGTTCCTCTCGCCGCTCGTCCACGTGCCGTGAGGGTGCCGTGGCAGGTGCGTGCGCCGGTGCGGCGTGCGCGGAACGCGTTCGCCGCCGCGCGTGCCACGCTTCGCCAGCTGCCGCGCTGGCGGGCGATCGCCGCGACGCCGCCTCGCCGCGACGAGGTCGCGGTCTCGTACGGCGTCGAGCGGATGCCGTCGCCGGACGACGTGGTGTACGGGGGCGCGGTGAAGTTCACGCTGCTGCATGCGCGTCTCCCGAACGCGGCCCGCGACTTCAACGTCCTCTACCTCGGCTCGAGCAGCCTCCCGATCGACGCGCGCGCTCTCGTCGCGCTCGCGCGACGGCGGCGGGCCGTCTTCGCGTGGAACCAGAACGGCGTCGCCTACCCGGGCTGGTACGGCGAGGGATGGCAGCTCGTCAACCGGCCGCGAGCGCGGCTGCTGCGCGAGGCCGACGTCGTCTTCTACCAGTCGAGGTTCTGCAAGCTGAGCGCGGATCGCTTCTACGGCGAGCCGACCGGGCGCTGGGAGGTCCTGCCGAACCCGGTCGACACGGAGCGGTTCGTGCCGGCGCCGGCGCCCGAGCGTCCCCTGACCCTGCTGCTCGGCGGCAGCCAGTACCAGCGGTACCGCGTCGAGGTCGCGCTCGAGACGCTCGCACGCGTGAGGCTGGAGCTGAAGGACGCGCGGCTGATCGTCGCGGGCGCGCTGACGTTCGCCCCCGACGCCGGCGCCGTCGTGGTGCGGCAGGTGCAGCGGCTCGGGCTCGGCGACGCCGTCCAGCTCGCCGGCCCGTACACGCAGGCGCAGGCGCCGGCCCTGCTGCAGCAGGCAGACGTCCTCCTGCACACGAAGTACAACGACCCCTGCCCGACGGCGGTGCTCGAGGCGATGGCGTGCGGGCTGCCCGTCGTCTACTCGGCGAGCGGCGGCGTCCCGGAGCTGGTCGGCGACGCCGGCGTCGGCGTGGAGGCGCCGCTCGACTGGGAGCGCGACCATCCGCCGGATCCCGGCGACCTCGCCCGGGCGGTCCTGCAGGCGCACGCCCGCCTCCCGGAGCTGCGTGTGACGGCCCGGGCGCGGGCGGTCGAGCGTTTCGACGCGGCCGCGTGGATCGCCAGGCACGTCGAGGTGTTCGGGGAGCTGACAGGCGCGTGACGCCGAGGGTCGGCCGCAGGCCGCCCGGCTATTCTGGCCCGCTGTGACAGCGACCGCCGCAGCGGGCCACGAGAGCCATTTCGACTCCGACCGGCTCACCGTCATCCAGGCCCGCCGCGGGTGGACGCCTCTCGATCTCCGCGAGCTGTGGGACTACCGCGAGCTCCTGTATCTCCTCGTCTGGCGCGACGTGAAGATCCGCTACAAGCAGACCGCGATCGGCGCCGCGTGGGTGATCCTGCAGCCGCTGCTCACCGCCGGGATCTTCACCGTCGTCCTCGGCCACTTCGCCCACCTGCAGACGAACGGGATCCCGTACCTGGTCCTCACCTACTCCGCGCTGCTGCCGTGGTTCGTGTTCGCGAACGCGCTGACCTCCTCGACGAAGAGCATCGTCGAGAACCAGGCTCTGGTTACCAAGGTGTACGTCCCGCGCGTGCTGATTCCGGTCGCGCCGGTGCTCGCGGGGCTCGTCGACTTCGCCGTCGGCTCGGCCGTGCTCGCCGGGCTCATGGCCTGGTACCGCATCGTGCCGCCGTGGCAGGTCCTGACGCTGCCCTTCTGGATCCTCTTCCTGATCGTGACGGCGGTGGCGGTGACCATCTGGCTGTCGGCGCTGAACGTCAAGTACCGCGACGTCCAGTACACGGTGCCCTTCCTCGTGCAGGCGTGGCTCTTCGCGACGCCGATCGCGTACTCGTGGCTCGTGTTCCCGATCGCGTGGCGGCAGTGGATCGGCGTCAATCCGATGACCGGCGTGGTGCAGGGCTTCCGCTGGGCGCTGTTCGGCCACCAGGCGGCGCGGATCGCGCACCTCGAGCTGCTGTCGTTCGGCGTGGTCGTCCTGCTGCTCGTCGGCGGCATCGAGTACTTCCGTCGCGTCGAGCGGAGCTTCGCGGATGTCGTCTGAGCCGCTCGTCATCCGCGCCGAGCACCTCTCGAAGCGCTACCGCATCGGGCAGCGCGAGCCCTACAAGGCGCTCCGCGACGTGCTGGCGGGCGCGGCGAGCGCGGCCCTGCGGGCAGGCCGCCGCGCGAAGCGCGCCGAGCCGGAGCGGATCTGGGCGCTGCGCGACGTCTCGTTCGAGGTTCGGCGCGGCGAGGTGCTCGGCCTGATCGGCGCGAACGGCGCCGGCAAGAGCACGCTGCTCAAGATCCTCTCGCGGATCACCGAGCCGACCGAGGGCCGCGTCCTCCTGAGCGGGCGCGTCGGGTCGCTGCTCGAGGTCGGCACCGGGTTCCATCCCGAGCTGACCGGCCGCGAGAACATCTACCTGAACGGGACGATCCTCGGCATGCGGCGGGCGGAGATCAACCGCCGGTTCGACGAGATCGTGGAGTTCTCGGGCATGGCGACGTTCCTCGACACGCCGGTGAAGCGGTACTCGAGCGGGATGCAGGTGCGGCTCGCGTTCGCCGTCGCCGCGCACCTGCAGCCGGAGATCCTGCTCGTCGACGAGGTGCTCGCCGTCGGCGACGCCGAGTTCCAGCAGAAGTGCCTCGGCAAGATGAAGGACGTCACCCGCGAGGGCCGCACCGTCGTCTTCGTGAGCCACCGTCTTCCCGCCGTGCGCAGCCTCTGCTCGCGGGCGCTCGTCCTCGAGAAGGGCGTGCTCGCGTTCGAGGGCGACCCCGACGGCGCGATCCACCACTACCTGGGCCACGGCGGCGACCGTTCCGGGGCCGCGGTCGACGACGGCGAGCTCGCCCTGCGGCTGACGCGGTCGGAGGTGTACGGCGACACGCCCGCGCTGCGCTGCGACCGCGTCGCGGTGCTCGACGAGACGGGTCTTCCGTGCTCGTCGTTCCGTTCGAACGAGGAGATCACGGTCGCGGTCGACTACGCGGTCCTGCGGCCGGTGCCGAGCCTGCGGTTGATCGTGACCCTGCGCGACGAGGACCAGACCCCCGTGCTGCGGACCGAGAGCGCCGACGACGAGGCAGGCGAGGGCACGCCGGTCGCGCCGGGGAGCTATCGCTCGCTGGTCACGCTGCCGCGCGACCTGCTCGGAGACGCGCGGCTCGATCTGGACGTCGCGCTCGTCTCCGAGGTTCACCACGTTCTCGAGTACTCGGGCGTCGTCGAGCTCGACGTCCGCTTCGCCGGCCTCGCCGCGAACATGCGAGGCGGGGCGTACCTGCGGCCGGCGCTGCACTGGCGGACGGAGGCGGTCGACCGCATCGCAGCGGCGCGGGCCGGATGACGCCGGCGCTCGACGGCGTCCTCGTCGTCACGGTGCGCAAGAGCTTCTGGGCCTCCCGCGAAGCCGAGGTCTTCCCCCACAGGATCTACGCCCGCGTCTTCTTCGGGCACAGCACGCACCTCGTCAACTCGGCGGCCGTCTTCGCCCGTGCGCTGGTCGCGATCGCGCTCCGGCGCCCGCGAGCCGTGCTGCTCGGCTCGGTGGAGCGCACGGTGCCGTGGTTCATCCGCGCGAGGCGCGCCGGCCTCCTGCTCGGCGCGAAGCTGATCGTCACGAACCAGCACCACCTCGACGACGACCAGCTCGCTCAGGTCGACCGGGACGTCGTCTACTCGCGTGCGTGGATCGAGCGGCAGCGGCCCGAGGTCCGGCGGCGGGCGGCGTTCGCCCCGCTTCCCGCGGACGGGGACTTCGACCAGGCGCGTGCGTCGGCGGAGCCGGGGCGCTACGTCTTCTCCGGCGGCGGCACGGGTCGCGACTTCGGAACGCTGATCGAGGCGCTGCGAGAGACGGACGTCCGGCTCGAGATCGTCACGTTCTCGCCCGGGACGCTCGGCTGGGAGGGAGAGCTCCCGGCGAACGTGCGCGTCGAGTGGCGGATGCCGGTGCCGCAGTTCCTCACGCGGCTCGCGGGCGCGGCTGTCGTCGTCGTTCCGCTCGCGTCCGCCGACTCGGACTTCGGCCAGACGACGGTCGTGCAGGCGCTGTCGCTCGCCAAGCCGGTGGTGGCGACCCGGGCGCCGAGCGTCGTCGACTACGTGGAGGACGAGCGCGAGGGCCTCCTCGTCGAGGCGGGGGACGTCGCCGGGCTGCGCCGCGCCGTGCTTCGGCTGCTCGGCGACGACGATCTCCGCTCGCGGTGCGAGCGGCACGCTCGCGAGCGGGCCGAGACGCTGACCTACGCAGCGTTCGCCGAGAGGCTCGCGGCGATCTGCGCCGAGGTGGCGGCGCCGTGAGCGCCGTCCCGGTCTTCGTCAACTGCCGCGACCGCGTTGCCGCGCTCGCCCAGCTCGTCTCGTGGCTCGAGGGCGCGGGCAGCGAGGAGATCTACCTGCTCGACAACGACTCCTCGTACGAGCCACTGCTCGAGTATTACGAGAAGACGCCGCACGAGGTCGTCCGGCTGGGCAGGAACTGGGGCCGCTTCGCCCTGTGGCTGGCGCCCGGCGTGTTCGAGCGCACCCGTGGCCGCGGCTTCGTCTACACCGACCCCGACATCGTCCCGAGCGAGGAGTGCCCGCACGACGCCCTCGACCGGTTCGACGAGCTGCTCCGGCGCTATCCCGGCGTGAACAAGGTCGGCTTCGGCCTTCGCATCGACGACATCCCGGACCACTACGCCCACAAGGAGGCGGTGATCCTCTGGGAGCGCCAGCACTGGAGGTGGCGCGTCGAGCGAGGCGCGTACTTCTCGGCGATCGACACCACGTTCGCGCTGCATAGGCCGAACGGGCAGCCACGTCCGGCGGACGCGATTCGCACCGGGCCGCCGTACGTCGCGCGCCACATGCCGTGGTACGCGGACCTCGACCGGCCGTCGGCCGAGGAGCGCTTCTACCGCACGCGTGGCGGCGAGCAGCACCACTGGAACACGGACGGCCTCCCGGAGTGGCTCGACGAGGCGCTCGCCGGCCTGCGGGCCGAGCACAGGTCCCTGCCCGCCGAGGCGGTGCTGCGGCTGCGCATGTTCGTGCGGCTGCACTGGACGCTCCGCGGCCGGCGACTTCTCCCGGCGCGGCCGGCCCCCTAGTGCCGTCGCGTCTCGGCGCCAAGGGCGCGGCGCAGGCGTGCGCGGACCGCGGGCGGTAGCAGACGCCCTCCGAGGCGCCACGCTGCGCCGCCCTCGAGCCGCCGTCCGAGCGGCGGCCGTTCCGGCACGGCCGCCGGGTCGGCCGCCGGCGTCGCGGAGACGAGCGTTCCGGCCGGCTCGCCCTTGAGGGCGAGCAGCGTGACGCGGTTGACCTCCTTGGCCGGCTCGGCCGGAACGTGGCACTCCAGCACGCTCGTGAACCCGTTCGCCGCCAGCAGCGTCTCGAGCGACGGCCTCGTCAGCGCGACCGCGGTGAGGTTGTCGAGCGAGCTCCAGACGGCCTGCAGGCGCTGCTCGGCGGTCGAGCCGGGCTCGTGCTCGACGAGCCGCTCGGCGCGGTAGGCGCGGCCGTCGTGGGCGATCGTCTCCGTCGCCGCGCGCGCGACGGCGCTGTCGACGATCAGCGCCCGCCGGCAGAGCTCGCCGAGGTTCTCGACGAGCGCGAGCAGGTCGGGGGCGTCGAGGTGGTAGAGGATGCCGAGCGCGAGCACGAGGTCGAAGTCGCCGTGCCGCTCGCGGTCGACGTGCCGGACGTCCTCCAGCCGGAAGTCGACGTCGAGCCCGAGGACGTCCGCCGCGAACCGCGCCTTCGCGAGGTTCGCCTCGCGACCCTCGACCGCGACGACCTCCGCGCCGCGGCGGGCGAGCTCGAGCGCGTACATCCCTTCGAGGCAGGCGAGGTCGAGGACGCGGACGCCGTGGAGCGAGCCGCCGAAGGCGTCGAGCGCGAGCTGCGTCACGCGGCGGAGCTTCACCTCGTCGCCCGAGGGCTCCGGCCCGATCGTGTAGACGCCGTCCGCCAGCCGGACGTTGTGCGCGGTCCACGCGCCGTGGCGCGCGACGACCTCGTCGCGCCGTCTGCGGACGTCTTCGATGTCGGCGTTCATTCGGTGCCGAGCAGCTTGCCGTAGAGGCTGCGCGCGAGGCGCGAGTGCCGGGCCGGCCCGCGCAGGCCGCGCAGCACCGGCACCGCGTCCGCGCGATCCGCGACGAGTCGGCCGGAGCGGCGGAGGGCGGCGAGCAGCGGCGTGGTGGCGAGCGCCGCCGCGTACGACGCGCGAGCCCGTCGCTTCGACTCGGCCGGCAGCCGCGCGAGCGCGTACGCGCCGAGAACCCGCGCGGCGGGATGCCAGGGCCGGGTCCGCGCGACCGCGAGCAGGCGGGCCGCGACGCGCAGCTCGAGCCGCCGCGCCTCGTCGTCGCCGAGCCGCAGGATCGTCCGCGCGCCGCCGAGCACCGCCTCCAGCCCGTCGAGCTGGCGCCGCGGGTCGTGCTGCCACGTACGTGGATCGCTCGCCAGCAGGAGCCGCACCGGCGTCGGCGGCGTCTGCGGCGCGAGAGCCGCGAGGAAGCGGTCCTGGCTGAGGCCGTCGACCTCGCGCTGGTGCGCCGCCTGCGTCTGCGAGAGCTGGCCGGGATGGAGCCGGTAGACGACGAGCGGCTCCGGCACGATCCGTGCGTCCCAGCGCTCGAGCGCGAGCTTGCGCCAGAGGTCCTTGTCCTCCGCCGGCGCCGTGGTCTCGTCGTAGCCGCCGAGCGCCAGCACCGGCTCCCGCCGGTACATCGCGGAGGGATGGCTGACGTACACGCGCATGATCAGCGTGTGGTAGAGGAAGTCGACGTAGTCGTGCAGGGCCTTCCGCAGCCAGCCGAGACGCTGGTCGCGCTCGCCCACGATCTCCATCCACGTCCCGACGAGGCCGACGCGGCCGTCGGCGTCGAGCTGCTCGACCTGCCGCGCCAGCCGCTCCGGCCGGCAGGCGTCGTCCGCGTCGAGGCGTGCGACGTACTCTCCCCGCGCCTGCGCGAGCCCGAGGTTGAGCGACGGGACCTGCCCGAGGTTGCGCTTGTTGCGGACGACGCGGATGCGCGGGTCGGAGAACGACGCGAGGATCTGCGGCGTCGCGTCGGTGCTCGCGTCGTCGACGACGAGCAGCTCGAAGTCGCCGTACGTCTGCTCGAGCACGCTCTCGACCGCGCCGCGGACGTACCGCTCGCCGTCCTTGACGGCGAGCAGGACCGTCACGCGCGGCGTCACGCGGCCGCCGCTCGACGGTCGCGGCGGAGCGACAGCGTCTGGCGCGGGCGGTTGACGAGCAGGTACGCGCGGTGCCGGGTGAACGGGTCGAGCGGGAGCGTCTCGATCGCCGGGAAGAGCAGCCGCGCCCGCAGCGGCGCCTGCGACCGGCGCCGGTTCCGCCGGCGTTGCGCGAACAACGCCGCGTGGCGTTCGCGCAACCTGGCGTAGAGCGCGGCGTGCTGCGGCGTGCAGTCCGCCAGCATGCGTCCCGGGCGCCGTCGGTAGCGCAGCGTCGGCCGCGGGACGTGCACGCCGGTGTGGCCGCGCTCGGCGAGCGCGAGCCAGAGGTCCCAGTCCTCGTAGCCCGAGCCCATGCTCCAGCCGCCGGCGGCGAGCAGCGCGACCCGGCGGATCATCGAGGCGACCGGGACGTCGTTGATGAACGTGAGCAGCCACGGGTCGAGCGAGCGGGCCACGTCGAGGTGCGCGGCCTGCTCGCCCCACATCTCCACGTCACCCCACGCGACGGCGGCGTCCGGCGCCGCGTCGAGCGCGTCCGCGAGCGCGGCGAGAGAGCCCGGCACGAGCGCGTCGTCGGCGTCGAGCGGCAGGACGTAGCGCGCCGACGTCGCCTCGACGCCGGTCATGCGGGCCGCGGACAGTCCGCCGTTCGCCCTGCGCACGATGCGCACGCCGCCGGCCGCGAGACGTTCGAGCTCCGACGTCGTCGCCGCGTCGTCCGAGCCGTCGTCGACGACGACGAGCTCGTGCGGCTCCTCGTCGCGCAGCGACGCCAGCGTGTCGGGGAGCGTCGCCCCGTCGTTGAAGCAGGGGACGACGACCGCCACCCGCGGCGTCGCGCGGCTCTGCTCAGAACGTGACATAGAAGAACGGTGTCAGCCGTACGTCGTCGTAGCTCGTGTCGGTCGAGTAGACAACCAGATTCGCCTCGGGGCGCTGCACGAAGCCGAGCAGCCGGCACGCGCGCGCGAGCGTCCGCTCGGCGGCGTCGCCCTTCCACGGCTGGAAGCGGAGCGTCGGCGCGCCGCGCGCCGACGCGACCCGTGCCGCCTGCTCGAGGAAGAGCGCCGCGGGGACGATGCCGGGGCGACGCGGCTCCCAGGCGACGATCTGCGCCGGGCTCGCCCCCGTGCCCGGCCGGACGAGCCCGCGCGAGCCGTGGGCGCCGCCGACCTCCAGCGTCCGCAGCACGCCGCTTCCCCGGTACCACTCCCACGCGTCGGCGCCAGAGATCGTCCAGCCGGGCAAGCCGTGCGGCCCGTCCGCGAGCGGTGCGTCCTCGCGTGCGGGGTCCGAGACCCGCGCAGGTCCCGAGGATGCGACGCGCGCGGGCGCGCGCAGGGCAAGCATCGCCGCGCGCTGGCCCGCGGCGAGGGCCGACGCGGCGACGCGCCGGCTGCGCGAAGGCTCGTGGCTGCCCCACGAGCGCGGGTCGAGGACCGCCGTGTAGGCGGGCGCGTCGAGAGGCAGGAGACGACAGCCGGCACGTGCGTGCACGCGGGCGACGCCGGGCGGCGCGAGCCCGAAGAGCACCCGCATCCCGTTCTCGACCGCGAAGGGATAGAGCGTCGACAGCACGTCCGTCGCGACGCTGCCGCCGTCCTCCGCCCGCCGGCCGCGGTAGGCGGCGTCGACCGTCACCGCCTCGATCTTTCCCGCGACAAGCTCCTCGTCCCCCCGCCGCGCGACGAACGGCACGGCGCCCGAATGGCCCACCGGGCGGCCGTGGTCGAGCGCGAAGACGTGCGCCGACCAGCCGAACGGGTTCCCGACGAACTGGTGGCGGACGAAGTCGAGCGACGCGTACTTCTCGTCCACCGGCCCGTACAGGTCCACGAGCCAGCCGAGCTTCTCGTCGTCCAGCGGACCGCGCAACGCGACGATCTCGACGCTCACGGGGCCGCCTCCGCCATCCGTCGCCGCCACAGCTCGTCCACGTCGCGGAGCGAGCAGAACCAGGCGCCCCGCCCCAGCGCCTCGTCGAGGAGCAGGCGGAAGAGCCGGAGATGACGCTCGTCCGCGAGGTTGTTCGGATGGAAGACGACCGTCAGCAGGCCCCCCGTCCGGGCCGCGCGCTCGATCGCCTCGCGCACGACGCCCGAGGCGAGCTCCGGGTCGAGCTCGAGCGCGTCCGGTCGCAGGAGCGCTCCGTCCTGGAGGAGCAGCGGGACCTCCACCAGGTCGAGGCGCCGGTCGGCCTCCACGTCGTACCAGTGGAAGGGCAGCGAGGTCCCCGTCCGCGCTCCGACGTTGCGGTTGAACCCGAGCGTCGAGTCGGCGAGGAGCCCCGCAGCCTCCTGTAGCCGCGGCGTCACGCGGACGTCCCAGTGCACGAAGTGCTGACGCGTCGTCGTCACCGGCGCGCCGAGGATGCGTTCGAGCGACTCGCGCTCGTGCGCGAGCAGGCCCGGCACGACGGCCGAGTTGTAGCTGCCGTGGAGGCCGACGTCGAAGCCCTCGCCGTGCAGCGTGCGGACGACGTCCGCGACCGGCATGCGCTCGCCGCGAAACCTGCAGTCGTCGCCGAAGTCGTAGACGCAGTCGTAGCGATGGCCGCGGGCGCCGACGTACACGGTGAAGAAGTACGACGCGGTGACGCCGCGCTCGCGCTCCAGCTCGACGCAGAGCTCGAGGGTCTCGGCGGCCGGCGCCGCGCTGAGCCCGCCGGCGAGCGCCCGCGCCGCCCGGACGCCCGGCCGGGCGAGCCGCACGAGGCGCTCCCGGCGGGAGCCGCCGGCGTCGAGCAACGACGTCCGCGCCGACCGTGCCGCCTGGCGCAGCGTGACCGCCTCCGCGATCAGGTCGACGTCGTGCGTCACGCAGACGGCGAACGGCCGCCCGTCGGGCCACAGCCCGCGGGCCGTGCCGCCGAGCTCGCGGCGCCGGTCCGCGACCCATCGGTCGACGTCCGTCTCCCAGAGCCGCCCGGCCCGATAGGCCTCGCAGAACGCGAACTCCCAGTTCCCCCAGCGGTCGCGGTGGGCGTGCTCGTACTCCTCGAGCCGCAGCAACCGCCGCGCGAGCTCGTCCGGCAGCTCCGGCACGTCCTCGTGCGGCGGCACCCCGAGCCAGGCGCGGACGGTGGCGGCGAGGTGCGCGCGCAGGGCGCTCGACTGCGTCGTCAGCGTCGCCGCGCCACGACCTCCTCGTAGACCTCCGCGAACGCCCGGCCGACGGCGTCGCGGCCGTACCGGGCGCTCGCCTCCGACGCGATCCGCTCCCGGTCCCAGGAGCCGTACGCGAGCGCCTCCTCGATGCGGGAGGCGATGCTGGCCGGATCGCCCGGGCGCGCCAGCAGGCCCGCGCCGCCCGCGACCAGGTCAGGGATCCCGCCCACCGCCGTCCCGACCACCGGCACGCCGCTCGCCAGCGCCTCGATCGCCGCGCACGGGTTGCTGTCGTAGCGGCTGGTCAGCACGAACAGGTCGGCGTCGCGCACCCGCTCCGCGACCTCCGGCTTCGGGAGCCAGCCGGTGAAGGTGACGACGTCGCGAAGCCCGGCGCGTTCTGCCCGCGCCTCGAGCTCGCCGCGCAGCGGGCCGTCGCCGATCAGCGACAGGTGCACGTGCTGCGTGCCGTTCGCGAGGAGCTTCAGCGCGTCGAGGAGGTCCTCCCAGCCCTTCGCCTCGTACTGCGCGCCGACGCCGACGATGCGGCGCGGCGACGACGCGACGCGCGGCGGCGGCGTGCCGGGGTGGAAGAGCGTCGTGTCGACGACGTTCGGGACGACCCGGATCCGCATCCGGCCGCCGAGCGCGCGGATCCCGTCGGCCAGGGCGTCGCTGACGGGCATGACCACGTCCGCGCGCGTGAAGGCGAACCGGGCCACGCGTCTCAGCAGCGGGCTCAGCGTCGTCGGGTCCTCCGGTAGGAACACGCTCCACTGCTCCGTGACGACGACCGGCTTGCGCAGCAGCCGCCCGAGGACGACGGCCGGCGCTGCGGCGAGGAAGAAGTGGGCGTGGACGACGTCCGGGTCGAACCCGGCGCGGCGGGCCCGCGCGTAGCCGAGGAGCGCGCCGAGGACGTTGCCCGCGTAGCTCCACGGCGCGGGGGAGCGCGGGTAGCGGACGCGCCAGGTCGGAAGCTCCTCGTCTACCGCGCGCTCGACGACGACGCGCCGGACGGGCGAGCGGTCGAGATGGACGACCGCGACGTCGGCGTGCGCGGCGGCGGCCCGTGCGTGCTCCTCGACGAAGACGCCGAGCAGCGGCTCGGCGGGCGTCGGGTAGCTGGCGGTCAGGAAGAGGACCTTCACGCGTCGAGGAACCTCTGCGCCCACAGCTCGAGGTTGAGCGCGCGCCAGAGCTCCATCCCCGCCTGCAGCCGGCCGCGGCGGTGGCGCTCGAGGCGGCGGCGCGCGACGGCCGCGTTGACGAAGCCGCGCTCTCGGAAGCGGCTCGACGCGAAGACGTCCGCCGCCATCTCGCCGAGCGCGCCGCGCAGGAAGCGTCCCTCGGGCGTGACGAAGCCGAGCTTGTCCCGCCGCCGACGCACCTCCGCCGGCAGGAGATCGGCCAGCGCGCGCCGCAGGACGGACTTCGTCTCGCCGCGGCGGATCAGCTCGGCGCCGTCCAAGGAGAACGCCAGCTCGACCAGGCGGTGGTCGAGGAACGGGACGCGGGCCTCGAGCGAGTGCGCCATCGAGTTGCGGTCCTCGTAGCGCAGCAGCTCCGGCAGGCCGCGCCGGGACAGGACGAGGTGCAGCTGGCGCCGCAGGCGGTCGGGGAAGCCCGCGCCGTTCGGGTGCCCTGTCGCCGCCGGGGGCGGCAGGTCCGGCGACGCGAGCGCGGCCGCGCCGCGCAGCCGCGCCCGCGCCGCGAGCCGGACGCGTTCGGGGACGTGCGGGCTCGCGAGCGCGACGGCGCCCCAGCGGGCGCCATTGACGCGCGAGAAGGCGCGCAGCTCGGCGGCCGCCTCGCCGAGCTGCCCGGCCCGCAGCAGGTCGGAGAGCCGGTAGCCGAAGAACGCGCGGTAGCCGGCGAGGATCTCGTCGCCGCCCTGGCCGTCGAGCATCACCGTGAGCCCGGCGCGCCGCGCCTCCCGCATCACGTACCACCCGGCGCAGATCGACGTCGACCCGAACGGCTCGCCCTGCGCCTGCACGATCGCCGGCAGGTCGGCGACGAGGTCGTCGGCGGTGAACGTCACCCAGTGCGCCTGTGCGCCCGTGCTGTCCACGACCGCCTGCGCGAACGGGCGCTCGTCGTAGCCCGCGTCGTCGAAGTACGCGGTCACCGTCTTCTGGCGGTCGTGCCCCTGCCGCGCGACGGCGACCGCGATCGCCGACGAGTCCATGCCGCCGGAGAGACACGTGCCGACGGGCACGTCGCTGCGCAGCTGCAGCCGCACCGCGTCGAGGAACGTCTCGCGCACCGCGGCGACGGGATCCGCCGGCGGCTCCTGCGGCTCGAGCGTCCAGTAGCGCTCGAGCCGGAGCCCGTCCGGGCCGAACGAGAGCGAGTGTGCGGGCGCGAGCCGGCGCACGCCGGCGAAGAACGTCTGCGTGCCCTGGTCGAGGTAGCCCTGCTCGAGGTAGTCGCGGATCGCGGAGAGGTTCGCTCCGTCGCGAGCGAGCGGCCACGGCTCGCTGGCGAACGCGAACCGGTCGCCGTCGAGGCGGTAGTAGAAGGGCTTCACGCCGAAGCGGTCGCGAGAGCAGAACAGCGTCCGCCGGGCGGCGTCCCAGATCACGAACGCCCACATGCCGTTGAAGCGCTCGACGCAGCGCGACCCCCATTCGCGGTACGCGGCGAGGACGACCTCGCTGTCGGTGCCGCTCGAGAACGCGTGGCCCTTCGCGCGCAGCTCGTCGCGCAGCTCGACGTAGTTGTAGATCTCGCCGTTGTGCAGGAGCTGCAGCCCGTCGCGCTCCATCGGCTGCAGGCCCGCATCGGAGAGGTCGATGATCGCGAGCCGCAGGTGGCCGAGGCAGACGCCGTCGCCGGCGAGGATGCCGCGGCCGTCCGGGCCGCGGTGCGCGAGCCCGTCGAGCCACCTCTCGACGGTGTCGCGCTCCGGCGGCCGGCCGAGCCGCACGACCCCCGCCAGCCCGCACATCAGCGAGGGCGCCTTCCGGCGATGGCGTACGCCGCGGCTGCCGCCCGCAGCGCCAGGCGCTGGGCGTGCGGCGAGCGGACGTAGCGGCGGATCAGGAGCGGTGAGACGAGCCGCCCGCCGTGGCGGCGGCTGATGGCGAGGCGCTCCGGCCAGAAGTCCTCGTAGCGGCGGATCGTCTTCGCCTCGCCGTGGATGCGCTGCACGCCCCAGACGGAGTCGACGTGCCGGGCCCCGAAGCGGGCGCCCATCCGCAGCCAGAGGTCGTAGTCCATCGCGAGCTGCAGCGACTCGTCGAGCCCGCCGACGGCGTCGAACGCCTCGCGCGTGAAGAACACCGCGGGCGAGTAGATGCCGTTGCCGTCGTTGAGCTCCGTCCAGAGGTCCCACGTCGGGCGCGAGCGGATCCGGCGCGGGTTCACGCCGTCGTCGTTCACGCGCGTCACGTCGGCGTAGACGATCCCGACGCCGCTCTCCTCCAGCGCCTCGACCGCCTCGGCGACGGCGTGTGGCTCGTACGCGTCGTCGGCGTTGAGCCAGCCGACGACCTCGCCCTGCGAGCGCGCGACGCCCTTGTTGAAGGCGTGCGCCTGCCCGCGATCGGGCTCCGAGACCCAGCGCAGTCCGCTCTCCGCCCGGAGGATCTCGAGCGTGCCGTCGGTCGAGCCGCCGTCCACGACGACGTGCTCGATCGGCGCGTACGTCTGCGCGCGCACGCTCGCGAGCGCGGCCGGAAGGTATCGGGCCTGGTCGAGCGACGGGGTGACGATGGAGACCGCCGTCATGCCGCGACGGGGATCCGCGCCACCTCGCGCTCGCGGGGCACGCCGAGCAGCTCGTCGTAGACGCTCTCCACCGCGCGGGCGTTGAGAGCCGGGTCGAAGCGGGCGCGCGCGTGCTCGGCGGCAGCCTCCCCGAGCCGCCGGCGCAGGTCCGGGTCGTCGATCAGCAGGCGCAGCGCCGAGGCGAGCTCCTCCGGGCTCGCGTCGTCCAGCAGGAGGCCCGTCCTCCCGGGGAGCAGGACGCCCGCGCCGGTCGTCGACCCGGAGGCGACCACCGGCTTGCCGTAGGTGGCGGCCTCCAGCACCGGCCGGCCGAGGCCCACGCCCTGGTTCGGGAAGGTGACGATGTCGAGCGCGTTGTAGATCTCGCCGGTCTCGGCGGTGAACGGCAGGAACGAGAAATGCCGGTCGAGGCCCTTCGCCGCCACCAGGTCCTTGATTGCCGACTCCTCGTCGGTCAGCAGGTTGGTGGCCGCGAGGGCGCGGCCGCGCAGCGTCCTGAAGTACTCCGGCGGCCGGACGCCGCCGCCCATGATCACGAAGTGCACGGGCGATCCCGCGCGGACGAGGATCTCCGCCGCGGACACGAGCTCCTGCCAGCCCTTCTGGCGGCGCACGAAGCCGGCGAAGCCGACCGCGACGCGGTCGACGGGCAGCCCCAGCGCGGCCTTGCCGCCGTCTCCCGACGCGGCCGGCGGCCGCACCGAGTTGTGGACGATCTCGAGCCGGAGGCGGATCGGGAAGCGGGCTGCGACGTCCCGGTCGATGGCGATCGCCGCGTCGCCGAAGGCCTCCATGAACGACGCGATCAGGCGCGACCGGCGGTCGCGTCCCTCTCCCGCGAGCGCCGAGCGGAGGTGCCACACGACCTTCGCGCCGTGGCTGCGCGCCACCCAGGCGGCGGCGAGGAGCGGCGAGTCGTTCAGGTGCACGAGCGGGAAGCGGTGCTCGCGCATCAGCCGCGCGAGCTGCCGCACGTGCGGCTGCAGCGACGAGATCTCGCGTCCGAGCACGAGCCAGCGCAGGCCTTCGTACGGCGAGTCCCACGCGTGCGCGAAGATCGAGACCGGCCCGGTGTGCACCTGCGCCCCCGCCTCGGCGAACAGCTCGGCCGCGGGCCCTTCCGGGCAGAACACGTGCGGCTCGAAGCGCGGATCGAGGTGCCTGATGAGCTGCGCGAGCGACGACGGCGCGCCGCCGAGCTGCGGCCGGTGGTGGACGTAGAGGACGGGGATCCGCTCGCGGGACGGGAGGATCTCGCGGTAGATCGACTCGATCCGCCGCGCGTTGCGTGCCGGGTCGAAGCTCTCCTCGGCGTGGGCGCGCGCCGTGCGGCCCAGCGACCGCCGCCGGCCGGGGTCCTGCAGGAGCCGGGCGACCGCGTCGGCGATCGAGCCGACGCCGTAGTCCGACACGAGCACGCCCGTCTCGTTCGGGACGACGACGCCTCCGCCCGTGCGCGAGCCCGACGCGACGACGGGGACGCCGCTCGCCGCGGCCTCGATCACCGGGCGGCCGAGCTCGGGCCCCTGCGACGGCGCGACGACGACGTCGGACGCCTGGTACAGGTTCGCGGTGTCCTGGGTGAAGGGGACGAACCGGACGACGTCGTCCAGGTCGAGCTCGCGGACGAGCTGCTTCGCCTCCGACTCGTAGTCGCGCGTCAGGTCGACCGCCTGCAGCGAGCGGCCGACGACGGTCCGGAAGAACTCCTGCCCGCGCACGGCGCCGCCGACGACGAGGTAGCTCGCCTCGACGCCCTGCTCCCGGAGCTGCGCGGCCACCTCGATGAACTCGCGGAAGCCCTTCGACGGGTAGATGAAGCCGAAGAACGAGACGACCGGCACCCCCGGCGGCAGGCCGAGCGCCGCCCGCGCGGCCTCGCGGTCGCCCGGCCGGAACCGCTGCAGGTCGACCGAGTTCGGGACGACGGTCGAGCCGACGTCGAAGACGCCCGCGACGTCGCGGTTGATGGCGATCGAGGTGGTGGCGAGGCTGCGGATCGCGCGCCGGATGAGGGCCGAGCGGCGGTCACGGCCGTCCTCCGGCAGCGCCGAGCGCAGGTGCCACACCACCGGCAGCCCCTCGTGGCGGGCCAGCATCGCCGCCGGGATCAGCGGCGAGTCGTTGAAGTGGACGAGCTCGAAGCGCTGCGCCCGGAGCGTGCGCCGGAACTGCCGGGCGTGGCTCGGCAGGCGCACGAGCTCGCGCGCGAACAGGAGCCAGCGCCGGCCCCGGTAGGTCGACGCCCAGATGTGCGTGAAGCCCGCGACGGCGCCCGTGTGCACGACGGCGCCGGCCTCGCGGAAGAGCTCGGCGGCCGGTCCGGGCGGACAGTAGACGTGCGGCTCGAACGAGCTTCGGTCGAGCTCCCGGATCAGGTACGAGAGCGACTCGGGCGCCCCGCCCAGCTCGGAGCGGTGGTGGACGAAGAGAACCGGGATCGGGCGCGGCACGCGTTGATGCTAGCCGGGGCCTCCGCGGGCTTACGAATCCTTGACCGGCGGCGCAGGTGCCCGCCGCTTCTTAGAGGTGCTCACACAATGAACGTTGAGTCGCCCGGCCGCGCTCGGCGGCACGATGCTGTGTCCTCGGTCGCGCCCATATGCACTGCATATGGGCGCTCCCTGCGTCCTTGCCTCGTGCTCGCCGATCGCACCCGGATCGACGAACGTCATTATGTGAGCACCTCTTAGCCGTCGCTCAGGCGCGTTGTCTATCGTCTCGGCCCGTGCGTCGCCGGGTCGTGGCGTTGAGAGAGGGTGCCCGCGGGCTGGCGCCGGCTCCCGATGTCGGGACCGGCGTCGTCGTGCTCGGCATGCACCGGAGCGGCACCTCGGCGCTCACCCGTGTGGTCAACCTCCTCGGCGTCCCGATCGGGCGCGCCGGCGAGGTCACGAACGAGCACTGGGAGAGCGGCGCGCTGACGAACTTCCAGGACGGCCTCCTCCGTGCGCTCGGCGGCGCGTGGCACGACCCGCCGCCCCTTCGACCCGGGTGGGAGCGGCACCCTCGGCTGCTGGCGCACGTCGCGTCTGCGCGGCGCGCCTTCCACAAGGTGTACGGCGACCTGCCCCTGTGGGTCTGGAAGGACCCGCGCACCTGCCTGACGCTCCCGTTCTGGCGGCGCGTGCTCCGCATGCGCACGCTCGCGATCGTCGTCCACAGGAATCCGCTCGAGGTCTGGCGGTCGCTCGAGGCCGGCGATCTCCGCCTGAGCAAGCCCGCCTCGCTCGCCCTGTGGCGGCGCTACAACGAGGCGCTCCTGGCGAACGTCGCCGGGCTGCACGCGCTGGCCGTTCGGTACGAGGACCTGGTCGCCGACCCGGTCTCGGTCGCGCACGTCCTGCGCCGGTTCCTGCGCACGCACGGCGTCCCGACGGACGAGGTTCCGGTGGACGAGGTGCGCGCGTTCGTGGACGCCGGCCGGCGCCACAGCGCCTACGGGGACGCCGAGCTGCGCGACGACCCGCACCTGACCGAGCGGCACCTGGAGGTCCTCGCGCGTCTTCGCTCGTTCGCCGACTGCTGCTATCCGGCGACCGCTCCGCAGGCTCAGGAGATCGGGCCGCTCGCCGGCGCGCAGCTGAACGAGGCCTGAGCCGCCCGGCCGGGACGGGCAGACCCGTCCTCTACCATCTCCGCGCGTGCGGGTCGCGGACCTCCCGGTCT
Organism: Gaiellaceae bacterium; assembly: GCA_035652835.1. Taxonomy (GTDB): domain Bacteria; phylum Actinomycetota; class Thermoleophilia; order Gaiellales; family Gaiellaceae; genus PALSA-600. Next base: position 99,130 of record DASRDA010000012.1, read on the forward strand.
ACGTGGTGCACGGGCGCCGGCTCGTCGAGCGGCGCGAGCGTCTCTCGGCCGCGCTCGAGGCGCAGGGAATCGCGGCCGAGTGGGTGACGGAGCCCGACGCGACGCGGTTGACGCGGGACGTGCGGCGGCGGTTCTACCGCAAGAGCCGCCGGGCGTGGTCGCTGCGCGCCCGGGAGACGCCCAAGCCCTCGACGCCGTTTCGCGAGCTCGCTCCCGTCGAGGTCGCCGCGACGATCAGCCACGTCGAGATCCTCGACCGCATCGCCCGCTCGGGACAGGAGTGGGGCCTCGTCTTCGAGGACGACGCGGTGCTCGAGGACGACTTCGCGGAGCGGTTCGACCGCTGCTTCGCCGACACGCCGGAGGATGCGGACGTCGTGTTCCTCGGCGATGCGTACGGCTTCCGGGTCGCCGAGCCCGAGCCCGGGCGGCACTTCTACCGCAAGGATCACCCGGCCTCGAAGTGCACCGACTCGTACCTGATCCGCGCCCGGGCGGCAGAGGCGATACGCAGCACGATCGTCCCCTTCACGTTCCCGATCGACTGGGAGCTGAACTACCACTTCAAGCTCCACGACCTCGTCGTGTACTGGCTCGAGCCGCCACTCGTGACGCAGGGGTCGTTCGCCGGCATCTACGACAGCAGCATCGCGTACGTCCGCTGGCGGGCGACGCTCAGCCCGTTGTTCAAGGCGAGGCTCGGCGCGGGCCGCGTCATCAGGGCGCTGCCCGGCGGGGCGGCGGCCCTCCGTGCCCGGAGGGAGGCCGCGGCCTCGCTCGCGGGCCTGGCGCGGCGCGCGCGGTGACCGCGATCCGGCCCCGCCTCCGGGCCTGACGCTCGCATGGCGCGGATCGGCGTCGACGGCCTGATGATCTCCCCGCACGGCAAGGGGAACGCGCGCTCGCAGCGGCACGCGGTGGAGGCGCTCGCGGCCGCCGGCGAGCACGAGCTCGTCGTATTCGTGCGGGAGGCGGTCGACGACATTCCCGGCGTCGAGGTCGTCCGCGTCGGCGAGCGCCTGACGATCGACTGGGAGCTGCGAGGCGTGCTGCGCGCCGCGCGCCGTCACCGCCTGGACGCGCTGTTGACGCTGAGCGACCGGCTGCCGCCCGCCGGCGGCCCGCCCACGGTCGTGTGGCTGTTCGAGTCGCCCGTCGCCCGGATCCGCACGAACCGCGCGACGCGCGCGCCGCTTCGGCATCGCGGCAGCGATCTCCTCACGTCCGTCCTCTGGAGGCGCTCGCTCCGGCGCGCGTCGCACGTCGCGTTCGGCTCTCGTGCGACGCAGGAGGACGTCGGCCGCACCGTTCGCGGCCTTCGCTCGACGAGCGTCGTCTACCCGGGCGTGCCGCCTGGGTTCTCGCCCGGAGAGGGGCCGCGCGGCGACTACGTCTTCCATCTCGGCTCGCCGGATCCGCGTGACAACACGGCGGCGGCGGTCGAGGCCTGCCGCCGCGCCGGAGCGCGGCTGCTCGTCGCCGGCGGCTGGCGCGGCGCCGGCGCGGAAGCGCTCGGCCGCGTCAGCGACGACGAGCTCGTCGAGCTGTACCGCGGCGCGGCTGCGTTCCTCGACCCGACGCTGTACGAGGGCTTCGGCTACGGCGTGCTCGAGGCGATGGCCTGCGGCGCTCCGGTCGTCGCGTCCAACCGGACGTCCGTGCCCGAGGTGGTCGGCGACGCGGGCCTGCTCTGCGACCCGGAGTCGCCGGACGAGCTCGCCGCCGCGCTGCGGCGCGTCCTCGCCGACTCCGCGCTGGCGGACGAGATGCGGGCGAGCGGCCTCGCGCGCGCCGCCGGGTTCACGTGGACGCGGACCGCCGAGGGCCTCAGCGCCGCGCTCGCGCGCGCGCTGCGGTGAGCGCCCGCGCCTTCAGCACGTACGTCCGCCGACGCCGCAGGTGCTCCCTGAGCTTCGCCGACCAGCGGAGCGCGAAGTACACGCCGAACGCGCGGCCGGTGAGGCGCGTGCGGCCGGTGTAGGGAACCCGCGGCAGGTACAGCAGGTCGCCGCGGCGGCGGTGATGCCAGATCACCTGGCGCGGATGGTCCCGCCGGCTCCGCCAGCCGCCGTACTCGTCGAGGTCGGCGATCCGCGCGTCCGGAAGCTCCCGGGTGACGTGGAGGTTCAGGATGGTCTGGTCCCAGCGGAAGTGCGGGCAGTCGTGCACGGCGTCGACGGGCCCGCGGTTCAGGCCGAAGTTCTTGCTCGACTCCTCGCCGGCGGAGAACCCCAGGTTGCGTCCACGCAGGCAGTCCTCGTACGTCGGGACGATCACCTTCTCGAAGAACGTCGAGCCCGGCGCGAAGCCGATCACGCCGGCGGCCACGTAGGGCCTCGCCAGCGCCTCCGGCGAGATGCCGTAGTCGCGGGCGTAGCCGCTCGGCACGAGGTCGGCGAGGCGGTTCCCCTGGGACACGAGGAAGTAGCCCAGCTCGCGGATCTGCTCGAGCGCGGGCACGAGGGGCCGCAGGACGGTGGCGCCCGCGTCGAGCCAGAACACCGCGTCGCCCTCGGCGTGCGTCCACGCCCACGGCTTCCACGTGAAGCCGCGCGCCCAGTGCGGGACGAACGGCGGCACGCGCACGACGTCCACGCCGGGAACCGCCGCGAGCAACGCTCGCTGGTGCTCCGTCAGGCCGAGGTCGAACGCGACGATGCGGTCGAACACGTCGGAGTTCTTCTTGACGGAGCCGAGGAGGTTCAGCAGGTGGTAGCCGTACGACTCGTCGGCGCCGGTGGCGAAGACGCTGCCGCCGCTCACCGCGCCGCCCGCTCCGACGCGTCCTCCGCGACCCGTGCGACCGTCTCCGCCCACCGCTCGGGGGTGAAGCGCGCGGCGATCTCGCGCGATCTCTCTCCGGCAGTCCGCCGGAAGTCCGGGTCGCGCACGAGTCGCCCGAGCGCGTCGCGGAGCGCGACCGGATCGTCGGGCGGGACGCGGAAGCCGTTCACCCCCTCCTCGATCAGCTCGCGCGCGGCGCCGGCCGCCGTGGTCGAGACGAGCGGCAGCCCCGCGAGCGCGGCCTCGTTCAGCGCCATTCCCCACGGCTCGGAGCGCGAGGGCACCACCGCCACGTCGGCGTCGGCGTAGAGCGCCGGCAGCGCGTCGCGCTCGACGTGGCCGAGGAACGTCGTGTTCGGACCGGCCAGCGCCCGCAGCCGCCGCTCCTCGGGTCCGGCGCCGGCGAGGACGAGCTCGACCGGCAGCCCCTCGGCCGCCGCGAGCAGCGTGTCCAGCCCCTTTTCGCGGGCGAGGCGCCCGACCGCGAGCACGCGGCAGGCGCCGTCGCGGCGGGTGGGGCGGGCGCGGCCGAAGATCGCGGGGTCGACCGCGTTCGGCGCGACGGCGATCCGCTCGGCGGGCACGCCCAGCGCGAGCAGGTACTCGCGCGCGGCGGCGCCGGGGACGACGAACGCCGCCGCGGCGCGCAGCAGCCTCCCCTTCAGGGCCTCGAGGCGCCCCGAGCGGCGGTCCTCGCCGGTGCTCTCGACCCACAGGATCGCGGGGCGCCGGCGGAGCCGGCACCACGCCAGCGCCTCCCAGAACGCGGGCTGGTTCCACCCGCCGAGCAGCACGACGTCCGCGTGCCCCAGGCGACGGACGACGCTCCGGTTCAGCACGAGCCAGCGGCCCCGCACGGTGACGTCGACGCCGGGCAGGACGTCGTGTGCGAAGCGGATCTCCTCCGCGTGCAGCGCGTACGGCCGCTCGGGGTTCCGCTCGCGGAGGAACAGCACGCGCAGGTCGACGCGGTCGGCGAGCGCGTTGAAGAGCGGGATCCGGTACGGCGCGGGGATCTCGGTGAGCAGGGCGACCCGGGTCACGCCCGGCGCCGCGCCGCGGCGAACAGGAACCAGCCGTAACGGCGGAGCAGCGCCTGCTGCGCGCGCAGCGGAACGAGCCGCGCGACCCGCCGGCGCAGGCGAGGCGGCAGCGGCACCGCCTCGGAGAGCTGCCCCATCACGCTCGTCTCGACGTCCTCGAACCACGGCGCGAGCGCGTCGCGCAGCGTCCTGCGCGTGTAGTGGCGTGCGATCACGCCGTCCGACCAGCGGTGCGCGAGCTCGGCGGGCCCCTCGTTCAGAAGCCCGCCGCGCAGCACGCCGCGATAGAGGACGTAGTTGCCCCAGAACGTGATCGAGCTGCGGTGGTAGACCATCAGCCCGATCCGACCGCCCGGCCGAAGCACGCGCGCCATCTCCGCCAGCACGCGCTCGGTGCGCTCCGAGTGGTGGACGACGCCCCACGACCACACGTAGTCGAAGGAGGCATCCTCGTAGGGAAGCGCCTCGGCGTCGGCCTCCCGCACGTCCGCCTCGAGTCCCGCGAGCTCGAGCCGGCGGCGCGTCAGCTCGACCGCCGTGGGCGTCAGGTCGACGGCCGCCACGCGGGCGCCGGCGGCCGCGAGCAGCCGCGCGTGGACGCCCGTCCCGCAGCCGACCTCCAGCACGTCGCGCCCCGCGAGCTCGTCGAACGGGATGAGGCCCGAGAAGGGCGGCGCCCCCCGCGGCTGCGCGAACCACGCCTCCTGCAGGAACCGCCGCTCGACGGCGGACAGGTGCTCCGGGCTGCCCGGGGCGTGCGGAATCTCGCCGCGCCAGTCGTAGGTCATCGGGTTGTCGGTCCACCAGCGGCGGACGTCCGTCTGCGTCGGACGCGGCATCGCGGCCATTCTAGGAGCGGCTTTCGTACAGCCCGAGCACGCGCCTTGCTGCCTCGTCGGCCGAGAACTCCGCTGCGACCCGCGCGCGTCCCGCCTCGCCGAGTCGCCGCGCCAGCTCCCGGTCGGCGAGCACCCGGGCGAGCGCGGACGCGAGCGCGCCGGCGTCGCCGGGCGGCACGAGCAGCCCCGTCTCGTCGTCGGCGACGAGCTCCGGCGTCCCTCCGACGGCCGTCGCGACGACGGGCTTGCCCCGTGCCATCGCCTCGAGCAGCACCAGCGGCAGGCCCTCGACGGTCGACGGCAGGCAGACGACGTCGCACCCTTCGAGGAGGGCGGGGACGTCGTCGCGGTGGCCCGCGAGCACGACGCGCTCGGAGACGCCGAGACGCGCCGCCTCGTTCTCGAGCTCGCGCGCGTACGCACCGCCGTGCTCGAGGTCGCGCCCCACGAGGACCGCGGTCGCGTCGAGGTCTCGCAGCGCCCGGATCAGGGCCCGCTGTCCCTTCACCTCGGCGAGACGCGCCACCTCGAGGACCGTCGGCCCCTCGGCGAGGCGTACGGCCGCCACGGGGGCGGCTTCCTCGATCCCGTTGTGGATCGTGACCGTGCGCTCCGCCGGGTAGCCCTGGCGCACGAGGCCGGCCCTGGTCGCATCCGAGACGGCGACGACGGCGAAGCACAGCCGCGCCGTCGCGTTGTCGAGCGCGACCTGCGCCGCCCGCCCGCGTCCCGGGCGGAAGGCGTTCTCGACGTGCATGTGCGAGAGGACGCGGGCGCCCGCGAGGCGGCCGGCGAGGCGGCCGGTCACGTTGACCCCGAAGTGCCCGTGCGTGTGGACGAGGTCGGCCCGCCGGAACGCCCGGACGAGGCGCCCGATCGCGCGCGCGTCGAGCGCGCCCGGGATCGGCACGACCGTCGCCGCCATCCCCTCGCCGCGGACCAGGTCGAGGAACGGTCCCGGCGTCGGCGAGACGAACGACACGTCGTGGCCGGCGCCGCGGGCGGCACGCGCGAGCCGCAGCGCGACGACCTGGCCGCCCGCGACGTCGCCGCCGATCACGAGATGGACGATCCTCAACGGCGCGGACCGGTGCAGACCGCGACGAGCTCCGTCGCGTCACGGCTCACCCCGGGCGTGATCGCCACCTCGTCCAGCGTCGCGTGCTCGGTCGCGTGGGTTCCCGTCAGGACGGTCGCGCGCCGGAGCAGCGCCGACCGCCGTCGCAGCCCGATCACGTCGAGGCGCCGCAGCAGCTCGTGCCGCCGCGTCCGGAGGCGCCGCTGCCCGTACAGCGTCACGGTGGAGAAGCCGGTGCGCAGCAGCGCCTCGAAGTCGACTGCGGCGAGCTCGACGCGATGGAACGGGTTCGCCGGCTGCCGCGTCGTCCGCTCGACGTGAGGCGTCGAGACCAGCGCGACCCCGTCCTGCCGGAGCACGCGTGCCGCCTCCCGCACAAACGCGTCCGGGCGGTCGAGGTGCTCGATCGTCTCGAAGGAGCAGATCGTGTCGAAGGACTCGTCGGCGAAGGGCAGCGACGTCGCGTCGAGCACGCGGAACTCGACGTTGTCGCGTGCGTACCGCGTGCGCGCGTAGTCGATCGTCTCGCCGTCGACGTCGCCGCCGGTCACGCGCGCCGCGACGTCGGCCAGGGCAGCCGTGCCGTAGCCCGCTCCGCAGGCGACGTCGAGGACCTCGCGGCCCTCGCACCAGGGGCGCGCGAATAGGTACCGCTTGAGGTGCAACGCGACGACGCCGGACTCGGTCTCGTCCGGGACGATGCGCTCAGGATGGCTCAAGGCGCCGACTATCCTTGCACGGCAATTGCGGCTCGCTCCCCGCCAGGCCCTCCTCGATCGACTCGTCCCGCTCCTCGCCGGAGCGACCGTCCTCGCGTTCGCCGCAGGGTCGAGCTCCGTCCCGCGCGTGACCTCGGCCGCCCATCCGCTGCGCTGGGTCGTGCTGGCCGCGCTGCTCGTGGCGGCGGCCGCCTGGGCGCTGCCGCGGCTCGCCGTTCCTCGAGGGGCGAGCGTGGCCGCGTCCGCGCTGGTCTGCCTGGCGCTGCTCTCGTCGGCCTGGTCCGTGGAGCCGCGGACGACGTTCGAGCGCTCCGTGTCGCTCGGGTTGCTGTTCTGCACCTGCGCGCTGCTCGCCGCCGCGGCGCGCGTGCGCCCGGACCGGGTCTCTGCGGTTCTGGCGGGCCTGGTCGGCGGCGCGGTCGCGGTCGGTGTCGCGGGCCTGATCCTGCTCGCCGTCGATCACGGCCGCGCGGTCGAGCCCGGCTCGTACGAGGCGCCCGCGCGCTTTCGCGGCTTCGGCCAGGACCCGAACACCGTCGCGCTCCTCTTCGGCGTCGTGACGCCGCTCGCCGTCTGGGGGCTGGTCGCGGGCCGGCGCCGCGGTCTCTCCCTCGCCGCGCTCGCGTTGCTCGCGGGGACGATCGTCGCGACCGGGTCGCGCGGCGGGCTCGTGGCCGCCGCCGTCGGCTCGGCCGCCGTCGTGCTCGCCGGCCTGCGCGGCCGGCGGCCCCTCGCGCTCGGCCTCGCCGCCGTGGCGGCGGCGACCGCCCTCGGCGCGGGCGTCCAGTCGCTGCCGAAGGCCCAGTCGCTGCCGCCGCCGGCGCCCGCTGCGGCCGCGACGAAGCCGAAGGCGAAGCCCGCTCCGGTCCGGCAGCCGCGGTACGTCGACGCCGAGGCTGCCTATCCGCTCGACGCCGACGTGGGGGCGCCGCTGCCGGGCGGCGGCCAGCCGACGATCACGCGCAGCTTCTTCGGCACGAGCGGGAGGATCGATGCGTGGCGCGGCGCCCTGCACGACGTGGCGCGGCGTCCGCTCGTCGGCCACGGCTTCGGCACCGAGGGGGACGTGTTCGTCGACCGCTACTACTACTTCGTCGGCGGGCTGCCGGAGAACTCCTACATCGGCCTGGCCCTGCAGCTCGGCGCGGCCGGGCTGATCGCGCTCGGCGCCCTCGTGCTGGTGCTCGCCGGCGCGGGCCTCCGCGGGCTGCAGGGCCCGCGGCGCGACCTCGCGGCCGCATGTCTCGGCGTGCTCGCGGCCGGCCTCGTCGCGGGGCTGTTCCAGTCGTACTTCTACTCCGTGGGCAACATCGCGGCCGCCGCCCTCTGGATTCCGGCGTTCCTGCTCGGGACGGTCGCCGCGTATGGGTAGGCGCGACGGGCGGCGGCCCCGCCTGCTCGTCCTCAACCAGTACTACTGGCCCGGCTTCGAGGCGACGGCATACCTGCTCTCCCAGCTCTGCGCCGAGCTCGCGCGCGACTTCGAGGTGACCGTCATCACCGGGCGGCTGGCGATCCCGCCCGCGGAGCCGGGGCGCGAGCGGCACGACGGCGTCGAGATCGTCCGCGTGCAGTCGACCGCCTTCGACCGCAGCAACCTGCTGCTGCGCGGCGTGAACTACCTGACGTACCTGCTCTCGTCGCTGCGCGCCGGCCTGCGGGCGCGCAGGCCCGACGTCGTCCTCTGCATGACCGATCCGCCCGTCATCGCCGACGTCGCGCTCGTGATCGCCCGCCGCTTCCGCGTGCCGCTGGTCGTCGTCAGCCAGGACGTCTTCCCGGAGATCGCCGTCGAGCTGAAGCGCCTGGAGAACAGGGCGCTGATCGAGGTGCTGCGCGTGCTGATCGGCTTCTACCTGCGGCGCGCCGACCGCGTCGTCGCGATCGGCGACACGATGCGGCGCCGGCTCGAGGACAAGGGCGCGCCGCGCGGGCGCGTGGCCGTGATTCCGAACTGGGTCGACACGCGCGCGATCCACCCGGCGCCGAAGGACAACGACTGGTCGCGCGAGCAGGGCCTCGCGGACCGTTTCGTCGTCATGCACTCCGGCAACGTCGGGCACGCGCAGAACCTCGACGCGCTCGTGCGCGCGACGACCTTCCTGCGCGACCTCGACGACCTCGTCGTCGCGATCATCGGCGGCGGCGCGCGGCACGCGGAGCTCGTGGCGCTCGCCGAGCGCCTCGAGGCGGACCAGGTTCGCTTTCTCGGCTATCAGCCGCGCGAGGTGCTCTCGTCGTCGCTGTCGTCCGCGGACGTCCACGTGGTCGGGCTCGCCAGCGGGCTCGCCGGCTACGTCGTCCCGAGCCGCCTGTACGGGATTCTCGCCGCAGGCCGCCCCGTGATCGTGGCGGCGGACGAGGACAGCGAGACGGCGCGGGTCGTGGCGCGCGAGGGTTGCGGCGTCGTCGTGCCGCCGGGCCGTCCCGAGGAGCTCGCGCGCGTGATCCGCGCCGCCCACGACGGCGAGCTCGACCTGGCCGAGCTCGGCCGCCGGGGCCGCGAGTACGTCGTCCGGGAGGCCGACCGGACGGTCGCCTTCCGGCGCTACCGGGACATGTTGGATGAGCTGGTCGGCGCGTAGGGTCGCGCTCGCCGCGCTCGCGATCGCGGTGCTCGCGGCCGTGCTCGTCGCGGTCGGCCGGTGGGAGAAGGGCCGCGAGGTCCGGCGCGAGGTGAACGGCTTCCACGTCGTCCAGCGTCTGATCGGTCCGCTCGACTCGCCGACGCTGTCCGGCTACCGCGTGCTGCCCGGCTTCGACTGCCTCACCTATCGCCGCGGTGCGAACCCGTTCGCGCTCGAGCTCTGCGTCGACCGGGGCGGCCGTGTCGTCGAGGCGATCGACCGGCGCACGTTCGACCGGCGCATCTGGTCCCTGCAGTTCGAGCCGGCCGCGTCGACCGATCGCGTCGACCGCGCGGAGGTCGACCGGCTGCTGCGGAAGATGGGCGCGACGTGATCGTCGCCGAGATCGTCCTCTGGGCGTCGCTGGCCGCGCTCGTCTGGACGCACGTGCTCTACCCCCTCGCGGCGGCGGGCCTCGCGCGCCTGTCGCCGCGGCCGGTGCGCCGCGCGGAGATCGAGCCGAGCGTGACGGTGATCGTCGCCGCACACGACGAGGAGGCCGTGATCGAGCGCCGGCTCGACAACCTGCTGGCGCTGGACTACCCGGCCGAGAAGCTCGAGGTGGTCGTCGCGTCGGACGCGTCGACCGACCGCACGGACGAACTCGTCGGCGCGTACGCGCCGCGAGTGCGCCTCCTGCGCTGCGAGCGTGGCGGCAAGGTGGCGGCGCAGAACCGGGCGGTCGCCTCCGCTGGCGGCGACGTCGTCGCGTTCTCCGACGCGAACGCCGCCTGGGCGCCGGACGCGCTGCGGAAGCTGGTGCGCAGCTTCGCCGATCCCGACGTCGCCTACGTGACGGGGCGGCTGAAGCTGCTCGACGCCGCCGGCGACAACAAGGAGGGCCTCTACTGGCGCTACGAGACGTGGCTTCGCGCACAGGAGTCGAGGCTCCAGTCGGTGACCGGCGGGAACGGCTCGATCTACGCGCTGCGACGAGACGACTACGTCGACGTCGATCCGCGCTTCGGCCACGATCTCGCGTTTCCGTACCTGATGGTGCAGCGCGGCAGGCGCGCCGTCTACGAACCGGAGGCGGCGGCGTACGAGAAGCCGACGCCGACGAACGAGACGGAGTACCGCCGCAAGGTCCGGATGTTCGAGCACTGCTGGCTGATCACGCTGCGCGGCGCGATGCTCCGCCGGCTGCCGCCGCGGTACCTGCTCGAGATCGTCTCGCACCGGCTGCTCCGCTACGCGAGCGGGGTGCTCCATCTCGTCCTCCTTGCGACGTCGATCCTGCTCGTCGTGGAGGGCCGCGGCTGGGTGTACGACGCCGTCCTCGCCGCACAGGTCGTGCTGTTGGCGGCGGCCGCGGCCGGCGTGGGCATCGCCCGCTACTACGTGCTCGTGACCTGGGCGACGGTTGCGGCGCTCGCGAACTACCTGCGCCGCGGCGTTCCGGCGACGTGGACGCCGCCGGAGGGGACGCGCTGAACCGCGTCGCCGACGTCGCGTTCGCCGCGTGCGGTCTCGTCGTCTCCGCGCCGCTCCTCGGCGCGGCGGCGCTCGCGATCAAGCTCGAGGACGGCGGGCCGGTTCTCTACCGCCAGCTTCGCGTCGGCAAGGACGGGCGCGAGTTCGAGCTGCTGAAGCTGCGCACGATGGTCGTCGGCGCCGAGACGCGCGGCGCGGGCTTCGCCGTCGACGAGGGCGATCCGCGGATCACGCGCGCGGGGCGCGTCCTGCGGAAGCTCTCGCTGGACGAGCTGCCGCAGCTCTGGAACGTCCTGAAGGGCGACATGTCGGTCGTCGGCCCCAGGCCGACGCTCCGCTACCAGGTCGAGACCTACGACGACCGGCAGCGGCGCCGCCTGGAGGTCAAGCCGGGCCTGACAGGCTGGGCGCAGGTGAACGGCCGGGCGCGGCTGCCGTGGCCGGAGCGGATCGAGCTGGACGTCTGGTACGTGGAGCACCGCTCGCCGCGTCTCGACCTGGTCATCCTCGCGCGCACGCCGCTCGCGCTGCTCCGCGGCACCTACCGCGGCGCGACCGGCGGCTGGCGTCCCTCCTGAATCTCGAGCCGGATCCATCCCGGCGGGATCCGGTCCGGCCGCTCGAGGGCGGGGTCGTTCGCCCAGCGTGCCGGGGCGACGACGATCCCGTCCGCGGCCGTCCCGAGCCACGCGCCCCACCAGCTGAACGAGCTGTTCGCGATCACGTGGTCGCGGCAGGCGGCCATCAGCATGAGGTCCTCGGCGTCGCCGGCGGTGTCCGTCACGAAGGTGACGCGCGCGGCGTCGCGGAGCTCGAGGTTCTCCCTGCACCAGGTGACGTCGTCGGAGAAGACGTAGAGGTCGAGGCCGGCTCCGCGCCGTCGGTGGATCTCCGAAGTCGCGGCGGCGTAGTAGTCGGGGTCGAGCACGCCGAACAGGCGCCTGTGCTTCGGGTTCGTCACGTAGTCGCCTCGCCGAACGTGGAGCGAGACGGAGGCGCCGCGGGCGATCTCGTCGAGGAGGCGGCGCGCCGCGGCGGAGCGCGGCGCCGGGAATCGGAGCGCATCTCGGACGTCATGCTCTGCGTGCTCGAAGTAGGCAGCGCTCTGCCAGTAGCCGTCGAGGATGACGTCTCCCTCGACGCCGTCGAGCTCCGCGCCGGCGCGCGCGGCCTCTTCGCGGATCACGGCCGGCCGTCGCAGGCCGAGTCGCAGCGCAACCCTGAGCAGAGGCGGGACGCCGGGCGAGATGCCGAAGACGTCGAGCCCGTAGCGGCGGATCGGCGGCGCGTCGGGAGGGTGGACGCGCGGCTCGAACCACAGGGTGTCGACGTACAGCGCCGTCCCGAGCCGGCGCGAGACCGCGAGGCCGGCGGCGTACTGGAACATCTGGTTGCCGAGCCCGCCGTAGAGGCGCGTGATCACCATGGTCAGTGGCCGTACTCGACGACGCGCTGCTGGATGTCCGAGTAGGCGCTGCGCTGCCGTGCGGCCCGGACGCACGGGATCAGGAAGACGTGCCGTTGCTGCAGGTCCGCCCAGACCCGGTCGTGCGCGAAGCGGCCGCGGTCGCCGCCCGCCGCGAGTCGCACGAGGCTATCCGCCCACAGGGCGAGCAGCGGCTCGGCGATCCGCCGCTTGACGACGTAGCAGGACGCCGTCTGCACGGAGAGCCCGCGCAGGTAGAGGCGGCTGTACGGCCGGCTGCTCCAGGTGAAGTAGGCGAGGTTCGCGACGTCGGCCGCCGGATCGTCGAGGAACGCGTCGACGAGCACGTCGAGGTGTCGGCGATCGAGGAGGAACTGCACGTCGTCCTCGCAGACGAGCATCGACTCCCAGCCGCGCTCGACCATCTGCTCGAGGCAGGCGCGGTGCGAGAGGCCGCAGCCCAGGAGGCCGTTCTCGTGCGCGATCCCCTCGAAGACGTCGACCTCGTCGAGCCGGATGCGCGCGAGCTCCGCCTTCACCGTCTCGAGCCGATCGGGACGGGACCGGAGGTTGATCACGCGCGCCCCGGACAGCCGCGCGAGGCCGCCGCGCGAGCCGGCGGCAGCGCGGCGCTCGAGCTCGACGCGGGCGAGGAGACGCCGCCGGAGCGACGGCTGCGCGCGGCGCAGGCGGAAGGCGCCGGGCGTGAGCCGGCTGTAGGCGAGCCACAGCCGCAGACGCCAGCGCCGGGGGAGGAGCGCGCGGGCGACGGTCTTCATGCCAGGCGGCGCCGCAGGCGCGCGACGAGGGCGTCGAGGCCGAGCGAGCGCGGGTCCCAGTCGCCCATGACGCGCTCGTAGAGCGCAGCGGAGAGCTCGAGCGAGGCGAATTGCGACCAGTCGTCGAGGACGAGCCACGGCAGGTCGGCGTACTCGTCGGTGAGCGCGCTCCGCGTGACGATCGGCACCGTTCGCAGGTAGAGCGCCTCCCACGTCCGGTGCGTGTCGATCCCGTGGCCGCGCGGGGAGACGCAGAAGCGGGCGGCGCCGAGCCGGGCGAGGTACTCGGGGTACGGCACCCGCGGCGCCGGCTCGAGCCCGGTCTGCTCGAGGCAGTAGCGGCGCTCCGACGGGTTCGTGTCGACCGAGAACGAGACGTCGACGAGCGAGGACTTCTTCGTCGCCCGCGTCTGCGCGGACTCGAGTGCCGCGGCGTCGCCGTGCTCCCAGCGGGGGTTCGCGATCCCGAGCGGCAGCGGGATCAGCTTCCGATGCCGGAGCGCCACGTTCGCCGCGAGCCATGCCCGGACCCGCAGGCTCCGCACGATGCGCGTGTGGCGCTCGTCGACCGGGTAGTCGCTGTTGTGCGTGACGAGGACGAAGCGCCGCCGCGGCGCGTGGCCGTCGAGGAACTCCTCGAGCAGGTCGAGCTTGCAGAACCACCAGTCCTCGCCATGGTCGCGATGCACGACCGCTCCCTCCTCGAACACGTGGCGGCAGCAGGCGGCGATCCCGTCGCCGCTCACGAAGGCTCCGGCGGACGCGGTGGCGCTCAGGGCTCGCTGCGTCTGCGCAGCTCGGACTCGAGCAGCGCGAGCCGCTGGGCGAGGATCACGTTCTGGTCGGAGAGGCGCGAGATCACGGTCGAGTAGTGCAGGAGCACCAGGATGACGAAGAGCAGCCCGACGGCGAAGAGCACCGCCGGCGGGTAGCCGCGCACGCCGAGCCAGCCGGCGATCGTGTTCAGGCCGCCGCGCCACGCCGACAGCACGACGAGCGCGACGCCGGTGACGAGCCAGAGCAGCGCGTAGCGCTCGCGGAGCCGCCGCGAGCGGATCAGCTCGAAGACGACGAGCACGAGGATCACCGACGCCGCGGTGGCCGCGATCGAGACCTTCAGCGGCGTCTGCGCGGCGACGACGGTCACGCGTGCTCCGCGGGAACGACGTCGCGCCGGAAGAGGCCGACGAACAGCGCGAGCAGGACGCGCGCCATGTAGTAGACCGAGCGGAAGGCGGTGATCGACGATCGCCCGTGCTCGCGCTCGCGCATCCGCACCGGAACCTCGCACAGCCGCAGGCGGTGCTTGATCGTCATCACCATGCCCTCGACCTCGGGGTAGTCGTGCGGGTAGTCGGACGCGAACAGGGCGAGCGCGCGCCGGTTGAGCGCCTGGAAGCCGGAGGTCGTGTCGGTGACGCGCTGGCGGGCGATCGCCGAGACGATCGCCGCGAGCAGGCGGATCCCGAAGCGCCTGGCCGCCGACGAGCGGTAGCCGTCCTCGCCGCCGAAGCGCGTGCCGACGGCGATGTCGGCCTCCCCCGCGAGGACGGGCGCCAGCACCTTCGGCAGCTCCGACGGGTCGTGCTGGCCGTCGCCGTCGCACCGCACCGCGACGTCGTAGCCGTTCTCCCACGCGTAGCGAAAGCCCGTCTGCACGGCGCCTCCGATGCCGAGGTTGAACGGCAGGCGCAGGACACGCGCGCCGTGGGCGGCGGCGACCTGGGCGGTGCGGTCGAACGAGCCGTCGGAGACGACGACCACGTCCAGCTCCGGGTCGAACGCGCGGAGCTCGTCGACGACGGCGCCGATGCTGCCCTCCTCGTTGTAGGCGGGCACGATCGCGAGGCGGCGCTCGCCGCCGTCAGCCGACACGCGCCTCCTCGCGCAGGCCGACGAGCCCGAGCAGCCTGCGCGCCCGGTGGCGATAGGTGTGCTCGTCGAGGACGCGCTCGCGCGCGCGGCGGCCGAGCAGCTCGGCCTGGGCGGGGTCGCCGAGCAGCTCGCGGTACGCGGCCGTCGCCTCGTCGGCGTCGTGGACGACGAGGAGCTCGGCTCCCGGCTCGAACCAGCGCTCGATGCCCTCGTACGGGTTCGAGACGATCGCGGCGCCCACCGCCGCGAGCTCGAAGGGACGCGAGGTCGCCGACGCGTACACGGACGCGTGTGCGCGCCGCGTGATGCAGAGGTTGATGCGGGCGGTCGAGATCGCCCGCGCGAACGCGTTGAACGGCACGTCGCCGACGAGGCGCGCGCGTCCGACGTCGCCCCGGAAGTCGCGGCCGCCGAGGGCGAAGTCGACGCCCGGCAGCATCCGGGACGGCTCGCCGACGAGCGCGCGCATCCACTCGCGGCGGAACTTGTCCCCGTAGCCGTAGAAGAAGACGTCGAGCTCCTTCTCCACGGCCTGCGGTGCGAACAGCTCCGGGTCCGCCCCCCAGAAGAGCGTCTCGGCGCGCCGCGCGCCCAGCTCGCGCAGCCGGTCGAGCGCCCCTTCCGAGTTCGAGAGCACCAGGTCGTACTCCGACGGGTCGGCCTGGTGGTACCAGTTGAAGCCGGTGTCCATGCCGCCGTACTCGGGCAGGCTCATCGGCGCGTCGCCGTCGTAGAAGACGACCGGCACGCCGAAGCGGGCGCGGAGGTCCGACGGGATGCCGCGCAGATGCGCCATCGGCACGGTGAAGACGACGACGGCGTCGGGCCGCTCTCTCTCGACGAGGCGCTCGACGTGCCGCCGCCAGCGCGGCGTCACCCAGCGCCAGATCACCTCGCGCGTCATCCGGTCGCCGAGCCCGTCCTCCGGGTTCTCCTCCGCGCGCCGCAGGAGCGAGTCGCCGCGCAGGCGCGCCACCGCGTCCCGAGCGCGCGCGAACGACTCGCCTTCGAGGAACGCGGGGTTCGGCGCCGTCCGCCACCACGGCGCGTCGACCGGCCTGCCGCGGTACGGGGTCACGATCAGGTCGACGCCCTCCTCGTACAGCCCCTTCCAGAGCTGCCACCACGCGGGGGTGCACCCGTAGCGGAAGTCGAGGTCGATCGCCGACGCGACGGCGAGGATCTTCACGCCGCCAAGTCTCTCAGAGCCTCATTACGACGCCGTTAGCGGCCGATATGCGGAAGAGAATCCGCCGATCGACGACAAGGAGGGCACGATGACCAAGGGAATCCGCGTGAGTCCGGCGACGGGGGTCGCGCTGGTGGCGCTCTTCTTCGCCCTCGGCGGGTCGGCGTTCGCGCTCGGCCAGCGCACCGTTCCCCAGGCGCGGTGCGCGCAGGGGGCCGTCCGGGGGATCCTCGAGGTGACCGGCCAGCCCTCGAAGGGCGTCGCGAACCTCCCCGACCAGTTCACCGCCACGCGCTCCTACTTCGGACGCGTGTTCAACTGCGTCCGCGGCCCCGTGCTCGCGCGCCGCGTGGGCCAGGGCGTCTACGAGGTCAGGTTCGTGGCGAATCCCGCGACGACCGCGATCGTGAGCGCGATGGGCGCCGATCCGCAGACCGGCAAGGGCGTCGGCGCCGCCGTCGGCCGCAATCCGGACGGCAGCTTCCGGATCACGCTCGGCGACCACGACGACCTGGAGGACGTGCCGTTCGTCGTCGTGCTCGTCTGACCGCTCCGACCCCGAGTTCGTCGGAGGGGGCTTCCGGCCCCTGACGTACGCTGGCCGCTGCGTGCTCACCGACTACGCGGCGAACGTCTACTCGCAGAACGGCGAGGACGGCATCCTCGAGCACCTTCTCGAGCGCATCGGCGACCGCAACTCCTGGTGCGTCGAGTTCGGCGCGTGGGACGGCCTGCATCTCAGCAACTGCGCGAACCTGATCCGCAACCACGGGTACTCGGGCGTGCTGATCGAGGCGGACCGGTCGAGGTTCGAGACCCTCCGCGAGAACTACCGCAGCTTTCGGGGTGTGACCACGCTCAACGCGTTCGTCGGGTTTCGGGAGGACGACAACCTCGACACCTTGCTGTCGCGGGTTGCGATGCCGCACGACCCGGACGTGCTGTCGATCGACATCGACGGCAACGACTACCACGTATGGGCTGCGACGGCACGCCTGAAGCCGAAGATCGTGTGCATCGAGTTCAACCCGACGATTCCGAACGCCGTCGATTTCGTCCAGGCGGCGGATCCGGCGGCGCAACAGGGAGCAGGCGTGCGATCGCTCGTCGAGCTCGGCAGGCAGAAGGGGTACGAGCTCGCCTGCTGCACGGCCTGGAACGCGATGTTCGTCGAGGGGCGCATCTTCCCGCGCATCGGCGTTCCGGACAATTCGCTCGACGCCCTGCGCGACGACCGTCGTTTCACCACCTATCTCTTCACCGGCTACGACGGCCGCGTGATGTTGGGCGGCTACCGACGCCTTCTCTGGCACGACGTGCCGATGCGAGAACGCAGGGTGCAGCAGCTCCCACGCTGGCTGAGGACGTATCCCGACGACTACTCGCCGGCTCAGCGGCTCGCGTTTCGAGCGTACCGGCGGCTGCGTCGATCGAGGTGAGCGAGCCCGCCGCGTCCGCGGCGGAGCCCGTTTCTCAGTACGCGCCCTTCTGGGTGAAGACGGCGTAGGGGGTCTTGATCAGGATCGTGATGTCGAGCCAGATCGACCAGTTCTCGAGGTAGTAGAAGTCGAGGCGGACGAGGTCGTCGAAGCTGAGATCGGACCGGCCGGCCACCTGCCACAGGCCGGTCAGCCCCGGCAGGACGTGGTACCGGCGGCGATGCCATGGCCGGAGCTGGCGATAGTCCCGAAGCGGGAGCGGGCGCGGGCCGACGAGCGACATCTCGCCGCGCAGGACGTTGAGCACGTTCGGCACCTCGTCGAGGGAGAAGCGCCGCAGCGCGCGCCCGACCCGGGTCACGCGCGGGTCGTCGCGGATCTTGAACAGCGCGCCGCTCGCCTCGTTGTGGCGCTCGAGCTCCGCCTGGAGGCGGGCAGCCCCTTCCACCATCGTCCGGAACTTGAGCAGCCGGAACGGCCGCTCGCCGAGGCCGACCCGCTCGTCGGCGTAGAGGACCGGCCCGCGCGACGTCGCCTTGATCAGCAGCGCGATCGCGAGCCAGAGCGGCAGCCCGAGCACGACGATCAGCCCGCCGACGACGAGGTCGAACGCACGCTTCGTCAGCCAGTCCGTGCCGGCGAAGATCGGCGGCCGCAGCTCGAACAGCGGCACGCCCTGGCCGGGGACGTACTCGCCGCGCTCGACGAGCAGCTCGGTCGTCCGCGGCGCGACCCTCACCTTCACGCCGTGCCGGTGCGCCGCCTCGACGATCTCGAGCAGCCTGCGGTCCTCGATGCCGACGTCGGCGACGATCAGCTCGTCCAGCGTGAGCCTGTCGAGGATCTCCTCCACCTCGGGGCCCGGCTCGACCTCGCCGGCGAACTGGTAGTCGATCCCTCCCCTGCTCGATCCGAGCGTGTCGCGCAGGTGGGTGCGCTGCTCGACGTCGCCGACGAGAACCGCGCGCCGGCGCACGCCCGCCGCGCGCAGCAGCGAGCCGGTGAAGCTCTCGTACGACGCGCGGAAGAGGCTGATCAGCGCGGACACGAAGCCCGCGCCGACGACGTACAGGCCGAAGGTGGTGAAGTGCTGGCCGGTGCCGATCGCGAAGGCGAGCGAGAGCGCCGTCACCAGCAGCACGCTCGGCACCACGCGGCCGGCTCCCTCGCGGACCTCGCGCGGCGCGTACAGCCCCGCCTGCCAGAAGACGAGCACGAGCATGAGGATGAGGAACGGCAGCCAGCTCGTCTCGTTGTCCCAGAGGAAGCCCCACAGGATCGGCTTCGGATCGAAGAGGAGCGCGCGGAGCGTCAGCGCCCCGTAGAGGCCGAGCACGAGCGCCCCCACGTCGAGCGTCACCAGCGCGAGGATGCTGAAGAAGCGCCGGACGAGCGCGCGCAGCGGCGTCCGCGTGAACAGGTAGGGCGTCGCCGCACGGATGTCCTCGGTGACCGGCCGTTCCTCGGTCGGGGCTCTCGTGCCCGTCGTCACGTGGCGATCGTAGCCCCCTGGGGATCCGGCGCCGGCCACGGCCGCCCGGGGGCACCCGCCGCGCGGCGCGCCAGCTCGTCGAGGGCGAGCGGCCGCCGCCGCAGCGCGAGCGCCCGCAGCAGCGCCGAGAGCGCGAGCGCGCGGCGCCGGTCGGCGAGCTCCCAGTCGTGGAAGTGGACGTGGACGAGGCCGTGCAGGCGCAGCAGGCCGCGCGCGAGCATGCCCAGGGAGTGCGTGGCGGGCAGCTCGAGCAGGGCGCGGCCGCCCGCGAGCTCGACGCGCGCCGGGCCGGGAAGCTGCAGCCGGGGCGCGCCGGCTGCGAGGTACCGCTGCCGGAACGTCGTCGCCGTGCAGTCGACGTAGCCGAGCTCGGCCAGCGCCCGGGCCAGCGCCGCGTCGAGGTACCAGCCGCCGCCGCAGAAGAAGCGGGGCTCGAGACCGCGCTCGCGCAGCCACGCCGCCTCCGCGCGGACCGCCGCCGCCGCGTCGACTCCGTCCGGCGGCCGTGCGTGCTCCGGGCCGCCCCAGTGCGTGTGGTGGCCGAGCGGCGCGAGCTCCGCGGCACGCCGCGCGCGCTCGACCCAGCGCCCCTCGTCCTCGCCCCGCGGGAGATCGGGCGGCCGCAGGAACGGCGTCACGACGAAGCCGGCCGGGCGCCGCTCGAGCAGCCGCTCGAAGCGCGCCCACACGTCGTCGTCCAGCGGTCGCTCGACGTGGCACGAGACGACCGCGTACCGTTCCAGGCCCTCCACCGTGCGCATCTTCGCAGCGACTCCGCGCCGCTCCGTGGCCCTGGTTGCGGCGGCGGCCATCCTCCCCCGTCTCGTCGTCCTCCTCGCGGAGCGCGGCGCGATCCTCACCGCGTACACCGAGAAGAGCGACGACTTCGCCCGCACGTTCGTGTCGAGCGGCACCTTCGGCTTCATCCCCGGCGTCCCGTCGGCGGACACGCAGCCGCTCTACGGGTACTTCCTGGTGCCGCTCTACTGGCTCTTCGGCCGGCACTGGCTCGTCGTCGGGCTCGCGCAGATCGCCGTCGCGACCGCGACCGCGCTCCTCGTCTACGCGATCGGGCGGAGGATCACGCCGCGCCTCGCGGCGCCCGCGGCCGCGGTCGCGACCCTGAACCCGTACCTGATCTGGCACGACGTCCACGTCAACCGCGAGATCGTCGACCAGGTCGTGCTGGCCGGGCTCGTGCTGTGCGTGCTCGTCGCGGCCGCGCGCGGATCGCTCGGGCTCGCCGTGCTCGCGGGGGCGCTCTGCGGCGTCGCCATACTCGGCAACAGCAGGCTGACCGCGCTGCCGCTGGTGATCGCCGCGTACCTCGCGTGGCGCCTCCCCGCCCGGCGCGTGCTCGCGGCGGTCGGCGTGGTCCTCGCGGCCGCGGTCGTGGTGGCGCCGTGGGTCGTGCGCAACCGCGTGCAGGTCGGCTGCTTCGCGATCACCACCGACGGCCGCGCCCTGTGGAAGGCGAACAACGTCAACACGTACCGCGTCCTCGCGCACGGCGGCTGGATCGACGACGTGCCGCAGGCCGGCTTCCCGCCGACGCCGCAGGACGCGCAGGCGATCTACCAGCGCACCGGGAAGATCGTCCACGTGAACGAGTGCGCCCAGATGCGCGAGTTCGAGCATCGGACGTTCGTCTTCTGGCGCCGCCATCCCGGCGAGAAGGCGAAGCTGATGGTGCAGGCGACGGAGCTGCTCTGGGATCCGCGCGCGCACGAGACGCAGGGCCGCTCCGGCAAGGGGACGTGGCGCGACACCGCGCGCCGCGTCGGCGAGCCCGTCTACCTCGTGCCGATCTACGCGCTCGCGATCGTGGGGCTGTTCTTCGCGCCGCGCGCGTTCGTCGTCCTCGCCGCCCTGCTCCTCGCGTACAACACCGTCGCGGCGATGCTCTTCGCGGGGACGACGCGCTACCGCGTGCCGTTCGACTTCCTGCTCGTCCTGCTGGCGGCCGCCGCGGTCGAACGGCTCTGGACGAGGGTGCGGTACAGGGAGTCGATGCGGTCGGCCGTCGCCGTCGCCGAGAACCGAGCGAGCGCGCGGCGGCGCGCCGCCGCGCCGTAGGCGCGCACGCGCTCGGGCGAGCCGGCGAGCGCGACGATCGCCTCCGCGAGCGCGGTCGCGTCGCCGGCGGGCACGACGACGCCGGTCTCGCCGTCGGCGACGATCTCCGGCAGCCCGCCGACGCCGCTCACGATCGCGGCGCGCCCACGCTCCGCCGCCTCGAGGGCGACCATCCCGAAGCCCTCGCCGCGGGAGGGGACGACGACGATCGCGCTGCGCTCGTAGACGGGCGAGACGTCGGGCACACGGCCGAGGAAGGTGACGCCCTCGCCCGCCCGCTCGCGCAGCTCGCGCTCGAGCGGCCCCGCGCCGGCGAGCTCGACCGTGAGGCCCGGCACCTGCGACCGGGCGCGCTCGAACGCGTCGAGCAGGACGTCGAAGCCCTTGATCGGGATGAGCCGCCCGACGGCCGCGAGACGCGGCGCGGCCGGCGGCGGCGGCGGCTCGGCGCCCGGCTCGATCCCGTAGTGGACGACCTCGAACGTCCCGTCCGCGAATCCCTCCGTCTCGGCGAGGTACCGCGCGAGCCCGTGCGAGATCGCCACCTGGGCGTGCGCGAAGCGCGCCGCGGCGCGGTCGGCGCGCGCGATCAGCCCGCTCGACCGGAACTCGTTGAACCCGTGCTTCGTGCTCACCCGCACCGGGACGCGCGCAAGCGCCGCGGCCGGCAGGCCGTGCAGGTCGGCGTGCACGAGGTGCGTGTGCACGATGTCGGCGCGGCGGCGCGCGAGACGTGCGAAGACGAGCGGGTCGGCGTCGAGCCGCATTCGCCACGCCTCGGTCGGCACGCCGCGCTCACGCATGCGCTCCACGAACGCCCGCGCTCCGGGCTCGCCCTCGTGCAGCACGAGCATGCGTGCGTCCCAGCCGCGCTCGCGCAGCAGCGGCAGCAGCGAGAGGAGGTGCGCCTCCGAGCCCGAGATGCCCGACACCTTCTGCACGTGGAGCACGGAGGTCATCGCGCGGCGAGGGCGAGCACGGCGTCCGCCCAGCTTTCCGTCGAGTGCCCGCGTGCGACCAGCCGGCGGAGCTCGTGCCCGAGCGCCGCACGGTCGGCGGCGGGCCGCGCTGCAAACGCCGCGACGCGCGCCGCGAGCTGCTCCGCGTCGCCGCGCTCGAAGCGAAGCTCCGGCGGCAGGAGGCTCGCGAAGCCCGGGTTCGACGCAAGCACCGGGACGCAGCTCGCGCACGCCTCGAACACCGACTTGTCGAGCGAGCCTGCGGCCGCCGCGTTCACCAGGAGGTCGGTGCGCGCGAACACGGCCGGGAGCCCGTCGTGGGGCACCGGCTCGGCGACGCGGACCCCGTCGCCCTGGAGCTCGAGCAGGCGCGCACGGTGCGCGCGCTCCCCGGCCGTCTCCGACGGGCCTCGGATCTCGAGCTCCACGTCGGTCCCCAGCGCCTGCGCGAGGCGAACGCCCGTGACGATGCCCTCGAGCCCCTTCGCGGGGGAGGTCCGCCCGAGCGCCAGGACCCGCAGGGGCGGCCGCCCGTCTGGGTCAGGCCGGCACGGGAAGGCGTCGACGTCGACGCCGTGGCCGACGGCCGCGAGCTTCGGCGTGTCGAACGGAAACGAGGTCGGGTCGACGGTGGCGACGGCCGTCGACACGCGTTCCGCGAGCCGCAGCGTGCGGCTCGTTCGCCAGTGCGTGAACCAGAGGACCACCGGCACCCCGAGCGGGCGGCAGAGCGGCGCCGCGAGGACCGCGTAGACCGGGCTCATGTGGGCGATCACGGCGAGCGGCCGGGGGCGGAGCTCGCGGGCGAGCGCGGCGGCGAACCGCAGGCCGCGCGCGGCCTGGGTCGCCGCGCCGAACGTCCGGACGCGGCAGCGCTCCGGCGCCGCGCCGGGCGCCGCGCGCAGCGCGAGCACGACGACCTCGTCGACGCGGGCGGCCAGCGCCCGGACGAGCGAGACGGCGGCGCCGAGGTTGGGATGCGCCGGGTCGAGCTGCTGGGTGACGAAGACGACGCGTGACGCACGCACGCGCGCGACTCTAGTCGGGGCCTCCTCCGACGGTCTCCGGCTGGAGCGGCGCGACGGCGGCGGCCGCGGTCTCGAGGCGCGGCGCGCTCGCGGCGACGGCGGCGGGCTCGGGCTCCGCCGCCTCCACGCGCCGGCCGGTGAGCGCCTCGAACGCGAGCAGCGGGCAGAGCGCGGCCAGGAAGACGAGCGGCCCGGTCGCGGTCCGCTCCGCGGACGTCGAGATGTACCAGTCGAGCGGCGCCGGGCTGATCCAGTAGACGACGACGTTCCCGACGAAGCCGACGACGACGGTCGCGGCGACGAACACGGCCAGCGCCGGCCGCCGCCGGGCGGCGAGCGCGACGAGCACGGCGGCGACGGGCAGCGTCAGCAGCCAGCGGTCGAACGCCGTGTAGTACTGCGGCAGCTCGCGGAGCGTGTGCCACAGGCGGCCCGCGCGGTCGGCGAGGTAGTCCGGGTGGAGGACGTTCGAGAAGCGGTAGTAGTCGCTCGGGGGGACGTGGTGCGCCCGGCTCCAGAGCTTCCAGGGCAGCATCGCGAGCGGCGGCAGCGCCGCGAGCAGCAGCGCCGGCCGCGGACGCTCGAGCAGCCCGATGACGACGAGGACGGCGCCGATCGCGAGCACGTAGGTGAAGCCCTCGTTCTTCGCCAGCGCCATCGCGCTCCCGAACAGCGCATAGAGCGCGAGGTAGCGCGGCTCACGCTCCAGCAGCCACAGCGCGGCGGCGACGCCCGCGAGCGCGAACGCCGTCAGCAGCGTCTCGTCGCCGAGCAGCGAGCCGACGTCGTGCTGGTAGACGGGGAGCATCGACATCACCGCGAGGCCGGGGAACAGCACCTCCGGAGCGACCCGGTGCCACAGCAGCCCCGCGAGTGCGGCGAAGAGAGCGACGCCGAGCACCCAGTGCTGCACGGGAAGCAATCCCGCGTCGACCTTCCCCGCGAAGCGGAAGACGGTCGCGTCGAGCGTCGGGACGAGCGGCGGGTAGTCCGGGTTCGCGAAGCTCTCGATCGTTCCGGGGCCGGTGTGGAGGCCGCCGGTGTAGACGAGCGCTTCCGCCTTCGGCACCCAGAACGCCCACGCGTCCCAGCGCGCGGGCTGCGCGTGCCAGATGCTCCGCAGGATCTCCTCGAGCGACGCGAGCAGCAGGAGGAGCCCGCCGGCGGCGAGCGCGCGCGCGGGCGTCGAGCTCCGCCACCCGCGCGACACGGCGAGCGGACGCACGCGCTTCCCGAGCGCCAGGGCGGCGCCGCCCAGGACGACCGCGAGCAGCGCGACCTGCGGCGCCGTGCCGGCGGCGCCCGCCGTCAGCATCAACGTCGTGCCGACGCCCACGAGCGCCCAGCCGGACAGGAGGGCGAGCCCCGCGAGGCGCAGCGCGCTCCCGCGCGACCGGACGAGACCCAGCCCGTAGAGCGAGGCGAGGCCGACCGCGAGGAAGAGGCCGTCGAGCCCGAAGATGCGGAGCGCGCTCATCTCGCGACCTTGGCGATCGAGAGGCCCGGGCCGATCTTCACGACCTTCGCGTAGCGGTAGCCGAGCGAGGCCGGGTCGCCGCCGTAGGAGAGCACCCAGTCGGGCGCCTCCGAGCCGCCGGGGAAGATCTGTCGCCGCGGCAGCAGCCAGTAGCCCGCGAACGGGGTTATCGCGACCGCGGCGGCGGGCGCGTCCGCCGGCGCCGCCGCGCCGGTGATCACCTCGTACGTGCTCCGCGCGGGGATGAGCCGCTGCGCCGCGACGAGGAAGCGCGGGTCGATCCCCTCGCCGTACGCCGCGTGGAGCGAGCGCTCGAGGGCGTTCTGATGCGCGTACGACGCTGCGTTCGCGTCGAGCTGCCGGAAGTCGGCCGGCGCGCGCCAGGCGGCGGCGCCGAAGGCGACCAGGCATCCGCCGACGGCGAGCAGCGATGACCAGGCCTTCATGTGGTTGGTTGGTTATACAGCAGCCCCCTGCCGGCGACATAGCCCCTCGACCAGAGCCGCGAGCCTCTCTGCGTACTCCTCCGGCTGCCGGAGCAACGCCTCGACCGAGGGGCGCGCCGCCGACGCGAGCCGCTCCGCGAGCTCCGGGTCGGAGGCGAGGCGGACGAGCGCCTCGGCCAGCGCCGGGGCGTCGCCCGGCGGCACGAGCAGCCCGTTCTCGCCGTCGGCGACGGCGTCCGGGATGCCGCCCGCACGGCTGCCGACGACCGGCCGCCCGCGCGCGAGTGCCTCGAGCGCGACCCGCGGCAGCCCTTCCGAGAACGACGGCAGGACGAGCGCCCACGAGCGGTCGAGCAGGGCCGCGACCTCGCCGGGCTCAAGACGGCGGTGCCAGACCGTCCGGCCGGGGACGTCGCGCAGGAGCGCCTCCACCGTCGCGACGAGGCGGCCGTCGCCCACCAGCTCGAGCGTCGCGTCCGGCAGCCTCGGCGCCGCGAGGCGCCACGCGGCGGCCAGACCCTCGACGTTCTTGTAGCGCTCGAGCACGCCGACGAAGGCGAACCGCGGCTCGCGCGGGAGCGCCTTCGGATCGCCGGCCGCGAAGGCGTCGAGGTCGCTGTACGTGTGGAACACGGCGGCCGGCTCGACGCCGAGGGCGCGCACGAGGCCGGTGGTGAACGCCGACACCGTGCGCACGCCGTCGGCCCGGCGGAGCGCGACGGCCGCGGCGCGGTCGGCGACGGGCGCGACGAGGGCGCGCAGTTGCGATCCGTAGAGGCGCGGCGCCGTCCGCCAGTCGCCGTGCACCTCGACCAGCACGCGGGCCCGGGAACGCGCGAGCGCTCTCCCCGCGAGCGCCGCGAGCCCCTCGTAGGGGCTCTGCGCGATCACGGCGTCCGGCCGGAAGCGCCGCAGCTCCCGCGCGACGAGGAACGGGAGCCGCAGGTAGAACGCCGGCCCGTCGAGCGCGCGCAGCGGCAGCGGGCGGGCGAGCGCGAACCGCTCCGGCGGCGGTCCGGCCGTCGCGGCCGAGCCGACGACGCGGTAGTCGAGCACGCCGCCGACCGCCTCGAACTTGCGCGCGTGCGTCGCCGAGAGCGGGTTGGCGTAGCGGGTGCGGCCGACGAACAGGACGCGGCGCATCAGGCGCCCGCGGCGGCGGCGAGGATGTCCAGCAGGCGGCCGTAGACCCGGTCCGCGGCGAGCTCGGCGACCGAGGGCGCGGCCGCGGCGCGCAGGCGCTCGAGCAGGCCCGCCTCGCCGACCGCGCGGCGGAGCGCGCGCGCGAGCGCGTCGGCGTCGCCGGGGGGCACGAGCAGCCCGTTCTCGCCGTCGCGCACCACCTCGCGGACGCCGCCGACGTCCGTCGCGACGACCGGCGTCCCGGCGGCGAGCGACTCGACGGCGCCGTGGGGGAAGTTCTCCCAGGCCGACGACAGGATCGAGACGTCGCCCGCGCGGAACAGCTCGAGCACGCCGCGGCGGGGGAGCGGGCCGAGCAGCCGCGCGTGGCCGAGCCGCTCGAGCGTCCCGCGCTCGGGGCCGTCGCCCGCGACCACGAGCGGCAGGCCGGCGGAGCGGACGGCGTCGACCGCCAGCGGAAGAGCCTTCTGCGCCACGAGCCGCCCGGCGTACACCACCGTCGGACCGTCGAAGCCGAGCCGCGCGCGCAGCTCCTCGCGCGGGGGCAGGCCGTCGAGGGCGGGCGCCGGGTTCGGCAGGACGGTCGCGCCGCGGGCGCCCCAGCCGAGCGCGAGCTCGCGAAGGTACGAGCTGGGCGCGACGACGTGGGCGGCGCCGCGGACGACCCGGTCGCGCGCGAGCCGGAGCGGCAGCGTGCGAAGGCTGCGCTCGGCCTGGAACGCCGCGAGGGACGCGTGCGTGAGCCGCAGCCTGCGCGCGCGCTCGTACGCGGGATCGGCGGTGAGCTTGACGACGTAGGGCGTCCGGGCAATCGCGCAGCCGGCGCCCGAGCGCCCGAGCATGCCGGTCGTGTAGACGACGTCGGATGCGCTTGCGAGGGCGGCGATGCGTGCGGTCGCACGCGCGTGCCGCACCCCCGGCGGCAGGCCGCGGTCGATCCACTCGACGGGGTAGTCGGCGGGCGGCGGCGGGGCGTCCGCGCCGACGAGCGCGCGCGGCGAATGGCCGCGCGCGAGCAGGAACTCCGCCACCTCGGGCGCGTGGCTCGCCGGCCCGCCGACGTCGGGCGGCCAGATGCCGGAGATCACGAGAACCCTCACGCGCGTCCCTCGCCGCCTTCGGCTCCCGGGAGGCGAAGCCGCGCTTCGCCGAAGGCTGTCGCCGCCGGCGGCGGGATCCGGCGCTCGCGGCGCTCGCCCGTGCCTCGAAAGACGGTGTGGGTGTCTGACACCATGTTCGCCGTCGCGCCGCTCGCTTGGCTCCCTTGCCGGCGGTGACCGAGGAACGCGCGACGGTCGGGCGCTGCCAGCCTCATGTGACCTCCGCCGGGACGACGTTCGCCAGCGCGTCGCGCAGCCGCACGAGCAGCCACGCCCACACGACGCAGAAGACGCCGGTCGAGACGAGCATCGCGAGCGCGCCGCCCGTCGCGCCCCAGAGCCGGCCGAAGACGACGAGCAGCGGGATGAAGACGACCACCTCGATCCCGTGGGAGACGACGCGCAGGTTGGGGCGGCCGATCGAGACGGGCAGCGTCTTCGAGAAGCCCGACACGAACTGCAGCGCGCCGACGAACAGCACGATCCGTCCCGCCTCGGTCGCGTGGCGCCGGAAGTCGCGGTTGTAGGCGACCTCCATCGCCCACGGCATCAGGAACCATCCCGCCGGCACGACCACGCACATGACGAGGGCCGAGAAGAGGACGTAGCGCACGAGCAGTCGGCGCACGCGGTCGCGGTCGCCGCGCTCGTAGTCGGCGGTCTGCTCGGCGAGCAGCACGAGCCGCGCCGGCGAGCTGATCGCCGCGAGCGCCGTGAGCGGCGCCTGCGCGTTGCGGAAGTACGCGGCCTGCCGGAACGGCGCGATCGCGCCGATCAGCCACGTGCCGAGCGTGGCCCGGCCGGAGGTGAGCGTGGTCGCCGCCGTCGAGCTCATGACGAACCGCCGCAGGTCGGCCGAGTCCTCGCCGAGCGGTCGGCTCTCGTGCAGCGGGAACGCGCGCCAGGCGCGCCAGCCGGTGGAGGAGATCGCGAGCGACGACACCACCTGTCCGACCAGCAGCCCGACCATCGCGCCGACCACGCCCTGCGTGGCGCCGATCGCGGTGCCCGCGAGCCGCGCGCCCATGCCGACGGTGTAGAACCAGGCGCGCACGTGCAGCTTCTCGCGCAGGATGAGCGCGCAGCCGGCGACCGTCTCCGTCGCCTGCGCGAGCGGCACGAACGCGCCGACGAGCATCGGCGCGACGAGCCCGTGCTGGTGGTGCCAGATCGCGTGCGAGAACGGGGCGAGGACGGCGATCGCGATCAGCGCGAGCACGCCGCCGACGAGCTTGAACGCGAGCGCCACCTCGAAGAGCCTGCGCAGCCTGCCCCAGTCCTCGGCCGTGACGTACCGGAAGCCGTACTTGATCAGCGCCTCGTCGACCGTCAGGTCGAGCAGCATCTGGAAGAA
This sequence comes from Gaiellaceae bacterium, assembly GCA_035652835.1. Lineage (GTDB taxonomy): Bacteria > Actinomycetota > Thermoleophilia > Gaiellales > Gaiellaceae > PALSA-600. Next base: position 127,437 of record DASRDA010000012.1, read on the forward strand.
CCCGACGATCGAGAAGACGACCGCGAACTGCGCGTACGCGTCGCTCCCCAGGATCTTCGTCGCCGCGATCGTCGTTCCGACGCCCAGCACCGTCGCCGCGTAGACGCCGACGGCCGTCGTCGACCGCCGGCGCAGGGCGCGGGAAGCCATCGCGGGCGATGATTATAGTCGCGTGCCCTTGACGCGCCTGCGGGCCCTGACTCGTGATGCGTCGCCCGCGTCGCTCGTGCTTGCGGGAGCGGTTCCGTTCGTCTTCCTGCACCCGCACTACCAGCCGCACGTCGCCTTCGGCCAGGTCGACGTCGATCTCTCCGACCTCGCGATCCTCGCCGCGGCGCTCGCCGCGCTCGCCGACGGCCGCGTCCGCGGCTGGCGTCCGCTCTACGCCGGACGCACGATCTGGCCGCCGTTCGTCGCGTTCCTCGCGCTGCTCGCGCTCAGCCTGCTCTGGGCGCGCGCGGAGGACCCGCACTACTCCGTCGGCCACCATCTCGTGAGCGCGTCGAAGTTCGTCGAGTACGCGGTGCTCGCGCCCGCCGCGGCGCTCGCCCTCCGAACGCGCGCCGACCGCCGCGCGTTCCTGTGGGCGGTCGCGCTGTGGACCGCGTTCCTCGCGCTGATCGCGGCGCTGCAGTTCCTCGGCCTCGTCGACGAGTTCGAGGGGCGCCGGCCCGAGCAGCGCGAGCCCTCGTACATCGGCATCCACGACCTGGGCGCGATCTCCGGCGCCGCGCTCGCGTTCCTGTTCGCCGCGCTCGTGCTGCCGCCCGTTCGCCGTCGCGCCGCCGTGGCGGGGATCGCCGGCGGCTTCGGCGTGGCGCTCGCCGCCGCCCTCGACGCGGTCGGCGGGATGGTGGTCTCCGCGGTCGCGATCTGGGGCCTCGCGCGCGGGCGGACGCGCGTCGGCGCTGCGCGCACCGTCGCGATGGCTGCCGTCTGCGCCGTCGTCGCGGTCGCGGCGGTGACGCTGCGCAGCAGCTCGATCGTCAGCTTCCTGCGCTTCCTCGGCGTGAAGCCGAACAACGCGGCCACGTCCGAGCACGTGCAGACGTACGCGCAGCGCGTGCTGCTGAGCTACATCGGCGTTCGCATCTGGCTCGGGCACCCGGTGCTCGGCGTCGGCTGGCAGGAGTCGCACGAGCCGCACTCGTTCGAGCCGATCCTGCCGGCGGCGCGGCGGCACTTCCGCTCGCAGCCGCCGTACGCCTTTCCCTCGCGCGCGCACGAATGGGGCGTGCAGAACGGGATCGTGCAGACACTCGCCGACCTCGGCGTCGTCGGGCTGATCCTGCTCGCGCTCACCTTCGCGGCGGCGTTCCGGCTGCTCGTGCGCGTGCTGCGGCGCGGGCCGCCCGACGAGGCGCGCGCCGCGCTGCTCGTCACCGGCTGGCTGATCGTCGGCATCGCGGTGTTCGCCGGCACCGGGCTGCTGCCCGGGCTCGCGGTCGACGCTCAGCTCTGGCTGGGGCTCGGCCTGGCCGCCGCGCTGCACCATTCGCTCGCACCCGACGGGTAGTGTCGCCGCGATGGCGGCGCTCGACGACACCTGGCCGGGGCGCGACCACCGCGAGCCGCCGCGCTCGCTTCCGAGCTGGTCGATCCGGCGGCCGCTCGCCGACTGGCTGCGCCGCGAGGGCGCCGCGGCGGCGGGGGCGCGCGTGCTCGACGTCGGCTGCGGCTCGAAGCCCTACTACCCGTTCTTCGCGTCGGCCGGCTCGTACGTCGGCGTCGACGTGAAGGAGAACGCGGCCGCCGACCTGGTCGGCTCGGTCGAGTCGCTGCCCGTCGACGACGCGAGCTTCGACGTCGTGCTCTGCACGCAGGTGCTCGAGCACGTCGACGACCCGGCCCGCGCCGTCCGCGAGCTGCACCGCGTGACCGCTCCGGCGGGCCGCGTCCTCGCCTCCACGCACGGGGTGATGCTCTACCACCCCAACCCGCAGGACCTGTGGCGGTGGACGCACACGGGCTTGCGGAGGCTCTTCGAGAGCGCGGCGGACTGGGCCTCGCTCGAGGTCGAGCCCGGCGCGGGCTCGGCCGCCTGCCTCGGGATGCTCGCCGGCAGCTACGCGCACCTGCTCGCGAAGCGCGCCGGCATCGCGCGCGCCGCACGCCCGCTCGTCGCCGGCTTGAACGCGGTCGCCGCCTCGCTCGACCGGCGCGTCGCGCTGCTGCGCGAGCCCGTGCCCGGCGCGCTGTTCGCGAACCTGCACGTGACGGCGGTGAAGCCGTGACGAAGGTGCTCGTCACCGGCGGCGCGGGGTTCATCGGCTCGAACCTCGTGCGGGCGCTGCTCGAGCGCGGCGACGACGTGCGCGTGCTCGACAACTTCTCCACCGGCAACCGCGCGAACCTCGCGGGGCTCGACGTCGAGGTCGTCGAGGGCGAGCTGCGCTCGTACGAGCGCGTGCACAACGCCGTGCGCGGCGTCGAGCTCGTGTTCCACCTCGGCGCGCTCGGCTCGGTGCCGCGCTCCGTCCAGGATCCGCTGACCTCGACCGCGGTGAACGTCGAGGGCACGTTGAACGTCCTGCTCGCGGCACGGGACGAAGGCGTGCGGCGCGTCGTGTACTCGTCGAGCTCGTCCGTGTACGGGACGCGCCGCGAGCTTCCCGTGCGCGAGGAGCTGGCCCCGGACCCGATCTCGCCCTACGGCGTCGCGAAGATGGCGGCCGAGCGCTACTGCATCTCGTTCTCGCGCGTCTACGAGCGCTTCGAGAGCGTGGTCGTCCGCTACTTCAACGTGTTCGGCCCGCGGCAGAGCCCGCAGTCGCAGTACGCGGCGGTCGTTCCGTTGTTCATCGACGCGATCGCGGCCGGCCGGCCGATCCGCGTCGACGGCGACGGCGAGCAGCGCCGCGACTTCACGTACGTCGACAACGTCGTCGACGGCACCATCCGCGCCGGGGATGCGCCCGGCGCGAGCGGCCGCATCCTCAACGTAGCCGCCAGCGCGCCGGCGAGCGTGAACCAGCTCGCCGATCTGATCGGGACGATCCTCGGCGCGCCCGTGACCAGGGAGCACGGGCCGCCGCGGGCGGGGGACATCCGCGACTCCTGGGCCGACGTCACCGCCGCGCGCGACCTGCTCGGCTGGGAGCCGGCCGTCGACCTCGAGGAAGGCCTTCGGCGGACGATCGCCCACCTCGCCGGATGACGTCCGGCCGCATTCGGGTCCTGCGCGCGATCGCGCGCCTCAACATGGGCGGGCCGACGCTCCACGTCGCGTACCTGACGAAGGAGCTCGAGGAGCGCGGCTACGACACGACCCTCGTCGCGGGCCGGCTCGCCAGGGGCGAGGACTCGATGGCGTACGCGGCGCAGGACCTCGGCGTCGACGTCGTGCAGATCCCGCAGCTCCACCGCGACCTCTCGCCCGTCTACGACCCGGTCTCGGTGCGCCGCCTCGTCGAGGAGATCCGGCGCGTTCGGCCGCACATCGTCCACACGCACACGGCCAAGGCGGGCGCCGTCGGGCGGCTCGCGGCGCTGCTCGCCGGCGACGCGCGCCCGCCCGTGGTCGTCCACACCTTCCACGGCCACGTGCTGCGCGGCTACTTCGACCCGGCGCGCACCGCGTTCTTCCGCGAGACGGAACGCTTCCTCGCGCGGCACACGACGCGGCTGATCGCCGTCGGGCCGCAGGTGAGGGACGACCTCGTGGAGCTCGGGGTGGCGCCGCCCGAGAAGTTCTCCGTGATCCGGCTCGGCATCGACCTCGAGCACCGCGTGGCGGACGGGGACGGAGGCGTCGAGCTGCGGCGGCTCTTCGGCGTCCCGCGGGACCGGTTCGTGGTCGGCTGGATCGGGCGCATGACCGGCATCAAGCGCGTGCCGGACGTGCTCGCCACGTTCCGCCGGCTGCTCGACCGCGGCGTGGACGCGGAGCTCTGCCTCGTCGGCGACGGCCCCGAGCGGGGCAACCTCGAGGCGCGCGCGAAGGCGCTCGGGATCACGCGGCGGACGCTCTTCGCCGGCTACCAGCGTGAGATCGCGCCCTACTTCGATCTCTTCGACGCGCTGCTCCTGCCGTCGGCGAACGAGGGAACGCCGGTCGTCGCGATCGAGGCGCTGGCCGCCCGCCGCCCCGTCGTCGCGACGCGCGTCGGCGGCGTTCCCGACGTCGTGCGCGACGGCGTCGACGGGTTCCTCTCCCCAGTGGGCGACGTCGACGCGCTCGCCGCCTCGCTCGCCAAGCTCGCCGGCGACGCGGAGCTGCGCCGCCGCTTCGGCGACGCGGGCCGTGCGCACGTCGTGCCGCGCTACCGCGTCTCGCGGCTCGTCGACGACGTCGACGCGCTCTACCGCGACCTGCTCAGTGCTGCTGATATCGAGCCGCCATCGCCATGAACGCGGCGAACGCCGGCTTGTGCCTCCCGCCGTACGTGATCAGGCCCGACTGCCAGCCCGCGAGGTTCGGCTCGTCTTTCAGCAGGAACCAGAGCATCATGTCGATGCGCGGGTTTGCACGCGCGATCGCGAACGCCTGCGTCAGGTAGCGGGCCTGCTTCGCCCACGAGACGCCGAAGAGCGGGTCGGGCGGGTTGGTCTGGTAGCCGTACTCGGTGATCCAGATCCGCTTGTTGCCGTAGAGCTGCGTGACGAGCCGGATCAGGTCGCCGATGTTCGCGAGCGTGACCGCGGTCGGCGCCGCTCCGCGCGCGCCGACCGGCTTCGTCGTCGGCGTCTCTCTCGGGCTCGAGTAGTACGGATGGTGCGCCCAGGCGTCGAACGTCCTGAGGCCGTCCTTCTTCACCGCGCGCAGGAACGCGAGCGGGGAGACGGACGCGCGAGGGCTCGACGGCTCGTTGTTGCCGCGCGGCGCGGTGCCGCCGCACGCGACGCGCTCGCTCGCGATCAGCGTCGCGTGGATGCCGTCGTAGACGGCGTTGCAGATCTTCGCGTAGTCGATCGCGCTCTGCATCACCCAACCGGTCGACGTGCGCCGGTACTGCGGCGACAGGAAGAGCGGGTTGTTCGGCTCGTTCCACGCGAGCCACTCGCGCACCGGCGGCAGGACGCGCCCGTCGGGGCCGACCCACGAGCCTCCGTAGCGGCGCGCCGCCGCGAGCGCGAAGTTGCGCAGGTCGGTCGCGCGCGTCGGCGCGACGTTCATCCCCCTGCCGCCGTTCGCCCACGACGGCGTCCCGTAGACCGAGAACAACACGTGCACGCCCGCCTGCGCCGCGTAGTTGACCGTTCGGTCGTAGAGCGACCAGTCGTACGCGGGGTCGTTCGGGTTCGTGGCGTTTCGCGGCCGCGTCTTCGCGACGCCGTACTTCCCGCCCCAGTAGAGGTTGAGCCGCACCTCCTGCACGTGCAGCTCCTGGAAGAGCGCGAACGTCTTCGGCACCGGCCCGTAGAGCGTCTGCGCCTCGTCGTAGATGCCGACGCGGAGATAGCGCGACGCGTGCGCAGTCGTCGCGGTCGCAGCGGCGACCGCCGCCGCGGCGACCGCGGCGAGGAGCGCGACGCGGCGCACGCCGATCAGACCGCCGCCGGCTCGCGCCCCAAGGCGCGAAGCCAACGCCGCAGGCCTTCCTCGAGGTCGATCTCCGGCTGCCAGCCGAGCAACTCGGCGGCGCGCGAGATGTCCGGGCGCCGCACGCGCGGGTCGTCCACGGGCAGCGCCTCGAAGACGATCTCGCTCGACGAGCCCGTGATCCGGATGACCGTCTCGGCGAGCTCGAGCATCGTCAGCTCGTGGTCGGGGTTCCCGAGGTTCACCGGCAGGTGCTCGTCGCTCGTCGCGAGCAGGTACAGGCCGCGGATCAGATCGTCGACGTAGCAGAGCGAGCGGGTCTGGGAGCCGTCGCCGTAGACGGTCAGCGGCTTGCCGTCGAGCGCCTGGTTCATGAAGTTCACCGACGCGCGGCCGTCGTTCTTGCGCATCCGCGGCCCGTACGAGTTGAAGACCCGCGCGATCGCCGTGTCGACGCCCTGCTGCAGGTGGTAGGTCATCGTCAGCGCCTCGGCGTAGCGCTTCGCCTCGTCGTAGACGCCGCGCGGGCCGATCGGGTTCACGTTCCCCCAGTACGACTCCGGCTGCGGGTGGACCTCGGGATCGCCGTACACCTCGCTCGTCGAGGTGATCAGGAAGCGCGCGCGCTTCCATTTCGCGAGCCCGAGCGCGTGATGCGTCCCGTACGACCCCACCTTCAGCGACGCGAGCGGCGCGCGGAGGTAGTCGACCGGGCTCGCGAGGGCGGCGAGGTGGAACACGAAGTCGATCGGCTCGTCGATCCAGATCGGCTCGACGACGTCGTGGTAGCGGAACGAGAAGTCGCCGCCGCTCTCGACGTGCGCGATGTTCTCGAGCGACCCCGTCCCGAGGTTGTCGACGCAGATCACCCGGTGGCCCTGCTCGAGCAGGTAGTCGCAGAGGTGCGAGCCGAGGAACCCGGCGCCGCCGGTCACGACGGAGGTCGGCATGCGCGGCAATCGTACTTCGCGGCGCTGCCGGCCTCATGCGTTCCTTACATTCGCAGCCGCTCGAGCCGGTCGAGGACGACCCGTGCCCTGTGCGCGCTCGTGTGCGCCGCCGCGAGGCGGGCGCGCCCGGCCGCCGCGAGCGCCTCCGTGTCCCGCTCGAGCAGCTCGGGAATGCGTGCGACGAGCCGGCGCGGCGATGCGAAGACGGCCTCGGCGCTGGGCTCGAAGTTGCCCGGGATCACCGTGCGCACGTGCTCGGAGAGCAGCAGCGCTCCCGCGGCGGGGACCTCCCAGTAGCGGTACGTGTCGAAGCCTCCGCCGCGCACGCTGACCCCGATCCGCGAGCGCGCGATCGTCTCCATGTACTCGTGCCAGCCGAGCCGCTCGCCGGGCTGGAGCAGCCGGACGCGCACCCCCTCGGCCGCGAGCCGCTCGAGGCCCGCGCGGACGTGCGCCCGCAGCGGGCTCGTCGGGCCGACGAGGAACGCGACGTCGTGCTCGATCGGGCCGCGGTCCACGAGCCGCCCGATCCAGCCGAACGGGAGCGGAACGAGACGCGGGTCGCCGGCGCGCGCGACGGACACGGGGTCGGCGAGCGGATCGCGGTTCTCCTTCCGCCTGCGCGCGAGGCGATGGGCGCGCCGCATCGCGTCGCGCGCCCGCGACGCGGTCCACGGCAGGACGATCTCCCGTTTGAGGTAGACGTCCACGTGCGGCCGCACGCCGAGGACGTAGAAGTCGTCCTCGCCGTCGAGGAACGCGACCGGCGGCCGGCCGCGGAGCGAGAGGAGCTCCGAGACGAGCCCGCGGATCCCGCTCCGCAGCGAGCCGACGACCACCGCGTCCGCGCCGAGCACCGCCTCGCGGAACGACCGCGGCCGTTCCGGCTCCGGGAAGTCGAACCAGAGATGGGGGTGCGGCGAGTCGCCCGGCGGCGGCGCGTGGTAGCGCTCGAGCGGCGGGACCTCGACGACGTTCTCCGGCCCGAGCAGCGTGACGAGCCCGTGGAAGACCGCGTCCTGCAGGTAGTCGTGGACGGGGTTGGCGAGGAAGACGATCCGCACGGCGGCGCGCGATGCTAACGGAGCCCGCCGGCCGGATTCCGTGCGGAATGTTGCAAGAAAGATGACATCTGTGTCATGATCGGGCCGGGGTGGCGGGCGACGCGGTGCGTCGGGTGGCGGTTCTCGTGCCGGTGTACCGGCCGTGCCTGGACCTGGACGAGCTGACGTCGCTTCGGCATCTGAACCGCTTCCTCGCGCGGTACGACCGCTACCTCGTCAAGCCGCGGAGCCTCGACCTCGAGCTCGACGGGTTCCGCTCGGCGCGTTTCCCCGACGGCTTCTTCCGCTCGACGAGGACGTACACGTCGCTCTGCCTCAGCCGGGCCTTCTACCGCCGGTTTCTCGCCTACGACTACGTCCTCGTGCACCAGCTCGACTGCCTCGTGTTCGCCGACGAGCTCGAGGACTGGTGCGCGAAGGGCTACGACTACGTCGGCGGCGTGCACGAGATCGCGGGCGTGCGCATGGTCGGCAACGGCGGCTTCTCGCTCCGTCGCGTGCGCGCGGCGCTGGCCGTCCTCGAGTCGAAGGTCCGGATGACCGACCCCCGCGACCACTGGGCGCGCTACTGGGCGCACCGATCCGCCGCCACGCGGCTCGCGGCGACGCCGCGCCGGTGGCTGAAGCACCTGCGGCGGTTCAACGGCGTCGACTGGCAGATCCGGAAGCACATGACCTCCGGCTACGGCTGGGGCGAGGACTGGTTCTGGAGCATCGACGCCTCGAAGTACCTGCCGAGCTTCAGTCGGCCGCCGAACGAGGAGGCCGACCTGTTCGCGTTCTTCGGCGAGCCGCGCGAGACCTACGAGTCGGTCGGTCGCAGGCTCCCGTTCGGCTGCCACGGCTGGACGCGCTTCGACCGGGCGTTCTGGGAGCCGTTCCTGATTCGGGACTAGGGGGCTGTCCGGAAAGTCGAACATGGCGCCTGACAGGCGTCATCCACCGCGCCCACTTTCCGGACAGCCCCCTAGCGGAGGTCGCGGTTCGACTCCATGTCGAACCACATCGCGAAGAGCGTGAACTGGCTGCCCGCGATCAGGAGCAGCGCGACGAGGACGATCGTGCCGGCGGTGACGCGGTTGCCCGCGATGCGCAGCGCGGTCTCGACGACGCCGAGGACGAAGCCGGCGATCGTCATCAGGAACCCGAGCAGGTAGAAGAAGACGAGCGGGTGGAAGTCGCGGACGACGTACTTCTCGCGCAGCCGCCAGAAGAACCCCTTCCAGAGCAGCCACGAGATGCGGGGGACGACGCGGCGGATCTTGATGCCGGAGCGCTCGCCGACGCCGTAGATCGGGCGGGAGGGAAAGTCGCGCACGCGGGCGTTCCAGACGTTGAGGTGCACGAGCATGTCGTTCGGGAAGCCGTACGAGGTGTAGACGCGGTCGAGGTCGAGCAGCTGCAGCATCGGCAGCGAGACGACCGTGTAGCCGGCCTGCGAGTCGGCGACGTGCCAGTAACCGGAGGCGATCTTGGTGAGAAGGCTGAGGATCGCGTTGCCGAGGTAGCGGCTGCGCGGGATCAGCTCCCAGGCGCTGCCGGAGAAGAGCCTGTTCGCCTTGGCGTAGTCGAGCAGCCCGCGGACGACGGGGAGGGCGAGCGTCTCGAGCTCGTCGGGGTCCATCTGGTTGTCGCCGGCCATCACCGCGGTGGCGTCGATCCGCCCCGCCAGCGCGCGCCGGTAGCCGGTGACGATCGCGCCGCCGACGCCGCGGGCGTGCTCGTGCACGATCACCTCGACGCGCGGGTCGCCGAGCTGCCGCGCCCGCTCCGCCGTCTCGTCGGCGGAGCCGTCGTCGACGACGAAGACGCGGTCGACGAAGCCGGGGATGCCCTGCAGGGTGGGGACGATCAGCTCCTGCTCGTCGCGCGCCGGCACGACGACCGCGACGGTCTTCCCTTCGAGCATCTGCTAGACGCGTACGGGCCGTCGCGCGTCGACGACGATCGCGAGGATCGCGCCGAGCACGAGCCCGATGATCGCGCCGACGACGAGCGACGTGTTGCGCGAGCGTGCCGACGACTTCGTGGCGCGCGCGGGCTCGACGACCTTCGCGCTCTCGACCTCCTGCGCGAACGCGAGGTTCTCCTGCTGCACGCCCTGCTGCGTGAGCAGGTTGCCCTGCCGCGCGAGCGCCGCGTCGTCCTGCGTCACGAGGAGCAGGCGGTCGACGAGGTCGAGGCTCTTGGCGCTCCGAAGCGCCTGCTCGACGGCCTGGAGCCGCGCGTTGACCGAGCTGAGCTGGTCGTCGATGCTGTTGAGCGTCCGCTGGATCGTGTGCACCTTGACGCCGACGTAGGACGCGGTGGTGCTCTTGACGACGATGTCCGCGAGCGCGTTCGCGGCGGCCGCGACGTTCTTCGGGCGCGAGCCGGTAACCGTGAGCGACACGAGCGGCGTCGCGCGGGTCGCGCCGGCCCCGGTCGCCGTGCCGACCTGCGCGACGGAGACGTGGCCGCGCAGCGCCGACGCGCGCATGTCCGCCTTCGCCGCCGCCTGCGCCTGCGCGAAGGCCGAGCTCGTGATCTGCGAGACGGCACGCGGGTTCGTCCCGTAGGACGGGATGAGCGAGCCGCCGGGCGACAGCGGCTGCCCGAGCGAGATGAGCGCCGACGCCTGGTAGGTGTTCCCGCCGCGGAACGAGTAGAGGACGCCGGCGATCGCGCCGACCACTAGGCCCGCGATCGGGATCCACCAGAGGGCGACGAGCGATCGGCGCCAGCGCGCCAGGTCGACCTCGCGCTCGCCCTCGAGGTCGTCGGACGGACGGGGGGCCGTCATGCGGCGGCGACTCTAGCCGACGCCCACTCCCAGTGCGCGGCGAGGCCGTCGCGCAGCGGCGTGCTCGCGCGCCAGCCGAGCTCCCGCTCGATGCGGCTCGTGTCTGCCTTCGTGCGCCGCATGTCGCCGGCCTGCGGCGGCCCGGAGCGCACGCGCAGCCTCCGGCCGGCGACCTCCTCGAGCAGCCCGATCGCCTCGCGCAGCGTCGCCTCGTCGCCGCCGCCGACGTTGTAGACGCCCGGGGCGGCGCCGAGCGCGCGCACGGTCGCCTCGACGACGTCGCCGACGTACGTGAACGAGCGCGACTGCGACCCGTCGCCGTAGACCTCGAACTCCTCGTCGCGGGCGAGCGCGTCGACGACCCGCGCGAACGCCATGTCGGGCCGCTGCCTCGGGCCGTAGACCGTGAAGTAGCGGAGCGCGACGGCATGGAGGCCGAAGACGCGCGTGTACGCGTCGTGCAGGTGCTCGCAGGCTCGCTTGGTGATCCCGTACGGGTTGTTCGGGCGCGGCGCCGTGTCCTCCGGCGTCGGGTAGGTCTCGGCGTCGCCGTAGACCGACGACGAGCTCGCCCACACGACCGGCACCGACGCGGCGACCGCCGCCTCGAACACGCGCTGCGTCGCGAGCAGGTTCCGCCGCAGGTACTCGGGAAAGACGACGCCGAAGCTGCGCGTGCCGCCCTGGCCGGCGAGGTGGAAGACGCCGTCGAAGCCGCCGAAGTCGAGCGCGTCCTCGGCGAGGTCGACGCGGCGCACCTCGAGCCCGCGGGCGTTCTCCTCCTTCAGGTCGACGTCGTAGTAGTCGGTGAAGCAGTCGATGCCGACGACGTCGTCGCCGCGCGCGAGCAGTGCGTCCGCGAGGTGCGAGCCGATGAAGCCCGCGGCGCCGGTGACGAGGTAGCGCACCGCGCGGAGGGTAGCCTCTCGCGCCGCTAGCGCCGCTCGACGAGCCCGTAGATCTGCGCGTAGCCGACGAGGTAGAGGCGCTCGGAGTCGGCGACGACCGGCGAGTACTTGCCGTCGGGGAAGCTCCAGACGAGCCGGCCCGTGCGGGCGTCGAGGGCGTAGGTGCGCCGGTCGAGCGTCGCGAAGTAGACGCGGCCGGCGATCACGGTCGGCGAGCCGGAGATCGGGCCGTTCGCGTGGAACTGCCAGCGGACGGCGCCGGTGGCGGCGTCGAAGCAGTAGAAGGTATGCGAGTACGAGCCTGCGAACACGCGGTCCCGCCAGACCGCGGCCGACGAGTAGACGTAGCCGCCGGTCGAGGTCGACCAGCGCAGCGTTCCCGTCGCGGCGCCGAACGAGTACATCTTCCCGTCCGTCGCCCCGATGTAGACGCGGCCGTACGCGACGGCGGGAGTCGCGTAGAACGTGCCCGTCGAGCCGAAGCGCGGCTGCGCGCTCGTCGACCAGAGGACGCGGCCGGTCCTCGCCGACAGCGCCGACACGTGCCCCGAGTAGTCGCCGACGAAGAGGCGCCGGCCGGAGACGGCGACGCCGCCCTTGACCTGCCCGCCGAGCTTCGTCACCCAGCGCGTCCTGCCCGTGCGCGCGTCGAGCGCCCACACGCGGCCGTCCCAGTCGCCGACGTAGACGACGCCGTGCAGCACGAGCGGCGACGATTCGGACGGCCCGATCGTCCGCCGCCAGAGCAGCTTGCCGTTGCCGACGGCGAACGCGGCCACCTCGCCGGTGAGCCGCGGGCTCGGCGAGCGGTTGCACGGCGGGTGGTTCATGAACGCCTCGTAGACGACGTGCGAGTCGACGGCCGGCGAGGCCGCGAGACAGCGGTGCGAGGCGTAGCGCCACGCGGTGCGGCCGTTGCGCGCGCCGACGGCGAACAGCACGCCCGCGTTGTTGGCGACGTAGAGGCGGCCGTAGGCGACCGCGGGCGGAAACTCGACGAGCGTTCGCGCGTGGAACGTCCAGATGCGGCGGAAGGGCGGGGCGAGCGTGCTGCCGTTCAGGAAGCGCACCCGTTCGGGGTCGTAGCCGTACGTCGGCCAGGCGACGCCCGGCTCCTTCGGCGGCGGGGGCGCGGCCTGCGTGCTGACGAACTCGACCGTCGAGGAGCCGCGGATGTCGCGCCCGGCGTGGCGCACGTGCAGGTAGTAGGCGAGCCCGGCGCCGATCGCCGCCAGCACGACGAGCGCGGCGATCGCGATCAGCGCGCGCTTCACCGGTGTTCGACGGCGTACACGCGCGAGTAGCCGTGGAGCAGCAGGCGCCGGCCGCCGCCCGAGACGGGCACGTACTCCCCGTGCGGGAAGTCGACCAGCACACGGCCGCTCCGCGCGTCGACGCCGAGGATCCGGTGCGCGAACGAGCCGGCGTAGGCGACGCCGTCGACGACGACGGCGGCGCCGGAGATCGGCCCGCCGGCGCCGACCGACCACAACGTCGTCCCGCTCGCCGCGCTGACGCCGTAGAAGACGCCGTTGTACGCGCCGAAGAACACGCGGCCCGCCCACACCGCCGGCGACGAGTACACGTACGAGCCGATCAGCCGCTGCCAGAGGAGCCGGCCCGACGTCGAGAACGCGGTCAGGGAGCCGCCGTCCGAGCTCGGGACGAACACGCGGCCGTATGCGACCGCCGGCGTCCCGTAGATGCGTCCGTTCACGCTCGCGCTCCAGCGAAGCGCGCCGGTGCGCGCGTCGAGCGCGAGCAGCCGGCCGCAGTAGTCGCCGATGTAGAGCGTCGAGCCGGAGACGGACGCCGACGACGTGATCTTGCAACCGTCGAAGCGCCGCCAGCGGACGCGGTGCGTGCGCAGGTCGAGCGCCGTGATCGTGCCGTTCCATGCGCCGAACACGTCGACGCCCCCGGTCACGACGGGAGACGACTCGACCGGCGAGCCGACGTCGTAGCGCCACAGCAGCCGGCCGTCCGAGCGCCGCAGCACTTGGACCCAGCCGTCCATGCCGTGCACGACGAGGTCGTCGCCGACCACCGCGGGTGACGAGGCCATCTTGCCGTTCGGCGTGTCGTGCCGCCAGACGACGGCGCCGGTTCGCATGTCGAGCGCGCGGACGGTGCCCTGCGCGTTGGCGACGTATGCGACGCCGTCCTGGACGACCGCCGGGAACTCGACGAGCGTGCCGAGCCCGCGCGACCAGACGACCCGGAACGGCGGCCGGACGCGGATCGACGTCTGCGCCTGCGTGCGCGTGGGGCCGGCGCCGTACATCGTCCACTGCAGCGCGCGCCGGTAGATGCGCAGCGTCGACCTGGGGTGCGTGCGGAAGGCGAGGCGGACGACGCGCGTGTCGTACCCGCGCTTGCGCGCGACGGTGACGAGCGCGGCCCGGCGGCGGAGGCGGAGCAAGGCGACGCCGCGTGCGTTCGTGCGCGAGGTGCGGCCGCCGACGGCGACGACCGCGCCCACCACGCGGGCGTTCGTGTCGCCGTCGAGCACCGTCACCTGGATCGCCGTCGACGCGACGCGGGGCGCGGGGCGCACGTCCGGCCCCGGCTTCGCCGGCGGGAGCCGCGGCGCTCCGTGCCGTTCGACGCCTCCGCAGCCGGCGAGCAGCGCCCCGGCCGCGGCGAGGAGGACGACCCGCTTCACGCCTCCCCGGGAATCGGCTCGACGCGCTCGTCGAGGCGCTCGAGCGTCCCGCCCGCGTCGTGCAGGATCACCTCGGAGAAGAAGCGTGTCATCAGCACGCCCTCCCGGAACTCGCCGAGCCTCGGCGCCGGCCGTTCCCCGTTCGCGAGCTGGAGCGCGAGCTCCGGGTAGCCGGAGCCGGCGGCGGTCGGCAGCGGGAAGCCGCCGCCGAAGCGAGGGTTCACGTCGGTGACGCGCAGCTCGCCGTCGGGCTCGCGGAAGCACTGCACGTTGCCGGGCCCGACGAGGCCGAGCTCCTCCGCGACCAGGCGGCCGTGCTCGATCAGCTCGGGATCGGCGATCGTCATCCCCTTGATCGATTCGCCGCCCTTCGACTCGATCATCGTGCGCGGGATCGCGTTCAGGCAGCGGCCGTCGAGGTCGCAGAGGACGTCGATCGAGTACTCGACGCCGAGGCAGACCGCCTGCACCATCGACTCGACCGCCGTGTAGCCCAGGAAGAAGTCGAGCTCGGAGCGGTCGCGCGCACGGTAGATGTGGCGCGAGCCGAAGCCGCGGCGCGCCTTCACGAGCACCGGATACGGGAGCTCGGCGGGCAGCTCGTCCGGGAGCCAGGTCGGCGGCGTGCCGATGCCGCGCTCCTCGAAGAAGCGGTGCGCGAGGTACTTGTCGCCGCAGCGCGCGATCGCCTCCGGCTCGGGCACGAGCACGACCGCCTCGCCGAAGCGATCGCGATTCGAGGCGAGGACGAGGTGATCGAGGTCGGTGAGCGGGACGATCAGGCGGACGTCGTGCACCTGCACGAGCTCCGCGAGGGCGGCGACGTAGCCGGGGTCGTCCACGGGCGGCACGAGCGCACGGCGGTCGGCGTGGTAGAGCGCCGGCGCGAGGTCGCTGACGTCCGTGGCGATCGTCGTCGCGCCCGCACGGCCGAACGCGGAGACGATGTCGACGCGCTGGCCCGCGCACGTGAAGAGGACGGCCGTCACTGGTGGCTGAGGGTAGCGGGGCGTCAGGCCTGCGGAACGTGGACGCCGTCGCTGACGAGCATCAGGTCGCCGCCCTGGACGTCGCGCTGGTACTGGGCGAGCAGCGCGACCCGGTAGAAGTGCTGCGCGGTGCCCGGATGGTCGACGACCGTCCGGCTCTGCGTCACCGTCAGGACGGGCATGTTCAGCAGGCACTCGAGCGCGCCGCGGTCCGGCGGGCTGCAGCCGTCGCTGTCCGGCGAGGTGTAGACGACGAACCACGGCTGCGTGCTCCCGGTCGGCGGCTTCCGCCACGTGAGCGTGACCGCTCCGCCTGGATCCCGCGTCGCGCGCAGGTCGAACGTCTGCGAGAGCGGTGCTTCCTGCACGGTGTTCTCGTCGCGGACGATGTTCATGCGCGAGCTGGGGCGGGCGGCGAGCACGAGCGCGAGCGGCACGACGGCGAGGACGGCCGCCGCCGGGGCGAGGATGCGGGCGTCGAGCCCCGATGCCCGCGCCGCGGCGACCGGCGCGGCAGTCGTCGTGCGGCGGCCGAGGCGCGGCAGGCAGAAGGCGACGCCGACGATCAGGAGGATGTAGGCGGGCAGGCCTGGCTCGGCGAGCCGGAAGAACGTCGCCGACGGGAAGTCCGAGCGGGTCGAGCTCGCCTTGACGACGCAGTAGCCGGCGAACCACACCGCGACGAACGCGCCGAGGAGGGGCGCCTTGCGGATGACGCCGAACAGGCCGGCGACGGCGAGGAACTCCAGGAAGCGCAGGCTCCAGAACACCTCGCGCAGGTTCTGCAGCTCGTCGTACAGATGGCGGAAGTCGAGCGGCAGGTAGTGGCCGCCCGCGAAGGCGACCGGGCTCGAGCCGGCGGCGAGGCGCGCGTGGCCGTACGAGGTCGAGGTCACCGGCAGGTAGCCGAGCCCCCGCACCTTCCAGACGGTCAGCGTCACGAGGGCGGGGACGACCGCCGCCGTCCACAGCCCCGCCTCGCGATAGCGGCGGCCGCCGAGCAGGAGCACCGCCACGGCGGGCAGGAAGAAGCCGTTCGACGGCTTGACCGCCAGCACGAGGCCGCCGAGCAGGCCCGCGAGCACGGCGTCCGTCGGCGAGCGCGTGTCGAACGCGCGCAGCGTCATCCACGCGCAGGCGAGCACCGTGACGAGGGACGGGAGGTCGGCCATGTTCGTGAAGCCGAACCAGTGCGGCGCCAGGAAGAGCTGGTCGAAGACCCAGTGGTAGTGCGGCACGAAGCCGTGCAGGAGCAGGAGCGGCCCGGCGACCCAGAGGGCAGCCGCAGCCCACGCGTAGACGCGGCCGAAGAGCCGGTCGGCGACGAGCCAGAAGAGCACGAGCGCGAGCGGCACGAGCAGCGCCACCTGCAGGATCACGATCACCGCCGCGCCGTTCACGAGCGCCGGCCCGGCGACCAGCGGCACCCACGCGTAGTAGACCGGCAGCGCGTAGCCGACGACGGCGCGCGGCAGCTCGAGGTGGCCGAGCGCCCACTGCTCGGTCCAGTAGGAGGTCGAGTCGCCGCCCGAGTACCAGATCCACCCGTTGTGCGGCGTGCGGAAGCCGAAGTAGAGCGCCTCGGCGAGCTGGAGCGCGACGAGCGCGGCGAGGACGGGCGCCGGCCGGACGGCGGTCAGCCGCCGCTCGATCGCGCCCGCGAGGTCGAGCCCGCGCCGCGTCGCGCTAACGACCGACACGCGAGGGAGCGTTCTC
Organism: Gaiellaceae bacterium; assembly: GCA_035652835.1. Classification (GTDB taxonomy): domain Bacteria; phylum Actinomycetota; class Thermoleophilia; order Gaiellales; family Gaiellaceae; genus PALSA-600. The sequence continues at coordinate 143,993 of DASRDA010000012.1, forward strand.
GCGGTACCACGCGACCGTGCGCTCGAGCCCCTCGCGCAGCGGCGTCCGCGCGCGGAAGCCGAACAGCCGCTCGGCGCGCGACGCGTCGAGGCTGCGGCGCGGCTGGCCGTTCGGCATCGACGTGTCCCAGACGAGGGCGCCCTCGAAGCCGGTCAGGTCGGCGATCGTCTCGGCGAGCTCGCGGATCGACGTCTCGACGCCGGTACCGAGGTTCACCGGCTCCGGCGCGTCGTAGCGCTCCGCGGCGAGCACGAGGCCCTCGGCGCAGTCGTCGACGTACAGGAACTCGCGCGTCGGCGATCCGTCGCCCCAGAGCACGACCTCGTCCTCGGCCTCGAGCATCTTGCGGATCAGCGCGGGGATGACGTGCGAGGTGTCGAGGTCGAAGTTGTCGCGCGGCCCGTAGAGGTTCGCCGGCAGCAGGAAGATCGCGTCGAGCTCGTACTGCTCCCGGTACGCCTGCGCGCCGACGAGCACCGACTTCTTCGCGACCCCGTACGGCGCGTTCGTCTCCTCCGGGTAGCCGTTCCACAGGTCGTCCTCGCGGAACGGGACCGGCGTGTGCTTTGGATACGCGCAGACGGTGCCGACGATCACGACCTTGCGCACGTCGTGCAGGCGCGCGAGCTCGAGGACGTGCGCGCCCATCATCAGGTTCGCGTACCAGTAGCGGCCCGGGTTGGCGCGGTTCGCGCCGATCCCGCCGACCTCGGCGGCGAGGTGGAAGACGAGCTCCGGGCGCGCGTCGGCGAACAGCCGGTCGGCGTCGTCGAAGCTCGTCAGGTCGTAGTCGCGCCGCCGGGCCGCGACCACGTCGTGGCCGGCGGCCTCGAGCCGTTCCACCAGGTGCGAGCCGAGGAAGCCGCCGCCGCCGGTGACCAGCGTGCGCGTCACGTCAGCCGGCGGGAGCCGTCCGGTCGGAAACTCCCGACCTTGGTTCACTACGTGAACCGAAGTCGTGGGTGTCGGGCTGCGTGCGCCAGTCGACGCGGCCGATCCAGCGGTCGCGGTTGGCGGCGTACCACCTGATCGTCCGCAGGATGCCCTCCTCCCAGCTCACCTTCGGCTGCCAGCCCGTCTCCTCGTGCAGCTTCTGGTAGCCGACGCGCAGCGCCATCACGTCCGTGGCCCCCGGGCGCAGGCGCTTCTCGTTCACGACGACGCGCCGGTCGGCGGGCCAGAAGCCGTGCTCGGCGCCGACCGCGAGGATGAGCTCGCTCCAGTCGCGCATCGAGATGTTCTCGCCCTGGCCGTACACGTAGACGTCGCCGGCGACGCCCTGGGCCGCGACGGTGAGGTGCCCGCGCGCGCCGTCGGTGCAGAAGCAGAAGTCGCGCAGCGGCTCGAGGGCGCCCAGCTCGACCTCCGGCCGCGTCAGCGCCTGCGTGATGATCGTGCCGGTGACGTAGCGCGGGTTCTGGCGGGGCCCGTAGTTGTTGAACATGCGCGTCACGACGCCCGGCACGCCGTACGCGTCGTGGTAGTTCATCGTCAGGAAGTCGGCCGCCACCTTCGCCGTCGCGTACACGGACTTCGGGTTGATCGGCGAGCGCTCGTGCAGGATGAGGCCGCCCAGCTCGTCGAAGTCGTGGTGGTGCGCGACCGCCTCGCGGACGTTGCCGTACTCCTCCGACGTGCCGGCGGTGTCGAACTTCTCCAGCTCTACGTCGTGGTCGACGATCGACTGCAGCAGGTTCAGCGTGCCGACCGTGTTCGCCATCACCGTCTCGTACGGGCGGTGCCACGACTCGCCGACGTGCGCCTGGGCGCCGAGGTGGAAGACGTACGGCCGGTCGGGGGCGCTCACGAGGTGGTCGCGAACGAGATAGTCGATCGACGTCTTGTCGGTGAGGTCGGCGAAGACGATCGTGAGCTGCGGCCGAAGGTGGCCGATGTTGTTGAGCGCGCCCGAGGAGGTCGCGCGCACGAACGCGATCACGCGCGCGCCGAGCGCGACGAGCGCCTCCGTCAGGTGCGAGCCCATGAACCCGTCGGCGCCGGTCACGAGGCACGTGCGGCCGCGGTAGACGTCGCCGAGCTCGCCCCGCAGGGCGTCGAGCTCGGCTCCGGACCAGGTGGCGGTATCGTCGCCGGGCATCGATGCAGGGTAGTCGCTCACGCGGGCGGAGCACGGTCTCGAGCGGGATCCTGACGGGGATCTCGACGGCGGCGGTCAGCGGTTCCGCCGCCGTCGCCGGGATCATCCTCTCGCGCAAGTTCGGCCACGGCGTCAAGACGGACGGGTTCTTCGCCGCGTACGGCGTGTACCTCGCGCTCGTGCTCGTCGCGAACGCGCTGCGCGTCGTCGTGCTGCCGCGGTTCGCGCTCGCGCGCGCGGACGGGCGGCTGCCCGGCGAGGTGGGAACCTGGCTCGCCGCGCTCGCCGTCCCGCTCGTGCCCGCGGTGCTGGTCGCGCTGCTCTGGCCGCACGGGGTCGCCTCCGCGCTCGCCGGCGACGACCACGCGCGCACGCAGGCGGCCGAGCTCCTTCCGTGGCTCGTGCCCGCGGCGGCGGTGCAGATCTACGCGGGGGTGCTCGCGAGCGTGCTCGCCGCGTTCGACGACTACGCGACCGCCGCGCTCGGGTTCGGCCTCGGCGCCGTCGCCGGTCTGGGCGTGATCGCGGCGCTCGTCTCGCACGGCGTCGTCGCGTTCGGCTGGGGGCTCGGCCTGAACGCGCTGATCGCGTGCGCGCTGCCGCTCGCCGCCGCCGGGCGCAGGCGCGCTCTCGGCGTCCCCGACGCGAGCCTGCCGGTGCGCCTGCACGAGCTCGTCGACGGCGTCGCGCTGCCGCTCGCGCTGCAGGGCCTCTTCGTCGTCGGCGTGCGCTTCGCGAACGGCCTCGGAGCGGGTCGTGCGACGACGTTCTCGTACGCGTACCTGATCGCGGCGTTCCTGGTCGCCGTCACCGCGACGTCGATCGCGCTGGTGACGACCGTGCCGTTCGCGCGGGAGGGATCGTCGCCGGAGCGGGTCGCGCGACACGTCGTCGCCGTCTCGTGGCTCTCGCTCGCGGTCGTCGCGGCAGCTGCGGGCGTGTTCGCGCTCGCCGGCGAGACCGTGGCGCGGCGTGTGCTCGGCTCGAGCTACGGCGGCACGACCGGCACCGAGCTGGGCCGCCTCGTCGTGTACCTCGCGCCGTGGATGGTCGCCTCGGTCGCGGTGACCGTCGCCTACCCGCTCGTGTTCGTTCGCGGACGGGCGCGGTGGCTGCCGGCGCTCGCCGCCGTCGTGCTCGGAGGCCACGTCCTCGTCGAGTGGGGCGGCCGGGCCGCCTTCGGCCTCGGCGGCCTCGCCGGCGGGCTCGCGTTGACCACGGCGCTCGTCCTCGTCGCGCTGCTGGCCGCGCTCGGCGCGCTGCGCCGGTCGCTCGCGGGGCTCGTCGTGGCCGCGGTCGTCTGCGGCGCCCTCGCCGCGGCGGCGTTCGGCGTGCCCCGCTCGGTGCTCGGTGCGGTGGCGGCGGCCGCGACGGGGCTCGCGCTGTACGTCGTCGCGCTGGGCATCTGGCGCCCGGCCGGCCTGCGCCACGCCTGGGCCTACGTGCGGGCCTTGCAGTAGGTTCGCGGCGATGGTGAAGGAGCTCGTCCGCCGGCTCGGTCGCACCGGCGTCGGCAAGAACCTGATCCACGCCGCCGTGCTTCGCGACCCGGCCGCGATGCGCTTCGCGAACGTCGAGCGCTGGCCCGACGGGCTGCGCGGCTTCGAGGACCTCGCGTTCCTCTTCTCGTCCAACCAGCTCAACCACGGCGTCGCGTCGCTGCAGATCAACGAGGCGGCGCTTCTCTACCGGCTCGCGCGCGACGTCCGCACCGGCCCGGTCGCCGAGATCGGCCGCTTCAAGGGCGGCAGCACCGTCGTCTTCGCGGCCGCGCTGCCCGAGGGCGTCGAGCTGTGGTCGTACGACCTGCACGTCGCGCTGCGGCCGGACATGACCGGCGAGCAGCTCGACGCCGAGCTCGAGGACGCGCTGAAGCGCCTCGGCGTCGGGCACAAGGTGCACCTGCTCGTCGGCGACTCGCGCACGGTCGAGCCGCCGCCCGGCCCGCTCGAGCTGCTCTTCGTCGACGGCGACCACTCCTACGAGGGCGCGCGCGCCGACTTCGCGCGCTGGGGGGACTTCGTCGCGCCCGGCGGGCACCTGCTGTTCCACGACGCCGTCGACACCGGTGGCTACGGCAACGTCTACCCGGGCGTCGCGCGCGCGGTTGTTGAGGTCGCGCGCGACGCGCGCTGGCGCCGCGAGCCCGGTGCCGGGTCGATCGCCCACTTCGTGAAGACGTGACGCGACTTGTAGCCGTCGTCGTCAACTGGAACGGCGGCGAGGACACGGTGCGGGCGCTCGAGTCGGTCGCGGCGCTCGACCCCATCTGCGTCGACAACGGCTCGACCGACGGCTCCGCCGGCGAGGTCGAGCGGCGGTTGCCCGGCGTCGAGGTCGTGCGCACGGGCGCGAACCTCGGCTTCGCCGCCGGCTCGAACGTCGGCATCCGGCGGGCGCTCGAGCGCGGGGCCGACTGGGTGCTGCTCCTGAACCACGACGCGGTCGCGGATGTCGGCCTGCCCGACGCGCTCGCGCGGGCGGCCGCCGCGCGCCCGGACGCCGGGCTGCTCGCGTGCAAGGTGCTGCGCGAGGACGGCCGCACGGTGCAGTACGCCGGCGCGCGCGTGCGGGCCGCGCTCGGCTACTCGGGGCGGCAGGCCGGCCACGGGCGGCCCGACACGTACCACGAGCTGTGCGACGTCGACCGCGCCGACGGCGCCGCGATGGCCGTCTCGCGCCCGGCGACCGAAGCTGCCGGGCTCCTCGACGAGGCGCTCTTCGCGTACGTCGAGGACGTCGAGTGGTCGCTGCGCCTCCGCCGTGCGGGTTTCGCCGTCGTCTTCGTGCCGAACGCGGTCGTGCGGCATCGCGGCTCCGCGTCGACCGGCGGCGCCGCGTCGACGACGAACCTCTACTACGACACGCGCAACACGATCGCCGTCTTCGAGCGCCACCGGCCGCTGCCGCGCGGCCTGACCTCGCTGCGGCGCGCTGTCGTCGTCGGCTCGCACCTCGCGCAGACGGTCGCGCACCCCTCGCGCCGGGCGGCGGCCGCGGCAGTCGTCGCCGGCTGGCGCGACGCGCGCGCCGGCAGGCTCGGTCAGAGAAGCTCGCGGTAGACGTCCTCGGTCCTGCGCGCGGTCGCGTCCCAGGAGTACAGCGCGGCGTGGTCGAGGCCGCGCCGAGCCCACTCGTCCGGCGCGTCCAGCACGTCGCTCACGGCGGCGGCGATCGCGCGAGGGTCGCGTGGATCGAAGAGTCTCGCCGCGTCCCCGACGACCTCGCGCAGGGCGGCGGCGTCCGAGCACGCGACCGGGCAGCCGCAGGCCATCGCCTCGAGGGTCGGCTGCCCGAAGCCCTCGTAGAGCGAGGGGAAGACGAGCGCGGCCGCGCGCCGGTAGAGCTCGGCGAGCTCGTCGTCCGCGACGCGGCCGCGGGCCTCGACCCCCTCGGGGAGCGGCCGGTGGCTGCCGCCGCCGGTGAGCACGAGCCGCAGCTCCGGCCGGTCGCGCCGCAGGAGCGCGAACGCCTCCAGGAGCCGCGCGTGGTTCTTGTGCGGCCAGGGGCGGGCCGGGTAGAGCAGGAACGGCTCGCGCTCGACCCCGCCGGGCCGGAACCGCTCGTGGTCGACGCCCGAGGGCACGACACGGATGCGTTCGGGATCGAGCCTCAGCGCGGCGACGGCGCGGTCGCGGACGAACGCGGTCGGCACGACGACGCGGTCGGCGCCGCGCAGCGACGGATGCCACGCGGCCGCCCGGAACAGCCGTTCCGCCCGCGGGAACATCGCGGGCAGGTCGAGGTGCTGCAGGTCGTGCAGCGTCACCACCGACGGCGCGAGCCCGCTCGGGATGCGGATCGTCAGCGGGTAGTGGACGACCTCGGCGCCGGCGAGCAGCGCGCGGAGCTTCGCCGGCCGGGCTGCCGCGAGCGTCATCGCGAGGAGCCGCTCCGGGATCGTCGACGCGGGCCGGTACGAATCGGCGACCTCCGTCGGCAGCCCCTCGCCCGCGTCCGGCGCCGCCGGTGGAACGACGACGCGGTACTCGAGCGAGCCGGCCCGCGCGAGGCCCCGCAGCAGCTCGCGTATGTAGGTCTCGGACCCGCCGAGCTGCCCGGGGACGAGCGTCAGGAGGGCGATGCCGACCACGAGCGCCGAACGTAGAGGAAACTCCCGAGGTGCGCGCCGTCGCCGCGATCGTGCTCGCCGTCGCCGCGTCGTCGCTGTTCGCGCTCTCGACCGCGCTGCAGGCGCTGGAGGCGCGCGCGACGCCGCTCGAGAGCGGGCTGCGCTTCGCCTTGCTCCGCCGGCTCGCCGTGCGGCCGCGCTGGCTCGCGGGGTCGGCGATCGGCGTCGCGGCGTGGCCGCTGCAGGCGGGAGCGATCGCGCTCGGCTCGGTGGAGCTCGTGCAGCCGTCGCTCGGCTTCGGCCTCGTCGTGCTGCTCGGGCTCGCCGTCTGGCTGCTGGGCGAGCACGTCGGCGCCCGCGAGGCGGTCGGCGTGGCCGCGATCGCGGCCGCGGTCGGCGTGCTCGGCTGGGCGGCGCCGGCCGGGACCGGCAGCTTCACGACCGGCGGCGAGGCGGCGGTCGGCGCGTGGGTCGCCGCCGTGCTCGCGGCCCCGTATGCGCTGCGGGCGCTCGGCGCCGGCGGCGGGCTCGCGACGAGCGTCGTCGCCGGGCTGGGCTGGGCGGCCGTCGGGCTCGCGACCGCGCTCGTCGACGACGCGCTCGCCGACCGGCGCTGGCTGCACGCGCTCGCCTGGGCGATCGCGGTCGGCGCCGCGACGTGGGGCGCGGTCCTGGCCGAGATGACGTCGCTGCAACGCTGGCCCGCGACGCGCGCCGTGCCCGTCTCGTTCGCGCTCGAGATGGCGGCGCCGGCCGCCGTGGCGCCCGCGCTGGCCGCGACCCGAGGCTTTCCGGCCGGCGGCGTCCCGTTCGCGCTCGCGCTCGTCGCGGCGTGCGCGGGTGCGGCCCTGCTCGGCGGCTCCCGCTCCGTCGCACGGGCCGTGCGGCCGTCCGAGCCCGGCCCGTAGCCGTCAGAGCCCGGCGACGAGCGCCCGGATGCGCCGGCGGCCCTCGGGCGAGGTGCGCCACGCGATCCCGAGGGTCGCGTCGACCTGGTCGCGCTGGCGGTCGTGGATCTCGATCAGCGCGCGCAGCGCCCGCGCCAGCGACTCGCGGCTCGGGCCCGGGAAGAGGTCGGCGAAGCGGCTCATCGTCTCCGGCTCGCGCTCGTGAACCCGCCGGACGTCGAAGAACGCGTTCCCGCCGAGCCGTGCATGCCAGGCCTCGACGATCTCGCGCAGCATGTGGAAGTCGGTCGCGACGTCGTAGTGCTCGCCTCGCTGCACGTGGCGCACGCAGTAGTAGATCCACGCCCAGATCCGCTCCTCCTCGTGCACGGCGGCGCTCCAGTCGGGCGCGAGGTCCTGCCGGCCGGAGTTCGACGCCTCGACCCACCGCAGGACGTCCCCGCTCGAATCCCACAGCACCTCGTAGGGCGCGCCGGCCGGCGTCGGCGGATCGGAGACGAGATGGAGCGGCAGATCGGCCTTCACGCCCGGCTCGAAGAGGTAGATGACGAAGTACGGCTTGATGTGGTCGGCGTCGAAGCGGTGGAACCAGGGAGCGATCTCCCACTCCCAGCGCGTCGTCCAGGCTGCCTCGCGCGCGTCCTCGTCGGCGAAGAAGATCGCGACGTCGAGATCGCTGTACTCGTCCGCCGCGCCGCGGGCGACGCTTCCCGAGACGCAGGCGCCCACCGCGCCGGGACGCTGCCGGAAGAAGCGCACGACGCTGTCGAGCACCTCGCGGTGCGCGGGCGGAAGGAGGTCCGGCTCCCGGCTCATGGTCGGCTCGATTATCGGCCCGGCCGGGGAAGCGGCCGCTAACAGAGCCGTAACCGCCGCTCTTTACACTTTCGCCCAGTGCCGGAGCGGGAGAGCGATGTCGCGGCGCTCTTCGAGCGCCTGAAGGAGGAGGTGCGCGCGTCGGGGCCGCGTGCGGCCGACGTGCCGCCGGCGCAGGTGCGGCTCTCGGCGCGCGACCAGGCCGAGCGGCTCTGGCCGGTGTCGGCCGAGCGTCCGATCGCCGGCAAGGGCGGTCCGGTGAAGGCTGTGCTCCGCCGGCTGATGCGCTGGTACGTCGAGCCCGCGCTCGCCGACCAGCGGGCGTTCAACGACGCCGTCCTGAAGCTGGTCGACGACCTCGACGAGCGCCTCCGGCGGCTCGAGTCGCCGTGAGGGTGGTCGTTGCGGCACCCAAGGTGCCGTTCGTGCGCGGCGGCGCGGAGGTGATGGCGGACGAGCTCGTCGACGCCCTCCGCGCGCGCGGCCACGAGGCCGACCTGGTCACGATCCCGTTCAAGTGGTATCCGGGCACGCGCGTCCTCGACCAGGCGCTGCTCTGGCGCCTCGTCGACCTCGACGAGGCCGACGGGCGCCCGATCGACCGCGTGATCGCGACGAAGTTCCCCGCGTACTGCGTCCGCCACCCGAACAAGGTCGCGTGGGTGCTGCACCAGTTCCGGCAGGCGTACGACTACGACGGCACCGAGCTCGGGCAATTCTCCGACAGCGCGGTCGACCGCGCCACCCGCCGAGCGGTGGAGCGTCTCGACGCCGTCGCGCTGGGCGAGGCACGACACGTCTTCGCCACGTCGCGCAACGTCGCCGAGCGGCTGCGCCGCTTCAGCGCCGTCGAGGCTGAGCTCCTCCCGCACCCGCCGCAGTCGCTCCCCTACCGCACGGCCGACGCCGAGGGCTTCGTCCTCTCCGTCAACCGCCTCGACCGCGCGAAGCGGATCGACCTGCTGATCGAGGCGGCGCAGCGCGAGCCGTCGCTCCGGATCGTGATCGTCGGCGAGGGCCCCGACCGCGAGCGGCTGCAGGGACTCGCGCGCGGCCTGAACGGGCAGGTGGAGTTCGCGGGCCGCGTCGACGACGACCGCCTCGCCGACCTCTACGCGCGCTGCCTCGCGGTCTACTACGCGCCCGTGGACGAGGACTTCGGGATGGTCCCGTACGAGGCGTTCCTCGCCGCGAAGCCGGTGCTGACGACGACCGACGCGGGCGGGCCGCTCGAGGTCGTTCGCGACCGGGAGACGGGCGTGGTCGTCCCGCCCGAGCCCGCCCAGGTCGCGCAGGCGTGCACGTACCTGCTCGGCCACGGCGCAGAGGCGCGGGCGTGGGGGCTGGCCGGCAAGGCGATCGCCGAGCGCGTCACCTGGGACGCCTGTGTCGACGCGCTGCTCTCGTGAGGGCTGCCTACTACTCGCCGCTGCCGCCGTCGCGCTCCGGGATCGCCGACTACTCCGCGCTGCTCCTGCCGGCGCTGCGCGCGCGGCTCGACGTCGTCGTCGCGTCGCCGGGGCGCCGGGCGCCGGACGCCGACGTCGCGCTCTACCACGTCGGCAACGACCCCGACGCCCACGGCTGGATCGTCGACGCGCTGCAGCGGCGGCCCGGTGTCGTGGTGCTGCACGAGTACGTCCTGCACCACCTCATCTCCGGCATCACGCTCGGCCGCCGCGATCCGCGCGGCTACCTCGACGCGATGGAGCGCGAGCTCGGCGTGGCGGGGCGGCTGCTCGGCCTCGGCGTGCTCGACAACCTCCTGCCGCTGCTGTGGGAGACGCAGCCCGAGCGGTTCCCGCTCGCCGGCACCGTCCTCGACCGTGCGACCGGGGTGATCGTCCACTCCGAGTACGTCGCCCGTCGAGCGCGCGAGGCCGGCTACGGCGGGCGGCTCTGGCGGATCCCCCACCCCGTCTGGCCGCCGCGCGACGTCGAGCCGGCCGCGGACGTGACGGGCGATCCGCTGATCGGCTGCTTCGGCTACCTCAACATGAACAAGCGGATCCCGGAGCTGCTGCGCGCGTTCGCGTCCCTGCGGCGCACGCGTCCCGGTGCCCGGCTCCTGCTCGCGGGCGCGGCGGGCGAGCGGTTCGACCTGACGCGGCGGCTCGAGCGGCTCGGGCTCGCGGCGGACGACTCCCTGATCCGGCTCGACTACGTGCCCGAGGAGCGGATGTGGTCGCTGATGGCGGCGTGCGACGTGCTCGTCAACCTCCGCTTCCCGACGATGGGCGAGACGTCGGGCTCGGCGATCCGCGCGCTGTCGCTCGGCAAGCCGCTGGTCGTCTCCGACGTCGGCTGGTTCTCCGAGCTGCCGGACGGCGTGGTGCTGAAGGTGCCGGTCGACGAGCACGAGGTCGCGGTGCTCGAAGCGGCGCTCGCCTTCGCCGCCGACCACGCCGACGCGATCGGCGCGGCGGCGCGGGCGTACGTCGAGCGCGCGCACGCGCTCGACCGCGCCGCCGACCTGTACGCGGCCGCGCTCGAGACGGCCGCGGGCGGCGACGCGGTGAACGACGCGGTGCTGCTGCGGCTCGCCGAGGCTGCCGCCGACGTCGGGCTCGACGACCCGCGCCCGCTCGCGCGGGCCGCGGTCGACGCCGGGATCGTCGCGTGACGGCGGTGGCAGCGGTTCGCGCGCGCGCGCTCGGCGTGCCGGCCTGGCTGTGGGTCGGCGCGGTCGTCGCGTGCTCGGCCGGCGTGCGAATCGCGCTCGGCCGGCAGATCGCAGCGCCCTGGATCATGGTCGACGAGCTCGTCTACTCGGAGCTCGCGAAGTCGTTCGCCGCCGGCGGCCACTTCGAGATCCGGGGCGTGCCGTCGACCGGCTACGGCTTCGTCTACCCGGCGCTGATCGCGCCGGCGTGGCGGTTCTTCGGCGCGATGCCGACGGTCTACGCGGCGGCGAAGGCGATCAACGCCGTCGTGATGTCGCTCGCGGCGGTGCCGGCGTACCTGCTCGCGCGACGGCTGCTCACGCCGGGCCTTGCGATCGTCGCCGCGGTGTTGACGGTGCTCGTGCCGTCGATGCTCTACACCGGCACGCTGATGACGGAGAACGCGTTCTACCCGCTGTTCCTGCTCGTGTGCCTCGTGCTGGTGGCGACGCTCGAGCGGCCGACCGCGGCGCGCGAGGTCGGCCTGCTGCTTCTCTGCGGCCTCGCCTACGCGACGCGGCAGCAGGCGGTCGCGCTCGTCGGCGCCGTCGCGCTCGCGCCGCTCCTGCACGGCTGGATCGAGGGCGACCTGCGCCGGCGCCTCCGCAGCTGGATCACGCTCTACGCGCTGCTCGCGGCAGGCGCCGTCGTCGTGCTCGCCGCGACGGTCGCCCGCGGGCGCTCCCCACTCACGCTGCTCGGCGCGTACCGCGCCGCGACGAGCGTTCCGTACTCGGCGCAGTCGGTTCTGCACTATCTGCTCTGGCACGTCGCCGAGCTCGACCTCTACGTCGGGGTCATCCCCTTCGCGGCCCTCCTCGCGCTCTGGTTCGCCCCGCGCGTGCCGTCGCCGTCGGCGCGGGCCTTCGCGGCCGCGACGCTCCCCGTGACCGTGCTGCTCCTCGTCGAGGTCGCGCTCTTCGCCTCGACCCAGTCGGAGCGGATCGAGGAGCGCAACACGTTCTACCTCGCGCCGCTCGCGCTGATCGCAATGCTCGGCCTCGCGGTGCGCGACGTAGTGCCGCGCGCGTGGCCGGCGGTCGCCGCCGCGGCGCTCGCCGCCGGCGTGCTGCCGGTCGCGATCCCGTTCGCGCGCTTCGTGAACCCGACCGCGGTGTCGGACACGTTCGCGCTGCTGCCGTGGTGGTGGGTGCAGGACCGCGGCATCCACTTCGGCACGCTGCGCCTCGTCGCGCTCGGCGCGGGCCTCGCCGCGGCGGTCGTCTTCGTCTACCTGCCGCGCCGCTACGCGCTTGCGCTGCCGGTGCTGGTCGCCGCCTACTTCGGGCTGACGACCGCGGTCGTGCAGAACGGCCGCCACGGCATCAGGCAGGCGTCCTCCGGGAAGCTGTGGGCCGGGATCAAGCTCCCGCACCCCGACTGGGTCGACCGCGCCGTCGGCCGCCGCGCCGACGTGACGCAGCTCTGGGCGGGCGGCATCGTCGAGACGGTCTGGGAGAACGAGTTCTTCAACCGCAGCATCCGCAGCGTCGTCCACGTCGGCTACCACCCGGACGACGTGCTGCCGGCGACCACCGTGCACGAGCGCTCCGACGGCGTGCTCGTGCACGCGAACGGTGCGCCGCTCCGCGTCCGCTATGCGCTCACCGCGTCCTCGCCGACGATCGCGGGCAAGACGGTCGCCTCCGACCCGCAGACGGGGATCCAGCTCGTCCGCGTGAACGGGCCGATCGTCGTGCTGACCGACGTCACCGGCCTCTACCCCGACGCCTGGGCCGGCAGGCGCGTCACGTACGTGCACCGCCGCTGCGACGGCGGCTACGTCTCCGTCGTGCTGCAGGAGGACAGGCAGCTGTTCGAGACCGACCAGGTCGTCACGGCGACCGCCGGCGGCAAGGTCGTCGGCCAGATCCGGGTCCCGCCGGACGGCGAGGAGCACCGGTTCCTCGTGCCGCTCGCCCGCACGCCCGCCGGGCTGTGCACGGCGGCGTTCACCTCCGCACGGGTGCGTGTGCCGGCGCGCGTCGAGCCCGGCTCGACGGATACCCGCGCACTCGGCATCCGCTTCCTCCGCTTCGACTACCTGCCTTAGCCCCTGCGTGCGGCCGCCCGACCTCCTCCGACGAGCGGGACGATGAGGATCGTCTTCGACGTGAGCCCGCTGTCGCACGAGCGGACCGGCGTCAACAACTACATCCGCGGGTCGCTCGGCGGCCTCGCCGAGGTCGCCCGCGCGCGCGGGCACGAGGTGACGGCCTTCGCGCCGACCTCGCCGGCCGGGCGCCGCACGATCCGCGAAGCCCTCGACGGGCTCGACGTCGAGCTCAGGCTCGTCGCGCTCCCGGGCGCGCACGGCTGGCGCACCGCGTGGTCGGTGCTCCGCGCCCCCGCCGCCGAGCGGTGGCTCGGGCCGTTCGATGTGCTGCACTTCAGCGACTGGATGTTCCCGCCGCAGCGCCGCGGCGTGCGCGCGACGACGATCCACGACCTCGTCCCGCTCCACCACCCGGAGTGGACGACGGGCCGGACGCGGGCCATGCACGGCCGCAAGTACCGCAACGCGGCCCGCACCTGCGACGTGATCTTCGCGAACTCCGCGTTCACCGCCGACGACGTCGCGCGCACGCTCGCGTTCCCGCGCGAGCGCGTCGTGGTCGCGCATCCGGGCATCGGCGAGCCGTTCCGCGCGGACGGGGAGACGGCGGACCTCGGTGCGCCGTACGTCCTCACCGTCGCGACCCTCGAGCCGCGCAAGAACCTCGCCACGCTGGTCGAGGCGTTCGGCCTGCTCGGCGACGAGGGGCTCGCGCTCGCGGTCGCCGGCGGCCGCGGCTGGGGCGAGCAACCGCAGCTCGACCGACCCGGGGTGGTGCGCCTCGGGCGCGTCGACGACGACGAGCTCGCGCGCCTGTACCGCGGCGCGGCGGCCGTCGTCTACCCGTCGCGCTACGAGGGCTTCGGCATGCCGATCACCGAGGCGATGGCGTGCGGCGCGCCGGTCGTCGCCTCGTCGCACCCGTCGCTCGACGAGGCGTGCGGCGACGCCGCCGTGCGCGCCGACCCGGAGCGGCCCGAGGCGATCGCCGCGGCGATCCGCGACGCGCTCGCGCGCAGCGACGAGCTGCGAGCGAAGGGGCTCGAGCACGTGCGCCGCTTCTCGTGGCGCCGTGTGGGCGAGCTCTTCCTCGACGCATACGAGAGATGCGCGTAGCGCTCGACACCACCCCGTTGCGCCAGACGCAGGCCGGCACGGCCCGCTACGTCCGCGGGCTGCGCGACCACCTCGACGTGGAGGTGGTCGAGGTCGCCTTTCCGGCGACGTCGCGGGCGCGCACGCTCCTCGCCGACGCCGTCTGGTACCCGCGCCTCCGGCCGCCGCGCGGCGCAGACGTCCTGCACTGCCCCACGTTCCGCGGCCCGTTCCGCGCGCGGGCTCCGCTCGTCGTGACCGTGCACGACCTCGCCGTGCTCCGGCACCCGGAGTGGTTCAACCGCTGGACCGCCGCCTACTCCCGGCTCGCGGTGCCGCGCGTCGTTCGCGCCGCGGCGCGCGTGATCGCGGTCTCGGAGTTCACGAAGCGCGAGCTCGTCGACCTGCTCGCCGTGCCGCCGGAGAGGATCCGCGTCGTGCCGAACGCGGTCGACGACGCGTTCACCCCCGACGGCCCGCGCGCGGAAGGCGACTACGTGCTCGCGGTCGGCACGCTGGAGCCGCGCAAGAACCTCGCGCGCATCGCCCGCGCCGTCGACGGCGAGCTGCGGGTCGTCGGCGCGCGCGGCTGGCGCGGCGTCGACGCGCCCCCGAACGCGCGGTGGCTCGGCGACGTCCCGGACGCGGAGCTCGCGGCGCTCTACCGCGGCGCACGCTGCCTCGTGTACGCGTCGCTGTACGAGGGCTTTGGCATCCCCGTCGCCGAGGCACTCGCCTGCGGCTGCCCGGTCGTGACGAGCGAGGGGACGGCGATGGCGGAGATCGCAGGCGGCGACGCGGCGTACGTCGACCCCGCCGACGTCGAGTCGATCCGTGCCGGCATCGAGCGCGCGACCGCACCGCGTCCCCGGCGCGTCGCGACCTGGGCGGAGGTCGCAGCCCGCACGCGCGCGGTCTACGAGGAGCTCGTGTGATCGTCCTCGACGCCGACGTCCTCGGGCGCAGCCGGACCGGCGAGGAGACGTACGTGCTCAACCTGCTCCGGCACCTGCCTCTCGTCGCGCCCGACCTCCGTTTCGCGGCCGTGACGCGCCGGCCGGACCTCGTGCCCGACGGCGTCGAGCCTCTGCCGCTGCCGGCGCGCTTTCAGGAGCTGCGGATGGCGTGGTCGCTGCCGCGGCTGCTCCGCCGCCTGCGGCCGGAGCTCGCCCACTTCCAGCACGCCCTGCCGCTTGGCTGGGGCGGGCGCAGCGTCGTGACCCTCCACGACCTGCACTTCGAGCGCGACCCGTCGGCGATGGGGCTCCTCGACCGCCTCACGTTCAAGGCGGTCGTGCCGCGCGCCGCCCGCCGCGCGGCGCACCTGCTCGCGGTGTCGGAGCGGACGAAGTGCGACGCCGTCGAGCTCTACGGCGTGCCGCCGGAGAAGGTGACCGTCACCCCGCACGGCGTCGATCCGGCGTTCCGGCCGGACGGCGAGCCGAAGGGGTACGCGCTCTTCGTCGGCGCGGTCCAGGCGCGCAAGGACCCGCTTGCCGCGCTCGCGGCGGCGCGTGCAGCCGGTCTGCCGCTGGTGGTCGCGGGGCCCGAGAAGGAAGCGGGTCTCGCGCGGCGGCTGCGAGACGAGGGCGCGGACGTGCGCGGCTGGGTGGACGCCGGCGAGCTCGTGGAGCTCTACCGCGGCGCGGACGTCCTGCTGCTTCCGTCGCGCTACGAGGGCTTCGGCCTGCCGGTGCTCGAGGCGATGGCGAGCGGGACGCCGGTGGTCGTCTCCGCGGACGCCGCGCTGCGCGAGGTGGCGGGCGACGCCGCGGCGCCGTCGGTCGAGGCCGCGCTCGCCGACCGCGAGCGGTACCGGCGGCTCGGGCTCGAGCGGGCGCGGTCGTTCTCCTGGGAGGAGTCCGCGCGCCGGACCGCGGACGTCTACCGGCGGGTGCTCGAAGGATGAGGGTGCTCGTGAGCGCCGTCGTCGCGCTCGCCGTCTGCGCGGTCGCCGCCGCGATCGCGCTGTTCGTCGTCGACCACGGCGACCGGCCGATGCGCGCGGACGCGGTCTTCGTCATGTCGGGCTCGCCGACGCGCCTGCCGCTCGGCGTGAAGCTCGTGCGCCAGGGCTACGCGCCGCTCCTCGTCGTCTCCCGGAGCGCGACCGCCGCCACCGACCTCGAGCGGCGCGTGTGCGCGCACCGGCTGCCCCTGCGCGTCCTGTGCGTGAGCGCGCGCCCGTACTCGACGGTCGGCGAGGCCGAGACGCTCGCCCGGCTCGCGAAGGCGCACGGCTGGAACCGGATCGACGTCGTCACCTCCGAGTACCACGTCGTCCGCGCGCGCATCCTCGTCGAGCGCTGCTACCACGGGCGGCTGCGTGTCGTCGGCGCGCCCGACCAGCTCTGGCTGCTGCCCGTCGACGCCGCCCTCGAGAGCGTGAAGCTCGTCTACCACGAGCTCGTCCACCGAGGCTGTTAGACCCCGTTCCGAGATGCGCGAGCCGGGTGTGTCGTGAGGGTCGCCGCGGTCGTCGTCTCGCACGGGCATCCGCGCGAGCTGGCCGCCTCGCTGCCCGCGCTGCGGGAGCAGGTCGACGAACTGGTCGTGATCGCCAACGTCCCGGGCTCGGTGCCCGCCGGGATCGAGGCGGTGCAGAACGAGCGGCCGCTCGGGTACGGCGCGAACGTCAACCGGGGCGCAGCGCGCACGACCGCCGAGCTGATCGTCTGCGCCAATCCCGATGCGAGGCCGCTGCCCGGCGCGGTCGCCGCGTTGCGCGACTTCATGGAGACGCACGAGCGCTGCGGGATCGCAGGCCCGCGCATGGAGTTCCCCGACGGGGAGTGGCAGCCGTCCCGCCGGCGCTTCCCGACCGTGACGGGAACGCTGGTCCGCCGCACGCCGCTGCGGCTGGCCGTGCCGCAGCGCCGCCACTTCCACCTCGACGAGTCGCCCCCCACGGAGCCGGTGCCCGCGGACTGGATGCTCGGCGGCTTCCTGATGCTGCGCCGTGCGATGCTCGACGAGCTCGGCGGCTTCGACGAGGGGTTCCGCCTCTACGGCGAGGACATCGACCTCGCCTACCGCGCGGCGGTCGCCGGCTGGGAGCGCTGGTACGTGCCGCAGGCGGTCGTACGCCACGAGCACAAGGCCGAGACCGACCACCGCTGGTTGACGCGCCGCACGCTCTGGCACTGGGCCGGGGTGCTCCGCTTCGTGCGCAAGCACCCGGAGCGGCTGCGCGCGCTCTGACGGCCTACGCGCCCCGGAAGCCGAAGCCGAGGTGCGCGCCGAGCTCGCGCGAGTCGCTGCCGCCGTAGTCCGAGGGGCGGATCGTCGGCGACACGTGCACGGTCACCGCCACCGGCGGCGCGACGTGGAAGTCGAGCGTCGCGACGCCGCGTCCTCCCGAGCACGTCGTCGGCACGACGAGCTGCCGCTGCGCCTCGAGCCGGCCGACGACCGGCTTCTGCTGGTCGTTCAGCGCCACCGTCCCCACCCGCACCGTCGCGTGCTGCACCGGCGCGCCCGGCGGGCAGAGCGTGCTCCAGACCTGCACCACGAGCGTCCCGGCCGTGCGCTGCGGCCCGTAGTAGGCGAAGGTTCCTTCCGCGAACGTGTTGCCGCCGGAGGCGACGATCCAGCCGTCGCCGGTGATGCCGAGCACCGACTGCTGCAACCGCCACGGATGCGTGCGCAGGCGGTACAGGATCAGGCTGCCGTGCTGCGCAACCTGCTGCGCGGCCAGGTGGACGCCGCCGTCCGCGAGCGCGTACGGCGTGCCGGGATCGTCCGTGAGGGAGCCGTCCGGCCGCGCGAGGCCCGGCGTGACGGTCGGGCCGGGGCCCGGGTAGCTCGAGTCGAGCGTGTACGCGTGCTTGATCGACTGGTTCCAGAACATCGTCAGCCAGGCGCCATTCGGGTTGCCGAGCGGCGGCGAGAGATCCTGGCCGAGGTAGGTGACGGGCCGGTCGTGCGTGAGCTCGTCGACCCAGTCGAGCGGCGAGGCGCCGATCGCCGCGAGGCCGGCCACGTTCTGCGCCGCCCCCTGCTGCATGCCGCGCGCCGTCGTCACCTGCCCCGCCGCCATCCACACGGCCACCGCGAGCGCCGCGAGCCCGACCGCGCCGGCGCCGGCCGCGCGTGGGACGAACCGCAGCCGCGGCAGGACGAGGGCGACGACGGAGACGACGACCGCGACCGCGAGCGCGATCCGGATGTCGGACTGGTTCCAGTAGAAGGCGCGATTCGCCATCGCGGCGATGCCGTAGCCGGGCGAATCGGTGTACGGGTACGCGAGCTGGTAGCCGAAGGCGAGCACGAGCGCGGCGACGATCGCCGTCGCCGCCGCGATCGCGGGCCACCACATGCGGCGTGTGGAGAGCACGATCGCCGTGCCGAGCAGCAGGAGCGGCCCGAGGTAGATCAGATTGCGCTCCTCGACGCGCGTGAAGACCCTGATCGAGTTGTAGGCGGCCTTCACGCCGGTGTAGGTCCCGAAGGTGACGATCGACGCTGCGAGGTAGGCCGCGAACGCCCGCCAGCGCGGGTCGTGTCGGCGCTCGGGCACCCAGAGCGACGCGAGCCCGCCGATCGCGGGCAGCACGCCGAGGCCGATCGCGAGCGCCGAGCCCGACTCGAGCCCGAGCTTCCAGATGCGCCCCTTCCACGACTGCGTCACCGCCGACCACTGCTGCACGTGCGGGCTGGCGAAGCGGTTGAGCACGACGAACACGCCGACGAGCAGGAGCGCGGCGCCCACGTGGTCGGCGACGCTCCAGCCGGAGCGGAACCGCCGGCCGCGCGGCCCGACCACCCAGAGCCAGGCCGCTGCGATCGCGAACGCGGCCAGGGCCATCGCGAGCTGGTTCCGCACGCCGATCGCGAGCAGCGAGAGGACGACCGCGGCGACCGACCAGCGCCGGCCGCGTCCGGCGAGCGCCTGGATCGAGACGTAGGCGCACAGCGCGTACGTCGGATACGCGAGCGACTCCGGCAGGATCAGCGGCCCGTAGACGTAGGCCGACGTGCACAGCGTGCCGAGCGCGACGGCGGCGGCCCAGCGCGCCGAGACGAGCGTTCGCGAGAGCAGGTAGACGGGCACCGCCGCGAGCGCCATCACGATCGTCTGCACGTACTTGATCGCGGTGTACGCCGCGTGCGTGCTCGAGAGGAGCCAGAACGGCGCGATCATGTACGCGAAGAACGAGCGGAAGCCGGTCGGCTCGCCCAGCCGCGCGCCGTGGCCCGTGTGCGCGATCGCGCGGGAGATCATCGACCACTCGAGCTCGTCGCCGAAGATGAGCGGCGACTTCAGCGCCGATGCCTCCCACAGCAGGAGCGAGAGCAGGATCAGCGCCGCGATCGTCGCCGGCACCGCGGCGAGGAAGCGGTCGAGTCGCGTGCGTTCGGCGGTCCCCGGCCGCGC
This sequence comes from Gaiellaceae bacterium, assembly GCA_035652835.1. Classification (GTDB taxonomy): domain Bacteria; phylum Actinomycetota; class Thermoleophilia; order Gaiellales; family Gaiellaceae; genus PALSA-600. The sequence continues at coordinate 163,078 of DASRDA010000012.1, forward strand.
GGCCGCCGCCTGCGTCAATCCGCCACCGTGTTGAGAACGACCTTCGGATCGAGGTCGATCTCGCGCCGCACGAACCGGCAGGGGACGCCCGCCGCGGCGCAGGCGGCGACGACCGCGTCGAGCCGGTCGCGCGGCGCGTCGGGGATCGTCACGAGCACGGCGTCGGGCTGCGTGCGTGCGAGCAGCCGCGGCAGCTCGCGCGTCGACCCGACCACTGCGACTCCCTGCACGCGGCGGCGGCGCAGGCGCGGGTTGTCGTCGACGAACCCGAGCACGCGCTCGCCGGCCGTCTCGCGCAGCTCGCGCTGCAGGCTGCGGCCGGTCCTGCCGGCGCCGACGATCAGCGTGCGCCGCCCCGCCCGGTCGCGGTACGAGCGCACGCCGGTCACGAGCGCCCGCTCGGCGAAGCGCGACGCCGCGACGGCGGCGGTGCAGAGGAGGCCGTCGACGACGAAGAACGCGCGCGAGAAGTCGCCGAGGGTGCGCGTGAGGTCGATGTACGCGAGCGCGACGATCTCCGACGTCGCGACCGCGGAGACGATCGCCACCAGGTCGCGCGAACCGGCGTAGCGCCAGATCGAGCGGTAGAGCCCGAACGGGATGAACGCGAGGTAGCGGGCGGCGATCACGATCGGCAGCGTCACCTCGGCCATGTGGCGCTGGTTGACGGTGCCGGGCCAGCCGAACTCGAGCGCGTACGCGGCGGCGAACGCGCCTCCGATCAGCGCGAAGTCGACGAGCACCTCGACCAGCCGCCGCCAGTGCACGGCGAACGTCTGCAGGAGGCCCGGCGACTGCTCGTTCGGGTCGACGCGGCGCTCGGCATCGGCGAGGAAGCTCGCGAACTGGATCAGCAGCACGAACGTCACCAGCACGCCGACGAGCGCCAGCCGCTGGTCGTCGAGGACGTTGTAGGCGAGGCTCGTGCCGCCGAGCGCGGCGGCGATCAGCGCGAGCAGCAGCACCGCGTTCCGTTCCGACAGGCCGAAGCGCACGAGCCGGTGCGAGGAGTGGTCGCGGCCGCCCTGGTAGACGGGGCGCCCCTCGAGCAGCCGGACGACGGTGACGAGGCCGGTGTCGAGGATCGGCACGGCGAGGACGAGGATCGGCAGGAGCAGCGTCGCGACGGTCGACCCCGCCACCTTCCAGCTCGCCGAGAGCCCGAGCGAGGCGAGCGTGAAGCCGAGCAGCTGCGAGCCGGAGTCGCCCATGAAGACGAGCGCGCGGCCGCGCGGGCGGAGGTTGAAGGGCAGGAAGCCGACGCAGGCGAGCGCGCCGGCGAGCGCGAAGGCGAGGATCGTGTCGTTCGGGTGGATCGTCACCGCATCGATCGCGAAGAACACGAACGCGATCGCCGCGAGCGTGGCCGCCAGGCCGTCCATGTTGTCGAGGAGGTTGAACGCGTTCGTCATCCCGACCAGCCACAGCAGCGCCAGCGTCCAGGCGAGGACGTGCGTGTGCACGAGCTGCACGTCCGTGCCGGTGGCGAGCACGATGATCCCCGCGCCGATCTGCACGGCCAGCTTCACGAGGGGGGGCAGCGCGCGGACGTCGTCGACGAGCCCCGCGAGGAAGAGCAGCGCGATGCCGCCGAAGATGCCGGCGAGCTCCTTCGTGAGCGGAATCGCGCCGACGTCGACCGACAGCCACAGCCCGGCCGAGAAGCCGAGGAAGATCCCGACGCCGCCGAGCAGGGGAGTCGGCCGCTCGTGCCACCGCTCCGCCGAGGGCGCGGCGACCACCCGGGCCGCGAGCGGCGAGCGGAGGAGCAGCCACACGGCGGCGAGCGTGGTGGGAAGGGCGGCGACCGCCGCTACTGATGACACGGGCGGTGAGGGTAGAAGAGCGGTGTTAGGGCCGTGTTTGCCCGGAACGGGCGTCCCTAGACTAGTCCAGCACCGTGACGGTCTACGCCGACCTCTACCGCTACCGCGAGCTCTTCGCGAACCTCTTCCGGCGCGACTTCCAGGCGAAGTACAAGGGCTCCGCGCTCGGGATCGTCTGGTCGCTCCTGAACCCGCTCGTGCTGCTCGGCGTCTACCTCGTCGTCTTCGGCGTCCTCTGGCCGTCGCGGCACATCCCGCACTACCCGCTCTATCTGCTCGCCGGGCTCGCCTGCTGGCTGTTCTTCTCCATCTCGCTGCAGTCGGCCGCGCGCGCGATGGTCGACAGCGCGGAGCTGATCCGCAAGGTGCGCTTCCCGCGACAGCTCGTCGCGTTCTCGATGGTGGCGACGCAGGCGGTCACCTTCGCCGTGATGGTGGCGATCCTGATCGTGCTCTCGCTCGTGTTCGTCCCCGGCGCGCGCGACACGGTGTGGCTCGCGATCCCGCTCGCGGCCGTCTTCGTCGGGTTCGTGGCCGGGCTCGCGCTGCTCGCCGCCTGCCTCAACGTGCTCTTCCGCGACGTCGAGCACGTGCTGACCGCGGCGCTGCTGCCGTGGTTCTTCCTGACGCCGGTGCTGTGGTCGTTCGGGCAGCTGCCGGCGAAGGCGCAGCGCCACCCGGGGCTGCTCGAGGTGCTTCGCTGGGGGAACCCCGTGACGCCGCCCGTCTACGCGGTGCGCGACGCGCTCTGGCTCGGCCACGCCCCGCGCGCCGCCGACGTCGTCTACCTGCTCGTCGCGGCCGCCCTCTCGCTCGCGCTCGCCGCGTTCGTCTTCCGCGCCGTCGACGACCGGATCGCCGTGGAGCTCTAGAGTCAGTGCGTCAGCGCCGTCAGGTGCCTGACACCTTTTGAGTCGGTGTCAGGCACCCACGGGTCTCCGCCGCACGCGTAGCACGATGCGTCCGTCGTAGACCCACGGCTCGTCGCGCGGGGCGGCGAACGCCGGCAGCCCGGCCACGTCGCCGAGACGCTCGAGCGCGACCTCGGGCACGACCGACGGGCAGAGGAGCGGCGCGGCGAAGCCGGGGACGCGCCCGACGCCGGGCCGGTACTGCGCCAGCTCCCGCGGCGGGCGCGCGAGCGCGCCGCCCCGCCAGTCCACCGCGCCCGCGACGACGGCGTAGCCCTCGGCGTGCGCGGCGCGCACCCGCTCCGCCCAGTCGGGGGCGGGCTCGACGTCCTCGGGCAGCTCGGCCCTCGGCTCCGCCTCGCGCGGCCGCACGTCGACGTCGAGCACGAGCGGGTCGCTGCCGAGCTCGGAGAACCACGCGCGGTGCTCGGCGACCAGGTCGAACGCGAGCCGGTACCGCCCCGGCGGGATCGGCGCGCGCAGAGCGGCCTCCACCTCCGCCCGCTCGCCGGGAGCGAGCGGTGGCGCGGCGGTGCGCAGCCCGTCCCACACGATCGGGTTGCCGCGCGTGTCGAGCCAGTGATACGCGACGAAGACGCCGTCCCGCCAGCGCGCCCCGCCCACGTTCTCGACCTCGACGTGGACGGTCGACCGCGTTCCCGCCTCCGGCGCGACGACGGGTTGCGCGCCGAAGCGCACGGCGAGAGGTCCCCTCGACACGGTGAACTACTGTAAGTCGCCGTGGAGCCGCTGCTCGTGCGCGCCGCGCGGCGCGAGCCCGTCGAGCGCACGCCGGTGTGGTTCATGCGGCAGGCGGGGCGGTCGCTCCCGGAGTACCGCGCGGTGCGCGAGCGCCACTCGTTCTGGGAGGTCGCGCGCACGCCGGAGCTCTGCGCGCAGGTGACGCTGCAGCCGGTCGCGCGGCACGGCGTCGACGCGGCCGTGATGTTCGCGGACATCATGACCCCGGTCGTCGCGCTGGGCGTCGACGTCGACCTGGTCGAGGGCGTCGGGCCGGTGATCGCGCAGCCGGTCCGTTCCGCCGCCGACGTCGCGCGGCTGCGCATGCCCGAGCCGGACGAAAGCTACGCGCCGCTGCTCGAGGCGATTCGCATCGTGCGCGCCGAGCTGCCGCCGGAGCGCGCGGTGGTCGGCTTCTGCGGCGGGCCGTTCACCGTCGCGGGCTACCTCGTCGAGGGCCGGCCGTCCCGCGACTTCGCGGCGACGAAGGCGCTGATGTACCGCGAGCCCGGCGTGTGGCGCGCACTCCTGGACGTGCTCGCCGACTGCTTCGCCGGCTACCTCGACGCGCAGGTGCGCGCAGGCGCGGACGTCGTGCAGGTGTTCGACTCGTGGGCCGGCGTGCTCTCGCCCTCCGACTACGCCGAGCTCGCCGCGCCGTGGTCGGCACGCGTGCTCGCCGCGCCGGCGGCGCCGACGATCCACTTCGGCACGGGCACCGCGGGCCTGCTCGAGGAGCTGAGCGCGGCGGGCGGCGACGTGATCGGCCTCGACTGGCGGGTCGCGCTCGACGCCGGCTGGAAGCGCGTCGGCGAGAGGGCCGTGCAGGGGAATCTCGACCCGGCCGTGCTGCTCGGGCCGTGGGAGCGCGTCGAGGCGGCCGCGCGCGACGTGCTCGCGCGGGCGGCCGGGCGCCCCGGTCACGTGTTCAACCTCGGCCACGGCGTCCTGCCCGGCACCGACCCGGACGTGCTGACGCGGCTCGCGGCCCTCCTGCAGGGGGAGACGGCGGCGCGGTCGGCTAGCGTGGATGCGTGAGCGGAACCGCGGTCGTGCTGATGGCGTACGGCTCGCCGGAGCGGCTGGCCGACGTCCCCGCGTACTACGCCGACATCCGCGGCGGGCGGCCGGTCGCGCCCGAGCACCTCGACGACCTCGTCGCGCGCTACCGGCGGCTCGGCATCGAGGAGTCGAACCCGCTGAACGCGATCACCGAGGCGACGCGGGCCGCCCTCGAGCGCGAGCTCGGGCAGCCGGTCCACACCGGCATGAAGCACTGGCGGCCGCGGATCGCCGACGCGGTGGAGGCCGCGCTCGCGGACGGCGCGACCACGCTGGTCGGGCTCGTGCTGGCGCCGCACTACAGCCGGCTCTCGATCGGCGGCTACCTCTCCCAGCTCGAGGACGCGCTCGCCGGCCGCGCCGAGCTCGCGTTCGTCGAGAGCTGGCACGACGACCCCGGCTTCGTCGGGTTCCTCGCCGACCGCATCCGGGGAACGCCTGCGCACGTCGTCTTCACCGCGCACTCGCTGCCCGCGCGGATCCTCGACGAGGGCGACCCGTACCGCGACCAGCTACTCGAGACGGCGCGTCTCGTCGCCGAGGCGGCCGGCGTCGACGAGTGGTCGTTCTCGTTCCAGAGCGAGTCGCCGACGGGCGAGCCGTGGCTCGGCCCCGACATCCTCGATCACCTCGAGGCGCTGCACGGCGACGGCGTCGAGCACGTCCTCGTCTGTCCCGTCGGGTTCGTGTCGGATCATCTCGAGATCCGCTGGGACATCGACACCGAGGCGCAGGAGAAGGCACGCGAGCTCGGCCTGCGGCTCGAGCGGATCGAGATGCCGAACGACGACCCGCGCTTCGTCCGCGTGCTCGCCGGCATCGTTCGTCGCACGCTCGCGCCCGTGGCCGCGTGACAGTCGCCGGGCGCATCCTCGTCGACCGCGCCTCGCGTCGCTTCCGCGTCTACCCGAGGGCGCAGCGGACGCTCAAGGACGCGTTCGTGTCGCGCGGCCGCGCGAAGGCGCGTGACGTGTGGGCGCTGCAGGAGGTCTCGCTGCAGGTCGAGCCCGGCGAGGCGATGGGGCTCGTCGGGCGCAACGGCTCCGGCAAGACGACGCTCCTGCGACTGCTCTCCGGGATCATCAAGCCGACGTCGGGGCATGTCGAGGTCGGCGGCCGCGTCGCGTCGCTGCTCGAGCTCGGCGCCGGCTTCCACCCGGACTTCACCGGGCGCGAGAACGTCTACCTGAACGGCTCCATCCACGGCCTCTCGCGTGCGCGCGTGCGCGAGGCGATGGACGAGATCGTCGCGTTCGCCGAGCTCGAGCGCTTCATCGACCTGCCGGTGCGGACCTACTCGTCGGGGATGTTCATGCGGCTCGGCTTCTCGGTCGCCGCGCACATCCAGGCCGACGTGCTGCTCCTCGACGAGGTCTTCGCGGTCGGCGACGAGCAGTTCCAGCGGAAGTGCTTCGGCAAGGTGGCGGAGTTCAAGGGGCGGGGCGGGACGATCGTCTTCGTCTCGCACGACGCGCAGGCGGTCGAGCGGCTGTGCGACCGCGCCGTGCTCCTGCGCCAGGGCCGCGTCGAGTTCGACGGCGAGACGCGGGAGGCGATCGCCGCCTACCGGCGCCTCCTCGCCGCCGAGGCGAACCCCGACGAGCTCGGGGCGGGCCTCCGCGAGTGGGGGAGCGGCGAGGCGCGCATCGAGCAGGCGGAGCTCCTCGACGGCGACGGCGACGCGCGCACGCAGTTCGCCGCCGGCGAGCCGCTCGTCGTCCGGCTCGTCGTCGCCGCCGAGCCGGGAATCGCGCCGCCGCGCGTGTCGCTCGAGCTGCGCGACGACGGCGGGCTGATGCTCGCGTCGGCGGCGCACGACACCGCCGAGCTCGGCTGGGACGTCACGGGCGGCCGCCGCGAGCTGCGCTTCGAGGTCGAGCGGCTCCCGCTCGCCGACGGGCGCTTCCACCTCCGGCTCGCGCTCGTCGACGCGGAGCAGGGGCGGCTGCTGCACAGCCTCGAGGACGCCGTGCGCTTCTTCGTGTTCCCGGTCGGCGACGAGACGGGCGCCGTCCTCCTCGAGGGACGCTGGTCGATGCAGGAGATCGAGCGACTCGAGCCAATTCCGCGGCCGTGAGCTCGCATACGTGCCCCGACTGGCCGGCGCTGATGGAGGTCGCGCCCAGCCTGCAGTTCCGGCACCACACGCTCGGCGAGGTGCACCTGCCGCCCGAGGCGTTCGTGAAGGTGGAGGGGATCCCCCTCGACGCCACGGCCGTGTGCTGCGACCTCGAGGCCCACGTCTTCAACCCCGAGCACACCGATCCGCGCATCGTCGCGGCGCTCCGCGGGACGCACTGGATCGACGTCCGCGAGCTGGGCGCGCCGCCGCCCGCCGCGGCGTAGCGGCGGGAGTACACTGGCCGGGTCGGGGCCGGGCCGGTGCCGGCCCCACGCGCAGGGGGTGTGCGATGAAACGCCTGGGGATCGCGCTGGCGGGAGCTGCCGCAGCCGCCCTGGCCGCCGCCGTCGCGGCAGGCTCGGCCGTCCGGCCGGGCGCGCCGCAGCTCCTTCGGGCATCGGCGAGCGGCAACCACGTCGTCGCGGTCGCGCGGTTCGCGCACGGCGCGACGCCGCGCCTGATCGAGGTGGCGCGGTCGCCGCGTCTCGCCGGGCTCGGCTTCGTGAGCGGGATCGTGCTCCGCGAGTCGATCTCGGCCACGCCGACGCCCTCGGGGCTGGTGCGGCTCGTGACCCGCGGCCGGATCCCGGCGGGCCGCTACTGGGTGGCGGTGTCGTCGGTCGACGTCGGGCTGACGAGCTGCCTGCCGCTCAAGCCGCGCCGCGGAGGCGACTGCCTCGCCGAGTGGTCGGGCCCCGTCCGGCTGACCGTCCGGTGAGGCGGGGTGGAGCGCCGCCGCGCTCCACCCCGGCCGTCATCGCGTTAGCCGAACGGGAACCCCAGCGTGGGGCAGGGGTTGAGCGGCAGCGTGCGGTGGAAGTTGTTGATCCGCGTGATCACGCCGGTGGTGCCCGGGTACACGCTCGTCAGCAGCCCGCCGTACTCCGCCTGCTCGCCGCCGAAGTCGAGGCCGAAGCCCGGGATGTCCGGGCCGCCCTCGGCCCACGTGCAGCTCAGGCCGCGGTACCGCGTCACGTACATCGGATAGAACTGCGCGCCCGGCGGCGGGTTGACGCAGTTCGCCCCGGTGTTGCGGTCGCAGAACGGCGGATTGAGCTGGCTGTCGGCCGCCTCGATTCGCGGTAGGTCGGTCTCGAAGGCGACTCGGCTGTAGTTCTGCCCGCCGTTGAACGTCGGGCTCTGGAACTCGATCGGCGTCGGCACCGACCTGCCGCCGCCGCGTCTCGCACCGGGCCAGTCCTTCAGGTAGGAGGGCCCGTCGAAGTCCTCGTCCGAGTCGGTGCAGCCCGTGACCTGGACGAGCAGCGAGGTCGACGCCGGCGCGCAGAAGAAGTCGTCGCCGTCGAGCCCGGTCGAGCTGTCGGTCACGCCCGCCTGCGTGCACGGCAGGAACGGGTTGGTCAGGTCGACCGCGTTGCAGTACTCCCAGTGCCCGATCTCGTCCGAGTAGGCGACGTTGTAGCTGTGCGCCGCCCACACGACGCGCGTGTTCTCGCTCGAGGTCGAGTACATCGGATGGAAGCTCGTGTCGATCTCCTTGCAGCCGGTCCCGGTCGGTGCGTACTGGATCACGCCGAAGTGGTTCGCGGCGCTCGCCGTCATCGAGCCGGTCTGGCCCGTCGTCAGGTCGTGGATGATCACCTGGAAGCCCGCCGGCGTGTCGTGCATCTCCACCGCCAGCTTGTCGCCGCTCCCCATCAGCAGCTGCTTCGACAGGTCGGGCGTGAACGACGACGCGTTGAAGTCCAGCGGGTTCGGCGGGCCCAGCGGGACGCCCGACAGCGTGATGTAGGCGAAGTTGACGTACTCCTCGCCGCCGAAGATCTGTTCCTGGCACGTCTCGTTGAGGGCCGCCCCCGTGTTCTCGTTCAGGGACAGCGAGTCGATGGTGAGCGCGGCGCACCAGCGCGTCGCGTCGCAGCCGTCGGTCACGAGGTTCGACCAGCCCGGCGGATAGAACTGCATCTCCATGAACGCGGTTCCGGGGTGCTGGCCGATGTAGTTCGAGCCGCCCGGAGTCGTGCCCGTGTAGATGTTCGAGTCGCTGTCCGGCCGGCACGGCACGTTCGGCCCGGCGAGGGTGCTGCCGCCGGGGTTCGGCGCCGACTGGTCGTCGCACATCGCCATCCCGAGCCAGAAGGCGATGTGGAGCTGGAAGTCCCACGTGCCGCCGGTGCCGTTCTGGTTCGGCATGCGCGGCGGCGGGCTCGGCAGCGTCAGGTGGTAGAGCTGGTTGTTGCCCGAGCCCGGCCGGTTCGAATAGAAGAGGAGCGACGGCTCGTCGTGGCCGACGTAGCCGTACTCGGAGAGGTTGTCGAAGATCTCGGTGCAGAGCGAGCCGTTCTCGTCGCAGTTGAACGGCACCCGTTTGACGTCGGTTGACCCCGACCCGACAGCCGCCGGAACCAGCACGACGAAGGCGCCGGCGGCGACGAGCAGCACGATCAAGCGCTTCAGGGACATGCACACGCTCCTTCTAGGAGTCGACGTTTGCCTGCCGCAAACCGGGAGCGCCACTGGGCCCGCGGACCGTACGGCGCAGATCGCCTCTCTCGCTCGCGCATCACCTCCCGATGGCGTAGGAGCGGCGTCGACGCCGCCGCATGCGTCGACCTCGTCGAACGGCGCATTCTCATACGCCGCATGTGGCCGAAGCAACTAGGAACCGCCGAGCAGGTCGGCGAGCGGCAAAGTGTTGAGAACGTCGGCCGCGGTCGCGGCCCCGCGCCGGGCCGTGCCGACCGACAGCTCGATGTTGCCGAGGCCGCGAACGGAGTGGGCGTCCGTGGAGCACGTGATGCGGACGCCGGCGCGGATCGCCTCCCGGACGAGCTCGCCGCTCAGGTCGAGCCGGTCGGGCAGGCCGTTCGTCTCGACCGCGGTGCCCGTCTCGGCACACGCCGCGAAGACGGCCTCGAGGTCGACCGCGTTCGGCGGCCGGTGGCCGAGGATGCGTCCCTGGGGATGGCTGATCGAGCGGACCGCCGGGTGGTGGACGGCCGCGAGCGTCCGCGCGGTCAGCTCCTCGCGCGAGCGGCGCTGGCCCGCGTGCACCGAGGCCTGGACCCAGTCGAGCTCGGCGAGCACGTCGTCGGGCAGGTCGAGCGACCCGTCCACGAGGATGTCGCACTCGATCCCGCGCAGGACACGGAACGGCGCGAGCAGCTCGTTGGCGCGCGCGATCTCCTCGCCCTGCCGCCTGACGCCGTCGGCGTCCAGTCCGGGCACGACCGTGACGCTGCGCGTGTGGTCGCAGATCGCGAGGTACTCGTAGCCGCGCCCGCGCGCGGCCTCCGCCATCTCGAGCACGCTCGCCCTGCCGTCGGACCACGTCGTGTGCACGTGGAGGTCGCCCCGGATCTGCGAGACCTCGACGAGCGGCGGCGCCGCCTCGCGGGTGGGCGCCTCGCGCAGCTCCGGCGGCAGCCAGGGGATGCCGAGCGCGCGGTAGACGCCCTCCTCGTCCGGCGCGTCCGGCAGCTCGCCGAGCGCGGCGACGTACTCCTCGCTGCCGGTGGCGCGGACGAGCGCCGCGCCGAAGCGGTGCGGCGGGGCCGCGAACGCCTCGACGGGAACGCCCTCGGTCGTCACCGCGACGGCCCGCTCCGCGTCGCGCTCGAGCTCGAGCACGATCTGCGGCAGGCCCGCGAAGCGGTCGAGCGCCTCGGCGGGATCGTCGGCCGGCACGGCGACGGCGAGGCGCTCGCACCGATCGCGAAAGCGGCGCGCGTCGCCGGCCGGCACGCCGCCGACCGCGTCGGCGACGGCGACGGTGAGCGCGCGGGCGCGGTCGAGGCGAAGCGCACGTCCCGACGACCTGCGCCGCCGCGCCCGCGACGCGAGCTTTGGCCCGAGGTCCGCCTTCAGCGCCTCGATCTCGGCGATGCCGCCCGTCTCGACCAGCTCGCGCAGCCGCGCCTCGATCGCCGGGCCTACGCCGCGCAGCTCGCGGACGCGGCCGCTCCGCACCAGCGCCGCGACGGGCGCCGGCGTCGAGCGGACGAGGTCGGCGGCGCGGCGGTAGGCGCGCACGCTGTAGCGGCCGGCGCCCGCGGCGTCGAGCAGCGCGGCGAGCGTGTCGAGCTGGTCCGCGATGGCGGCGTTGTCGGGCGAAGGCACGCGGGTAGTGTCCCGGCAGATGGCGAGCGTCGTCATCCCGTTCCGCGGGACCGATCCGAAGCGGCGCCTCGATTCGCTGCGCGAGCCCGACCGGATCCGCCTCGCGGACGCGATGCTCGCCGACGTCGTCTCGGCCGCGGCGGCGGTCGGGCCCGTGTTCGTCGTCGCGCCCGACGACGCCGTTCCCGACCTGCCGGAGGGCGTGACGCTCGTTCCCGACCCGCGCCGCGGCCAGGGCGCGGCGGTGCGCGCGGGGCTCGACGCGGCGCTCGCCGCGGCGGCGCCCGCGCCCTACCTCGTCGTCAACGCCGACCTGCCGTGCGCGACGGCGCGCGACCTGCTGGCGCTCGCCGGCGCGGCGCCGGCCGGCGGCATCGCGATCGCCGCCGCCCCCGACGGGACGACGAACGCGATCGCGCTCGCGGACGAGCGGCTGTTCGAGCCGTGCTACGGGCCGGGCAGCGCCGAGCGGTTCGCGGCGCTCGGCCCCGCGCGCCGCGTCGAGGCGCCGAACCTCGTCGACGACGTGGACACGCCGTCCGACCTCGACCGGCTCGAGGCGCGCCTGGGGCCGCGCACCCGCGCCGTCGTCAGGTCGCTGCGCCGCGAGGCTGCTTGAGGGTCGCCGTCCTCTCGGGCGGCGTGGGCGGCGCCCGGTTCCTGCGCGGAGTCGTCTCGGTCGTCGACCCGGCCGAGGTGACGATTGTCGGCAACGTGGGCGACGACGTCGAGGTGCTCGGCCTCCACGTCTCGCCCGACCTCGACAGCATCCTGTACACGCTCTCGGGGCTCGCCGACGAGGAGCGTGGCTGGGGCCGCGCCGGCGAGACCTGGCACGCGCTCGAGACGGTCGCGTCGCTCGGCGGCGAGGCGTGGTTCAAGCTCGGCGACCGCGACCTCGGGCTCCACCTGGTGCGGACGCAGCTCCTGCGCGGGGGTACGCCGCTGTCGGAGGTGACCGAGCGGCTCGCGCACGCGCTCGGGCTCCAGGTCGCGCTCCTGCCGGCGAGCGACGATCCCGTCCGGACGCTGGTCGAGACGCCGGCGGGCACGTTCCCGTTCCAGACCTGGTTCGTCGGCCGGGCGCACCGCGACGAGGTCGACGCCGTGCACTACGCGGGCGCCGGCGACGCCGTTCCGGCGCCGGGCGTCGTCGAGGCGCTCGACGGCGCGGAGCTCGTTCTCGTCGCGCCCAGCAACCCGTACGTCTCGATCGGCCCGATCCTGGCCGTGCCGGGGATCAGGGCCGCGCTCGAGCGCCGGCGCGGGCCCTGCGTCGCGGTCAGCCCGCTGATCGGCGGCCGCGCGGTGAAGGGGCCGGCCGACCGCATGCTCGCGCGCATGGCCGGCGGCACGACGCCCGCGCACGTGGCCGGCTGCTACGCCGGCCTGATCGACGCGCTCGTCGTCGACGAGCGCGACGCGCCGGCCGAGCTTCCGAACGAGGTCCGCTGCGTCGTCACCCGGACGCTGATGACCGACCTCGACGCGTCGCGGCGGCTGGCGTCGGCGGCGCTCGACGCGGCCGGAGCGCCGGCGTGAAGGTGGCCGTCCTGGGCGGGACGGGCAGCTTCGGGCGCGCGCTCGCGGCCAGGCTGGCGGCCGCCGGCGAGGACGACGTGGTGATCGGCTCGCGGGACGCCGGGCGGGCGCGCGTGGCCGCGGCCGAGCTCGGCGGCCGCGTCACCGGCGCCGAGAACGCGGACGCCGCGCGGGGCGCGGACCTCGTCGTGCTCGCCGTGAAGGCCGACGCGGCGCTCGAGACGGCGTGGGCGGTCGCGTCCGCCCTCGGCTCGACGCCCCTCCTCTCGGTCGCCTCGGCGATCGAGGTCAGGAAGGGCGCCGGCGCGCTGCCCGATCCCGACGCGCGCAGCCTCGCCGAGCGCGTCCAGGAGGTCGTCGAGGCCCCGGTCGTCGCGGGCCTGCACTCGGTCGCCGCGGCCAGCCTCGCCGAGGAGCAGCCCGACGAGGACGCGCTCGTGTGCGGCGACGACGCCGGGGCGAAGGAGCTCGCGCTGGCGCTCGCGGAGAAGGTGGTCGCGGGCCGGGCGCTCGATGCGGGGCCGCTCGCGGGAGCCCGCGCGCTGGAGGGGCTGACGGCGGTGATCGTCAACCTGAACCGCCGCTACCGCGGCCGGGCGGGCTTCCGCGTCACCGGCATCCCCTGATGCACCCGTGATCTCGCTCATTCCGGTCCGGGGGTTGCCGGAGATCCGCGCCGGCGACGACCTGGGTGCGCTCGTCGCCGAGCGGGTGGAGCTCGAGGACCGCGACGTCGTCGTGGTGGCCCAGAAGGCGGTGTCGAAGGCGGAGGGCCGGGTTGTGAGGATCGACGAGCTCGAGGCGTCCGAGAAGGCGCGCGAGCTCGCCGGCGCGGAGCGCGACCCGCGCGAGGTGGAGGCGGTGCTGCGCGAGGCGACGCGGATCGTCCGGGAGCGGGGGCCGCTCGTGATCGCCGAGACGCGGCACGGCTTCATCTGCGCCTCGGCGGGCGTCGACCATTCGAACGCGCCCGAGGCGGGCACGCTCGTCCTGCTCCCGCTCGACCCGGACGCGAGCGCGCGGGCGCTCCGGGAGCGGCTGCGCGCGCTCACCGGCTGCGACGTCGGCGTCGTCGTCACCGACTCGTTCGGCAGGCCGTTCCGGCAGGGCACGACCGACGTCGCGATCGGCGTCGCCGGCCTGCCGGCGCTGCTCGACCTGCGCGGCACGCGCGACCGGATCGGGTACGTCCTCCGCTCGAGCCGGGTCGCGCTCGCCGACGAGATCGCGGCGGCGGCCGACCTGGTCCGCGGCAAGGCGGAGGGCGTGCCCGTCGTCGTCCTCCGCGGCCTTCAGGTCGCGGGCGAGGGGTCGGCCCGCGACCTCGTGATCGAGCCCGAGCTCGACCTCTTCCGCTGAGCGTGGCCTAACACCTTCCTTACATGCCTGCCGCGCCGGGCGGAGGCGACCCGCTACCCTCCGCCGGTCATTTCGGCCGGCCCGCGCCCCCCGAGCGCGCCCGCCGCGACGTCACCACTGCGGACTCTCGACAAGGAGACACGACTCGTGCGCCTCTTCCTGCCGTTCAGCCTGATCCCGGCCGCGATGCTGCTCGCGCTGGTGGCGGCCGTCGTCGGCGTGGCGCGCGCCGCCCAGACGGTGCGACCCGCCGACCTCTCCGCCGTGCGCCGGCTCCGCTCGGCCGCCGACCACTACCGCGTCGTCACGTGGGCCTACGACCACGCCGCGCGCCGGCACGTGGTGCCGACCTCGTTCTCGTACCGGCGGAGCCGCGACCCCGGCTACCTCCAGTGGACGGTCGGCACCTGGCAGCGCCACGCCTACCGCGCCCGGATCGCCGCGCTGCGCGAGCTGCGCCGCCGGCTGGGGCTCGACCTGCCGCTCGGGCCGGGCCTGCACGCCTCCCTCTCGCGGCGCGTGGCCTACGTCCGCCGGCTGACCACGAGGCTGCGCGCGGTCTACCCGGGCCGTGCGGCGCCGGCGCGGTCGCTCCAGGGCGGCCGCGTCCCCGGCGGGCACGCGCTCCTGCACGCGTGGGAGCTTCGCGCGGCGCGGGCGACGCTCGCCGTCGCCCGGCACGCGACCCGCCTGATGCTGGTCGGGCCCCGCTGGCTGACGCAGGCGTTCCTGTGCATCCACCGCTACGAGGCGGGCTGGAGCGCGAACACCGGCAACGGCTACTACGGCGGCCTCCAGATGGACGGGTCGTTCATGCGCCGGTACGGCGCCGACTTCCTGCGCCGCTTCGGCACGGCCGACCGCTGGCCGGTGTGGGCGCAGCTCGAGGCCGGCGTCCGCGCGTACCGCAGCGGCCGCGGCTTCTGGCCCTGGCCGAGCACCGCGCGGGTCTGCGGGCTCCTGTAGCAGCCGTCGACACCCCCGAAATCGGGTCAAGCCCAGGGTTTTCGAGGCCGATGAGAGCCGCGATGGCCCAGCCGATCACTGCGGCGCGGGAGCCGGCGCCCCCGGCTCCGGCCTTGGGCGGCGACAACGCGGCGTCGCTCGTCGAGTCGTACCGCCGCCTCGCCGAGGTGTTCCACCACGTGCTCTCCGAGCAGAGCCGCGACGCGCTGCTCGAGCGCATCGCCGACACGCTGGCCGACCTCATGCCCTACGAGGCCCTCCACATCTACGAGGCGCGCGAGGAAGCGCGCCTGCTCGTGCCGACGCTCGCCCGCACGGAGTACGAGGAGCAGGTGATGCGCACGCAGCCGCGCTTCGGCGAGGGCCTGACCGGCTGGGCCGTGCTGCACCGCCGGCCGGTGTGGACGAACCGCGCCCACCTCGACCCCCGCACGACCGTCGTCGAGGGAACGCCCGTCGAGCCCGAGGCGATGATCGTGATCCCGCTGATCGCGCGCGGCACGCTCAAGGGCGCGCTGAACATCTACCGGATCGGCGAGGAGGCGGCGTTCCTTGAGCACGAGTTCGAGCTCGCCAAGTGGTTCGGCGACGCCGCGGCGCTCGCGCTCGACAACGCGCAGATCCGGGCGCGCCTCGAGCACCTCGCCCAGACCGACTCGCTCACCGGCCTCTACAACCACCGCTACTTCCACGACCGTCTTCGCGCCGAGCTCACCCGCGCGTCGCGCCAGCACGACGCCGTCGCGGTGCTGATGTTCGACCTCGACGACTTCAAGCGCGTGAACGACGTCTACGGGCACGGCGCGGGCGATCAGCTGCTCTCGCAGGTCGCCGGCCTCGCCCGCGACACCGTGCGCGGCTCGGACGTCGTCTGCCGGATCGGCGGCGAGGAGTTCGGCGTGATCATGCCGTCGTGCGACGCGGGCGACGCGCTCGGCCTCGCCTCGCGGCTGATCGAGCGGCTGCGCCACCTGGAGCTCGAGCCGATGGGGCGCATGACGGTCTCGATCGGCGTGGCGCAGGGGCCGCAGCACGCCATGAACCCGCGCGAGCTGGTCGCCTGTGCGGAGGCGGCGATGATGACGGCGAAGGCGCGCGGCAAGAACCAGGTCGTCCTCTACGACGACGGCGTGAACGAGCGCCCGGCCCCGATCGCCACCGCGGGCCGCGACGTGCGCTCGATCGCGCACCTGAAGATGCTCCAGTCGCTGGCGGGGAAGCTGAACAGGCTCAACGACGTGAGCCGGATCGGCGAGACGATCGCGACCGAGCTGCGGCTCCTGATCGACTACCACAACTGCCGCGTCTACCTGCGCGAGGAAGACGACCTCGTGCCGATCGCGTTCGTCGGCGACTTCGACGAGCACGCGGGGAAGTCCCCGATGGACATCTATCGCACGCGGGTCGGCGAGGGCATCACGGGCCGCGCGGTGGAGACCGGGACCTCGCTGCTCGTGCCGAACGCGGCGCAGTGCGAGTTCGCGCACGTCATCCCCGGCACCGTGCCGATCGAGGAGAGCCTCGCGGCGGTCCCGCTGCGCTACGGCTCGCGCGTCACCGGTGCGATCGTCATCTCGAAGCTCGGCACGAACCAGTTCGACGAGGACGACGTGCGGCTCCTCGAGGTGCTCGCCGGCCAGGCCTCGGTCGCGCTCGAGAACGCGCGCCTCTACGAGGCGCAGCGGCGCGAGGCGGAGGGCGCGAAGGCGCTCGTCGCCTTCCTCGGCGACGTGACCGGGGCGCAGTCGTTCGAGGAGATCTGCGCGCGCACCGTCGAGACGGCCGCGTCGCTGTTCGAGACCGACACGACGTCGCTCTGGCTGCAGGACGCGTCGGGCGACTTCGTCCGTGCCGCGGCCCACGGCGCCGCCGATCAGAACGGCGCCCTCGCGCGCGAGAGCGTCGAGGAGATCGTCACGGGCCGGCGCGAACCGTTCCGGGGCGAGACGGCGCTGGTCGCGCCGCTGCTCACGGGCGACGGCGTGACGGGCTGGATCGCGGTCGCGAAGGAGCATCCGGAGCGGGTGCCGGACGAGGAGCTGCGGCTGCTCGCCGCGTTCTCGTACCAGGCGTCCGTCGCGCTCCAGAAGGCGCAGCTCTACTGGCGGCAGCAGGAGGCGGCGGAGATCGCGAACGCGCTCCTCGACGCGAGCCGCGAGCTCGCGACCGCCGAGGCGCCGGCCGAGGTGCTGCGCCGCAGCGTCGAGGTGACCGGTCGCGTGCTCGGCAGCGACCGCGTCGCGCTCTGGATCCAGGAGGAGGACGAGCCGCACGATCTCGTCGCGCGGGCGTCGATCGGCTACCCGGAGGACCCGGTCGGCCGGGCGCGGTACTCGGCGGCCACGGTCCGCGAGTGGCTCGACCGCGACGACCCGTTCGTCATCCCGGCCGCGGAGGTCGAGGCGATTGTCGGCGAGGACCACGCGATGGTCGCGAGCTACGCGGTCGCGCCGTTCCGCTTCGACGCGCAGCGGCTGGGCGCGCTGACGGTGCGCGTCGAGGAGGGGAGCGAGTCGAGCGAGCGCCAGCTCCGCCTCCTGGCCGGCCTGGCGCACCAGGCGAAGCTCGCGATCGAGAGCGCCGACCACTACACGCAGCTCGAGCGGACGTTCGTGTCGACGGTCGCCGCGCTGGCGAACGCGCTCGAGGCGAACGACGCCTACACGTCCTCCCACGCGCACTGGATCACCGAGGTGGCGCTGCTCGTCGGCGGCGAGCTCGGCCTCGAGCACGAGTCCCTCAAGCGCCTCGAGCTCGGCGCCCTCTTCCACGACATCGGCAAGATCGGGATCCCGTCCGACATCCTCCAGAAGCCGGGGCCGCTGACCGACGAGGAGCGGGCGATCGTCGAGACGCACCCCGAGCTGGGCGAGCGCATCCTCGCGCCGATCGAGCGGCTCGCCGACGTACGGCCGATCGTGCGCGCGTGCCACGAGCGGTGGGACGGGCTCGGCTATCCCGACGGCCGCGTCGGCGAGGCGATCCCTGTCGAGTCGCGGATCGTCCTCGTCTGCGATGCCTTCCACGCGATGGTCACCGACCGGCCGTACCGCAAGGCGCTGCCCGCCGCGGAGGCGATCAGGCGGCTGCGCGGCGGCGCGGGCACGCAGTTCGATCCGGACGTCGTCGCGGCGTTCGTGCGCGTCTACGAGGACGGCGCGGTGCCACTCGTCGAGGGCTGACCGCTCGCGGGTGGAAACTGTTTCGCCGCTCCGCGGCGAAACAGTTTCCTCGAGCTCACCGCGGGTCCTCGAGCCGGCGGATCTCGCAGACGTCGACGAAGCCGAGCCGCTTCAGAATCGGATAGGAGGTGTCGGGCACCGCCTGGGTGACGAGCGCCGGCGTGCCGCGGCCGGCCGCCTCGTCCCAGCGGGCCCAGACGAGCGCGCGGTAGACGCCGCGTCCGCGCGCCCACGGGAGCACCGCGCCGCCGATCAGGAAGCTTCCGCGTCCGGAATGGACGGCACGGCCGACTCCGGCCGCGCGGCCGTCGACCTCGGCGAGGAACGTCGTCGGCCCTCCCGCGTCGAACGTCGAACGCAGGTGGGGTCGGCGCGCATCGCGCCGGTCCTCCGGCATCCCGAATGCCTCCCACATCAACTCCATCGCCCGGAGGTAGTCGTCGTAGGAATCGGCGCGACGAACGGCGATCCCCGCCGGGACGTCCCCGGGAGGTCCGACGCACGCGACCGCGTGGAGGCGCCGAACGCCGTCCTCCGGGTCTCGGAAACCGAGGGCGCGCAGCCGCTCGGCCAGATCCGGTGGCTGCGACGACGGGCCGAGGGACCAGTCGGCCGTCTTCTCCGCCGCCACCATCGCCCGCACCTGCTCGACGAGCCGTGTCACCTCGTCCGCCTCCACGCAGACGGCGGACACGCTCGCCCACGTCGCTCCCTGCACGATGCAGACGCGGCCGTCGTCGAAGCGCTCCACGTCCGACGAGAGGTGCGTGAACCGGTCCGGCGTCTCCGCGAAGTCGCGGAGCTCTTTCGTCACGGTGCCTGGCACCGTGAGGTGTCAGGCACCGTTACGAGTTCGTGAACTCGTCCGCGACGGAGAGGGCGTCGTCGAGGATCGCGAGCCCCTCGTCGAGCTCGTCCCGCGTGATCGTCAGCGGCGGGCAGCACATGACGACGTTCCAGTGCGTCATGAGGTAGAGGCCCTGCTCGAGCGCGCGCTTCATCAGCGACGCGACGGGCAGCGCCGCCTGGCCGGTGCCGTTGAAGGGAACGAGCGGCTCGCGCGTCGAGCGGTCCTTGACGAGCTCGATCCCCCAGAAGCAGCCGAGGCCGCGCACCTCTCCGACGGACGGATGCTTCTCGGCCAGGCGCGCGAGCTCGGTGCGGAAGACCTCGCCGCTCGCCGCCGCCTGCTCGACGATGCCCTCCTCGCGGAACGCCTCGATCGACGCCACCGCCGACGCGCACGCGAGCGGGTGGCCGCTGTAGGTGAGGCCGCCGGCGAAGTACTTGTCGCGCACCCACTCGGCGATCGGCTCGCGCACGACCATCGCGCCGAGCGGGACATAGCCCGAGTTGATCCCCTTGGCGACGGTCATGATGTCCGGCACGACGTCCCAGTTGTCGACGCCGAACCACCTGCCGGTGCGGCCGAAGCCGGCCATCACCTCGTCGCAGATCAGCAGGATGCCGTGGCGGTCGCACGTCTCGCGGATCGACTGCAGGTAGCCGTCGGGCGGGACGATGATGCCGTTCGTGCCGGTGATCGTCTCGACGATCACCGCCGCCACCGTCTCCGGGCCCTCGTACTGGAGGATCTCCTCGAGGTGCAGCGCGCCGGTGCAGACCGGGCACGGATCGGGATGGCCGGCCGGGCAGCGGTAGGTGTACGGGTCGAGCATCCGCACGACGCCCGGGATCCCCGGCTCCGCGGGCCAGCGCCGCGGGTCGCCGGTCAGCGTGATCGCGCCCGCGGTCGCGCCGTGGTAGCTGCGGTAGCGGGCGATCACCTTGTGACGGCCCGTGTACCAGCGCGCGAGCTTGATCGCGTTCTCGTTCGCCTCGGCGCCGCCGTTCGTGAAGAACGACATCGTCAGGTCGCCCGGCGTCACCTCGGCGAGCAGCCGCCCGAGCTGCGAGCGCGACGCGCTCGCCATCGGCGGCCCGATCGTCGCGAGCTTCTCGGCCTGGTCCTTGATCGCCTGCACGACCTTCGGGTGCGAGTGCCCGATCGAGACGTTGACGAGCTGCGACGCGAAGTCGAGGTAGCGGTTGCCGTCGTAGTCGTAGAAGTGCCGTCCTTCGGCGCGCTCGACCGCGATCGGGTTGATCGCGTCCTGCACGCTCCACGAGTAGAGGACGTAGCGCTTCGCGTCCTCGACGATCTGCCGTCCCAGCTCCGTGTTCGTCTCGAGCGTCGCCATGCCCTGATCCTAGTCGGCCTCCGCCGCCCGAACGGCGGTACGCTGCGGTGACCACGCGAGAAGGAGCACGAGATGACCGATGTGATCGAGGCCCCGGCGGCCGTCAAGCCCATCAACCACTGGATCGGCGGCTCGCGCCGCGCCGGCGAGTCCGGCCGGACGGGACCGGTGTTCAATCCGGCGACGGGCGAGCAGACGGGCGCGGTCGACTTCGCCTCGGTCGAGGAGGTCGACGCCGCCGTCCAGGCGGCGAAGGCGGCGTTCCCCGCGTGGCGGTCGCTCTCGCTGGCGCGCCGCGCGGAGCTCTTCTTCCGCATCCGCGAACTCGTGCACGAGCGGCGCGAGGAGATGGCGCGCATCCTGACCGCCGAGCACGGCAAGGTGCTGCCCGACGCGCTCGGCGAGGTGACGCGCGGGCTCGAGGTGATCGAGTTCTGCTGCGGGCTGCCGAGCCTGCTCAAGGGCGGGATGACCGAGCAGGCGTCGACGGGCATCGACGTCTACTCGATCCGGCAGCCGCTCGGCGTCGTCGCCGGCATCACGCCGTTCAACTTCCCCGCGATGGTGCCGATGTGGATGTGGGCGCCCGCGCTCGCGTGCGGTAACACGTTCGTCCTGAAGCCCTCCGAGAAGGATCCGTCCGCGTCGGTGTACACGGCCGAGCTCCTCAAGGAGGCGGGCGTGCCCGACGGCGTCTTCAACGTCGTGCACGGCGACAAGGTGGCGGTCGACGCGCTGCTCGAGCATCCCGACGTGGCCGCCGTGTCGTTCGTCGGCTCGACCCCGATCGCGCGCTACGTCTACGAGACCGCGACGGCGCGCGGCAAGCGCTGCCAGGCGCTCGGCGGCGCGAAGAACCACATGATCGTGCTTCCCGACGCGGACATCGACATGGCCGCCGACGCGGCCGTCTCCGCCGCGTACGGCTCGGCGGGCGAGCGCTGCATGGCGGTCTCGATGGTCGTCGCCGTCGGGGACGTCGCCGACCCGCTCGTCGAGGCGATCAAGGAGCGCATCCCGAACGTGAAGGTCGGCGACGGCACGCGGGCCGACTCCGAGATGGGGCCGCTCATCACGCGCGAGCACCGCGACAAGGTCGCGTCGTACCTCGACCTCGGCGAGGGCGAGGTCGTCGTCGACGGCCGCGAGGGCTGCCCGTCCGACGGCTTCTTCCTCGGACCGAGCCTCATCGACCGGCTCGAGCCCGACGCGAAGGCGTACCGCGACGAGATCTTCGGGCCCGTGCTCGGCATCACGCGCGTCGACACGTACGCCGAGGCCGTCGAGCTCGTGAACGAGAACCCGTACGGCAACGGCACCGCGATCTTCACGCGCGACGGTGGCGTCGCCCGCCAGTTCCAGTTCGACGCGCAGGCGGGGATGGTGGGCGTCAACGTGCCGATTCCGGTGCCGGTGGCGTACTACTCGTTCGGCGGCTGGAAGCAGAGCCTGTTCGGGGACCGCCACATCTACGGCCCCGAGGGGATCGACTTCTACACGCGCACGAAGGTCGTCACCGCCCGCTGGCCCGACCCGGCCACGTCGCAGGTCGACCTGGGCTTCCCGCAGACACGCTGAGTCATCCTCTTTACGGTGCCTGGCACCGTAAGGTGTCAGGCACCGTCAACGAAGTCGACCACCACGCGTACGGCGTCCTCGCGTCGGCGCGCGAAGTGCGCAAGCACGAGGTCCGGCACGAAGAACGGCCACGGTGCCCGCGCACCGACCAGCTGTCCGTACGTGCTCCACTCCCAGTCGACGGGATGGGGAGCGATTCCGGCCCGCACCGGATTCAGCGCGATGTACCTGAGAGCCGAGAGCAGGTGGCTGTCGTGCATCACCCGCTTTGCCGAATAGCGCGCCTCGAAGAGGGCGCCGCGCCGCCCGTAGCGGGCGTTGAACGACCGCGAGTGGCCGCCGTTGACGACCTGCATTCCAATCCCGAGGTTCGGTTCGTGCAGCTGGACCAGGAGGTGAAAGTGCGTGTCGAGGAGGCATGCGGCATAGCACCGCCACCGGTAGTGGCGGGCCACTCGTGCGAGTCTCAGGACGAAGTCCTGCCTGTCGACGTCGTCGCGGAAGATCGGCCGGTCGTCGAGCCCATGCGAGGTGACGTGGTAGATCCCGCCTTCGTCGAGGTGCCGTGGGGCTCGGCCCATCGCGCCACGATGCCGGTGCTTCGGGCTCCTCGCCAGTCGCGGTTTCGGACATGACCGGTGCCTGGCACCGTTAGGTGCCAGGCACCGTGACGTGCTCTACGCCGCCGCGAGCGCGTGCGGCCGCAGCTCCTCGCCGAAGCGGGCGCGGCGGATGAACTGCCCCGAGCCGGGCTTCGCGAGCAGCTCGTCGCCGTCGACGATCACGTTGCCGCGGAGCAGGACGACCTCGGGCGAGCCCTGCACCTCGGTGCCCTCGAAAAGGTTGTAGTCCGAGCGCGAGTGGTGCGTCGCGGCCGAGATGGTGACGCGCTTCTCCGGGTCGAAGATCACGATGTCGGCGTCGGAGCCCACGGCGAGCGTGCCCTTGCGCGGGTAGAGCCCGAACAGCTTCGCCGGGTTCGTGCAGAGCAGCTCGACCATCCGGTTCAGCGTGATTCGTCCTTCGCGGACGCCGAAGTGGTGGATCATCTGCAGCCGGTTCTCGAGGCCCGGGCCGCCGTTCGGGATCTGGCGGAAGTCGTGCAGCCCCGCGTCCTTCTGCCCCTTGAACAGGTACGCGCAGTGGTCGGTCGACACCGCCTGCAGGACGTTCGTCCGCACGGCGTTCCAGAGCACCTCCTGATTCTCCTTCGGCCGCGGCGGCGGCGTGTAGACGTACTTGGCGCCCTCGAAGTCGGGCCGCTCGAGGAACGACTGGTCGACGAAGAAGTACTGCGTGCACGTCTCGCCCCAGACGTTCCAGCCTTTCTCGCGCGCGATCGCGATCGGCTCGACCGACTCCTTGCACGAGACGTGGACGACGTAGAGCGCGGCGCCGGCGACGCGCGCGAGCTGGATCGCGCGGTTCGTCGCCTCGCCCTCGGTCTCGGGCGGCCGCGTCAGCGCGTGGTAGATCGGCTCGACGTGGCCGGCCTCGATCGCCTCGGCCATCAGCACCTCGATCGCGTCGCCGTTCTCGGCGTGCACCATCACGAGCGCGCCGGTCTGCGCCGCGACCTGCATCGTGCGGAAGAGCGTCTCGTCGTCGACCATCAGCGAGTCCTTGTACGCCATGAAGAGCTTGTACGACGTGACGCCGTGCTCCTCGGGCAGGCGCGCCAGCTCCTCCAGCGTCCCGCCCTCGCGCAGGTCGGTGACGGCGATGTGGAAGCCGTTGTCGATCAGCGCCTTCCCCTCGCGCTTGCCGTGCCAGATCTCGAGCGCCTCGCCGAACGTCTGCCCCTTGCCCTGGATGCAGAAGTCGACGTGCGTCGTCGTGCCGCCGAACGCCGCGGCGGCGTGGCCCGACTCGAAGTCGTCGATCGTCGTCTCGCCGCGCCACGGCATCTCCAGGTGGGTGTGCGGGTCGACGGCGCCCGGCAGGACGTACTTGCCGGCCGCGTCGATCACGCGGTCGGCCGGGACGTCGAGCGACTCGCCGATCAGCGAGATCCGCTCGCCCTCGACGTAGACGTCTGCGAGGTAGTCGTCGGCCGCGGTGATCACCCGGCCGCCCCTGATCAGCACGGACATTCGGCGCTCCTTCCTCGGGACCCGCTCGTGAGTCTATTCCCCGGACGCGGTTTTGTCGTTTGCGCGTCATAACTGATAAGAACCTCGACGTGGCGAACGCGGCCGTCGCAGTGCGCCCTCCACGCCGTCGCGCGCGCGTCGCGCCGCTCCGGAGCGCGCTCGAACGGGCAGGCCTCGTCGCGCTCGTGCTCGCCGCGCTGGTCGGAGCGTGGGAGCTCTACCACTGGATCTGGACGACGACCGGCTGGACCTGGCCCTTCGTCGTCGACGACACGTCGATGCCGCACGTCTGGACGATCTTCAAGGCGTTCGGCCAGCCGGCCCAGGTCAACCAGCCGGCGCTGATCACGGTGCTCCTGCACAAGACGGCCTTCACGGCGAAGGAGGCGGCCACCGGCTTCGCCGTCGGCGCCGTGATCGGCTTCGCGCTCGCGGTCGTCCTCGTGCACTCGCGCCTGCTCCAGCGCAGCTTCCTGCCCTACATCGTCGCCAGCCAGACGGTGCCGATCATCGTCGTCGCGCCGATCGTGGTCGTCTGGCTCAACCCGAAGCTGCCCGGGCCGCTGCAGAACTGGGGCGCGGTGGCGGTGATCGCGACCTACCTCACCTTCTTCCCGGTCACGATCAACACGCTGCGCGGCCTCCAGTCCGCCGATCCGCGCGCCCTCGAGCTGATGCGGACCTACGCCGCGAGCCGCTGGGCCGTGCTCTGGAAGCTGCGCGTCCCGTCCTCGCTCCCGTACCTCTTCTCCGCCCTCCGGCTCGCCGCGACCGCCAGCGTCGTCGGCGCCATCATCGGCGAGCTGCCGACCGGCCTTCAGGACGGCCTCGGCGGCGCGATCATCAACTTCAACCAGTACTACTCGATCGAGCCGCAGGAGCTGTGGGCGACGAACGTGATCGCCGCGCTGCTCGGGATCGCCTTCTTCGTGATCGTCGTGCTCGCCGAGAAGGCGATCGTGCGCCGCGCCCCGGAGAACGTGGCGTGAGCGAGGTCGCAGCCGCGCCGGCCGTCGTCCGCCTCGAGCGCGTCACGAAGACGTTTCCGCGTGGGCACGTCACGGCGCTCCAGGACATCGACCTCGAGCTCGAGCCGGGGGAGTTCGTCTCGCTGATCGGGCCGTCCGGCTGCGGGAAGTCGACGCTCCTTCGCCTGATCGGCGATCTCGTCGAGCCCACGACCGGCTCGATCACCGTCAACGGCAAGAGCGCGCGGCAGGCGCGCAACGACGGCGACTACGGGATCGTGTTCCAGGACGCGGTGCTGTTCGACTGGCGCACGGTCGCGAAGAACATCGCCCTGCCGCTGGAGATGCTCGGCTGGGAGCGCGACCGGCGCCGCGACCGCGTCCGGGAAATGCTCGAGCTGGTCGAGCTCACCGGCTTCGGCGATCACCATCCGTGGCAGCTGTCGGGCGGGATGCAGCAGCGGGTCGCGATCGCCCGTGCGCTCGCGTTCCAGCCGGCGCTGCTCCTGATGGACGAGCCGTTCGGCGCGCTCGACGAGATGACGCGCGAGCGGCTGAACCTCGAGCTGCTCTCGATCTGGGAGCAGACGGGCAACACCGTGGTCTTCGTCACCCACTCGATCTCCGAGGCGGTCTTCCTGTCCACGCGGGTCGTCGTCATGAGCCCGCGCCCGGGCCGGATCGCCGGCACGGTCGAGATCGACCTGCCGAGCCCGCGGACCGCCGAGACGCGCGACACGCAGCGCTTCTTCGAGCTGGTGACGGAGGTGCGGGAGCTGCTGCGGAGCCGCGGCGAGCACCTGCTGCCCGAGGAGGAGGCGGCGCTCGAGTGAGCGCGGTGGCGGCTCCAGGCGCCCGGCGGGCCGCGCTCGGGGGCCGTGCGCTCCGGGCCGTGGGCGAGTGGCTGCCGGCGCTCGTCGTCTTCGTCCTCGTCGTCGGCCTCTGGGAGGGGCTCGTGCGCGCGCTCCACGTGCAGCAGTTCCTGCTCCCCAAGCCGAGCACGATCCTCAGGGTGTGCTGGACGCAGCGGCACACGATCTGGCCCGCCGGCTGGTACACGTTCAAGGAGGCGCTCGGCGGCTTCGCGATCGGGTCCGGCCTCGGCGTCGTCGCCGCCACCGTCGTCGGCCGCTTCCGCACGGCCGGCAAGGCGCTGATGCCGGTGTTCATCGCGGCGAACGCGGTGCCGATCATCGCCTTCGCCCCGATCTTCGGCGCCTGGTTCAACCCCATCTCGGCGCAGTCGAAGATGGCGGTCGCGGCGGTGCTCTGCTTCCTGCCCGTGACGGTGAACACGCTGCGCGGCCTGCAGAGCGCGAGGCCGCACCAGATCGAGCTGATGCGCTCGTACGCCGCGAGCGAGTTCGAGATCTGGCGGCGGGTCCGCGTGCCCACCGCGCTGCCGTTCCTCTTCACCGCGCTGAAGGTGGCGAGCGTGCTCTCGATGATCGGCGCGATCGTCGGCGAGTACTTCGGCGGCGCGCTGAACGCGCTCGGCGTGCTGATCAACACCTCCGCCGGAATCTTCCAGTTCGACACGGCGTGGGCCGGGATCCTCGTCGCGTCGCTGCTGGGGATCGCGCTCTACGGCGGCGTCGTCGCGCTCGAGCGGGTCGTGCTCCGCTGGAACCCCGAGACGCGGGGCTCGTAATCGGAGGCCGGACACGCTAAGAATCGGCCGACCAGGATCATCAGTCAGGGGAACGACCGGAAAGGGGACGTGCATGAGGAAGCGGTGGATAGCCGTCGCGGCGCTCGTGGTGCTGGCCGCGGCGCTCGCGGTGATCGTCGGGAGGGCCTCGTCGGCGTCGGCGTCGGCGAAGCTGACGCCGATCTCGATCCAGCTGCAATGGGTGCCGCAGGCGCAGTTCGCGGGCTACTTCGCGGCGCAGCAGCTCGGGTACTACAAGGCGGCCGGCCTCGACGTGAAGCTCCTGAACGGCGGTCCGCAGATCGTGCCGGGCCAGGTCGTCGCGGGAGGCCGCGCGCAGTTCGGCGTCAACTGGCTGACGGCCCTGCTCGCCGCCCGCGACACCGGGACCAACCTCGTCGACATCGCGCAGATCTTCTCGCGCTCCGGCATGACGGAGCTCACGTGGAAGTCGTCCGGCATCAACTCGGTCGCGAAGATGCGCGGCAAGAAGGTCGCGAACTGGCTCGGCGGCGACCAGTACGAGCTCTTCGCGGCGCTCACCGCGGCGGGCATGGATCCCGCGAAGAACAAGGGCGTCACGATCGTCCAGCAGCCGTTCGACATGGGCCTGTTCCTCGACCACAAGGTCGACGCGGCCTCGGCGATGACCTACAACGAGCTCGCGCAGGTCCTGGAGACGAAGAATCCGAAGACCGGCAAGCTCTACAGCCTCTCCGACCTGAACGTGCTCAAGATGCAGTCGCTCGGCTTCGGGATGCTCGAGGACAACCTCTTCTCGACCGCGTCCTACCTGAAGAGCAAGGAGCACCAGCAGATCGCGGAGAAGGTGATCGGCGCCACGCTCGCAGGCTGGATCTACTGCCGCGACCACGTGAAGCAGTGCGTGAACTTCACGCTCAAGGCGGGCCCGACGCTTCCCGCCGGCCACCAGACCTGGATGATGAACGAGATCAACAAGCTGATCTGGCCGAGCAAGGACGGCATCGGGATCATGGACCCGGCCGCGTACAAGCGGACGTGGAAGCTCATGCTCAAGTTCGGAGGCATCAAGAAGCCGCCGACGGCGGGCGCCTATCGCACCGACCTCGCCAGGGCGGCCGTCGCCGGGCTGAAGAAGCAGGGCCTGGACGTCTACGGCAAGAACTACAAGCCCGTCGCCGTCAAGCTGACGCCCGGCGGCAAGTAGTCCGATCGACCGCGAGGAGGCTCGCCCGGTGGCCGGGCGGGCCTCCTCCCGTCGCGCGTAGGATCGGCGCGAGATGGCGCTCGACCCCTCCCGCACCGTCGCCGAGCTGGAGGAGCTGCGCGAGCTGACGGGCGACGAGAACGGCGTGCAGCGGGTCGCCTGGACCGAGACGTGGGAGCGCGCGCGGGCGTGGCTGCGCGACAAGGTCTCCGGCACCGGCGCGGTCGAGGAGGTGGACGCGGCGGGCAACCAGTGGTTCACGCTGGCGGGGGGCTCGGAGCGTGCGCTGCTGATCGGCGGCCACATCGACTCGGTGCCGAACGGCGGCTGGCTCGACGGCTGCCTGAACGTCCTCGCGGGCGTCGAGGTGCTGCGGCGGATCGCGTTCGAGGGCTCGCCGCCGGTGACGGTGCGCCTCGTCAACTGGGCCGACGAGGAGGGGGCACGGTTCGGGCGGTCGCTCTTCGGCTCCTCGGCCGCGGCCGGCTCGATGCGCGACCAGGACGAGCTGCGCAGGCTCCGCGACCGGGACGGCGTCGCGCTCTCGGATGCGCTCGCCGCGCACGGCGTCGACCTCGACCGCGCGCTGGATGCACGCGCGCAGCTCGAGTCGGCGGCCGCGTACCTCGAGCTGCACATCGAGCAGGGGCCGGTGCTCGAGTCGCTCGAGCTGCCGCTCGGCGTGGTGCTCGGGACGTTCGGCGTGGAGCGCTCGCGGTTCACGTGGCGCGGGCAGGCCGCGCACGCGGGCTCGACGCCGATGAACGCGCGGCGCGACGCGCTCGCCGGCGCGGCGAAGCTCGCGCTCTACCTGCGCGAGATCGCGTTCGAGGTGGGTGACGGCGCGGTCTGCACGTCGGGCGGCGTCGTCTGCAGGCCGGGCATCGTCACCTCGGTGGTCGAGACGGCCGAGCAGCTCCTCGACCAGCGCCACCTCGACGCGGAGAAGCTCGCGCGGATGCTTCAGATGGCGCGGGAGGGCGCCGAGCGGTTCGCGGAGGAGGAGCGGCTCGAGGTCGACTGGGAGCGGATCTGGAGCATCGAGCCGATCCTCTTCGACGAGACGCTGATCGGCTTCGCCGACGAGGCTGTTCGGGAGGTGGCGGGGACGTCGCACCGCCTGCCGTCGGGGCCCCTGCACGACGCGGCCGAGGTCTCGCGCGCCGGCGTGCCGACCGTGATGCTGTTTGTGCAGAGCCTGCGCGGCCTCTCGCACACGAAGCTCGAGGACACGAAGCGGGAGCACCTCGAGCTCAGCGTCGCCGCCCTCGACCGCCTCGCCTCGAAGACGATCGACTGGCTTTGCTGACGAACCTGGTTCGCGCGTTCCGCGCGAACCAGGTTCGCGAGTCTGCGGAAACTGTTTCCGCGCCGGAGGCGCGAAACAGTTTCGTGACGGTGCCTGGCACCGTTACGTGTCAGGCACCGTTCGGCGGCCTCCTCAAGCTGTTTGCGGTCGAAGACTGCCCAAACCGCTTCGAAGCTTTCGGCCGAACGGCGCGCGTTCGTCCTGGGTCGCCCATCTGAATACAGCGTTTCGCTCGTAGAGGCGGTCGTCGTGCCACCGCGGGAAGACGTGGACGTGGAAGCGCGGCACGTCCTGGCCTCCCCCCGGCTCGTTGTGCTGCCTCGTCGAGATGCCCTCGCAGCCGTAGGACGCGCGCATCGCAACCGCAACGAGTTTCACGGTCACGTAGACCGCGGCGAGATCCTCGTCTGAGATCACGTACAGGTCCTCGACGTGCTTCAGCGGCGCGACCATCACGTTCCCTTCCGTCGGTGGCCACCAGCGCGGCGAGACGAACGCGAGCGTCCGCCCATCCCGCCACACGACGTCGTCGAGCCGGTTGCGTTCGGTCTCGACGCCGGCGATCAGGCAGCAGAAGGGGCAATCGTGGGTCACGGCGAGCGAGTGGAAACTGTTTCGGCGCGGGAGGCGCGAAACAGCTTCGTGACAGTGCCTGGCACCGTTAGGTGTCAGGCACCGTTCAGCGGCCCTCCGCGACCACGGGGTTCTGCAGCACGCCGATCCCCTCGACCTCCACCTCGACGATGTCGCCGTGCTGCAGCGAGACGCGCGGGTTGCGCGCCCAGCCGACGCCGGCGGGGGTGCCGGTGAGGATCAGGTCGCCCGGCTCGAGCGTGAACACGGTCGAGACGTGGGCGACCAGCCGCCGCACCGGGAAGATCAGATCCGCGGTGTTGCCGTCCTGCAGCACCTCGCCGTTCACGCGCTGGACGACCCGGAGCCCCGAGCCGTCGCCGAGCTCCGACACGGGCACCAGGCGGTCGCCGAGCGGGCAGAACGTGTCGAAGCCCTTGCCGCGCGTCCACTGCCCGTCGCCGTACTGCAGGTTGCGCGCGGAGACGTCGTTCGCGCAGCGATACCCGCGCACGAAGTCGAGCGCGTCGTCCTCGGCGATGCGCCGCCCGCGGCGGCCGATCTCGACGGCGAGCTCCGCCTCCGCGTCGACGTGCGTCGCCTCCGGCGGCAGCACGATCGCCTCGCCCGGGCCGATCAGCGTGTTCTCGAACTTGCCGAAGAGCAGCGGCTCGGTGGGCGCATCGTCGCCGAGCTCCGCCGCGTGCTCGGCGTAGTTCCGGCCCACGCAGACGATCTTCACGCCCGCGATCTTGACGGAGTAGGCTCATGCGCGTGAGCTTGACCTTCGGCGTCACCGTCCTCCCCGACCCGCCGTACAGCCGCTGGCTCGAGCTGATCCGGCTGGCGGAGAGCCACGGCTTCGAGTACGCGTGGACGTACGACTCGCACGTCCTGTGGCAGGAGTCGATCCCCATGCTCGCGGTCGCCGCGCGCGAGACCTCGAAGATCAAGCTCGGCCACTTCGTCACCAACCCGGCGACGCGCGAGCCGACCGTGCTCGCGAGCGCGTACGCGACGCTGCACGACCTGTCGGACGGGCGCATGGTGATGGGCGTCGGACGCGGCGACTCGGCCGTCCGCTACATCGGCCGCCAGCCGATGAAGGTGTCGGAGTTCGAGCGCGCGCTCCGGATGGTGAAGGACTTCATGAACGGCCGGGAGGTCCGCTGGAACGACCGCGACCTGCAGCTGAAGTGGGTGCGGCCGGAGCTGCCGGAGATTCCGATGTGGGTGGCGGGCTACGGGCCGAAGGCGCTCGGCGTCGCCGGCCGCGTGGGCGACGGCGTGATCATCCAGCTCGCCGACCCGGAGATCATCACCTGGATCATGGATACCGCCCGCCGTGCCGCGGAGGAAGCCGGGCGCGACCCCGCGCAGCTCAAGTGCATCGTCGGCGCGCCGAGCCACGTCACCGACGACCTCGCCGACGCGCGCGATCAGGTGCGGTGGTTCCCCGCGATGGTCTCGAACCACGTCATGGACCTGATCGAGCGCTACGGAACCGACGGCTCGACCGTCCCGAAGGCGCTCACCGACTACGTCCAGGCGCGGAAGTTCTACGACTACGACGAGCACTCGCGCGTGGGCGCGCGGCACGGCGAGTTCGTCACCGACGAGATCTGCGACCGCTTCTGCGTGATCGGCGACGCCGAGCGCTGCGCCGCGAAGCTGCGCGAGCTGGAGTCGGTCGGCGTCGACCAGTTCAACATCTACCTGATGACCCGCGGCCAGGAGGAGACGCTTCAGGCCTACGGGGACGGCATCATCCCGCAGTTCTCCGGCGTCGCAGCCTGAGCGCCTCTTAAGCGGGGGTTAGCCGTACTGCGGCCGCCGGGGACGGCCGCTATGGTGGCGGCCGTGACGGAGAACGGCACGCACGAGAACGGCGCCGTCGTCGCCGCGGTCGATCTCACCCGCCGCTACGGCGAGGGCCAGGCGGCCGTCGACGCCCTCCGAGGCGTCTCGCTCTCGGTCGCGCCCGGCGAGCTCGTCGCGGTCATGGGCCCGTCCGGGTCCGGGAAGTCGACGCTCATGCACATCCTCGCCGGGCTCGACGAGCCGACGAGCGGCGAGGTGTCGATCGGGGGCGAGAAGATCACCGGGATGGACGACACGGCCCTGACGAAGCTCAGGCGCCGCCGCATCGGCTTCGTCTTCCAGTTCTTCAACCTGCTGCCGATGCTGACGGCGGAGGAGAACGTGCTGCTGCCGCTGTCGATCGCCGGCGAGAAGCCCGACGAGGCGTGGTTCGCCGATCTGCTGGCGAAGACGGGCCTCAAGGACCGGGCGACGCATCGGCCGAGCGAGCTGTCCGGAGGGCAGCAGCAGCGCGTCGCGATCGCGCGGGCGCTCGTCTCGCGGCCGTCGATCGTCTTCGCCGACGAGCCGACCGGCAACCTCGACTCGAAGACGAGCGGCGAGATCCTCGAGCTGATGCGCGACTCCGTCGACAGCTTCGGTCAGACGACGGTGATGGTGACCCACGATCCGCGCGCGGCCGCGATCGCCGACCGCATCCTCTTCCTCGCCGACGGCAAGATCGTCGAGGAGCACACCGACGTGACCGCGGCCGACGTCGTCACCGTCATGCAGGGCCTCGACTCCTAGTAGGACGTGCTGAGGGTCGTCCTCAAGGGGCTCGCGGGGCGCAAGCTCCGCGCGGCGCTCACCGCGTTCGCGATCGTCCTCGGCGTCGCGATGGTGAGCGGCACCTACGTGCTCACCGACACGATCAAGGCCGGCTTCAGCTCGATCTTCACGACCGTCTACCAGAACACCGACGTCGCGATCACCGGCAAGAGCGCGATCGGCACGTCGAACAACGGCTCGAGCTCGCCGCCGTCGTTCTCGGAGTCGCTGCTGCCGAGGGTGCGCGCGCTGCCGGGAGTGCAGCGCGCCGTCGGATCGGTGAGCGACCAGGCGCAGCTCGTCGGCCGGAACGGCAAGGTGATCACCTTCGGCTTCGGCGCGACGCTCGCCTTCAGCGTCGACCCCGCGCACGACCAGGGGCTCAATCCCCTCGTGCTGACCTCCGGCCGCTGGCCGCGCAACGCGCACGAGATCGCCATCGACGCCCACACCGCGTCGGCGAAGCACTACAAGGTGGGCGACGAGATCGGCGCCGTCGTGCGCGGCCCCGTACAGCACTTCACGATCACGGGCGTCGCGAAGCTCGGCCACGTCGCCTCGCTCGGCGGCGCGACGATGGCGATCTTCAACCTGCCCACATCGCAGCGGCTCTTCGGCAAGGTCGGCAAGCTCGACGGCATCGACGTCGAGGCGAAGCCGGGCGTTAAGCCGGCCCAGCTCGTGTCGGAGATCCGGCCGCTGCTGCCGCCGACCGCGCAGGTGCGCACCGGCGCGCAGGAAGCCGCGAAGCAGACGCAGGACACGAGCGGCTTCACGAGCGTCCTGCAGGACTTCTTGCTCGCCTTCGGCGGCATCGCGCTCTTCGTCGGGAGCTTCGTGATCGCGAACACGCTCTCGATCACGATCGCGCAGCGGGCGCGTGAGTTCGGCACGCTGCGCACGATCGGGGCGACGCGGAAGCAGATCCGCCGCTCGGTGATCGTCGAGGGCGGCGTGATCGGGATCACCGCGTCGGTCGTCGGGCTGTTCCTGGGGCTCGCGCTCGCCAAGGGCCTGCAGCGGCTGTTCGTCGCCTTCGGCATCGACCTCCCGCACGCGTCGACGGTCTTCGCGACCAGGACGATCGCGGTCTCGCTCGTCCTGGGCACGCTCGTGACGGTGATCGCGAGCCTCTTCCCCGCGTTCCGGGCGACGCGCGTGGAGCCGATCGCCGCCGTGCGCGAGGGCGTGCTGCCGCCCTCGCGGCTCGCCCGGTTCGGGCCGCTCGCAGCGGCGATCGTGCTCGCGATCGCAGCGGCGCTGCTCCTCGCCGGCGCCTTCGTCACCAGCGCGTCGGCGGTCGAGCGACTGCTCGCGATCGGGATCGGCGTGATCGCGAGCTTCATCGGCGTCGCGCTGCTCGCGCCGCGCATCGTCCCGCCGCTCGCGGAGACGCTCGGGTGGCCGGCGACGAGGATCGGCGGCGTCGCCGGCTCGCTCGCGCGCCAGAACGCGATGCGGAACCCTGCGCGCACGGCATCGACCGCCGCAGCGCTGATGATCGGCCTCGCACTCGTCACCGCCGTCGGCGTGCTCGCCTCCGGCCTGAAGGCGACCTTCGAGCAGGCCGTCGACAAGCAGTTCAAGGGCAACTACGCGCTCACGTCCGAGAACGGCTTCACGCCGACGGGGATCGCGTCCGAGAAGGCGGTCGCCCGCGTGCCGGGCGTCGAGGTCATCTCCGGCGTGCGCGCGGGGGACGGCCGCGTGTTCGGCCATCGCTACGGCGTCACCGGCGTGTCGCCCGACGTCGGCCGGGTGATCGAGATCAGCTGGAAGGAGGGCGGCCCGAGCGTGCCCGCGCGCCTCGGCTCGACGGGCGCATTCGTCGACGACTCGTTCGCCAAGGACCACAACCTCGCCGTCGGGTCGCCGCTCCGGATGGAGACGCCGTCCGGGCGGACCCTCGACCTGCGCGTGATCGGCGTCTACAAGCCGCCGAAGGGCGGCTCGCCGTTCGGCCGCATCACGATCTCGAACGCCTTGTTCGACAGCGTCTACCAGAACCCGGCGAACGTCTACTCGTTCGTCGACATGCGCGGCGGCGTCACGCCGGCGAACACGCAGCGGCTGACGGCCGCGCTCGCGAGCTTCCCCGACGCGAAGATCCAGACGGAGAGCCAGTTCAAGAAGCAGCAGGAGTCGGGCATCAACATCCTGCTCAACCTGCTCTACGTGCTGCTCTCGCTGTCGATCATCGTCAGCCTGTTCGGGATCGTGAACACGCTCGTGCTGACCGTCTTCGAGCGCACGCGCGAGCTCGGCATGTTGCGCGCCGTCGGGATGACGCGTCGCCAGACGCGGCGGATGATCCGCCACGAGAGCGTCGTGACGGCGCTGATCGGCGCCGCGCTCGGCATCCCGCTCGGAATCGTGCTCGCGCTCCTCGTCGGTCGCGCGATCGGCACGTTCACGTTCACGGTGCCGTACGGGACGCTGGTCGGATTCGTGTTCGCCGCGATCATCGCCGGCCTGGTCGCGGCGATCTTCCCGGCGCGCCGCGCGGCGCGGCTGAACGTGCTGGCCGCGCTGCAGTACGAGTGAGCTCCTGCCTGACGCGGTACGAGTGACCGAACCTGGTTCGCGGCTTCGCCGCGAACCAGGTTCGCGAGGTCACGCCGCGAGCCAGGCTCGCGAGCTCACGCCGCGAACCCGGGCTGCGGGTCGAGCGCGAGCGGGCTCTCCGGAAGCCCCGGCCGCGGCTGCGACGCGTTGAAGGCGCCGGGCGCGACATCGTTGGGCGCGTCGGGGTGGAAGAGCGACGCGAGCAGCTGGATCTGCCCCCGCCCGGGGCCGAGCTCGAACTGGCCGCCGCCGTACAACGCGATCCCCTCGTCCGCGCAGCGGTCGTAGAAGTCGAACAGGCGTCGCACCGAGCCGAAGCGCGACGGCTTGCAGTTGAGGCAGCGCGGGCGGAAGGGAAGCGCCTCGACGTCGCTCCACTCGTGGATCGCCGCATCCCAGGTGACGCGCCCGAGGTGCCCGTCGAGCGCCGCGGTCGTCTCGGGCGTCAGCGCGGGATCCTCCAGCCAGGCCTTGCCGAACGCCTCCGCCACGCGCCGGTAGAGCGCCGCGTCGGGGGGCGAGCCGAACTCGACGCGGTAGATGCCCTTGAAGTCGACGGTGTCGACCGCCGCAGCCGGGAGGGACGCGATCAGCTCGTCGCTCCAGTCCGCGTCGGCGTCGAGCTTGAAGCGGAGGCCGGGGTACAGCTCGCGCCATCGCGGCACGTTCGCGACGCGCGTCGAGACGACGAAGCGGAGGGGCCGCGCCTCGCGCCCGAGGCGCTCGGCCAGCGCGGTCCCGGCCTGGCGCAGGGCGAGGTCGAGCGCCGCGGACTCGAACGCCCACCGCCGGTACTCGGTCTGCCCGGCCTGCAGCAGCGAGAACGACTCCAGCGTGTGGCGGCCCTGGAGCGGCAGCTTCCCGCCGTGCTCCTGGAAGCGCCGCTGCGCCGCCGGGTCGTAGTCCACCTCCTCGCCCCGGCCTTCCTCGCCGCCGCCGCGCAGTACGACGACGGTACGGCGCAGGACGAAGTCGCGCGCCACCTCTCGCTCGAGCGGCTCGAGCGCGTAGCCGTCGATCTCGAGCGGCAGCTCGCGGACCGCGTCCCACGAGCTCACCGGCGCCGCCCCCGCAGGTGGCGCGCGAGCGCATCGAGCCGCTCGTCCCACTCCTCGCCCATGTCGGTGAGGCGATATCTGGTCTCGCGGCCCCGCCGTTCGGGCTCGACGAGCCCGGCCTCGGCGAGCGCGACCAGGTGCTTCGAGACCGCCTGCCGCGTGATCGGCAGCTCGCCCGTCAGCTCCGTCGCGGTCGCGGACCCGCGTTCCGAGATGTAGCCGAGCACGTGCCGCCGGCTCGGGTCGGCGAGCGCCGAGAAGACCTGCCCGAGCGCGTCAGGCATGCACGAGCGCCGACGCCTGCAGGTCGAGCGCCGTCGACCACGCGGGCACAGTCTCGACGACGACGAGGCGGGTGCCCTCGTCCACCTCGTCGAGCGTGAAGTGCACGTCGCCCTCGTCCTCCCACGTGAACGAAAGACGCCGTTCCGGCTCCACCTCGGTCACCGTCGCCCGCCGCTCCTCGCCGTTCGACCAGCGGAAGCTGGCGGCGCCGCCCGGGCGCAGCTCCAGGTCGACCTCGTTCGCGAACCAGTCCTCCAGACGCTCCGGATCGGTGAGCGCGTCCCACACGTCCTCGCGCGGGCTCGGCAGCGTGATCTCCTTGCGAATCATGTGCAACCTCCTGGTTGCGCTAGGATAACGTGCAACGCAATAGTTGCACGTCAGGAGGTGCGCGCGATGGTGGTCGGTCAGGTGGTGCCGATGGTGGTCGAGCAGGACGGACGCTGGGAGCGCTCGTTCGACATCTACTCGCGGCTGCTCCGCGAGCGGATCGTGTTCCTCGGCCAGGAGGTCGAGGACGGGATCGCGAACCTGATCGCCGCGCAGCTGCTCTTCCTCGACGCCGAGGATCCCGGCAAGGACATCTCCCTGTACATCAACTCGCCCGGCGGCTCCTCGTACGCGATGATGGCGATCTACGACGCGATGCAGTACGTGCGCTCGGACGTGTCGACCGTCTGCCTGGGGATGGGGATGAGCGCCGCGGCGATGATCCTCTGCGGCGGCGCACCGGGAAAGCGCTTCGCGCTGCCGAACGCGAAGATCATGATCCACCAGGGCTCGGGCGGCTTCCGCGGCACGCCCGCCGACATCCAGATCGCCGCCCGGGAGATCCTTTCGCTCACGCGGCGCATGGCGGAGATCATCTCGCGCCATTCGGGGCAGGACGTCGAGCAGGTGATGCGCGACATCGACCGCGACCGCTTCATGTCGCCCGAGGAGGCCGTCGAGTACGGCCTCGTCGACGCGGTCATGCAGCCACGGAAACTCACGTCCTTAGTTCACGACGTGAACTAAGGACGCGCATCTCAGTGGAAGGAGATGCGGCTGGGCGGCCAGTAGGTGAGCATCACCGGGCCGACGAGGTTGGCGCGCGGGACGCTGCCCCAGATGCGCGAGTCGCACGAGTGCGCGCGGTCGTCGCCCATGAAGAAGTACTCGCCGGCCGGCACGCGCCACCGGCCGCTCTCGCGGTCGCGGAGCGACGGCCGCACGTACGGCTCGTTCAGGCGCACGCCGTCGACCGAGACGTAGCCGTCGCGCTCCGTCACGACGTCGCCGGGCAGGCCGATCAGGCGCTTCACGAACGTCCCGCCCGGGCAGCCGTGCGCGGCGGCCGACGCGGGCGGATGGAAGACGACGATCTGGCCGCGCTTCGGGCTCTCGAAGCGGTAGATCAGCCGGTCGACGAGGACGCGGTCGTTGAAGCTGCCCTCGCACCACGCGCCCGGCTTCGCACAGTGCAGCGTCGGCTCCATCGACGACGACGGGATGCGGTACGGCTTCGCGATCTCGGCTTCGAAGACGAGCACGAACCCCACCGCGAGCGCGAGCGTGATCAGCCAGTCGAGGATCCGCGAGCGCCGGAGCACGGCGGCATGGTAGTCGCCTACCCCCGCAGCGCGTTCTTCAGGAAGAAGAGGAGGTTGGCGGGCCGTTCGCCGAGCCGGCGCATGAGGTACGGGTACCACTCGGGCCCGTACGGCGTCGCGATCAGCACCGTGTAGCCGCGGCGCACGAGCGCCTGCTGGAGCTGCGTGCGCACGCCGTAGAGCATCTGGAACTCGAAGCGGTCGCGTGCGACGTCGTGGCGCGCCGCGAAGTCGATCGCGTGCTCGATCAGCGCTTCGTCGTGCGTCGCGATCGCGGTGTAGCCGCCCGCGAGCAGCAGGCGCTCCGTCAGCCGCGCGTACATCGCGTCGACGTCCGCCTTGCGCGGGTAGGCGATCGAGGCCGGCTCGAGGTAGGCGCCCTTCACGAGCCGCAGGTTCGGCGCGAGCGGGAGCAGGGACTCGACGTCGTCGGGCGTCCGGTACAGGTACGCCTGCAGGACGGTGCCGACGCGGTCCAGGCCCGCTTCGCGCAGGCGGCGGTACGTGCGAAGCGTCGCGTCGACGAACTCGGACTGCTCCATGTCGATGCGGACGAAGCTGCCGCGCTCGGTTGCGTGCTCGACCAGACGCCGCACGTTCGCGAACGCGAGCTCCTCGTCGATCTCGAGGCCGAGGTGCGTGAGCTTGAGCGCGACGTTCGCCGGGAGCCGCTCGGCGACGATGCGGTCGATCACCTCCTCGTAGGCGGCGACGACGGCCGCCGTCTGCGCGCGGTCGTGCACGCCTTCGCCCAGCAGGGTCGTGTTCGTCCGGAAGCCCTGCGCGGCCAGGCGCCGCAGCACGCCGACGGCGTCATCGAGCGTCTCGCCGGCCACGAAGCGTCCCGCGCCGAGGCGCATGCCGTGGCGGCGCACCAGGCGCTGCACGTTCGGGCTGTCCGCGGCGGCGAAGATCGCGCGCCGCAGGGCGGCGTCGACGGCTACACCCGTTCCAGCAGCCACTCGTGCGTCTCGCGAAGCCGTCGCAGCGGCAGCGTCAGATGGCCTTCGTCCGGGTCGATGCGCGCCTCCACGCCCGGGATCCGCTCGGCGAGCCAGCGCCCGTGCGCGACGGGCACGAAACGGTCGTCGCCGCCGTGCAGGAGGAGCACCGGCCGGTCCGCCTCCTCCGGTCCGAAGCCCCACGGCTCCGCGAACGCGAGGTCGTCGTCGAGCCACCCGTCGACGCCGTCGCGCAGGCCGCGCTCGCCGGCGGCGAGCAGCCACGAGGCGAACGCGCCGTTCAGGACCTCGCGGTCGGCCGGTCCGGCGAGCGTCGAGAACAGCTCCACGAGCCGCTCGGGGGTGGTGCGCAGGTGCTCGTCGCGCGCCGGCCCGAGGAACGCCCGCAACACGTCCTCGCCCTCGAGCGCGGCCCCGAACTCCTCGACGTTCTCCTCGCCCATCCCGTCGAACCAGTCCAGCCCGTCCGCGTCGTACGGCGCGACCGAGCCGAGCAGCGCGACCGCCGCCAGACGCTCGTCGCAGCGGGCGGCGCACGCCAGCGCGTGCGGCCCGCCGCCCGAGAGGCCCCAGGTCGCGAAGCGGTCGAGCGCGAGCGCGTCGGCGATCGCGTGGACGTCGGCGACGCAGTCGCCGACGCTCCGTCCCGGCGCGCGCGTCGACCCCCCGTAGCCCGGGCGGTCGTAGGAAACGAGCCGGACGCCCTGCTCGCGGGCGAGCGCATCGGTCGGCTCGAAGAGAAGCGCCGACCCGGGAGTGCCGTGGTGCACGAGCACCGGCACGCCATCCGGATCTCCCCCCTCGCGGACGGCCAGCGTGCGACCGTCCGGCGTCGCGACCGCCCGCTCTCCCGGCACGAGTCGATCCTAGTGGAGCGTCCGTTGCCGGATGCTTCACTAGATGGTTAGCGTCGCCCGGATGCCGCGCCCCACCGTGCTGCCCGGCGCCGAGCCCGCGTGGTGGCTCCGCGACGCCGACGACGGCGAGCGCTCGCCCGCGCTCGACCGCGATCTCGACGTCGACGTCGCGATCGTCGGCGGCGGCTTCACCGGGCTCTGGACGGCCCTCGCGCTGCGCGAGCGGGCGCCGGGCCTGCACGTCGCGCTGCTCGAGGCGGAGTTCTGCGGGTTCGGCCCGAGCGGCCGCAACGGCGGCTTCTGCCACGGCTACTGGTCGTACCTGCCGACGCTGCGCGCGCTGTTCGGCGACGCGGCGGCGCTCGAGCTCTGCCGCGCCGGCGACCTGATCGTGCCCGGCATCCGCGCGTTCCTGGCCGCGCGGGGCGAGGACGCGTGGCTGCGCGAGGGCGGCATGCTGCAGGTCTCGACGACGCCGGCGCAGGACGCGCCGGTCGAGGGGCAAGTCGCCGCCGCCCGCGCGGTGGGCAGGCCCGAGGAGGCGACCCCGGTCGAGCGGCCGGGCATCTCGCCGCGCTTCCGCCGCGGCGTCTTCTTCCGCGACGGCGCCACCGTGCATCCGGCCAGGCTGGTGCGCGCGTTGCGGCGCGCGGCGCTCGACGCCGGCGTCGAGCTGTACGAGCGCTCGCCCGCGCACGTCCGCCGCGAAGGCTCGCTGACCGCGAACGGCCGCGAGGTGCGCGCACGCGACGTGGTCGTCGCCGCGAACGCGTGGGCGACCGACTGGCGTCCGCTGCGCGGCCGGCTCACCGTCTTCGGCAGCTACGTCGTGCTCACGGAGCCGGTGCCCGGGCTGCTCGAGGAGATCGGGTGGACGCGCGGCGAGGCGATCGTCGACTCGCGCATGTTCCTGCACTACTTCCGCACGACCGACGACGGGCGGGTGCTGATGGGCTCAGGCTCCGGGCCGATCGGCCGCGGCAATCGCATCGACCGCCGCTTCACCCACGACGCCGCGACAGCCGCACGCGCGGAGCGCGGCCTGCGGCGGCTGCTGCCCGGGCTGGCGGACGCCCGCGTCGAGGCGGCGTGGGGCGGGCCCATCGACGTCGCGGCCGACCACGTCCCGTCGATCGGCACCGTCCCCGGGACGCGGCTGCACTACGCGGCGGGCTATTCGGGTCACGGCGTCGGCCCGTCGTGGCTCGCGGGACGGACGCTCGCCTCGCTCGTGCTGCGCGCCGACGACGAGTGGTCGCGGCTGCCGCTCGTGAACCGGCGTGCGGCGACGGTGCCGCGCGAGCCGTTCCGCCGCCTCGGCGGCGGCGCGATCCGAGCCGCCATCCTCGCGTGCGAGGAGGCGGACGAGGAGGGACGCCGCGCCCCGCTCGCCGCGCGGGCAGGGGCGGCCATGCCGCGGCTGCTCGGGCTGCGGCTCGGGCAGCGCTGAGCGCGCGCAATCCGCACCCTCCGAACCTGAAAGTTGCGCAATGCGCAGGATGGCGGTAGAAGTCCCTGCGCATGTCGATCTCGGCACGCCCCCGCCGCGGCCCCGTCACGCGGCCCCGCTCGCTCGACGACATCGACCGCGCGATCATCGAGGCGCTCCAGGCGAACGGGCGCGAGCCGTTCCGGCGCGTCGCCGCGCAGATCGGCGTCGCCGAGGCGACCGTGCGCTCGCGCTACCACCGGCTCGTGCGGGACGACATCCTGCAGGTGACCGGGGTCACCAATCCGCTCGGGCTCGGCTTCGACGCGATGGCGCTGCTCGGGATCAACACCACCGGCGCGCCCGACCCGGTCGCGGACGAGCTCAGCTCGTGGGAGGAGACGACGTACGTGGTCGTCGCCGCGGGCCGCTTCGACGTCCTCGTCGAGGTGCTCTGCGCAGATCGGCACCACCTGCTCGAGGTGACGAACCGCGTGCGTGCGCTGCCGGGCGTCGCGAGCACGGAGACGTTCCTGTACCTGCAGCTCGCGAAGCAGGTGTTCGCGTGGGGCACGCGGCCCGCGGAGGAGCCGGCGTGACCGTCGACGTCCGGCTCGAAGGCGTGACGAAGCGGTTCGACGACGTCGTCGCCGTCGACGACCTGACGCTCGACGTCGAGAGCGGCAAGTTCTACGCGCTGCTCGGCCCGTCCGGCTGCGGGAAGACGACGACGCTGCGGATGATCGGCGGCTTCGAGGAGCCGTCGGCCGGGACGATCTACCTCGGCCAGCGTCCGGTGACGCGCCTGCCGCCCCACAAGCGCGACGTCAACACCGTCTTCCAGAGCTACGCGCTCTTCCCGCACCTGTCGATCCACGAGAACGTCGCGTTCGGCCTGCGGCGCAAGGGCGTGAAGGGCGACGAGCTCAAGCGGCGCGTCGACGAGATGCTGCGCGTCGTCAACCTCGCCGGCTACGGCGGGCGCAAGCCGCGACAGCTCTCGGGCGGCCAGCAGCAGCGCGTGGCGCTCGCGCGCGCGCTCGTGAACCGCCCGCGCGTGCTGCTGCTCGACGAGCCGCTCGGCGCGCTCGACCTGAAGCTGCGCAAGGAGATGCAGCTCGAGCTGAAGCGCATCCAGCACGAGATGGAGATCACCTTCGTGCACGTCACGCACGACCAGGAGGAGGCCATGACGATGGCCGACTTCATCGTGGTGATGAACGGCGGCCGTATCGAGCAGTTCGGCGACCCCGCGTCGCTGTACGAGCATCCGACGACGGCGTTCGTCGCGAGCTTCCTCGGCGTGTCCAACCTGCTCGACGGCACCGTCGAAGGGCGGGATGCGGTTCGTCTCCGCAGCGGCCAGGTGCTCCGCGTGGCGCCGGACGCCGTGGACGGCCACCGGGGGCCGGTGTCGGTCGGCATCAGGCCGGAGAAGATCAGGATCGGCGGGGTGGAGGGCAACGCCCTCGCCGGCGAGGTTGTCGAGCGCGCGTACGTCGGCGTCTCGACCCAGTACGTCGTCAGGACCCCCGTGGGCGAGATCAGCGTCTACGTCCAGGGGGCGGGGTCGCACTCCCCCGGCGAGCGACTCGAGCTGTCGTTCCCGCCGGAGGCAACGTTCGTCGTCTCCCGATCGGAGGAGGATCGTCCTTGAGCCAGAGATACACCCGCGACCAGCTGCTCCGGCGCGCCGCCGCCGGCGGCGCGCTGCTGTCCGTGCCGGGCCTGCTCGCCGCCTGCGGCGGCTCGGGCAAGAAGGCGGCCACGACGACCGCCGCGGTCGCGCAGCAGATGCCGAAGAGCCTGACGTGGTCGAACTGGCCGCTGTACATCGACCTGAACGAGAAGACGAAGTCGCACCCGTCGCTCGTCGCGTTCGAGAAGCACTACCACACGAAGGTTCGCTACCTCGAGGACATCAACGACAACGACAGCTTCTTCGGAAAGATCGAAGGCCCGTTGTCGCAGGGCCAGTCGATCGGCCGCGACCTGATCGTGCTCACGGACTCCTCGGGCCTGCCGGGCCGCATGATCCAGCTCGGCTGGCTGGAGAAGCTCGACAAGTCGGCGATCCCGAACATGAAGAACCTCCAGCCGGTGCAGCGGCACCCCAACTGGGACCCGAACCGCGACTACAGCCTGCCGTGGCAGTCGGGGATGACCGGCATCGGCTACGACCCCAAGCTCACGGGCGGCCCGGTCACCTCCCTCGAGCAGCTCCTCACCGACCCGAAGCTGAAGGGGAAGGTGACGCTGCTCACGGAGATGTCGGACTCGATCGGCATCACGATGCTCGCGAACGGCGACGATCCGGGGCACGTCACCGACGCGACGTTCTCGAAGGCGGTCAAGCGCCTGCAGGCGGCCGTCAACTCGGGGCAGGTCCGGCAGTTCACCGGCAACGACTACGCGCCGCTGCTCGCGAACGGCTCCATCTACGCCTGCCTCGCGTGGTCGGGCGACATGGTGCAGCTCCAGGCCGACCATCCCGGGCTGAAGTGGGTCGTCCCGAAGGACGGCGGCATGATCTGGACGGACAACATGCTGATCCCGAAGGGCGGCAACGTCTTCGGCGCGTCGACGCTGATGAACTGGTACTACCGCCCGGAGATCGCGGCCGAGGTCGAGGACTACGTCAACTACATCTGCCCGGTCGTCGGCGCCGACAAGGTGCTCGAGAAGAGCGATCCGGCGGTGGCGCACAACCCGCTCATCTTCCCGACGAAGCAGATGCTCGCGAACGTGCACCAGTTCGACTCGAAGGCGCTCAACAACATCAAGTACAAGAAGCAGTTCCAGGCGCTGATCGGCGGCTAGCGCTTGGCGGGCACGGCGACAACGGTGTCCGACGTCGGCGGCGTCAGGCGCCTCTTCCACCGTCCGAAGGGCGCGATCCCCTACCTGCTGCTCGCGCCGGGGATCGCGTGGCTCGTCGTCTTCTTCGTGGTGCCGATGTGGTACCTCGGGAAGATGTCCCTGTCGCAGGGGCTGTTCCCGATCTTCTCGTTCGGGTGGGTCTGGGGGAACTTCCGCGACGCGATCTCGAGCTACCAGACGCAGTTCGTGCGCTCGGGCGAGTACGCGGGGATCGCGACGCTGATCGCCCTCGTCGTCAGCTACCCGCTGGCGTACTGGATCGCGTTCCGAGGCGGGCGCTGGAAGAACCTGTTCCTGCTGCTGGTGATCGCGCCCTTCTTCGTCACCTACCTCATCCGCACGCTGGCGTGGGAGACGATCCTCTCGGACAACGGCGTCGTCGTCCGGACGCTGCAGCACATCGGCATCCTCAGCT
Source organism: Gaiellaceae bacterium (assembly GCA_035652835.1). Taxonomy (GTDB): domain Bacteria; phylum Actinomycetota; class Thermoleophilia; order Gaiellales; family Gaiellaceae; genus PALSA-600. The sequence continues at coordinate 207,105 of DASRDA010000012.1, forward strand.
CGAACGGCAGGCTGCTCGCGACGTCCGCCGCCGTCATCGCCGGCATCACCTACAACTTCCTGCCCTTCATGGTGCTGCCGCTGTACGTCAGCCTCGAGCAGATCGACCAGCGGCTGATCGAGGCGGCGGAGGACCTGTACGCGTCGAAGGCGACGGCGTTCACGCGCGTGACCCTGCCGCTGTCGCTGCCGGGCGTGTTCGCGGGCGTGCTGCTCACCTTCATCCCGGCCGCGGGCGACTTCATCAACGCGCAACTCCTCGGGACGCCGCGGCAGTACATGATCGGGAACGTCATCCAGTCGGAGTTCCTGTCGGTGCGCGACTACCCGACGGCGGCGTCGCTCTCGTTCGTGCTGATGGCGGCGATCCTCGCGCTCGTGCTCGTCTTCGCCCGCGCGCTCGGCACGGAGCGCCTGACGGTGGCGGCGTGAGCCGCGGAGCTGGAAACTGTTTCGCGGCTTCGCCGCGAAACAGTTTCGGAGCGGAACGATGAGGTTCGTCCGCCGGCACGTCCTCTCGGCGTACGCGGCGATCGCGCTCGCGTACCTCTTCCTGCCGATCGTCGTCGTCGTGCTCTTCTCCTTCAACAACCCGAAGGGACGCTTCAACTTCACGTGGGAGGGGTTCACGCTCAAGAACTGGGAGAACCCGTTCGGGTATCCCGGCCTCGGCGGCGCGCTGCGCGTGTCGGTCGAGATCGCGCTTCTGTCGAGCCTCTTCGCGACCATCCTCGGCACGCTGATCGCGCTCGCGCTCGTTCGCTACCGCTTCCGCGGCAGCGGCACGACGAACCTCCTGATCTTCGTGCCGATGACCACGCCCGAGGTCGTGATGGGCGCGTCGCTGCTGACGCTCTTCGTGAACTGGCGGATCCCGCAGGGCTTCGGGACGATCCTGATCGCGCACATCCTCTTCAACATCAGCTACGTCGTCGTGACGGTGCGCGCGCGGCTCGTCGGCTTCGACCGCCACCTCGAGGAAGCGGCGATGGACCTCGGCGCCAACGAGTGGGTCACGTTCGTGAAGGTGACGCTGCCGCTGATCATGCCCGGCATCCTCGCCGCCGGCCTGCTCGCGTTCGCGCTCTCGATCGACGACTTCGTGATCACGTACTTCAACGCCGGCGCGACGATCACGTTCCCGCTGTTCGTGTGGGGCGCGGCGCGCGTCGCGACGCCGCCGCAGATCAACGTCATCGGCACCGGGATCTTCGTGATCGCCGTCACCGGGATGCTCGGAACGATCCTCCTCCAGAACTACCGCTCTCGGAAAGGAGCGCTCGCCCTATGACCCTCGACCTCCAGCAGGCCGCCCGCGACCACCTCTGGCTCCACTTCACGCGCATGGGCGCGTACGGGAGCGGCGAGGTGCCGATCATCGTCCGCGGCGACGGCTGCTATCTCGAGGACGCGAACGGCAAGCGCTACCTCGACGCCCTCGCCGGCCTCTTCGCGGTGCAGATCGGCTACTCGTACGGCGAGGAGATCGGACGGGCGGCACTCGAGCAGATGAAGGAGCTGCCGTTCTACACGAACTGGTCGTACGCGCACCCGCGCGCGATCGAGCTCGCGCACGAGGTCGCGCAGCTCGCGCCCGGCGACCTGAACCGCGTCTTCTTCGTCTCCGGCGGGTCGGAGGCGGTCGAGTCCGCCTGGAAGCTGGCGCGCGCCTACCACGCGGCGCGCGGCGAGCGCCGCTGGAAGGCGATCGCCCGCCGCACGGCCTACCACGGGACGACGATGGGCGCGCTCTCGATCAACGGCATCGCCGCGCTGAAGAACGAGTACGAGCCGCTCGTGCCCGACGTGCTGCACGTGCGCAACACGAACCGCTACCACCGGCCGGTCGAGGAGAGCGAGGAGCAGTTCACGTCGTTCCTGCTCGACGACCTCGAGCAGGCGATCCTCGGCGCCGGGCCGTCGACGGTGGCGATGGTGATCATGGAGCCGGTGCAGAACTCCGGCGGCGCGTTCACGCCGCCGGCCGGCTACTTCGCCGGCGTCCGCGAGATCTGCGACCGCTACGGCATCCTGCTCTGCGCCGACGAGGTGATCACCGGGTTCGGGCGCGTGGGCGCCTGGTTCGCCTCCGACCGCTACGACATCCGCCCGGACCTCGTCACGTCGGCCAAGGGGCTGTCGTCCGCCTACGCCGCGATCGGCGCGGTGATCGCGAGCGAGCGCGTGTTCGAGCCGTTCGCCGCCCGCGACGCGATGTACGCGCACGGGATCACGTTCGGCGGCCACCCGGTGCAGTGCGCGATCGCGCTGGCGAACATCGAGATCATGCGGCGCGAGCGCCTCGTCGAGCACGTCCGAGACCTCGAGGACGACTTCCGCGCGAGCCTCGCGCAGCTGCTCGAGCTCGAGATCGTCGGCGACCTCCGCGGAACCGGTTTCTTCTACGCCCTCGAGCTCGTCAAGGACAAGGAGACGCGGGCGGGGTTCACGCACGAGGAGTGCGAGACGCTCCTGCGCGGCTTCCTCTCGCCGCTCCTCTACGAGAAGGGCCTGATCTGCCGCGCCGACGACCGCGGTGACCCCGTCGTCCAGATCTCGCCGCCGCTCGTCGCCGGCCGCGAGGAGATCGACGAGATCACCGGCATCCTCGGCGACGTGCTCGCGGCCGCCCAGGGCCGGCTGCGCCCGACCGAGCCGTCGCTCGTCGGCACCCGCACCCCGGGCACGAGACTTCCGTGAGGATCCTGGTCGTCGGAAGCGGGGGCGTCGGCTCGGCCGTCGCCCCGATCGCCGCGCGCCGCGACTTCTACGAGCGGATCGTCTTCGCCGACCTCGACGCCGGGCGCGCCGCGGCCGCTGCGGCCCGCGACGAGCGCTTCGGCTCCGCGCGCGTCGACGCCTCGGACGCGGCCGCGGTCGCGGAGCTCGCGCGCGCCGAGCGCTGCGACGTCGTCCTCAACGCCACCGACCCCCGCTTCAACCCGCCGATCTTCGCGGCGGCGTTCGAGGCGGGCTGCACGTACCTGGACATGGCGATGACCCTGTCGAGGCCGGGCGGCGAACGGCTCGGCGACCTCCAGTTCGCGCAGGACGGCGCGTGGAGCGAGCGCGGGCTGCTCGCGCTCGTGGGGATCGGCGTCGAGCCCGGCCTGTCGGACGTCTTCGCCCGCTACGCCGCCGACAACCTCTTCGAGGCGATCGACGAGGTCGCGGTGCGGGACGGCGCCGACCTGGTCGTCGAGGGCTACGACTTCGCGCCGACCTTCTCGATCTGGACGACGATCGAGGAGTGCCTCAACCCGCCGGTGATCTGGGAGCGCGGCCGCGGCTGGTACACGACCGAGCCGTTCTCCGAGCCGGAGGTCTTCGAGTTCCCGGAGGGGATCGGCCCGATCGAGTGCGTGAACGTCGAGCACGAGGAGGTGCTGCTCGTGCCGCGGTGGATCGACTGCAACCGCGTCACCTTCAAGTACGGGCTGGGAGAGGAGTTCATCGGCATCCTCCGGACGCTGCACCGGCTCGGGCTCGACTCGACCGAGCCGGTGTCGGTGCGCGGCGCGCAGGTGGCGCCGCGCGACGTGGTCGCCGCCGCGCTGCCCGACCCGGCGACCCTCGGCGACCGGATGCGCGGCCGCACCTGCGCCGGCACCCTCGTGACCGGCGTCGGGAAGGACGGCGCGCCGCGGGCGACCTACCTCTACCACGTGGTCGACAACGAGGAGTCGATGGGCCGCGACGGCGCCCAGGCGGTCGTCTGGCAGACGGCGCTCAACCCGGTGATCGCCCTCGAGCTGCTCGCCGAGGGCGTGTGGAGCGGCCGGGGCGTGCTCGGGCCGGAGGCGTTCCCGGCCGAGCCGTTCCTCGAGCTGCTCGCCGAGCACGGCTCGCCGCACGGCGTCGACGAGCGGGAGCCCGAGGCCGCCGCCGCCGCGGCGGCGGTACCCTGAGCCCGTGGCGGCGAAGCGCACCGGGACGTTCCTCGGCATCCCCTACGACTGGCGGCGTCCGACGCTCGAGCGGACGCAGCAGCGCTGGTGGAACCGCGGGGAGCGCCGGGTCTTCACGCCCAAGGTCTTCGGCTGGGGCTACGACGTGAACCTGGCCGAGGTCGCCCGCCGCCTGCGCCTCTTGAAGTAGCCCGGAAACTGTTTCGCCTCGAAGAGGCGAAACAGTTTCGAGGTATACCCGGGAACCCGGTTCGCGGCGGAGCCGCGAACCAGGTTCCGGAGTTGCGCGGCGAGGGCGCGGACCGCCTGCGCCCCCACCGCTACGTCGTCCTTCGCTTACCGGTCGCAGCTCCCCTGGCCGCAGCCCGCCTCCACGCCGCATCGAGGAGGCGTCGGCTTGCACGGCTGGCAGGGCTTCGGCTTCGGCCGGCAGGGCTTCGGCTTGCACGGCTGCGGCTTGCACGGCGGCTTGTGGCAGTTGCCGCCGTTCCGCTCCGTCTGGCCTGCCGTCTGGCTCTGGTCGTTCGACTGCGAGCCGGTGGACACGTTCGTCGCCGACGAGTCGGCGTCGGCCTTGCTCGACTGGTGCACGGGGCCCCAGTCGAGCACGGCCACGTTCGGCGACAGGTTGACGGCGACCGCCTTCGACTTCGCCGTCTGGTCGACGGTGTTCGAGGCCGTCTGGGTCTGGTCGGCCGTCTGGCTGCCGCCGTCGTTCTTCCAGGACTCGCCGCCCCGCTGCTTCTGGTCGGCGGTCTGGCTCTGGTCGTTCGACTGCGAGCCGGTCGACACGTTGGTCGCCGACGAGTCGGCGTCGGCCTTGCTCGACTGGTGCACGGGGCCCCAGTCGAGGACGGCCACGTTCGGCGACAGGTTGACGGCGACCGCCTTCGACTTCGCCGTCTGGTCGACGGTGTTGGACGCGGTCTGGGTCTGGTCGGCGCTCTGCGCCGGCCCTCCCTGCCCGTCCTTGCCGTCCTTGCCGCCGTCGCAGCCGCAGCCGTCGTGGCCGTCGTCGCCCCGGCCGCCGGCCGACTGCGTCTGGTCGGCGGTCTGGCTCTGGTCGTTCGACTGCGAGCCGGTGGACACGTTGGTCGCCGACGAGTCGGCGTCGGCCTTGCTCGACTGGTCGACGGGGCCGCCGTTCGCCACCGCCACGTTCGGCGAGAGGTTCGCCGAGACGGCGGAGGACTTCGCGGACTGGTCGACCTCGTTCGACGCCGTCTGCGACTGGTCGGCCGACTGCGACGGATCGCCCTGCGACCTGCCCGACTGGCTCTGGTCGGCGGTCTGGCTCTGGTCGTTCGACTGCGAGCCGGTCGAGACGTTCGTCGCCGACGAGCCGGCATCGGCCGCGCTGGACTGGTCGGTCCCTCCGCTGCCCTTGCAGCCGCAGGGGGAGCCGACGTTCAGGACGGCCACGTTCGGCGCGAGGTTCACCGCCGTCGACGACGAGTGGGCCGACTGGTCGACCTCGTTCGACGCCGTCTGCGACTGGTCGGCCGACTGCGACTGACCAGGCACGGGCAGGGTCCCTCCGCCGGCCCAGGCCGGGCCGGCACTCGCCGCCACCGCGAGCAGGGCGCCCGCGATGAGCACGAGCAACCGTGATCTCATCGATTACTCCTTTCGGATTACGAGCTTTTCGGGTGGGCCGACCGCGGACCGCGGCCGGCCGGATGGCCTGACCGGCCGCCCTACCCGGGGCGCTCGATACCGAAGGCGAGTGCCGGCGGCGCTCGGAGTGCGGTCACGGGCCGCACGCGGCGGCTCCACCGTGGCGCGACCGGCAGGAGCAGGGAAGCGAGGGCGACGAGCGCGAAGCCGCCGCCGAAGACGTGGGAGACGGCCGCCAGCGCCGCGGCGAGCAGCGACAGGGCCGTCGAGAAGGCGGGCACGACGCCGTCCGCGGGCGCGCCGCCGGGCGCGTGCTGCGCCGCCGCGGGGGCGGTGGGCGCGGGCGCGGCGACCGGCGGCGACGGCACGGCCGGGGCCGGGACGTCCACCGTCCGCGGCGCGGCGTGGCTCGCCGTCGAGGCGCCGGCGCCGTGGCTCTCGTGGCGCGCGCGGCCGGCCGGCGCCCCCGAGGCGGGAGTCGGCGCCGGCGGCGCGGCGACGGGGGTCGAGACGCGGATCGGCGTCGAGGCCGGCGCCGGCGTGGGCGCTGCGGTCGGCGTCGCGGCAGCGGCGGCCGGCGGGACGGCGGGCGCCGAGGGCTGCGCCGACTGCGTCCGCGGCGAGTGGTGCGCGGACGTCGGCGAAGCGGCGGCGGCCGGAGCAGCGGCAGGAGGCGCGGGCGGCGCGGCGGCTCCGGCGACATCCGAGACGACGTGCGTCGCGGTAGAGGTCGTGGCGGGCACCGCCTTCGTGACGGTGGAGGCGGTCGACGTCACCGTCGACACGGCCGCGTGCGCGGTCGAGTCCACGGCGGTCGCGACCGGCGCGGCTGCCGGCACGGCCGAGCTCACGGCGCCGGTCGCCGTGTCGGCGAGGCCGGTGACGGCCGTGGAAGCGTCGTCCGTGACCGTGGTCGCGGCGCTCGTCGTGCCGCTCGCCACCGAGTCGACGGCGCCCGTCGCGGTGCCGGCCGCGTCCGAGACGGGGGAGCCGGTCGAGCCGGAGCCGCTCGAGCTCTTCGGGGCGGCGGCCGCGGGGGCGGTGACCGCGGACGTCGTGGAGCTCACGGTCGAGCTCGTTGCCTTCGCGGTCTGCTGCACGGTGCCGGTGAGCGCGCCGGTGAGGCCGCCGTCGGCGTAGGCGGGCGCCGCGGGCACGAGTGCCACTGCAAGCGCCGCGATCAGGCGTCCCTTCACCGCACCGGGATGGTCTCCGGAGCCGGGTCCGGGCCAAACAGGACCTTCGGCTAGACGTCCGGCGGGCGCCGAGTCAGCGGACGAGCCGCGTGCGGACGACCGCGCCGAGAGCCGCGGCCGCGACGACGGCCCCCGCGGCGGCGACGCGCCGCAGGCGGTCGCGGGTGCGCGAGTCGCGCTGGCGCTCGTGCTCCACGCACAGCTCGCCCATCGTCAGCATCTCGCAGCCGGGGCATGCGCAGGGATGGACCATCGGCACGGCGAGACCTCCTTTGTCCGCGGCCGGTCGGCCGAACCTTCTCATCCGGATCGGCCGGCGCGCAAGCGGCTCCAGGCGGCGGCGCCCGCGGGCAGGGCGCCGTCGAGCGGCTCGGTGGCGAGGACGAGGTCGCCCGGAAGCGGCTGCGGCGCCGCCTCGACGTTGACCGTGCACAGGACGTCCCCGCGGCGGAAGGCGAGCACGCCGGCCGGGGCGTCGCACCAGGCGAACGGACCGGCCGGGCGCAGGCGGAGCGCCGCGCGGACGAGCTCGAGCGTCGACGCCGGATCTCCCGCCTGGGCGGCGGCGCTCCGCTCTCCCCAGCCCGCGGGCATGGGCAGCCACGGCGTGCCCGTCGTGAACCCGAAGGCCGGCGCCTCGGCCGTCCACGGGAGCGGCACCCGGCAGCCGTCGCGGCCGAGGCGCTCCCCGCCGCTGCGGCGGAAGACCGGGTCCTGGCGCAGCTCGTTCGGCAGGTCGACCTCCTCGAGCCCCAGCTCCTGCCCCGCGTAGAGGAAGGCGCTGCCCGGCAGGGCGAGGAGGAGCAGCAGCGCGGCGCGGGCGCGGCGGAGGCCCTGCTCGCCGCCGCCGTACCGGCTCGGCAGCCGCGGGACGTCGTGGCTCTCGAGGACCCAGGTCGCCGTCGCGCCGACGGGCGCCAGGGAGTCGAGCGTCGCGTCGATCGCGTCGCGGATCGCCGCCGCGTCCCAGTCCCGGAACATGAGGGTGAAGTTGAAGGCCAGGTGCAGCTCGTCGGGCCGCACGTAGGCGGCCACGCGCGCCGCGTCGCGGAAGAAGACCTCGCCCACCAGCAGGCGCTCGCCGGGGTAGCCGTCGACGAGCTGCCGCCAGCGCCGGTAGAGCGGGTGGATCTCGGGCCGGTCGATCGCCGTCCGCCGGTCGAACGAGTGCGCCTCGGCGCCCGGGACGGGCTCCGCCTCGTCGGCGAGCGTCTCGTCCTTGAAGAGGCCGTGCGCGACGTCGATCCGCATCCCGTCGACGCGGCGGTCGAGCCAGAACCGGACGATGCGCTCGAACTCCGCCTGCACCGCCGGGTTGTGCCAGTCGAGGTCGGGCTGCTCCGGCGCGAACAGGTGCAGGTAGTAGCGGCGGCGGCGCGCGTCCCACTGCCACGCCGGGCCGCCGAAGACGGAGAGCCAGTTGTTCGGCTCGTCCGTCCAGACGTACCAGTCGGGGCGCTCGCGGAACCAGGGGTGCTCGATCGAGGTGTGGTTCGGCACGAGGTCGATCAGCACGCGCAGGCCGAGCCCGTGCGCGTCGGCGACGAGCGCGTCCAGCTCGGCGAGCGAGCCGAAGCGGGGGTCGACGTCGACGTAGTCGGCGACGTCGTAGCCGTGATCGGCGTCTGCGGTCGGGTAGAAGGGCGTCAGCCAGATGCCGTCGACGCCGAGGTCGCGGACGTAGGGGAGGTGCGAGCGGATCCCCGCCAGGTCGCCGAGGCCGTCGCCGTCCGAGTCCGCGAAGCTGCGGACGTAGATCTCGTAGAGGACGGCGTCCCGCCACCACTCGGTCACAGGCGGGCCGCCACCGCGTCGCCGACCTCGCTCGTCGAGGCCGAGCCGCCGACGTCGCGCGTGAGGATCCCCTCGCGGCAGACCGCCTCGATCGCGCGCATCAGCGCCGCCGACGCCTCGGCCCCGCCGAGGTGGTCGAGCATCAGCGCCGCGCTCCAGATCGCGCCGAGGGGGTTCGCGATCCCGCGGCCCGCGATGTCGGGCGCCGAGCCGTGGACCGGCTCGAACACCGCCGGCCCCGACGAGCCGGGCGCGACGCTCGCGCTCGCCGCCATGCCCATCCCGCCCTGGAGGACGGCGGCGAGGTCGGTGAGGATGTCGCCGAACAGGTTCGAGGCGACGACCACGTCGAGGCTCTCCGGCCTCGACACCATCCGCGCGGCGAGGGCGTCGACCAGCACCCGCTCGTAGCGGACGTCCGGGTGCTCGGCGGCGATCTCGGCCGCGATCTCGTCCCAGAGCACGTAGCCGTAGCGGGACGCGTTCGACTTCGTCGCGCTGGTGACGACCCCGCGGCGATCCTCGGCGAGCCGGAAGGCGTGCTCGACCACGCGGCGGACGCCGGCCCGGGTGAAGACGCTCGTCTCGATCCCGACCTCGAGCTCGAGCCCCCGGTGGGCGCGGCCGCCGACGCCCGAGTACTCGCCCTCGGTGTTCTCGCGGACGAAGAGCATGTCGACCTCGGGGCGCCCGGCGAGCGGGGACGGGACGCCTTCGAGCAGCCGCGCGGGGCGCAGGTTCGCCCACAGGTCGAGCCCCTGGCGCAGCGACAGCAGCAGGCCCCAGAGCGTCACGTGGTCGGGCACGGACGGGTCGCCGACGGCCCCGAGCAGGATCGCGTCGTGCGCGCGGGCCGTCTCGAGCGCGTCGGGCGGCATCATCGCGCCGTGCTCGTGGTAGTGGGCGGTGCCCCAGGGCAGGTCCGTCCAGGCGACGTCGAGGCCGAGCGCGTCCACCGCCTTCCGCGCCTCGGCCACCACTTCCGGGCCGGCGCCGTCGCCGGCGATGACGGCGATGCGGTGCGTCACGCGAGCCTCCTCTCGAGCTCGTCCAGGGTCGGGATCGCCGAGCGCCCGTCGAGGGCTCGGCAGGAGAGCGCGGCGGCCGTGTTGGCCGCGCGGAGGGCCTCGGCGAGTGATGCGCCGCGCACGAGCCAGGCGAGCAGGGCCCCGTGGAAGACGTCGCCGGCGCCGAGGGTGCTGACGGCGTCGACCTCGACGGCGGGCGCTTCGACGCGCTCGCCGCGGCGCCCGGCCGCGAGCGAGCCGGCGGCGCCGCGGGTCACCACGACGAGCTCGGCGCCGGCCGCGAGCGCCTCGTCGATCCCGCCGAGCTGGGCCCGCAGCGTCTCCTCCGTCGGCGCGTAGAGCGCGACCCCGCGCAGGTCGAGCCCGTCGATCGGCACGCCCCCGTCGACGCTGACCCGAACGGGCATGTCTGGCGGCAGCCGCCGGACATGGCCGAAGCCGGTGTGGTCGACGTGGAGCCAGGCCGCGTTCTCGAGCGTGGAGCGGAGCGGGGGGACGGACGCGGTGTCCGGGATGTGGACGATCGAGCGCGCGCCCGGCGAGACGAGCACGACGCTTTCGGCCGTGCGCGCACCGGGGACGACGGCGAGCGCGGACACGTCGACGCCCTCGGCGGCCAGCCCCTCGGCGACGAAGAGGCCCGCCTCGTCGTCGCCGACCGCCCCCACGAACGCCGCCTCGACGCCCAGCCGCGCCAGCGCGACGGCCGCCGTCGCGGCCGGGCCGCCTCCCGCGACGACCCGCTCCTCGGCCACGGCCCGCCCGTCGGCGGGCGGGTGCTCGGGAACGCGCAGGATCGTGTCCCGGGTCGCCAGCCCGGCGCAGACGACGCGGGTCATCGCACGAGCACCGTCAGCACCTGGTGCGGCAGGTACGGGAGGACGAGAACCCCGTCCTCGACCTCCACCGGCCCGAGCTCCTCCTCGAGCGCGTTCGCGAGGCGCGCCTCGTGCATCGGCCCGGCGAGCCGCACGCGCGCGACGCCGCGCCCGCCGTGCGGCTCGTACAGCCGCAGCACCAGATCGTCCGCGCGCTCCGCGCGCTTCACCGTGTCGAGGACGAGCGCCTCGTCCTCCACGGAAGCGAACGGCTCGGCGCCGACCCCGCGCGTCCAGACGAGCGGCGCGTTGAAGCGGACCGCCTCGGCGAGCACGCCCGCCTCGCGCCAGCCACCGGGATGCGGCAGGAGCGCGTAGGCGAGCTCGTGGCGGCCCATGTCGGCCTCGGGGTCGGGGCTCTTCGGCGAGCGGAGCAGGCTGATCCGCAGCTCGTTGCCGAGACAGCTGTAGCCGTACTTGCAGTCGGTGAGCAGGGCCGCGCCGAAGCCGTGCTCCGAGAGGTCGGCGAACCGGTGGCCCGGAACCTCGTAGCGTGCCCGGTCGTAGCCGGTCGAGAAGTGCGTCGGCCGCTCGGCGAAGCCGAAGGGCGTCTCGTACGTCGCGTTCGCGGCCCGCACGGCGAGCGGGAAGCAGGTCTTGAGCAGCGTGTGGCTCTCGTGCCAGTCGATCTCCGCATGGAGCTCGAGCCGCCGTGCGCCCGCATCGAGCCGCACGACCTGGCGCATCGTGCTGCGCTCGCCGATCCGCCGCTCGAACGCCACCTCGCCGCGCAGCGGCCCCGCGCTCACCACCTCCCACCGCTCCGCCGGCTCGCAGTCGCGCCGCGTCTCGAGGTGGAACGGGTCGATGTCCCACGCGTCGAAGTCGACCGGCAGGTCCTCGTACAGCTCGAGGCGGTTGCCCGGCGCGGCGAGGGTCTCGCGGCCGCTCGCCCGGACGACGACGCTCTCGATCTCGCCGCCCGCGCCGAGCCGCACGCGCAGGTGCTCGTTCTCGAGCGTCAGCCCGTCGACGCGCACCGCGCCGCCCGCCTCGACGACGCGGCCGTCGGCGTACGGCGGCGCCTCGACCACGCGCAGCTCCCCGGCCGGGTTGCGCACGACCTCCCGCCGCGGAAAGCCGACGGTGTTCACCGGCACGTCGCCGGCGCCGCGCAGCGCCTCCGCGGCCGCTTCGACCGCGCGCAGGTCGCGCACCGCGTCCTCGTACACGAGCCGGATCGACGAGCCCGGGAGGATGTCGTGGAACTGCTGCAGGAGCAGCAGCTTCCAGAGCCGGTCGAGCTCGGCGCGCGGATACTCGCCGCCGCGGGCGCACGCGAGGAACTCGGCGTCGTGCAGGAGCTGCTCGCAGCGCCGGTTGAGCCGCTTCACGAGCGCCTGCGAGGTGTAGACGCCCCGGTGATACTCGAAGTACAGCTCACCCACGACGACCGGCCGCTCCGCCGGCTCGGCCTCGAGCGCCTCGAAGAGCTCGCCCGGCGTCGCCGTCCGCGTCCGCGGCAGCCCCTGCAGGTCGCGCGCCCGGCGCAGCCACTCCAGCATCGACGGCGTGGGGCCTCCGCCGCCGTCGCCGTACCCGTAGAGCAGGAGGCTCGTGCCGCTCGACTCGTGGTCGAGGTACTGCCGCTCGGCGCGCAGAAGATCCGGCGCGGTCGCCTCGCTCGAGTAGGTGTCGGCGGGCGGAAAGTGCGCGAGCACCTCGCTGCCGTCGAGGCCCTGCCAGGTGAAGGTGTGGTGCTCGGGGCGGTTGAAGCGGTTCCAGGACAGCTTCTGGGTGAGGAAGCGCGTCATTCCGGCGAGCCGCATCAGCTGCGGCAGCTGGTTGCAGTAGCCGAACGCGTCGGGCGACCAGAGCTCGCGGCAGCGCACGCCGAACCGCTCCTCGAAGAAGCGCTGGCCGTGCACGAACTGGCGCAGCAGCGACTCGCCGGACGGCAGGTTGCAGTCGGGCTCGACCCAGCTCCCGCCGGCCGGCACGAGCTGCCCGCGGGCGGCCGCCGCGCGCACGCGCTCCCAGAGATCCGGGTTGCGCTCCTCGATCCACGCGAGCTGCTGCGGCTGCGAGCACGCGAAGCGGTACTCCGGGTACGCGTCCATGTAGCGCGTCTGGCTGGAGAGGGTGCGCACGACCTTGCGGTAGCTCTCGGCGAGCGGCCACAGCCACGCGGTGTCGATGTGCGCGTGCCCCACCGCGAGCACCTCGTGCGCCCGCGTGCCGTTTCGGTGCTCGTAGAGCGCGTCGAGGATCGCCGGGTCGCGCTCGTTGCAGAAGCGGTTCAGGCCGGCGCGCAGCTCGCCGCCCCAGGACGGATCGAGCGCGTCGGACGCCTCGAGCGCGCGCAGGAGCTCGAAGTCGTGATACAGGCGCCATGCGTCCGCGTCGAAGAGCGCGAGCTCGCAGCGCTCGAGCTCCGGCTGCCGCTCCTGGGCCCCGAACATGCCGTTGCAGGCGAGCTCGAGCCGCAGGTCGAGCCGCTCCCCGCCGCGCGCCTCCTCGAGCAGCATCGCGTCGGGACGCTCGCCGCCCCCACCTGTGTTCAACCCCTGGACGGAGCGGCCGTCGATCCAGAGGGTCGACTCGCTGCGGGTGACCCAGAGGAGGTCGACGCGCCGCCCCCGCCACGCCTCGGGGACGGTGGCGCGCACGCGGAACCAGTGGGTCGCCCAGAGCGGGCCGAAGCGCTCGCCGAGCTTCGCGGACCGGTAGGCGAGCCGCTCGGCCTCCTCGGGCGAGATGCGGTCGACCGGACCTGCGACCTCGATCGAGTCCGGGGAGGCCGTCTCGGGGTAGACGGCCGCCCGCAGCCGCTCCGACATCCGGGCCAGGCGGCCGCGGGTGTACTCGGGATGGCGGATCACCCCGGCTGCTACGAGGCGGCGGCCTTCGAGGTGCCGTGCCCGGCGAGCAGGCTCTCACCGGTCTCCGGCGAGAAGAAGTAGAAGCGCGACGGATCGACCGCGAGCTGGATCGGCCCGCCGACGCGCGCGTCGGTGCGGGGGTCGACGCGGGCGGTCATCAGCGCGCGGTCGGAGCTCGTGAGCAGCGTCGCGTCCTCCTCCGGCTCCGTCGTCTGCGCGTCCTCCACGACGAACGGCTCGGCGTCGAGCTCGAAGAAGACGTGCGCGTCGGCGCCGAGCTCCTCCAGCACGGCGACGGTCGCGTCCACCCGCGGCAGCGAGCCGTCGGCGAAGCCGGCGTCCTCGAACGCCTCGGGCCGGATGCCGACGACGACGTCGCGCGAGCCGTTGGACGGCCGCCGCGCGCGGTCGAGCGGCACGCGCAGGCTCCCCATCACGACCGCGTCGTCGTCAAGCGTGGCCCGCGTCAGGTTCATCGCCGGCGACCCGATGAACGCGGCGACGAAGAGGTTCGCCGGCTCGTCGTAGAGGCGCTGCGGCACGTCCACCTGCTGCAGCCGCCCGTCGCGCATGACGGCGACGCGCTGGCCGAGCGTCATCGCCTCGACCTGGTCGTGCGTCACGTACACCGTCGTCACGCCGAGCCGCGAGTGGAGTTGCTGCAGCGACGTGCGCATCGTCACGCGCAGCTTCGCGTCGAGGTTCGAGAGCGGCTCGTCCATCAGGAAGGCGGCCGGCTCCCGGACGATCGCGCGACCCATCGCGACGCGCTGCATCTGGCCGCCGGAGAGCTCGCGCGGGCGCCGGTCGAGAAGCTCGTGGAGGCCGAGCATCCGCGCGACCTCCTCGACGCGCCGCTTGATCTCCGGCTTCGGCGTCTTGCGCGTGCGCAGCCCGTAGCCGAGGTTCTGACGGACGGTCATGTGCGGGTAGAGCGCGTAGTTCTGGAAGACCATTGCCACGTCGCGGGCGCCGGGCGCGAGCGACGTCACGTCGCGGTCGCCGATCGTGATCCGGCCGTCGGTGATCCGCTCGAGGCCGCCGATCGAGCGGAGCAGGGTGGTCTTGCCGCAGCCCGAGGGGCCGACCAGGACCATGAACTCGCCGTCGCCGATCTCGAGGTTCGCGTCGTCGATCGCGACCACGCCGGCGCCGAACACCTTCGTCACGTGGTCCAGCACGATCCGCGCCACGACGGCACTGTAAACGACCTCGCCGCGTTCTGGCAACGTTGTCACATGCGCCCGCGGGCTCGTAGACTCGGACGCGATGGCTCCGGTCGTGGGAAGCGTCTTCGACGAGGTGGCGCCGGAGGTCTTCCGGCTCCGCGACACCTGCAACGTCTACCTCCTGCGCGACGGTCGCGACGCGGTGCTGGTCGACTTCGGCGGCGGTCGCGTGCTCGACGCGCTCGGCGAGCTCGGGGTCGACCGGGTGACGGACGTGCTCGTCACCCACCACCACCGCGACCAGGTGCAGGGCCTGCGGCGCGCGGTCGAGGCCGGAGCGCGCGTCTGGGTGCCGCCGGTCGAGGTCGACCTGATCGCCGCCGTCGACGAGCACTGGCAGGCGCGCGGGCTCGACGTCGACTACGACCTGCGCCAGGACCGGTTCAGCCTGCTCGAGCAGGTGCCGGTCGCCGGCACCGTCGACGAGTACCGGACGCGCCGCTACGGCTCGTTGGAGGCGTTCGCGCTGCCGACCCCGGGGCACACGATCGGCTCCGTCACCTACCTCGTCGAGCGCGGCGGCGAGCGGCTCGCCTTCGGCGGCGACCTCGTCTTCGGCAGCGGCAAGGTCTGGTCGCTCGCCGCGACGCAGTGGTCGTACGGGGGCATGGAGGGCGCCGCGATGACGCACGTCTCGTGCGGCGTGCTCGCCTCGCGCGCGCCGACCCGGCTCCTCCCCTCGCACGGCGAGCCGATCGAGGAGCCGGTGCCGGCGCTCGAGCTCGCGCGCGACCGGCTGCAGGAGCTGGTCGACCTGCGGCGCGAGCAGCCGTGGGACCTGCGCGACTGGCTCGCTCGCCCGTTCGACCCGGTGACCCCGCACCTCCTCCGCAACCGCACGTGCATGGCGCACAGCTACGTGCTCCTCTCCGATTCCGGCGCGGCGCTGCTGATCGACTTCGGCTACGACCTGTGCACGGGCACGCCGGCGGTGACGGAGCGTGCGTCGCGGCGGCCGCTGCTCGCCTCGCTCGACGCGCTGCGCCGCGACTACGGCGTCGAGCGCGTCGAGGTCGTGCTGCCGACGCACTACCACGACGACCACGTCGCGGGGATCGAGCTGCTGCGCGCGGTCGAGCGCACGGAGGTCTGGGCCCCGGCGAACGTCGCGCCGATCCTCGTCGACCCGAAGCGGTACGACCTGCCGTGCCTGTGGTTCGACCCGATCGCGGTCGACCGCACGCTGCCGTTCGGCGAGCCGGTGCGGTGGCGCGAGTACGAGCTGACGCTGCACCCGCTGCCCGGCCACACGCTCTACGCGGCGGCGATCTCGTTCGAGGTCGACGGCAAGCGCGTGCTCGCGACCGGCGACCAGGAGGCGCGCGAGGGCGAGCGCGACGTCGCGAACTACTACTACCGAAACCGCTACCGCATCGACGACTACGTGCGGAGCGCCGAGCTGTACCGCGAGCTGCGACCCGACGTGATCGTGAGCGGCCACTGGTACCCGCGCGAGGTCGACGACGCCTACTTCGACGGCCTGCTCGCCGACGCGCGGCGCCTCGCCGAGCTGCACCGCGAGCTGCTGCCGCTCGACGAGGTCGACTTCGGCGCGGAAGGCGCAGGCGCCTGGATCGAGCCGTACCGCTCGCGCGCCGCGGTGGGCGGCGAGGTGGCGCTGGACGTGCGCGTGCGGAACCCGTTCGGCCGCCCGCAGACCGCGTGGGTCGAGCTGGTGGTGCCGGAAAGCTGGGTTGCGCCTGCCGCGCAGGCCGTCGAGCTGGCGCCGCACGAGGAAGCGACCGCTCGGTTCCTGGCGACCGCGGGCGCGCCGGCGCGCCGCGCCCGCGTCGCCGCCGACGTGACGGTCGGCGGAACGCGCTTCGGCCAGCTCGCCGAGGCGCTGGTCGACGTCGTCGACCGGAAGCTGTTGCGCGACGGAGTCGCGAAACAGTTTCCTGAGGGCGAACCGTGACGCTGGTCGTCGAGACGCCGCACTACCGCCTCGAGGTGCGCGCGGACGGGATGCTGGCGACGATCCTCGGCGCTGACGGCGGTCACCTGCTCGACCTGCGCCCGCTCGCCGCGCTCGACGCGGTCGACGCGCCCGACGAGACGCTCGAGGTCGAGGCGCCGCGGCGTCTCGACGAGCGGACGATCGAGGTCCGCCGCCGCTCGACGCGCTGGCACGAGGCCGCGACGACCCTCGTCTGCGCCGACGACACCGTCGATGTCCGCTCGCACGTGGCGGGCGAGGGCGCGCTCGCCGCGGCGCACCTCCTCGCCGCGAGGTCGCTCGCCCCCGGCCGGCCGACCGGCTTCCTGCCGAGCGGCACGAGCTTCCGCACGCTCTTCTCGCCCAACCCCGGCGACCCCGCGAAGCTCGTCCGGCCCGCCACGGAGCCCGCCGTCGTCGGCGTCGCCGGCGACGGGACGCCCGGCCGCGGCAACTGGTTCTTCACGCCCGCGCCGCTCTGGCTCGGCTTCACCACGGCCGAGCTCGGCGAGCCCGCGGCAGCCGACTGGGTCGGGCTCGGCCTGGCGGCGCCCGTCGAGCGGCTGACCTTCGTCGAGCTCGCCTACCGCACCTTCGACCGCGGCTTCAGCCTCGAGGTCGACTACGAGGGCCACACGCGGGTCGACGGGCGCTTCGAGGCGCCCACTCTCGTCCTCTCCTTCGGCGCGCGGGATCCCTACGACGGCCTGCGGCGGCACCGCGACGAGCTGGCCGCCCGTGGCGCCGCGCCGGCGCCGCGCACCCGCCGGGTCGCGGACTGGTGGAGCGAGCCGATCTTCTGCGGCTGGGGCGCGCAGTGCGCGCGCTCCCGGGCCGAGAGGCGCCCCGCCTCCGCGTTCGCGACGCAGGCCGAGTACGACGCGTTCCTGGGGCGGCTCGAGCGGGAGGGCGTCGTGCCCGGGACGGTCGTCGTCGACGACAAGTGGCAGTCGGCCTACGGCACGAACGAGCCCGACCCGGCGAAGTGGCCCGACCTGCGCGGCTGGATCGCGCGGCGCCACGACCGCGGCCAGCACGTGCTCCTCTGGTGGAAGGCGTGGGACGCCGAGGGCGTGCCGCCGGAGCTCAGCGTCCGCACGCCGGACGGCAGGCCGGTCGCGATCGACCCGACGCATCCCGGCGCGCGCGAGCTGATCGGGGCGTCGATCGAGCGGCTGCTCGCGCCGAGCGGCCTCGACGCGGACGGGCTGAAGATCGACTTCACCGCACGCACGCCGTCGGGCCGCGCGCTCGCGACGCACGGCGACGGCTGGGGCATCGCGCTGCTGCACGAGCTGCTGGCGGTCGTCCGCGCGGCGGCCAAGCGGGCGAAGCCCGATGCGCTGCTCGTCACGCAGACGCCGCACCCGGCGTTCGTCGACGTCGCCGACATGATCCGGCTCAACGACATGCTGCGGCTCGACGACCGCGGCCCGTTCCCTCCCGTCGTCCCCCAGATGCGGTTCCGCGCCGCCGTCGCGCACGCGGCGTGTCCTGAGCTGCTCGTCGACACCGACGACTGGTGCGTCCCGAGCCGCGACGAGTGGCGCGCCTATCTCGAGGCGAAGAGCGAGCTCGGCGTCCCCGCCCTCTACTACGCGGACGCCTTCGACTGGACCGGCGAGCTCCTGGAGCCCGAGGACTACGAGGCGCTGCGGCGTGTCTGGAGCGCGTGGCGCGAGGAGCTCGCGGCGTGAACCGGCCCGTCACGCTCGCCGACATCGCCCGCGAGGCGGGAACCTCGCCGTCGACGGCGTCGCGCGCCCTGAGCGGCCACGGCTACGTGTCGCCGGACGCGCGCGCGCGCCTGCTCGCGGCGGCCGAGCGGCTCGGCTACGTGCCCAATGCGTCCGCACGCACGCTGAAGCAGCGCACGAGCCGCATCGTCGGCGTCGCCGTCTCGGACCTCTCGAACGAGTTCTACGCTCGGCTCGCCGCGGGCGTCGAGGAGACGCTGCGCGAGGCGCGCTACCAGATGCTGCTGCTCGGCGACAACAGCGAGACGCAGGAGGAGGTGGCCGGCGCTCGCACCTTCCTCGCGTTGCGCGCGCCCGGCGTCATCCTCACCCCGGTCGGCGCCGAGGCGGTGGAGCTGCTCGTCCGGCAGGGCGTCGCCGTGGTGGAGGTCGACCGCCGCGTGGCGGGCGTCCGGTGCGACGCGGTCGTGATCGACAACGAGCGCGGCGCGCGCGAGGCGACGTCGCACCTGCTCGGGCTGGGGCACCGGCGCATCGCGCTGCTCGTCGCCGACACCGACTGGACGACCGATGCGGGCCGCCTGCGCGGCTACGTCGCCGCGCACGAGGAAGCGGGCATGGCGGTCGACGAGGGCCTCGTGCTGCCGATCCCGTTCCACGCACCGGACGCGGAGGAGCGGATCGGCGCGCTCCTCGACGTCGAGCGGCCGACCGGCATCTTCGCCGCGAACAACCTGCTCGCGGAGCAGGCGTGGCGCGTGCTGCGCCGCCGCCGTCTCCGCCTGCCGCACGACCTCTCGCTCGTCGGCTTCGACGACATCCCCTGGATGGAGATGGTCGAGCCGCCGCTGACGGCCGTCTCGCAGCCGACGCTCGAGCTCGGCCGGCGCGCCGCCCGCCTGCTGCTCCGCCGGCTGGACGACCCGCAGCGCGAGCCGACGGTCGAGCTCCTGCAGCCGGCGCTGATCGTCCGCGGCTCGACCGGCCCGCCGCCGTCGTAGGGCGCGGGACGCATCTTTTCTTGACGCGGCACCGTCCGTTTGGAATCGTTGTGGTTACGTTTCCACATTCGCCGTGCCGGAGGGCCGGCTCGATCTGAGGAGAGGACGATGTCTGGACGGCGCCACGCCTTGATTCTCTGTACCACCCTCGCGCTGGCGGCGATCGCGGCCATCTCGGCGGCCGTCGCGAGCGCACGGCCGGCGAAGCAGACCGCCACGCTGAACATCTACGGCTTCGGCACGGGCGACGACGTCGCCCAGACGCGGGCCAAGATCGCGACGAAGGCCGTCGGAATCCCCGTCAACAACCCGAACGGCAGCTTCAACGACCAGACGTTCCTCACCGACGTCGCCTCGGGGAACGTGCCCGACCTCGTCTACATGGACCGGCAGAAGGTCGGCACGTACGCGGCGAAGGGCGCGCTGCAGCCGCTCACGTCGTGCATCAGCTCGCAGAAGATCAACATGAAGCAGTACCGGATCCCCGCCGTCCAGGAGGTCACCTACAAGGGCAAGCTCTACGGGATCCCCGAGTTCTACACGGTGCGCACGATCATCGTGGACAACAAGGTCCTCGACCAGACGCACACGCCGATCGGCTGGCTGAACCCCGCGAAGCCGGCGCAGCTGATGAAGGCCGCGAAGCAGATGTACCAGGGCTCCGGCGGCAAGGTCACGCGCATCGGCTTCGACCCGAAGCTGCCCGAGTTCTTCCCGCTCTGGGCGAAGGCGTACGGCGTCGACATCCTCTCGAAGGACGGTCTGACGGCGCACCTGAACGACCCGCGCGCGATCAAGGCCCTCACGTACGCGGTCAGCCTCATCAGGGCGCAGGGCGGCTACAACGCGTTCCTCGCCTTCCGGAACACGTGGGACTTCTTCGGCTCCGACAACCAGGTGGCGAAGAACCAGGTCGGCGCGTGGCCGATGGAGGACTGGTACTACAACGTGCTGGCCGAGAACTCGCCCGACGTCCACATCACGGGCCTCGAGTTCCGCAACCTCAAGGGGCAGCCGATCAACTACGAGACGGGCAGCGCGTGGGCGATCCCGAAGGGCTCGCACAACTACAAGGCCGCGTGCACCTGGATGAAGGCGATGACCTCGGTGTCGACGTGGATGGCGGCCGCCCGCGAGCGCGCTGCGCTGCGTGCGAAGCAGCACCAGCCGTACACGGGGCTCCGCACCGCGAACGCGCTGGCGGACGCGCAGATCGAGAAGACGCTGAAGCCGATCAACCAGTACTTCGACGAGGCGATGAAGAAGCTGTACGCGGTGCAGCGGTTCTCGTTCGGGATCCCGGCCTCGCCGGCGAGCGCCGAGTTCCAGACGGCGTGGACGGATGCCGTGAACCGCGTGCTCGCGGGACAGCAGACGCCGGCGCAGGCGCTGAACCAGGCGCAGAAGGAAGCGCAGTCGGCGATCAACGCCGCGAAGTAGCGGCGTCCGGCCAACCCCAGTGGCCGCGAGCGCAACCCTCCGTCCGGCGCCGGGCCCTCTGACGAGGGCCCGGCGCTGGCTCGCCGGCTTCAAGGAGCCGGAGTCGCTCGCTGCGTTCGCGTTCCTCAGCCCGTGGATCTTCGGCTTCGTCGTCTTCACGGCGGGGCCGATGGTCGCGAGCGCGATCCTCTCCTTCACCGACTACAGCGTCATCCAGGCGACGCACGACGTCGGCTTCGCGAACTACAAGGCGCTCTACAACGACCCGAAGGTCTCGCAGGCCCTCCGGAACACCGTGATCTTCACGATCATGCTCGTGCCGGCGCACGTGATCGTGGCGCTCTGGCTCGCGACGCTGCTCGCCCGCGTGAGCCGCATCGCCGGCTTCTTCCGCACCGTCTTCTACCTGCCGACGATGACGCCGCTCGTCGCGGTCGGCGTCCTCTACTACTTCATCTTCAACGGCGACTACGGCCTGTTCAACGCGTTCCTCGGCCTGTTCGGGATCAAGGGCCCCTACTGGACCTCCGACCCCACGTGGATCAAGCCGGGCCTCGTCCTGATGCAGCTCTGGCAGGTCGGCGGCAGCGTCGTGATCCTGCTCGCGGCGCTGATGAACGTGCCGCAGAACCTCGTCGAGGCCGCCGCGATCGACGGCGCGTCGGCCTGGCGCCGCTTCCGCGACGTGACCGTCCCGATGATCAGCCCGGCGATCTTCTTCATCGTCATCATCAACACGATCGGGACGCTGCAGACCTTCGACCAGGTCTACACCGCGTACTTCAACCAGAACACGCCGCAGGGGAACGACGCGGCCCTGTTCTACGTCATCTACCTCTTCCAGCAGGCCTTCCAGTACTTCCACCTCGGCTACGCGTCCGCGCTCGCGTGGGTGCTGTTCGGGCTGATCATGGCGGTGACGGTGGTCCAGATCGTCGTCGGGCGGCGGTTCGTCTACTACGAGGGGCAGGCGCGGTGACGTCGACGCCGGTCACCACCGGCACGGCGCAGCCCGCGGTGCCGCCGGCCCCGGTCGTCGTCCCCGAGGCGGGCCGGCCGTGGTGGCGGCCGGAGAAGCCGGTGCGTACCGGCGTCTACGTGCTGCTGCTGCTCGGCTGCACCGTGATCTTCGTCTACCCGTTCCTCTGGGCGGTGAGCGCGTCGCTGAAGCCGCGCCAGGAGGTCTTCGACAACAAGCTGATCCCGAAGCACTGGCACCTCGTCAACTACGTCGACGTGTTCCGCGGCGTTCCCGGCACGGCGTACGTCGCGCCGTTCGGCCGCTGGTTCCTGAACAGCGCCTACATCTCGCTCGCCGGCGCGGTCACGGTGACGGTCTCGAGCGCGATCGTCGCCTTCGCGTTCGCCTACTTCCGCTTCCCGCTGCGCAACGCGCTGTTCGGGCTCGTGCTCGCCTCGATGATGCTGCCGGCCGCGGTGACGATGATCCCGGTCTATCTGATCTGGAACCACCTGCACCTGACGGGGACGACGTACCCGCTGTGGATGAGCAACCTGTTCGGCAGCGCGATCTACATCTTCCTGATGCGGCAGTTCTTCATGGGGATTCCGCGTGAGCTGTTCGAGGCGGCGCGCATCGACGGCGACAGCTACTTCTCGATGTTCCGCCGCATCGCGCTCCCGCTCGCGAAGCCGGCGCTGATCGTCGTCTTCGTCTTCGAGTTCAAGGCGAAGTGGACCGACCTGCTCGGCCCGCTGATCTACCTGCGCACCGACCACCAGTTCACGCTCGCGCGCGGCCTGTACACGCTGCTCGGCATCTACGGACCGAGCGCCGGCGGCCACGGCGACTACCAGGTGGTGATGGCGGGGTTCGTGCTCACCACCCTGCCGCTGATCGTCATCTTCTTCCTCGGGCAGCGGTACTTCGTCGAGGGCATCGCCACGCAGGGACGCAAGGGCTGATGGCGACCTCGACGCGCTCGCGTCCCGCGGGCCGCGGACGGCGGCGGGCGAGCCCCACCCGGCCCGTGCTCGCCCTGGACATCGGCGGGACGAAGCTCGCGGCGGGCGTCGTGGAGGCGGACGGCTCGGTGCGCTCGTTCCTCGTCGGGCCGAGCGAGGCCGCGCAGGGCCCGGACCCGACGCTCGAGCGCCTGTTCGGGCTCGCGCGCCGCTCGGTCGCGGAGTCGGGGATCGAGTGGTCGGAGATCCAGGCGATCGGGATCGGCTGCGGCGGGCCGCTCGACGCGGAGCGCGGCGTCCTGCTCGCGCCCCCGCACCTGCCCGGCTGGCGCGACGTGCCGATCGGGCCGCTCGCCGAGCGCGAGTTCGAGCGGCCGGTGACGCTCGAGAACGACGCCACGGCCGCGGCGGCCGGCGAGCACCGCTGGGGTGCCGGGGCGGGAACGCGCAACATGGTCTACCTCACGCTCTCGACGGGCGTCGGCGGCGGCGTCGTCGTCGACGGCCGCCTCTACCGCGGTGCGCGCGGCAACGGCGGCGAGCTCGGCCACGTCACGGTCGACTGGCGCGGACGTCCCTGCCGCGGCTGCGGCCGGCGCGGCTGCCTCGAGGCGTACGTCTCCGGCACGTCGATCGCCGAGCGGGCGCGCGAGGCCGGGCTCCCGCTCGAGACGGCCGAGGAGGTGGCTGCGGCCGCGCGGGCGGGCGAGCCGACCGCAACCCGCGTGTGGGACGAGACCGTCGAGGCGCTCGCCTGCGGCCTCACCTCGATCGTCAACCTGTTCGAGCCCGAGCTCGTGGTGGTCGGCGGCGGCGTCAGCCGTTCCGGCGAGCAGCTTCTCGCGCCGGTGCGCGACCTCGTGCGCTCCTCGGCGATGCAGCCCGCGGCCGAAGGCGTGGAGATCGTGGCGTCGCCGCTCGGCGACCGCGTGGGCGTCGTCGGCGCGGCGGCGATCGTCTACGACCGCGCCGAGCTGGAGGCCGTTCACGGGAATGGCTGACGCGCGCGGCGCGATCGCCGAGCACCTCGCGCTCGCGGCGCGCGCGGAAGAGCTCCTTCCGGCGGTGGCGGGCGTCGTGCGGACGCTGGTCGAGTGCTTCGAGCGCGGCGGCCGCGTCTACACGTTCGGCAACGGCGGCAGCGCCGCCGACTCCCTGCACCTGGCCGAGGAGCTCGTCGCCCGCTTCCGCCGCGAGCGGCGGCCGCTGCCAGCGCAGTCGCTGGCCGCCGACCCGACGGCGCTGACCTGCATCGGCAACGACTACGAGTTCGCCGAGGTGTTCGCACGCCAGCTGCGCGCGTTCGCGCGGCCGGGCGACGTCGCGGTCGCGTTCTCGACGAGCGGGCGGTCGGAGAACGTCGTGCGCGGGCTCGTCGCGGCGCGCGACGCGGGCGCGACGACGGTGCTCTTCGGCGGCGGCGAGGGCGGGCCTGCGGCCGCGCACGCCGACGTCGCCCTGCTCGTCCCGTCGGCAGATACGGCGCGCGTGCAGGAGGTGCACGTCCTGTTGCTGCACCTCGTGCTCGAGGAGGTGGACGCGTGGGCGGCGCCGTGAAGCTCCTCCACATGATCGGCAACGCGCACATCGACCCGGTGTGGCTGTGGCGCTGGCCGGAGGGCTACCAGGAGGTGCACGCGACGTTCTCCTCCGCGCTCGACCGCATGGACGAGTACCCGGAGTTCGTCTTCACGTCGACGTCGGCCGTGTTCTTCCAATGGGTCGCCGAGCACGACCCGGCGCTCTTCGAGCGCATCCGCGCACGCGTGGCCGAGGGCCGCTGGGAGGTCGTCGGCGGCTGGTGGCTCGAGCCGGACTGCAACATCCCGTCCGGCGAGTCGTTCGTGCGGCAGGCGCTCTACGGGCAGCGCTGGCTGCGCGAGCACCTCGGCGTCCTCGCGACCACGGGCGCGAACCTCGACTCGTTCGGGCACAACGCGGTGCTGCCGCAGATCCTCGCGCGCAGCGGCTGCGACTCGTACGTCTTCCTGCGTCCGGGCCCGCACGAGCGGCCGCTGCCGGCGCCGCTCTTCCGCTGGCGCGCCGCCGACGGCTCGAGCGTCGCCGCCTACCGGATCCCGCACGAGTACTGCAGCCCGGGCGGCGACCTCGGCAACCAGATCGACAAGGCCCTCGCGCAGCTCCCTGCGGACGAGCCCGAGCTGATGGTGTTCTACGGCGTCGGCAACCACGGGGGCGGGCCGACGCGTGCGAACCTCGACTCGATCCGTCGGCTCGACGCCTCGGGGACGCTTCCCCACCTGCGGTGCAGCTCGCCGCGCGCGTTCTTCGACGCCGTCGCGACGCAGGACGGGCTGCCCGAGGTCGCCGGCGACCTGCTGCACCACAGCCCCGGCTGCTACTCGGCGCACTCCGGCATGAAGCGCTGGAACCGCCGCGCCGAGAACCTGCTGCAGCGGGCGGAGAAGTGGTCGGTCGTCGCGGCGTCGCTCGGCGGCCCCGCGTACCCGCTCGCCGAGCTGACGGAGGCGTGGAAGCTGCTGCTCGTCAACCAGTTCCACGACACGCTCGCCGGGACGTCGATCGCGCCCGCGTACGACGACGCGCGCGACCAGATCGGGCACGCGTCGTCGATCGCGGCGTGGGCGTTCAACCGCGCGGTGCAGTCGGTCGCGCGCCGGATCGACGTTCCCTTCGAGGAGGGAACGCAGCCGCTCGTCGTCTTCAACCCGCACGCGTGGCGGCTGCGCGCGGACGTCGAGCTCGAGTTCGGCGGCTTTCCCGGCGGCGAGGCGCGGCTCGTCGACGACGCGGGCGTCGAGGTGCCGCTGCAGCGCACGCGCAGCCACGCGACGGTCAACGGCCCCCGCGGCCGCATCGTCTTCGCGGCCGACGTCCCGCCGCTCGGCTACCGCGTCTACCGCCTCCATCCGGGGACAGGCACGTACCAGGTACGTGCCGGATACGTGCCAGACCCTCCACAGCTCGAAAACGACCGTGTTTTTCTCGAGCTCGATGCGTCGAGTGGGCGCATCGCGAAGCTCGTCTGCAAGGCGAGCGGCGTGAATCTCGCCGATCCGTCGGAGCCGCACGCGGTCGTCGTCGACGACCGCTCCGACACGTGGGGTCACCGCGTCCGCGCGTACGACGACGTCGTCGGCGAGCTCGAGGCGACGTCGGTGCGCGTGATCGAGCGCGGGCCGGTGCGAACGATCGTGCGCGTCGACAGCCGCTACGGCGCCTCGACGCTGCGCGAGGACTACGTGCTCTCGGCGGATGCGCCGTACGTCGACGTTCGCGTCACCCTCGACTGGCACGAGCGCCTGAAGCTCCTCAAGCTGCGCTACCCGACAGGGCTCGCCTGCGAGACCGCGACGTTCCAGGTGCCGTACGGATACGTCGAGCGTCCGGCGCGCGGGGACGAGGAGCCGGGGCAGGCGTGGGTCGACGTGTCTGCGGGCGGCGCCGGCCTCGCCGTGCTCAACGACGCGAAGCACGGGTTCGAGGTGCGCGCGGGCGACATCGGCGTCACCGCGGTGCGCAGCCCCGTCTACGCCTGGCACGACCCGCGCGAGCTCGAGGAGGGCGGCGACTTCGAGTGGATGGACCAGGGCCGCCAGCGCTTCACGTTGCGGCTGGTGCCGCACGAGGGCGACTGGCGCGACGCGAACGTGGTGCGCCTCGCCGCGGAGCTGAACCAGCCGCCCTTCGCGCTGCTCGAGGCCGCGCACGCGGGCGACCTGCCGTCCCGGGCGTCCTACGCCGACGACGGCGGCGGCCCGGTCGTCCTCGCGGTTCTCAAGGGCGCCGAGGACGGTGACGGCATCGTCGCGCGCGCGTACGAGACCGCGGGGCACGACACGCACGCGGCGATCCGCGTCCTCGACCACGCGATCGACACCGAGATCGGCGCGCACGAGATCCGCACGTTCCACCTCGGCGGCGAGATCCGCGAGGTGAACCTGCTCGAGTGGACGTAAGCGGCCCATGGCAGATCCGGGGGTGCCTGGGCGAGGAGTGGCGGTGGCACCTCACGAAGCCGTGGGACGCGGCCGGCTGGCTCGAGGCGCGCGTGCCCGGCAGCGTGCTCGACGACCTGATGCGGGCCGGCGAGCTGCCGGACCTCTACGTCGAGCGCAACAGCCTCGCGGCCGAGTGGGTGCCGCAGCGCGCGTGGGTCTACCGCACGCGCCTCGACGTGAGCGAGCCGTCGGTGCTGACGTTCGAGGGCGTCGACCACGCCGCGACCGTCTTCGTCGACGGCGCCGAGGTCGCGGAGCACGAGGGCGCGTTCACGTCGTTCGAGGCCGAGGTGCCGGCGGGCGAGCACCTGCTCGCGGTCGTCGTCCATCCGGCGCCGCCGAGCGAGCCGCAGGTCGGGCGCACGAGCCGCGTTCGTGTCCACAAGCCGCGCATGAGCTACGGCTGGGACTTCTGCCCGCGGCTCGTGCACCAGGGCATCTGGCGGCCGGTGAGAATACGGCCGCGGAGCGAGCCCGCGCCACCGCCGCCGCCCGCCGCTCGTCCACGCGCCCGGCTCCACGACGACTGGTCGCTCGAGGTCGACGGCGGGCGGCAGGTCGTCAAGGGCTGGAACTGGGTGCCGCTCGATGCGCTCTACGGCGTACCGCGCCCGGCGAAGCTCGAGCGCCTGCTCCGCCTCGCCGCGGGCTCCGGCGCGAACCTGCTCCGCGTGTGGGGCGGCGGCCTGCTCGAGACGGACGAGCTCTACGCGCTCTGTGACGAGCTCGGGCTCGCGGTCTGGCAGGAGTTCAGCCAGTCGAGCTCGGGCATCGAGAGCATCCCGTCGTCCGACCCCGACTTCGTGCGCACGCTCGCCGGGGACGCGCGGCAGATCGTCCCTCGGCTCCGCGCGCATCCCTCGCTCGCGGTGTGGGGCGGCGGCAACGAGCTCGACGGCGACGACTCGACGCCCGCGCTCGCCGCGCTCCGCGACGTGGTCCGCGAGCTCGACCCCGAGCGCGCGTGGCGGGCGACCTCGCCGCTCGGCGAGGACGATGTGCACGGCCCGTGGGAGCACCAGGGTCTGCGCGAGCACTACGCGCTCTACGACGCGACGCCGTGCCGCGTGCACAGCGAGTTCGGCGTCGAGGGGATGACGAACCGCCGTGCGCACGAGGCGCTGATCCGCGAGGAGCACCGCTGGCCGGCCGACCGCTCGAACCCCGTCTACGAGCACCTCGGCGCCTGGTGGAACAACGAACCGTTCGTGCAGCGCTGCTTCGGCGGCCGGATTCGCGACCTCGAGACCCTGCGCCGCGCGAGCCAGTGGCTGCAGTACGACGGCCTGCGCTACGCGGTCGAGGCGCGGCTGCGGCAGGGGATCGGCGTCATCCCGTGGCAGCTCAACGAGTCGTACCCGAACGCCTGGTGCACGAGCGTCGTCGACTGGCACGGCGAGCCCAAGCCCGCCTACTTCGGCGTGAAGCGCGCCTACCTCGGCGCGCCTTCCGCCCGCTTCGCGACCTGCGCCTGGGGAGGCGAGCGCGAAGTGCGCGTCCACGCGAGCGGCCGCATCGTCGACCTGCACGGCCGCGTCGTCGCCGAAGGCGACGGCGAGATCTCCGCGCCGCTCGACGAGATCGCGACCGACGTCTTCGTCGTCGACCTGCACGGCGCAAACCGCTACGTGATGACGAAGGCCGACGACCTCGCGCCGCTGCTCGACCTGCCGCAGGCGCGGGTCGAGCTCGAGGACGGCGTGCTGCGCAACGCCGGCGACGTCGCCGCGCTCGGGATCGTCGCCGGCGACGTGGTCGACCTGCTGCCCGGCGAGGAGCGGGCCGTCGAGGTCGACGGGCCGGTCGAGGGATGGAACGCGCGTGCCGGTTGAGGCATACGCGCTGGCGCCGGACGGTGCGCGCGTCGACGGCTTCGCCTTCGACGGCACGCGCGTGACCTGGACCGGCGACGCCCCCGTCGAGGCGGGAATCCGCTTCGAGCTCGAGCTGCCGCCGGACGGAGATCCCGACTGGCTCGTGCCGGGCGTCTTCTACGGCGAGAACAGGACCGCGGAGTGCACGCGGATCTACCCGCGCTTCACGCCGGACGGCGTCGACGTCGAGCGGATGGAGTCGAACGCGTGGTCGTTCCGCGCCGACCGCTGCGCGACGCCCGCCGTCTTCGCCGGCGACCGTGGCCTCGCGACCGGCGAGACGAGCCCGCTCGGGCAGGCCGGTGTCGGCTTCGCGCTCCGCGACGGCCGCCCGGTCGTGTGGCTCGACTTCCCGTACCGCGAGGAACCGCTTCGCTACGACGGCAGCGAGGCGCCCGCGCCGCGGGACGTGCGAACCCACATATGGCAGCCGGGCGAGCGCGTCGAGCTCGACGTGCGCGAGGTCGACCGCGGCGCGACCCGGCCGGGAGAGCCGTTCGAGGACAACGCGTGGGTCTCGGTCGAGGAGGCTGCGGCGCTCGCGGCGCACGGCCTGCACCGGTGGCACTACCGCGCCGACCCGCCGCGGCTGATCGAGACCGCGGCCTTCGACCGGGACGGCGTCGGCGAGCGCGGCGACCGCGACCACATGCACGTGTCGTGGGTGAGCGGCGCGCCGTTCGCATACGCCCTGCTGCAACACGGGCGGCGCGTCGGCAACCGCGGGTACGTCGACGCAGCCGAGGCGGTGCTCGACCACGTCGCGGCGAACCTCGCGCCCGGCGGCACCTTCTGGGCGCAGTGGACGGTCGAGCGCGGCTGGACGACGGGCTGGCATCCCGACCGCACGCGGCTGCACGCGCGCACGCTCGCCGACGCGGCCCTGTTCATGCTGCGCGCGGGCGGCCGCTGGGCCGACGTTGGACGCGCGAACGCCGCCGTCGCGGTACGCACCCAGCGCGAGGACGGTGCGCTCCCCTCGGCGCACCACGTGGAGACGGGCGACGCGGTGTCGTTCGAGGGAACCGCCGGCGTCTCGTGGATCCCCGCCCTCGTCGCGGCCGGCGAGCGCGACGCGGCACGCCGCGCCGGCGACCACTACCGGCGCCTCGACCGCTGGTGCGGCGCGCCCGAGGACGTCGACCTCGCGCCGACCTCCGAGGACGGCTGCGCGGCTGTCATGGCCTTCGTCGCGCTCGAGGACTGGGACGCGGCGACCCGCGCGGCCGACTGGCTGCTCACCTTCCGCTACACGTACGACGTCGACTTCCCGGAGACTACGCTGCTCGGCCGCTACGGCTTCCGCACGCGCGGCGCCGACCAGGCGTCGCCCGCGAACCAGCACCTGCACGCCTACGGGTTGATCTGCCTGCCCGAGATGATCCGCCTCTCGCGCGCGACGGGCGACCCGACCTACGAGCGCTCGGCGCTCGAGAACCTCGCCTGCTTCCGGCAGCTCATCGCGCGCGCCGACGGCGACTTCGGCGCCTGGCGGGGCATGGCGCCCGAGCGCATCCACCAGACCGACTGCTTCCAGGCGAAGGGCATGATCGGCACGCTCTCGCACGCCTGGTCGGTCGGCGTCCTGCTCTACGCCTGCGAAGAGATCCTCGGAAACGCGCGTCCTAAGCTCGCCTCCGGCGAGCTTAGGACGGGAGTGTCGTCTTGACGTTCCCGCCGGACTTCCTCTGGGGCGCCGCCACGTCGGCGTTCCAGATCGAGGGCTCGCTCGACGCCGACGGCCGCGGCGAGTCGATCTGGGACCGCTTCGCGGGCGAGTCGGGCGACACCGGCGCCGTCGCGTGCGACCACTACCGGCGCTGGCGCGGCGACCTCGACCTGCTTCCGGAGCTCGGCCTGAACGCATACCGCCTCTCGCTCGCGTGGCCGCGCATCTTCCCCGATGGACGCCGTCTCGAGCGGCGCGGGCTCGACCACTACGACCGCGTGCTCGACCGCCTGCTCGAGCTCGGCGTCGAGCCCGTCGTGACGCTCTACCACTGGGACCTGCCGGCGACTCTCGACTGGCGGGACGCGGCAACGGTCGAGCGCTTCGCGGAGTACGCGGCCGCGTGCTTCGACGCCTACGGCGACCGCGTGCGCTGGTGGGTGACGATCAACGAGCCGTGGATCGTCGGCGTGCTGGGCTACCAGCTCGGCCTCCACGCTCCGGGCCTGCGCGACCTGCGGGCCTCGGTGCACGTGATGCACCACCTGCTGCGCGCGCACGCGGAGGCGGCGGACGCGCTCGGCGCACGCGGTCACGCGGGCATCGCGTACAGCCTCTTCCCGCACGACCCCGAGTCGGCGGCCGACGAGGAGGCGGCGCGGCTCTCGGACGGCTACGTCAACCGCTGGTTCCTCGACCCGGTTCTCCGCGGTGCGTACCCGGACGACGTGCGCGCGCTCTACGAGGAGCGCGTCGGCCCGCTCGAGCTGGAGGGTGAGACGGCGGGCGGCGACTTCGTCGGCGTCAACTACTACACGCGCCGCGTGATCCGGTCGGCGCCGGGACGGACGCCTTTCCCGTGGGAGGTGGTCGTGCCCGAAGGCGCCGAGACGACCGACGGCGGCTGGGAGGTCCACCCGCAGGGGCTCGCCGAGCTCCTGCTCCGGCTCCGCGCCGACTACGGCGACGTGCCCGTGCTCGTCACCGAGAACGGCGGCATCTTCGACGAGCCGCTGCACGACCAGCGCCGCATCGGCTTCCTGCGCGCGCACGTCGACGCGATCGCCGCCGCGCGCGACTCGGGCGTCGACGTGCGCGGCTACTTCCACTGGTCGCTGCTCGACAACTTCGAGTGGGCGCTCGGCTACGCGCCGCGCTTCGGCCTCGTGCACGTCGACTACGAGACGCAGGCGCGCACGATCAAGGACAGCGGCGGCGCGTACCGCCGGCTGGTCGAGGCCGCGCGATGACGCCGTCGCTCGACGTGCTCGCCCGCCCGGGCGGCACCTTCCTGATGGTCGCGCTCGACCAGCGCGAGTCGCTGCGCACGATGATGGCGGACGCCGCCGGCGGCGCAGCCGTGCCGGACGAGCGCCTCGCCGCCTTCAAGCTCGCGGCCGCGCAGGAGCTCGGCCCGCACGCCTCGGCGGTCCTGCTCGACCGGCAGTTCGGCGCGGCCGCTTGCGCCGCCGTCCCGCCGACGTGCGGGCTGATCCTGGCAGCGGACGCGCTCGTGCAGGAGCCCGGCGGGCCGGTGGAGGACACCGACGTGGACGAGGAGCTCGACCCCGCAGGCGCCGTCGCCTTGAAACTCCTCGTCGTCTGGCGCGACGACGTCCAGCGCGCGCGGCGGCTCGAGACCGCGCGCCGCTTCGTCGAGCTCGCGCAGGCGTACGGGCTGCTCTCCGTGCTGGAGGCCGTCGTGCGCGTACCCGAGGCCGAGCGGGAAGACGCGATCGTCGAGGCGGCGCGTGAGCTGTCGTCCACGGGGCCGTCGCTCTACAAGGTGGAGGTGCCGTTGCGCGGCCGCGGCGGGCGCGACGAGCTCGCGCGCCGCTGCCGCGCGATCGACGAGGTCCTGCCGATGCCCTGGGTCGTGCTGTCGAACGGCGTCGAGCGCGACGACTTCCCCGGCGCGGTCGAGGCCGCGTGCCGCGCAGGCGCCTCGGGGATGCTCGCCGGGCGGGCGATCTGGAGCGACCTGGTCGGCGCCGACGCCCCGGGGCCGCTCCTGCGGGAGCGCGCGGTGCCGCGGCTCGAGCGGCTGGCGGCGATCGTCGACGCGCACGGCCGGCCGTGGCGGGAGCGGTGAAGGTCGCGGGCGTGATCGAGGGCTTCTACGGCCCGCCGTGGACGCACGAGGAGCGGCTCGACCTGATCGCGTTCTGCGGCCGTCACGGCCTGAACGCGTGGGTGCACGCGCCGAAGGACGACCGGTATCACCGCGCGCGCTGGCGCGAGCCGTATCCGGACGAGGACCTTGCGCGGTTCGCGGAGCTCGTCGCAGCCGCCGGCCGGAACGGCGTCGAGCTCGCGTGGGCGGTCGCGCCCGGCCTCGACGTCTGCTGCTCGCGCGACTCGGAGCTCGAGGCGCTGCTCGCCAAGTGCGAGCAGCTGCGGAGCGCAGGCGTGCGGCGATTCCAGCTCCTCTGGGACGACATCGAGCACGAGCTGCACTGTCCGGAGGACGGGGCACGCTTCGCCGGCGCAGAGCGGCCGAGCGCCGCCGCGCACGCGGCGTTCAGCAACCGCGTCGCCCGTGAGCTCACGCAGGCGGGACCGCTCGTCGTCTGCCCGACCGGCTACGCCGGCACCGAGGAAACCGCGTACCGCCGCGTGCTCCGCGAGACGCTCGATCCGGAGGTCGTCGTCTACTGGACCGGGCCGGAGGTGGTCTCGTACGCGGTCGCACGCGAGGAGCTCGACGCGGCCGTGCACCGGTTCGGCGGCCGCGAGCTGCTGCTCTGGGACAACTACCCCGTCAACGACTTCGACCCGGAGCGGCTCTTCCTCGGCCCGCTGCGCGGCCGTGACCCGCGGCTCGCCGAGGCGCTGCAAGGCATCGTGGCGAACGGGATGCTGCAGGCGGTTCCGTCCAAGCTCGCGCTGGCGACGCTTGCGGAGTGGGTGCGGGACCCGCAGGCGTACGAACCAGTGGCGGCGTTCGAGCGCGCCGTGCGCGAGCACGGTGCGGAGGTCGTCGAGGCGCTGCGGCGGCTCACGCCGCGACCGGCCGACCTCGTGCCGCCGGGCGACGTGCCCGCGCTCGTCGACGCACTCGCCTTCGGCGTCGACGCGGCGACGGCTCTCGCGCTGCTCGGGCCTTTCGCGTGACGGACGTGTGCGTGTACCGCGCGACCGCCGCCGGCGTGGCGGCCGCCGTCGGCGCAGCCGAGGCGGGCGCCGCGACGACGCTGGTCGAGCCGGGGCGACACGTCGGCGGCATGGTCTCCGGCGGCCTCTCGTGGACCGACGTGGGCGACACGCGGGTGCTCGGCGGCTTCGCGCGCCGGTTCTACACGGCCGTGGCGGAGCGCTACGGCGTGCCGCTCTGGGGCGTGAAGGGGCCCGAGCCGCACGTGGCCGAGGAGCTGCTGTGCGCCGAGCTGACGCGCGTCGACGTGCGCCTGGAGACGGACGAGCTGCCGGACGCCGGCGTCTACGTCGACGCGGGCTACGAGGGCGACCTGCTGCCGCGCTTCGGCGTCCCGTTCGCCGTCGGCCGCGAGCCCGCATCGCTGTACGGCGAGCGCTGGGCCGGCCGCCAGCCCGCGTACCGCCCCGGCAGGCACAACTTCCCTCTGCGGCTGTCGCCGTTCGCCGACGACGGCTCGCTGCTGCCGCACGTGCGCCCGCCGGAGCTCGACGAGCGCGGCTGGCCGGGAGAACGCCTCGGCGAGGGGGACGGCGGCCTGCAGGCCTACCAGCTCCGGCTCTGCCTCACCGACCGGCCCGGGAACCGGCTGCCGGTCGAGGAGCCCGAGGGCTACGACCCCGGCGAGCTCGAGCTCCTGCGGCGCTATCTCGACGCGGCCGAACCGTGCGCCGCCGATCTGATCGGCCTCGTTTCCGACCTGCTGCCGAACGGCAAGTGCGACGTCAACTCGATCGGCCCGTTCTCGCTCAACCTGCTCGACGGCTCGAACCGCGAGTACCTCGACGGCGACCGCGCGGCCGTCCACGAGCGTCATCGCAGGCACGCGCAGGCGCTGCTCTTCTACCTGTCGACGGAGGCGCCCGAGCCGGTCGCGCGCGAGGTGCGCGAGTGGGGGCTGTGCGCCGACGAGTTCGCCGACACCGGCGGCTGGCCGCACCAGCTCTACGTGCGCGACGCGCGGCGGATGGTCGGCGCGTACGTTCTGCGGGAGTCCGACCTGCTCGACGCGCGCCCGCCGCCGGACGTCGTCGCCCTCGGCTCGTACAACATCGACATCCGCGAGGTGGAGCGCACGTGGCGCTACCTCCCGGAGTACGTGCGCGAGCCGGCGGTGTTCAACGAGGGCTACCTCTCGGTCGCGGTGCCGCCGTACCCGATCCCCTACCGGTCGCTGACGCCGCGCCGCGACCACGCGACGAACCTACTCGTACCGGTGTGCCTGTCGGCGTCGCACGTCGCGTTCGGGTCGGCGAGGATGGAGCCGACGCTGATGCTGCTCGGCCACGCCGCGGGCATCGCCGCGGCGCAGGCTGCGCGGCGCGGCATCGCGGTGCAGGACGTCGACGTCGACGTGTTGCAGGACGACCTACGGAAGGAGGGGCAGGTGCTGTCGCCTTGAGCATCACGGTCTCGTACATGAGCGCGAACGAGGTTGCGCGCGAGACGGGCTTCGCCATGCACGGCTGGGGCCACGGCGATCGCGCGACCAACGACGCGTTCCGGCCGCTCGACACGTTCGCCGAGCGCTTCGACGCGGTCTGCGCGCGCGCGCGCGATCTCGGGTTCGAGGCGATCGACGTCTGGGGCGCCCACCTCAACCCCGAGTGGGCGACGGACGCGCACGTCGAGGCTGCGCGCGGCGCGCTCGAGCGGCATGGGCTTCGGGTCGCGAGCCTCGCCACGTGGGTCGGGCCGGGCAACGCGGAGCGTGCGTCCGAGCTCGCGGTCGCGCTCGGCACGACGATCGTCGGCGGCGGCTACTCGGGCGACGCACACGCGGTGGCCGACGCCTTCCGGCGGCACGGCGTGCGGCTGGCCGTCGAGAACCACCCCGAGCGGACGCCCGCGGAGCTGCTGGCGCGGATCGAGCCGGGCGGCGACGTGTTCGGCGCCACCGTCGACACGGGCTGGTTCGGCACGCACGGCTACGACGCGGCGCGCGCGATCGAGGAGCTCGGCGATCACGTCCTGCACGTGCACCTGAAGGACGTGCGGCACGAGGGCGAGCCGCACGAGACGTGCCGCTTCGGCGACGGAGTTGTCGACGCGGAGGCGTGCGTCCGCGCGCTCCGGCGCATCGGCTACGGCGGCGCGATCAGCGTCGAGCACGAGCCCGAGACGTTCGATCCATCCGACGACGTGCGCGCGATGCGCGCCGAGCTCGAGGGGTGGCTCGCATGAGGTTCGGCATCGTGGGGTGCGGGAGCATCGCGGCGCGCTACGCGGACCGGATCGTCGCCACGGACGGGCTCGAGCTCGTCGCCGCGACGGACGTGCTGCCCGGGCGGGCGGAGGAGCTGGTCGCGCAGTTCGGCGGAAGGGCGCACGAATCCCTCGCCGCGCTCCTCGCGGACGACGAGGTCGAGGCGGTCGTCAACCTGACCGGCGCGACCGCGCACGTGGAGGTGACGACCGCCGCGCTCGAGGCGGGCAAGCACGTCCACTCGGAGAAGCCGCTCGCGCTCGCGCACGCCGACGCGCAGGGGCTCGTGGAGCTCGCCGACTCGCGCGGGCTGCTTCTCTCCGCGTCGCCGGCGACGCTGCTCGGCGAGGCGGAGCAGACGATGTGGAAGCTCATCCGAGACGGCGCCATCGGGCCCGTGCGCGTCGCGTACGCGGAGGCGAACTGGGGCCACATCGAGTCGTGGCATCCGACGCCGCTGACGATCTACGCGGTCGGGCCGGCCGGCGACGTCGGGGTCTACCCGCTCGCCATCCTCACCGCGATCTTCGGCCCGGCGCGCCAGGTGACCGCCTACGGCGCGACCGTCGAGCCGGACCGCGTCGACCGCGACGGCAGGCCGTTCAGGATCGAGACGCCCGACCTCGTCGTCGCCGCGATCGAGCTCGAAGGCGGCGTCGTGGTGCGCCTCACGGCGTCGTTCTACGTCGGCCCCGGCAAGCAGCGGGGCATCGAGCTGCACGGGGACGGCGGCATGCTGCACCTCGCGGCGTGGAGCGAGTTCGACTCGCGGCTGCAGCTCACCACGACCGGCAACGGCGACGACTACGAGGACGTGCCGCCGCTCCGGCCGCCGTACCGCGGCACGGACTGGGCGCGGCCGCTCGTCGATCTCGCCGAAGCTGCGCGCGACGGCCGCCAGCCGCGAACGAGCGGCGCGCACGCGGCGCACCTGGTGGAGATCCTCGACGCGATCGACGCCTCCCGGCGCGACGGCGGCGCGGTTGCGGTGCGGTCGACGTTCCAGGCTCCGCGGCCCATGCCGTGGGGGGAATGAGCGATGCTCCCGGCGTGATCTCGCCGGAGGAGCAGCGGGAGGCGCGCGCCTACGCGGCGGCGAAGCTGGCTGAGGCCGGCGTCGTGCTCACCGACGAGGAGCGCGAGTCGATCGAGGTCGCCGACTTCGGCCTCGGGAGGCTGCGCAAATGCGGCCTCCAGCTCCTCGTCTACGTCAACACAGACCGCTACTGCGCGAAGGAGCTCGTCCTCTACCCCGGCCAGGAGTGCCCCGAGCACCGGCACCCGCCGTTCGACGGCACGCCCGGCAAGGAGGAGACGTTCCGCTGCCGTACCGGCAGCGTCGAGCTCGTCGTCGCCGGCGAGCGCGTGCTGCTGCGGCCGGGCGACCAGCGGATGATCCCGCCCGACACGCTCCACTCCTTTCGCGCGGGCGACGAGGGCGCCGTCGTCTCGGAGTTCTCCTCGACGAGCCGCGACGACCTCGACGTGTTCACCGACCCCAGGATCGTCCGCTGAACCGGAAACTGTTTCGAACGTTCCGGTCGAAACAGTTTCTATCCGATGACGACGAGCCGCTCCTCCGTCAGCTCGCGGACGGCCGAGCGCGGGCCCTCGCGCGTGTTGCCGGAGCCCTTCACGCCGCCGTAGGGCATGTGGTCGACGCGCCAGCTCGGCGCCTCGTTGACCGTCACGCCGCCGAACTCGAGCCGGCTCGCCGCGCGCAGCGCGAGCGAGAGGTCGCGCGTGAAGATGCCCGCCTGCAGGCCGTAGGGCGTCGCGTTCGCGCGCGCGAACGCGTCCTCGACGTCGTCGAAGCGCCGCAGCGTGCAGACGGGCCCGAACGCCTCGGCGCAGGCGAGGTCCGCCTCCGGCCGCGGCTCGGCCACCACCGTCGGCGGGATCAGCCCGTCGGCGGTCGGCTCGCCGCCGGTCAGCACCTCGCCGCCCGAGTCGGCGATCCACTGCAGCAGGCGCTCGCGGCTGCGCTCGTCGATGACCGGGCCGACGTCGGTCGCGTCGTCGGCGGGATCGCCGACCACGAGCTCCCGCACGCGCGGCAGGAAGCGCTCGACGAACGCGTCGTACACGGAGGCGTGCACGTGGACGCTCTGCAGCGACACGCACGTCTGGCCGGCGTAGAAGAAGGCGGTGCGCGCGGCAGCTGCCGCAGCCGCGTCGAGGTCGGCGTCGGCCGCGACGATCAGCGGCGTGACGTTGCCGAGCTCGAGCAGCACGCGCTTGCGCGGCGCGCGCTGCCGCAGGCTCCAGCCGACCGGGCCGGAGCCGGTGAAGGTGAGGGCCTTCACGCGCTCGTCGGCGACGAGCACGTCGCCGATCTCCTCCGCGGGGCCGCAGACGACGTTGAGCCAGCCCGCGGGCAGGCCGGCCGCCTCCGTGATCTCCGCGAGCAGGAGGGCCGTCAGCGGCGTCGCCGGCGCCGGCTTCAACACCACCGCGCAGCCGGCGGCCAGCGCGGGGGCGAGCTTGTGCGCGACGAGGTTGAGCGGGAAGTTGAACGGCGTGATCGCGCCGACGACGCCGATCG
Source organism: Gaiellaceae bacterium (assembly GCA_035652835.1). Lineage (GTDB taxonomy): Bacteria > Actinomycetota > Thermoleophilia > Gaiellales > Gaiellaceae > PALSA-600. Next base: position 245,007 of record DASRDA010000012.1, read on the forward strand.
GCACGCGCAGCGTGAACGCGAGCTTGCCCTCGCCCGCGGGCGACGCGTCCATCGGCACCGTCTCGCCCGTGAGCGTGCGCGCGGCGTCGGCGGCCGCCGTGTAGGTCTCGACCGCGCGCGCGGCCTCGACCCGCGCTGCCTTGATCGGCTTGCCGGCTTCGGCGCAGATCGAGCGCGCGAGCTCCTCGTGGCGCTCGCCGATCGACGCGGCCACGCGCTGCAGGATCGCGGCGCGCTCGTGCGCCGGGAGCGGCGAGCGCATCGCCGCCTCGGCCGCGTCGACCGCGGCGCGCGCGTGCTCGGCGGTCGCCCGCGCGACCCGGCCGACCACGTCGCCGGAGTACGGCGAGCGCACCTCGTCCCACTCGCCCGTCTCGACCCACTCGCCGCCGACGAGGAGCGCGCGGCCGGTGGTGTCCTGCGCGACGGCCATGCCGACAGCGTACTCCGGCTAGCGAGCTATCGGCCGCAGCGCCGGGTAGAGCTGCCGGTAGCGCCGGTAGCCCTCCTCGTAGACGTCCGCCCAGGCCGCATTCGGCTCGACCGTCGCGGTCACGTGGACGCAGGCCGCCACCGCCTCGTGCGCGTCCGCGAAGGCGCCCGCGCGGACGCCGGCGAGCAGCGCCGCGCCGAACGCCGCGCCCTCGTCCACCGCCGTGCGCTCGAGCGGCAGCCCCAGGACGGTCGCCGCGATCTCCGTCCAGAGCGCGCTGCGCGCGCCGCCGCCCGAGACGCGCCCGCGGTCGGCCTCGACGCCGACCGCGCGCAGCAGCTCGAGCGAGTCGCGCAGGCCGTACGCGACGCCCTCGAGGACGGCGCGGACGAGCGCGCCGCGGTCGTGCCGCACCGTCAGCCCCGCGAAGGCGGCGCGCGCGTCGGGGTCGGCGTGCGGCGTGCGCTCGCCGGTGAGGTAGGGCTGGAAGAGCAGCCCCTCCGCGCCGGGCGGCCACGCCGCTGCCTCCTCGACCAGCGAACCGAGCTCGCCGCCCACGACGCCGCGCAGCCACTGCAGCGAGCCGGCGGCGGAGAGCATCACGCCCATCGCGTGCCACGTCTCCGGCAGCGCGTGGCAGAAGGTGTGCAGCCGCGCCTGCGGATCCGCGGCGTAGCGTTCGAGCGCGCCGAACACGACGCCGGAAGTGCCGAGCACGACGGAGAGCGGTCCCGGCCGGTCGACGCCGACGCCGAGCGCGCCGGCCGCCTGGTCGCCGGCGCCCGCGACCTCCGTCGACTCGGAGACCGGCGGCAGCCAGTCGACAGGCAGGTCGAGCGCGTCGAGCACCTCCTGCGACCAGCGGCGGTTCGCGACGTCGAGGAGCAGCGTCCCGGACGCATCGGCGGCGTCGATCGCGAGCGCGCCCTCGAGCCGCAGCCGCACGTAGTCCTTCGGCAGCAGCACATGGCGGATCCGCGCGTAGACCTCAGGCTCGTGCCTGCGTACCCAGAGGAGCTTCGGCGCCGTGAACCCGGTGAGCGCGCGGTTCCCGGTCAGCTCGACCAGCCGCTCGCGGCCGACGCGCTCCTCGATCTCCGCGCACTCGGCCGCCGTGCGCTGGTCGTTCCAGAGGATCGCCGGCCGCAGGACGCGCCGCTCCGCGTCGAGCGCGACGAGCCCGTGCATCTGCCCGGAGAAGCCGATCGCCGCCGGGCGCACGCCGAGCTCGCCGAGCGCGGCCTGCGCCGCGCGCCACCAGTCCTCCGGATCCTGCTCCGACCAGCCCGGCCGCGGCGTCGAGACGGGGTAGCCGCGCTCCGCGCGCGCGAGCACCTCGCCGGCCTGCGACACCGCGAGCGCCTTCACGGCGCTCGTGCCGACGTCGAGCCCGACCAGCGCGCGGACGCCGACGGTGAGACGGCTCACGCGCCGAGCGCGGCGTAGACGAGCTCGTACGCGGCGACCGCGTCCTTCCGCTGCTGCGCCTCGCGCAGTGCGGCGTCGTCGATCTTCGCGGCGATCCCGTCGATGAACCGCCACTGCAGCACGCTGCGCCGCACGGCCGCGACCGCGTCCTCCGTGTAGGGGTAGAGGTCGAAGCCGAGCCGCTCGCCGCCCGAGCCGTAGCCGGCACGTCGCAGCTCGAGCGCGAGCTCGAGCGTCTCCATGAACGCCGTCGCGCCGACCATGTTGTCGTCGTCGAAGGTGCCCCAGCCGGAGTTCGCATGCTGGTGTCCGAGCAGGCCCTCGGCGGCGAGGAGCGCCGCGTACTCGGCGAGGTTCTCGCCGTTCATGATCAGGTGCTGCCAGTCCATGTTGACCTTCACGTTGTCGATCCCCTCGCCGCGCAGCTTGTGGATCACGTGGAGGGTCATGCCGATGTTCCGCATGAAGATCTTCATCGCAGGCTCGGAGTTCTTGTGCTCGAGGAACAGCGTCACGCCGTGCTCCGCGCACGCGGTCGCGACCTGCCCGACCCCGTCCACGAAGCGGGCCCAGGAGTCCGCGTACGGCGTCTGGAACGGGTAGTTGTAGCCCTCGACCCCCGGCCAGAGGATCATCTGGGCGCCGATCGAGCCGGCGAGCGCCGCCGCGTCGAGCGCCTCCCCGAGCGCCTC